>NZ_SUMC01000001.1 GCF_005047355.1 Actinacidiphila oryziradicis
CGCAATATGGACTCGCGTTCCTGCACGCACAGCGGGTTCCCTTGACTCAACTGCCGCAACCTCCGGTTCAGCGCAAAGTGATCATGATCTCACGATGCACTGACCAGTTGAGAGCGCCGAGTCCTGTGACGTAGCGGAGCTTGTCCGCGCAATGGTCGGCCACGAATTCGGCGAACTTGGCATGCCGCACGTCCATGCTGACGTTTAGGCTCTTGGCTGTCTGCGCCCAGTAGGCGTCATCGAAAGTTTTCATTTTCGGATCCCCGGTTAGATGAAGTCGTTAGCAGCGTCAGCGCTCTTGGCTGCAAAGTTCTTTTTGCGCGCTGTCGTGGCCGGGAGTTCATCACCGTTGCCGGCGTACAGGTCTCGCCGGAAGTTCGTGGCATCCGCTGTAGCTGCGGCAAGCGCGAGCGTCGCGTGTACCTGTGCCAGCATTGCCGTTTCGATGGCGTCGGCGTACGCGCGTCCGCTCGAAACCTTTTCGGCTAGTTCTTCGGCGCGTTGGTAGTGCTCATGGCCGTTCATGGGGAAGTCCTTTGTGTGTGGCGGCGAAGTTTGGGAAACGCAAAAAGACCGCACCTAGGGAAACCGCCAAACCGGGCCGCCACAGCCTGTTTGGGGGATCTACCTAGGTACGGCCTTCTCGGTACGCGAATATCAGCCGTTCGCGCGGCGGACATCTTGCGGGAGGGCTCATCGCGTGGCGGCGCCCTCAGTTACTTTGTGACGAGCCAGCGGCCTGCCGCTTGCCCCTCTACTTATGGTTTCGCGAGTGAGCGGCCTGCAATTGGGAGCGCAATACGGGCACAATAGGGCAATAGCATCGCTGGCAGCGGGAAAGCGAAAAGAATTGCCTTATAGGCTTTACTGTCCCTTTGCTATGTGTCCAGTATGTGAGACGGATAGCGCGTACATGCCATGTGACACTGCGGAATCCACGTACGCCTCTGTGCGGGCCTGGCAGCGCCCAGACGTCCGGATGTACCGACTACGGGCCTACGGACGCCCAGTGGGCAGCCAGCGGGCATGCAAAGGGCCCCGGCGGGGATTCCCACCGGGGCCGCTTGTGTCTCGCCTACTCCGCTATGACCGCCGGGAAGCCCGCGTATGCCATCTGTAGCGCTTCCACGCGCCGTATCCGCGCCCGGAGTTCATGGCTGTCCTCGCCGGCGCTTACGCGTGCCCACAGAGCGTCAGACTTGTGCAGCCAGACGAGCTGTTCTTGACGGCCGTACATCTCCGATACCGACTCCCCCGCGCACTCTGCGTCCCACTCCGCCATGTGGTCATCGAACCGCTGATCTCCTAGGCCCACGAATCGCTCTCGTGCTTCCGCGCGGTGTTGCTCGGAGATTTCCGGTATCGGGTCCGTGGCTTCCCGCGCCGGCATTGCGCTCAACTCGCCCGCGCGCAATGCGATTCGCTGTTCTGCCAGCGCGGCGAATCGCTGCCACTCCTCCTCCTGTGCCGCACGCCATTCCTCTCGCGCTTGCTCCGCACGCTGAGCGCTCATGATGTCGCCCCCTCACGGATGTTCAGCCGAGCCCCGATAACACGTACGTCAGGCCTGTCAGTCAGCGACTCAGACAGCGCGAGCAACTCAGCTATCACGTCGTCCAGTTCGCCCCGCATGGTGAATCGTACGCGCGATTCGTCCAGCGTGCGCCATCCTCCGCGCGTTCCGCGCTTTACCGATAGGTGCGCGCCTGTGTTCACGAGCATTGCGCGTTTTCCCGCTGGGTCGGCATCACGCCACTTGTCAGCGACCTTACGGCCGGTCTTAATGATTTCTCGGCTTGGCTCGACCTTCGGCCGTGTCTCAAGTTCAGCTAGCCGAGCGTCCAGCGCATCCGCACGGCGCTGCCATGCCTGCTTTCCGGCGCTGGACTTCTGTTGCCCTTGCTGTTCCTGGTGCGCCTCATACTCCGCCAACGTGGCTTCAATTTCCGGCGCGGGATCGTATCCGGGTATCTCGCGCGTTTCTGTGTACTCCACTTGGCCGGCGAGCCGCAGAAATTCGCGCTCCGCGTACTCGTCTGCCCAATCCCGCTTGAGAGTCGCCCGACTGTCGCACGGCTTCCCCCGCGTGTACGAGCCGCATTTGTAGGTCTCCGTCGTTGTGGTCGATTTGCTTGACGGCCGGTGCAGGTACATCCGTCCACCGCATCCCGCACACTCGATGACCCGCAGGAGTAGCGCCACGGTGTCCGCGCGGTCCGTGTGCTTGTTGTCAACCGACCGGGCAGCGAACAGCGCGCCGATAGCGTCGAATTCCTCACGCGTCACGATCGGTTCGGCGGTTGCCATGACCGGACGTCCCTCGCTGTCCCGTACGGGCTTATCGCCGTGCGTCTTCCAGCCGAGCATGCGTTCCGACGTAAGGACGCTCTTAACGGTCCCGTGTCGCCACGCGAAACGCTCGCGGGTGACTGTCTCGCCTGCCTTGCCGCCGGTCTTCCCGCCGGTCTCACGGCCTTTCTTGAGAGACCAGTAATCCCGGGGCGAGGGGATGTCGTCTGTGTTGAGGCCCGTTGCGATTGCGGCGGCTGTCTTGCCGTCGATGAGTTCCTTCATGATGCGCTCAATCACGGGGACGGTTTCAGGGTCTTGCACAAGCGTCCATCCGCCACCTTCCAGCGGGGCGGGCATGTAGCCGTACGGCGGACGCGAGCCACGCCAGCGGAGAGACATCGTGCGCATGGCTGCCTGTGCGCTGATGACGCGTTCACGGATCGATTGGGCTTCCATTTGGGCGGCGAACGCAAACAGTGTGACCATGAGTTGCGCCATGGGGTCGAGCGGGTTGCGGAAGTCCAGCACAAGCCTTCCGCCCGGGCCTTCCGCGAACACGATCATTTTGCGGTTATCGCGCGCCCAAGTGCTCAGTTTCTGCATGTCGTCCATCGAGCGAACGGCACGATCGAAACGCCAGAAGCACAGCGCGTCAAAATCATCCGGCCGACGTAGCCAGGCGCCCAATTCCGGCCGCTCGAATGGCGTTGTCTTGCTCGCTGACACGCCCAGGTCTACGGCTTCCCTGTCGGCAAGGTCGATACCGAGTGCTGCGGCGGCTCCGCCGTTGGCTTCCCGCTGCCGGTCGGGTGACGTGGTCTCGTCGGTTAGGACGCTGAGACGGAGCGCTGACACGCCCCTGAGCTGTGTGGTGGCCATACCCTTTATATGGTGAGTGAGCGGCCTACCCGTGCTGACCTGCGGTTTTGGTGCCATCGTGGCACGCTCCTAGAACTACAAGTTGGGAGCGTACGGGTTGTCGGCTCCGCAGGAAATGACGGCGAGGCGGGGGCGGAGGCGGGCGAGAAGCGCCGGGTCCTGGTAGGCGGAGCCATGATGGGCGACTTTCAAAACGTCGATACGGACGAGGCCGGGGGTGGTGGCGAGGAGGCGCTGCTGGGCGGCGGGTTCGAGGTCGCCGAGGAGGAGCAGGGTGAGGCCGGCGGTGCGGACCAGGAGGGTGACGGAGGCATCGTTGGGCCCGTCGTCGGGAAGGACGCCGGGGGCGGCTGGGGGCCAGAGGACCTGCCAGTCCAGGGGGCCGAGACGGCGGCGCTCCCCGGCGGCCGCCCGGAGGAGGGGGATGTGGGCGGCGGCTGCCAGGCGGCGGACGAATGCGACCTGACCGGGCGGTTCGTCGAGGGTCGTGGTCTCGATGGCCCCGACTGCGCGGCCCCGCAGAACGCCGGGGAGGCCGTCAACGTGATCGGCGTGAAAATGCGTCAGAAGTAGCAGCGGGATGGTTCTTACGCCGAGGGTGCGCAGGCAGCGGTCGGCGAGGGCGGGTTCGGGGCCGGTGTCGATGACCACGGCGGTGCCGTCGCCTGCGGAGAGCACCAGGGCGTCGCCCTGGCCCACGTCGCAGACGACCAGTCGCCAGCCGGGTGGCGGCCAGCCGGTGATGGCTCTCGGGATGGGGACGGGACGGAGCACCGCCAGGAGCAGGATGAGCACGGCGGCCGTGCACAGCCAGGGGTGGCGCAGGAGGCGGCGCGCGAAGGCGACGACCAGCACTGTCACCGTCGCCAGGGCGAGGGCGCCGGGCCAGCTGCCCGGCCAGTCGACCGAGGCGCCGGGGAGGGCGGCACCCCGCCGGGCCACGATGACGATCCAGCCGGTGGGCCAGCCCGCCAGCCAGGCCAGGGCTTTGGCGACGGGTATGGCGAGCGGGGCGGCCGCCAGCGCGGCGAAGCCGAGCACTGTGGCGGGGGCGACGGCGAGTTCGGCGAGGAGGTTGCAGGGGATGGCGACCAGGCTGACATGCGCGGCGAGCACGGCCACGACCGGCGCGCAGACCGCTTGGGCGGCAGCGGCGGCGGCGAGGACTTCCGCGAGGCGGGGCGGGACCCGACGACGCTGGAGGGCGGCACTCCAACGCGGCGCGATGGTGAGGAGGGCGGCGGTGGCGAGGACGGAGAGCAGGAAGCCGTAGGAGCGGGCCAGCCAGGGGTCGTAGAGGAGGAGCAGGAGTACGGCCGTGGCGAGAGCGGGGATGAGGGTGCGGCGGCGGCCGGTGCCGATGGCGAGGAGGGTGATGAGGCCGCACGCGGCGGCCCGCAGCACGCTCGGGTCGGGGCGGCAGACGACGACGAAGCCGATGGTGAGCACCCCGCCGAGGACTGCGGTGACACGGAGCGGGATGCCGATGCGCGGTGCGAGGCCACGGCGTTCGGCACGGATGGCGATCCCCGGCGGGCCGATGAGCAGCATCAACAAAATAGCCAGATTTGAGCCGCTTACAGCCGTGAGGTGTGTGAGGTCGGTTGTCTGGAATGCCTCCTGGAGCTCTGGGGTGATGCGGGACGTGTCGCCGGTGACCAGGCCCGGGAGCAGTGCGCGGGCGTCGGGCGGCAGATGATCGGTGGCGGTGCGGAGCCCCGCGCGGAGGCGGCCGGCTTCGCGCTGGGTCGAGGTGGGCGCGCCGGTGATCCTGGGCGCCCCGTGGACGGAGAGTACGGCTGCGATACGGTCACCGGGGCGCGTGGATGGTGCCAGCCGGGCCTGCACGGCGATCCGGGTCGTCGGTAGCAACCGCAGCCAGGCGGCGACCGGTTGACCGGCGATGACGAGGACGGGGGTACGGACGGCTGTCGTCCTGCCCTCGGCCGTGACCCGCACCGCGTCCGCTTGCACAACGACCGCCGCCGGCGCCCGGGCCGCGCCCCGGACTTGGGGGCGGAGGGTGCGTGGGTCGCCGGTGAGGAGCAGCTCGACGCGCGCATGCCCATGTTGGGCGGCGAGCCGGGGGACGGGGCCGCGATGCAGATCGGCTGTGTGCAGGGCCGCCGCGGCGGTGGCGGTGGCGGCACAGAGCAGGGTCATGGCGGCGGGTAAGCCCAGGGCTTGTCCGGCGGCTGCGGTCCGTATGCCTGCGACGCGGCCTGGTGCCGACTGTGCCGCTCGCTCGGACCGCGTTCCTGTGGTCGGAACGCACCAGGCGGCGGGCCTGGAGCCAGGGGCGTCCAGGCGGCGCGGCATGAGCAGAAGCAACGCCACGAGGACGGCGGCACCGGCGCAGACGGCTGCCGCCTTGCCGGGTGCCCCAAGGGTCAGCGCCGCTGCGATCCACGCGGCGATGGCGGGCGGCACGAGCCGGTAGTCGGGTGGCCCGTCCTGGTGGGGGTCGGAGGCACCGAGCCGTGAGGCGGCTGCCGCGTGCACCGCGAGGCGGGCCGGACCTCCTTGGTCTGGCGTCTGCGTCGTGGCCGTCATGGCCGGACCAGTGGCTTGAGGTCGGCGAAGCGGCGGTCGCCCAAGGGGCAGTTAAGCCCCAAAGGTGATCAGCGACAACGCAAGCGGCCCCAGGTCGGCGCTACCAACGCCGGTCCCAGGGCCTGACCGGAACACCTGACGAAACCAGGAGTCCAGCTGTGCTTCAGCTTCTCATGCGTCACCGGGGTGCACGCCAGACCGCCCCGCGCCGCGTCTTCTCCATCCTTACCGCTGCGGTCCGCTCGGTCGTCTCCCCGGCCGCCCTGGTCCGCGAGCAGGCGCCCACCACCGCCCCGGACCCGACGGACGTGTACGCCGCCGACGACATGCCGGCTGTCGAGACCATCGCCGCCGCTGCGGCTGAGTTCGAGCGGTCCGCTGACCAGGCCCGCCGTGCGGACCGCGGCAAGCGCGCCGCGAAGAAGGTCCTCGACAAGCTGCCGTCCGGCACCTACAACGGCTGGAAAGTCTTCCGTACCCCGTCGTCGCGGAGCACCCCGGATCTGGCGGAGATCACCCGCATCTTCAAGGCGAATGGCCTCGGCAAGGTCCCGATGCGCCCCTGCAGCCCGTCCCTCAATGTCGAGCGCGTCGAGGCCCTGGTGCTGGCGGAGGTGGCGTGATGAGCGACCTCACCCCCGACGTGATCGCCCTGCTCGCCGCCGTCGTCGAGGCCCTGGGCATTCCGATGGCCGACACCACCGAAGACCACCACGCCCGCGCCGAAATCCTCGACGCCCGCGCCAGCGACGCCCGGATCATCCTCGCCGCCGCCATCAGGGGCGACCACGTCGCGGTCGAGCAGCTGCGCGGCTGGACCGCCGACCGGCCCGTCACCTACGCCGTCTGGGTACCCGAGCAGTCCGAGGGCGGTGAGCCCCGATGACCGCCCGCCGCATCGTCCACATCGACACCCTCGACGCGGATCTCGTCAGCGTCCGCTGCCCCGACTGGTGCAACGGCGAGTTCCACCAGGTCGGCGGCTACCGGACCGACATCACGCACACCTCCGACGACACCGAGCTCACCGTCGACACCGACCGCGGCCCCGTGCTGCTGCTCGGCCTGTCCCTGGAATCCCGCCCGTTCACCGAACGGCCGCCCGGCACCGGGGTGTTCGTCAACGTCGAGATCGGCGGCGACAACTATCCGCACGACGTCGCCGGCCTCGAGCGCCTCGCCGACCAGATCGCCGCCCTCCCCGACCGGATCCGCGAGCAGGCCCGCCAGCTCGCCGCCCTGCAGGCCGAGGAGGGCGAGCTGTGAGCCGCTTCCCGATCCCCCGCCCGACCGAGGACGCCGCTGTCACGTCGGCGGCCCGCACCACCGCGCCGCTGCCGCCCGTCGACGTGCTGTTCGACCGCCTCGTCACCGCCTACGCGCTTCGTGACCGGCGGGGCCTGCAGCGCTTCGGCCTCGCCATCGTCCGCAGCTCCGGCGGCCCGCTCCGCTAACCGTCCCGTGCCCCGCCCGCACGCCGGGCGGGGCCCCTATCCCGTGAAGGGAATCTGATGAAGCGCTGGTTCCTGCTCGGCGCCCTCGCCGCCGTGCTCGTCACGCATCCCGCCATCGCCGCCGCGCTGCTCGCCGTGGTCGGCACTCTCGCCGTCACCGCCGCCGCGCAGCCCGTCGTCCTCGGCTTCGTCGCCGGCCTGATCCTCCGCCCGCGCATCGACCGCCGTCTCCCCCGGAGCCTCCGATGAACCTCGCCGTACTCGCCGACTGGGCGCGTACTCACCCGTACCCGACCGCTGTACTCGGTGTACTCGCCGGTGTACTCGCCTACGCCGCACGCCGGGTACGCCGCTCCCTCGGACACGTCCCCGGGGCGGTCGTCATGGCCGCGATCGGCGCCATGGTGTCGACGGCGTACTCGGCTGACACCAGCTGGAATTTCGCCCGCGACCACCTCCACATGACCAGTGCCTCCGAGCGTGGCGTGATGTTCGCCGCTGCCGAAATCGGCCTCTTCAGCATGGCGCTCATGGCCCGCCAGAATCTCCGTACTCAGGGTGCGCCGGGTACGCCGGGCGTACTCGTCTGGGTCGTCACCGGCATCATGGTGATCCCCGCGTACTCCGAGTCCGGGTTCATCGCGGGCACCGTGCGGGCGTTCGTCGGCCCCATCATGGCCGCGCTGCTCTGGCACCTCGCGATGGGCATCGAGCTGCGGCACGCCACTGGCGACGACTCGCAGTCGCTGCCCGCTGTCCTGGCCCGTGAGCTGCGC
This sequence comes from Actinacidiphila oryziradicis, assembly GCF_005047355.1. Taxonomy (GTDB): domain Bacteria; phylum Actinomycetota; class Actinomycetes; order Streptomycetales; family Streptomycetaceae; genus Actinacidiphila; species Actinacidiphila oryziradicis. The sequence goes on from NZ_SUMC01000001.1 coordinate 7,955, forward strand.
GAACGCCTCCTGTCGCGGTTCGGTCTGGCGGTGCGCGGCCGGGACGCTGCGCAGATCACCCGGGACCGCTGGACCGGCATCGCCACCCGTCGCGCCGCGCACCTCGCCGACCTCGAAGCAGCAGGCGCCCGTACCCGCCGGGTACGCCGTGCCCGCCGCCGCCTGGCCGCCGCCGTCGACCGCACCGACGCGGGTGTACTCGTCGAGCAGCGGGCCGTACTCCTCGAGCGCATCGCCGCCTACCGGCACGCCTCCGGGCTGGCGTCGGTGGAGCTGCCGTCGCCGTGGCAGATGCCAGTCGCGGTGGTCGACGTTGAGCGCGTGCCCGCCCCCGAGGTACAGGCCGTCGAGGTGTACCCGCAGCTTCTGGCGGCCGTACCCGAGGCGTACCCGGCCGTGACCGAGGGTGAGAAAACTCCGGCAGATCTGCCACCGTTTCCGGGCGCAGTACTCGCTGCCGAGTCGCCGCGCACCCGGGTCGAGGTACGCGCCGAGTACACCCCCGAGTACGCGCCCGAGCCCGAAGAGGACGACAGTCCCCCGCCCCCGGGCGAAGACACCTACACCGCCACCGCCCGCGCCGAGTATCACGACGGCCTCGCCGCCGGCCGGGCCCCGTCCATCCGCGCCCTCAAGAACCGGTTCGCCATCGGCCAGCCCCGCGCCGAACGGATCCGCAGCGAGCTGGAGAACACCGCGCCGCCCGGCTTCGTCCACCACATCGACATCGCCCGCGCCGCCCTCCGCTCCACCCCCGGGCTGACCGGCGGCGAGCTGGCCCTACTCCTCGGCGGCGAACAGCCCTACTACGGCGCCCCCTACGCCGACCGCGTTCTGGCCGCCGCCCGCAACGACCTGGAGCCGACCCGATGAGCACCCCGAAGCGCTACGACGTCCACACCCCGAAGCCGATCGTCCCGACCGCCGTTTACCCGGCCGCCGAGCCGATCGCCGTCCAGCAGTACGCCGCCCCGGTGGCCGTGCCCACCGTCCAGTCCGTGCTGCTCCCAGACGGGCGGGTCGTCACCGGGTACGCCATGGCGCAGCAGCAGCCGGCGGCCGTCGCCGAGCCCGCCCGGTCGGCGGTCAGCCCGGTCGCGGTGAACATCGCGTTGGGCGGTGTCGGGTTCGCCGCGGTGTGCGGTGGCCTGCTGTTGCTGACCTCGTTCATTGCCGCCCTGGCCGCACTCGTGGCGCAGCTGGTCATCCTCGCCGCGGTCATCTTCGGCGGCTTCATCGCCGTGCAGGTCCTCGGTACGAGCGGCAAGTCGAAGCCCGGCACGACGGTGAACATCCGCAAGGCCGTCTTCAAGCGCAACAACTTCCGAGGCTGACTGACGGCCCCCTGTCGTCCCCGGCACCCCGCCGGGGTCGGCAGAGGACCGGACAGCCCGGCCCACCAACCGAGAGGACCCGTCATGGGAATCTTCGCCCCGAAGTACCCGTCCGGTGCCGAGCCGCCGAAAAAGGTGAGCCGCCGCGAGGCCAAGCACCAGGCGTGGCGGACCAGCCTCGCCGTGAACCTGCAGAACACCTTCGACGAGCTGGAGACGGAGTCCCGGGAGCGCTCGGAGCAGTTCTGGAAGGACTACAACCGGGCCAACCCCGACAACCCGAGCAGCCGCTGATGGCCGCCGAACCGCAGCTCACCGCTGGCGAGGTAGCCCGGATCGCCCTGCTGGTCGGCCGTATGTGCAAACGCTCGATCGCCGGGCCTGACGTCCATCAGGCCGACCTCGAGCGCCGTATCGCCCGCATCAAGGAAGGCGCCCGGAAGCGGGCGGAACAGGCAGCCAAGAAGAAGTAACGCCCCGGGACGGCCGTCACTGGCCTAGGAACCGTCCGGCCGCCCCGGGTCACCCGCCACTCAGCAGAGAAGCAGGAGACCCCATCATGACCGACACGATCTCGGAGGCACCCCCCGTGGGCACCGTTCACAGCCTCGATGACCACCGCGCCGCCCCGGTACAGCTCATCAAGCAGCCGCTCGAGGACCTGGTCCTCCCCGCCGGCGTCGAGGCCGTCGACCGCCCCGACAACCCGCTCGCTGACTGGCTCAGCGTCCCCGATGCGCCGCTGCTCCCGGCGTGGGCCCGCTCCCGTGCCTCGGTCGTCGCCAACGCCCAGGCGCTCGCGCGGCTCACCTGGTGGCACGCCCGCTTCCACGCCTTCCGTGTCCCGAAGTACCTGGTGAAGACCGTGCTGCTCGCCGCTCGCGGGTTCTTCCGGGCCACCGTGGGACTGTGGCCGACTCTGTCCGCGCACGACCACAGCGCAGCCGTCCGGGCCCTTCGCGCGCAGGTCAAGGTGAAGCCCGAGGATGTCGAGCTGGCCGCGCGTCTGCAGGCCGCGCACGCCGCCCGTACCGAGACGCGCCGTTGGCGGTTCGGTGCCGCGGCCGTCGGTGTCGCCGCCGCCGCCCTCGGCTTCGCCCTGGCCGACCCGCTGCTGCAGACCACCATGGCCGCGGCCATCGTGACGCCGCTGTCCTACCTCGGGCGCGGCAAGGAGACCCACCTGCTCGACCAGGGCACGCCGCCGCTGCGGGTGGACATGTCCGCGCAGCAGCTCAACGAGGCGCTGCGCGCCGCCGGCCTCCTGAAAAGCGGCCGGGGGGAAGAGGAAGGGCCGAAGGTCTCTTGCACGATGGGCCCGGTCCGTGACGGGCGCGGCTGGGCAGTGATTTTCGACCTGCCGCGCGGTGGCGGCAAGACCGCCTCTGACGTGCTCGCCAAGCGGGAGGTCATCGCGCAGGAGCTCGGCGTGGATGAGATCCAGGTCATCATGTCCCGGGTGCGCGCGGCCAAGGGCGGCAACGCCGGCCGGGTGTCGATGTGGGTCGCCGATGACGACCCGTACCTCGGTACGCCGAACCCGAGCCCGCTGGAGAAGCTGGACAGCTTCAGCATCTGGGAGCCGATCCCGTTCGGGCAGGACGCCCGCGGCAACCGCATCTCCGTGCCCGTGATGTGGCAGTCCCTCTTCTTTGGCGGACTGCCGCGCCGCGGTAAGACGTTCACGCAGCGGCTGCTCACCGCCGCCGGCCTGCTCGACACCCACGTCCGCCACTACGTCGCCGACGGCAAGGGCGGCGCGGACTGGATGCCGATGAAGGCCGTTGCTCACCGGCTGGTCATGGGCGCCGAGGATGACGCGGTGGAGGCCCTGAAGGCGATGCTGCAGGAGCTGCTGGTGGAGATGGAGCGCCGGTTCGCGCTGCTCAGGGAGCTGCCGACGTCCGTCTGCCCGGAGGGGAAACTCACGCCCGCCATAGTCGCGAAGTACAACTTGCCCGTCATCTTCGTGACGATCGACGAACTGCAGGAGTACTTCACCGCCATGGAGCGCGATGACCGGGAAGAGGTCATCAACAACCTGTGCCGGATCGCCCGGCGCGGCCCGGCCGCCGGCTTCATCAGCAACTTCGCCAGCCAGCGCCCCGACGCGGACTCGGTACCGACCAAGCTGCGCGAGATCATCACCCTGCGGTACTCCACTCAGGTCGTCGACCGCGCGTCGTCCGACATGGTGTTGGGCAAGGGCAAGGCCGCCCAGGGTGCGGATGCGTCCGTGCTGTCCGAGGAGCACAAGGGTGTCGGTGTGCTGGTCACCGGGCCCGCGTCCTACGTGACCGTGCGCGCCGACTACCTCGACGGCCCCGGCTTCGCCGCGCTCTGCCAGAAGGGCCGCACCCTGCGGCACGCTGCCGGGCAGCTCACCGGCGACGCGGCCGGCGACGTCACCGCGGCCGCCGACGCTGCCGGCATCACCGTCCCGGCCGTCGTCTCCGACGTGCTGGAGGTCATGCGGCACTCGGTCCGGATGTTCACGACCGACCTGCTCGCCGGTCTCGTCAACCTCGACGAGGACACCTACGGCGACTGGAACGCCGAGCGGCTGGCCGGCGAGCTGGAGACGGCCGGCGTGAAGCGCACGAGCAAGCAGGTGAAGATCGGCGGTGCGAACGCCGCCGGGTACCAGCGCCGCGACATCGAGGGCGCCGTCCCCGCCGAGATCCTGCTCCGGGGGTAGAGGGGGGTCCCTCTACCAACCCCCACAAACCGGCCCCGCCCGGGGTGCCCTCAGCTGGTTTCTGCAGGGGCCCCGGGTAGCGGGGGCCCTCTACCCCGGTAATGGGGGTGGTAGAGGCCCCCGACCTGCGAGGTAGAGCCGGTAGAGGGGGGTGTACGCCCCCGTGCCAGCCCCACTCAGGGCCCTGATGGGCAGAGCCCAACTACTCCGACGGGAACCGAGATGCGTGCCTCCACTCTCCCGATCCACCGCTACCGCGCCGCCCCGGCCGGGCTGATGACCCGCCGCCAACTGCGGGCCGTCGGCCTTCGACCCGGAGGACATGACCCCGTCGGCGAGATCCGATGGCGCCGCGGCCGGCGGACCGCCTACCTGTACGACGTCGCCCTCGCTGCCCCGGTCCGTCCCATGACCCCCGGCCGGGCCCGCGCCCTAGCCGCCGCCATGCTCGCCCGCCGCACCTGCCCCGACTGCAGGCGCGACGCCGGATACGTCATCCCCACCAGCCTCGGCTGCTGCTGGCCCTGCAGCTCCGGCGAAGCGCTCGCCGCCTGACCCTGGCAAGCAGCCCCCGCGCCACACCGGCCGGGGGCTGCTGCATGTCCGGAGCAGCTTCTTATCCGGACTATCCGGACGGTCCAACGCGCGCGTGACGTGCGCGCGGCCGTGGCTGCGGGGCTTCCCACCGAGCAGCTACCAGCGGCGCCACCTGTCGCCATCAGCAGCCGCGAATGGCTTACACGGGTTGCCGGGCAAAAGTGAGTGATTGACGATCTAGAAGAGCGCTTCCGGCGTCGTGATCGTCTGCCGAATTCCACCTGTTCCGTTCCGTTGGCGTCAGGCTGGCCGGCTGCGGCTTACGCGCGCACTCAGCATCGAACGCGTAAGGAGGTACGCAGCGGCGCACGAGAGCGCTCGACTCCCCATCCGAAAACTACTGTAGGAGAGTCATGTTCCGAATTCGACGCGAGGGTGGAAGTACCGGCCGTATACGCAGCCACCCGCAAACTGGCACAGCCGCGAGACGGCGGACGGGCCGCAGGATAGCCCTCGCGGCGCTCAGCCTCTTGCTTCCCCTGGCGGCCCTGTCGACAGGATCGGCCGCAGCCAAGTCGGACAGCCCCCTCGGTCTGCCCGCGTACTCCTCGATCCCGCGGAACCTGCCCGCGAGCGTCCTCAGTTGGGGCTTCCAAGTGACCTCGACCAGTGAGGTGGGCGACGAGGTGGAACTGGCCCCCGGCCTCATCATCCGCCCCCGCGTCTTGGACTCGGTACGGGTGGTGATGTCCAGCTTGGCCTGCCAGAGCGGACGCTGGAATACCAGTAACTGCGTGTCGGCCCGCGGCTCATCCTTCACACACCCCCTGACCGTGAACGTCTACGCGGTGGACAACTCGACTAGCACGCCCAAGCCCGGCGCCCTGCTCGCCACCCGCACACAGACAACCAGAATCGCGTACCGGCCCTCGGCCGACTCCACCCGCTGCACCGGTGCCAACGCCGGCAGGTGGTACGACTCGCTCACAAGGACCTGCAACGCCAGCATCGCCCAGACCGTCACCTTCGACGTCCCCGGAATGGTGAAGCTGCCCCGGCAGATCATCTGGACCATCGCCTACAACACCACTACCGCTGGGTATCACCCGATCGGTGCCGCTCCCTGCGTCACCTCAGCCCCCGGCTGCCCCTACGACGCCCTCAACGTCGGGATCCAGACGTTTCCAGGGGCGCCGTTTGTCGGAACCGATGTCGACCCCAACGGTGCCTTTCTCAATTCGAGTGTCGGCTCCATGTACTGCGACGGCGGCATGGGAGGTACGGGCACGCTCCGGCTCGACACTGACAACACCGGTACCTGCTGGACCGGTAACACGCCGCTGGCCGAGATCAAGACCAGATTCCTCTGAGCGACCACCCCGGCTCGGCAGTAGGCCGCCTCTTTGCCTGAGCGGATCCGCGGCTCATCGCCTCAGCCCACCACGTTTTCGCTGACACGCACAATGAAGCCCCCCTGCCCGGATCGCTCGGGCGGGGGCTTCGTGCGTCCGGACCCCGTCAGGGCTCGAGGTCGGCGGGCGGCTTGGGTAGCGGCGCCACCGATGTGCCGATGCCCGGCTCCATGTACGCCAGCCCAGCGTCCCGCAACTCCTTGAGCACCCGCCGGGCCGTCATCTGAGCGACTCCAAACTGGGCGCACAGGTCGACGACGGACGGCAGCCGACTGCCGGGCGGGTACACCCCGTCCGCGATCCGCTCTTCCAGCACCTCGTACATCTGGCGCCACCTGGGCACGTCCGGCCTCCACTCCATAGTCCGACGCTAGGTGTGCCCTGATCACCTGGCGAGACGAGTGATCCTGTCGGGTCTATCGCACCTAGCTCGCCTATCGCACTACGCTGGCAATGAGAAACCCCCGCGACCGATGGGACGGCCCGGGGGGATGGACGACGCTTGGAGGAGCGACGACATGACCGATGCTACGCACCGCTGGCTCGACACCGGAAGTGGACCAGGCGCGGTGATTCCCACCCGCATAGTGACGGGCGAAGGCGCGTCACAGACCGCGTACCGCGCATGGCTCGACCACTGCGACGAATGCAGCACCTGCAGGAACGGCGCGGACCCGACCAGCGACGGTGAGCCCGTCCGCTGCCAGGATGGCACCAGGCTGTGGCAGGACTATCGCGATGCCCAGGTCACACCGTGAGCACCCCGGTGAGGGCCGCGCCCACGTGGGACGAGCGCATCGGCGCGAGGATCCAGCGGGCCTACGCGGACATCCTCAAGCACGGCGAGACGTGCCGGGCCTGCCCGAACCCGCGCGTCCACTGCGAGACCGCCGAGGCCCTGTGGCAGGCCCACCGCGAGGCGGTGAGCGCCCGGTGACCGCCATCTGCTACCAGTGCAGGGGCACCGCCGGCGAGCTCATCGCGGTCGGCATCATCGGCCAGGACAACAGCGGCGGGGGCACCCTCTACGCCTGTGCGGCCTGCCGGAAAGCCCGGCGCCTCATGCCGATGAAGGACTGGAAGCACATCGGCGACGGACGCCCGCAGTACTACTCGCGCACGGTTCCAGAGAGGAGGTGACGGTCATGTCCTGTGACATCCCTGGCTGCCGCAAGGGCGGCTGCTCGACGCCGAGCTCCGGCAACGGAGGTAACTAGACCGCCGCCCCCTGCCGCCGACGCGGAACCCCCGTGGGGGCGGTGAGAGCCCCGGCCGCTGAGCACTCGCGGTCGGGGCTCACCTACGTCCGGGCGCAGGTCCGCCAGACGGCCTACCGCGCCTTCCTTGAAGGTGCCGCAGACTCCGAGGCGTGCCAGGCTTGAAGCAGGCGCTGCTCGGGGAAATCCGATCGCCTCGGGCCGCGCTGCGGGTCCAACTGAATAGCTCCCACAAGCCGCCCGCCGAGCCCATCCCTCCTACTCCGGTTGCTCGGCGGGCCGCACGGCCCCGGCCGCTTGGTCGGCCAGATTTCCAGCGGCCGGGGCCCATGCCCGGGGAAGGGTTTCGCCCCAACCGAAACCCTTCTTCGGTGACCGCCGGAAAAGCCTGGTCAGACCGCCCTAAGCATGGTTAGGGCGGTCTTTGCGCGGTCGCACAAAAAGCCTGGTCAGCGGGCTGGACGTGAAAGCGCCCCGCCCGGTGAGGGGCGAGGCGCCGAAGCGGGCCAGCGATCAGTTGCTGTTGGCGTCCACCCAGTTGCCGCTGAAGTCGTCGACGATCTCGCACGTCGCGATGTTGTAACCCCCCGACGCTGTCCCCTTCGACATGACCTTGCCGTTCACCAACAGCTCGCAGGTAACCTTCCCGCTGCCCTGCAACTGCGCCGTGATCGAGTAGTACTGCGGATGCCCCAGCGGCTTCGTGACGCTCATCGGCGAGTGCCCAGTGAACGACGACCCCGACGGGCCATACATCACATCCGCGCCGCTGCTCCCGGTGACCACGTAGGCGATCGTGTTCGGCTTCGGCTTCGGGTTCGTCGCCGCGGGCTTCGCCGCCTTCGTAGCCGCCTCCGCAGCCGACGCTGTCGTCTCCGCCGGCGCGCTGGATGCAGGCGATGCAGCGGGGCTGGCGGTCTTCGTGTCCGTCCCGCCGCCTCTGGCCGACACGACCACAATGAGCACGACGAAGAACGAACCGGCGAAGATGGCGACGGTCTTACCCCTGCCCTTCTTCGGCTGCGGCCCGCCCGGTACTGGCGCGCCGGGCCCGGCTGGTGGCTGCCCCCAGCCCCCGCCCCACTGCTGCTGGCCCGGCTGGCCCGGTCTCGGCGGCTGCTGTCCCCACTGATCAGACATGATTGCCCCCCAAAGGCGATCTGAATGCGTGCAGCGGAGCATTACAGGACACGACGGGACGCGATACGCCGAGGTACGCATGGTTGCCCGACCGTGACATACGGGGCAGCCCACGCCCGCCCCAGCCCCCGGGGCGAACGGAAGCTATCTCGGCAAAGGTTCGTTCGCCGGCACGAACCCCTTTGCTCGGCGCTAACTTCGTTCGCCGGTACGAAGTTAGATTCCGCTGCGTCAACCCGGACAGCACGAAGGCCGACCCCGTGGCGTGGGGCCGGCCTTCGGTCATCGTCGGGATGCGCCTAGACCGCGTGCGCCCCGCCCGCAGGCGAGCGAAGAACCAGTGAGTGCGGGCGCTTCCGGCCCTTCACTGGCCGCTCGGCGTTGGTCGCCAGGTGCTCGATGAAGACAGACAGCTCCATCGTCATGTCGTGCCAGTCGTCCACGCGGGGGTACGGCCCGCCGAGGCTGTGCGTCGCGGCCTGGCCGCAAGTCCGTTTGTGGACCACGAACATCGGGCTCCGCTCGGTAAGGCCGTCGACGGACCGTTCCATCCACAGCACCAGGGCCATGCCGTCGGCGAACGCCTGCTCGCGGCAGGTGTCACAGACAAACGCCGGCGAGGTGTATCCCGTGTCGCCGACGTTGGTGCTGATGAGCTCGATCATGTGTGGCTGCTCCGTCGGTTGTCGATGCTGCGGGCCAGTCTGCCTTGCGCGCCGGTCAGAGTCCCGTTCCTGTGACCGGGTTGTCCTCCCACTTGTCGACGTCCTCAAAGTAGCCAAGCAATGCTTTCGAGCCGTCGGCCCACCCGCCGTGGCGGCCGATGGTGACGATGTCGTGGCCGGCCTTGCGGGCAGCGGTGGCGAAGCCGCGGCGCAGCGAGTGCCCGGTCCACTGGCCTTTCAGTCCGGCGGCGTCGGCGGCGCGCTCGACGATCAGCGCGGCGGCCTGGGCGGTGAGTCGGCCGGACGGGTCGCCGATCGCCACACCGTGGCGGTACAGCGGCGGCGCCACACGGCCGTGCCTGTCGATCCGCACGAACATCGGGCCGTCGGTGCGCCCCGCCTCGGCCATGGCCTCACGTAGCGCCCTGAGCGTCCGCACGGGGCAGGTGGCGAGCTTGGAGCCGTAGGGGATAGCGACGTCGGAGAACGCCTTGATCTTCTTGCGGTACACGGCCGCCTCGATGCCCTGCTCGGTCTCGACCAGGTCCGCCAGGTCGAGGGCCACCAGCTCGGAGACACGCGCCGCGGAGGCGAAGCCGAGGAGCAGCAGCGCGGCGTCGCGCTTGCCGATGAGGGTGTCGCGGTCGAGGGTGGCGAGCATGTCGCGGAGCCGGGCCGGGACGGCAGGCTGCGCCTTGCGGGCACGGGCGGCGGGATCCTTGGCGCGGGCGAGCTCGTCGCGGTAGCCGGCCAGCACCATGCGGGCACCCTTTGTCTCCGGCGGCTGGACGTTCACGGCCCGGTGCGCGGTGCGGATAGCGGCGATAGCCCGCTCGATGCTGGACGGCGAGAACGGGCGCCCGGTCTTCGGCCGCACGGCGGTCTTCAGATGCGTCACGTACTCGATGACCGTCTCAGGCGCGGCCGGCATCGGGGCGCTCCCAGTGGCGGCGCACCACCCGGCGAACTGCTCCCAGTCCGAGGCGTAAGCGCGTCGGGTGGAGTCGGCGGTACCGGCGGCGAGTGCGGCCCGCGCGGCTTCGGACAGACGTGCGGGTTCGACGGCGGCGACGGCCCCGTGGTGACGGCCGCTCAACTCCAGTTCCTGGTTCATGAGAAGCCATGTTATCTCTAATCAGAGTGTCCGCCTAGGCGATCACCCGGAATCGGTGCCCCGACCTACACGGAATGCCGCGCGGGGTGATCCCTTCCCGCGTCGTCGACTGTGGCAGCGAGCAGTTGCGCCCGCTCCGTCTCGTCGAGCCCGAGCCCGTCGGCCAGTTGCCTGGCGACCGTCACCGACGGGCAGCGCCGCCCGGCCTCGAGGTCGAACAGGTACGACGGGGACAGCTCGAGCAGTCGGGCAGCCTCGCGCATCCGCCAGCCCCGGCGCATCCGAGCCGCGCCCAGCATCGGACCGAGCCCGGCCGGCGGTGTACGGCGCATCCGGATCTCTGCGGCCATCAGGCATCACCCTTTCGCCGCGGGCCCTTGACGGCCAGGGCCATCCGGAGCAGCTGCTCGACCTGCTCGAAGTGGCGGCGCTGCGCCCCGGTCATCTGCGGCAGCTCCTTGGCGAGCCGGTCGGCCCTGGTGCGCCGCCGCTGCTGCCGGTTGGACCATGCGCGGCGACACGGGGGACTGCACAGCCGCGGCACCGGTCCCCGGGCGGGCCGTTCGAACTGCTCGCCGCAGTAGTCGCATGTGAGCATCGCTGGCAGCTCCTTGTCACGCGTAGCCGACGGCCAGGGCCGGATTGGTCGCTGCTCCGCCGATCGTGATGCCGGAGCGCGCGGGGAGCTGGAAGTCGTAGACGCCGGCCGCTGCCGACGCGGCGATGACGCCGATGACCGTGCCGGACGCCGCGGTCGCGTTGTCGTACACGACGATGGCCGCGGCACCGTTCGCGGCGGCGAGGACGATCCTGCCCAGCCGCCCCGGGCTGGTCTTCACGACCTGCGGGCCGGTCGCGCCTGCGGCGATCGACGCCAGCTGGTCCCCGCCGGCCGACATCGAGAATCCGTTGCTGTCGACCGGCGTGAACACAGGGCTGGTGGGCACTTAGATGCCGTCCTTCAGGTAGTCCGACAGCGACATCGGCGCACTGGGTTCCCACGTGCGGAGGCTGTCGGTGGGCCAGAGGTCGACGGCCCGCTGAGTCCAGGGGTCAGCTACCGGGGCGGCGGGCGAGTCGACGTTCTCGGCGAGCCGCTTCGCCTTCTTGGCCTTGGGCGCGGTCTCCTTGGCGCCCACCGTCTTCCGCTTCGCGACCTTCATCTTCGGCACCTTGTTGCCCTTCTTCTTGACCTTCTCCGTCACCGTCTTCGGCGGCGCTCCGGCAAGCTGGGCGAGGGCCATGTACCTGAGGCGGTCGAACTCCGCATCGGTGGCCGGCGGCCCCTCATGGATCGGGGTACGGACTGGGTTCGTCATGGCATCTCCAGATGGTGCGGACTTACGGGGGAAGGGGCGCGCCACCGGGGCGCAGGTCGGATCAAGGCAGATGGAGGAGACCGAGGTCACCGCTGCTCCCCGCCTTCGCTCGCTCGCGCCCTGACGGCGCAGAGCGTGACGTTGACGCCCGAACGCGGCACGCCCCTGGTCATTGGGGTCAGAGCTCGCGGCGGTGGTAGATCGCGGTGAGGAGCTCGGAGCGCTCGATGCGGGACGACGCCCAGCTCGGCATGACCCGGTGCGGGGACGGGGCGGTCCCCTCAAGCTCGGCACGGGCCTCGTTCGCGGCCTGCCGGGCATCGCCGCCGGCCACCTCGGCGGCCTTCGCGGCGGTCAGGCTGTCGCGTACCGCGTCGACACCGGCGAGGGCTTCCGCGAGGCATCGCCGGGCGGTCTCCTCGGCCTCACGCTCGGCCGCCATCGCCGCGGCCAGCGTCGCCCTGGACGCCTCCTCGCGCGCCTGTCGCGCTGCGGTCTCAGCCTCGGCCCGCTGGTGCGCCCCAAGGGCGTGCACGGCCTCCCCGAGGGCCCGCTCGGTCGCTTCGGCGAGGGCCAGGTGAGGGCGGACGGCATCCGCCCGGCCCTTGGCCTCCTCGGCGGACCTGAAGTCCTGGACCTCGAGCGCCGCGGCGAGGTCGGCCTCGGCCTGGCTCAGCTCGCCGCGGATCGTCTCGGCTTCGCTGCGGGCTTCAACAAGCTTGCCGTTGAGGTCCGGGGCCGTCCTGGTCGCGGTTGTCATCGGGGGTCTCCATCAGTCGGCGATTCGTGTATGCGATCACGTCCGCCCGGTGCAGCAGCCAGACGTGCCTTTCGGCCTGCCGGGCGCGGACCCTGCCGGTGACGGCGAGCCGTCGCCACCATTCGGAGGTGAACCCTCCGAGGTCCGCTGCTTGCGCGGTCGTGATCTCTTCCACGACCGAGACTGACGCCAGTTGGGCGACACCAAGAACCTCACGGGCCACAGGCGTTGGGGCTGCCAAAGCGCGTGCCGCGTGCTGCCTGGCTTGGTACCGGGCCGCCGCGCTCCGTGAAGCCTTCAGCACCCCCAGCAGAGCCCTGGACAGCCCCCCGCCGTTCCGGTGGGCCGCATCGAGAAAGGCCGACAGTTCGGCACACAACGGCCCGGGCACCGCTATGCCGTCCCACAGCTCCGACGGCGCCGGCCGGTCGTCCCGGGGTGGCTGTACGCCCTCGTACCGGCGGCTCACCGGCCGCTGCTCTCCGCTCACGACTCATCCCCGGCGGCGTCGATGCCGAGGGTGGCGAGGACGGCATCACGGCCGACGTCACCGACCGCGAAACCCAGCGTCAGATGCAGCGCGCGGGCGAGGACGGCAAGGACATCGAGCGCGTTGGTGTCGGCGAGGAGCTCCTCGACCGACACCGAGGGCGGGTCGAGGGATGCGGCGGTGACGATCGCAATCGCTGCCTGCAGCGGGGCTTTCAACTGGGATTCCATGGCGTTTCCGTTCGTACAGGGGTGGTTCAGGCTGCGCTGAGCTTGGCTATGGGCTCGGTACGGCTGACGAGATAGAAGACGCCGCACGGGGAGCGGCGAAGGCCGAGGCCGAGGTGCCGGTGCTGGGCGCCGCAGTTGGGGCAGGTGACGACCAGCTGCAAGGTGCCGGCGGTCACCAGGTCGACGGCTGCGACGCTGGGCAGCTCGCGGGTGAGGGCGGTGTACTGGGCGGTCTGGTTCATGGGGGGCTCTGTTTTTCCTTGTGGTTGGTGGGGTCGGTCCGGGCGGCGGCTCTCGGGGGACGGCATCAGGCCGCGGCGGCGGGTACGCGGGGCCGGTCGGCGCGGACGAGCCACAGAAGCTCGCACGCGGGGTCGAGGCAGCGCAAGGCGTCGTGCGGGCGGCCGGCGATGACGACGCTGGCGACCCGGCGGGCCATCCGCTCGGTACGGCAGCTCGGGCAGACGACCATGCGGGCGGTCGGTGGCACGGTGGTTCCTCCGGGGGTTGTGGGGGTCGAAAAATCGCGGCCTTCGGGTGCGCGCTCGGCGGCACGTCTGGCGGGCTCAGCGGTGCTGAGGGCATAGCTTTCGCTCGGGCGGGCGGAAGCTATTTCCGCCGCATTGAGGCGCGCGAGCTTCGTCCGGTGCCGCTGCACGAGCCCGGCGTTACGGGCGGCCTGCAGGTCAGCCCGGCGGGTCTTGTCGGCGGCTATGCGGCGACGCGCGGCCTCGATGCGCTCGGCGACGACGTCGTTGACGTTGGTCATCGGGCGGCCATCCGGCGGGCCCGCTCGTACTTCTGGCGGGCGGCGATGAACTCGGCGTCGTTGCCGCCGCGGTCGGGGTGGGCGTCGGCCATGCGCTGCTTCAGTTCGGCCACTGACGGCCGCTTGGGCGGCTGGGGCAGCTCCGGCTCGCGGAGGTACAGGCGCCGGTTGTGAACCCGGTCCCAGATCTCGCCGTCGGCCTCGAGCCTCTGCCGATCGAGGGAGTAGGTGCGGCCCCAGTCGTCGGTGTAGAAGATCCGCTTGGGGGTCTTCTTGGTGATCCGGTGGCGGCGGATCGCGTAGCCCTCGAAGGGCTCGTCCCAGTTGGGGTCATAGATCTCGTGCAGGCACTCGACCTGCTCGGGGTTGGTCTCGGGCACGGTCTTCTCCTTTCGGTGTGATGCTGGGATTACCGGCCGGGCCTGTTGACGGCGGGCCCGGCCGGGCGGGGGTCAGGGGTCAGCTCTGGGCCATGTCGACGAACCGGGAATAGTGGCCCTGGAAGGCGACGGTGATCGTCGCCTCCGAGCCGTTGCGGTGCTTGTCGACGATGAGGTCGGCCTCGCCGGCGCGCGGGGACTCCTTCTCGTAGGCGTCCTCGCGGTGGAGCAGGATCACGATGTCGGCGTCCTGCTCGAGCGCTCCGGATTCGCGGAGGTCGCTCTTCGTCGGCTTCTTGTCCGTGCGCTGCTCCGGGCCGCGGTTGAGCTGGGACAGGACGACTACGGGTACGCCGAGCTCCTTCGCCATGACCTTGATGCCGCGGCTCATAGTGGCCACCTCAACCTGACGGTTCTCGACCCTGTGAGACAGGCCGGCGGTGAGTAGTTGCAGGTAGTCGATGACGACCAGGTCGAGGCCTTCGCCCTGCTTGAGGCGCCGGCACTTTGCCTTGATGCTCATCAGGGTCTGCTCGGTCTCGTAGATGTGCAGCGGCGCCGCAGTTACCCGAGGTGTGGTCTCGGCGAACCGGTACCAGTCCTCGTCGGTCATGCCGTCTTGCATGCGGAGGTGGTGCAGAGCGATGCGGGCCTGAGCCGACATCACCCGGTTCTGCACCTCGCGGCGGGACATCTCCAGGGAGAAGAACGCGGCCGGGCGTCCATGCTTGATAGCGCAGCTCCGCGCGAAGTCGAGCGCCAGCGTGCTCTTGCCCATGGCCGGACGCCCGGCGACGATGACCATCTGGCCGGGCAGCAGGCCGCCCGTGAGGCTGTCGAGGTCCGTGAAGCCGGTGGGTACGCCCTTGCTGCGGCCTTCGCGCTGGAACGCCTCAAGGTCGTCGAGATACTGCTCGAAGTCCTCGCCGATAGCGGTGGCGCGGGAGTCATCGCGAGCAGCGGCGGCGGCGCCCAACTCCGTGTTGGCGGCGTCGAAGATCTCGGCGGCGTCACCCTCGGCCGCATATCCCATCTGGACGAGATGGGTACCGACCTGGATGACGCTGCGCAGCTGGGCGTATTCGCGGATGATGCCCGCGTAGTACTCGGCGTTGGCGGCGGTCGGCACGGCGCTGACGAGGGTGTGGAGGTACGGGCGGTCGCCGACCTTGACCAGATCGCCGGACTTCGCGAGGTACCCCGACACGGTGATCGGGTCGACCGTCTCGCCCTTGGCGAACATGTCGGTGATCGCCCGGAAGATCGTGGCGTGGGCGGGGCGGTAAAACTCGGTGCCGTTGAGGATCTCGACGACGTCCGTGAGGGCTTCCTTGGACATCATCATGCCGCCCAGGACGGCCTGCTCGGCGTGGAAGTCCTGCGGAGGGGTCCGCTCGAATCCGGCGTCGGTCATCGGGCCCTCCGGCGGTCGGCTCCGGTGAACTTCACGATGGTTGCGCCGTCGGCGAGGCGGGAGGCGGCACGGTCTCCGATGAATTCCTTCAGGCCAACCTCGTTCGACGCGACGATCGTTGGCCGCCGGCGCTGCCAGCGGCGGTCGATGATGGCGAGCAGGGCGTCTGCGTCCCAGTCGTTGACGCGCTGGGCTCCGAGATCGTCGATGGCGAACAGGTCCGCCTCGCGCCAGATGCGCAGCCGCTCAGTGTCGACGGGCCGGTCGGTGGCTTCCTTCACCTCGTAGGACGCGGCGATCTCCATACGGCCGCGCCAGCCCTGACGGACCAGAGTCTCAGCGGCCTTCCACAGGGACCAGGTCTTCCCGGTGCCCACCTTGCCGATGAGGATCAGCGCGCCGGGCTCGCCCTGAAGGAACCGTTCGATCCAGCCCTGAATGTCCGGGTGGAGTTCGCCTTCCTCGTCGAAGACCGGGGGCCGTTTGTCGAGGAGCAGGTGGAGGCGGCGCTCGATCTGCTCGCGGCGGGCGCCTTGCTGGGCTTCGGCGAGCAGGGCGGCGTCGTCGTAGGGGTCGTAGTGGTTCACACGATGTCCTCAGGGGTTGCGTTGTGGATGTCGTCGTCGTCGGGGAGGTCGGAGCGGGCGCCGGTGCGCTGCTGCGGGCTGCCCGCGCGTTTGAGAGCGCCAAGGGCGATGTCGAGGGTGGCGCCGGAGATCGAGCGGCCTTCGCGGGCGCAGCGGTCGAGAGCTCGGGCGAGGTCGTCGCGCTCGACGCCGTTGCCAATGGCGGCACGGATCACGGAGCGGACGGCGATGAAGGGCTGGGCACGGCCTTTGCCGTGGTGCTCCCAGAAAGCGGCGGTGAGGGCGTCGGCGACCTGGTGCTTGCCGGGCTTCCGCTGGCCGCTGGCGGGCTTGCCCGCCGGAGCAGTAGAGGAAGTAGTTGAGGAAGTAGAAGGAGTAGGGCGGGTGGTTTTCACCCGCCTACCGGCAGAAAATCGCCCGCCTACTCCGTTAGTAGCCGGGTGGTTTTCGCCCGCCTTGCTCGCAGCCTGCTTGTCTGAGTAGGCGGGTGATTTTGACCCGCCTACGTCCTCCGAGGTGTCGCCTGTCGCGGGTTCGTCTTGAACCGGCTTCGCAAGCGGACACATGCACTCCGGTGCGCCGGGGCATCCCTCCGGCGATAGGTGCAGGAACCGGAACTTGGCGACCTTGCCGTTGTGGCCGCTGGCAGCGCGCTCGATGACCTTCTGTGTCAGGAGCGCGGCGAGGATGCGCCGCATGGCCCGGTCGTCCGGCACGAGCGCCTGTCGCATGATCTCGGGGTCTTCGGTGCTGCTGAAGGTGAGGCGCGTCTTGTCGTTGGCGTCGTCGGCGAGCACCAGAGCGGCGAGCTTCTCGCCCTTGGTGAGGCCGTCGGGAGACCAGAGCTTCACGTCGCGGTACAGCGGGTAGCCCATTAGCGGCTCACCGCCCGGTCGCGGGCCGCGTTGAGTGCCTGCATGGCCTCGGTGTCGCCGCCCCGGTCGGGATGCAGGACAGGCAGCAGAGCCTTGTACGCGCGGTCGGCGAGCGCCTTGTCCATCGCCGCGTACATGGCGTCAGCCCAGGTGTCTGCGGCGCGTCCGCGGCGCGGGCTCTCGGCCCGGCCGGCCTTGGCGTCGCGGACGACGACCTTGAAGCCCTCGGCCGCCAGAGCGGCCTTCAGCTCCGGGACGAGGGTCAGCGAGATCACCCAGCACTTCTCGGCGGCATCCCAATTCCGGAGCCGTGAGGGCAGGGTGCGGATGCACCCGAGGGCCTCAAAGGGGCTGAACACCTGCGCGGTGATGGTGCTGACGACAATGCGGACGGTGGCGTCGCTGGTCATCGGATCACCGCCGAAAGTGTCGCTGTCGTGCTCAACGTGTCGTCCTTGCTCGCGAGCGAGGGGAAGGGCGTGGCGGCCGGAGCCGCCCCCCGCGAGGTCTTGGCTGTCGTGTACGGGTTGGGGCGCGCCGCCCCGCCTGAGCGGGAACCCCGGACGGGGCGGCGCGCCATCACAGCTGGCCCTGGTTGCGGCGGCCGTCGGTGCCCGGAAGGCCGTGCGCGATGAGCTGCAGCTCGGTCTCGTCGGACTGCCACGGGTAGTCGTGCCAGGACCGGGCCCAGCCGTCCGGGAACCGTTCCGGCGCCGGTAGCTCCAGCTGCCCGGCGATAGCCGCCAGGGGGCTGATGGTGGCGTCGTGGAGACCGCGCTCAGCGGTAGCGACCCATAGGCCGTGGCCTTCGATGGAGTCGCCGGCCCGGTCGGTCCAGTAGTCGCGCATGTGGGCGGTCAGCCCGGTGCCGACGGTCATGGACTCCGCCACCAGGTGGGCATCGGCCCAGTGGCGTCCGTCCGGGCTTCGGAAGGTGCCGCGCACGCGGATCCCTCCGAGTACGTGCAGCGGCCCGTCGGGACCGAGGTACGTCAGGCCGGTCTCGGCGCAGAACTCGCCGATCGCGTCCCGCGTGATCTCGGCGCAGGCGGCTATGAGCCGCTCCCGGGTGGTCATCGGCCCTCCAGGTCTTCGGCGCGCTGGATGTCGACCAGTTCGACGTAGGCCTGCAGGAGGTCGCTGAGGTGCTTGCTCTGCTGGTACTCATCGAGCTGCGCCCACGCCTTGAGGCCGATGATCACGGGCAGGCTGTCGGGGTTCTGCTGCTGCATTTCCAGCACGGCCGCGTACAGGGGGCTGTCGCTCTCGTACTCGGACGTGATGTCCGCGAACGCCTTCTCGGGGTCCTTCAGAGCGCACACGTGGCCGTCGCGGAGGGAGCGGACCTGGGCGAGCCCGGTGTCGGTGGAGGCGTCGATGGTGACGGACCGCCAGGGGCACCACGTGCAGGTGACCTGTACGACGGCGGGCCGGGCGGCGTTCACCGGCTGTACGAGGGTGGTCTGCCAGCTCACTGGTCATCACCGTCCACGTGCTCAGCGATCCAGCGGACGATGTCGTCGAAGGTCTCAGCCGGCTTGCCGGTACCGAGGGCAGTGAGGGCCCGCATGGAGACCTCGAATTCGGCGGCGTTGGCGGTTGCGGCGGCGGGGCTGGCACCGCGAGAGGCGAGGTACCGCTCGGCGGCGAACGGGTCGCTGTCTGCCCACGGGGCGGGGGTGCGGGTCTCGATCTCGATCATCAGCTCGACGGTGGCGGCGGCAATCTCATCGCCGTTGTCCATCCCCGTCTCCTTGGCCATAGCGAGGAAGGTGGCGCGCTCCACCCAGGTGTTCGGCTCGTTCATGAGCGGCCCCCAATCAGGCGGTAAAGACCTTCGCGTTCGGACTGCTCGGCTACCTGATGGAGCCGGTACGCCTCCGGGTTGATGTGCTGCGTGATCGCCGCTTTGGTGAGCCGACGGAGAATGGTCGGCGGGATCGCGTCGACCTCAACCGACTCGCCCTCGAAGCTCTTCGACCGGGAGTCGGACTTCTTCGTCGGCCTGGTCGGCAACTCGTACTCATCGATCTGCGCTGGCGTAACGGCGATCCGCTCGAAGATGGCGTGACTGAACCGGTGGCTGTCCTTGATGAAGGCGGTGACCTTGCCCTGGAAGTCCTTCCAGGCGCCGATACCGGAAGGGTCGTGGTCGCCGAGCTGGTAGACGAACACCGGCTTGTTCGCGGCCAGGATCGCCTGCGCCATCGAGTAGCAGAACGTCTCAGAGGCGTAGCCGCGCAGGACCCCGAGAGGAACGTCCCACGCGTCCGTCACCGGGGTGAGGACACCGGATATGGCGTCCTTCTCGGTGAAGACGTGGACCTCAACACCCTGGTCGAGCCAGAGGGCGCGCCGGTAGGAAGCTGCGGCAGCGTCCAGCATCGCGTCGGCGGTGTTCCACGTGGTGGGCTTGACGACCCAACGGGTGCCGTCGGTGATGTGGTGGTACGGGAGACGGCCGGACCTGCGCAGCTTGAGAACCTGCCGGCCGACCAGGCGGTAGCCGTCTTCGGTCTTGTCGACTGCCCCGGAACTTACGACGCGGTAGTAGACGCCCCGAAGGGTGACCGGGCTTTCCTGAGCTACGGCCGCGAGGATGGCGTCGTCGATGACGTCCAACTCGGCGACGGTCCGCCGCTTCCGCTTTACGGTGCTAGCACCGTAAGACCGATCGGCGGCCGGGCGGCCGAGGATGTCGTCCTCGGCCGCGTCGGTTATGTGCCTGTCGGTCACGCCTGCCGCCGCTGGTAGTCGGCGCGGACCTGGACGAGCTGGGCGTGCCGGTCCTTGAGCGAGTCGAGGCGCTCGGCCAGCGTGCGGATGACCGTGGCCAGGCCGTCCGGGTCGAGGCCCTCGATGTAGTGGTCGTCGATCATCTCGATCGTGACGTGCGGCAGTCGCTCAGCGATGGTCGCCGAGAACGGCATGACCCGGATCTCCGAGCCCAGGACCCGGAACTCCTCGGGGTGCCCGTTGGTGTTGAGCGGCAGCGTCACGTTCTCGCGGGGCGTCTGGCACCAAACATCTTCGGCGAACGTCGGCCGCGCGATGTTGTCGCTGTGGTCGATGATGCAGCCGGTCATGCAGGTGAACGTGGTCGGCTTGCCGGTGTTCCGGTTGGTGAACGTCCAGGTGCGGGGCAGCTGCTCGCCGGCCTGGGTGAACGGGACGGCGCGAACGGCGGTGCCGTTGACGGTGGCCTGCGTCTCGTGGCCGATTACCCGGTTGTCTGACATCATGGGATCTGCTTTCACTTGCGCGTCCGCCGTTGGCTTGTCGGTCCTGGGCGGGCGCTGGATGGGTGGCGTTGGCTCCGGGGTTGTAGCGACCTCGGGGCCGCTGCCGTTTTTGGGGCTCTAGGCTGCCGTGTCGCGGGGCTCGGCGTCGGCCTTGCGCCTGCTCGGCTGTGTGAGCCCGAGAATGGTCACGAGACGGCGGACCTGGGCGTCAGTGAGTTCGCGGTCCGCGTAGATGTCGGAGAGCGTCACCTTGGCTCGCGCCGTCTTCACTCGTGCGGGCTGCGCTGCAGCCGTCTGCTCGGCGTTCACGCCGCATCCCGGGCGTAAGGGGCCAGCTGTGCCTGTAGTTCGGTCAGGTCGTAGACACCCGCAAGCCGAGACAGGGTGTCGACGCTGAGTCCGGCAAGTCCGCGCTCCACCTTCGACAGGTGGGACTCGTCCATGCCGGCCTTCGCCGCTGCCTGGCTGAGCGTCCACCCACGCGCCCTCCGAAGGGTGCGTAGGGTTTGACCCGTGCCGAACATACATGCTCGCTGGCCAACACTGGTGTTGGCCATGCCCCGAGACTAGTCTTCTTTGGCATGGCATGCAAGAGCGTTGGGAGGCCAACACCAGTGTCGCCCTGGGGGTAGTGAGTGGTACGTTCCCGGCGTGGGATCTGAATCCGAGGACGACCTCGCCAATAAGCTCGGCAACGAGCTCACGGCCGCCCATGAGGCAGCCGAACTCCCGAGCCTGACGGCGGACGGGGTTGTGTCCTACAACCTGCTGAGAGCCCGTGAACTCCGCGGGTGGACGCAGCTTGAGGCGGCGGAGCGCATCTCCACCTGCCTTGGCAAGACGTGGTCAATCCCGGTCTACGCCGCCGCCGAGCGGGCGCACCGGTCAGCGAGGGTGAAGGAGTTCAGCGCGGACGAACTGGTCGCGCTCTCACGAGCCTTCCGTCTGCCGCTCACGTGGTGGTTGGTTCCGCCGGGGCCGGACACCAGGATCAAGCCCAGGTCCGCAGACGAGGCGATCACTACCGATGACCTGCTGTCGCTGCTGTTCCCTGCCGAAGGCGAGATGCAGACGGATCTGGAGAACCGCACTGCGACACTCTTCAGTCAACTGGCGGCGAAGGCAGGCAGCGGCCAGACGTCGGCCTATCTCGAATACGTGAACCGCCGAAACTCTGCGCTGCAGTCCATGATCTTCAGCGCCTTCAAGGCGGCCAACATCGAATCCGCGCCGGCCGAGCTGGACGAGATTGCCCGGCGACTCAAGATGGCGCTTGGCATCCTCACCTCCGACTTGCAGCACGACGGCTTGGCCGACCCCTCCGCGACGGAAGACCCAGACGTCGCAGGCTCTTGAGTCCAACAACGAAGGGCCCAGGCTCGGGAGAGCGCGGGCCCTTCGTTTTGGCGCGTCAGGCTTGAGGGTCCAGCGGGCGCAGCCTGTCGGGGTCGAATCGGCGGGGCTTGCCCACGATGAACGGGACAACCTCGTAGCCAGCCGTCACCGTGAGCACGACCTCGCGCTTGTCGGCCGGCGTCAGCCGGGCCCAGCCCTCGCGTACATCACCGGCAAGCAGCTTCCGCAGCACGCGCGGCGCCGCAGAAGTGAGCAGGGCCCGCGACTCCTTCACGCGCCTCTCGATGATCCTGCGCGCCTCGCCATACTCGGCGAAGCTGATCTCTTTGCGGGCCCACATGCCGGCAAGCTGCTTCAGCTGCGCCTCATCCTCGACCAGCTCTGCACGTGCGGCATCGGTTGCCTCATGGGTGGCGATGGACCGCAGCCGCCCGAGCACGTCCGGCAGCGATAGCAGGTCGAGCATCTGGCGCTCAACCTCCTCCTCCGCGGGCACGGCCTTGATGCTGATCTTTCCGCAGCCACCCCTGTTCCGGGCACACCAGTACTGCTCCCCCGCGTTGCCATGCTTGCCCGTGAGTCCGTGGCCGCATTGCGAGCAGTGCAGGACGTCGGTCAGCCATCGTTTTAGGGTGATGTCGATGTGACGGCCCCGCTCGGAGAGGCGCACGCAGACCTGTTCCCACGTCTCCGTATCAAGGATGGCCGGCCACACGGCTGTCCCCGCGATCTCACCTCGGTGTGCGCGGAGACCGGCGATACGCGGCTTGGTGACGACCGATCGGACGGAGCGGGCGTTCCATGCGGCACCCGTGACGGTGGGTACCTCGCGGGCTTGGAGGTCGTCAGCGATGGAGTTGAGGCTCTCGCCGTGCGTCTCGTAGGCGGTCCACTGCTCCGGCGTCCAGTCGTGCCAGGTGCCGAGGACGCGAGCTGCGATCTCTCGCACGATCTTGGCTTCCTCGGGTACGACTTCGAGGTTCCGCCGGTCGTAGCCGTAGCCGCGGAACCCTCCCCCGCCGGGCTTGCCCTCGGCTGCGAGCTCCTCGTGCTTGCGGGAGACGCGCCGGGAAGTGTCGCGGCTGGACTTGTTGGCGACGGCGCACATGATGCGCGCCATGGTGATGTCCGCGTCGTTGGCGAGCCGCAGGGATCCCGTGACGCTCTCGACCGGGATGCGGGGGCGCCGGGACTCGACGACGTCGATGAGGTCTTCGAGGTCGCGGGGGTCCCGGGCGACGCGGTCCAGGTCGTCCGCGATCAGGCCGTCACACTCGCCGGACGCGAGCAGGTCCAGGGCGGCGCGGAAGCCGGGCCGGACGGTGCGCAGGCCTGTCGTGCCGTCAGGAAGGGCGATCTTGCGGCGCTTGAAGGCGCTGGTGTCGTCCTCGGGGATCACCTTGGTGATGGTCCACCCGAGGCGCTTGGCGTGCGCCCGGCCGTCCTCCTCCTGCCTACCGATCCCTTTGGAGAATTCGGCGCGCCAGCGGTCGGACCAACGCTCGGATTCTCCGTCCGGCTCGTCGGTCTCATCCTCGCGGGTGCGGTAGCTGATGCGCAGCAGGAGTACGGCCCTTGTCGGTGTCATGGCTTTAGGTTACGCTATGGATATCGGATCGCCGATGCCGGTGACATCGTTGAGCTGGTCGATGGAGGCGAAGCCGCCATGCCGGGCGCGGTAGTCGAGGATGTGCTGGGCCAGGACGGGGCCGACGCCGGGGAGGGTCTCCAACTGGTCGAGGGTGGCGGTGCCGAGGCTGACCGGGGCTGAGGGGCCGGACGGCGATGTGCCGGAAGGCAGGGGCGCTGGGGCCCCGACCAGGATCTGTTCGCCGTCGGCCAGGAGCCTGGCCAGGTTGAGAGCACTGGTGTCCGCGCCGGGCACCGCACCGCCGGCCGCCCTGAGGGCGTCAGCGACGCGGGAGCCGGAAGGCAGCTTCCGCAGACCGGGATTGCGCACCTTGCCCGCGATGTCGACGACCAGCCGGGCCTTCGCCGCAACGGCGGGCGGCGGCCCCGGTGAAGGACGCGGTACCGCCGCGCGGGTGGCCGGCGGCACGGCGACCGTGTGCGGGCGGCCGGTCCAGAAATGGTGCACCGCGAAGCCTGCGGCGGCCAGAAGCACTACCCCGAGCGCGGCGACGGTCTTCAACTCGACGCCGCAACGCACAAACAGCCACGTCGCGAGGCGTGAGACGGCCGAAGGACGCGGAACGGGGGACGGCGGCTCCTGCGCTGCCGCTTCCGGCGCAGGTGCCGGCGCCGGTGATCCGGTCGGCGGAGTCGGATCGCGGACCGGCGGATGAAGGACCGGCGGATGAAGGACCGGCGGGCTGTGGAGCGGCGCATCGAAGAGCGTTGCGGCACGCTGCCGTACGACGGCGTGAAGGTCCTTGCGACGATTGGTTACAGTGAGTGTTCCCATGCGACTGACAGTAGCGCCCATCGCCACGGTGAGATGATCTTGCTTCCCGCCTGTGGATAACTAGGCAGCCCGCCCCGCGCCCCCGCGCGCCGGCTCATCGCGGCGAGACCACGGCGCCGAGAAGCCCCGGCCCGGTGTGCGCGCCGATGACGGCGCCGACCTCGCTGACCATCAGGTCGTCCAGGCCGGGCACACGAGCCCGTAGCCGCTCGGCGAGCAGGGCCGCGCGGTCGGCGGTGGCGAGGTGGTGGACGGCGATGTCCACGCGCCGGGCACCGGCCCGTTCGACGACGATTTCCTCCAGTCGGGCGACAGCCTTGGACGCGGTGCGCACTTTCTCCATGAGCTGGATCCGGCCTTCGGCGAGCTGGAGAAGGGGCTTGACGGCGAGCGCCGAGCCCAGCAGCGCCTGGGCCGCGCCAATGCGGCCGCCGCGCCGCAGGTAGTCGAGGGTGTCGACGTAGAAGTAGGCGGAGGTGTCCGAGGCGCGTTTCTCCGCTGCCGCGACGATCTCGTCCGCCGAGCCGCCCGCTTCCGCCGCTTCGGCGGCGCTGAGCACGGAGAAGCCGAGCGCCATCGCGACCATGGCGGTGTCCACGACGTGTACCGGGACCGGAGCCGCCGCGGCGGCGAGGAGGGCGGCGTCATATGTGCCGGAGAACTCGGCGGACAGGTGCAGCGACACGATGGCGGTCGCGCCCGCTTCAGCGGCGGCGCGGTAGGCGGCGGCGAACTCCTCGGGGCTGGGCCGGGATGTCGTCACGGGTTTGCGGCGCTGCAGCGCGCGGGCGACGGCGGGGGCGGAGACCTCGGTGCCTTCTTCCAGCGCTTCGTCGCCGATCACCACCGCGAGCCGCACGACCGTGATGTGGTGCCGGGTCAGGGCCTCCTGAGGCAGGTAGGCCGTTGAATCGGTGACGATCGCGATATGGGACGACATGTGCGGGAGGTTACCCGCGTGGGGAGCGAGAGGACAGTACGGCCCTGGTCAAGATCAGGTAGGGGGATCAGGCGGTGCGCTTGGGCTTGCCCAGCCGCTTGCCCAGTGGATTGCCCAGTGGATTGCCCAGTGGATTGCCCAGTGGATTGCCCATTGGCTTGTCCAGCGGCTTGTGCGGCTTGTCCACCGGCTCGTCCTCGGGCGGCGTGACGGGTGCCCAGTGCCGCAACGCCCCGGCCTCGACCTCGATCTGGCGGCCCAGTGCCGCGAGGTCGTCATCGGCGAACTGGCGGGCGCGGTCCTGGGCGGCCCAGCGCAGGGAGTCGGCGGAGTGGGTGATGCGGTGGGTACGTTCGCGGAGTTCGGGGAGGCGCGCAGCGATCCGGGACTTGTCGGGCTCGCGTTCCAGGATGCGCAGCTCGGCGTCGAGGTCCTTGGCATGTTCGCGGAGCCGGGCGAGCAGAGCCAGCGCCTCGCCGAGCGAGGCGTCGGAGGCCACGTGGGGCTCCAGCGTCTCGCGGGTGCCGGTGATGGACGTACGCAAGGAGAGCCGTAGCCCGGCGAGGTCGCCGACCGGGCCGGGCTGGGTGTACTTGCGGGCCTTGAGGGTCGTCTCCTCGACCACCCGGCGAGCCTGCAGGCCCGTCCGTTCCACGCCGCGCTGCACAGCTCGTACGGTCCTGACCGCCGCCACGACGCCGAGGGCCACGAAGGAGACCATAAGCAGCGAGAACAGTGCCAGGGCGAAATTCACAGCGGCTCCAAGGCTCGGCTCACGTCGTGTTCCAGGTCAAAGGTAAACCCACAGGGGCGGTCACGGGTTCCGGATGAACCCCAACCGCCCCCTGGTGGCCGCCCCGATCAGGAAGGAACGATGTTGACCAGCTTCGGCGCCCGGACGATCACCTTGCGGATGCCCGCGCCGTCCAGAGCCGCGACAACCGCCGGGTCGGCCAGCGCCTGAGCCTCCAGGTCGGCGTCGGAGATCGTCGGCGGCACGTCCAGGCGGGCCTTGACCTTGCCCTTGATCTGGACGACGCAGGTCACGGCCTCGTCCTGGGCCAGCGCGGGGTCGGCGACCGGGAAGTCCGCGTGGGTCAGCGACTCGCTGTGGCCCAGCCGGGACCACAGTTCCTCGGCGATGTGCGGGGCCAGCGGGGCGATCAGCAGCACCAGGGGCTCGGCGACGGAGCGCGGTACCGGGCCGGCCGCCTTGGTCAGGTGGTTGTTCAGCTCGGTGACCTTGGCGATGGCCGTGTTGAAGCGCAGACCGGCCATGTCCTGGGTGACGCCGTCGATCGCCTTGTGCAGGGCGCGCAGCGTCGCCTCGTCCGGTTCGGTGTCGGAGACCGTCACCTCGCCGGTCGACTCGTCGATGACGTTGCGCCACACCCGCTGCAGCAGCCGGTACTGGCCGACGACCGCCCGGGTGTCCCACGGCCGTGACACGTCCAGGGGGCCCATCGCCATCTCGTACAGGCGCAGGGTGTCGGCCCCGTACTCGGCGCAGATCTCGTCCGGGGTGACGGCGTTCTTCAGGGACTTGCCCATCTTGCCCAGCAGCCGGCTGACCTGCTCGCCGTTGTAGAAGTACTTGCCGTCGCGCTCCTCGACCTCGGCGGCCGGGACGGGGATGCCCCGGCTGTCGCGGTAGACGTAGGCCTGGATCATGCCCTGGTTGTACAGCTTGTGGAAGGGCTCGAACGAGGAGATGTGGCCCAGGTCGAACAGCACCTTGTGCCAGAAGCGGGCGTACAGCAGGTGCAGTACGGCGTGCTCGGCGCCGCCGACGTACAGGTCGACGCCGCCGGCGGGCTGGCCCTCGCGGGGACCCATCCAGTACTGCTCGATGGCGGGGTCGACCAGCCGCTCGCTGTTGTGCGGGTCCAGGTAACGCAGCTCGTACCAGCAGGAACCGGCCCAGTTGGGCATGGTGTTGGTCTCGCGGCGGTAGCTGCGCGGACCGGCGCCGTCGCCCAGGTCCAGGGTGACGGTCACCCAGTCCGGGTTCCGGGACAGCGGGGTCTCCGGGGAGGTGTCGGCGTCGTCGGGGTCGAAGGTGCGGGGGCTGTAGTCGTCGACCTCGGGCAGTTCGACCGGCAGCATGGAGTCGGGCAGCGCGTGGACGACGCCGTCCTCGTCATAGACGATGGGGAAGGGCTCGCCCCAGTAGCGCTGACGGCTGAACAGCCAGTCGCGCAGCCGGTAGTTGATGGTGCCCTCGCCGATGCCGCGGGCGGCCAGCCATTCGATGATCTTCGACTTGGCCTCGGTGACGGGCAGGCCGTTCAGGTCGATCTCGTCATTGGCGGAGTTGATCGCCGGGCCCTGGCCGGTGAAGGCCTCGCCCTCCCAGCCCTCGGGCGGCTGGACGGTACGGATGACGGGCAGGTCGAAGACCTTGGCGAACTCCCAGTCACGCTCGTCCTGGCCGGGTACGGCCATGATCGCGCCAGTGCCGTAACCCATCAGGACGTAGTCGGCGATGAAGACCGGGATCCTCAGGCCGGTGACCGGGTTCACCGCGTACGCGCCGGTGAAGACGCCGGTCTTGTCCTTGCCCTCGGTCTGGCGCTCCACGTCCGACTTGGACTGCGCCTGCTTGCGGTACGCGGCCACGGCGTCGGCAGGGGTGGAGGCGCCACCGGTCCAGGCTTCCTTCGTGCCCTCGGGCCACTCGGCGGGGACGAGGTCGTCCACCAGGCCGTGCTCGGGGGCCAGCACCATATATGTGGCGCCGAACAGGGTGTCCGGGCGTGTCGTGAAGACCGTGATCTTCGCGCCGTCGCCGCCGTTGCCATCGCTGCCGACCCTGAAGTCGACACGGGCACCCTCGCTCCGACCGATCCAGTTGCGCTGCTGCAGCTTGATCGCCTCGGGCCAGTCCAGCGCGTCCAGGTCCGACAGCAGCCGGTCCGCGTAGGCGGTGATCCGCATCATCCACTGGCGCAGATTGGCCTTGAACACCGGGAAGTTGCCGCGCTCGGAGCGGCCGTCCGCGGTGACCTCCTCATTGGCCAGTACGGTGCCCAGGCCCGGGCACCAGTTGACCGGCGACTGGGAGGAGTACGCCAGCCGGTAGCCCGCCAGAACGTCCTCGCGCTCAGCGCCGGACAGCCCGGCCCAGGGCCGCCCGTCCGGGGTCGGGCGGGCACCGGTGGCGAACTGCTCGACCAGGGTGTCGATGGGGCGGGCCTTGCCGGCCTCGGGGTCGTACCAGGAGTTGAAGATCTGCAGGAAGATCCACTGGGTCCACTTGTAGTACTCCGGGTCGATCGTCGCGATCGACCGCCGTTTGTCGTGGCCCAGGCCCAGGCGGCGCAGCTGCCGCGTCATGTTCTCGATGTTGGCTTCGGTGGACACCCGGGGGTGGGTGCCGGTCTGCACCGCGTACTGCTCGGCGGGCAGGCCGAAGGCGTCGAAGCCGAGGGTGTGCAGCACATTGTGGCCGGTCATGCGCTGGAAGCGGGCGTAGACGTCGGTGGCGATGTAGCCCAGCGGGTGGCCGACGTGCAGTCCCGCACCCGAGGGGTACGGGAACATGTCCATGATGAACTTCTTGGGCCGGTCGGTGACCTCGGCGGCGAAGGTCTGGTGGTCGTCCCAGAAGTCCTGCCAGCGGTCCTCGATCCGCGCGGCCAGGGCAGCCGTATAGCGGTGGGGCGCGACCGCCTCGGCGGCGGGAGTGGTGTCGCTCATCGTCCTCGGTACTCCATCGATGTCATGACGGCCTGCGGCCCGGCCGTGCGCTCTACCTGCCGAAATGAAAAAGCCCCTCGCACAGGAGGGGCGCCGCACTGACCTGGATCCTCGTCAGCACGGCTCGCTAAGCAGAAGGCGTACGGCATGCATGTGGCCAGGTTACCGCAGTACCCGAAGGGCCCGCACCGGGGATGTCCCCGGTGCGGGCCCCATGGCCCGCTACCGCGTCAGCGGTGGCCGTGTCCGGACCGCGCGAACGACTTCAGGTAACCGGCGGCTGGGCTGCCGACGCCGGTCACATCGTCGTAGCCGACAGTCGCGGACAGCGAGCTGTCGCGGCCGAGGCTACGCAGCGAGGTGATGGTTCCCTTACTCGCGTCGATGCCGTTGGCGTAGTCCACCCGGACCACGGCGAGCGAGACACCGGCACCCAGCGGGTGGTCGGTCACGTCGTGGTAGGCGGAGGTGCCGTACTTGTTGTAGATCGCCGGGTTGGCGAAGCCGAGCGGCACGCCGCCCTGCGCCTGCTGGGCCAGCGCCTGGATGGCCGCGAAGACCGGTGAGGCGAGCGAGGTGCCGCCGATCCGGTACTCGCTGTACTGGACCGACCCGTCGGGGAAGGTCTGGCTCTGGCCGACCAGGAAGCCGGTCTGCGGGTCGGCCACGGCCGAGACGTCCGGGACAACACGCTCCTTGGCCGTACCACCGTTCGCCAGGGCCAGCGAGTCCGGGACCACACCGCGCTGGTAGAACGGCTGGCTGTAGATCTGGCTGGTACCGCCGCCGGCGCCGTAGGAGTACGTGCCGGGCAGCGAGGCCCAGCTCGTGCCGTCCGACGAGAGCAGCGACTTCGTCGTGCCCCAACCGGTCTCCCACTTGTACGTGTTGTCCTTGCCGACCGCCAGCGAGGTGCCGCCGACCGCCGTTGCCCACGGGGAGTCGGCGGGGGCGTCGACCTGCTTTGTCTTGGTGTTGGCGACCTCGTCGCCGCTGTCACCGGAGGAGAAGTAGAAGCCGATGCCCTCGACCGCGCCCTGCTGGAAGATCTGGTCGTAGGCGGCGGCCAGGTCCGGGGTGTTGTACTGCTCGGCCTCGCCCCAGGAGTTGGAGACGATGTCGGCCAGATGGTTGTCGACGACCTTGCTCAGCGCGTCGAGCAGGTCGTTGTCGGAGCAGGAGGCCGCACCGACATAGGTGACGTCGGACGCCGGGGCGACCGAGTGCACCGCCTCGACGTCGAGGGTCTCCTCGCCGTACCAGCCGGACGCGTCGCACTCGGAGATGTACTGGTAGTCGCTCGGCAGGACCTGGGTGAGCTGGCCCTTCTTGTACGCCGCGTCGCCGTTGCCCTTGGCGTACGTGGCGGCGTCCTTGGCGATCGTCGGCGAGGCGAACGCGTCGGTGATCGCGACAGTGACGCCCTTGCCGGTGTTCTGCTCCTTCGCGCCGTACGCGGCACGCAGCTGCGTGCCGGTGTAGCCCTTGACCGCGTACGGCTGCTTGGCGCCGTACGCGGACGGCAGGGACTTGGCGACGTTCGAGCCGTAGTACGTCGAGAACGGCCCGGAGTTCTTGAAGACGGCCGGGGGCGCCGGGAGCGTGGCGGTGTCGTGCTTGACGACATGCGGCGCGTTGTCCAGGCCGACCACGGTGAGGACCGCGCCGCCCAGCGAGGCCGGCACGGAGGCCGTCGTCGTGGGTGCACGGTAGGTCTTGCCGCCCTTGGTGAAGTTGTGCAGCTGGGTGGCGAAGGCCTTCTCGGTGTCGGCGACCTGGCCGGTGACCGTCAGATAGTGCTGGTTGTGGCTGGTGACCGAGAGGCCGGAAGCCTTGAGCCAGCTGGTGACCTCGGCGATCTGCTGCGTAGTGGCGCCGAACCGGGCCTGGACCTGCTTCGCCGTCAGATACTTGCCGTACAGAGCCGAACTCGGGTCCGAGACGGCCTTGGCGTAGGCGGCCAGGGCCGAGGCGTTGCCGGCCAGATAGACGCGGGCGGTGACCTTGCCCGCGTCGGAGGTGCTGCCCTTGTCGGCCTTGGCTGTCGCCCAGGCCGGCTTGGTGCCACTCAGGGTGTCACGCCCCGACTGCGGCGTGGCGTTGGCCTGGGCGGCGGGTATGCCCAGAGCGAGCGCACCGGCGACCAATGGCAGTGTTGCTGCCATGGCTACACCGGCGCGCCCTCTGGAGCGATGAGAACTCATGTAACCCCCAGCGTTACGAATCTTCGCGTGTTGCGGGCACGTGCATGGTCAACGCGCTCCGGAGATCGTCACTCTCGCGCCGAACGGTTAATGCGAGGGGCATGGCTTTGCCAAGAAATCACCAAGTGGGGTCCGGGCGGGCAGATTTGAGGGAAAACCCTGCACCGAAATCCCGACATACGACACAAGGAGGCGCAGACCGCCGAAACACCTCAGAACCACGCCCCAAAACCACTATGGGCCAACGCAGTTAGCAGGATCTCGAACATACTAACGCTAGCAGTGGGAAGGGTCCCGCGGGTCAGTTGTCGAAAGTTGTACCTCCATCGGTACGAACATGTTTAGCGTCATGCGCATGCGCATCAACCCTCAAGCTCCAGACTCCGACTCACGCCGCAGGAACCGCCCTTTTGCCGAGAACACCACCTCGCTCGAGGGCCTCCGTTCCTCCCGGTTCACGCGGGTCGCGGCGACCGGCGGCGTTGTGGTCCTGCTCATCGCCATCGCGGCCGCCGCCGGACCGCAGTTGCGCGCGTTCCTCGACTTCGGTGTCGGCGTCCTCTCCCTGGTCTCGCTCTCCAGCGCCTGCATCTGGGGACTGGTCTGCACCGACACCCGCTTCCTCGGCCCGCGTCACCGGATCATGACCCAGGCGGTGCATCGGGGGCTGGGGGTCGCCGCGGTGGTCTTCCTGATCCTGCACATCACCACGAAGGTCGTTGAAGGGCATGTGTCGCTGGTCTCGGCCTTCATACCCTTCGGCACCACGGGCCAGGGCCTTCTCATCGCCCTCGGCGTGATCGCCGCGTACCTGATGATCCTGGCCGCCGTGACCGGCGCCATGCGGAGCGCCTTCGCCTCCAAGCGGCACCCCGTACGGTGGCGGATCCTGCATTCGATGGCGTACATCTCGTGGTGCATGGCGCTGGTCCACGGCCTGGAAGCCGGCCGGTCCGCCAAGTTCATCTTCGTCGCGATGTACCTGATCAGTCTGGGTGGCGTCGGTATCGCCCTGCTCGTACGGCTCCGCTCGGTGCGCGGCCAGTCGCTCTTCAAGAGCGGTCCCGAGGTCGGGGCCGCCTCGGAGGACAAGGGCCTCGGCGGCATCGGCGCCGGCAGCGGCAGGCGCCGGGCCGCACCGGCCGGCCGGTCCGACGGCATCCCGCTCGCCTACATCGACGACCCGCTGCCGCCGCTCCCCAACTTCCCGCTGACCGCCCCGGCCATGCCGCAGGTCGCCCCCGGCTACGACACCGGGCAGCTCCCGTCGGCCGGACCGATCTACGCCCAGTCGCAGCGCACGGACCAGATGCCGCCGTCGGTCTATGCTCAGCAGCAGCCGTCCGGCCAACTGCCGCCCGGCTACGCTCAACCCGACGCGACCCAGATGATGCCGCCGATTCCCGGCCAACGCGCCTACGACGGCACGCCCGCCTACGGCACACCTGCCTACGGCACACCTGCCTATGACAACGCCGTTCCTCCCGAGGTACCGACCGACACAGGAGCCACCCGCCTCCAGCCCGTCGCCTGGCAGCAGCCAGGCTCCGCCCCGTACTTCGGAGAACAACAGCGATGAGTCCCCGTCCGGCCCTTCCCGGTGCATCGGCATCCCCTGGCGCGACCGCAGGCGACGTACTGCCGGAGGTCCGTGCAGTCGGACTGCCACGCATCACCGCCGGCTTCGACATGGCCGAGCGACTCGACCGGGTCACCCACCTGTCCGTGCACGGCTCGATGCCCACGCTCACCGAGAGCGAAGTCATAGACCTGGCCGAGCTGATGGGGCTGCGCGGCCGGGGCGGCGCGGGCTTCCCGTTCTACCGGAAGCTCAAGGCAGTCGGCGAGTCCGCGCGGCGCAAGGGAACCCGGACCGCGGTCGTGGTCAACGGCTGCGAGGGCGAGCCCGCCTGTCGCAAGGACGCGACAATCCTCCGGCGCGCCCCGCACCTGGTCATAGACGGCGCCGTGCTGGCGGCCGAGATCCTCGGCGCCCAGACGCTGGTCATCAGCGTGACCCGCGACACCAACGAGGCGTCGATACGTGACGCGCTGGCCGAGCGCGGCCTCGGTGAAAAGCGCGGACGGAACCTGAAAGCCCGGATCGTACGGATGCCGGAGCGATTCGTTTCCGGTGAGTCCTCGGGCATCATCTCGGCCGCCAACGGCGGCCTCCCGCTGCCGCCCGGCCGGAAGGTCAGCGCCAGTGTCGCGGGCGTCGACGGACTGCCCACCCTCTTCTCCAACACCGAGACCTTCGCCCAGCTCGCTGTCGGCGCCCGGCTCGGCGCGCTGCGCTTCGGCTCCACCGGCGTGGCCGGAGAGCCCGGTACCGCCATGCTGACCATCTCCGGTTCGGTGCCCCGGCAGACCGTCGTCGAGACCCCGACCGGCGTGCCGATGTCGTACATCCTGCAGATGTGCGGCGCGGGCGTCGGCCAGGGAGTGCTCGTCGGCGGCTACCACGGCGCGTGGATCGACCCGCAGATCGCGTCCATGGTGACGATCGCGCGCGAGAGCCTGGAGGCCCACAAGGCCACGCTCGGCGCGGGCGCGCTGCTGCCGCTGGACCCGGGTCTGTGCCCGCTCGGCGAGTCGCTGAAGGTCGTGGAATGGCTGGCGGGCGAGACGGCCGGGCAGTGCGGCCCGTGCCGGCTCGGGCTGCCCTCGATGGCCGCACTGCTCCGCGACGTCCTCAACGGGGGCGGGCAGGGCGCCCTTGAGGCCCTCCGGCAGGCGGCGCTCGGCGTCAAGGGCCGCGGGGTGTGCAGTCACCCGGACGGCTCGATGCGGTTCCTGCTCTCGTCCATCAGCGCCTTCACCGACGACCTGGCCGCGCACGTCCTCGG
Source organism: Actinacidiphila oryziradicis (assembly GCF_005047355.1). Lineage (GTDB taxonomy): Bacteria > Actinomycetota > Actinomycetes > Streptomycetales > Streptomycetaceae > Actinacidiphila > Actinacidiphila oryziradicis. The sequence goes on from NZ_SUMC01000001.1 coordinate 41,611, forward strand.
CGGCGGCTGCGGCCGGCCCACCAAGGGCGTGCTCCCGCTGCTCGGCTCCGAAGGCCCCGGCGGCAAGGGTGGCAAGAGCGGCGGCAAGGCCAGCAACGAAAAACTCGTGGTCGACTGGACCCTCTGCAAGGGGCACGGCCTCTGCGCCGGTCTGCTCCCCGAGATCGTGCGGCTGGACCGCAACGGCTACCCCGACATCGCCGGCACCCGCATTCCCGAACACCTCAACGCCCAGGCCCAGGTCGCCGTCCGGCGCTGCCCCGCCCTCGCGCTGCGTGTCGAGGACGCCACCCGGCGCTGAGCCATAACCGGCTGTCATGCCCGCGCCGAGGGCTCCGGCCCCCGGCGCGGGCGCGGCGCCACCGCGCGGGAGCGCCCTCCGGACGCGACAAGAGCCCGAACACCGCCTCCGGCGTGTGTCGGATTTCTGATAGCGTCCCGCGATTGAACTGATAGGCCGAAGCGGGTTTCGATCCATGTTTAATTACTTTTGGCAGCCGTAAAAATCTCTGGGAAAGCCCGGGTGCCGAAGCTGCGGTCATGGGTGCGGATGAGGTCGAGAAGGAAGCTCCGGAGGGTGGCCGTGATGTCGGCGCGGCTGAGCGTTTGGAGGTGCTCGCGAGCGACGGAGTAGTGGCGCTCGGCGATGGCAGTTGCGATGACCTCGGCGATGCTGTCATCGATAGCGCGACAGGTGGTGACGAGGGACTCGATTAGCCTGTGATCACCGGGGGCGCAGGCGTGCTGGATCCGCCGCGACGGTGTGGTTCGGCGGTCCCTCAGCGTCAAGTGTCCGGACGACCTCGGCCAGCAGATGATCGTCGCCAATGTAGGACCACTGACTTGCCAGGTAGTCCAGCTCGATAGATTCCCGGTCGTCGCTACTCATGAGCATGGCAACGAGCGTGGACCGTACGAGGAGGCGCGCCTCCGAGGAGATCGCATGGAGGACACCGAGGAAACTACGCCGCATTGCATGGGTGGCTGTGGTGCCGGCGAAGGTTTGGAGCGGCTCTAGGTAGTTCAATGCCTCGGCTACGTCTCGCGGTGCGTGCAGGGCGAGCCGGGCGAACGCATCGAGCACCACAGTACGGACATGCGGCTCGCTCGTGGACTGCCAGATGAGCATGAGCTGGCTGATGGTCTGCCCGGTCGGCTTGGCCGCGATGGTGGGCAGGATTCTTGTCGCGCGTTCCAGCGCCGATGTTCCGGCCATTTGCAGGGTGTCGGTGGCGCTATCAAGGAGCGCTGGATAGTGGCCCCAGGCCACAAGTCCAATCGCCTGCACCGCCTCGCTGTCCGAGGTGACCAGGCCTTTAACGGCGTCTTGGGCTGCGGCCTGGAGAAGCGGGTTGCTACCCGCGAGAATCAGGACCTGCTCAAGAACGGCGCCGACGAACAGGTCGCCGCCGTGACTGATTGCTCTGATCGCCAGCGTGCCGATCGTCGCTGGGTCTGATCGAGCGAGCAGCCCCTTGGCGGCGGCAAACTCGAACATGGTCTGGTGGAAAAAGCTGAGAAGCTCTCCGCTGGGGACGAGCACACCGCGTTCAGTGAGAATCGCGAGTTCTTCCTCGACAGATGCAAGGTCACCAGGTGATCCAGCCACTACGGCAGTTGTGTCGCACAACATGGCGCCAGGTAGTTCAGGCAGGCCTGACCCGAGCAACCCGATCGCAGCGTGGCCGGCAGTGGCGCTCAGATTGTCCGCGGCACGAGCACGCAGGCTGATCTCGATATCGGTACGCGCGTCGCGAATCACTCGTCGCTGCCAGTAGGCGTCAAAAAGCCGCGTGACGTCTACGTCGTTGAGTTCAGGCTCGGCAGGCGCGGAGAGGTCGAACAGCATGCGCAGGAGCAGCGGGCTTCGGCATACATCGGCGACCGGCAAGCCGCGGGCTGTTGCCTGGCGGACACGCTTGGCAACCTCGGCATAAGGAACATCCGAGCAGTAGCATGCCACCAAGGCGGCGACCGCGTGGTCAAGCTCGGTGTCGTCGTAGGGCTGAAGGTCATGACGACGCAGGTTGTCGTGCGACAGGAGCGCGGCCTCCTGCGGCCTGGTGGAGTACAAGCCGGTAAAGCCAGCCGCATAAACGGTATCGAGAAGACGCAATAGTGTCTGCCGTGCTTCCTCATCGTGGAGCATCAGATCAGCAGTGTCGAGAAGCAAGACCGGCCTGCTACCCGCCTGGGCGATCTTTTGAAACAATCCAGCGAGTTTTTCAGCAGGTTCGTTACTCCGGTCCCGTAGTAACCACGTCGCGGGCAGCAGCACCGGCTGTATATCTGGCTGGGCGGCCAGGCTTTGGTGGAGTGACCATAGCAATGTGCTCTTGCCAGATCCGGCTTCTCCTACGATCACCTGCGGCCACGGATGATTTATATCCATGAGCTGTTCAAGCAGATCGGGTTCGAGAGTGCGCACTACGTGCAGCTCGTCGTCGATGCGGATATCACGCGCGTAGACAGCAGAGGCCGCGAGCAGCTCGCGGCCGCCGGTATCGTAGTCATTCGCAGGTGTCGACCCGACGACCAGCATTCCGCCCGTCTGCACAGGCTCAGGCTCCACAGCGAATGGGAAATCTGGATGGAGCAGTGTCTCCGCTAGTAACCGACGCAGAGGTGTGAGCATTTCAGCCCTGACCCAGGCTACGGACCCATACACACCAGCAGATTCTTTCAGGCGTTCCAGAAGGTCACTGTACTTCTTCCCTTGGAGCTGCCCTATCGGTATCGCTTCGAATCCATACTCAGGCGCAGTGATGTTAAACATCATGCAAGCAGCCTGGCGAAGCGGCATCTTTGGTTCAGTTGTCGACGGCTCGACGACATCAGCCTTAGGAAGGCAGAGAATTGCTGTCCGAATGAGGACCTTCAGCGCATTGACCCGATCCTGCTGCCATTCGTCAGCATAGTGACGCCTAGCTAGCTTGGAGAGCTGGTCGAGTTTCAACGCCCTCGTCTTCCCTACTTGCCTGAAGGCAATCAATCAGCCGCTGAGCCAAGTCGTCGAGCTCCTCAGCCATGGCGCGCACAAGTTCCCCGTCGACCATCACTGTCCCAGTATGTAGTGACAGGAGGCCAGGGGCTAGCGACTTGCTCCCCTAGTGGCGCACCAAATCAGCGACGGTCAGCATAGTCTACCACCAGTCCTCTCGCTGCCAGCCTTCCGGGAGCTTGCTGTCGAGGTAGCGGGCCGCGGGTTCGTCGAGCCAGTCGGAATGGACGGCACGGGACATGGACCAGTGGACACCTTCTCGGACGTTGGGGTCCACGTCCTGCAAGAGCGTCGTCCAGAGATCGACAACCGGTTGCCGGACAGCGTAGTCGTCCAGTTCAAATTGCAACAGTGAATCCATGATATCGCTAACAAGGGCGCGAACACTGGGGTCTGAATGAGTGGCGAGCGTAGCATAAACGTCGCGCGCCTTGGCTAAATCGCGAGCAGGTAGACATGTCGATCGCGCTGCATGAGGCCCGTAAACAGGTTCATATTCTGCTCATCGTGCTTAGCGACAGTGACCTCAGGACTACGACCGTTTCTGCTGCTTGCGATGTTGAGAGCAAGCACTGGGCTCGCCACTTGATTCGGTTCCAAAAATTCAAGATTGAAGGCCGGAGGCGGCAAGTCATGTATTCGCTCCGGCGATGGTCTGTAGTCCGTGGGTAGTTTGGTTTTCCACTCTGGCGTCTCTGCTGATGGCCTTGGCTCACGCTCCATAATTGATTTCCTTATTTACAAGATCAACTATGGAATATTCTTTCTAGCTTTTCAACATCTCTACCGCGCGCATGTGCCGTGGCCGTGTTCGAGGTCAAGAACTTGTCGCTTGACTTGCCGCTCGCTTATAAGCGCCTGTACGAGCGGCAAGTCAAGCGGCAAGTCGTATCCCTCGTTGAGGACGATCCGTAGCTTTGATTTCAGCGAGGCAATCGCCTAGCTAGATCAAACGGAAGAGGCACAGATGCAGGTACTAGTAAAGATCAACCTCGTCATGGCGGCCTACTACGTCGGGCGCATATGGCAGTTCGTTCGTGACGCGCGGTCGGCCATGGGAACCGACCGGCGGCACTAATGACAACGGGGGTGGCACGGGAACCGAGTCGGTTTCCGTGCCACCCCGGTCACCGACCAGCAAGCCATTGTCTCTGTTCCACCCTCATTTAGTCATCGCGTGTTCACCGCCTCCAGTGCTGGCACGGCGACGATCTTCGACGGTTCCCTGCATCTGGACGGTGCGACGGACAACGCTCGGCTGCGACGAGTGCCGCGTGTGGTGGGCAGCGCCATGACGCAGATACAGGCGGCGTACGCGTCTGCGGTCGCCGGTCTCAAGGGTCGTGGCAGTGACATCACGTCGGAGTACCGGCTGGCCGGTGAGTGGATCAACCAGGGCGGTGGTGACTTCCGTCTGCACGTCTACCTGCTGACCGACGGCTTCCAGAACATCGGGATCAACCTGGAGAAAGTAGTGAGCCGTGAGGAGGCTACAGACCTGGCGGAAGGGACGACGGTGCCGACGCTCCCTGGTGCGTCGATCACAGTTGCCGGTCTGGGGCGGGTAGCGCCAGGAACGCGCGCCCCTCGTCCGGCTGGCCTTCGAGCTGTACGTAACAGGAAACTACACGCTGGCCGATCTGTCGGACGAGCTCTACGACCGTGGCCTGCGTACCCGGCCGACCACGAAGTTCCCCGCCAAAAAGATATCGATCAGCAAGCTGTCGGACATGCTCCGCGACCGGTACTACGTCGGGGACGTCACGTACAAGGGTGAAGAGATCAAGGGACGCCACGAAGCACTCATCGACGACGCCCTCTTCGAGCGCGTCCAGGACGCCATCGAGTCCCGTGGTGTCGCAGGCGAGCGCCGCCGCACCCACCACCACTACCTCAAGGGCTCCCTGTTCTGCGGACGTTGCAAACGAGCAGCAGACATCACCCAGCGGATGATCATCCAGCGCACGGTCAACAATCCGCGTGGCACCGAGTACTTCTACTTCTTCTGCCGCAACCGCCAAGAGGGCACCTGCGATGCTCCGCACATCGGCATCGCCTACATCGAGGAGGCCGTCGAGCAGCACTACGCCCGCGTCCGCTTCAGCGCCGGCTTCATCGCCGACGTGCGTGCACACCTCGAAGAGGCCATAGGCACCGAAGAAGCCTCCGCCCGACTCCTGCATCACCAACTGACCACTGAGCTCCGATCCCTCGACGGGCGAGAAGAGAACCTGATCGACCTCGCCGCCGACGGTGCGCTGCCACAAGCCAAGATCAAGGCCAAACTCCACGACATCGAGCGCCAGCGCCAACACCTCTCAGCGCGTCTCAACGAAGCCACCGACGACCTCTCCGACGCCGCCCGCCTCATCGAAACATGCCTGACCCTGCTGGAGAACCCACAGGAGCTCTACCGCCGCTGCGACGATGACCAGCGCCGTCTGCTCAGCCAGGCGATCTTCCACGCCCTCTGCATCGAAGACGACCAGGTCACCGACCACGACCTCAACGAGCCCTTCGCCCAGCTCCATGCCGTCCAGGACGCCTGGAACGCCAAGCAGCTCCCTGACCTCAGTGCACAGCCTCAAAACACCAGCAAGGTCCTTCCCCCGAAGGGGAAGGACCTTGCTGCGCTGGTAACCATTGAAGACCTGCTAGGAGGCGCTTATTCGGCCCCGTGTTCTACTAAGCCTTCTATGGTGGAGCTACGGGGATTCGAACCCCGGACCTCTTGCATGCCATGCAAGCGCTCTACCAACTGAGCTACAGCCCCGCGTGTCGTTTCTCCCAGGTCTCCCTGGCGACTCGGCATACTTTACACGGCCGCAGGGGCGGTTCGCCAAATCGATTCGGGACACCCGACCGGGCAAACCGATGCCCCCTCCACCGTGTGTCCCACAGCTCTGTGCGGGCCGTCTGCCACCCCCTTGGAGGGCCCCCGTGACCGCGGCACAACCCATCGCCGACAGCCCTCTCCTGACAGCCCGGACCCGCGCCTTCGTACTGCAACGCCCCAACCTGATCGCGGCTGCCGTCTGCCTGATGTCCTTCACCGGCTTCTGGCTGGCCCAGCGCGCCGCCCACGTCTCGATGCTCGACCTCCTCGTCTACCGGGCCGAGGGCTGGGCCGCCCGCAACGGCGAGGGGCTCTACGACATGCGCGTCACATATGCGCGGCTCCCGGCCACCTACCCGCCGTTCGCTGCACTGCTGTTCATGCCGCTGACCTGGCTGGAGGTCGGCCAGATGCGCGATCTGGCGGTCGTAGGGAATCTCGTACTTCTCGTCACACTGGTGCATCTTTCGCTGCGCCTGCTGGGCCGCCCGTGCCGGCTGCCGCGCGTGGCAGTGTCACTCGCCGTGGCGGCGGTTGCGGTCTGGTGTGAACCGGTGTGGACCACCCTGCGCTACGGACAGATCAATCTGCTCCTCGCGGTCCTCGTCCTGTGGGACCTCACCCGCCGGAACGGCCACCGCTGGGCCGGCTTCGGCACCGGCCTCGCGGCCGGGATCAAGCTGACGCCCGCGCTCTTCGCCGTCTTCCTCGCGCTGGCCGGGATCGCGCTCGGCTGGCAGCGCCTGCGCCGGGACGGCAGCGCCTGGAACGTACACTTGCGCCGGTCGGCCGTCGCGGCCGCCACCTTCGCGGGAACGGTGGTGCTCACCGCACTGGTCCTCCCCCATGACTCGCGCCGCTTCTGGACCCAGGTCGTCTTCGCCGCCGACCGCGTCGGCCACGGCGAGGAGACCGGCAACCAGTCCCTGCGCGGCTTCCTCGCCCGGGCGCTGCACGACGCCGCCCCCGGTAACCCCTGGCTGATCAGCGCGGCCGTGGCGGGCTGCGCGGGCCTCGCCGTGGCGGTCGCGGCGCAGCTCGCCGGGGACCGGCTGCCGCACGCCTCCGCCTGGGCTGCGGTCGCCTGCGCGGTCACCGCCCTCCTGATCAGCCCCGTCTCGTGGTCCCACCACTGGGTGTGGGGCGTGCCCATGGTGCTGCTGCTGGCGGCCGAGGCAACCCGCCGCCGCGACGCCCGCTGGGCGGCCGGAGCCGTCCTCAGCGGGGTGCTCTTCTCCTCCTACCTCCCCTGGCTGGTCCCGCACGGCGGGCTCCGGCCCGAACTCCACCAGAGCGGCGGCGAGATGCTGCTCTCCGCCGTGTACCCGGCGCTCGGCGCGGCTTTCCTGGCGGTCGCCGGCGCGGTGTCCGTACGCGCCCTACGGGGCCGTTAGGGCCGTCCGCCACGCCGAGTCGGCGTTATCGGCCGGACACCCCCTTGGACGACGCTCCCAGGCCCGGGCGGCGCGTCCCGGGTCATGTGTCGGGCGGGGGCGGCGCAGAGCGGCTGCCAGGGACCCCGCCGCGGTGGCGGTGAGGGCGGCAGCACGGATCGTGGGCTACAGCCGAACGACGAGGAGAGCCAGGCCCGAATCGAAGAGCTTCGCGGTATGGCGGACCCGGTGATCGGCGGCCCCGTGCACGGCCGACCGTTGTCGGAAATCATCGCGGCAAAACAGAAAGAGCGGAAAACAGGCATCCCGCGTCCTCCAGGAGAACGCGGGACCTGGAGCACCTGCCTGCGCTTTTTACGGGGCAGGTGCTCCAGGTCCCGTACTTGTGGAGCTACGGGGATTCGAACCCCGGACCTCTTGCATGCCATGCAAGCGCTCTACCAACTGAGCTATAGCCCCATCGTTCCCAGGCATTCCGCCCGGTGAACGAGAAGAAGCTTAGCTTGTGACCGGCGCGGATACGAAATCCGATCGGCTGCCGCCGTCAGTTGTCGTCGCCGAGCACCGGCTCGGGGAGGGAGCCCGCGTTGTGCTCCAGCAGCCGCCACCCGCGCGCGCCCTCGCCCAGCACCGACCAACAGCAGTTCGACAGGCCGCCTAGCGACTCCCAGGTGTACGGGTCCAGGCCGAGCAGCCGCCCGATGGCGGTGCGGATCGCCCCGCCATGGCTGACCACGACCAGGGTGCCGCTGTCCGGGAGCTTTTCGGCGGCGCGCAGCACCACCGGGGCTACCCGGTCGGCGACCTCGGTCTCGAGCTCGCCACCGCCACGCCGGATGGGCTCACCGCGCTTCCAGGCGGCGTACTCGTCACCGAAGCGCTCGTTGATCTCCTGGTGCGTCAGGCCCTGCCAGACGCCCGCGAAGGTCTCGCGCAGCCCCTCGTCGTAGCTGATGTCGAGGCCGGTTATCGCGGCCAGCTCGGCGGCGGTGGCGGCGGCGCGCTGCAGGTCCGAGGAGACGATCGCGTACGGCTGGAGGCCGGCGAGCAGGCGGGCGGCGCGGCGCGCCTGGGCGACGCCGATCTCGGTCAGGGGTATGTCCGTGGTGCCCTGGAAGCGGCCCTCCAGGTTCCAGGCGGTCTGCCCGTGCCGCCACAGGACAAGACGGCGCCCACGGCCGCCCGGCTTGCCATTCACTCCTCGCCCTCCTCAATGGAGCGGGCGTGCTCCCGACCCTTGCCACGGGTGGCGACGGCGTCCTTGGGCAGCTCGATCTCCGGGCAGTCCTTCCAAAGCCGCTCCAGGGCGTAGAAGACCCGCTCCTCGGAGTGCTGCACATGCACGACGATGTCGACGTAGTCGAGCAGCACCCAGCGAGCGTCCCGGTCGCCCTCGCGCCGCACCGGCTTGGTGCCGAGCTCCGCGAGCAGCCGCTCCTCGATCTCGTCGACGATGGCCTTGACCTGGCGGTCATTGGGCGCGGAGGCCACCAGGAAAGCGTCGGTGATGGAAAGGACGTCGCTCACGTCGTAGGCGATGATGTCGTGCGCGAGCTTGTCGGCGGCCGCCTGGGCGGCGGTCTGGATCAGCTCGATGGAGCGGTCTGTCGCGGTCACAGGAGAAGCTTTCCGGTCGGGGCGATGGTGCATCCAGGGTCTCACGACCCTGTGACATGCCCCGACCGGTCAAGAGGCCGCGCGAATAGCTGGGGCGGCTGCCCCTCGTACGTCGGCCGCTCCTGGTCAGCCCTTGTAGTCCGTACCGATAACGACCGTTATATCCGCGTTTGCCGCACCTGCGGCCTTCTTGACTACCTTGGCCGACAACCCCAGGGTCTTCGCGAGCTCGGTCGCGTTCGCCTTCTGTGCGGCGTCGGCATAGGTGACCTGCGACAACGCCTGGGTTGCCGCCGTTCCGGCCGACACATAGGTGTACCCGGAGTTCACTACGGCCGCCTGCGCCTTGATCGTCATGTCCTTGACGCCGGTGGCGTTCTTGACGCTGACGGTGGGCACACCGTTCGAACTGGCGTTCTTCACAGTGCCGCCGAGCACATCCTTGACCACGCCGTTGGTGGCCGTCTCACTGAGCGTGCCGTCCGACTGCACCGGCAGGGTCGTGGTCGTGTAGGAGCTCGTCTTGGCCTCCTCGGCGAGGACGGCCAGGGTCGCGCCCAGGTCCTTCTCCGTCAGCGGCGGTTCGATAATGGCGTTCAGCGACTGAATGGTCTTGGTCGCCAGGTCGGTGCTGCTCGGGAACTTCTTCAGCACCGCCTCCATCACCTGGCCGAAGCGGTCGAGCTGCTTGCTCTGCGCCTCGCCGGGCCCTCGGTAGGTGGCGTACGCGACGGCCGCCTGGCCGTTGAGGTCCTGCGCCTTGCCGGCGTTGACGAGGGTCTTGGCGCCGTCCTTCTTGCTGGAGATCACGGTGGCATCGGTGTCCACGGTGATGTCGCCGAGCGACTGGACGAGCAGCTCCAGATACGGGGTGTCCAGCCGCCAGGTGCCAGCGATCTTGGTGCCGAGCAGAGTGTCCAGCGCATCACGGGTCGGAGTCGAGCCGGACACGACCGACGCGCCCAGAGTGGTGCTGCCGCCGTCGTCGGTGCTGACGGCCAGCGAGTTCGGCAGCAGAACGGTGGTGGCCTTCTTGGTGGTGGAATTAGTGACCAGCAGGGCAGTGGAGCTCTGGTTGGAGTCCACGGGGCGCAGATGCAGCACTATCACGTCACGTCTCTGGGCGGTGGTGGTCTGCACGGCCGTACTGGTGGAGCCAAAGCCGGGGAGTCTGCCCGTCTGCCAGAGGTAGCCGAGGCCACCGACCACGGCGAGCGCCATGACCACCACAAGGGCGATGACACGGCTGCGACCGCGCCGCCTGGCCTCTTCACGGCGTTCGGTGCGGGACTCCGAGAACTTCAGCCAGTCGATGACCTCGTCGGACTCCGCGTCGTCCTCGTCGACGAACGCGAATCCCTCATCACCGTCACGGCCGCCACCACTGCGCTGTGCCTCGGGGTGCGGCGGCTGTCGCCGGGACTCCGGTTCGGGGGCGGCGGGCGGCTCCTCGTAGTACGGCTGCTGCGCGGCGTACTGGGGCTGCTGTGGGATGAAGCCCGGGTACTGCTGGTACTCCTGCTGCTGGTACTCCTGCTGCTGTTGCGGCTGGTCCGGGTAGTACGGCTCGGCGTAGCCCTGCTGCTGGTACTGCGGGTACTGCTGTTCCTGCTGACCGTACTGCTGCGGGTATTGCTGGGGCTCGGCATACGGGTCGTAACCGTAGTCACCCTGCTGCTGGGCCTGCGGGTCCTGGGGGTAGGAATCCTGCTGGTCGGGGTCCTGGGCGTACGGGTCCTGACCCTGCCGGTCGGGACCACCCTCGGCGTATTGCCAACGGGGGTTTGCGTCGTTCACATGAACCCCTCCTGTTACCGGTACAGCCTGCGCTTGTCGATGTAACGCACCACCCCGTCCGGCACCAAGTACCAGACGGGGTCCCCCTTGGCCACCCGCTGGCGGCAGTCGGTCGAGGAGATCGCCAGCGCGGGGACCTCGACGAGCGAGACACCGCCCTCGGGGAATCCGGGGTCGGCGAGTATGTGCCCGGGCCGGGTCACCCCGATGAAGTGTGCGAGCTCGAAGAGCTCCTGCGCGTCGCGCCAGTCGAAGATCTGGGAGAGGGCGTCGGCACCGGTGATGAAGAACAGGTCGGCATCACCGTGATCGGTCTTCAGATCGCGCAGAGTGTCGATGGTGTACGTCTTGCCGCCACGGTCGATGTCGCTGCGGCTCACGGAGAACTGGGGATTGGAGGCGGTGGCGATGACCGTCATCAGATAACGGTCCTCGGCAGCCGACACCTTCTGGTCGCTCTTCTGCCAGGGACGACCGGTCGGTACGAAGACGACCTCGTCCAGCTGAAAGAGGCTGGCCACCTCGCTGGCGGCCACGAGGTGACCGTGGTGGATCGGGTCGAACGTCCCACCCATCACACCGATTCGCTTCTTCATGCGAAAGACCCTAGCGGCACTCTATGAGTGACGGGGCCCTGGATCAGCGGTCCCGATTGAAGCGGGTGACGACGAACAGCAGGAGCAGCAGCGCGACCAGCGCGCCGCCGCCGGTCAGGTACGGGCTGAGACTCGGGTGGTTTCCGCCGCCTTCGGCGAGCGGGGTCAGTGCGGGGACTACTGCGTGAGCGGTCATGGTATGCAGAACCCTTTGCGGTGAGGACGGCAAGCCGGAAGACTTAGGGCCACATCGTACGGGCGGTCCGGAAGGAACTTCTCGCTGGCTCCGTGCGTCCCTCTAACGTAACGATCGGCAACAATGGGGGTTGGGCCAATATGTCCGTGCCGAACGATTCCAATGGTTCCGGCGGCGCCGACGGTTCCGGAGAGCGGCTGCCGGGCCGCAACCGCGTCCGCTTCCCGGGGATCTCCTCCCGGGCGTACGAGCACCCCGCCGACCGCTCCGCCCTGGTCGCGCTGCGCAAGCTGAGCGGCTTCGACACCATTTTCAAGGCGCTCAGCGGTCTGCTGCCGGAGCGTTCACTGCGGCTGCTCTTCCTGTCGGACTCCGTGCGGGTGAGCGAGCAGCAGTTCCCTCATCTCGATGCGATGCTCCGCGACGCCTGCTACATCCTGGACGTGGAGAAGATCCCGTCGTTCTACGTCACCCAGGACCCGCAGCCGAATGCGATGTGTATCGGCATGGACCAGCCGATCATCGTCGTCACCACCGGGCTCGTCGAGCTGCTCGACGAGGAGGAGATGCGGGCCGTGGTCGGCCATGAGGTGGGCCACGCACTGTCCGGGCACTCGGTGTACCGCACGATCCTGCTCTTCCTGACCAACCTGGCGGTGCGGGTCGCATGGATCCCGCTGGGCAATCTGGCGGTCCTGGCGATCGTCACCGCGCTGCGCGAATGGTTCCGCAAGTCGGAGCTGTCGGCTGACCGGGCCGGGCTCCTCGTCGGGCAGGACCTCCAGGCGTCGATGCGCGGCCTGATGAAGATCGCCGGCGGCAATCATCTGCACGAGATGAATGTGGACGCGTTCCTGGCGCAGGCCGAGGAGTACGAGGAGGCCGGTGACCTGCGCGACTCCGTGCTCAAGATCCTTAATGTGCTGCCCCGCAGCCATCCCTTCACCACCGTGCGGGCCGCCGAGCTGAAGAAGTGGGCCGCCAGCCGAGACTTCCAGCGCCTTATGGACGGCCACTACGCGCGGCGCAGCGAGGACAAGGACACCTCGGTCTACGACTCCTTCCGCGACTCGGCGAACCACTACGCCGACACGGTGAAGACCAGCAAGGATCCGCTGATGGGGCTGATACGCGACATCTCCACGGGCGCGGGCGACCTCGGCGGCAAGCTGCGCGGCAGGTTCACGGGCTCTCAGACGCAGGAGAGGCCTGCACCGCCGTCGGAAGACCCGCCGTCGTCGGAGCCACCGTCGGAGTGACGGACGCGGACACCTCGGGGGTGAGCACTCCGCAGACCGAGGTGATCTCGTGGTCGTGGTCGTACGGGTCGATCCCGGCCATGGCCTGCGGGAGCTGTCCGGCCAGCAGCGGCCGGAAGTACTGCACCGAAGCGCTGCCGCAGGACAGCGGCCCGGCCTCCACGGCGGCCTGTACGACCTCCACCTGGTGCCCGTCCAGATCGTCGCGGTCGATACGGAACCGCAGCTCGCGGCGGACCGTGAAGAGCGAGGCCGCGCCGTCGGCCGTGGCGGCGTCCCGCACCGCGTAGACCAGGGTGTGGTCGGTGACGACCTCCAGGACATCGCCGCCCACCTCGGTCAGCGTCATCGTGCCGCGCACCCGCACCTGGTCGTTGGCGAGCCGCACCCTCGCCGGATCGAAACGCACCATCCATCCGGTCGCCGCGTGCCGCCCGTCATCGGCCGGCTTCTCCAGGCTGGCGTCGAACTGCTCCAGCTGGCCGGGAGCCAGCAGATTCCGTACGGCCCGGACGTCGCCGCCGGTCAGCGTCTCGGGGTCGATGGACGAGGCGACCAGGTACTCCTTGACGGTGCTGAGCGCCTCTATCACCTGGCTCTCGGAGAAATGCGCGGTCCGGGTTGCCAGCGGGAGGGTGATGCCTGCGGCCCCAGACCGGTAGTCGGCTGCCGGGTGCCCCTCGAAGGGCTGCTTGAGATCCGCGGCCGGGACCGGCTGCGAGGGGGTGAGCGGAATCAGGGCGATCCGCAGAGGCTGGGCGACGGGGGTGGGGGGCTGCTGGTAAGGATTGCGGATCCCGAGGTAGATCGCGGTGCCGAAGGCGAGGGCGATCAGCGTGACCAGGACCAGCGCCTGTCTGGAGGCGCCGCTCCGGGACCAGGGCCTGCGGGTCCGCACGGCCCGCGAGGTGCCGTCCAGGCGCTCCTGGGCCGAGTACTCCTGTATGCGGGCAGCCCTGACGAACGATTCGTCGAAGACGACGGATCGGTATTCGTCCTCACCACCTCCTGGGACGCCCTCGGGTGTCCCCTCAGGAGGGTCTCCAGGCCCGGCCATATAGCAAGAGTAGGTCTCCAGGGCCACTTATAAACGCCCTGGCACGAGACAACTTTGATCGGAGGTCAGTGGCGAGGCCGCACAACAGCAGGTTATGCCCCCTGCTCAGCCGCGCGTCATCGGCGCGCGGGCGAGGCCGCCACCGGGGGTATCGAAGTGGCTGACGGGGCCACCGAAGGCGCTCCTACCCGGCCTGCCGGGGAGGCCGGCGGCACCGACGGCTGCCGTGCGCCGCCCGCGCCCCGGTAGACGGCCGCGAAGGCCAGCGCCACCACGCCTATGCCCATGACCACGGCCAGCAGCCACGCCACCGAGCGGTGCCAGCGAGTGTGATGGCCCCGGTACGGACGGCGCTGGGCGTAGAGCTCGTCGTACTCCGCGTCCCTTTGCCCGGTGTCCTCCGCGCCCAGCAGCTCCGCCGGGGGGTCCGAGGGTTCGTTGAACCGGACCAGGCGCGCCTCGGTGCGGGTGGCGGCGAGCATGCGCTCATGGGCACTGGGTTCGTGGAAGAGCGCGGCCCTGACGAAGTCCTCGTCGAAGACCACGGATGCGAACTCCTCGTCCGCGTCACCGTGGTCATCGCCGTCCGGGAACGGCCTGCCCCCCACATCGTCCGGCACCAGACCAGAATACGACTGCGAGGGCCGTTTTGGCAGGCCGCCTGCGAACCGGTCACGAGTGGCCTTACCCTCATTCGCCGGACGGGCCGCCCTGACGGTGCGGACAAAACAAACCCATCCGGCGATTGGCGGCAAAATTCCTCCGCTGGTCTCCGAGGGCAGCTACGGGGGCCGCTTCCGCGGAGCGTCAGCCCCGTACGTGCCCGTCTCCGGTCACCACATACTTCGTCGACGTCAGCTCCGGCAGGCCCATCGGGCCACGGGCGTGCAGCTTCTGCGTCGAGATGCCGATCTCCGCGCCGAACCCGAACTGGCCGCCGTCCGTGAACCGCGTCGACGCGTTCACCGCGACCGCCGCCGAATCCACCAACTGGGTGAACCTGCGAGCCGACGGCTGTGAGGAGGTCACGATCGCCTCGGTGTGGCCGGAGGACCACATCCTGATGTGCCGCACCGCCGCGTCCAGCGAATCCACGACCGCCGCCGCGATGTCGTAGCTCAGATACTCGGTCTCCCAGTCCTCCATCGTGGCCGGCACGACGGTCGCCTTCGTCCCGGCCTGTTCGGCCAGTGCCAGCACCCGCTCGTCGCCGTGCACGGTCACCCCGGCCTCCGCCAGGGCGTCCAGAGCAAGCGGCAGGAACTCCTGTGCGATGTCCTGATGTACGAGGAGCGTCTCGGCGGAGTTGCAGACGCTCGGCCGCTGGGCCTTGGAGTTGATCAGCACCTCCACCGCCATGGCGAGGTCGGCCTGTGCGTCGACGTACACATGGCAGTTCCCGGTGCCGGTCTCGATCACCGGCACCGTCGACTCCTCCACCACGGTCCTGATGAGCGACGCCCCGCCGCGCGGGATCAGCACATCCACCATGCCCCGGGCCCGCATCAGCTCCCGCACCGACTCCCGGCTCTCCCCCGGGACCAGCTGGACGGCGTCGGCCGGCAGCCCCGCGCCACCGACGGCGTCGCGCAGCACGCTCACCAGCGCCAGGTTGGAGGAGTACGCCGAGGACGAGCCGCGCAGCAGGACCGCGTTGCCGGACTTCAGGCAGAGCGCCGCCGCGTCGACGGTCACATTGGGCCGGGCCTCGTAGATGATCCCTACCACGCCCAGCGGCACCCGTACCTGGCGCAGGTCCAGCCCGTTCGGCAGCGTGGAGCCGCGCACCACTTCCCCGACCGGGTCCGGCAGCCCAGCGACGTCCCGTACGTCGGCGGCGATGGCCGCCACCCGCTCCCGGGTGAGGGTGAGCCGGTCGATGACCGTCTCGCTGGTCCCGGCGGCCCTGGCCCGCTCGACGTCCTCGGCGTTCGCCTCGACGATTTCCTTCGTACGGACGACCAGCGCGTCGGCGATCGCCAGCAGCGCGTCGTCCTTCACCGCGCGCGGCAGCGGGGCCAGCTCCTCCGCCGCGGCACGGGCGCGGTACGCGGCCCGCAGGACCGGGGACTCAGGCCACGGGGAGGGCAGGGACGCGGGTGCTTCTTGGGGGGACTGGCTGCTGCTCATACCGCACAGGGTAAGGCTGCGGGCCGTGTGACCCGCAGCCTTCCCCCTAGAACGGGTGCACCCCGACCGGCGCCGCCGGTGCCGGCCCGTATCCCTCCGCGATGCGCTGGTGGTAGGTCGCGCGGTCGATGACCTCAAGACCCACCGTCTCCCACGGCGGCAGCTTCGCCGTGGACCGGTGCTCGCCCCACAGCCGCAGCGCGATCGCCGCCGCGTCGTGCAGGTCCCGCGCCTCCTCCCAGTACCGGATCTCGGCGTGATCCACCGCGTACCGGCTGGTCAGGAAGAAGGGATGGTCGTGCGCCAGCTGCTCCAGCCCTCGTCGCACCTCCGCCAGCGGGACCTGGGGCCCCGAGACGCAGAGCGTGATATGCCACAGCCTTGAGCCATTGTGCTCGTCGGCCTGCTGATCGGAATCCGTCCTACTGGTCGCACTGGTCGTGCCGGCCGTGCCGGTCGCAGTGGCCGTCATGCCGCTGTCGACGCTGACCAGCGTCCGTTCCGCCGTCCCTCGGGGCGATACCCCTGGGCGCCCTCGTCTCACCGGCGGCCTCCCTGTCGGCGTTTCGTACTACGTCTCAAAGTTGACCAGCCCCGGAGGGGTCGCGGGGGCGTTTTCACCAATCAGCCACTTGCGGGACCGCAGGCTCGTACCGTCGTTCGCCCTTGTCGCTTCAGCCGCCGGGGTGCAACAGTACGAGATCGTCCCGGTGCACGACCTCCCGCTCGTACGCGGGGCCGAGTTCGCGCGCCAGCTCGCGCGTGGAGCGGCCGAGCAGCCGGGGCAGCTCCCTGGCGTCGAAGTTCACCAGCCCCCGGGCGACCGCCCGCCCGGAGACGTCGCGCAGCTCGACCGGGTCCCCGGCGGCGAAGTGTCCCTCGACCCCGGACACCCCTGCCGGGAGCAGCGACTTGTGCCGCTCGACGACGGCCGCCACGGCCCCGTCGTCCAGGATCAGCGCCCCGAGCGGGGTGGAGGCGTGGGCGAGCCAGAGCAGCCGGTCGGCGGAGCGCTTGCCGGTGCGGTGGAAGAGGGTGCCGGTGGGGCCGCCAGCCAGGGCGTCGGCGGCGTGGACCGTCGCGGTCAGCACCACCGGAATCCCGGCTGCGGCCGCGATCCGGGCCGCCTCGACCTTGGTCACCATGCCGCCGGTGCCGACCCCGGCCTTGCCGGCGCTGCCGATCGAGACCCCGGCCAGATCCTCCGGCCCGGCGACCTCGCCGATCCGTGTGGTGCCCGGGGTGCGTGGGTCTCCGTCGTACAGCCCGTCCACATCCGACAGCAGTACCAGCAAGTCGGCCCGTACGAGGTGCGCCACAAGCGCCGCCAGCCGGTCGTTGTCCCCGAACCGGATCTCGTCCGTGGCCACGGTGTCGTTCTCGTTGACGACCGGCAGCGCGCCCATGGCGAGCAACTGGTCCAGCGTCCGGTACGCGTTCCGGTAGTGCGCCCGCCTGCTCACATCGTCCGACGTCAGCAGTACCTGCCCGACCCGTACGCCGTACCGCGCGAACGACGCCGTGTACCGCGTCATCAGCAGCCCCTGTCCCACACTGGCCGCCGCCTGCTGCCGTGCCAGGTCCCGCGGCCGCTTCGTCAGCCCCAGCGGTGCCAGCCCGGCCGCGATCGCGCCGGACGACACCAGCACGATCTCCTTGGCCCCGCTGTCCTTGGCCTTCGCGAGTACGTCCACCAGCGCGTCCACCCGGTCCGCGTCCAGCCCCCCGGCCGCCGTGGTCAGCGACGACGACCCCACCTTCACCACAACCCTGCGGGCCTCCACCACGTCCTGCCTAGCCGCTGCCACGCGCTTCCTCACCTTGTGCGTCACTGCCTTCTTCGCAATCTACGCGAGCGGGCTGTGCGGCTGCCCTGGCGTTTCATCCCACGGACGCCCGCTCAGGGGCGGGTGAAGACCTCGTGGATCTCAGCCCTCCGCCTTCCGGCGGACGGGCACCGCAGACGTTCATCGCATATTTGGCTCATATTCAAGGCAACGCCATGCCGGGATCGTGCATCTACATCCATGTAGTTGACGGCTATTGCTTGGAAAAGAGAAGTCCCTTCATGAGCGAGACGGTCCCGGCAGCCACTGCCACCGGCGCATCCACCACTCTCCAGCCCCTGGGGCTGCGGCGCGGAACCTCCGGTCCCGGCGCGTCCGAGCCCGCCCCATCGCAATGGCATCGCGGAATGACGCTGCTGGCCGTCATCAGCATGTTCATCGGTACCCGGTCCCTGTGGACCAAGGCCATAGTGATCCACCCGGTGCTCGGCGGCGTCATCTCGCTCTGCTACGCCGCCATCCTGATCCTCGGCATCTCCGCGCTGGTTGTACGCCGCCGCAAGGCGCTCGTACGGGCCGACCTCGCGGTGCTGCTGGTCGCGCTCACCCTCACCACCTGCAGGTACATCCTCGACCACGGCAACGGCGACGAGTCGGTGCTCGCCGCGCAGGCCACCCATGAGCTGCTGCACGGCCACCTGGTCTACGGCCAGTCCTGGCCTTGGATCTTCCAGCAGATGCATGTCGGGACGACGCACACGATGGCCGGCGGCACCGACTACTCCTTCGGCTACCCGCCGCTGGCGATCCTGCTGACGGCGCCCGTCTACGCCGTCATCGGCACCAATGCGGTCACCCTCGTCACCACCACCGCGCTGCTCATCGGCACGGTCGCCCTCTGGGCCCTGCTGCCCACCCCCTGGCGATCCGCGGCCACCATGGTCTGCCTGGGCTTTCAGATGCTCCCGTCGTACGCCGGTCTGGGCTACCCAGCCATCATCTCCCTCGTCCTGCTCATCCCCGTCGTGGTCCGCTGGACCGGCGTCGGTTCCGGCGGACGGCTCAGCCGCCCCGACATCCTGCGGGCGGTCTGCCTGGGCGCAGCCTGCGCCGCCCAGCAGCTGCCCTGGTTCCTCGCGCCGTTCCTGGTGGCCGGGATCTACGCCGTACGACGCGGCGAACTCCCGGCACGCGCCGCGCTGGTCATCCTCGCCCGCTTCACTGGCATAGCCGTCCTCACCTGGTTCGCGATCAACGCGTACTTCATCGTGCAGAGCCCCCGCGACTGGCTCTCGGGCATCCTCCTGCCGCTCACCCAGCACGCGGTCCTGCACGGTCAGGGGCTCATGGGCATCTCGTACTACTTCACCGAGGGCAGCAGTCGGCTGGACTTCTACTCCTACGGCAGCACGTTGCTCGCCATCGGCCTGCTCGCCGTCTTCGTCGTCTTCGTCCGCCGGCTCGGCCCCGCCGCAACGGTCCTGCCTTGGTGCGCCTTCTACCTGGCCACGCGTTCCCAGGACGGCTACTACCTGATGATGACGCCGCTGTGGCTCGCGGCCGCCGCCACGGTCCCCTCATCTGTCTTCGCCTCCGCCTGGCAGCCCCGGCTGCCCTTCCCCCGCCGGCGCACGGTCAACGCCACGCTGGCAACCGCCATGCTCGCCCCCGCCGCCGTATGTAGCGCGGTGGCGGCTGCCAGCTCCCCGCCGCTCCACCTGACGATCGAGCGCGTACAGACCAATGCCCAAGGCATCACCTCCGTCACCCTGGAGGCGGCCAACACCACCGGCACCACCCTCACCCCGAACTTCGCCGTCAGCAACGGCGTGGGCGCCACCGGCTACTGGATCATCCGCACCGGCCCCACCGTCCTGGGGCCGCACCATTCCGCGCACTACGACCTGACGCCGAACAGCCGGGTCTTCAAGCTGCCCAAGAGCCACGCCCATCTGCGGATCCGGTTGCGGGTCTTCACCGACGCGCCGATGACGGTCAGCAGCGCGGACCTCCCGCTGCCGAAGACCGGCGCGAAGACCGCCGCGAAGACCGGCCTGGGATAAGAGGCCGCGCGAATAGGTGGAGCGGGTGAAGGTGGGGGCACCTCCTGGGGGCACCTCCCGGACGGAGGCTGGGGGCGAGGCGACGCGATGGGGGTGCCCCCTGCTCGAGCGGAGCCGAGAGCTTGGTGGGGGCACCTCCCGGACGGAGGCTGGGGGCGAGTCGTCGACCGAGACCGACGACAACACCTCCAGGCGCCCCCGCCGACGGAGTCGGCTGATGCCACAGCTCGGCACGCGACACCGCCCCACCCATTCGCGCGGCCTCTGAGGCCGGAACTCACCTGCCGCCGCTCGTGCGGGCCGGGACCGATGCCCCGGCCCGCACCCTGGAGCGGCCACCCTTGGGGTGGGCCGTGGTGACGGCATTGGGGTGGTGGCGCGGAACGACGTCCTGGGGGAAGGTCAACTGCTGGTTCATCCACTTCAGGGCGGCCGGCATTTCCCGCACCCAGGTAGGGAAGTTGTGGCTGCCGCTGTTCGGCAGGATCGAGACAACGCGCATCGGCGCCCGGACCGCCCTGACGAAGGCCAGGGTCTGCCCGTAACCGCGCTCACCGTGCTTGCTGTTGGCGACGAGCACCGAGACCTGGGGGGCGGGCAGATGCTTCAGCCGCCACATCAGATCGTGCCCGTTGATCCGGGCCTGGCGTTTCGGGCCGCTGCCGAAAAGGTTGCCGGTGGTGGGGTCGTCCTTGACCCTGTAGTCGGGCGAGAGTGCGGCCGCCGTGGTGTAGACGTTCGGATTCCGCATGGTCAGCTGAAGCGAGCAGCTGCCGCCGGAGGAGTAGCCCATCACTCCCCAGGCACTGGCGTCGTGGCCGACCCGGTAGACCGACTTCAGGGCATCCGGAAGATCCTTGGCCAGGAAGGTCTCGGTCTGCGGGCCGCCGGGGACATCGACACACTCGGTATCGCGCGGTGGGGCGATGGTGGGCCGGATCATGACCATGATCGTTGGCTGCATCTCGCCCCTGCTCTGCAGTTCGCCGGCCGTCTGCGACACGCGCAGATACTGCGCCAGGTTGTAGACGCTGCCCGGGTAGCCGCTGAGCGCGACGATCACCGGGAAGCGCTGCCGTGCGTACGCCTTCTGGAAGTACTGCGCCGGCAGATACACGAACGCCTGGTCCACCACACCCGTACGACGGCCGATGACCCGTACCGACTCGACCCGGCCGTTCTGCGCCGCGGGGCCGCTGGGGAGCCCGGAGACCCGGCTCAGCTGCTGGTTGCCTCCCGGCTGTATCAGCGAGCCGGAGACGCTGCTGATACCGGTGACGCCGCCGTTCTGCTCCTGGGGGTTCGTCAGAGCGACGGGAGCCGTGTCGGCGTTACCGAACAGCTCGCTCCACGAACCGAAGAACTCGTACGACGAGTTCACCGCCGCCGAGAACGCGGCGACGATCGCGACTTGCGTGACCCCGATCACGGCCAGCCGCCCGAGCACCGACCGTAACCCCGGCTTGGCGAGCCGGGGCCACAGCCACACCATCAGCCCCACACAGCCTGCGGCCCACGCCGCCATCACGTACACCGTCGTTTGGCTGGTCAAACCCATATGCATTCAGTCCCTGTTGCCCTTGGCCCCGCGCCCGGCTGTCGGCTGTCGGCTGTCCGGCTGGCGGGTCTGCCGTAGCGCCGTTCGCTTCACTCAGGAGGAGGGCACCAAAGCCTTCCGCGTTCCATAACGAGTCACGCGGGCATCGGATGTCCCCCCACGGCCACACCTGGCCGCCACCCTGACGCAAAGGTTGTCCCAAGCCACGTACAACCCCAGGTCATGCACAGGTTTCTGATTTACGAAGTTCCATGCCCCAGGGGGGATATCCATGATCAAAGTCAGTGTCGTTGTGCCCATCTACAACGCCGGTTCATACATCGACAGTTGTCCACCATCACTCGTCAACCAGAGCCTCGGCCCGAACGCGTATGAAGTCGTGTATGTCGACGACGGTTCGACCGACGACTCCGCCGAACGCCTCAACCGCCTGAAGGCAGCGCACCCGCATGTCCGCGTGCACCACCAGGAGAATTCCGTGTGGCCCGGCAAACCTCGCAACGTCGGGGTGGACCTGGCCCGCGGTGAGTACGTCCAACTCGTCGACCAGGACGACGAGTTGGCACCCGAAGCGCTCGAACGGCTCTGCGCCCTGGCCGCTCGCAACGGCTCAGACATCGTCCTGGGCAAGGTGCGCGGCACCATGCAAGGGCCCAGCAATGTCTTCAAGCGCACCGTCGAACGCTGCACCGCCGCGGACGCCCCGCTCTTCGAGAGCCTGACCCCGCACAAGATGTTCCGCCGGGACTTCCTCCTCGACCATGGCATCCGCTTCCCGGAGGGACGGGTCCGGCTGGAGGACCAGCTCTTCATGGCCCGTGCCTACGTGCGCGCCAAAACCGTCTCCGTCCTCGGCGACTACCCCTGCTATCAGTGGAACCGGCGCGAGGACGGCGGCAACAACAGCAGCAGCAGTGCGATCACTCCGGACGATTGCTACGGCCACCTGGGCAATGTCGTGGAGGCCATCAAGGAAGGTACCCGGCCGGTTGACGGTGAATGCGGCGGTGTCGTTGGCATGCTGGTGGTCGAACGGCAGCCCGGAGTCGTAAACCGTAGTGGCCCGGACCTTCCCGATAGTGGTGGCTGCGGCGTCCTCTCCGGGATCCGAGGCGGAACCCGGCACAGGAAGCCCCAGGTCGTCACCGGCGACCGTGACCGTGAGGACCGGCCCGTCCTTGGTACTTCCCGCATGCGCGGGCACGGCGGCCACGGTGCCGCCCAGAAGTGCGGCCGCGCAGGCTGCCAGAGCGGCGGCCCAGCGGCGCAACGGACGACGAGACACCGTGGTGGTTTCCTGTCTGCCGGGATTCGGACGCGTGCTACAACAAGCGATGGCATCGGAAGGTTGTCCCAGGGGTCTTCTCTGTCTGAACAGGTCGCTTGCCTGCCTGCCTGCCTGTCGGCCGGACGGCAGCCCGCAGGCCACCGAACCCGGCGGCCTGCCTGTCGGCCGGACGGCAGCCCGCAGGCCACCGAACCCGGCGCGCGAATGAACGTAGGGTGTGATCGATACATCGAACCCTCGAACGATCAGTGCGAGCTCGATATGATCCAGGTTCTGCTGGGGCATCCCACTACACGGTGGATGGTTGTTGCGGGGAACGTGCGTTCTTCCGGCCGGCCCAGCCTTGACTCCGGCAGGCCGGTCGCGGCAGCGCTCGGGCATGCCGGAGAATATGACGTATTCAATTATCTAGCGCGCAAACCAACCGATGCCGACTCGCCGTACACCAGGCTGTCGGTGCAGGTGAGACCCGGAGGGGGTCGCGTGCAGTGAGGCGGTTCTCAGATGTCGGTCAAGGTGAGCGTTATCGTCCCGGTCTACAACCCGGACAAATACATCAATCCCTGCATAGAATCTCTGCTGGGCCAGTCGTTGCCCGCTGAGGAACTGGAGCTGCTCTTCGTCGACGACGGATCAACGGACGACACCCCTGAGCGCCTGGACAAACTCGCCGCCGAGCACTCTCAGGTCCGCGTCATCCACATCCCCAACTCGGGCTGGCCCGGCAAGCCGCGTAACATTGGCGTCGCGGAGGCCCGGGGGGAGTACGTGCACTTCGTCGACCAGGACGACTACCTGGCGCCGGACGCACTGCGGCGCCTGTACGAGATGGGCCACCGCAACCGCTCCGACATCGTCATCGGCAAGGTGGCCAGCAACTTCCGCGGTGTCCCGCACGGCGTCTTCCGGGTCAACCGCGAGAAGTGCACCATCAACAACGCCCCGCTGGTCGACAGCCTCACACCGCACAAGATGTTCCGTACCGCCTTCCTGCGCGACAACAAGATCGCGTACCCGGAGGGCAAGCGGCGCCTTGAGGACCAGCTGTACATGATGGAGACCTATTTCCCGGCCAAGGTCGTCTCCATCCTCGGCGACTACACCTGCTACCACTACTCCAAGCGCGACGACGGCAAGAACGCCGGCTCCGCCAAGATCATCCCCTCCGGCTATTACGGCAACCTCCGGGAAGTCCTCGACGTCGTCGTCGCCAATACTGAGCCGGGCGAGTTCCGCGACGGTCTGCTGCGCCGCTTCTACCGGGTGGAAATGATCGGCCGGCTCAGCGAGCCCTCGGTCGTGAAGTACTCCCCCGAGTACCTTGACGAGATGGTCGACGCCGTCCAGGAGCTGGCCGCCGACCACATCAACGACAATGTCCACAACGGGCTCGGCGCGATTCTGCGCGTGCGCTCCACACTGCTGCGCCGCAACAAGCGACAGGAACTCGTCGAGCTGGCCCGCCGGGCCGCCTCGGCCAAGGGCGCCGCCCGTATCGAAGACCTGGCCTGGGAAGGCGGCAGGATCGCTGTCACCATCAGCGCTCGGCTGGTGCACGGCGACGACAAGGCGCCGCTCGCCCTCCTGAAGCGTGGCGACCGCTACTACCTGCACCCGGATTTCCACCAGGGACTGCTCGACGACGGTGAGCTGGTAGAGGTAACCGACGAGCTGGACGGTTTCAAGGCCGAGCTCAGTCTGCGCGACCGCGAAACCGCTGTGGAATGGTCATGCCCGGCCGAGTTCGAGGCGCAGATAGAGGAACTGGACATCGCCGGCGATGGCGGCGCGGACGGAGTCCGCTGCCAGGTGGTGCTGCGCGGCACCGGGTACCTCGACCCCAAGGCGGTGAAGGGCCGTGCGGCCTTGACCCGTGGCATGTGGGACGTCTGGGTCCCGGTCCGCGGCCTGGGCCTGGTCCGCAAGGCACGTCTCGGCGCCGACCGGGCCCCCCATGTGGACGAGCGCTGCCTCCCCGCGCTGCTCGGCAAACCCGCCCAGCTCACGGTGCCGTACTTCACCCAGCCGCACAACAACCTCACCCTGGACGTCGGCCGTCGTGGAAAGAAGCTCGGTGACGCCCTCGCCAAGCGCGAGATCCTGCGGATGCCGGGCGACAGCGGTCCTCTGGAGCTGGAGCTTGCCGCCGTCTCCTTCCCGGGTACGGACCGGTCTCCGGCCTGGCTGGTCCTGCGCGGCAAGGGCGCGGACGCCGGATCCGTGGCACTGCCCGCCGATCTCCTGCAGGTGGGCGGCAGGGTTCATCTGCTGGCCAAGGAGCGGCTCGACAGCTCCGCCCCTTTCACCGGCCTGCGTCCGGGCACCTGGCAGCTCTCCGCCCGTCTCGACGGGCACGGTGCCGGCCCGGAGCTGAAGATCGGGCAGGTGAGCGTGGACGACAAGGGCCGCCTCCGGCTCGCCGACGGCTTTGACACCGTCGACCCCGCCACCGCGCAGGCGGCCTCGGCGGAGCGCCGCCGGGCCGCCAAGCGCGGCATACTGCAGCGGATCGGTGCCCCGGTTATGCAGCGGGTCAATCCCGCCGCGCGCAAGAGGCTGCGGCGTCTGGCCGCCAAACTGGGCGCATAGGACTGGGTGCACAGGACATGGCACTCGTAGCGGGCGCCATCCACCAGCAGATCGTGGGGCCCCTCGGCCGAGGGGCCCCACTTCGTACGGAACAAGGACGTGATCACATGCGGCAGCTCGGAATCTCCGGCGCCTGGGTACATGAGCCGAAGGTCTTCCCGGACAGTCGTGGCAGCTTCCACGAATGGTTCAAGGCGGACGACTTCCTGGACTCCACCGGCCACCGCCTGCAGCTCTCCCAGGCCAACTGCTCCGTTTCCTCCCGGGGCACCCTCCGGGGCATCCACTTCGCCGACGTACCGCCGAGCCAAGCCAAGTACGTCAAGTGCGTGCGCGGTGCGGTCCTCGATGTCATTGCGGACATCCGCACCGGTTCGCCCACCTTCGGCCGGTGGGAGGCCGTCCGCCTCGATGACCAGACTCACCACGCCGTCTACCTCTCCGAGGGCCTGGGGCACGCCTTCCTGGCGCTCACCGACGACGCCACCGTGGTCTACCTCTGCTCCGAGGGCTACGCCCCGCAGCGGGAGCACGGCATCCACCCGCTCGACCCCACTCTGGCCATCCAGTGGCCCGAGGGCGTCGAGTTGCTGCTCTCCGAGAAGGACGAGGCGGCACCTACCCTGGCGGAGGCCGAGGCTCAGGGGCTGCTCCCCTCCTACGAGGACTGCCGGGCCTTCTACGCGGAGCTGCGCAAGACCCGGTCCTGAAGGCCGGAACGTACAACCGTTCACCTCTGCGGGTGGTCAGTGTTCCCGAGGAGTTCACCCCGTGGACTCCGTTGCCCGGTGCGACTTATGAATATCGGGAGCAGCATTGTCCAAGCGCAGGATCGGACACAGCGTGGCCCTGGCGGCCGCAGTCGCGGTCATCGGCGCCGGCACCCCGCCCGCGGTCCACGCGACGCCCCGGTCGTCAGCGGACGACCGGAACCAGCAGCAGTGGGTCGACTTCATGAATGGGGAGCACATCGCCATCGGCGACCTAAACAAGGACGGCTACGGGGACATCGTCGTAGGACACGCCGCCGAGAACTACGACAGCGACCACGCACAGCCACAGCCGACCAAGGGCGGCGCCATCGGTGTCGTCTACGGCGGCCCGACGGGGCAGAACACCAGCCTCAAGAGCGTCTGGACCAGCCAGGCCACCGCAGGCGTCCCCCGGCGCCGCCGAAGCCGATGACGGGATGGGGAGCAGCCTGTCGGTCGCGGATATCGACAACGACGGCTACGCCGATGTCGTGACCGGCGTCCCGGGCGAGGACATCGGCCGGGTCAAGGACGCGGGCAGCGTGCTCATCCTCAAAGGCAGCGCCCAGGCTCTCACCGGCACCGGCGCCACCGTGTTCAGCCAGGAGTCCCCTGGCGTCCCGGGCATCCTGGAGAGAGGCGACCGTTTCGGGGAGGCCGTGACCATTGTGGGCAGCACCGCGAACGAGCGGGCGCAGCTCGCCGTCGGCGACCCGGACGAGAACGCGGGCGACGGAGCGGCGTGGGTCCTGCACGGCGTCAAAACAGGCCCGACCACCACCGGCGCCATCGCCTTCGGCCCGAGCGGGGTGGGCGCTCCAGCGGACACGGCCCAGTTCGGTGCCGCCCTGAGCCACCGTTGACGGGTCCCCGTTCCGCGACCCGGCTCTCACCCGGCGGGGTACCGAACAGTCATTCGTTGTAAGTAGTCTGTGCTGGCAGGGAGTTCACGCAGAGCGCTCCCTCACCTTTCACATCATCAGCCTCAATGCCCCTGCTTGCCGGGGCCTCGGGGCGGCCAGAGAGGATCCCGTGAGGGCACCCCGAAGAATATTCCAGATAGTCGTCACCGCTACCCTGATGGCGACTGCAACACTCCTGCCGGCTACGCCCTCGCAGGCCGCGGCGGGCGACAATCCGGGAGCGTTGCGTCCGCTGACCTCGTCGTCCGAACTGGCGAAGCTCCAACTCGTGGAGCACCGGGTGCCCACGGCGTCGCTCGACAACCTCGCCAGCCTGATGGGCACGTCGCGAGGGGTCTCCCAGGTGCTCGCCAGCGCCAACCACCCCATGCGCAATGCGGCAAGCTGCGACAGCACCGAATCCGCCGCCCTGCCAGTGGATCCACAGGCCGAGTCCGCGTACTGCTGGGACTCCGGCGACGCGACCACCCAGGACTGGCTGCCACAGTCCGTCACCTCTTCCGGTGATGCGGACAACGACGGCAGCTGGGGCGACAACAAGGTCATCCTTGCCGGATGGACGAACCGGACCACAGCCAACGGGGAGATGGCCCGCGTCGCCTTCATCGACGCCAACGACCCAAGCGCCTTCAAGTATCGCTGGGTCCTGCTCACCGTCCCGCTCAATGGCGGCACCGACTACAAAGCGCTCAAGTCCCATATGGGCGGAATGTCCTGGTACCAGGACAAGCTGTACGTCACCTCGTACGACACCGACGCGGACCACAACGTCATGTATGTGTTCGACATGGGCCGCATCCTGCAGGCGACGGTCAACAGCTCCGCCGTCGGCAAAGTGGACGGCGGCTGGTCGGCGGACGGCTACCAGTATGTGATGCCGGCCATCGGCTCCTACAGCCTCGCCGGCGGGGGCTGCAGCACCGCCAGTGACAACAATCTCCCGTGCTTCGCCTCCATATCGCTGGACCGGAGCAGCACGCCGGACAGTCTGGTCGCCACGGAGTGGTTCTCCTCCAGCGGCAGCGGTGGCCCCGCCCGTGTGTGGCGCTACAACTTCAGCACCTCGGACGCCGGCTGGCTGAGCACGGACAGCAGCAACGACGCCAACGCGACGGAGGCGTACGAGACGAGTGCCGTCGGGGTACAAGGGGTGCTCTCGCACAAACCGAGTGGCGCGAGCGAGGCGAACTGGTATGTCGACGACGCCCGTGGGGGCGTAGGCCAGCACGGCATCCTGTGGCGCCAGAACAGCAGCGGCGCGATGGCGGCGGCGAATTGCGGGACGGACACCGCGTACGCCTGTTGGGGCAAGCACACTGAGAGCATGTCCTACTGGTGGAGTACGGGCCGGGTGTGGACGCTCACCGAATGGGCGGCCAACGCTGACGCGGCGTGGGAACCGACGGCGATACCGGAGCGCGTGCTGTACTCGGTCCCGCTCTCGTCGATCGACAGCTCGCTCGACAACTGACAGCGGCCACAGGCGGGGAAGGACGCCCTTGCGGCACCTAGTGCCGCAGCAGATCAGCGACGTCGCTACCAACCCGCTCGCTCTGTTCCACCAGGTCAAGGCCACACGACGCGAGGCGCTCACAGAACCTCACGAACTGTTGGCGTCAGCCACGGACGGTTGTGCGCCTCGGACCACTCGATGCCCACAGCAAGGAGTACCGCAGCCGGGTGGCCTGGATGCCGCAGAACATCACTCCAATGCCCTCCCTGACAGCCCGTGAGTATGTCGCCTACATCGGTTGGCTGAAAGGTCTGAACCGGCCAGACGCCTGGTCCGAGGCCGAGCGCGCGCTGGCCCGGGTCGAGTTGGCGGACAAAGCCGGTGTCAGGACCTCACAGCTCTCCGGCGGCCAGCTGCGCCGCGTGGGCGTGGCCGGGGCGCTGGTACATCGCGCCGAAGTCCTCCTTCTGGACGAGCCCACCGCGGGCATGGACCCGCGTCAGCGGCGCGTCTTCCGCGACATCCTGAACAGCCTCGCCCAAGATGTCCAGATACTGCTGTCCACCCACGACATCGCGGATCTCGCCGAGGAAGCCGACCACGTCACCGTGCTGTACGGGGGACGGATCGTGCACACCGGGGTCGCCGACGCGTTCCTCGCCCACACCCCGCCCGGCACCGCCTCAGGCCGGGCGGCCGAGGGCGCCTACGCCTCGCTGCTGTCCACATACGGGAGCGACTGACAGAGCGGCATCTGCCAAGCCAGGCGGTGGGACGGACCGAATCCACTCGGCCTGTCCCGGGAACCATCACGATCTCACGCTGCACTGGTCTCTTGAGTTCACCCCCCTCAGTCCAATATCAGCGGCCTAATGGCTGCCGGAAACCCTGATCGACAGCGTTTCCACACGTCAGAGCCTCGAACAGCCCGCTTAGGGCTGGTCGAGGCGGGGTTGGCGGCGAAGTTCCAGCTGGTTTCCCACATCTGGATGAGCGTCAGCGGCGGCTGTTGATGGGGGCCGAGGCCCGGTCGTTAGGGCATGGCGGGATTCGTTTGGTGGCGCGGGCGGTCGGGTCCTGGCCACCGTGCTGCAACAGCACCTCGCCCTGCCGCCCTCCGTACTGGCCCACCTGTTCACCGTCAGCAAGGACACCATCCGTCAAGCCACCACCGAGACAACGAAGCTGATGGACCAGCACGGACACCACCCGGCCCTCCCGCCGCACACCTGAGCACTCTCGCAGGCCTCCGCGTCTATGCCGATACGCACGGCATCGCCCCTGCGACAGAGATCAAATCAGCGAGTTGATTATTTACAAGCCCTAAGTCACTGGCATAGCGCGCTCAGCCGCCAGCAGTGCGGGGAAAGCGCTCTGCAGCGCCTCCCGCCAGTCGCGAATCGGCTCGATGCCGGCCGCCTGCCAGCGGTCGTGGCCGAGGACGCTGTAAGCCGGGCGGGGTGCTGGGCGGACGAAGGCGCCGCTGCTGGTCGGGCGGACCCGCTCCGGGTCGGCGCCGAGGAGCCGGAAGATCTCCCGGGTGAAGCCGAACCAGGTAGTCTCGCCACCGCTGGTGCCGTGGTAGACACCGGCCGGGGCGTTGCCCGCGAGCGCCGCCCGGCCGAGCCGGACCAGCCGGTCCGCGAGATCCGCTGTCCAGGTGGGCTGGCCCCGCTGGTCGTCGACCACATCGAGGGTGTCCTTGACCCTCGCCAACTTGATCATGGTGCGGACGAAGTTGCCACCGCCCGCGCCGTACAGCCATGCCGTACGGACCACGTAGCCCGCGTCGGGGATGCCGGAGAGCACAGCCTGCTCACCCGCGAACTTGGTCCGGCCGTACGCGCTGCGCGGCCCGGTGGAGGCGTCCTCTGCATAGGGCTTCGTGCCGTCCCCGGCGAAGACGTAGTCCGTGGAGACCTGCAGCAGCCTGGCGCCGGTCTTGGCGCATGCCTCGGCGAGGTTGCGCGGCCCGTCGCCGTTGATACGCAAGGCGTCGGCCTCGCGGGTCTCGGCGTCGTCAACGGCGGTCCAAGCGGCGCAGTTGACCACGACATCCGGTCGGTGCTCGGCGATCGCCGCGTGGGCGGCGTCCGCATCGGTGATGTCGAGGGCCTTGCGGTCCAAGGCAATGACGGACTCGTCCCGGAGCCGGGCCAGCAGGTCCTGGGCCAGCATGCCGCCGGCCCCGGTGACCAGCCACGTAGCAGTCGCGGTCACAGCGCAGCACGTTCCTTCAGCGGCTCCCACCAGGGGCGGTTGTCGCGGTACCAGGCGACAGTCTCGGCGAGGCCGGTCGCGAAGTCCTTGCGCGGCGTGTAGCCGAGTTCGGTGCCGATCTTGGTGCAGTCCACCGAGTAGCGGCGGTCGTGGCCTTTGCGGTCCTCGACGTACTCGACGCTGTCCCAGTCCGCGCCGCACGCCTTCAGCAGCAGGTCGGTGAGTTCCTTGTTGGACAGCTCGGTGCCGCCACCGATGTTGTAGACCTCGCCGGCCCGGCCCTGGGTGCGTACCAGGTCGATGCCCTGAACGTGGTCGTCGATGTGCAGCCAGTCACGCACATTGCCGCCGTCCCCGTACAGCGGGACCTTCTTGCCGTCCAGCAGATTGGTGATGAAGAGCGGGATGACCTTCTCGGGGAAGTGGTGGTGACCGTAATTGTTGGAACAGCGGGTCACCCGCACGTCCAGGCCGTGAGTGCGGTGGTAGGCGAGGGCGATCAGGTCGCTGGACGCCTTGGCCGCCGAGTACGGGGAGTTGGGCTGCAACGGGTCTGTCTCCGGCCAGCAGCCCTCGGCGATGGAACCGTAGACCTCGTCGGTGGAGATGTGCACAAAGGTCTTGAGGCCGTTGCGGAGCGCAGCGTCCAGCAGTGTCTGGGTGCCGACCACATTGGTCTGGATGAACTCGGTGGCACCGAGGATCGAGCGGTCCACGTGGGACTCGGCGGCGAAGTGGACCACTTGGTCGTGCTCGGCGATGAGCTTGTTCACCAGTTCGGCGTCGCAGATGTCGCCCTGGACGAAAGCGAAGCCGGAGTGCTCGCGTATCACGTCGAGGTTGGCCGGGTTGCCCGCGTAGGTCAGCTTGTCCAGCACGGTGACCTGGACGTCTCCGGGCCCGTCGGGGCCGAGCAGGGTACGGACGTAGTGGGAGCCGATGAAACCCGCCCCACCGGTAACGATGATCTTGGTGGTGGTCATGAAGATATCTGTACCTTGCTGTGGTCGCCGAGGACGAGGCGGTGGGCTGCGGGGTTGCGCGGAGCGGGGGTGACTTCGACGCTGCGGCCGATGAGCGAGGCCTCGACCCGGCGGACACCGGTGATCGAGGAGTCACGCAGAACGATGGAGTACTCGATTTCGCTGTCCTCAATCCGGCAGTTCTCGGAAACCGAGGTGAACGGGCCGATGTAAGAGTCGGCGACCACGGTGCGGGGGCCGATGATCGCGGGACCGACGATGCGCGAGCCCCGTACCTCTGCGCCGGCGTCGATCTGCACCCGGCCGATGATCTCGCTGAACTCGTCGACAGTGCCCTCGATACGGGGCTCGATCGTCTCCAGCACGGAGCGGTTCACCTCCAGCATGTCGACGACATTACCGGTGTCCTTCCAATAACCGGAGATCGTCGTGGAGTGCACGTCCCGCTGCTGGTCGATCAGCCACTGAATGGCGTGGGTGATCTCCAGCTCGCCGCGCCAGGACGGCTTGATGGAGCGCACCGCCTCGTGTATGGCCGGGGAGAAGAGGTAAACGCCGACCAGTGCAAGGTCGCTTTGGGGCCGCTCCGGCTTCTCCTCAAGGCTCCTGACCCGGCCTTCGGCGTCCAGCTCGGCAACGCCGAAGGATGTGGGGTTGGGGACGTGGGTCAGGAGGATCTGGGCAGCGGGCCGCTCAGCGCGGAATCCGTCGACGAGGCCGGTGATACCGCCGACGATGAAGTTGTCGCCGAGGTACATCACGAAGTCGTCGTCAGCGAGGAAACCCCGCGCGATCAGTACCGCGTGGGCGAGACCGAGCGGGGCTTCCTGCGGGATGTACGTGACCTTGATCCCGAACTCGGAGCCATCACCCACCGCTTCGCGGATTTCGTCGGCTGTGTCACCGACGATGATCCCGACCTCGGTGATGCCCGCTTCCGCGATCGCCTCGAGCCCATAGAAGAGCACCGGTTTGTTGGCCACGGGAACGAGCTGTTTCGCCGAGGTGTGGGTGATCGGCCGCAGCCGGGTGCCTGCTCCTCCCGAGAGAACCAGTGCCTTCACGATGAATATCCCAACGCCGAGTCCGCTTGATCGGGCAATTGCCCTCTTCCCCCAGGCCAGATCTTTGCATATCTCATGAACGGGCGGCAATCACACGGTTTACTCCAGATGTCACCCGGGCAGACAGCAAGGTCGTCGTCCGACGATCACTCCATCAGCGACTCGATCCGCCCGCGCAGCGCACCGAACGCGGAACGGGAGCGGCCCAGGTTGCGGGCCCGCACCAGGGAGGGCCAGAAGTCGGCGTGCAACAGCCGCTCCGGCGCGATTGCGGCCTTGCGAGCAAGGATCTCTTCGGGAACGTCCTGCGGGTCGGGAGTCACATGCTCCTCAAGGATGCGGTCGTACTGCTCTCTGAGTACTGTGCTGTCCGGATCCGCGCCGAATATCAGGAGCACTCCGGTCGGCTCGGTGTCCACCGCGACGATAACGAGGTCGGGGCGGAGCAGCCGCAGGACGGTGGCCACCTTGTAGACGTCGCCTGTCCAGAACTTGGTGTGCCGGTCGCGAGCTGCTTCGTCGACGCTGCGGGGCAGCATGTCGTCGAGGACGATCACGCTGGACCAGCGGGAGTGCCGCTCGACATTCATGAAGTCGCGCAGCGCGTACTCGAAGATGTGCATGCCGTCGATGAACGACAGCTCCAGCTTGGGGTCGCCGAACCAGCTCAGGGGATCCTTGCGGGCGAGCGCCCGGAACGGATTGCGGCCGGGGCGCAGGTGGAGCAGCGGGTCCTTGCGGGCGAAGAAGTCGTCGCTGGTGGCCTTGACCAGGTGGACATCACAGCTGATCTGCGTCACCAGCTTGAAGGCCGGGTCGACGGCGACCGACGCCACGCGGGAGAGGGCGAGGCTCCGTCCGTCATTGACCCCTACCTCCAGATAGTTCCGGGGTTTGTACACTTTGTGCAGTTGGCGCAGGAAGTCATGACGGTCCATTGGGGGGCTCCTCATCCGGGTCCACGGTAATTAGCGCGGCGGGTACCCGCGCATCACGTGTGCGAAACCTTCGCACCCCCTTTCTACCGGGGTACAAAGGGCCCTGTCCTCCCATACGACAGGACAGGGCACCCTTTTCGTGCTTACTGCTCGTGATATCAGCCTTCTACCACGATCTCGGCCTCGGGCTGCTGTCCGGCGACGGCCGCTCCGAATTCGTCGTCGGCCTCGCTGCCGTCGCCGAGCGGCTGGCCGGCGTTGCGGGTCTCCGCCTTGGCGGCGAGTGCGTGTACGGCGGCGTTGAAGCGCACCATTGAGGTGGGCTCGTCGGGGCCGAGCAGATAGGCCTTGAGCTCCTTGCGGGCGAAGAGCAGCGGGTCCTCGTCCTCCCCCGCGGTCGCCACGAGGAGTTCCTCGATCTGCGAGGCGTCGTTGTCGAGGACCAGGGCGGCACGGGCGGCGGTGTTCTGCCGCTTGAACTCCACCTCGCCCAGCCCCGCCGAATCGGTGATGGCGTAGGGCTTGCCGCTGGCGATGAAGTCCGAGACGACGCTGGAGATGTCGGAGACCATCGCGTCCGCGACATTGAAGCAGTCGTAGAGATGCGGCATCGGGCCGTCGACGAGCTTGTGCTCCCAGCTGCCGAAGGAGCGCCAGTACGCGGCGTTCCACTCCGCACGCAGCCGAGCCGTCTCGGCGACCCGCGCGGGGTTGGCCACGGCGTCGCGCGAAGCCTCGGCGTCGTCGCCGATCTTGCCTTCGGCGTCGACGAGCTTCGCCAGTTCGGCTTCGATTCGCACGAGCTCGGCGCCCGCTTCGGCCCGCTCGGCAGCTCCGGCCGCCGAACGCGAGGCGAACCAAGGGTCGGCGGAGCGCTCGGCCGCGGCCTTCGCCAGGAGGGCGATGACGCGGTCGTTGGCCTTCTTGGCCTTCGAGCTGACGGTGCCGGTGAAGGGATGGGGCTTGTACAGCACGCGGACCGGGTTCTTCGCGGTGACCAGTCGTCTGATGATGTTCTCGCCGGCCAGGATCACCGAGGTGTTGCCCGGCTCATCCGTCCAGCCTTCCCAGGTGGGTGCGTAGAGCACCGTGGGGATACGGCCCATCGGGGCGCCGGTCCACGGCTCGATGCCCGCCAGTTGCGGGCGGCCCACCTCGACGATGTCCTCGTCGCGCACACCGACGTCAGCGAGCGCGTAGCGGTCGCGACCGGCCTTGCCGGCCGTCCACACCTCGTCGTAGACCTTGCTGAAGGGGTTGACGCTCGCGAGCTTGTCGCTGTCACCGTGGCCGACGAAGACATGCTGCATCGTGGGCACGCGCAGCAGGTGGATGTTCTTGCCGACGTTCGCCGGGTAGAGCGCGACCCGGACCGTGGAGAAGTCCAGGTTCATCAGGTGGACGGCGCCGGGCACGCACAGCACCGGCACAGCGGTGTCCGCGAGCTGCGGCAGGATGAAGCGCTCGCGAAGGATCACCAGCGGCCGGCCGTCCAGCTCGGCCATCGTCTCCAGCCACATATTGGCCTGGTAGGCCGAGTCCTTGGAGCCGGAGAAGTAGAGCACCGTGGTGGGCTTGTAGCTGAGCAGCCACTTGTCCATGTAGGCGAGCGCCTTGTCGGTGCCAGCGGGCAGCTTCTCCCTGCGCAGATACGGGACGAGCGCCGCGGTGTAGGTGGCGCCGAGCACGAGGGTGATGCCCACACCGACGAATCCGTATCCGGCCCTGCCGGTCTGGGCGTCGATCAGCAGGCCGACCACGGCCGCCAAATCCAGGTGGAGCATCTTCTCCGCGGCGCGGTTGGTGAGCAACTGCGAGGGAGCGTCCGGGATGTGCAGCCCCGCCAGGTCGATGTTGCGCGTGGCGAACGGCAGCTTGCGGCGGTTCCGGATCAGCGTGAGCACCGCGCTTTGCGGGGCCAGCAGGGCATAGAACACCAGGAAGCAGATAATAGCCGCGTAATAGACCGAGGCGTCCGTGTTGTTCGACCGGGCCAGGAAGAGAACGACCATCAGTTCGCGGGCAAGAAAACGGATGGACAGGCCCGCCCGTGCCTTGCTCAGCCTGTTGATCAGGTAGGTGCCACGCTGGTGCAGATACCAGTCACTGACATAACTCACCGCCCCGGCGGCGATGAAGAGCCACAGATTCGGAATCAGGGCAGCGGCCATGACGCACGGATAGCTCAGCAGCATCAGCAGCGCGGCGGCCAGCTCAGCGCGGGTTTCCACCCGGGCCAGGCGGACGGCGGTCGATATCACGAGGGGCCTACTCCTGGGGAAATGGCGAACATGGTCCGGTGCGAGGGATTGCAGAAACTGCCACTAACAGATCGGGCCCCTGGTTGCGGCCGGCAAAGCACAACCAGAGACCCATAAATCCTGAGTCAAGAACAATACTAGGCGCCTTCGCCTTGGGCCAAAACAGCGGCCAGAGCGTGCTCGAACCCGTTCGCGGTGGCGGCGGCGCCCTTGGTCGGGTCCTGCTGCCGCACATCGATCACATGGCCGGTCAGTCCGGACACCAGCACATCGAGGGAGCTGCGGGCGACCGCCTCGGAGGAGAGCAGCGAGCCCTCCGGCTCCTTGCCGAAGGCCATGGTCCGCATCGGCGTGGCCGTGCGCTCCGGGTTGACGCAGTTGACGCGGATGCCGTCCGGCGCCCACTCGTCGGCGAGCGCCTGGGTGAGGTTGACCATGGCCGCCTTGGTGGAGGAGTACAGGCTGTACTCGGCCCGGCCCCGGGTGTAGCTGCTGGATGTGTAGAGGAGCAACTGGCCCTGAGTCTCGGCGAGGTATTTGTGCGAGGCGCGGGCGATCTGGACCGGCGCGAGATAATTGATTCTCAACGCCTCCTCGATGGTCGCGTTGTCCGTCTCGGACAGCTTCCCTATGCGCAGGACGCCTGCGGTGTTGACGACATAGTCGATGCGACCTGTCTCCGCGTACGCCTTCGACAGCGCGTCGTCCACATGCTCCGGGTTGTCGACGTGGGTGCCGGTGGTGGAGCGGCCGAGCGCATAGGCGTTGGCGCCGTACTTCACGGCGAGGTCGGCTATGTCGGCGCCTATGCCGTAGGAGCCGCCGAAGACGACGAGGGTCTTGCCCTCCAGAAGCTCGCGGTACGCGGCGGCGTCGGCCGGCTGCGGAGCCGCGTGCGAGGCGAGCTGGAAGAGCTTGTCCGCGATGAAGACGTCGACCGGCTGGGTGACCTTCATGTTGTACTCGTCGCCGGGCACCACATAGATCGGCACGTCCGGCAGGTACTTGAGTACGACCGAGCAGTCGTCGGTGGCCTGGAAGTTCGGGTCGCCCGCGGCGACCTCGTACGCCCGGCGAATGGTGGACAGCTTGAATGCCTGCGGGGTCTGGCCGCGGCGCAACCGGGAACGGTCCGGCACGTCGGTAATGAACTCGCCGTCCTTGCCGTGCGTCCGGGTCACGATGATGGTGTCCGCGGACGGGATGGCGACGTCAACGGCCTGGTAACGATCGAGCGCCGCGACGCAGTCGCTGATCACACGCTGCGAGAGCAGCGGGCGTACGGCGTCGTGGAACAGGACATTGCGGTCCTCGCCCTCGGCGAGTCCCTCCCCCAGTGCCGCGATGGCGCGCTCGGTGGTTTCGTTGCGGGTCGAGCCGCCCTCGATGACCTTGGTCACCTTGGTCATTCCCGCCTTGGCGACGATCTTCTCTATGTCCCCGACATAACCCGGCGCCATGAGCACGATGACATCGTCGATGCTCTTGGCCTGCTCGAAGGTGGCGAGAGTGTGCTCGATCACCGCCTTGCCGGCGATCTTCAGGAGCTGCTTGGGAATCGCCAGGCCGACGCGCTGACCGGTGCCACCGGCCAGGACGACTGCTGTTGTGCGGGGCTTGGCTGCGCTCTGTGACACGGTCGACCTACCTTGAGGAAACGCCAGGAGTCCTTGTGGAAAACAAACAGGGTCGTGGGATCGTCTCACTCCGCGACACGCCGTCGCAAGGCAGCTGGGCGGGCCGCGGCCCGCAGGGGCCACGACCCGCCCGAAAACCTGTGGCGTATTCACCTACCCGTTGCCGGCGGGGTGGCGAGGAACACAGTCAGGACGGGCACGGAACGCCGCCATGCCCGTGCCTCCACGCCCCCGCGACGCCCGGCCGTCAGAACGCCTTGAACGCGTCGTACTCCTTCTGCGGGTCAACCCGCTCCACATCACGCTCACGACGACGCTGAGCCGCCGGACGCGGCGCGTCAAAGCGGTGATCCTCGCCTCGGCGGCCGAGCATCTCGGCGCCGGCGG
Source organism: Actinacidiphila oryziradicis (assembly GCF_005047355.1). Lineage (GTDB taxonomy): Bacteria > Actinomycetota > Actinomycetes > Streptomycetales > Streptomycetaceae > Actinacidiphila > Actinacidiphila oryziradicis. The sequence goes on from NZ_SUMC01000001.1 coordinate 79,397, forward strand.
CGAGGGAGGGCTCCCAGTCGAAGACGACCGCGTTGTCCTCCTCGCCGATGGCGACCTCGTCACCGGCGCGGGCACCGGCCTTGGCGAGGGCCGCCTCCACGCCGAGGCGGTTGAGGCGGTCGGCGAGGTAGCCGACGGCCTCGTCGTTGGAGAACTCGGTCTGGCGGACCCAGCGTTCGGGCTTCTCGCCGCGCACCCGGTAGACGCCGTCCTCCTCGGTGACGGTGAAGCCGGCGTCGTCCACGGCCTTGGGCCGGATGACGATGCGGGTGGTTTCGTCGACCGGCTTGGCGGCGCGGGCCTGGGCGACGATCTCCGCGAGGGCGAAGGAGAGCTCCTTCAGCCCGTGCCGGGAGACGGCCGAGGCCTCGAAGACCTGGTAGCCGCGGGCTTCCAGATCGGGGCGGATGATGTCGGCGAGGTCCTGCCCGTCGGGGATGTCGACCTTGTTGAGGACGACGATCCTGGGCCGGTTCTCCAGACCGGCGCCGTAGGCGCGCAGTTCGGCCTCGATGATGTCGAGGTCGGTGGCCGGGTCGCGGTCGGCTTCCAGGGTCGCGGTGTCCAGTACGTGGACGAGCACCTCGCAGCGCTCGACGTGCCGCAGGAACTCCAGGCCCAGTCCCCTGCCCTCGCTGGCGCCGGGGATCAGGCCGGGGACGTCGGCGATCGTGTAGACGGTCGAACCGGCCGTCACGACGCCGAGGTTGGGGACGAGGGTGGTGAACGGGTAGTCCGCGATCTTCGGCTTGGCAGCGGAGAGTACGGAGATGAGCGAGGACTTGCCCGCGCTCGGGTAGCCGACCAGCGCGACATCCGCGACGGTCTTCAGCTCCAGCACGATGTCCCGCGCCTTGCCCGGCTCGCCGAGCAGCGCGAAGCCGGGCGCCTTGCGGCGGGCGGAGGCGAGCGCCGCGTTGCCGAGGCCGCCGCGGCCGCCCTGCCCCGCGACGAAGGTGGTGCCCTGGCCCACCAGGTCGGCCAGCACCTCGCCGTTGCCGTCCAGGACGACGGTGCCGTCCGGCACCGGCAGGACCAGGTCCGTACCGTCCTTGCCGGAGCGGTTGCCGCCCTCGCCCGGCTTGCCGTTGGTGGCCTTGCGGTGCGGGCTGTGGTGGTAGTCGAGGAGCGTGGTGACGGCCTGGTCCACGACCAGGGTCACATCGCCGCCACGGCCGCCGTTGCCGCCGTCGGGGCCGCCGAGCGGCTTGAACTTCTCCCGGTGTACGGAGGCGCAGCCGTGGCCTCCGTTACCCGCGGCGACATGCAGTTCGACGCGGTCCACGAAGGTGGTCATGGCAGGTTCCTCCAGATACATACAGGGTTGTTCTCGGGTTAACGCACCGAGGGCGGATCCCCTTCCCCCATGGGAGAAGCGGTCCGCCCTCGGTGATCGCTCTACGGGCTGATTACTCAGCGACCGGAATGATGTTCACGACCCTGCGACCACGGCTGTTGCCGAACTGGACCGCACCGGCGGCCAGGGCGAACAGCGTGTCGTCCTTGCCACGGCCGACGCTCGCGCCGGGGTGGAAGTGGGTGCCACGCTGACGGACGATGATCTCACCGGCGTTGACGACCTGGCCGCCGAAACGCTTTACGCCGAGAAACTGGGCGTTGGAGTCACGTCCGTTACGGGTGGACGATGCGCCCTTCTTGTGTGCCATCTCTTCTCAGTCCCTTACTTCGCAGCCGCGGGGATACCGGTGATCTTGATCGCCGTGTACTGCTGACGGTGACCCTGACGACGACGGTAGCCGGTCTTGTTCTTGTACCGAAGAATGTCGATCTTCTGGCCCTTGTGGTGGTCCACGATCTCCGCCAGGACCTTGATGCCGGCCAGCACCCACGGGTCACTGGTGACCGCTTCGCCGTCGACAACGAGCAAGGTCGAGAGCTCGACCGCGTCGCCCACCTTGCCGGTGGGAATCTTGTCAACCTCGACGACATCGCCGACGGCCACCTTGTGCTGGCGACCGCCACTGCGCACGACTGCGTACACGCGGGACTCACTCTCTAGCTCGAATCGGTACCCCTGATGCCAGCCGTCCCGGTGGAACATTGGGGGGCCTCTCCCGGTGAAACCGAGAGGGATTTGCTCAGGAGTGGGCGCAGAAACGCCGAAGGTCAAGGCTACGCGGCGGTTGCCGTTCGGGTCAAACCGGCTCTGGAACGGTACGGGGAACGGGTCGGGAACGGCCGTAGGCCGTCCCCGGGGCGGGGACGGCCTACGGAGGGATCCGGCGTCAGGACGCGTCGGCGGACGCGTCGGCGGAGACCCCGGGGCCGGGGGTCTGCTCGGCGGCGGCGGCCTTCTTGGTGCTCGCTTTCTTGGCCGTCGCCTTCTTGGCCACCGTCTTCTTGGCAGCGGCCGTGGTCTTCTTGGCGACGGTCTTCTTCGCCGTCGTCTTCTTGACAGCGGCCTTGCGCGGCGCCCGCTTCTTCGGCTCCGGCTCGGCGTCGGCGTCGGCCGCCGGAGTACTGACGACGACCACCGCGGCCTCGTCGGGCGCCGTGGAGACGGTCGCGCTACGCGTCACACGCCGGCGCGGACGGGCCGGGGCCGGTTCCGCGACGGGCTGCTCCGCGGCCGGCTCAGGGGCCGTGGGGGCCTCCTCGGCGGCAGGGGCGACGGGAGCGGACGGGACGACCACCACCTCGGCCTCGGCGGCCTTGGGCGCACCCGCCGGGGCGGTCACCTTGCGGGTCGCACGGCGCCGGGTACGGGCCGGGGCGGCGGGCTCGGGCGCCGGGACGGGCTCGGGGGCAACCTCGACGGCGGCCTCCGCGACCTGCGGCTCGGTCGCGGGGCCCGCAGGTGCGGCGATGACGATCTCGGCCGGGGCCTCCGGCGAGCTCACCGGTGCGGTCACCCGCCGCGAGGCGCGGCGGCGGCCACGGCCGCGTACCGCTGCCTCAGCCTCGGCGGGGCTGCTGAACCACTCCTCCTCGGCTTCAACCTGCGGAGCCTCAGCGGCCTCGGGGATCTCCTGAGTCTCCAGGATCTCTACAGCCTCAAAGGTCTCGTCGGCCTCAGTCTCGGCCTCGTTTTCATCAATCTCGGCCTCAAGCGCCGGCACCGACTCGTCGTCGGCGGCGCCGCGGCGCCGCTTGCGCTTGCCGCCACCGCCGGTGGTCGTCGCCTGGTCCATGTGGACGATGACGCCGCGCCCGTTGCAGTGGACACAGGTCTCGGAGAAGGACTCCAGCAGGCCCTGGCCGACCCGCTTGCGGGTCATCTGCACCAGGCCCAGCGAGGTGACCTCCGCCACCTGGTGCTTGGTGCGGTCGCGGCCCAGGCATTCGAGCAGCCGCCGCATCACGAGGTCCCGGTTGGACTCCAGGACCATGTCGATGAAGTCGATGACGACGATCCCGCCGAGGTCGCGCAGCCGCAGCTGGCGGACGATCTCCTCGGCCGCCTCCAGGTTGTTCCTGGTGACGGTCTCCTCGAGGTTGCCGCCCTGGCCGGTGAACTTGCCGGTGTTGACGTCGACGACGATCATCGCTTCGGTCTTGTCGATGACCAGCGATCCGCCGGACGGCAGCCAGACCTTACGGTCCAGCGCCTTGAGCAGCTGCTCGTCGATCCGGTACGTGGCGAAGACGTCGACCTCTGAGGTCCACATCGACAGCCGGTCGGTCAGGTCGGGCGCGACGTGCGAGACGTATCCGTGAATCGTCTCCCAGGCGGTGTCACCGCTGACGATGACCTTGGTGAAGTCCTCGTTGAAGATGTCGCGGACGACCCGGACGGTCATGTCCGGCTCGCCGTAGAGCAGCGCGGGGGCGTTGCCGGCCTTCGCCTTCTGCTGGATGCTCTCCCACTGCGCCTGGAGCCGCTCGACGTCGCGGGCCAGCTCGTCCTCGCTCGCGCCCTCGGCGGCGGTACGCACGATGACGCCCGCGTCCTCGGGGACGATCCGCTTGAGGATCTGCTTCAGCCGCGCCCGCTCGGTGTCGGGCAGCTTGCGGCTGATGCCGGTCATCGAGCCCTCGGGCACGTAGACCAGATAGCGGCCGGGGAGCGAGACCTGACTGGTCAGGCGGGCGCCCTTGTGGCCGATCGGGTCCTTGGTGACCTGGACGAGCACCGGCTGACCGGACTTGAGCGCGGTCTCGATCCGGCGCGGGCCGTGGCCCATGCCGAGCGCCTCGAAGTTGACCTCACCGGCGTAGAGGACGGCGTTGCGGCCCTTGCCGATGTCGACGAAGGCGGCCTCCATGGACGGCAGTACGTTCTGCACCTTGCCCAGGTAGACGTTGCCGACGTACGAAGTGGCCTGCTCCTTGTTGACGTAGTGCTCGACGAGGACGTTGTCCTCCAGCACACCGATCTGGGTGCGGTCGCCGTTCTCACGGACGATCATCACGCGCTCGACCGCCTCACGGCGGGCCAGGAACTCGGCCTCGGTGATGATCGGCACGCGGCGGCGGCCCTGCTCACGGCCCTCGCGGCGGCGCTGCTTCTTGGCCTCCATACGGGTGGAGCCCTTGATGGACGTCACCTCGTCGAACCCGGTGCCGAGCTCCGCGGTCTTCGCTCGCACCTCGCGGGGCTCACGGACCTTTACGACCGTACGCTCCGGGTCGTCGGCACCGGCCTCGACCGCCTCGGCGCTCTCGCCACCGCGGCGACGACGGCGCCTGCGACGGCGGCTGCTGCTCGAGCCGTGGTCGTCATCGTCCTCGGCGCCGTGCTCCGGCGCCTCACCGGCGGCCTCGTCGTCCTCGAACGCCTCGGTCTCGGTGTCCTCGTCCTCGCCTGCGGACGCCTCCTCGCCACGGCGACGGCGACGGCCGCCCCTGCGACGGCGGCGGGACGGGCGGTCGCCGTCGCCGTCGTGCGCCTCGTCGGCGTATCCGTCCTCCTCGGACGACTCGTCCTCGGCCTCCGCGGCCGTCTCCGGCGCCTCGACGGCGGCGGCCTGCTGCGGCGCGGTCTCGGTCACGGTCACGCTCTCCGCGGCCGGAGCGCCTCGACGGCGCCGACGGCGCCGCGGGCCGAAGTCCTCGGCCGCGGGCTCGGACTCGGTGGCGTGTGCGATCGCGGGCTCCGCCTCGGGCTCATCCGCGACGGGGGGAGCCTGCGGCTCGATCGGCGGCGCCACGAAGACCGGCGGCTGGAACAGCGCGGTCGGCGGGCGCACGGCACGACGCCGTCCGGATGCCTGCGGCTCCTCTGCCACCGGCTCCTCCCGCACGTCGATGACGACGGACCCGGCCGGCACGTCGAAGGCCTCGGCGACGGCCTCCACGGCCTTCGCCCGCGCCTCCTCGACGGTCGCGCCGTAACCGCGGATGTCGAACGCGTCCTCGACCTCCACGGCCCAGCCACTGCCGTCCCGCACCGCCTTCGCGATGTACGTGACCGGCTTCACGGCCGCCGCCTTCCTGGCCGCCCTGCGGGACGCGCGGACCGGCTCCTGCGCCGGCGCCTCGGCGGGCGCCTGCGCGGCCTGCTCGTCGTTCTTGGAACTCGCGGAGTCGGTGGAGTCCGTGGAGTCCTCTGCGTCCTTGGGCGCCAGCGCGCCGGGCTTCAGCCGACGCGAACCGTCGTCCTCCGCCAGGAAGGACGCCGCGGGCACTGCCCGCTTCCGGGTCCTGCGCGCCCTCGGCGAGGCGGGAGCGGCATCGCTCACGGCCTCCGCCGGAGCGGCCGCCTCGGCAGGCCGGAACTCGGCCTTGTCGGCCTCGGGCGCGGCTGCGGGGGCGGCCACTTTGCGGGTCGCACGGCGCCGGGCACGGGGCGGGGCAGCGGCCTCGGCGGTGTCGGCGGGCTCGGCGGCGCCAGTGGCGTCGGCGGGCTGCTGCGCAGCAGCCTCGCCGGGTTCCGCGTCCACGGTGCCGGGCGCCTCGGGTGCGGCTGCCGGGGCGGCCACCTTGCGGGTCGCACGGCGCCGGGCACGGGGCGGGGCGGCGGCCTCGGCGGAGTCCGGTACCTCGACGGGGGCGGAGGGGACCTCGTCGGCGGAGGGGACCTCTGCCTCGGCTGCCTCGGCCATCACACCGGACGCTTCAGTGGCCGGAGCGGCCACCTTGCGGGTGGCGCGGCGGCGGGTACGCGGAGCAGGTGCGGCGGCCTCGGCCTCCAGCGACGCGGGCGAGCCGATGGCCTCGGCCGTACCGAACGGGGTCGAAGCCATACCGCTCGGCGCGCCTGGCCCGGCGATGTCACCGGACGCGGCGATGTCAGCCGTAAGGCCGTCCGACGCGATGGTGGCCGGGTCGCCTGGCGGTACCGGTATGGCCGGGGCGGCCGTGGGGGCGTCGGACTGGGTCTCGGCGCCGTCTACGGGCGGGCCCGCCGGGCGGGAAGCCGCTCGGCGGCGACGGCGCGGTGCGGCCGCCGTCTCGTTGTCAGGGCCGCCTGAGGCGGCATCGGTGGCGCCGGTCTGGGGCGCCTCGTTGGGCTCATTGTGCTCGAGCATGCGGGCAGTTCTCCCGTCACGCTCCCGGGCGCCGTATCGGCGCCGCACGGGAGCTGTCGTATAGCTCGTCGGCACCGTCCTGACGGGCCGACGAAAGTCTCGTCAGTTGAGACGACGTGTCTGCGCGGAACCTTCCGGCACCGTCTCGGCATCGCGATCAGGCGCGAGCGGATCGGTGACCGTGCCGGTCTCCTCGTCGAGCGGCCCCTGCGCCAGCCTGGTCACCGCTACGGGGACCGGCGGCGCGAGGTCGGCCATCACACGGAGGCCGGACAGGACGTCGTCGGGTCGCACGGCAGGTGTCAAATGCCGAACAACCAGCCGCAGTATCGCACAAGCACCGGCCCGGGGCCTATCGGCACCCTGTTCGAATGCATCCCAGCCGGTACCGGCGACCTGCTCATCCACCATTTCAAGTCGTGCCACAGCTCCGCGCGAGTCGAAGACGCGGACGCCGTTCTTCGTCATCCGCTCCACCTCGACGGCCTCCGCCGCCAGGAACGCGGCGATCGCGCGCCCGGCCTCGGCCGGTTCGACGCCGTCCAGCCGCAGCTGCCACACCGACGCCTGCAACCGCTCGGCCAGGCCCGGAGTACGGGCCTCCACCGCGTCCGTGATGTCCAGGCCGGCCGGGAGCGACTCATCGAGCAGTATCCGCAACTTCTCCGGGTCCCGGGCCTCCGCCAGCGCGATCTCGAGGTATTCCGCCTCGCTGCCGACGCCGGTCGGTGCGGCATTGGCGTACGACACCTTCGGGTGCGGGGTGAAGCCCGCCGAGTACGCCATCGGCACTTCGGCCCGGCGCAGCGCCCGCTCGAAGGCGCGCTGAAAATCGCGGTGGCTGGTGAACCGGAGGCGGCCACGCTTGGTGTAGCGCAGACGAACGCGCTGCACCGTGGGTGCTGGTGGTGGGCCTTCGGGCTGTCGCTTGCCCAGTGTCGTTCAGTCCCTCGTGGTTGCGGCGCCCCGTGCGGGGCTTCTGTGTCACGCTCCAGGTTACGCGTCCCCGGTCGGTACCCAGAATCGCAGCATGCCGTGCAGCTCGTCCTCCAGTACGCCGCCGCACGCCTCGATGACCCTGCGGGACGCGATGTTCCCCGGCTCGCAGGTGACCAGGGCCCGGTCGATGCCCAGGCCCCGGACGATCGGCAGCGCCTCGCGGAGCATCGCGGTCGCATGGCCCCTGCGCCGGGCGGAGGGGCGTACGTCGTACCCGAGGTGGCCGCCGTACTCGCGCAGGAAACGGCTGCCGAGGGTGTGCCGGATGACGAGGCGGCCGAGGTAGGTGTCGCCGTCCGCGTACCAGAGGGAGGTGCGCGGGACCGCGGGGTCCGGGGCGAGGGCGTTCAGCCGGGCGATGTACTGCGCGAAGACCTCCGGGTCGTGCCAGGTGTCGCCGTATGTGCGCAGCGCGCGCCCGATCGTCGAGTCGTCGTCGGGTCCGCCGCGCCCTTCGCCGCGGAACTCCGCCAGCGCGGCGACGTAGGAGGCGTGGACCCGGATGTGGGGGGCGATCAGCTGCGGCACCCCGCCATGGTGACGGAAGAGGCCCCGGTCCGGCCAACCGGTCACGCGTCGGCCAAGGGCCGGGGCCCGTACTTCGTTCGAGTGAGCGGCGCGCGGCCGCTTACTTCACCACTTACTTCACCACTGTGAGCGGCAGCAGTTTCTTGCCCGTCGGCCCGACCTGGATCTCGGTCTGCATGGAGGGGCAGACACCGCAGTCGAAGCACGGGGTCCAGCGGCAGTCCTCGACCTCGGTCTCGTCGAGGGCGTCCTGCCAGTCCGCCCAGAGCCAGTCCTTGTCGAGGCCCGAGTCCAAGTGGTCCCAGGGCAGGACCTCTTCGTAGGTGCGCTCGCGGGTCGTGTACCAGGCGAGGTCAACGCCCTGCCCGGGGAGCGCCTTCTCGACGGAGCGGATCCAGCGGTCGTAGCTGAAGTGCTCGCGCCAGCCGTCGAAACGGCCACCGTCCTCGTACACGGCGCGGATAACGGCGCCGACCCGGCGGTCACCCCGGGAGAGCAGGCCCTCGATGATGCCGGGCTTGCCGTCGTGGTAGCGGTAGCCGATGTTCTTGCCGTACTTGCGGTCGCTTCGGATGGCGTCGCGCAGCTTGAGAAGCCGGGCGTCGGTCTCCTCGACACCCAACTGCGGGGCCCACTGGAAGGGGGTGTGCGGCTTGGGGACGAAGCCGCCGATGGAGACAGTGCAGCGGATGTCGTTCTGGCCGGTGACCTCGCGGCCCTTCTGGATGACGGCCTTCGCCATGTCGGCGATCTGGAGGACGTCCTCGTCGGTCTCGGTCGGGAGGCCGGCCATGAAGTAGAGCTTCACCTGGCGCCAGCCGTTGCCGTACGCGGTGGCGACGGTCCGGATCAGATCCTCTTCGGAGACCATCTTGTTGATGACCTTGCGGATCCGCTCGCTGCCGCCCTCGGGGGCGAAGGTGAGGCCGGAGCGCCGGCCGTTGCGGGTGAGCTCGTTGGCGAGGTCGATATTGAAGGCGTCCACGCGGGTGGAGGGGAGGGAGAGCCCGATCTTGTCCTGCGTGTAGCGGTCCGCGAGGCCCTTGGCCACCTCGGCGATCTCGCTGTGGTCGGCCGAGGAGAGGGAGAGTAGGCCGACCTCTTCGAAGCCGGTCGCCTTGAGGCCCTTCTCCACCATCTCGCCGATGCCGGTGATGCTTCGCTCCCGCACGGGGCGCGTGATCATGCCGGCCTGGCAGAAACGGCAGCCCCGGGTGCAGCCACGGAAGATCTCCACCGACATCCGCTCATGGACGGTCTCGGCGAGCGGCACCAGCGGCTGCTTGGGGTACGGCCACTCGTCGAGGTCCATCACGGTGTGCTTGGACACCCGCCACGGCACGCCGGAGCGGTTGGGAACAACACGGGCGATCCGGCCGTCGGCCAGGTACTCGACGTCGTAGAACTTCGGGACGTACACCCCGCCGGTCCGGGCGAGCCGGAACAGCAGCTCGTCACGGCCGCCGGGGCGTCCCTCGGTCTTCCAGGCCCGGATGAGGCCGGTGATCTCCAGGACGGCCTGCTCGCCGTCGCCGATGACAGCGGCGTCGAGGAAGTCCGCGATGGGCTCGGGGTTGAACGCGGCATGGCCGCCGGCGAGCACGATCGGGTCGTCGGCGGTGCGGTCCTTCGCCTCCAGCGGGATGCCGGCGAGGTCGAGAGCGGTGAGCATGTTGGTGTAGCCGAGCTCGGTGGAGAAGCTCAGCCCGAACACGTCGAAGGCCTTCACCGGGCGGTGCGCGTCGACCGTGAACTGGGGCACGTTGTGCTCGCGCATCAGCGCTTCCAGGTCCGGCCAGACGCTGTACGTGCGCTCGGCGAGGACGCCCTCCCGCTCGTTCAGCACTTCGTAGAGGATCATGACGCCCTGGTTGGGCAGCCCGACCTCGTACGCGTCCGGATACATCAGCGACCAGCGCACATCGCAGGAATCCCAGTCCTTGACGGTGGAGTTCAGCTCGCCACCGACGTACTGGATGGGCTTCTGGACGTGCGGAAGAAGCGCTTCCAGGCGGGGGAAGACGGACTCGACAGGCATGTGGAGTGTCTTTCGTGTGCTGGCTGGGGGGATCCCCCGGTCGAAAGCGGGGGGGCGGGTGACCATCCAGCCTAACGTGTCCGGCTGCCCACCCGGACCGGCACCGAGACGCCGGGGCCGCTACCCGGCGAGCTTGCCGCGGTTCGCCTTGCTCCAGGCCTTGGGGAGCCGCGCCTCGACATCGGCGGCGATCTTCCGCTCCGCTTGGACCAGCGCCTCGTACGCCTGCTGGCTCTCGCCCGCCGCGGCGGCCTGTACGGCGACGCCGACGATGGCCTGGCGGCAGATCACGCTGTCCTGGTGCTCGCCGAGCAGTTGCGCGATGGATTTCATCCGCCGGGTGTGTTTCTGTGCGGGCTTACCGAGTACCGGCCGGGCCGCCTCCGAGCTGTAGCGGGCGCGCTTGGCGGCCTTACGGGCGTCATGGAGCGCCACGTCGCGTTCCCTGCCCGGGTCGATGGCGAGGGCGGTCGCGATGCGGCGGCCCAGGCGACGGTGGTCGCGCCGGACCACCTTGGCGACCGCCTTCCGGGCCGGGGCCTTGGCGGCGCCCCGCAGGGGCGGCTCGGCGAGGAGGGCGTCGAGCCGGTCCAGGAGAGTGAAGTAGCGGGTGCCGTTCAGCTCGCGCAGCAGCTCTCCGCGGGCTTCCGGGTGGGCGGCGGCGAGCGTGCCGAGCAGGCGGCGGCGGACGGCGTCGGTGGCGAGTTCCGGGGGCAGCCCGGCGAGGCGGGCGGCGATCCGTTCGGCGAGTACCTCGCGGTCGCGTTCCACGCCGAGGACCCCGGCGAGCCACTTCAGCTCATCGCCGACCGGGTCGGTGACGGCGCGGTCCAACTGGCGGCCGAAGCTCTTGAGCGCGCTGCGCAGCCGCCGGGTGGAGACCCGCATCTGGTGGACGGCGTCCTCCTCGTCACGTCGCACCTGCGGATCGTAGACGGCGATGGCCCTGACCTGCGCGTGGAGGTAGGCGAGTGCGGTGTCGCCGGCGCTGTGCAGCACGCCGGGCGGCTCGGGCGGGCGGACGGCGCCGGCGAGGCGGTCGCCGAGGGCGCGGGCCAATTTGGAGGGCGAGGTGGAGCGGTGCAGCCCTGCGTGGGCGAGGCGTTCCTCGATCGCGTCGAGGAGCTTCGGCCTGCCGCCCAGGAGTTCGACCTCGGTCTCGTTCCATGCGGTGGCGGTGACACTTCCCCGGACGAGCAGGACCTGCGCGGTGACATGGTCGTAGGCGATCTCCGCGAGGGGGCTGCCGTCGTCGTCGACCAGATGGACGCGGCGCCGGTCGTTCTTGATCCGTACGACGGGGATCAGGGCATGTCCCCGGGTGAACACCGCGACCTCGTCGGCCAGTTCCGCGGGCACGGCCCTTGCGCCCTTGCCGAGCGGGGCGTGCACTTCGGTGCGGGTGTCGGCTCCGTCCGCGGGCAGTTTCAGATGCCACCCGGCGTCATCACCGCCGGTGCGGCGGCGCAGCGTGATCCGGCGTACGGCCAGCCGCAGGTCTGCCGTGTCGAAGTAGACCGCGTCCAGCTTCGCGGGCTCCAGCTCCCGTACTCCCGCGACCCCGGGCAGTCCGGCGAGATCGGGCGCCTCTACCCGACCCTCCGATTCATACTTACGTTCGATTTCCTGCATGCGCTTGCCCATGTCTGAAAACGTAATCGCGCGTTCAGCCTCCCGCAATAGCGCGTTAGCCCAGGCCCGGGCCGCCCCGCCCACGCCGGGGAGGCGGCACCCGGGCCTGCCCCGGGCCCTACGCCGATATGGGCCGCTGCATACGTACCGCCTGGAGCAAACCGATGGCGACCCAGACAGCGAACATGGAGGAGCCGCCGTAGGAGACGAAGGGCAGCGGGAGGCCGGCGACGGGCATGATGCCCAGGGTCATGCCGATGTTCTCGAAGGCCTGGAAGGCGAACCAGGCGATGATGCCGGCGGCGACGATGGTGCCGTAGAGGTCGGTGGCGTCCCGGGCGATCTTGCAGGCACGCCACAGGACGATGCCGAGAAGGACGATGATGATCGCGGCGCCGACGAAGCCGAGCTCCTCCCCCGCCACGGTGAAGACGAAGTCGGTCTGCTGCTCGGGGACGAACTGGCCGGTGGTCTGGGTGCCGTGGAAGAGGCCCTTGCCGAGGAGGCCGCCGGAACCGATGGCGATGCGGGCCTGGTTGGTGTTGTAGCCGACACCTGATGGGTCGAGGGCGGGGTTGGCGAAGGCGGCGAAGCGGTCGATCTGGTACTGGCCGAGGATATGCAGCTTCCAGACCACCACCGCGCCGGAGCAGCCGGCGCCGATCAGACCGAGGACCCAGCGGTTGGAGGCGCCGGAGGCGAGCAGCACCCCGAGCACGGTCACCGTCATCACCATCACCGAGCCGAGGTCGGGCATCCCCATGATGATCGCCATGGGGACGGCCGCCCAGCAGAGGGACTGCGCGACGGTGCGGTGATCCGGGTGCAGCCGGTCGCCCGCGTCGACCTGGGCGGACAACAGGCTGGCCATCGCCAGAATTATGGTGATCTTGGCGAACTCGGACGGCTGGAGAGAGAAGCCGCCGCCCAGCACGATCCAGTTGCGGTTGCCGTTGATCGTGGCACCCAGCGGTGACAGGACCGCCAGCAGCAGGAGCAGCACGAACCCGTACAGGAAGGGCACGGCCACCCGCAGCCGGCGGTGGCCGAGCGCCACCGTACCGACCGCCAGGCCCATCCCGATCGCGGCGTTCAACAGGTGCCTGACCAGGAAGTAGTACTGGTCGCCATGGGTGAGCGAGGTACGGCCGCGGGTCGCGGAGTAGACGAGCAGGCTGCCGATGAGGGAGAGGGCGACGGCGGCGGCCAGCAGCATCCAGTCCATCCGGCGCGCTATCGAGTCGCGGGCCAGAAGCCTGCCGAAGGTACCGCGCTCGGGGCTGAACCGCCGGATGGCGTAACCGCTGGCGGTGGTCATGACCAGTACCGCCTTCCGAGCAGTAGCTTCTCGTTGCGGTCGGGGGTGAGGGCGGCGAGTACGGTGCCCTGGCCGGTGCCCTGGGAAACAGGCGCCGAGGGGATCGCGAAGGACACCTGGGCGACCGTGCCGTCGGCGGTGATCTTGGGGAGCTTGGTCGTGGCCTGCGGGAGCAGCGCCTTCTTGCTGTCGATCGAGCCGTCGCTCTGGATTCCGTACATCGCTTCGTAGATCTTGCGGACGGCGTTGCCGGAACCGCCGGAGCCGGTGCCGCCCTGCGAGATCGTCATGACGACCGCGTAGTCCTTGGTGTACGTGGCGAACCACGAGGTGGTCTGCTTGCCCTGGACCTCAGCGGTACCGGTCTTGGCGTGCAGGGTGATCTTGTTCTGCGGCCAGCCGCCGAACTTCCAGGCGGCGGTACCGCCGGTGACCACGCCGGCCAGCGCCTGGTTTATGTACTTCAGGGTCTCCTTGTTGTCCGGCAGCTTGCCCTTCACCTGGGGCTTGATCTGCTGCACGGTTTTGCCGTCGGCGCTGATGACCGCCTTGCCGATGCTCGGCTGGTAGAGGGTGCCGCCGTTGCTGATGGCGGAGTAGATCATGGCTTCCTGGATCGGGGTGAGCAGCGTGTCGCCCTGCCCGATCGCGTAGTTGACCGAGTCACCGGCGCGCATCACATAGCCGTCCACGCAGTTCTCGCGGGCGATCTGGGCGGCGTAGGACTGGTCCTTGCTTTTGGCGACCTTGCACCAGTAGGTCTTGTTGGCGTCGTAGTACGCCTGCTTCCACTGGCGGTCGGGGACCCGGCCGGTGACCTCGCCCGGCAGGTCGATGCCGGTCGTGGCGCCAAGGCCGAATTCCTTGGCCGTCTTGTAGAACCAGTCCTTGGGGTGCTTGACCGGCTTGGTGCCGCCGTCCTTGAGCCACTCCTTGTAGGCCAGGCCGTAGAAGACGGTGTCGCAGGAGATCTCCAGCGCCTTGCCGAGGTTGATGCCGCCGAAGCTCTCGCCCTCGAAGTTCTTGAAGACCCGGCCGCCGATGGTCATCGAGGAGGTGCAGGGATAGCTGCCGTTCAGCGGGTAGCCCGCCTGGACCGCGGCGGAGGTCGAGACCACCTTGAAGGTGGAGCCGGGGGCCGACTGACCCTGTATGGCCCGGTTCAGCAGCGGGTAGTTGGAGGACTTGCCGGTCAACTGCTTGTAGTTCTTGGCGGAGATGCCGCCGACCCAGACGTTGGGGTCGTACGTGGGCGCGCTGGCCATCGCGACGACATGGCCGGTGTGCACGTCCATCACCACGACGGCGCCGGAATCGGCCTTGTAGTAGCTGTTGGTGACCTTGTCATAGGTCTTGCGGGCGTCCGTCATCGCCTGGTTCAGCTCCTTCTCGGCGACGGCCTGGACGCGCGAGTCGATGCTGGTGACGACGCTGCTGCCGGGCGTGGCGGCGGTGTCACCGGCCTTGCCGATGATGCGGCCGAGATTGTCCACCTGGTAGCGGGTGACGCCGGCCTTGCCGCGCAGCTGGGAGTCGTACGTACGCTCCAGGCCGGAGCGGCCGATCTGGTCGGAGCGGAGCAGCGGGGTGCTCGTCTTCTCCGACGCGGTGAGCTCGGTGTCGGTGACGGGTGAGAGGTAGCCGAGCACCTGGGAGGCGTTGGCGCCGCTGGGTGAGGGGTAGCGCCGTACGGCGGTGGGCTCAGCGGTTATGCCGGGGAAGTCCTCGCGGCGCTCCATGATCTGCAGCGCCTGCTGGGTGGTGGCTTTGTCGGTGACCGGGATGGGCTGGTACGGGGAGCCGTTCCAGCACGGCTTGGGGGTCTTGGCGTCGCAGAGCCGGACCTTGTTCATCGCGTCCTGGGGCTTCATGCCGAGGACTGCGGCGAGCCGGGTGAGGACGGCCTTGCCGCCGTCGCTCTGCTTGAGCAGATCGGTGCGGCTGGCGGAGACGACGAGACGGGTCTCGTTGTCGGCGAGCGGAATGCCCTTGTCGTCGAGGATCGAGCCGCGCACCGCGGGGGTGACGACATCCTGGACGTTGTTGCTGGCGGCTTCGGTCGCGTACTGGTTGCCGTTGCGGATCTGCAGATACCACAGGCGCCCGCCGAGGGTACCGAGGAGGGAGAGGACCAGGACCTGCAGAATGATCAGCCGGATGGTGACCCTGGAGGTGCGTCCGGTCTCGGGAATGTTGCTCACAGTCGCCGTCCTCCCTTGGCCAACGGGCCAACCTTGCCGAGCAGACCTGAACGCGCGCCGCTGATCCGGCCCGGGCTCGGTCCGTAGCCGCCGGCCGTGTCCTCGCCGAGCGGGTCGTTGTCGAATCTGCGGGCCAGGGCCATGATCCAAGGGACGGTGAAGGGCGCGAGCAGCAGGTCGTAGAGGGCCGCAGTGAACAGCAGCTTGCCCACGCCGACATGCTGGGCCGCGGTGTCGCCGACCATGGCCCCGACAACCGAGTAGAGCACTGTGGTGCCGATCGCGGCGGCCACGACGACGAGCATCGGGCCGGCGGCGGAGCGCAGCCGGCCGTTCTCCGGTCTGGCCAGGCCCGCGAGGTAGCCGATGACGCACAGCACGAGGGCATAGCGCCCGGCGGCGTGGTCGGCGGGTGGGGCGAGGTCGGCGAGCAGGCCGGCGGCAAAGCCGACGAGGCAGCCGCCGACGGGGCCGTAGGCGAGGGCCAGCCCGAGGACGGTGAGCAGCAGCAGGTCGGGGACGGCGCCGGGCAGGTGGAGCCGGGCCAGCACGCTGACCTGGACCACGAGGGCGACCACGACGAGGACGGCGGAGAGCACGACACGTTTCACCGGGTCCCCCCTGGGGCCGGGGTCGGGGAGCGATGGGGCGTGGGGTCCGCCGGTGCGGGGATGCGCAGCGATCGCATGGTCAGTTCCTCGCGGTGCTGGAGGCGGAAGGACCGGCTCCAGGGCTCTGGGTGACGGTGACCGTCACCGTCGGGGCGGGGGTGGGCTTGGCGGGGAGCACCGCGTCGCGCGGGTCGGTGCGCGGAGCCTCGACGACGACACCGACGATGTCCAGGCTGGTGAAGCCGACGAACGGCTGGACCTGCACGGTGCGGGTGAGGCTGCCGCCGGCCGGGTCGACCTCGATGATCCGGCCGACCGGTACGCCGGGCACGAACGGCTTGCCGGCCTGTGAGCCGAAGGTGACCAGCCGGTCGCCCTTCTTGACCTTCGCCTTGCCGTTGAGCAGCTGCACGCGCATGGCGCGGTTGCCCTGGCCGGTGGCGAAGCCCAGCTCGGAGGTCTTCTCCAGGCGGGTGCCCACGGTGAAATCGGGGTCGCAGGCGAGCAGCACGGTGGCGGTGGACGGTCCGACGGTGGTGACCCGGCCGACGAGTCCGTCGCCATTGAGGACGGTCATGTCGCGCTGGATGCCGTCGTTGCTGCCGGCGTCGATGGTGACCGTCCAGGAGAAGCCCTGGGCGGCTCCTATGGCGATCACCTGGGCGCCCTTGACCTTGTACTGGCCGGCGGCCGCCGTCTTCAGCAGGCTGTCGAGCTCGCGCGCCTTGTTGCGGTTGATGTCCTTGCTGCCGAGCTCCTGCTTGAGCTGCGCGTTCTGCCGCTCCAGCTCACTGATCCGGCTGTTGCGGCCGCCGGAGTCGCGTACCGCCGCTATGGCGTTGCCGACCGGGTCGACCACACCGGCCACCCCGTTTTCGACCGGTCCGAAAACGGTGGCCGCGACCTGGCGGGCGCCGTCGAGCGGCGACTGCTCGCCACCGCGGATGTCCACGGTGATCAGCGCGAACGCGATCGCCACCAGCAGCACCAGCAGAAGCCGGCTCTCTCGTGTGTCCCTCACGGGGGCGGGTCCGTGCCTTCCTCGTCAGAGCCTGTGTGCGCATGTGTGCACTTGTGTGCCGGAGATAGAACGATCCGGCGTACGGACGGGCAGTCCCGGAGGGACCGCCGTCACCCGTACAGGGGGTGGTACGAACTCATCTGCGCGGCGATGCGTCCAGTACCTGCTGAAGCGCGTCGAACTCCTCGACACACTTGCCCGCGCCGAGCGCGACGCAGTCGAGCGGATTCTCGGCGATGTGGATCGGCATGCCCGTCTCGAAGCGCAGCCGCTCGTCCAGGCCGCGCAGCAGTGCACCACCGCCGGCCAGGACGATGCCGCGGTCCATGATGTCGCCGGACAGCTCGGGAGGGCACTTGTCGAGCGTGGTCTTGACCGCGTCGACGATCGCGTTGACCGGTTCCTCGATCGCCTTGCGGACCTCGGTGGCCGAGATCACGACGGTCTTGGGGAGCCCGCTGACCAGGTCGCGGCCGCGGATCTCGGTGTGCTCCTCCTCCTTCAGGTCGAAGGCGGAGCCGACGGTCAGCTTGATCTGCTCGGCCGTACGCTCACCGAGCAGCAGGCTGTACTCCTTCTTGATGTGCTGGATGATCGCGTTGTCCAGCTCGTCCCCGGCGACCCGGATCGACTGTGCCGTGACGATTCCCCCGAGGGAGATCACAGCCACCTCGGTGGTGCCGCCGCCGATGTCCACCACCATGTTGCCGGTGGCCTCGTGGACCGGGAGCCCGGAGCCGATCGCGGCGGCCATCGGTTCCTCAATGATGTGCACGGTGCGGGCGCCGGCCTGGGTGGACGCCTCGATGACGGCGCGGCGCTCGACTCCGGTGATGCCGGACGGGACGCAGACGACCACCCGGGGGCGGGCCATCCAGCGCCTCTTGTGAATCTTCAGGATGAAGTAGCGCAGCATGCGCTCGGTGATCTCGAAGTCCGCGATCACGCCGTCCTTGAGCGGGCGCACCGCGACGATATTGCCGGGGGTCCGGCCGATCATCTTCTTGGCCTCGGCGCCGACCGCCAGGATGCCGCCGGTGTTGGTGTTGATGGCGACGACAGAGGGCTCGTTGAGGACGATCCCGCGACCCCTGACGTACACCAGCGTATTGGCGGTCCCGAGGTCGACAGCCATATCACGGCCGATGAACGACATGTTGTTCGCCATGAGGATACGTCTGGCCTTCCCGAGCAGGAGCGATGGGGGGAGTGAGGGCACGGCGGATGCGCTGCGTGCGGAGAGATGAAGCGGAGGACTCCATCGTAGTCGCGCCCGCCGGGGCACGGGGTCTCAGGGTTCCGTCGCCATTGTCATCAGAACACACAGCTGTCCCCAGTAATGGTGACGTCGTGTCGGCAGAATTGGTTCCCCAACGGCTTCGCGTTATGCGAATGGGCGGACGAAAAATTTCCGGCCGCCCATTGAGCTGATCGGGCGTCAGCCCGTCAGGCAAGGCCCGGGTAGAAAATCTTGATCTCACGCTCGGCGGACTCCTCGGAGTCCGAGGCGTGGATGAGATTCTCCCGCACGATCGTCCCGAAGTCCCCCCGGATGGAGCCAGGGGCAGCCGCGATCGGGTCGGTCGGCCCGGCCAGGGCGCGTACGCCCGCGATGACGCTCTCGCCCTCGACGACGAGCACGGCCACCGGGCCGGAGAGCATGAACTCCATCAGCGGCTCATAGAAGGGCCGGCCCACATGTTCGGCGTAATGGGCCTCCAGGGTGGCCCGGTCCAGCTTGCGCAACTCCAACGCGGTGATCGTCCAGTCGGCCTTGCGTTCGATACGGCCGATGATCTCGCCGATCAGGCCGCGCCGGACGGCATCAGGCTTCAGCAGGACCAGGGTGCGCTGGCTCACGGTGGGGACTCCAAAATTTCTGACGATCACGGCGGGTTACGCCGCACGATACCGGGCGCATATAAGAGCCCGGCACCGGGATCCGCTTTCTCCGATCAGGCCGCGGCTAATCGCCTCGGGATCAACCGCGCGTCGGCGGGGACAACACGGATACGGGCGCCATGTACGGCAAGTCAACCATTCGGCACCGGCAACGGCCGTCAAGCCGCTTGCGCCGCGTGCCGGGCCTTGGCCTCGTCAATCTTCCGGCCGTAGCGGATCGACGCCCACCACAGCGCCGCGAAGACGGCGCCGAGGAAGAACATCGTGGGCAGGACGAAACCGCTCGCGACCAGACCGGCTTGGAGCACCCAGCCGGCCGTCAGGCCGCCGGGACGGGTGATGACGCCGCACAGCAGCACACACAGCACCATGGCGATGCCACTCACCATCCACACAGTGCCGACCGAGAGGCCGGGCTGTTTCATCGCGACCAGACCGGCGAAACCGATCACAAAGAATTCACCGATCAAAGTGCTCGCGCACAGGGTCCGCATCGCCGCTCACTTCACTTCCGGCCCAGCAGCAGCCGGGCCTCTCCTACGGTGATTACCGAGCCGGTGATCAGCACACCGGCCCCCGCGAACTCGCCCTGCTCCTCGGCAAGCGTGATCGCCGCCTCGATCGCGTCATCCAGCTGCGACTCGACCTGAACCCGGTCGTCGCCGAAAACCTCGACCGCGATGCCCGCGAGCTCATCCACGTCCATGGCCCGGAACGACGAATTCTGGGTCACCACGATCTCGGCGCAGACCGGCTCAAGGGCTTCCAGGAGGCCCTTCACATCCTTGTCCGCGCTCGCGCCGACCACCCCGACCAGATGGGTGAAGCCGAACGACTCCTCCACCGCCGCCGCTGCGGCCCGCGCGCCCGCCGGATTGTGCGCCGCGTCCAGGACAACGGTCGGGCCACGGCGCACGATCTCCAGCCGGCCCGGCGAGGTGACATTCGCGAAGGCACCGCGGACGGTGTCGATGTCCAGGGGTCGAACCTGCGTACTTCCGATCCCGAAGAATGCCTCCACCGCCGCCAGTGCCACCGCCGCATTGTGCGCCTGGTGCTCGCCGTGCAGCGGCAGGAAGATCTGCTCGTACTCGCCGCCCAGCCCCCGCAGCGTCAGCAGCTGGCCGCCGACGGCGACCTCGCGGTGCGCGACGCCGAACTCCATGCCCTCGCGGGCGACGGTGGCGTCGACCTCGACCGCGCGCTTGAGCAGCACCTGCGCGGCCTCCCCCGGCTGCTGGGCGAGGACGGCGGTCGCGTCCTTCTTGACGATGCCGGCCTTCTCCACCGCGATCTCGCCGGGCGTCGAGCCCAGCCGGTCGGTGTGGTCCAGCGCGATCGGGGTGACGACGGCGACGGAGCCGTCCACGACATTCGTCGCGTCCCAGCCGCCGCCCATGCCGACCTCGACGACCGCCACATCGACCGGCGCATCCGCGAAGGCGGCGTAGGCCATGCCGGTGAGCACCTCGAAGAATGACATCCGGTGGGGCTGGGAACCGTCGACCATCTCGATGTACGGCTGGAGGTCCCGGTACGTCTCAATGAACTTCTCGGGGTCGATCGGCGCCCCGTCCAGGCTGATCCGCTCGGTCACCGACTGCACATGTGGGCTGGTGTACCGGCCGGTGCGCAGCTCGAACCCGAGCAGCAGCTGCTCGATCATGCGGGCGGTGCTGGTCTTGCCGTTGGTGCCGGTGATGTGGATGGACGGGTACGAGCGCTGTGGATCGCCGAGGATGTCCATCAGCGCATTCATCCGGTCGAGTGACGGCTCGAGCTTCGTCTCCTGCCACCGCCCGGCCAGCTCGGCCTCGACCTCGCGCAGCGCCTTGTCGACCTCGGGGTCCTTGGGACGGGTGGGGAGCGCGTCGTCCTGCGGGACGGCGGCGGTCGCCCGCAGAGTGCGGCTGCCCGCCTCGATCACCGCCAGGTCGGCCTCCCGGACGGGCTCGGCGTTGTGGTCGTCGTTATCGGGGCGATTGCTCACGCACACAGTCTACGAACGTCTCGGGGCGACGGACGCCACGGCGTCCCTGCGCGGGGCGATCACCGGGGTCCGGATACCCCGTATCCAGCCGTGCGGGCACCACCGGCCCGACGCCGGGTCGCGGTCCGCAACGGCGCCGGACTGCGCCACCGCGCCTCGCACCGCCGCGGCGGAAAAGGATGACGGCAACGCCGTCTCCGCACCCCAGCCGCGCCCACGCCCGGGCCGGGCCCGTTCGGACACCGCCGGGCTGCGGCATCGCACCTCACGCCGCCGCGGCGGAAAAGCTCAGGGGGTACGGGGTCGTCCCCGTACCCCCCGAACCGCGCGGGGTCAGCCCTGCGGAAGGGCCGCCAGTTGCGCGGTGATGCGCTCGATGTCGGCCTCGGCGGCCGACAGCCGGATGCGGATCTTCTCCACCACCGGCTCCGGGGCCTTGGCCAGGAACGCCTCGTTGCCCAGCTTGACCATGGCCTGGGCCTTCTCCTTCTCGGCGGCTGCCAGATCCTTCGCCAGGCGCTTGCGCTCCGCCTCGACGTCGATCACGCCCGAGAGGTCGAGGGCGACCGTCGCCCCGGCCACCGGGAGGGTGGCGGTGGCGGCGAAGCTCTCGCCCTCCGGCTGGAGCCGCAGTAGCTGCCGGATCGCGGGCTCATGGGCGGCGAGCCGGGTGCCCATGAGGTCGAGCCGGGCCGGGACCTTCTGGCCGGGCTGGAGGCCCTGATCGGCGCGGAACCGGCGCACCTCGGTGACCAGCTGCTGCACCGCGGCGATCTCCCGCTCGGCGGCCGCGTCACGGAAGCCGCTGTCGGCCGGCCAGTCGGCGATGACGACGGACTCGCGACCGGTGAGGGTCGTCCACAGCGTCTCGGTGACGAAGGGGACGATCGGGTGCAGCAGCCGCAGCGTGACGTCCAGGACCTCACCGAGGACCCGGCGCGAGACGTCCGCCGCCTCGCCGCCCGCGGCGAACGTGGTCTTGGAGAGCTCGACGTACCAGTCGAAGACCTCGTCCCAGGCGAAGTGGAAGAGGGCGTCGCTGAGCTTGGCGAACTGGTAGTCCTCGTAGTACGCGTCGACCTCGGCGAGCACGCTGTTCAGCCGCGAGAGGATCCACCGGTCGGTGGACGACAGCTGCCCGGCGGGCGGAAGGGCGCCCTCCACCGTGGCGCCGTTCATGAGGGCGAAGCGCGTCGCGTTCCAGAGCTTGTTTGCGAAGTTGCGCGAGCCCTGGACCCAGTCCTCGCCGATGGGGACGTCCACGCCCGGGTTGGCGCCGCGGGCGAGGGTGAAGCGGACGGCGTCGGAGCCGTAGGTGTCCATCCAGTCCAGCGGGTTGACCGCGTTGCCGAACGACTTCGACATCTTCTTGCCGAACTGGTCGCGGACCATGCCGTGCAGGGCGATGGTGTGGAACGGCGGGGTGCCGTCCATCGCGTAGAGGCCGAACATCATCATCCGGGCGACCCAGAAGAAGAGGATGTCGTAGCCGGTGAGCAGGACGGAGTTCGGGTAGAACTTCGCGAGGCTCTCGGTCTGCTCGGGCCAGCCGAGGGTCGAGAACGGCCACAGGCCGGAGGAGAACCAGGTGTCCAGGACATCGGTGTCCTGCGTCCACCCGTCGCTCTCGCCGCCCGGCGGCTGCTCGTCGGGGCCGACGCAGACGACCTCGCCATTCGGGCCGTACCAGACCGGGATGCGGTGGCCCCACCACAGCTGACGTGAGATGCACCAGTCGTGGAGGTTGTCGACCCAGCCGAAGTAGCGGGACTCCATCTCCTTCGGGTGGATCCTCACCCGGCCGTCGCGGACCGCGTCGCCGGCCGCCTTCGCCAGCGGGCCGACCTTGACCCACCACTGCAGCGACAGCCGCGGCTCGATGGTGGTCTTGCACCGCGAGCAGTGGCCGACCGAGTGGGGGTACGGGCGCTTCTCGGCGACGATCCGGCCGTCGGCACGCAGTGCGGCGACGATCGCGGACCGGGCCTCCAGCCGGTCCAGGCCCTGGAAGGGGCCGTGAGCGGTAATGACCGCGTGCTCGTCCATGACGGTGAGATTTGACAGGTTGTGGCGCTGGCCGATCTCGAAGTCGTTCGGGTCGTGCGCCGGGGTGACCTTGACCGCGCCGGTGCCGAACGCCGGGTCGACATGCTTGTCGGCGACGACCGGAATACGGCGGCCGGTGAGCGGCAGCTCGATCTCGGTGCCGACGAGGTGCGCGTACCGCTCGTCCTCGGGGTGGACTGCGACGGCGGTGTCACCGAGCATCGTCTCCGCACGGGTCGTCGCGACGACGATGGACGCGTCCCCCTCGCCGTAGCGGATGGAGACCAGCTCGCCGTCATCCTCCTGGTACTCCACCTCGATGTCGGAGATGGCGGTGAGGCAGCGCGGGCACCAGTTGATGATGCGCTCGGCGCGGTAGATCAGCTCATCGTCGTACAGCTTCTTGAAGATCGTCTGGACGGCCTGGGACAGCCCCTCGTCCATGGTGAAGCGCTCACGCGACCAGTCCACGCCGTCGCCGAGGCGGCGCATCTGCCCGGAGATCTGGCCCCCGGACTCCGTCTTCCACCGCCACACACGCTCGACGAACGCCTCCCGCCCCAGGTCGTGGCGGGAAACGCCCTCCTTGGCGAGCTCGCGCTCCACGACGTTCTGGGTGGCGATACCGGCGTGGTCCATACCGGGCTGCCACAGCGTCTCGTAGCCCTGCATGCGCTTGCGGCGGGTGAGGGCATCGATCAGCGTGTGCTCGAAGGCATGGCCCAGGTGAAGGCTGCCGGTGACATTCGGCGGTGGGATGACGATGGTGTACGGCGGCCGGTCGCTCTTCGCGTCGGCCCCGAAGTAACCGCGCTCTACCCAGCGCTCGTACAGCTGCCCCTCTACCTCGGCCGGCGCGTATTGGGTCGGCAGTTCGGGGGTGCTGTTCGGCCCGCTCGCGGGGCGCTGCTGAGTGTTGTCGGTCACGACGGTCAGTGTAAGGGGGGAGCTACCCGGCTTACGAACTGCTTAATGGTTCCCCCATGGTGACGCGGTCATGCCCTCCCCGGGGCGGCGGATCGGGGAGGATGCTCGTATGAGCTACAACCAGCCGCCGCCACAGCCCGGTTACGGCGGCCAGCCGCGACCTGACCCCTACGGTTACGGTCCGGCGCAGCCCAAGCCCGACCCTTACGGCTACGGCCCGCCGCAGCCGAGGCCCGACCCTTACGGTTACGGTCCGGCGCAGCCCGCGCCCGACCCTTACGGCTACGGTCCGGCGGAGCCCGGGCCGTCCGCCTCCTACCTGCAGCAGCCCGGCGGCTACGCCTACCCGCCGCAGGAGCAGCAGCCGGGGCCGTACGACACCCAGCCGCAGCCCGGCTACGCGGACACGTACGGGAACACGTACGGATACGGGCAGCAGCAGCCGGTCGCATACGACCAGCCGCGGCAAGCCTACGCCCCGCCGGACGCCGGCTACGGCTCCCCTTCCCGGGCGCGGGGCGGCCGGACGGCCGGCATCGTCATAGGCACGGTCGCTGCGGTCGCGGCCATCGGCGGCGGCGTCTTCGCGCTCCTGGGCGGCGGATTCGGTGGCAGCGGGCAGTTCACGCTCACCACCCCGGCCACGGTCGCCAGTGTTTTCCAGCGCCAGGGCGCGGGCAAGGACGACAGCGCCCTTACGGCGGCCCAGCAGGCGGACCTCAAACAGTTGCCGAGCATCACCAACGCGCACTTCGTCTCGGCGAACTACGAGTCCACCGCGAAGAGTCCGCTGCAGTTCACCGGCCTCTACGGCCAGATCGCCAACCCGGCGGCGGCTGTGGCCGCGGTCTTTGTGCTGATGCAGAAGGAAGACCTGGACAACCAGAACATCCAAGCCGTCGGCAGCCCCCAGCAGGTCGCGCCGGTCGGTCTCGACAACGGCGCGCTCATGCAGTGCCAGGCCTTCAATATCACCAAAGCGGCCTCGGCCACCGCCGCCGCCTCCACCCTGACCCTCCCGGCCTGTGCCTGGGCCGACTCCAGCACCGTCGGCTTCGTCATCGCCGCCGACCCGCTGACGGCCCTGTCCGGCACCACCAACATCAACGGCGCGGCGGAGACGACCGCCAAAGTGCGCTTGGACGCCCGGGTGGAGATCGGATAGGCGGCACCGCGGGTCCGCTCTATGCGGAGGGGGCGCCCGGCAGCTGCCGGGCGCCACCTCCGCGTTCGTCCTACGAGCGCTACGCGCTCTTCTGCTCGCCCTTGCCGACGATGCGCGGCTCGCGCGGCACCAGTGTCGGGTTCACGTTGGAGCGCACGACCTCGTCGGTGATGACGACCCGGGCGACATCCTTGCGGGACGGTACCTCGTACATCGCGGACATCAGCACCTCCTCGATGATGGCGCGCAGCCCGCGCGCCCCGGTCTGGCGGAGGATGGCCTGGTCGGCGATGGCTTCCAGCGCGGGGCGCTCGAACTCCAGCTCCACACCGTCGAGTTCGAAGAGCCGCTGGTACTGCTTGACGATCGCGTTGCGCGGCTCCACCAGGATCTGGAGCAGCGCCTCGCGGTCGAGGTTGTGCACGGAGGTGATGACCGGGAGGCGGCCGATGAACTCGGGGATCATCCCGAACTTCACCAGATCCTCGGGCATGACGTCGGAGAACTTGTCGGCGGCCTCGATCTCGCGCTTGGAGCGGATGGTGGCGCCGAAGCCGATGCCCTTGGCACCGGCGCGGGACTCGACGATCTTCTCCAGGCCGGAGAAGGCGCCGCCCACGATGAACAGGACGTTCGTCGTGTCGATCTGGATGAACTCCTGGTGCGGGTGCTTGCGCCCGCCCTGCGGCGGCACGGAGGCCGTGGTGCCCTCAAGGATCTTGAGCAGCGCCTGCTGAACGCCTTCGCCGGAGACATCGCGGGTGATCGACGGATTCTCGCTCTTGCGGGCGACCTTGTCGATCTCGTCGATGTAGATGATCCCGGTCTCGGCCTTCTTGACGTCGTAGTCGGCCGCCTGGATCAGCTTGAGCAGGATGTTCTCGACGTCCTCGCCGACATAGCCCGCCTCGGTCAGCGCGGTGGCGTCCGCGATGGCGAACGGCACATTGAGCATCCGGGCCAGAGTCTGGGCCAGCAGGGTCTTGCCGGAGCCGGTGGGGCCGAGGAGGAGGATGTTGGACTTGGCCAGCTCGATGGAGTCCTCATGGCCCCGGCCGGTGTTCTCGCCGGCTTGGACGCGCTTGTAGTGGTTGTACACCGCGACCGAGAGCGACTTCTTCGCCGGCTCCTGGCCGACGACATAGCTCTCGAGGAACTCATAGATCTCGCGCGGCTTGGGAAGGTCCTCCCAGCGTACTTCGGAGGACTCGGCGAGCTCCTCCTCGATGATCTCGTTGCAGAGATCGATGCACTCGTCGCAGATGTACACACCGGGCCCTGCGATGAGCTTCTTCACCTGCTTCTGGCTCTTTCCGCAGAACGAGCACTTGAGCAGGTCGCCGCCATCACCGATGCGTGCCACGAGGTGCTTCCCCTTCGCCTGGGTCCCGCCAGTTCGACGGATCCTGGAGCTTGCGCTGGAGCTTCTCCGGGGGACGATCCCCCAGGCCCCCTTTGACGGTACCTTGCCGGGCCCCCCGTACGGGCCCCCCTTGAACGTACTGGCCGTCCAAGGAGGGCATAGCCCGAAATCGTACGTCAGACTGCGGCGGAACTCTTGCGGGTCGAGATGATCTGGTCTACGAGGCCGTACGAGAGGGCTTCCTCGGCTGTGAGGATCTTGTCCCGCTCGATGTCGTCCCGAACCTGTTCGATCGGGGTATTGGAGTGCTTGGCCAGCAGCTCCTCGAGCTGCGAGCGCATCCGGAGGATCTCGTTGGCCGCGATCTCCAGGTCGGAGAGCTGGGCCCGGCCCGTCTCGCTGGACGGCTGGTGGATCAGCACCCGGGCGTTGGGCAGCGCCATCCGCTTGCCGGGAGTACCGGCGGCGAGGAGCACGGCGGCGGCGGAGGCCGCCTGGCCCATGCAGACCGTCTGGATGTCCGGCTTCACGAACTGCATCGTGTCGTAGATCGCGGTGAGCGCGGTGAACGAGCCGCCAGGCGAGTTGATGTAGATCGAGATGTCGCGGTCCGGGTCCATCGACTCCAGGCACAGCAGCTGGGCCATGACGTCGTTCGCCGAGGCGTCATCGACCTGGACGCCGAGGAAGATGACCCGCTCCTCGAAGAGCTTGGCATAGGGGTCGTACTCACGGACGCCCTGGGAGGTCCGCTCCACGAAGCGGGGCACGACATAGCGTGACTCCACTCCGAGGGAGCGCAGTGCGTCAGCGCCGCCCTGCCGCAGGTCACTACCGGGGAAGCTGTTCATGATGGTGTTCACCGTCCTGATGACGATCGATGGGCGTGAGTCGGAGACTCGGAGACAAGGCTGCTGCCCGGGATCAGGCCCCGGTGCCACCGCCGCCGGGAACATCTGCGGCGGAGTCCATGACCTCGTCGATGATCCCGTAATCCTTGGCCTCCTGGGCGGTGAACCAGCGGTCGCGGTCCCCGTCCCGGATGATCGTTTCCACAGTCTGGCCGGTGTGGAAGGCGGTGATCTCCGCCATGCGCTTCTTGGTACGCAGCAGGTACTCCGCCTGGATCTTGATGTCCGAGGCGGTGCCGCCCAGTCCGGCGGATCCCTGGTGCATGAGAATATCCGCGTTGGGGAGCGCGAAACGCTTGCCCGGCGTGCCCGCTGTCAGCAGGAACTGCCCCATGGAGGCGGCCATGCCCATCGCGATCGTCACAATGTCGTTCTTGATGTAACGCATCGTGTCGTAGATGGCAAAGCCCGCGGTCACCGAACCGCCCGGCGAGTTGATGTAGAGGTAGATGTCCTTGTCCGGGTCCGCGGCCAGCAACAGCATCTGCGCGCAGATCTTGTTGGCGATCTCGTCGTCGACCTGCTGGCCGAGGAAGATGATCCGCTCTCCGAGCAGTCGGTTGTAGACCTGATCGCCAAGGCCACCGAAGCCTTCAGCGGCGGCGGTCATCGGAGTGTTCAACACGTATCCACCCGCTCGTTGTCGGACGACACAAGCCGTCTCAGGGTCCATTTCTACGGACCCTAACGCGCAGGCCCGCCCAGACCCTCCTGTTCCGAGAGCTGTTCGCTGTCAGCGCAGGCCGCGAGCGGTATGAGCGGACCCGGACGCACCGCTCGGGCGGGCGGTGCCAGGGCCGGCGGTGAGCGCCGGCCCTCGCACCGCTGAGACAGACCCCGAACTCGGATTCGGGAGCGGGCACGGGGAATTGACGGCCCGATTTGCTGACCGCACGGATCGCGTCATCGGAAATGCCAATTCAGGCGGTTCCTGGGACGGTTCCGCTCCGGCCGCCGCCCTTCGCGGGCAGCGCTCCTGACCGACGGGCCAGCAGGCACCGACTATGTACTAATTAACTATGACAACTTCCCCGCCGACGGCAACGGGGGGACCCTGACGGGCACGGTTCGTCGGCGCATTGTGGAAACCGAGGAATTCTCCAGCTGTGGCCAATCCATTCCCAGGAAGAGCCCGTCGTCGCACGACTGTCCACAGCAAACCGGGACGAGCGGATTATCGCTGACCCGAATTTCTGCCGGCCGATGGCAAACTCAACCACCATCCTGCTCTCCGCTTCCGGGGCCCCTGACATCACCGGCCCGGTACGCCGACGGGCCCGCACGCGGTCATCGCGTACGGGCCCGTCGGGTGGACAGGGTCGAGGCTCAGGCCTCGGTCTTCTCCTCGGCTGCGGCCTCAACCTCGGCAGGGGCCTTGTCCGCGGTCTCGTCGGCGGTCGCGGCGGTGGCCTCGACCGTCTCGGCGTCCTCGTCCTCGTCCTCCAGGTCGACGACCTCACCGTTGGTGTCGAGGACCTTCACGGCCTCGACCACGACGGCCAGTGCCTTGCCGCGGGCCACCTCGCCGACGAGCAGCGGCACCTGGCCACCCTCGACGACGGCCTGGGCGAACTGGTCGGGGCTCATGCCGGAGCCGGCGGCGCGGCGCATGAGGTGCTCGGTGAGCTCCTCCTGGTTGACCGAGAGCTTCTCCTTGGAGACCAGCTCGTCAAGGACGAACTGGGTCTTGATGCCCTTCCTGGCCTGGGACTCGATCTCCGCGTCGAACTCCTCGCGGGTCTTGCCCTCCGCCGCCAGGAAGCTGTCCCAGTCCAGGCCCTGGGCCTCGAACTGGTGGTGCTCCAGGTTGTGGGTGCGGGTCTCGATCTCGTCCTTGAGGAGCTTCTCCGGCAGCGGGACCTCGGTGAGCTCCAGCAGGGCGTCCAGGACCTTCTCCTGGGCCTGCGTGGCCTGGTCGTACTGCTTGATGCGCTCCAGGCGCTTGACGCTGTCCGCGCGCAGCTCCTCAAGCGTGTCGAACTCGCTCGCCAGCTGGGCGAAGTCGTCGTCGAGCGCGGGGAGTTCGCGGGCCTGGACGGCCGTGACCTCAACCTTGACGGTGGCGGTCTGCCCAGTGGCGGAGCCACCCTTGAGCTCGGACTCGAAGCTGGCAGTGGCGCCGGCCTCCAGGCCGGTGACGGCCTCGTCGATGCCCTCCAGGAGCTGGCCGGAGCCGATGGTGTAGCTGACGCCCTTGGCGACGCCGTCCTCCAGCACCTCGCCGTCGACGGCCGCCTCGAGGTCGAGGATCACAACATCGCCCTCGGCTGCGGCACGCTCGACCGGGGAGGTGGAAGCGAAGCGCTCACGGAGCTGCTCCAGGGACTTGTCCACGTCCTCGTCGGAGATCTCGATCGCGTCGACGGTGACCTCGATGCCGGAGTAGTCCGGGATCTCGATCGTCGGACGGATGTCGACCTCGGCGGTGAACTTGAGTTCGTCGCCGTCGTTGAACTCGGTGATGTCGACGTCGGGCTGACCGAGGACATTCAGCTCGACCCCGTTGACCGCCTCCGTATAGAACTTCGGCAGCGCGTCATTGATGGCCTCTTCGAGGACCGCACCACGGCCGAACCGCTGGTCGATGACGCGCGCAGGGATCTTGCCCTTGCGGAAGCCCGGCACCGTGACCTGCTGGTTGATCTTTTTGTACGCCGCGTCGAGGCTGGGCTTGAGCTCCTCGAAGGGCACCTCGACAGTGAGTCGAACCCGGGTCGGGTTCAGAGTCTCGACGGCGCTCTTCACGGTTGGGTCTCCTATTGGGCTGACATCTGGGGCTTGGGGTGGCCTGTCTGGCCGGCCGACGAGACGTACCGCTCGGGGATGCTCGCCCCTACGTCGCCCCGTATACAGGCGCAGCTTGCATAGTACCTGTACGAGGGGCGCAGCCGTCGCGCTGCGCCGCACACTTGCCGTACATCTGGTCGGGGTGGCCGGATTCGAACCGACGACCTTCCGCTCCCAAAGCGGACGCGCTACCAAGCTGCGCCACACCCCGCCGGTGCGACACGTAGAGTACATGGCTCCGCACACCGCGGCCGCCAAATACGAGTCGGCAGGGGCCGGATCGACCGGCTACGATTCGATGTGCCAGAATGACTGGCTGTTGCGGGCGTAGCTCAATGGTAGAGCCCTAGTCTTCCAAACTAGCTACGCGGGTTCGATTCCCGTCGCCCGCTCTGTACGGATCCGGCCCGGCCGGAGGAGCTACCAACTCCTCCGGCCGGGCCGGTCCCGTTCCGGGTTCCCGCAGGTCGCAGGCCCGGGCGCCGGCGCTCATTCGACGGGGACGCCCTGAGGGGCCTTGATCCGCTTCATGATCATCTGTGAGTTGACGTCACTGACCCCCGGTAGAGCGATCAGCTTCTCGGTCCAGAAACGCTCGTACGCGTCGCTGTCACTGACGGCGATACGCAGCAGGCAGCCGGGGGCGCCATAGAGCCGGTACGCCTCGACAATGTCCGGAATCGCTTGTACTTCCGTCTCGAATGCTTCGACCGCGGCACGGTCACGGTGCACCTCGACGGAGGCGAAGACCTCGAAGCCACGGCCGACGGCTACCGGGTCGATGACGGCCCGGTAGCCGCGGATCACCCCGTCGTCCTCCAGCTGGCGGACCCGGCGCAGACAAGGGGACGGGGTCAGACCGACCCGGGCGGCGAGCTCCTGGTTGGTGAGTCGGCCGTCCGCCTGCAGCTCACGCAAGATTCTTCTGTCAATTGCGTCCATGAGGGTGGTTCCTACCACAAGTTACAACTCTACGCGCTCTGATCAGCAATCACCTGCTGGGCATCTGCGAATATAATTGCGAAACGACTTGGGGAAGGACCGCGACAGCACCCGGAGAGCGAGGAATCGTGAAGCACATCGTCGTGATCGGCACCGGCGGCACCATAGCCAGCCGCTGGCAGGGCTCCGGCTACGCGGCGGAGGCGGCGGGCAGCGAGGTCCTGGCCCTGGCTGCGATCCCCGAGGGGGTCGAGGTGCGGGTCGTCGACCTGTTCACGGTCAACAGCTCCCAGCTGACCACGGCGCACCAGCTCCGGTTGCTCCGTACGGTGCACGAGGTGCTCGGCGATCCCGCCGTCGACGGCGTGGTCGTCACGCACGGCACCGACACCATGGAGGAGTCCGCGTTCTTCCTGGACCTCTACCACGCCGACCAAAGGCCGGTGGTGTTCACCGGGGCCCAGATGCCGCTGGACACGGTCGACGGGGACGCGGCGGGCAATCTCTACGACGCACTGCTGGCGGCGGCGACGGGCCGGGACACCGGAGTGCTGATCGTCTTCGGCGGCCTTGTGCACGCCGCCCGGGGAACCTTGAAGAAGCACACGCTGGATGCGCAGGCGTTCGCCGACCCGTCCGGAAAGCCACTCGGACGAGTGAAATTCGGAGAAGTGGCATGGGCGTCCCGGCTACCGGCGCGACCGGAGCCGCTGCCGCTGCCGGACGCCGTCACCAGCATCCCGCGAGTGGACATAGTGACGCACCATGTCGACGCCGACCCGGTGCTGTTCGAGGCCGCGGTGGGCGCGGGTGCCCAGGGCGTGGTGCTGGTCGGCACCGGCGCCGGCAATGCCACCCCGCAATTCGTGAGGGCAGTCGCCCGGGCCGTGGAGGCCGGGGTCCTGGTGGCGCTCTCCACCCGGGTGGCGGCAGGACCGGTCGCCCCCCTCTATACCGGCGGAGGCGCCGTGGACCTCGCCGAGGCGGGCGCGGTGCTCACCGGTACTCTCCGCGCGGGTCAGGCCCGGATCGCGGTGCTGGCCGGGCTGTTGTCGGCAACCGGCCCGGCCGAACAGACCGCCCAGCTGCGCCGGATCGTCGCGGCGGCCCCGGCCCTCGAGACCGCCGCCCTCTGATCCGACCCGACATGACCACTCGTCAGAAGTTTATCTGATTGATGGTGTTGGCCAGCGAGGTCAGGAACCGGTTGATCGAGGGCGCCATGCCCGTGGACGCGAGAAAGAAGCCGAAGAGTACGGCGACGATCGCCGGGCCGGCCTTGAGCGATTTGCCCCTTATCAGGACCGCCAGGACGATCGCCAACAGGAGTACTACGGACAGGGAGATGGCCACAGTGGTTCACATCCTCGGTAGGAACTTCCTCACCCCTCCGGGGCGCCGCCACCGACGCCGCGCCCCTGCGACGTCCATCGTGCCACCACCCACTGACACAAGGGAGCGTACGCGCCGGACCTACGGCATTGCGGCCGACCTCCGACGCCGAGGGGGTGGCGCTCGACGGACGCGTTCGAATAGGGAATTCCCATCGTCAATGCCCGGCACACCTTTTACTCCATCAGTTACCAGCAGACCGAGCGATATGCCCTATTCAACCGTTATATTAACGGACATATACCAACCAAGCGGTCAGCTCCAATCGTTGGGAAGATCCTAGGAAGAATTTCCGAGCGCAGCGTTTCGTCGGTGCGGTGCCCCGAATGTTCCAGCCCACCCGGACGATGGGCCAAGTCTTCAGCGCGCTCCTCGTAGCACTCGTCAAGTACGGGCTCGCTCTCGCCGGTCCGGTCGGCGAAGGCGAGCCCACCAGTCGGCTCCGGTCTGCCGGGCTGTCAGGCCGCCTGGCAGCCTGACGGGGGTACTAGGGCCTGTCCGGCCGATCTCCGCGGCGTCGCGTGCCCTGGCACCAGCGCTCGCGGCGCTGTCGTCAGTCGACGACTCCCCCAAGCTCTCGGCTCCGCTCGAGCAGGGGGGACCCCCATCGCGTCGCCTCCCTCCTCCGCCTTGCGATCACAGGCGCCAGACCCCGCTCCTTCTCCCACGGAGATCGGCCGGACAGGCCTAGTCCCGGCAGACTATGAGCAGCGCGCGGTCGTCGTTGACGTCCTTGGCGACCGCCTCGATCAGCCGCCAGGCGGCGCCGCGGAAGCCGGTGGCCACGAAGCGGTCGGCTTCGCCGATGAGGCGGTCGGTGCCCTCGGCGATGTCGCGCTCGGCCGTCTCGACCAGGCCGTCGGTGAAGAGCATCAAGACGTCACCGGCGCGCAGGGTGCCCTTGACTGCGTGGAATTCGGCACCGTCGTAGACACCGAGCAGCGGGCCCTCGGCCGCCTTCTCCTCCCAGCGGCCGGTGCCCGCGCTCAGCTGCACACCGGGCAGGTGGCCGGCCGAAAGGAGCTCGTAGTCACCGGACTCCAGGTCGAGGACGAGGTGGACGGAGGTGGCGAAGCCCTCGTCCCAGTTCTGCCGGAGCAGATAACCGTTGGCAGCCGGGAGGAAGGCGGGCGGCGGGAGCGAGCCGAGCAGTCCGCCGAAGGCGCCGGAGAGCAGCAGGGCCCGGGATCCGGCGTCCATGCCCTTGCCCGACACGTCGGTGAGTACGGCCTCCAGGACCCGGCCGCCGGAGGTTCGGGTGGCGACGACGAAGTCACCGGAGAAGGACTGGCCACCGGCCGGGCGGAGCGCCATCTCGGCGTGCCAGCCCGCCGGGAGCTTCGGTATGCGGCTCTGCATACGGATGCGTTCACGCAAGTCGAACAGCATGGTGCCGCCGCCGCGCCAGGGGACGCCTACCCTGCTGCGGAATTGCGCGATCAGCATCCCGGAGAACGCGACCGCCGAGATCACCAGGACGCTGCCGGGGCTGACCCGGTCGGGGCCGACCTGGTACGGGCCGAGAGCGGCGGACTCCACGACGATGGCGGCGGCGGAGGTCGCGTAAAGCAGCAACAGGCTGGAGGGGCGCAACAACAACCCCCCGGCCAGGACAGGCAGGACGAGCGCGGTGGGCGGGCACCACTCCGGCAGCAGGACCGTGGTCCAGGCGAGGGCGGGCACGCTCAGCACCAGGACGCAGAGGGCGAGCCAGTCGGAACCGTCGCCGCGGAAGTAGTCCACGCCGGATTTGCGCACTCTGACGCGGGCCCGGTGCAGCGCTCTGCGCCACCGGGCCCACAGGCTGTCTCCTGCGGGACGTTGTGCCATGTTCCGGCGACCCTACCTACCCTTACCCATGCTTCGCATGGGGGTGCCTCCGGCGTTGCGTCGTAATTTCGGTCGCGTGCGCGAAGAGCGGCTGGTAGTCAGGGGGATATGACGGTGGAATTGCGAGCCCTCGAGCCCGGGCAGTGGGACAACTGGTACGGGAAGCTGGAGCGGGCCTTCGGGTCCGCCCGCGAGCCTGCGGAGGAACGGGCGCTGTGGCAGGGCCTGACCGAGTTCGAGCGGTCGATAGCGGCCTGGGACGAGGACGAGGTCGTGGGGACCGCGGGGGCCTTCTCGTTCGGATTGTCAGTGCCGGGTGGTCCAGTGGTACCAGCGGCCGGGGTGACGATGGTGAGCGTCGCGTCTACCCACCGGCGGCGCGGGGTGCTGACCTCGATGATGCGACGGCAGTTGGACGATGTAAGGCAGAGGGGGGAGCCGTTGGCGGTGCTGACGGCGTCCGAGCCGGGGATCTATGGGCGGTTCGGGTACGGAGTCGCTTCGGAGCAGTTGCGGCTGGAGATCGACACCGCCCGGGTGCGGTTGGCGCTCCCGGAGGGCGTGGACGGCGTACGGCTGAGGTTTGTCACGCAGGAGGAGGGCCGGGACGCGTGTGAGGAGGTGTACGCGCGGCTGGTCGCGGGCCGGCCGGGGATGCTGGAGCGGCGGCCGGGGTGGGAGCGGCTGCCGACGCTGCATCCGGAGGAGGCGCGGGAGGGCAGTGGCGCGCTGCTGTGCGTGCTGGCGGAGGCCGAGGGGGAGGTGCGGGGGTATACGCGATACGCGATGAAGGCGCAGTGGGGTCCCCAGGGACCGGACGGCACCGTGGTGCTACGTGACCTGGAAGCACTCGACCCGGTGGTCTACGCGGCTCTGTGGCGCTATCTGTTCGGCCTCGACCTGACCTCGAAACTGGTGGCCCGCAACCGGCCGGCCGACGAGGCACTTCTGCATCTGGTCTCGGACGCCCGGCGGTGCCGGCCGAGCACCCGGGACGGGCTGTTCGTGCGCCCGTTGGATGTGAGCGCGGCGCTGGAGGCACGGAAGTACACCGCTCCGGTGGATGTGGTGCTGGAGGTCACGGACCCGTTCTGCCCCTGGAACGAGGGGCGCTGGCGGCTCAGCGGTGACTCCAAGGGCGCCGTCTGCGGGCGGACGGCCGATCCGGCGGACCTGGCGCTGTCGGTACGGGAGCTGGGCTCGGCGTATCTGGGCGGGTTCTCGCTGAGCTCTCTGGCGCGGGCCGGGCGGGTGCGCGAGCTGCGGGGCGGTGCGCTGACGGAGGCGTCGGTGGCCTTCCGGAGCGATGTCGCGCCGTGGGTGGCGCACGGCTTCTGACGGGGACGGACCGGACTGCTCAGCCGCGCTGGCAGCGCTCGCACCAGAAGAGATTGCGGGCGGCGAGGCCGGCCGTGCGGACCTCGCCCTCGCAGACCAGACAGGGCAGATTCGCACGCCGGTAGACATAGACCTCGCCTCCGTGGTCGTCGACGCGGGGTGGGCGGCCCATGGCTTCGGGGGTGTGCTCGGGACGGACGGTGTCGATGCGGTTGTTGCGTACGCCCTCGCGCATGAGGGCGGCGAGGTCGGCCCAGATCGCGTCCCACTGCGGCCGGGTGAGGTCGCGGCCGGGGCGGTAGGGGTCGATGCCGTGCCGGAAGAGGACTTCGGCGCGGTAGACATTGCCGACGCCGGCGATGATCTTCTGGTCCATGAGGAGCGCGGCGATGGTGACACGGCTGCGGGAGATCCGCTCCCAGGCCCGCTCGGGATCGTCGCTCCCGCGGAGCGGGTCCGGGCCGAGCCGGTCGTGTATGGCGTGCTTTTCGCCGTCGGTGATCAGTTCGCAGGTGGTGGGGCCGCGCAGGTCGACGTAGGAATCCGCGTTGGCGAGCCGGAGCCGCACGGTGTCGGCCGGCGGCGGCACGGGGGCGGTGCCGAAGCCGACCTTGCCGAAGAGGCCGAGGTGGATATGGATCCACCCCGTCCCGGCGAAGCCGAGGAAGAGGTGCTTGCCGTGCGCATCGGCGGCGTCCAGCACCTGGCCATCGACCAGCGCGGCCCCGGCCGAGAACTTGCCCTGCGGGCTGCCGGCCCGGACCGGGCGGCCGGCGAAACGTTCGGCGTGGTCGGCCGCCAGGCGGTGGATCGTGTGACCCTCGGGCACCGTGCTGAGTCCTGTCTGGGCGCTGCGGCTGAGAGACGCCCCCAGGAGGTGCCTTCAGCGCGGCGTGGCCGTGGGAGAAGGCGCGGGGTCTGGCTCCTGTGATCGAGCGGCGGAGGCGCCCCCAGTGCCAGGGCAGGCGACGCTGCGACAGCCGCATATCAGCCGCAGCGCCTGCACAGGACCTAGGTGTTCGGGTGGTGCGGCGGGATCGGAGGCAGCTCGCCCGTCATCTCGTAGAGGCTGAGCATCTCGATACGGCGGGTGTGGCGTTCCTCGCCGGAGTACGGCGTGTTGAGGAACACCTCGACGAACTTGGTGGCCTCCTCGGCCGTGTGCATCCGGGCGCCGATGCTGATCACGTTCGCGTTGTTGTGCTGCCGGCCGAGCGAGGCGGTCTCCTCGCTCCAGGCCAGCGCGGCCCGTACGCCCTTGACCTTGTTGGCGGCGATGGCCTCACCGTTGCCGGAGCCGCCGATGACGATACCGAGGCTTTCGCCGTCGGCGGCCGTCCCCTCGGCCGCTCGGAGGCAGAACGACGGGTAGTCGTCCTGGGCGTCGTAGATGTGCGGGCCGCAGTCGACGGCGTCATGGCCCTGGGCCCTGAGCCACTCGACGAGGTGATTCTTGAGTTCGAAGCCGGCATGGTCGGAGCCGAGGTACACGCGCATAGGCACGAGTGTAGCCATCCGCCGATGATCGCCATCGGCGGTGCGACCGGCGCCGGGCTCTTCGTCGGATCCGGCGCGAACGGCGTCCCTGACTGTTGCGGGTTTTGCTTGAGGGCGCTCGTCGATGCTGTCGCAGGGACACTCTGTCCGGCCTAGCTTCACCAAGCCGATCAGAGACGCTCAGAGCGGCTTGAAGGACTCCTTGACCCGTTCGTAGGTGCGCCCGGCGGCAGCCGCGGTGGAGTCGAGGTACCAGGTGTTCAGCTGGAACGTCCGGTCCCCGATCTGGAAGCCGAGCTGCCGCCCGTGGCACGGCAGGCCGTTGTGGGTGAAGGCGTACTCCCAGACCACCGCCGGGTAGCCACGGAACGTGCTGCGTTGGAGCGTGATCTTGCGATAGCCCGGCACTGAACACCGCGTCGTACGCATATATGTACGGGCCGGGGCCCGCACCCAGTGCATGGGTGCGGGCCCCGGCCCGTACATATATGCGGCGCTCAGCCGCGGCGCCCCACCAGCTTCCAGGCAGCGGGCAGCACACCCATCGCGAGAGCCGCCTTCAGCGCGTCACCGAGAAGATACGGCGTCAGCCCGAGGGAGACCGCCGCGCCGAGCGGGAGGTGCGCCGACGCGGCCAGGTACGGCACACCCACCGCGTAGGTGATCGCGCTTCCGGCAACCATCACCCCGGCCATCCGCCACACCGCGCGGTCGGCGCCGCGCCGGGCGAGCGCACCGACGGCCGCCGCCGCGAGCATCATGCCGATGATGTAGCCGAAGCTCGGCATGGACGCACCGGACGACCCGTCCGCGAACCACGGCATCCCCGCGACCCCCGCCACCGCGTACACCGCCAGCGCCGCGAACCCGCGCCGCGCGCCGAGCGCGGTGCCCACCAGCAGCGCGGCGAACGTCTGTCCCGTGACCGGCACCGGTGACCCGGGCACCGGCACCGAGAGCTGGGCGGCCACACCGGTCAGCGCCGCACCGCCGAGCACGAGGGCGACGTCACGGACGCGCGAGGCGGGAAGCAGATCGGCGAGGACGGTGCCGGGGCGGGCGGCAGAAGCGGCGGTACTCATCGGGACTCCGCGAGGGTGAGGGCGGGCGGGGACATCGTGACGTTAACCGAGGGACCCCGCCCGGATCATCATCAAGTACCTACAAAGGGGTGATCAGCGCCTTGGTGGCTTCCGGACAACTTCAGCCATCACCTACGACCTGCGTTCAAGCAGGTCAAGTGATGCTTATCACGGTCGGCGCGGCAGGCGGTGCCCGGCGGAAGACCGGTGGACCGCAAGCCGCAACTCCCGAGCCTCTGTGGAAAACCACCAATCCCTTACATGGGGCGTCAGTCGAAAACGGGGCCCTGGGTGCGGGTCCGCTTGATCTCGTAGAAGCCCGGGATCGAGGCGACGAGGAGCGTGCCGTCCCAGAGCTTGGCAGCCTCCTCGCCCTTGGGGGCCGGGGTGACGACCGGGCCGAAGAAGGCGATCTGCTCGCCGTCGGAGCCGGGGACGGCGATGACGGGGGTGCCGACGTCCTGGCCGACCTTGTCGATGCCCTCCTGGTGCGAGGCACGGAGCTGGGTGTCGTAGGCGTCGGACTCGGCTGCGTCGGCGAGTTCGGCGGGGAGACCGGCCTCTTCCAGGGCGGCGACGATGGTGTCGTGGTCCTTGGGGAGCCCCTGGTTGTGGAAGCGGGTGCCCAGCGCGGTGTAGAGGGCGCCGAGGACCTCGCTGCCGTGCTTCTGTTCGGCGGCGATGCAGACCCGGACCGGGCCCCAGGCCTGCTTCATCAGCCCGCGGTACTCCTCGGGCATCTCGTCGAGCCTGGGCTCGTTGAGGACGGCAAGGCTCATGACATGCCAGCGGACCTCCACCGGGCGGACCTTCTCGACCTCCAGCATCCAGCGCGAGGTCATCCAGGCCCACGGACAGAGCGGGTCGAACCAGAAATCGGCTGGGGTCTTGGCGGTGTTCTCGGCTGTTTCGGTCACAGCAGGTCTCCTCCGGGCACGGCTCGAAAAGACAAAGGTTCACAACGGCAACGTGCACGGTAGCCCGGACCATTCCCCGCTACCCGCTGTCAGTGCCGCGTGCGAAGATTCCATCCGTCCACAAGACGAGACGAAGGAGCCCCCGTGCCCGGCGAGAACCTCACCCGTGACGAGGCCCGTGAGCGGGCGCGGCTGCTGGCCGTGGACGGCTATGACGTCGCCCTGGACGTCCGGTCGGCGGTCAGGCCCGAGGAGAGCACATTCCGCTCGGTGACCACGATCCGGTTCCGCTGTTCTGAGCCGGGGGCTGCCACCTTTGTCGACCTGGTGGCGCCCTCGGTGAGCTCCGTGGTGCTCAACGGCCGTGTGCTGGAGCCGGCGGCCGTCTTCGACGGCACCCGCATCGCACTGGACGGCCTGGCCGCGTCAAATGAGCTCGTCGTGGACGCGCGGTGCGCCTACAGCCACACGGGAGAGGGCCTGCACCGCTTCGCCGACCCGGAGGACGGCGAGGTCTATCTCTATACGCAGTACGAGCCGGCCGACGCCAGGCGGGTCTTCGCCAACTTCGAGCAGCCCGATCTGAAGGCGCCGTTCACCTTCTCGGTGACCGCACCCGAGCCGTGGACCGTGCTGAGCAATGAGCGTGCCGAGCCGGACAGCGGCACGGGAGGGACATGGCGGTTCGCGCCGACCAAACCGATCTCGACGTACATCACCGCGATCGCCGCCGGGCCCTACCACATGGTGAATGACGTCTACAGCCGCACCCTCCCCGACGGCTCGGTACTGGAGATCCCGCTGGGCGCGCTGTGCCGCAAGGGGCTGGCCAAGCACTTCGACACGGACGAGATCTTCACCGTCACCAAGCAGGGCCTGGACTTCTTCCACGACCACTTCGACTACCCGTACCCCTTCGGGAAGTACGACCAGGCATTCGTGCCGGAGTACAACATCGGCGCGATGGAGAACCCGGGCCTGGTGACCTTCCGGGAGGAGGCTATCTTCCGGGGCAAGGTCACGCAGGCGTCGTACGAGAGCCGGGCCAATGTGATCCTGCACGAGATGACGCACATGTGGTTCGGCGACCTGGTCACCATGCGGTGGTGGGACGACCTGTGGCTGAAGGAGTCCTTCGCCGACTTCATGGGCGCCTTCGTGCTGGTCGAAGCCACCCGGTACCGGGACGGCTGGATCACCTTCGCCAACCGGCGCAAGGCCTGGGCCTACCGTGCCGACCAGCTGCCGTCGACACATCCGGTCACCGCCGACATCCGCGATCTGCAGGACGCCAAGCTCAACTTCGACGGCATCACCTACGCCAAGGGCGCGTCCGTACTGAAGCAGCTCGTCGCGTATGTCGGGCAGGAGGCCTTCCTGGAGGGCGCCCGGCGGTACTTCAAACGCCACGCGTACGGGAACACCGTGCTGGCCGACCTGCTGTCGGTGCTGGAGGAGACTTCCGGGCGGGACATGGCGGAGTGGTCGCGAGCCTGGTTGCAGACAGCCGGGGTCAATTCGCTGGCCCCCGAGGTCCGGTACGACGCGGAGGGGCGCATCGCGGAGCTGTCGGTCGTGCAGGAGGCCGCCGCGTCCCATCCGGAGCTGCGGCCGCACCGCGTCGCGGTGGGCCTGTACCGCCGGGGCGCCGGGGGCGCTCTGGAGCGGTACGCGCGCGCCGAGGCGGATGTCGCCGGGGCTCGTACGACGGTGGCGCAACTGGCCGGGGCGGAACCCCCCGAGCTGATTCTCGTCAACGACGAGGACCTGACCTACTGCAAGATCCGCTTCGACGAGGCGTCGCTGGCCACTCTGCGGGACCGCCTGGGCGATATCGCCGATCCGCTGGCGCGGGCACTGTGCTGGTCCGCGCTCTGGAATCTCACTCGCGACGGGCTGATGCCGGCCCGTGAGTACGTGGGGCTCGTGCTCCGCTTCGCCGGGGCCGAGACGGACATCGGCGTCCTGCAGTCTCTGCACCAGCAGGCCCGTACCGCCCTGGACTATGCCGCGCCGCAGTGGCGGCAAGAGGGCGGTCGCGCACTCGCCGAAGGCGCCCTGCGCGAGCTGCGGAGCGCCGAGCCCGGCAGCGGCCACCAGCTCGCCTGGGCACGGTTCTTCGCGGCCGTGGCATCCTCACCTTCCGACCTGGAACTGCTGCGGGAGCTGCTGGACGGCACCGCCGGTATCGACGGCCTCGACATCGACCAGGAGCTCCGCTGGACGCTGCTGGAGTCGCTGGCCGCCGAGGGGGCTGCCCCCGAGGCCGTCATCTCCGCCGAGCTGGCCCGCGACGACACCGCTTCCGGCAAGCGGCATCAGGTGCGGTGCCTCGCGGCGCGTCCGTCGCCGTCGGTCAAGGCGCAGGCGTGGGTGGCAGTGGTGGAGTCGAACGCCCTCTCCAATGCGCTCGTGGAAGCGACGATCTCCGGATTCGACCAGCCCGGGCACCGGGATCTGCTG
Organism: Actinacidiphila oryziradicis; assembly: GCF_005047355.1. Lineage (GTDB taxonomy): Bacteria > Actinomycetota > Actinomycetes > Streptomycetales > Streptomycetaceae > Actinacidiphila > Actinacidiphila oryziradicis. The sequence continues at coordinate 120,728 of NZ_SUMC01000001.1, forward strand.
GCGCCCTACTCCGCGAAGTACTTCGCCGCGATCGAACGGGTGTGGGCCGAGCGTTCCATCGAGATCGGCATGGCGATCGTCCAGGGGCTCTTCCCCCGCTACCAGGACCGTCAGGAGACGGTCGACGCGGCGGACGGGTGGCTCAACGCGCACACAGAAGCACCGCCCGCGTTGCGGCGGCTCGTCTCCGAGGCCCGGGACGATCTGGCGCGGGCGTTGCGGGCGCAGCGATGTGACGCTGCCGCCGGGTGAGGGATGCCCGGGGTGCGGGCTTCTGGCCCGAAGCCGCGCCCCGGGCTATTGTCACCCTGATAGGTGAAACCCGACGCTCGGCATCCGAACGCCTGAACTTTAGTCCGGTGATGTCCCGATTTGTCGACGGGCTTGTAACAGCGGTTAGAGACGACTCGGACAGCGGGAATTGTCCGAGCATGAACCACAACACCCCCCTGACTCCCCGCCCTCTCGATCACCTCTCGCGTAACCAGCGAAGGATCATGACGGCCCGTCAGCTAAGGGAACACGGAGTGACAGCCGGCGCGGTCGCCGAGCGGTGCCGGCCCGGCGGACCGTGGCAGCAGTTGCTGCCACAGGTGTATCTGCTGCACTCGGGACCGCCCACCAGCGACGAGCGGTTGCAGGCCGCGCTGCTGTACGCGGGCTCCGGGGCGGAGGCGATGGTGACCGGGCTGGCGGCATTGGCGCTGCACCGGTTCTCCTCGGTGCCGCCGCTGCTGGGGCTGGAGCGGATCGACGTACTGGTGCCGCGGCAGCGGCGGTTGCGGGATGCCGGGGAGGTGACGATCAGGCGGGCACATGTGATGCCGGAGGCCGAGGAGGTGTCCGGAGTCGCGTGCGCCCCGGTGCCACGGGCGCTGGCGGACGCGGTAGCCGAGCTGGACGACCCCGAGACGGTGCGCCGGCTGCTGACGGAGGCGGTGATCGGCGGGCATTGCGAGGCGGCGGCGGTCGTACGGGAGTTGCGGCAGGCGCAGCTGCTTTCGCGGCCCCACGTGGTGGAGGCGGTGGACGCTCTCCTGGCTGAGGGAAGGGCGATCGCGGAGGGCCGGCTGTACCAGATGGTGCGGTGCCACGGCCTGCCGGACCCGCTGTGGAATGTGGATCTGCGGGTGCCGGGCGGCCCGCGTCTCGGCGACGTGGACGCGTTCTGGCCGGAGCACTCGGTGGCGCTCGAGATCGACGCGCGGGCGTCACGCCAAGGCCAGCGCCAGGACGACGACGAGATGTGGTCGGAGTACGCCCGCAAGCGCGAGCACCTGGAGCGGCTCGGGATCACTGTCGTACACGTAACACCGAAGAAGCTGCGGGAGTCGCTGGAGCAGCAGGCGACCGTGGTGCGGACGGCGCTGATGGCGTCGACCGACCACACCCCGGCCGCATATGTCGTGGCGCTGCCGCGATGAGATCAGCGCTTCTTGAGTAGCAGCTCCGTGTTCCGGTCGGCCGGCTTACCCGCGAGGGCGGTGCTGGCACCCGGCTTGTTGAAGGCCAGCTCGCGGTAGAGCGAGGCGAGTCCGGTCTGGGACAGGTCGCCGAAGTCGGTGGTGTGCGGGGCCGCGGATTCGACAAGGGTCGTGATCAGGGAGAGCGTGCCGTCGTGGTTGTCGGCCAGCTCGATCACCCGGGCCAGCTGGGGGAAGTCGATGTGCGAGGCGGTGGTGATCTCCCAGAAGCCGCCGTGCGGGGTGATCCGGTTCTGGTGGCTGTGGCCGTTGATCCAGGCCAGGACGTTGCGGTGCTTGTTGAGCAGGGCGAGCAGCTCGGCGCCACTGTGCCGCTTCTCGTGCGGCTTGGCCGGGTCCGGGTTGAGATTGGCCATCGAGGTGCTGGTGTGGTGGCTGAAGACCAGGACGTGTCGGTCCTTGTGCGCGTTCAATGTTTTTTCCAGCCAGCGCAGTTGTGCCGTGCCGAGCGAGCCGTTGTAGTGACCGCCGCGGTCGGTGGTGTCGAGGCTGACGCCGATGACGCCCTTGGCGACGGTGAAGGCGTAGTAGAGCTGGTTGTCCGCGAGATTGGCAGCGGTGTAGCCGTGGCCCACCGGACCGGCGCCCTTGTACTTGGGGGCGAGGTGCGCGGCGAGGTACTGGTGCGGGCTGAAGGGGGCGCGCCGTTCGTCGGCGGTGACGGTCCGCGCTTTCGGAAGGTGTGCGCGGATGGCGTCCTGGACTGCGGTGCCCTTCGGGTCCTTCCCGCTCCTGATGGTCTTCAGGAGTTTCGCGGCCTCGGTGGCGGAGACCGTCTGGAGCTTGCGGGAGCCGGTCGCGAGATCCGTCCAGAACGAACCGGCGGCGTAGGCACCGCTGGACAGCATGTCGTGATTGCCGACCGTGGAATACCAGGGGACGGTGAGCCCCGGGCTGGTGACCTCGCGAATCGCGGCGTCCAGGAAGCCGGGCAGCCGCGGGAAGCCGAGCTGCTTGTCTGCGTCGCGCAGCGCGGCGTCCGGCTGCCAGAAGAGTTTCAGCCCGGAGTCCTGGACGCCCTCGTAGCCTTTCGGGTCACCGGAGTTGGGAGTGATCCGGCCGCCGGACATGGCGGTCAGGAACCAGTCCAGTTCGAGCTGCGAGTTGTTGTCCGTGTTGTCTCCGGTGGTCATGACGAACCCGATGGGCGCGCCCGTCGCCGAACCGCCCCGCAGCCCGTTGATCCGCTCGATCAGTGACGCGACGCCGGCGACCGTCAGAGTCTCCTGCGGCCGCCAGCCGCTCAGCTGGGCCGCGCGCAGGAATTCGGTGCGCAGCGGCGACTGCACATCGCTGAGGTGCAGGTCGGTGAGTTGCACGAAGCAGGCGAGCGCAGTGCGGCGGGTATCGCGGCCGCTCTTGGCTGCGGCGAGGTCGGTCCGCAGCACGCGCTTCCAGCCGGGTCCGTCGGCCAGCCGCCGGTAGCCGGCGGTGCCGTGCGGGGCGGCGACGCTCTGCAGAGTGGTGCCGGCCTTCGAGGGCGCCGCGGCGGGGACTGCCGCAGCAGCGGGGGCGGCCCCGAGGACCGTACGGGCCTGTGCGACCGGGGAGGCGGTGGCCTCGCCCGTGCCGGACCCGGACGCCAGGCCCAGGCCGGTGCCCGCGGCGGCCACGCCGGAGGCGATCAGAAGGTTGCGGCGGTTGATGACGGAAGCAGGCGTGAGCATACGAGTTCCCCCGGGCGGGTCGCGGCGTTACGACGGAACGTCGTCCACGGGGATGGTTGGCAGCGGGGATGGCCCGGGCTCTAACGAAAACGGAACAGTGGACGCCGATCTCCGGACATCGATCAGCCGTCTGTGGCACGGACATCCGCGCCCCGCCGCATGGCGATCCGCTGCTCATGCGGTGTTCATCTACGCGCGAATGAAGGCGGTTCGTCATGGACTGATCCCTTTGCGCGACTTGTAACTTGTCGCATTCGCGTCATGTCCAACTTCCGCCACGGACAAGCCTCCACAAGCGGGGTCGCTTGTACCAATGTGTGCGTCAACTGGCGCCCAAATCTTGGACAAGGATGGCCATGTCCCTCGATCACATACGCGCGAAGAGACGCGTGATGCGCGTCGCGCTGGCAGCGGGCCTCGTCGCCGCGCTCTCCGCGACCGGCCCCGCGACCACCGCGTCCGCCGACCCGTCCGCCGGCCCCGCGGATCCTGTCGTGAAGACGGCCGATGACAAGCTCGGGCCGGCCGACGCCGGACTCCTCGCCAAAGCCAAGGCCGAGGGCGACAAGAACGTCACCTTCATGATCGCCACAAAGCCGGGTGCCACCGAGCAGGTCGCCGGACAGCTCAACGCCGTCAAGGGCGCTTCCGTGGGCCAGACCTACGACAAGCTCGGCTACGTCCGCGCGACCGTGCCGACCGGCAGCGCGGAGGCGGCGATCGAGAAAGCGCAGAAGCTGTCGTCGGTTCAGGCGATCGACATCAAGCAGGAGATAGCGCTCGACAACCCGAAGCCGTCGGCTGAGTCCAAGTCCAACCAGTCGGCCGCCACCACAGCCACCACCACCTACAGCGGCCCGGACGCCACGACCCCGGCCAAGAACCCGTACCAGCCGGCCTTCGAGACCGGCGCCGTTGACTTCGTCAAGGCCAATCCCAAGGCCGACGGCCGCGGCGTCACCATCGGCATTCTGGACTCCGGTGTGGACCTCGGCCACCCGGCCCTGCAGAAGACCACCACCGGTGAGCGCAAGATCGTCGACTGGGTCACCTCCACCGACCCGATCACGGACGGCGACGCCACCTGGCGCCCGATGGTCACCAACGTCTCCGGCCCCAGCTTCACCTTCAACAAGCGGACGTACACCGCGGCCGCGGGCTCGTACCAGATCAGCCTGTTCAAGGAGAGCTACACCAGCGGCGGCGACATGGCCGGTGACCTCAACCGGGACGGTGACACCACCGATTCCTGGGCCGTGCTCTACGACGCAGCCGCGGGCACCGTCCGGGTCGACCTCAATGACAACGGCGACTTCACCGACGACGTGGCGATGAAGCCGTACAAGGACGGCTACCAGATCGGGTACTTCGGCACCGACAATCCGGACACCGCCATCTCCGAGCGGATCCCCTTCGTGGTGCAGATCCGCAAGGACGTACCCATGGACCCGTACGGCGGCACCTGGGTCGGCAAGACGGCCGACTTCGTCAACATCGGCGTCATCGAGTCCGAACACGGCACCCACGTCGCCGGCATCACCGCCGCCAACGGCCTGTACGGCGGCTCCAAGGCGAACGGCGCCGCCCCCGGTGCGAAAATCGTGTCGTCCCGCGCCTGCACATGGTCCGGTGGCTGCACCAATGTCGCGCTCACCGAGGGCATGATCGACCTCGTCGTCAACCGCGGCGTGGACATCGTCAACATGTCCATCGGCGGCCTGCCCGGTCTCAACGACGGCAACAACGCCCGCGCCCAGCTCTACACCCGCCTGATCGACACCTACGGTGTCCAGTTGGTCATCTCGGCCGGCAACAGCGGCCCCGGCGCCAACACCATCGGCGACCCCGGTCTCGCCGACAAGGTCATCAGCGTGGGTGCGACGATCTCCAAGGAGACCTGGGCGGCCAACTACGGCTCCGTCGTGACCAAGAGGTACGCCCTCCTCCCCTTCTCCTCGCGCGGCCCGCGTGAGGACGGCGGCTTCACCCCGACCATCTCCGCCCCCGGCGCCTCCATCAACACCATCCCGACCTGGGAGCCGGGCGGCCCGGTCGCCGAGGCCGGCTACACCCTCCCGCCGGGCTACGCCATGCTCCAGGGCACCTCGATGGCCTCCCCGCAGGCCACCGGCGCGGCGGCGCTGCTGCTCTCCGCCGCCAAGCAGAGCCGCATCGGCCTCACCCCGGCGAAGCTCCGCACCGCGCTCACCAGCACCGCCACTCACATCAAGGGCGCGCAGGCCTACGAAGAGGGCTCCGGCCTGATCAACATCGTCAGTGCCTGGCACCTGATCAAGAAGGGCGTCGAGGCGCACGACTACACCGTCAAGGCGCCGGTGAACACCGTCTACTCCTCGGCCCTGGCGACCCCCGGCTTCGGCACCGGCATCTACGACCGCGAGGGTGGCCTCAAGACCGGCGAGCGCCGTACGTACGAGGTCACCATCACCCGCACCACCGGCCCGGACCGCCCGGTCAGGCACACGCTGGAGTGGGCGAACAACGACGGCACCTTCCGTCTCGACGGCCCGAGCAGCGTATTGCTCCCGCTGAACAAGCCGGTCACCGTCAAGGTGGCCGCCAAGACGTACTCCACCGGCGTCCACACCGCCATCCTGGAGGTCGACGACAGGAGCACCGGCGGCACCGACACCCAGATCCTCGCCACCGTCGTCGTCTCCAAGCCGCAAGCCGCCCCGTCGTACGCGGTGAACGCGTCCGGCTCGGTGCAGCGCAACAGCACCAAGTCGTACTTCGTCACCGTCCCCGAGGGCGCCAAGACCCTTGAGGTCGCCATGAACGGCCTGGCCACCGGCAGTCAGACCCGGTTCATCGCCATCCCCCCTGAGGGCGTCCCGGCGGACCCGACCACCACGACCAGCTGCTACCCGAACTACTCAACCACCAACGGCTGCCGCCCCGAACTGCGTTCCTACGCCGACCCGACCCCGGGCGTCTGGGAGATCGAGGTCGAGTCCCGCCGCACGTCGCCGCTGCTCGACAACCCGTACGCCGTGACGGCCACCGCGCTCGGCGCCACCTTCGACCCGGCGGTCCAGACCCTCGACGAGGCCAAGGCCGGCACCCCCGCCCCGGTCACCTGGAAGGTCACCAACGGCTTCGCCCCCATCACGGGCAAGCTCCAGGGCGGCCCCCTCGGGTCAACCGCGACCTCGCGCCCGACCATCACGCAGGGTCAGACCGTCACCACCACGGTCGACGTCCCCGCGGGTGCTTCACGCCTCGACGTCGCCATCGGCAACCCCGGCGACGCCTCCGCCGACCTCGACCTGTACGTGCTGCTCAACGGCACTGTCGTCGGCCAGTCCGCGGACGGCGACTCGGAGGAATCGGTAAGCCTCGCCTCCCCTGCCGCCGGTACTTACACCATCCAGGTCGACGGCTACTCCGTCCCGGCGGGCACCACCGCGTACGACTACCAGGACATCTTCTACTCCCCCGCCCTCGGCTCGGTGAACGTCGACGACACGCCCGTCTCCCTCGCCGGCGGCGCCTCCGCGAACATCTCCGCCGAGGTCCTGGCCAAGGCCCCCGCCCCGGCAGGGCGGGAGTTCTTCGGCGAGGTCAGCCTGCTCAACGCCAACGGCACCGCCGCCGGTGCAGGAAGCGTGGCCATCGCCAAGGTCATCGGCTGACCTGACGGCCGCCGGACCGGCGGCGCAGCAGCGGGGCGGTGCTCTCCGGAGCACCGCCCCGCTGCACGTCAGGTGTCAGGCGACACCAGGTAACGCGCGGCTCCTTCAGCCCCCGCACCGCGCGGAGCAGGGCCGGGAGGACGGTAACCTGCCGGAGCCGGGCGAGCGGGGCCCCGACGCAGCGGTGAATGCCATGGCCGAAGGGTTGGCGGCGAGGAGGAAGAGCACGCGGGGTCGTACAGCAGGCTGAGGACGCTCAGTGCGATCTGGTCGGTGGTGGTCTCGTACCGGGCCGTCCGCGATCCGGCGCTCATCCGGCCCGGTCGATCGGCCCGTAGTGGGTGTCGGCCAGAACGACGACCCGCGTCCCGTCCAGACCACGGCCCAGCCGCGGGACGGTGACATCCACCCGCTTGACCCGGGGCACCCGAGCCTGCGCAGCCGGGCGTGCTCCGTGCCGTCGACATTGATGATGGAGTCGGGCGCGGGATTGGAGACGCGGAGTTTCGGCGCGTCCGGCTGCGCCCGGCCGGCAACTGGTGTCGCTGACCACCCGCGTGCCCACACCATTGGGTGCTTTCGCCCACGCCGGCGGTCGCGGGTCGTCGAGGGTCATGACTGCCGGCAGCCACCCTATGGGCAGGATCGCGGAGACCTCTGGATCTCCTTCCGGATCTTCTTCGGGGCCGGTTCCCGGGTCCCCGCACGGGCGGGACCGTCCCCGGGCGGTCCCTGCGACCATCCTGATCAAGAAACCCCGACGCCACGGCGAAACCGCCGGATTGCCCGACCCGTGCCCCACACCCGCCCTGATCGCAGGGAAATCCCTCGACCGGTGCGCCTCCACAGCGTGCGAGGATGGCGAAAAACCCGACGAAGGAGACGGACACGTGCCTGGCACGAACCTCACCCGTGAGGAGGCGCGGCAGCGCGCGCGCCTCCTCACCGTGGACTCTTACGAGATCGACCTCGACCTGGGCGGAGCGCAGGACGGGGGCACCTTCCGGTCCGTGACCACGGTGCGCTTCGACTCCGCGGAGGCAGGTGCGTCGACATTCATCGACCTGGTGGCGCCGACTGTGCACGAGGTGGTGCTGAACGGGACGGCGCTGGATCCGGCGGAGGTCTTCGCGGACTCGCGGATCGCTCTTCCGTCGCTGGAGGCGGGCCCGAACGAGCTGCGGGTCGTAGCGGACGCGGCGTACACGAACTCCGGCGAGGGGCTGCACCGCTTCGTCGACCCGGTCGACAAGCAGGCGTACCTCTACACGCAGTTCGAGGTGCCGGACGCGCGCCGGGTCTTCGCCAGCTTCGAGCAGCCGGACCTGAAGGGCACCTTCCAGTTCACGGTGAAGGCCCCGGCAGGCTGGACGGTCATCTCCAACTCGCCCACCCCCGAGCCGCAGGACAACGTCTGGCGGTTCCAGCCCACGCCCCGTATCTCCACGTACATCACCGCGCTCATCGCGGGCCCGTACCACGCGGTGCACAGCAGCTGGCAGGGCGGCCCCGACGGTCGTTCCGTGCCGCTCGGCATCTACTGCCGGCCGTCGCTGGCCGAGCACCTGGACGCTGACGCGATCTTCGAGGTGACCCGGCAGGGCTTCGACTGGTTCCAGGAGAAGTTCGACTTCGCGTACCCATTCGAGAAGTACGACCAGCTCTTCGTGCCCGAGTTCAACGCCGGCGCGATGGAGAACGCGGGCGCGGTGACCATCCGCGACCAGTACGTCTTCCGGTCGAAGGTCACCGACGCGGCGTACGAGATGCGGGCCGAGACCCTCCTGCACGAGCTGGCGCACATGTGGTTCGGCGACCTGGTCACCATGGAGTGGTGGAACGACCTGTGGCTGAACGAGTCGTTCGCCACCTACACCTCCATCGCCTGTCAGGCCGACGCGCCGGACAGCCGCTGGCCGCACTCGTGGACCAGCTTCGCCAACTCCATGAAGACCTGGGCCTACCGGCAGGACCAGCTGCCGTCCACCCACCCGATCATGGCGGAGATCAATGACCTGGACGACGTCCTGGTCAACTTCGACGGCATCACGTACGCCAAGGGCGCGTCGGTGCTGAAGCAGCTTGTCGCGTATGTCGGGGTCGATGAGTTCTTCGCCGGCGTACAGGCGTACTTCAGGCGCCACGCGTGGGGCAACACCCGGCTGGCCGATCTGCTCGGCGCGTTGGAGGAGACCAGCGGGCGCGACCTCAAGGCCTGGTCGAAGGCATGGCTGGAGACCGCCGGCATCAACATCCTCCGCCCGGAGATCTCCGTGGACGACTCGGGCGTCATCACCTCCTTCGCCGTACGCCAGGAGGCCCCCGCGCTCCCGCCCGGCGCCAAGGGCGAAGCCGTACTGCGGCCGCACCGGATCGCGATCGGCACCTACGAGCTTTCCCCTGACGGGGGCGGAGGGGCCAAGCTGGTCCGTACGAACCGGGTCGAGCTGGATGTCGACGGCGGCCTCACCGAGGTGCCGCAGCTGGTCGGCGCCACCCGCCCGGACGTCGTACTGCTCAACGACGACGACCTGTCGTACGCCAAGGTCCGCCTCGACGATGCCTCGCTGGCAACCGTCCGCGACCACCTCGGCGACTTCACCGAGTCGCTGCCGCGCGCGCTGGTCTGGGCTTCGGCCTGGGACATGACGCGCGACGGCGAACTGGCCGCCCGCGACTACCTGGAGCTGGTGCTCTCCGGCATCACCAAGGAGTCCGACATCGGCGTCGTGCAGTCGCTGCACCGGCAGGTGAAGCTAGCGATCGACCTCTACGCCGACCCGGCGTGGCGCGAGACGGGCCTGGCCCGCTGGACCTCCGCCGCCCTCGAACAGCTCCGCGCCGCCGCCCCCGGCAGCGACCACCAGCTGGCCTGGACCCGGGCGTTCGCCGCCACCGCCCGCACCCCCGAGCAGCTGGACCTGCTGGCAGGGCTGTTGGACGGTACGGAGACGATCGACGGCCTCGCCGTCGACACCGAGCTGCGCTGGTCGCTCCTGCAACGGCTCGCCGCCACCGGGCGCGCCCACGACCAGGCGATCGACGCCGAGCTGGCCCTCGACCCGACCTCCGCCGGCGAGCGCCACGCCGCGACCGCCCGCGCCGCCCGCCCGACCCCTGAGGCCAAGGCCGAGGTCTGGGCCTCCGTCGTCGAGGACGACAAGCTGGCGAACGCGGTCCAGGAGGCCGTCATCGACGGCTTCGTCCAGACCGACCAGCGTGAGCTGCTCGCCCCCTACACCGCCAAGTACTTCGCGGCGGTCAAGGACATCTGGAAGTCCCGCAGCCACGAGATCGCCCAGCAGATCGTCCTCGGCCTGTACCCGGCCCTCCAGGTGTCCCAGGGCACCCTCGACGCCACCGACGCCTGGCTCGCGGACACCGACCTGGTGCCGGCTCTGCGCCGCCTCGTCGTCGAATCCCGCGCGGGCGTCGAGCGCGCCCTGAAGGCCCAGGCAGCGGACGCGGCCGCCGGCTGACACCGGTACCCCCGCGCCCACGGCGCGGGGGTACCGCCCGCTGAACGTACGACGAGGACGCCCTCGGCCCGTTTCCACGGCCTCGGGGCGCCCTCGGAGGGAGTATGCGGCGGAGCGGTCAGCCCTGCTGGTTCTTGCGGGACTTGTCGGTCACGATGACCAGGCCCGCGATGATCGCGAAAAGCGCGATCGGGGTCGCCACGAAGAGGCCCAGGGTCTGGAAGACGTTCAGACCGGGGCCCGGGTCGTCGCCCCTGGTGAGAGCGAACGCGGGGGACGACATCAGCAGCATCAGCGTCGTACCAGCGGTGATGGCTCCGGCGCGCAGGGCGTTCTTGTTGACCATTTTGCTCACGGAAACAACGTACCCGGCGCCCTCCAGGACCGCGCGTCCGGGGTGGCCTTATGGCTGCTGGGGGGCGTTCGCCACCAGCGCGGCCCGTACATCCTCCACCAGGGCATGCAGCCGCGGTGACGCGGCGAGCTGCTCGATCGTGACGGGACGGCCCTGCGCGTCCGCGATCGGCAGCCGCCAGTTGGGGTACTGGTCCGAGGTGCCCGGCAGATTCTGCGGACGGCGGTCGCCGACCGCGTCCGGCAGCCAGATGCCCAGCATCCGCGCCGGGGTCCTGGCCAGGAAGCGGTGGACGGCCTTGACCGCCGCCTCCTCGTCGCCCGCCCCCTCCGGCAGCAGTCCCAGCCGCCCCAGCAGCGCCAGCCACTCGGCGACCTCGACCGCGTCCTCGGCCTGCTCCTCCGCCAGCGGACGGTTCAGCAGCCCCAGCCGGTGCCGCAGCTCCACATGCTCACCGGTCAGCCTGGCCGCCGTGCTCGGCAGGTCATGCGTCGTCACGGTGGCCAGGCTCCCGGCACGCCACGCCTCCGGCCGCAACGGACGGCCGTCCGCGCCCTCTCCTTCATAGTTCCGCTCGAACCACAGCACCGACGTCCCGAGCACACCCCGGTCCGCCAACCGCTCCCGTACGCCCGGCTCGACCGTGCCCAGGTCCTCGCCTATCACCACCGCCCCCGCCCGGTGCGCCTCCAGCGCCAGCACGCCGAGCATCGCCTCCGCGTCGTAACGGACGTAACACCCCTCCGTCGGCGGCCGCCCCTCCGGCACCCACCACAGCCGGAACAGCCCCATCACATGGTCGATCCGCAGTCCCCCGGCATGCCGCAGCACACCCCGCAGCAACTCCCGGAACGGGGCGTACCCCGTCGCGTCCAGCGCGTCCGGCCGCCATGGCGGCAGACCCCAGTCCTGGCCCCGCGAATTGAACGCGTCCGGCGGCGCACCGACCGACATGCCCTTCGCCAGCGCGTCCTGCATCGCCCAGGCGTCGGACCCCGAAGGATGCACCCCCACCGCCAGGTCGTGCACGATCCCGACCGCCATCCCGGCGTCCCGCGCCGCTTGCTGCGCCGCTCCCAGCTGGCTGTCGGTCAGCCATGCCAGCCAGCAGTGGAAGTCCACCTGGCCCAGATGGCCGCTGCGGGCCCTCGCCACCTGCGGCGACCGCGGATCGCGCAGCCCGGCCGGCCAGCCGTGCCAGTCCGGGCCGTGAATCTCCGCGAGCGCCGACCAGGTGGCGTGGTCGTCCAGCGGCTGGCCCTGCTCCGCCAGAAAATCGCAGTACGCCGCCCTCCTGCCGGGGCTCAGCGGCACCTTCCGTACCAGCGTCAGCGCCTCACGCTTCAGCTCCCACACCGCGTCCCGGTCGATCAGCGCGTCCTTCTGCAGCACCGAGTCGCGCAGCGTAGCCGCCTTGACCAGGAGCTCCGCGGCCCGCTCCCGGTCCGCCGGCTCCAGGTACGCGTACTCCGGCACCTCCTCCACCCGCAGATACACCGGGTCCGGGAAGTGGCGCGACGACGGCCGGTACGGCGACGGATCCGTCGGCTGCCCCGGGCCGCCAGGCACCGCCACGTGCAGCGGATTGACCTGCAGGAACCCCGCGTGCAGCCCGCGGCCCGCCCAGGCCGCGAGGTCGGCGAGATCGCCGAGGTCGCCCATCCCCCAGGAGCGTTCCGAGAGCACGGAGTAGAGCTGCGCCATGAATCCGAAACTCCGTGCGCTCGGGCCCGCGAGCCGCTCCGGCGCCACAATCAGCTGCGCGTTCGCCGTGCGGCCATCCGGTGCCTGGGCACGCAGCACATATCTGCCGACTTCCAGCCCGTCCGGGCGTGTCGGATCCCACCCCCGCTCCCCGACTCTCAGCACCGTCCCCTCCGGCAACCCCTCCAGCCCCTCCGGCCGGGTCCGCCGCCCCGCCCTGACGACCACATTGCGCGGCAGCAGCTGATTCCGCTGCCGCTGTTCATGCGCCGCCAGCGCCTCCCGTACGGCGCTGGGCGTCGACGCGTCCACCCCCAGGGCCGCCAGCACCGCGACCACCGTCTCCTCCGGCACCGCCACCACCGCCCGCGGCGACGGCCGGTACGTCGTCGCCACCCCATGCACCCCCGCCAGCCGGTCCAACGGCTGCGGCTGCGCCTTCCCCTGTGCCTGTGCTTCGCCTTGCATCAGATGTCCGCCGCCCCCGCGCCGGCCGCCGGCTCGCTCGTCAACAGCGGCGGCTCACTCGTCAACGGCGGCTCGGTCCGCCCGCACTCGTGCTCCCGCTCCACTTGGCCCTCCGGGGGTCGGCGGCATCGGACACGTCAGCCATACCCACTGCGTGCGGCGCCATCCCTGCCCGGGGGGCGCAGGCCAGGGATGCGCGGCTTCAGCCGTCGGTCACGGCGCGTTACCGGGAAACAGGTGAGTGAGCGGCGGAAAACGCGCCGGAGGCCCTGCAGCCTCCGCCTGGGCGGCGAGGGCGAGGAGGGGGCCGTCGGCGCGGTGAGGGGCGGCGAGCATGGTGCCGATGGGGAGGCCGGCGGGGGTGTGGTGGAGAGGGAGGGAGATGGCGGGGAGCCCGGCGATGTTGAACGGCGCGGTGAAGGGGGTGAACGCGAGTTGGGCGGCGAAGTCGGCGGCCGGGTCGGAGTCATCGCGGAGGGCCCCGAGGGGAGCCGGGAGCTGGGCGAGGGTGGGGGTGAGGACTGCGTCGTAGGGCGCGACGGCGTCCGCGAGCTTGCGGCCCACGGCCCGGAGCGCCCCGAGAGAGCCCGCGTAGTCGAGGCCGGTCACGGCCCGTCCGCGCTCGCGGAGCCACCGGGTGAGCGGCATGAGTTCACTCTCGCGCTCGGGCGGGACGGGGGGCAGCGCGGCGAGGACGGCCCATACGGGGTCGAAGGCCTGGCGGTCGCCGGGGGCGAGCGGCTGGGGGATGTCGATGATGTCGTGGCCGAGTCCGGCGAGCAGGGCGGAGGCCTTCTCGTAGGCCTCGAGTACTTGCGGGTCCACGTGCACGCCCGGCACGTCGGGTGCGGCCCAGCGGGCGATACGGAGCCGGACGGGCTCGTGGTCGCACCAGTCGAGGAAGGACCGGCGCCCGGGGTCGGGGACGGCCATGACATCGAGCAGCGCCGCCGCGTCGCGCACAGTGCGGGCGATCGGACCGTCGCTGACCAGGTCGCTGACGTCCCGGCCGGGCCCGGCGACCACCACGCCCTGGCTGGGCTTGAGGCCGACGACTCCGCAGCAGCTCGCGGGGATCCGGATCGAGCCGCCGCCGTCGCTGCCGTGCGCGGCCGAGGCCAGCCCGGCGGCCACCGCCACGGCCGCGCCACCGCTGCTGCCGCCGGCGCCGCGCGTCAGGTCGTACGGGGTACGGGCGGGCGGGCCGACCCGGCCCTCTGTGTAGGCGGGGAGGCCGAACTCGGGCGTGTTGGTCTTGCCGAGAAGCACCGTGCCGGCGGCCCGCAGGAGGTCGGTGAGCGGGGTGCCGCTGTCCGCGACACGGTCCGCGAAGGCGGCGGATCCGGAGGTGAACCGGATGCCCGCGACAGGGGTCAGATCCTTCACCGGTACGGACACACCGAGCAGCGGCGGGAGCTCACCGCCGTCCAGCACGAGGCGCTCCGCGCGTTTCGCGTCGTCGAGAGCCCGCTCTGGCGTCACGGTGAGGTACGCGCCGAGGGTGCCGTCGATCCGGTCGATCCGCTCCAGGTAGTGCGCGGTCAGCTCGACCGGCGAGAGCTCCCGGCTCCGGATGGCGGCCGCCTGCCGCACCATGGACAGCTCATGTGGTTCGGCCATCGGACCAGGATAGGCCCGGCCACGCCGGGCAGGACGGGGCCCCGAACCACCGCGGGGGAGCGGTTCGGGGCCCCTCTGTGCCCACGTCTCTGTGCCCACGTCACAACATGAAGGCCCGGATATCAGGCAGATATGCCGTCTATCCGGGCCATCGCGTCGTCCGCGCCGAATGGCTGCAGGTATGGCAGCCAGCGCGGGTCCCTATGCCCGGTCCCGATGATCCGCCAGGCCAGACCGGAGGGCGGCGCCGGTTGATGGCGCATCCCCCAGCCGAGCTCGGCGATATGGCGGTCGGCCTTGACGTGGTTGCACCTACGACACGCGGCGACCACGTTGTCCCACGTGTGCTGGCCTCCGCGGCTGCGCGGGATCACGTGGTCGACGCTGGTTGCGGCGCCTCCGCAGTACGCGCACTTGCCGCCGTCCCGGGCGAACAGGGCCCGCCGGGTCAGTGGCACAGGGCCGCGAAAGGGAACTCGCACGAACTTCGTGAGTTTTACAACACTGGGCGCGGGGAGCGCCCGGGTCGCGCTGTGCATATAGGCGCCGGATTCCTCGAGGCACACAGCCTTCTTGTTAAGTACGAGGATGAGCGCACGGCGGAGCGGTACGACGCCGAGGGGCTCGTACGACGCGTTGAGTACCAGGACATGCGGCACGGGTGCCTCCTTATACGCCGGCGGCGCGTGGCTCGCGCCGGGACGATCTCCCCACAGTGTCCCCGGAAGGCTGGCCGAAGCGCCACCACGTCCGGGTAACGGAGATGAAGTGTTTTTGACCACAGCTCTTTCATCCCCCTGTTGAGGCCGCTTCTCCCTCGAACATGACAACGAGGCACCCGTCGTCGCCCGTTAGTGTGGTTGACCTGCCCTACCGGAGGTTTCCCTGTGTCCGCGTCCACCGCGCCCGGCCCATCCACACCCGCCACTGTCGGCGACGCCCAGAAGTCCGCCACCAATGCGGCGGACTACATAGGGCAGAACTGGGCCGGATGGCTTGAGGCGGGCCTGCGAATCCTGCTGATCGTGGTGATCGCGCTGGTGGTGCGCAGTGTGGTCCGGCGGACGATCAGCAAGCTGATCGAGCGGATGAACCGGGGTGTGGAGGCCGCGACGGCCACCTCCACCGCCCTGAGCGGGCTGCTGGTCAACGCGGAGCGGCGGCGGCAGCGCAGTGAGGCGATCGGCTCGGTGCTGCGGAGCGTCGCGTCTTTTGTGATCCTTGGCACGGCGGCACTGACGGTGCTGTCGGTGCTGCAGATCAATCTGGCTCCGTTGCTGGCCAGCGCGGGAGTCGCCGGCGTCGCGATCGGTTTCGGGGCGCGCAACCTGGTGACGGATTTCCTGTCCGGCGTCTTCATGATCCTTGAGGACCAGTACGGCGTCGGCGATGTGATCGACGCCGGGGTGGCCAGCGGCACCGTGATCGAGGTCGGGCTGCGGGTGACCAAGCTGCGCGGTGACAATGGCGAGATCTGGTACGTCCGGAACGGCGAGGTCAAGCGGATCGGCAACCTCAGCCAAGGCTGGGCGACGGCGATCGTGGATGTGCAGGTCGGCTATCGCGAGGACGTGGAGCGGGCCCGTGCGGTGATCATCTCGGCGGCGGAGGAGATGATGAAGAGCCAGCCGTGGGACGAGGCGCTGTGGGAGCCGGTCGAGGTGCTGGGCCTGGAATCGGTTGCCGCGGACTCGGTCGTCATCCAGGCGCAGGCCAAGACCATGCCGGGCAAGGCGGCGCCGGTGGCACGTGAGCTGCGCTGGCGGATCAAGAAGGCCTTCGACGCAGCCGGGATCACGATCGTCGGCGGAATGCCCATCGCCGAGGCGGAAGAGGGGCCCGCCGAGGTGGCCGCCCCGGCGGCGCATTCAGGCCCCTCGTCGCCGCAGGCGGAGGCCGCGCAGCCGGTCCAGCAGCCGTCCTCCGGCGGCTCGAACGCCCGTAATAAGTAACGCGCACCCGTGAGCGGCTGCCGGCGGCCCCTGCGTGGGCGCCAATAACATTTCGGCCGCCTCATGGCCGGAATCCCTTGACGGACGGCTGAGCGGGCCTTATTTTCCCCTGAACGGATAGGAACCTTTCCTAATAGTTAGAGGAAGCGCGCGGCGCAGCCGCACTCGTGCGGGAGGATGACGCGCATGGCCGGTACCCCAGGAACACCGCGCGTGCTGCGCGCCATGAACGACCGGGCCGCGCTCGACCTCCTGCTGGAGCACGGCCCGCTGTCCCGGACCCGGATCGGCAAACTCACCGGGCTCTCCAAACCGACCGCCTCCCAGCTGCTCTCCCGGCTCGAAGCGGCCGGACTCGTCGTCGCCACCGGCACCACCGCCGGGCGCCCGGGGCCCAACGCCCAGCTGTACGGGGTCAATCCCGCCGCCGCGCACGTCGCCGGGCTGGACGCGACCACCGGGCGGATCCGGGCCGCCGTCGCCGACATCACCGGTGCGACCGTCGGCGAGTACGAACTGTCCACCCCGGGCCGCCGCCGCACCCAGGACACCGTGGAGCAGATCGTCCAGGCGCTCGACGGCGCGGCCAAAGCAGCCGGACTGCACCGCACCGACCTGCACCGGGCCGTCATCGGCACGCCCGGCGCCTTCGACCCCGCCACCGGCCGGCTGCGCTATGCCCGGCACCTCCCCGGCTGGCACTCCCCCACCCTCCTGGAAGAGCTGGCCGCCGCGATCCCCGTCCCCCTGGAGTACGACAACGACGTGAACCTCGTCGCGATCGCCGAGCAGCGGCTGGGCGCCGCCCGCTCGCACGAGGACTTCGTACTCCTCTGGAACGAGGAGGGCATCGGCGCCGCCATCGTCATCGGGGGCCGCCTCCACCGCGGCTGGACCGGCGGCGCCGGCGAGGTCGGCTTCATGCCGGTGCCGGGCACCCCCCTCGTCCGGCAGGTCGCCAAGGCCAACGGGGGCGGCTTCCAGGAGCTGGCCGGCTGTAACGCGGTGCTGCGCGTCGCCCGCGAACTGGGCCTCGAACCCGCGCCGGGACCGCTCGCCGACGCGGCCTCCGCGCTGCTCACCGAAGCGGCCGGGGCCGAGACCGGGCCGCACGCGGAGCTGCTGCACCGCTTCGCGACCGGCCTCGCCGTCGGGCTCGCCTCGCTCGTGACCGTGCTGGACCCCGAACTGATCGTCCTGTCCGGCGGAGTGATCGCCGCCGGAGGAGAACCGCTGCGCTCCCTGGTCCAGGCCGAGCTGGCCGAGCTGGCGGTGCCCCGGCCCCGGCTGCTGCTCGGCGCGGTCCGGGAACACCCCGTCCTGTGCGGGGCGCTGCAGAGCGCCCTCGCCACCACCCGCGACGAGGTGTTCGACACCTCCCGCTGACAGACACCCGCACACACCCGCAACGGACGGGCCATCCGGCCCGCCCGCAGGCCTCGCACACCCTTCAACCGTCCCCCCGGAGGAAGCGCAGTGTCCCGTCTCCAGAAGGCGGCAGCCGCCATAGCGGCCACCGCAGCGATATCCCTGCTGGCGAGCGCGTGTACGGGCTCCAGCAACAACACAGCCACCGACAACCCCAACAAGGACGTGACGATCACCTTCTGGCACGGCTGGACCGCGGCCAACGAGGTGCAGGCGATCAACGCCAACGTCAAGGCGTTCGAAAAGGTGCACCCCAACATCCATGTCAAGGTGCAGGGCAACATCACCGACGACAAGATCAACCAGGCGCTGCGGGCCGGCGGGGCCAACGCCCCGGATGTCGTGTCGTCCTTCACGACCGACAACGTCGGCAAGTTCTGCTCCTCGCATGCCTTCGCGGACCTCACCCCCTACCTGAAGAAGTCCGGCATCGACGCCGCGAAGACCTTCCCCAAGCCGATGCTGGATTACACGCAGTTCCAGGGCACGCGCTGCGCCCTGCCGCTGCTCGGCGACGCCTACGGCCTCTACTACAACAAGGCCGCCTTCAAGGACGCCGGGATCACCTCCCCGCCCAGAACGCTGTCGGAGTTCAAGGCCGACGCGGTCAGGCTGACGAAGTCCAAGGGCGACTCGTACTCCCAGCTGGGCTACATGCCCGACTGGCACGGCTACGAGTCCACCGTCACCCACCTCGGCGCCCAGTGGAGCAACAAGTACTTCGACGCCGACGGCAAGTCCGACGTCGCCAAGGACCCCGGCTTCACCGCGATGTTCAAGTGGCAACAGGACATGGTGAAGTCGCTCGGCGGCTTCACGAAGCTGGAGAAGTACCGGACGACCTTCGGTGACGAGTTCGGCGCCAAGAACCCCTTCCAGACCGGCCAGGTGGCCATGGCCATCGATGGCGAGTGGCGGGCGAGCATGACCAAGGACGCGGGCGTCAAGTTCGGGATCGGCGTCGCGCCCTTCCCGGTCCCCGATGACCAGGCCGGCACCTACGGCAAGGGCTACACCACCGGCACGATCATCGGCGTCGCCAACACCAGCGCGAAGAAGAACGCCGCCTGGGAACTGGTGAAATTCATGACCACGGACACCGACGCGGTCGTCAGCTTCGCCAACGCCATCCACAATGTTCCGTCCACCTTCGCCGCCCTGAAGTCCCCGCAGCTCGACAAGGACCCGAACTTCCGGACCTTCGTCGCGATCGCGCAGAACGCCAATAGCACCACCACTCCTGCCAGTGTCAATGGCGGCGCATATCAGCTGACTTTGCAGGACTTCGGATACGCCAACGAATCCGGTAAGCAGCCCGATCTCGCGGCCGGACTCAAGGGTGTCGACACACAGGTCGACAAGGACATCGCGCAGGCCAAGTGATGAGCGCGACAATGACCGTCCACCCCCTGCTGAGGGCGAAGAAGCGCCGCGAGGCACTGCGCAATCTCGCCTTCCTCTCCCCCTGGTTGATCGGCTTCGGCGTCTTCTTCGCCTACCCGCTGATCTCGACCGTCTACTTCTCCTTCATGAAGTACGACGGCTTCTCCTCCCCCACCTGGAACGGCACCAGGAACTGGTCGTACGTCTTCAACGACTACCCCTTCTTCTGGCCCGCCCTGCGCAACACCCTTTGGCTGGTCGTGGTGATGGTGACCCTGCGGGTCGCCTTCGGCCTCGGCATCGGCCTGCTCATCACCAAGATCAAGACGGGCGCGGGCTTCTTCCGCACCGCCTTCTATCTGCCCTACCTGGCCCCGCCCGTCGCCGCCACCATGGCCTTCGCCTTCCTCCTCAACCCGGGCACCGGCCCGGTCAACAGCCTTCTGGGCAAACTCGGCCTGCCCCAGCCCGGCTGGTTCAACGACCCGAACTGGTCAAAGCCCGGGCTCACCCTGCTGGCGCTCTGGGGCATCGGCGACCTCATGGTCATCTTCATGGCCGCGCTCCTCGACGTCCCCAAGGAGCAGTACGAGGCCGCCGAGCTCGACGGCACCGGACGCTGGTCCCGTTTCCGGTATGTGACGCTCCCGAACATCTCGCCGATAGTGATGTTCGCGGTCGTCACCGGAGTGATCCAGACCATGCAGTACTACACGGAGCCTCTGGTCGCCGGAAAGGTCGCCAGCGGCGTCATCGGCGGCTCCGGCCAGCAGTTCGAGCCCGGCTACCCCGGGCAGTCCACCCTCACCCTCCCCCAGCTCGTCTACAACCTGGGCTTCCAGCGCTTCGACACCGGCTCCGCGTGCGTGATCGCTCTCGTCCTCTTCGCCCTGTCCATGGCCTTCACCGCACTCCTGATGCGCCGCCGCAACGGCTTCCTGTCGGCGGAGGACTGATCCCCATGACCCACGCGACCCTCGCCCCTGAGGCCGCTCCCGCAGCGGCCGCCACCTCCACCCGCGCCAAGCGGGCCCACGACCGCAAGGCCGCGCTCAACTGGATCGCGGTCCACTCGCTCGGCATCGCCGCCGCGCTCTTCTTCGTCCTGCCGTTCGTCTTCGTCTTCCTCACCGGGGTGATGAGCGACAACCAGGCGCTCACCCGCGACCTGTGGCCGAAGACCTGGGAGTGGGGCAATTTCGGCACCGTATGGAACACGCCCGGGTTTCTGACGTGGTGGCGCAATACGCTGATCTACGCCGGGCTCGGGACTGTCCTGTCGGTCCTCTCCAGCCTGCCGGTGGCGTACGCGCTCGCCAAGTTCCGCTTCCGGGGCCGCAATGTGGCGATGATGCTGGTCATCTCGATGATGATGCTGCCCCCGCAGGTCACCATCGTCCCGATGTATCTGTTCTGGGCCAAGCAGCTGCAATTGTCCGGCACCTTGTGGCCGCTGATCATCCCGCTCGCCTTCGGCGACGCGTTCACCATCTTCCTGTTGCGGCAGTTCCTGCTGACGATCCCCAAGGAATACACGGACGCGGCGAAGGTCGACGGGTGCGGCGACTTTCGCACCATGCTCCGGGTCGTGGTGCCGATGGCGAAGCCGGCGATCGCCGCGGTGGCCCTCTTCCAGTTCTTCTACTGCTGGAACGACTACTTCGGGCCGCAGATCTACGCGAGCGACAACCCGGCGGCGTGGACTCTCTCGTACGGTCTGGAGCAGTTCAAGGGCACCCACCACACCGACTGGAATCTGACGATGGCCGCGACCGTGCTGGTCATGGCGCCCGTCATCGTCGTCTTCTTCTTCGCCCAGAGGGCCTTCATCGAGGGGGTCACCCTGACGGGGGTCAAGGGCTGAGCCACCGGGGCGCGCGGGCACTCCGCGCGCCCCGGCCGAACGTCCGGGCCGATGCCCGGAACAACGCATCACCTCACCGAAAGGAAACCCATGGTGAAGCTCGCCGTAGTGGGTGGCGGATCCACCTATACGCCGGAACTCATCGACGGCTTCGCCCGGTTGCGTGACACCCTGCCGGTGAACGAACTCGTACTCATCGATCCCGCCGCGCAGCGGCTGGATCTGGTCGGGGGCCTGGCCAAGCGGATCTTCGCCCGGCAGGGCCATCCCGGCACCATCACCGTCACCTCCGACCTGGACGCCGGCGTCCGGGACGCCGGCGCCGTACTGCTCCAGCTGCGGGTCGGCGGCCAGGCCGCACGCAACGAGGACGAGACCTGGCCGCTGGAGTGCGGCTGCGTCGGCCAGGAGACCACCGGCGCGGGCGGGCTGGCCAAGGCCCTCCGTACCGTCCCGGTCGTCCTGGACATCGCCGAGCGCGTGCGTGAAGCCGCGCCGGACGCCTGGATCATCGACTTCACCAATCCGGTCGGCATCATGACCCGCGCCCTGCTCCAGGCCGGGCACAAGGCGGTCGGGCTCTGCAATGTGGCGATCGGCTTCCAGCGGAAGTTCGCCGCACTGCTCGACGTCACTCCTGGAGAGGTCCACCTGGACCATGTGGGCCTGAACCACCTCACCTGGGAACGCGCGGTACGGATCGGCGGCCCCGGCGGCGAGAACGTCCTGCCCCGGCTGCTCGCCGGGCACGGCGACGCGATCGCCGCCGACCTGCATCTGCCACGTACGATCCTTGACCGGCTCGGCGTCGTCCCCTCGTACTATCTGCGCTACTTCTACGCCCATGACGAGGTCGTGCGGGAGCTGAGGACAAAGCCCTCCCGCGCGGCCGAGGTCGCCGCCATCGAGGCCCAGTTGCTGGACATGTACGCCGATCCGGCACTGGCGGAGAAGCCGGAGCTGCTCGCCAAGCGCGGCGGGGCCTTCTACTCCGAGGCGGCGGTCGCCCTGGCCTCCTCCCTGCTCCGCGACACAGGCGACGTACAGGTCGTCAACACCTACAACAACGGCACCCTGCCCTTCCTCCCCGACAACGCCGTGATCGAGGTCCCGGCGACCGTCGGCGCCTCCGGCACCGCACCCCTGCCGGTCCCTCCCCTGGATCCCCTCTACGCCGGCCTGGTCGCCAATGTCACCGCTTACGAGGACCTCGCCCTCGAAGCCGCCCTCCACGGCGGTCGCGACCGTGTGTTCAAGGCCCTCCTCTCCCACCCCCTCATCGGCCAGTACGAGTACGCCGACGCCCTGACCGACCGTCTGATCGCACACAACCGGGAGCATCTGGCGTGGGCCCGCTGAAATCCCCCGCGGGACCGGCCCCGGGCCCCCGCCACGACTCCACAGGGCAGGCCTTGGTGAACCGCCTGACCAGTCCGCTGGTCCTCGCCATCGACGCGGGCAACAGCAAGACGGACGTGGCGATCGTCGCCGCCGACGGGTCGGTGCTCGGCGCCGCCCGCGGCGGCGGATTCAACCCCCCGGTGGTCGGTACGGAGACCGCCGTAGCGGGCCTCGCCCGGATCGTCGAACGGGCGGCGGCCGAGGCGGGGCTGCCGCTGGACGGCTCCCCGCTGGCCGGACATGTGTCGGCCTGTCTCGCCAACTGCGATCTGCCGGTGGAGGAACAGCAACTGGAAATCGCCGTCCACGACCGTGGCTGGGGCCTGAGCACCCATGTCGCCAACGACACCTTCGCCGTCCTCCGGGCCGGCGTCGACGAACCCCGCGGCGTCGCGGTGGTGTGCGGCGCCGGCATCAACTGCGTCGGCATGCTCCCCGACGGCCGTACCGCCCGCTTTCCCGCGATCGGCCGGATCTCCGGCGACTGGGGCGGCGGCGCCTTCCTCGCCGAGGAGGCCCTGTGGTGGGCCGCCCGCGCCGAGGACGGCCGCGGCGGCCCGACCGCCCTCGCCACCGCCCTCCCCGAGCACTTCGGCCTGACCTCCATGTACGCCCTCATCGGGGCCCTGCATCTGGGGCAGGTGCCGCCCTCCCGCAAGCACGAGCTCACCTCCGTCCTCTTCAGCACCGCCGAATCCGGCGACCCCGTCGCGCGCGCCATCGTCGACCGCCAGGCCGACGAGATCGTCGCCATGGCCACCGTCGCCCTGACCCGCCTCGATCTGCTCCACGACGAAGCCGAGGTGGTCCTCGGCGGCGGGGTCCTCGCCGCCCGCCGCCCGCTCCTGCTCAACGGCATCGCCGAACGCCTCGCCGTAAGGGCGCCCAAGGCCGTGATCCGGGTCGTCACCGCCCCTCCGGTGCTGGGCGCGGCTCTGCTCGGCCTGGACCGCACCGGCGCCCCGGCCGAGGCTCATGCCCGTCTGCGGGCGCACTACGCGGGTAGCTGAGGCGTCCGGTACCGGTCAGATCCTGCCTGTCCGACGATTGAGGACAACCTTCCCGGAACCGAACACCCGCGCTGCGCGTGATCCCTGGTTGGATGTCAGTGCCTGCCGCCATACTGCTGGCCAGGGGATAGACCTGGGGGGAGGCTCAGTTGACGCACACACCTACACCGGTCGCGGTGCCACCCGCGCCGGATCCGCACCGGCCGCATCAACGGCAGCGGGCATGGGCCGAAGTGCCCGGCCGGCTGCGGACGGCGGGGATGACCGAGCCGGGGCGGCTGCGGATCATCGGCTCGCTGCTCGCGCTGCTGCTGGTCGCCTTCGGCACGGTCACCGCCTGGCAGGTCGCCGACCGGTCCGCCGCGGCGGACGATGTGGTCAACCGCAGCGAGCCGCTGAGCGCACAGGCCGCCGACATCTACCGCTCCCTCGCCGACGCGGACACCACCGCCGCCGATGGCTTCCTCGCGGGCGGCCTGGAGCCGCGCGCGGTGCGGCAGCGGTACGAGAACGACATCGCCCTCGCGTCCAGGAACATCGCGGACGCCGCCGCCAAGACCTCCGGTTCCGAAGAGGCCCGCGCCGAGATAGAGCTGCTGAACAGGCAACTGCCGGTCTATACCGGGCTGGTCGAGACGGCCCGCGCCAACAACAAGCAGGGACTGCCGCTGGGCGGCGCCTATCTGCGATACGCCAACGGGCAGATGAGCAACACGATCCTGCCCGCGGCCAAGAAGCTCTGGGACCTCGAGACGGCCCGGCTCAACGACGACTACCGGCGTGCCAAGGCCCTGCCCTGGGCCGCGTGGGGACTGGGTGTCCTGGCGCTCGGCGGCCTGGTCTGGGCGCAGCGCCGCAGCTACCACCGTACGAACCGGGTCTTCAACCAGGGGCTGCTGGCCGGCTCCGCGGCGACCGCGGTGGTGCTGTTGTGGCTGGTGGCCGGGCACAGTGTGGCCCGCCTCCAGCTCGACACCTCCTATAACCAGGGCGCCAAGTCCCTCTCGCTGCTCAACAAGGCGCGGATCGAGTCATTGCAGTCACGCGGCGACGAGAACCTGACGCTGGTGGCCCGCGGTGCCGGCGCGGAGTACGACAACGAGTTCCGCTCCGGGATGCAGTCACTCGCGGGCAAGAACGCGGACGGCCGTACCGGCCTGCTGGCACAGGCACTCGCCCTCGCCAATGACGCGAAAGGCCGCGATTCGATCAAGACGGCGATGAAGGACGCCCAGGCGTGGTGGGCTCTGAACGGCAAGGCCCGCGCCAGTGACGACTCGGGCAACTATCAGGACGCGGTCGCGCAGACAATCGGCGGCGATCTCAAGAGCGGCAAACAGGCCAAGGAGTACACCGGCATCTGCTTCGACGGGGTCGACGCCAGCATCGAGGCGGCCGTCGCCCACGAGCAGCAGGAGTTCCAGCACGCCGCGAACGCCGGGCGCGGTGCGCTGACCGGCCTCGGCGCGGGCGCCGCGCTGCTCGCCGTGCTCGGCGCGACGGGAGCGGTGCTCGGCATCGGGCGACGACTGTCGGAGTACCGGTGAACGGCGGAAGGTGGCGGACGATGGACGGGGCCGATCGGCGCGGCTGGGCGCGCATTCACGGCTGGGGACGGCGCCGGCGCGGCTGGGGCGGAGTGGCCGCGATGGCGGCCGCGTGCGCGGTGGCGGTGGCCGCCACGGCCGCGCCGCTGCACGACACCGCCGACGACGCGGTGCGGCAGGCCCAGAGTACGGCGAGTGTCCAGCAGGCGTCGGCGCAGAACACCTGCGACCACCCCGAGGCGAGCCTCCCGCCGTCCGGCGCGAGCGGCACGTCGGTCCAGCGGATCATCAGGCGCGGCAAGCTGGTCGTCGGCGTCGACCAGAACAGCTATCTGTGGGGCTACCGCGATCCGACCAGCGGGAACATCGTCGGCTTCGACATCGACCTGGTCAAGGCCATAGCCCAGGACATCCTGGGGGACGCCAACGCGGTCACGTACAAGACGGTCCCGACGGCGAAACGTTTTGAAGCGATCCGGAAGGGTGACGTGGACATGGTGGTGCGCACCGTGACCATCAACTGCCAGCGACTCCAGCAGGAGCAGGTGCTCTTCTCCGCCGCCTACTTCGAGGCGGGGCAGCAACTCCTCGTCCCCAAACAGGGGTCGTCCATCACGGCGTTCGACGGCTCGCTGAAGGGTAAGAAGGTCTGCACGGCGGAGGGATCGACCGGCCAGACCAAGCTCGAGGAGGACGGCCACGGAGCGCGCGTCGTGCTCGTACCGAACCAGCTGGACTGCCTGGTCAGGATGCAGCTCGGCCAGGTCGACGCGGTGTTCACCGACAATGCTCTCGCAGCCGGCCAGGCCGCCCAGGACCCGACGACACACCTGGTGGGCAAACGGGTCACCACCGAGTACTACGGCGTGGCCATGAACAAAAACGACAAGGACCTGGTCCGCCGCGTCAACCAAGTGCTCCAGCAATACACCGCTGGCGGCTCCAGCAGCCCCTGGATGCAGGCGTACCGTAAGTGGCTCCAGGCCGATCTGCCCGGCCAGGTCCCACCCCAGCCGCTCTACTCCGGCAACTGAGACGACAGGAAAGTAGGTGCGATGGCGGTCGCGGGACCATCCGGACCGGCGATGAGCCGAGAGGACGTGGACCGTGCGCTGGCACGGCTCGGCGCGGAACACGAGGCCATCGAGTCGTCCCTGCTGGCGCTCCAGGACCACTCCGGCCGCAGGCTCCTGGAAGGCGCCGGCCTCACCGGCACCACGAAGGAGCGCTGGGCCGCCACCGAGCAGGCCATCTCCCTGCTGTGGGCCCACTTCGACGCGTACACCGACGCCCTCGCCAGCGCCCGTGCGCTGCGCCGCCGACGGCGCTGGCCCACCCAGAGCGAGCTCAACGAGCTCACCGACCTGCTGCGCGGCTCCGGCGTCACCGTGGCGGGCTCCGTCCTACCCGACACCGTCACCAGTCTCACTGGTCTCACCGGCCCCGCCCGCCTCAGCGAGCAGCTCAGCCTCGATGAGCTCCTGGAACGGATGAACGGCTGGTACGCCCAGGCCATCGAGATGGTCTCGGCCGCCGACGCCGTCTGGTCCGCGCTCCCGGCCCGGATAGACCTCCTCTCCGCCGAGGTCCAGCGGGTGCGCTCACTCGCCCACTCCATCGGGGTCCGCCCCGGCGCCCACCCCTCCGGCGACGACCTGGAAGAGCTGATCACCGGCCTGGCCGCGCTGCGTGAACAGGTCATCTCCGACCCGCTGGCCTTCTGGACCGCCGGCCGCCGCCCCGACACCGCCCGCTACGACGAGGCCGGCCGCACCCTGGAGGACATCCGCCGCGAGGTCGACGCGGTGCTCCACGTACGCGACGACGTCGACGAGCGGCTACACCGGCTCCGCGACGTCATCTCCCGCGCCGACCGCACCCTCACCGAGGCCCGCAGCGCCCGGGGCGAGGTCCTCGCCAAGATCGCCGCCTCCGAGGTACCCGCCGTGAGCACCCCGTCCGCCGCCCTCCACGAGCAGCTGAACGCCGCCGTCGAGTACCGAAGATCCGCCCAGTGGCACCGCCTCTCGCCGCTCCTGGACAGCCTCGAGGAGCACGCCGACGACGAACTGCTCCGCGCCCGCGACTCCCTGACCGCCGTCACCGCCCCGCTCGCCGTCCGCGCCGAGCTGCGCGGACGGCTCGACGCCTACCGCGCCAAGGTCTCGCGGCACGGCGCCGGCGAGGACCTGCTGCTCATCGAGCGGTACGACCAGGCCCGCCGCCTGCTGTGGAGCGCCCCCTGCGATCTGCGGGCCGCGGAGCACGCCGTACTCCGGTACCAGCAGGCGGTGGCCGAGGTGCTGGTCCCCGGGCCGCCGGCACCCGCGGACCGCCGTGAGGGGCCGTGATAGGCCGTGACGGGCAGCCGGCGGCCGTGACCGGCGTATGAACGTTCCATGGGGGATATGGGGGACAAGGGGAACACCATGAGCAAGTGCCAACGCCCGGACTGCACCGGGACCATCGAGGACGTCGGCAGCGGCGACCTTTACTGCGACACCTGCGGACTCGCCCCGGTGCCGCAGCCCGCCGGCGCCGGGTCATCGCCCGGGCGCGGGAGCGGGACCGGCGGCCGTAACAGTTCCGGCGGCAAGGGGAGTTCGGGCGTCTCCTCCCGGGCCTCCCGCTCCTCCGGCTCCCCCTCGGGCGCCTCGCGCCGCTCCGTCTCCGGGCGGCTGTCCCACGCGCTCAGCGGCAGTACCATCGGCCCCTCGGTGTCCGTGCGCAGCTCCCGTTCCGGCGGCACCGGCCCGACCCGCAGCCGGCTCGGCGCCGGACTGGTGTCCGTACCGACCATCCCGCGGCCCGACCCGGCCGCCGCCGTCCTGGAGAACCCCGAGGTCCCCGAGCGGAAGCGGTACTGCAGCAAGAGCGGCTGCGGCGCGCCCGTCGGACGCAGCCGCGGTGACCGCCCGGGCCGCACGGAGGGCTTCTGCACCAAGTGCGGCCAGCCGTACTCCTTTACGCCCAAGCTGCGGGCGGGAGATGTCGTCCACGGCCAGTACGAGGTCGTGGGCTGCCTGGCGCACGGCGGGCTCGGCTGGATCTATCTCGCCGTCGACCGCGCGGTCAGCGACCGCTGGGTCGTCCTGAAAGGCCTGCTCGACACCGGAGACGAGGACGCGCTGGCCGCCGCCGTCTCGGAGCGGCGGTTCCTCGCCGAGATCGAGCATCCCAACATCGTCCGCATCTACAACTTCGTCGAGCACCTCGACCAGCGCAGCGGCACCCTCGACGGCTACATCGTCATGGCGTACGTCGGCGGCAAGTCCCTGAAGGAGATCGCCAACGAGCGGCGCGGCCCCGACGGCAAGCGCCGGCCGCTGCCGGTGGAGCAGGCCATCGCTTACGCCATCGAGGCGTTGGAAGCCCTCGGCCACCTCCACAGCCGCAATCTGCTGTACTGCGACTTCAAGGTCGACAACGCCATCCAGCAGGAGGACCGGCTCGAACTCATCGACATGGGCGCGGTCCGGAGGATGGACGACCAGGACTCCGCGATCTACGGCACGATCGGCTACCAGGCGCCGGAGGTCGCCGAGCTCGGCCCCTCCGTCGCCTCCGACCTCTACACCGTCGCCCGCACCCTCGCCGTCCTCACCTTCGACTTCCAGGGCTATACGAACTACTTCGTCGACAGCCTCCCCGACCCCGGCAACATCCCCGTCTTCTCGCGGTACGAGTCCTTCTACCGCCTCCTCGTCCGGGCCACCGACCCCGATCCCGGCAAGCGCTTCGGGTCCGCCGAGGAAATGACCGACCAGCTCCTCGGCGTCCTCCGCGAGGTCGTGGCCCTCCAGAGCGGCAAGCCCCGCCCAGCCCTCTCCACCCTCTTCGGGCCGGAACTGCGAGTCGTCGACACCCAGTTGGTCGGCCCCCTGACAGGCGACGCCTCCGTCCTCGGCGCGAACAAGCCTGCGGCACGGCTGGGCCGGAAGCCGTTCCGGGGTGGCCAGGCGAACGGGGGAGCCGCGTCCCGTACCTCGTCGGGAAGGCCGGCGGCTTTCGGCAGCGTCGGCGCACCGGGCACGGGCGGCAGCGTCGCCCTGCCGATGCAGGCCGGCGGCGGCGCGGGGGTGCCGGGCCCGCACGCCGTGGCGGCCACGTACATCCCGACCGCGCCGAGCAGGCCGTACACGGTGCCGGACCGCGCGTCCGGCGCGGCCGTCGCCGGGCAACCGGCCAACGGCGGTGCCGCGGGCCCCGTGCCTGCCGTCGCGCGGCTCAACGCACGGGTCGCGGCCCTCGCGCTGCCCGTGCCGCATGTGGACCCGGCCGACCCCAACGCCGGTTTCCTGGCGGGCCTGGCGGCCGTGGCACCGGCGGAGCTGGCCGCAGCCTTGCGGGCGGCGCCGGTCGACTCCGTGGAGAAGCGGCTGCGGGACCTCAGGGCGCGGCTGGAGATGGACGACCCGGCCGCGGCCTGGCGCGTGCTGCGGGCGCTGGCCGACGACGACCTCGACGACTGGCGCGTGGTCTGGCACCGCGGGCTGGCCGCACTGGCCGCAGGCGACAACGAGATGGCGGCGCTGTCCTTCGACGCCGTGTACGACGCCTTCCCGGGCGAGTCCGCGCCCAAGCTGGCGCTCGGCATCTGCGCCGAGGTGCTGGACCAACTGGACAACGCCGCCGAGTACTACCGGCTGGTGTGGACCACCGACCAGAGCTACGTCAGCGCCGCGTTCGGCCTCGCCCGCGTGCTGCTGGCATCGGGCGACCGGGGCGGGGCCGTGGCCGCGCTGGAGTCGGTGCCGGGGGCCTCGATCCACTTCACGGCGGCCCGGGTCGCCGCGATACGCGCCCGGCTGCGCGAGCGATCACCGCGGGAACCGCTGCTGGAAGACCTGCGGGAGGCAGCAGCCCAGGTGGAGGCGCTACAGCGGCTCGGCATCGACGCCGACCGGCGCGAACAGCTCTCCACCGAAGTGCTGGGCAGCGCACTCGACTGGGTACTCTCCGGCAGCCCCGGCGCCGGCCCGGACGCCACCGGGACCAGACTGCTGGACTGCGGCCTGAACGAACGAGGGCTGCGCTTCGGCCTGGAGCGCTCCTACCGCGTACTGGCCCGGCTCGCCCAGCAGGGCAGCTCAAGGATCGAACTGGTGGAACGCGCCAACCGCTTCCGCCCCCGGACGTGGGTGTAACACATGCCGCAACTGACCGCCTGCCCCTCCTGCGCGGAACCCCTGGAGCCCGACGACAAGTTCTGCGGCCTGTGCGGCGCGGAGCTGCCCTCCCCGGACTCCCTCCCGGCCGGGAGCACTACCGGGAGCACGGCGCCGAGCAAACCCCCCGGGTCCGGACCCCCAGCCGGACCCGCGTCCGGCACCCCGGACGCGTACCACCTCGCCCCGCCCGCCGAGGGCCCCGCCGTGCAGCCGCCACCGCAGCCGACGGCCACCGACCCCCGTGCGAAGCCCCCCGCCATGGAGGCGCCGGGCCCGCCGCAGGCGCTGTGCGTGGCGTGCGGCGTCGGCGGGGTCGACGCCGACGGATACTGCGAGCACTGCGGGCACGCCCAGCCGCGCCCGCGCGACCACCAGGAGCAGGAGCTGGAGGGCGTGGCGGCGGTCAGCGACCGGGGGCTGCGGCACCACCGCAACGAGGACGCCTTCACCGTGTCCGCGACAGCCCTCCCCGACGGCACCCCCGCCGTGGTCGCCGTGGTGTGCGACGGGGTGTCGTCCGCGTACCGCCCGGACGACGCGTCGGCAGCGGCTGCCGAGGCCGCCAACGAGTCCCTGCTCGAAGCACTCCAGCACGGCGCCGCGTTCGCGGACGCCATGCACGACGCCCTGCTCACCGCCGGTCAGGCCGTCACCGACCTCGCTGCCGAGGATCCCGGCCGGGGCCCGGCCCCGCATCACAACGCCCCGGCCTGCACCTGCGTGAGCGCCATCGCCTCCGGCAAGGGCTTCACCGTCGGCTGGATCGGCGACAGCCGCGCGTACTGGATCCCGGACGATCGCGACAACCCCGCCGCCCGCCTCACCGAGGACGACTCCTGGGCGGCCCGGATGGTCTTGGCCGGCCTGATGTCCGAGCATGAGGCATACGCGGACCCTCGTGCCCATGCCATTACCGGCTGGCTCGGGGCGGACGCGGCCGAACTGGAGCCGCACACCGCTTCCTTCGAGCCCGACGGGCCGGGTGTGCTGGTGGTGTGCACCGACGGACTGTGGAACTACGCGGAGTCCGCCGCCGAGTTGGCCTCGGTGGTACCGGCGGACGCACGTACGAATCCGCTGCGCTGCGCGCAGGTCCTGGTGGGGGTGGCGCTCGACGGGGGCGGCCACGACAACGTAACGGTCGCCGTTCTGCCGTTCCCGGCGCCTTCCGGGCGGGCAGAAAACGAACCTGCGTAACCTGCGCAAAGCAGGCTAAGGAGTGTAAGCCATGGCTATCTTCTCCAAGTCGAACGTTCCGCGGTTCGCCGTCGATGTCTATCAGAACGAGTACCTCCCGGAGGGTGGCCGGGAAGTCAATGCGATCGTCACCGTGACCTCGACCGGCGGCGGCACCACCGGTGCCCTGCCGCTGGCCACCCGCTCCCCCTCCCAGATCCCCGGGACCGCTCCCGACGCCGCCGTGGTCATCATGGTCGACTGCTCCGGTTCGATGGACTACCCGCCGACCAAGATGCGCAACGCCCGGGACGCGACCGCCGCCGCGATCGACACCATCCGCGACGGCGTGGCCTTCGCCGTGATCGCCGGTACCCACCTGGCCCGCGAGGTCTATCCGGCCGGCGGCGGCCTGGCCGTGGCCGACTCCGCCACCCGCCACCAGGCCAAGCAGGCCCTGCGCAAGCTCAGCGCGGGCGGTGGCACCGCGATCGGCACCTGGCTGAAGCTCGCCGACCAGCTGCTCGCCACCGCCGACGTCGCGATACGCCACGGCATCCTGCTCACCGACGGCCGCAATGAGCACGAGACGCCTGAAGCGCTGCAGGCCGCGCTCGCCGCCTGTGCCGGAAGCTTCACCTGTGACGCCCGTGGCGTCGGCACCGACTGGGAGGTCAAGGAGCTCACCGCGATCGCCTCGGCGCTGCTCGGCTCCGTCGACATCGTCGCCGACCCCTCCGGCCTGGCCGACGACTTCCGGCAGATGATGGAGACCGCCATGGGCAAGGGCGTCGCCGATGTGGCGCTGCGCCTGTGGACCCCGCAGGGCTCCGAGATCAAGTTCGTCAAACAGGTCGCCCCGACCGTCGAGGACCTGACCTCCCGCCGCACCCAGGCCGGCCCCCGGGCCGGTGACTACCCCACCGGCTCCTGGGGCGACGAGTCCCGCGACTACCACGTCTGCGTCCAGGTCCCCTACGCCGGCGTCGGCCAGGAAATGCTCGCCGCCCGGGTCTCCCTCGTACTCCCCCAGCCGGGCGGCACCACCCACGTTCTCTCCCAGGGCCTCGTACGGGCCCTGTGGACGGATGACATGGCCGCCTCCACCCGCATGAACCCCCAGGTCGCCCATTACACCGGGCAGGCCGAACTCGCCCAGGTCATCCAGCAGGGCCTGGAGGCCCGTAAACAGGGCGATCTCGACTCCGCGACCGCCAAGCTGGGCCGCGCCGTCCAACTCGCCAGCGCCTCCGGCAACGACGACACCGCGAAGCTGCTGGCCAAGGTGGTGGACGTCGTCGACGCCGTGACCGGTACTGTGCGACTGAAGGCCAGGGTGGCCGACGCGGACGAAATGACGCTGGAAACGCGCTCGACGAAAACCGTACGGGTGAAGAAATAGCGCATGCGACACTTAGCGGAGCGGAGGGAGAAAAGCGACATGTCGACTTGCCCGAACGGTCACCAGTCCGGAACCGACGACTGGTGCGAGGTGTGCGGCCACCGCATATCCTCCGCCCCGGCGCCCTCCCCCGCCCCGGCTCCGGTCTACCACCCGGTGCCCCTACCCCTCGCCGAGCCCTGCCCCAACTGCGGCACGCACCGCGAGGGCCTCGCCCAGTTCTGCGAGGAGTGCCGCTACAACTTCGTCACCCACGCCGGCACCGTCTTCGTCCCCCAGTCGCCGCCGGCACCGTCTCCCCCTGTGCCGGAATTTCCGCCCTACCAGCGCTATGAGTCCCAGCGCTCCCGCCCCTCCCAGATGAACCGCCCCGCCGAGCCCATCGCCCCCGAATCCGTCACCACCGGCTCCGGTGACTTCCTCCTCTTCCCGCCCGAAGCCCCCGCCGCCCCGCCGACCTGGACCGCCACCGTCGGCGCCGACCGCGACTACTTCACCGAGATGATGGCCCGCAGCGGCCCCGAGGGCCAAGGCCTCTACTTCCCCACCTACTCCCCCGAGCTCCAGGTCCCCCTCACCGGCACCCAGATCACCATCGGCCGCCGCCGCAACTCCACCGGCGAAGCCCCCGACATCGACCTCGCCCGCGCCCCCGAAGACCCCGGCGTCTCCCACAAACACGCCATCCTCGTCCAGCAACCCGACTCCACCTGGTCCCTCATCGACCAGGACTCCACCAACGGCACCACAGTCAACGGCGCCGAAGACCCCATCGACCCCTTCGTCCCGGTGCCGTTGCAGGACGGCGACCGCGTGCACGTGGGCGCCTGGACGACGATCACGATCCGCCGGGACTGAACACGTCCGCATCCGCGTCTGCGCCTGCGCCTGCTTTGACGGCGCGTATGAACGCGGCGAGTTGGCGCGGGGACGCGGTGATGACGACGTCGGGGGCGGTGCTTTCGCGGAGGCGAATGGCGCCGCTGAAGGCGGCGAGCTCGATGCAGTTACCCGTTGCCGGAGTAGGAGGACTTGCGCCACTCGATCGGTTCGGACACGGCTGGGCCTGTCAGACGTCGTGGGCGATGCCCGGTTCGAACTCCCCCGCTTTAAGGGCGCGTATGAACGCAGCAAGCTGCTGCTGGGAGGCGGTCACGACTGAGTCAGGCGCGTCGCTCTCGCGGAGGCGTATGGTGCCGCCGACGGCGGCAAGCTCGACGCAGTTGCTGCCGTCGTCAGTCCCTCCGGAGAAGGAGGAATTCTGCCAGTGGATCGGTGCGGGCATGGCTGAGCCTCTCAGACGTCGTGGGCGATGCCCGGGTCAAATTCCCCTGCTTTGAGGCTTCGCATGAATGCCCTCAACTCTTTGGCGGACATTATGAGGACGGCATCGGGGGCGTCGCTCTCGCGAAGGTGGATGATGCCGCTGGTCGCGGCGAGTTCTAGGCAGTCGTTGCCGTCCCCGCCGCTGGAGTAGGAGGACTTCTGCCAATTTATCGGCGAGTGCGTCATTGAGCCTCTCACAATTCTCGTGCAATGCGGTAGATGAAATCTCGGGACGCGGCCATCCCGAGTGAGGAGTTCGCCACCTTGCGGAAGAGGGTACGGTGCCGCCTGATCTGCGCTTCCGCGTCTAGCAAGGTCCTATCATGAGCGGCGTCCAGTTGCACCGTATCGAGTTCAGGCACAGGGCCACCCATGTAGAGCATCGAGTACCCGGCACCCCCGAACCAGCTTGCGTTGAAGGGAATCACGCGAATGCTCACTTCCGGCCGATCCGCTGATTCCAGGATGTGGTCGAACTGCTCGCGAGCGATCTTCTCGTCACCGACCCTGATTCGGAGCGCCGCTTCGTGGATCAGCGCATCGAACTCGGGCGGGGAGTCCCGTTCGAACACCACCCGGCGCTGGATGCGGTGCGCAACCCTGGCTTCCAATTGGTGCGGAGTCAGCTCGGGAACAGCGTAGGCGAAGACAGCCCTCGCGTGCGCCTCGGTCTGCATGATCCCTGGGATGTTCGTGATCTGGATCGTGCGCATGCAAGATGCATGGAATTCGAACTCGGACAGATCGAGGAACCCAGGGGACAGCACCCCTCGGAAGTCCTCCCACCAACCCCGCATACGCTCAGTAGCCATGGCTACGAGAGCGCTGACCAGCGCTGCGTCGTCGCACGCGTAGTGAACCGCAAGGCGGCGGATGCGCTCCTCGCTGACACCAACGCGGCCCGCCTCGATATGCGAGATCTGCTGCTGGTCCGTGCCCAGTAGACCGGCAGCGACGCGGGCAGTCAGGCCAGCGTGTTCACGTAACTTTCGGAGTTCTGCGCCCAGTCGCTGCTGACGTGCGGTGGGGGTGCTTCTCGGTGGCATGGATCCCTTCCTATGCGCTCTCCAGAGTGTGCCGCGCAGCTAGGAGCCGATCCACACACGTTCGGGTGAGTAGTAGTAACAAGCTTGCGGCGTAACTAACTTGCGGTCTACGTTCAGTATCGCATCACTCACAGAGCGCAATATCCGTCACGCGGAAGTGCACCGGCCCCGCCGTGCTCAACGGCTGGACACCGGCAACGCCACCGGAGGACGGCCCGAACACCCAAGCACCCACCCGGAGGTACCGCCATGCCCATGGACGCCTGCAACGCCTACCCCCTGCCACCGGACCCCGCCAAGTTCCCGCACGCGTGGACCCTGTACTTCGCCACCACTCCCATCGCCCCGAAGCTGTGCCGCGACTTCGTCGGCAACGTGCTCCGCCTCCTCAATCTCGGCCACCTGGCCGACACCGCAACGCTCTGCACCTCCGAACTCGTCACGAACGCCTGCCTGCACGCCGAGGGGCCGATCCACCTCCTCGTCGCCGCCGAACCCCACCGCGTCCGCATCTGCGTCTACGACAACAACCCCACCCTCCCCACCCCCAGCCGGCCCGCCCCGACCGAGGAGACCGGCCGGGGCCTGCACCTCATCCGCCGCCTGTCCGACGAATACGGCGTCACCCCCGACCAAATCGGCGCCCTCGCCAAGGGCGTCTGGTTCGAACTCGACACCACTCGCACCGCCGCGTGACCCTCGCCCCACCCGGCGCCCTCGCCTTCGGCCTCGCCGCGCCGACCTACGCCATCCCCACCCTCTGCACGCGCGACCAGCCGCCGCCCCCACCGCCCCCTCACTCGCCCACCCCACCCGGGGCGCTCCCGGGCGGCCCGGACACGGCCTCGCCATTTCTGATTGGCCGGGCGTGAGTGCGATTGGCTCCCTGCGGTCGCAAAGATCAAAGACGCTAACTGCGGAGGGGATGGGGGGCGGCTTGTCCCGCCGTTCGACCCTCGGGCCGGTGGGCGGCGGGCGTCAGGGCGGCTTGCGCGGCATCGGTCCGGTGGGTGCCTGGGGTCTCGTTGCCGGATCCTGGTAGAGATGGTCGGTGGCGACGCCCTGTTGCCCGTGGATGGCTGAACTGCCGTAACCGGCGGCTGACAGGCGCTTGGTGGCTTGGCCCCGGGTCGGGGGGCTGCTCTCCTGCCCGGTGAGCGGCAGGCGTCCGGGCCATGTCCGTCGGTCGCCTGCCGCCCCAGCGGAGGCGGGGGGTGGTGGCTCCGGTGGGGGGCTGGGGCAGGAACATTTTTGCGGTAGTTCAGGGCATTAGGTCCACGAATAAGACACCCTCACGGCCCCCGCTCGGCGTGTCGCCGTCCCATTCGCGAGCCGAGTGGATCCGCTCGCCGAAGAATCGTTTCAGCGGGAGCCGGGAGCCCTTCCCGTATGCGACATATCAGACAATTCCTCTCCTGCCTGCGCGCACTCCACCCCACGCCTGCGCGCACTCGCGTGAGACGGGAGTGTACGCAGGCATGAGTGGGAGTGCGCGCAGGCGGGCGGGTTGCGAGGCCGTTGGTGAGCCACCGCAGCCCGACGGGCCCCGGGCGGCCCCTTGGATGGATTTGAGTGCAGTTAATGAAGTCCAGAAGTGAACAATTAGGGCATATCTCTTCACTTTTAGCGCTGATGGCCTACATGGACCTGACAAGTTGGGCACGAAGTGGGGCACCCGCCACCCGTGGATGGCGGTGGCCCCTTTCGTGAACGGAGACCGCACCCTGGCCGTGCGGACCCCAACCATCCACCACCCCGAACCCGGCAGGAGCCACCCTCGCCCTGCCGGAACGTTTCTGCACCCCCCTGGACGCCCGCCGCCCACTGGGCGGAACGGGACCCCCCGGGCGCCCGTCGGCCCCCCCGCCCCGGAGCCCAGCCCCCAACCACCCGTCAGCCGCCGGTTACGGCAGTCCAGCCCCCACGAACAACAGGCGTCGCCACCGACCATCTCTACCAGGATCCGGCAACGAGACCCCGGACACCCACCGAACAAGAGCCGCACAAGCCGCCTTGACACCCGCAACCCACCGGCCCGGGAGCCAACCGACAAGACGAGCGCCCCTCCATCCCCTCCGCAGTTAGCGCCTTTATCTTTGCGACCGAAGGGAGCCAGCGCTCCCGCACGCCACCCACGCCGAGATGGCCCCACCGAAGCGGCGGCGCCCCCACCCGGTCACGCTGCAGCGACCCCTACCCGCCCCCCGCGCCGCTCCGTCGCCCAGAACAGCAGTGCGAGCACCGGGAACGCGGCGCCGAAGGAGGTCAGGGCAGTCCAGCCGCCGGCGTGGTAGGCGACGGAGCCGAATTGGGAGCCCAGGGCGCCGCCGACGAAGAAGGTGGCGATGTAGGCGCTGTTGAGGCGGGCACGGGCGCTGGAGTCGAGGCGGTAGATGGCGTGCTGGCCCAGGATCATGGTGGTCTGGACGGCCATGTCGATGAGGACACCGGCGAGGGCGAGAAGGACGACGCTGTGCCGGCCCAGCCCGGCCAGGGTGAAGGCGAGGGCTGCGGCGGCGAAGGCGGCGGCCGTCATCGGGCGGCCGAGGCCACGGTCGGCCCAGCGTCCGGCCAGCGGGGCGATGCCGGCACCACCTGCTCCGACGAGGGCGAACAGGCCGACCCCCAGTTGGGAGTAGTGGAACGAGGGGCCGGT
Organism: Actinacidiphila oryziradicis; assembly: GCF_005047355.1. GTDB lineage: Bacteria > Actinomycetota > Actinomycetes > Streptomycetales > Streptomycetaceae > Actinacidiphila > Actinacidiphila oryziradicis. Next base: position 158,523 of record NZ_SUMC01000001.1, read on the forward strand.
GAGAACGTACGAAATGGTGGTCCAGAACGCACTGAAAACGCCGAACATGGCCGCCTGGTACAGGGCCCGGCGGCGCAGCTGGGCATGGGTTCGGACCAGGCCGGCCGTGGAGCGCAGCAGGCTGCCGTAGGGGATCCGGGTAGTGGGGGCGCGGCGTGGGAGGGCCAAGAACAGGGCGAGGGCAAGGGCCGCCATGAGGGCGGCGGATATGAGGTAGACAACGCGCCAGCTGGTGGCCTCGGCGAGGAAGCTGCTGAGGGTACGGGAAAGAAGGACACCGACGAGGAGGCCGCTCATGACGCGGCCGACGATGCGGCCCCGTATGTGATCGGGGGCAAGATCGGCAGCGAAGGGGACGAGGATCTGGGCGACGACGGAGGTCACTCCGACGATCAGGGCGGCGGCGAGGAGCACGGGGAAGTCGGGCGCGGTGCCGACCAGGATGAGCCCGGCGGTGGTGACTGTGAGGAGTATCGCTATCAGGCGCCGGTTCTCGGTGCGGTCACCGAGGGGGACAAGGAGCAGCATGCCGGCGGCGTAGCCGAGCTGGGTGACGGTGATCAGCGCACCGGCGGCCACCTCGTCGATGTGGAAGGACTGGCCCAGGGCGGCCAGTAGCGGCTGCGCGTAGTAGAGGTTGGCGACGGTCAGCCCGCAGGAGACGGCCAGGAGCAGGACGAGCCAGCCCGGAGGGGCGGACGCCGCTTCCTCGGTCGGAACGGCGGCTCGTATATCGGAGTCGCTGGGCGTGGCCATGGGCACCTCACAGACATCGGGGAACCAGTTAAATCGGTGCGCAGAACCAGTTTAATCGGTGCGCGCCAGTACCGGTCAAACCGGTGCCGCTAGTAAACTGAGCTCCATGGAGACCCTTCACTTCCGGCAGGGGGCCGGGCGGCTGTGCCTGGACTTCATCCGCACCCTGCGCCACCGGGGCACGGCGGAGGCCACGGAGGAGCTGCCCGACGCCGCCGCCCTGGCCGCCTGGGTCCGCCAGTGCGGCCCGGGCGGCCTGTGTGAAACCGACCTGCCGAAGGACCCGAAGGTACGGAAGGAACTCCCGGAAGACCTGCCCAGCGAGGCCCGCAGGCTCCGGGAGGCGGTCTCCGAGCTGCTCCGGACCGGGTCCGGATCCTGCGGGGCCGAGGTGACGGAGCGGATCAACCGGGCGGCGGCGCATCCCGTACCGGCGCCGAGCCTGGATGCGTCGGGCCGGCTGCGCTGGCATGCGGCAGACCCCGTATCGGCCACCCTCGCCCTCGTCGCCCGCGACGCGCTCGACCTCGCCACCTCCCCCGCCATCACCCGCGTCCGCGAGTGCGCCGACCCGGGCTGCTCCGCCCTCTTCCTCGACAGCTCCCGCCCCGGCACCCGGCGCTGGTGCTCGATGGACGCGTGCGGCAACCGCGCCAAGAAGAGCACCCTGCGCAAGAAGGCCTCCGCGAGCGCGGAGGTCGTAGGACCCGGGTCCTCGGCCGGGACGTCTGAGAGCATGGGGGTGTGAACGAGATCCCGCACGGCACGGTGGACCCGGTGGAGCAGCAGACCTTCTACGAGGCGGTCGGCGGCGAGGAGATCTTCCGCCGTCTGGTGCGGCGTTTCTACGAGGGCGTCGCGGAGGACCGCGCGCTGCGGGCGCTGTATCCGGAGGAGGATCTGGGCCCGGCGGAGGAGCGGCTGCGACTGTTCCTGATCCAGTACTGGGGCGGCCCGCGCACGTACAGCGACAACCGGGGGCACCCGCGGCTGCGGATGCGTCATGCGCCGTTCGCGGTGGACCGGGCGGCGCATGACGCATGGCTGCGGCACATGAGGGACGCGGTGGATGAGCTGGCGCTCGCGCCGGAGTACGAGCGCCAGCTGTGGGACTACATGGTGTACGCCGCCGCCTCCATGGTGAACACGGCGGGCTGAGGCGCAGCGCCGCCCTGCGGCGCTTTCCCGCTACGCGCCCTACGCGTTCGCCTTGATCAGGTCGACGCACTTCTCACCGATCATCATCGTCGTGATGCACGGGTTGACGGTGACGAGATACGGCATGACCGGCCCGTCGGCGAGCGAAGCAGGGAGCAGCGTACGGAGACCACCGCCCACGGGACGCTTGAGCCGAGGGCGGGTGCGGGGGGGCGCGTGGGGCGGGTGCGACTGCGGTGTTCGTGCCGCTGACGCCGCTGGGCTGATCCGGTAGGGCTGCCGCCCGGCCGGATCAGCCCAGCGGCGTCAGACCGAGCCCGCTGCCGGGCGCCGAAGCCCGTCGGACGGCGACCGAGCCGTAGGGCGTACGGAGCCGGAGCCAGGGGCCCGAGGCGAGGAGGGTCAGCGGCTCTTCGGGGGGCCGGTCCTGGCCGCGCGGGGCCGGGACGGCCGGGACCGGGATGCGGGCGGGCCGGAGGAAGCCCAGCGCGTGCGCGGCGTGGACGGCTCGGAGGGGGAGGCCTGTGGTGCCGAGCTGCCGGGACCAGATGGCGTCGGCGAGGGAGTCGAGAGCGGCACGGGTGCGGCCGTCCGAGGGCAACTGCTCGGTGCGGGTGCGGAATTCGGCGACGGCGGCGACGGCGACCGCCCGGATGTCGCCGGGGGACGGCAGGCCTTCGACCTGCCGCCAGCCGCCGCGCGGCGGGAGCAGCCCCGCCCAGGCCGGGCCGGTCACCGACGCCGGGACGACCAGCGGGCCGGCCGTCTCGGTGACGGAGTCGACCGCGTCGAGGAGCTGGCCGGCGGAGACGGTGGCGTCCAACGCCACCGGGGCGGCCAGCTCCGCCGTACGGACGGCGAGTACGCCCCCGAAGGGCGGGTGGCCGAAGACGGCGAGGACGCCGGCCGCCGCCTGTATCCGCACGACCGCGGCCTTGTCCCAGCGGAGCAGCCGGGCCAGGAAGGCGGCGATGTCGGCAGCCTCCCTGACGTCGGCGAGGTGCGGCGCCGTCATACGGCGACGGCTTGCTCGTGGTACTCGGCGAGGAAGAGCCGCTCCTCCGGGGTGATCCGGCGCGGCCGGGCCTCGGCGAGGACGTACGGGACAATGACGGTGGAGGCCCGGACGTAGACGGTCTCCTCGTCCTTGATCTCGTAGGAGAGGGTGAGCGCCGCCGCGTTGATCTTCGTCACCCAGGTCTCGATGGTCACCGGCTCATGCCGATGGACCAACGGCCGCAGGTAGTCGATCTCGTGGCGGGCCACGACGGACCCGCCCTGGAACGACGCGCTGCCCTCGCCCGGCGCCAGCCGGAACATGAAGTCGATCCGCGCCTCCTCCAGATAGCGGAGGAAGACCACATTGTTGACGTGGCCGTACGCGTCCATGTCCGACCAGCGCAGCGGGCAGCGGTAGATGTGGCGGCGGCCCATCAGCCGCGGGTCAGCTTCTTGTAGGTGGCGCGGTGCGGGCGGGCGGCGTCGGCACCGAGCCGCTCGACCTTGTTCTTCTCGTACGACTCGAAGTTGCCCTCGAACCAGTACCACTTGGAGTCGCCCTCGTAGGCGAGGATGTGCGTCGCGACCCGGTCCAGGAACCAGCGATCGTGAGAGATGACCACGGCCGCACCGGGGAACTCCAGCAGCGCGTTCTCGAGCGAGGACAGGGTCTCGACATCCAGGTCGTTGGTCGGCTCGTCGAGGAGCAGCAAGTTGCCGCCCTCCTTCAGGGTGAGCGCCAGGTTGAGGCGGTTGCGCTCACCGCCGGAGAGCACACCGGCCGGCTTCTGCTGGTCCGGGCCCTTGAAGCCGAACGCGGAGACATACGCCCGGGACGGCATCTCGACCTGGCCGACGTTGATGTAGTCGAGCTCGTCCGAGACAACGGCCCACAGCGTCTTCTTGGGGTCGATGTTGGCACGGCTCTGGTCGACGTAGGAGATCTTGACGGTCTCGCCGACCTTGATCGAACCGGTGTCGGGCTCTTCCAGTCCCTGGATCATCTTGAAGAGCGTGGTCTTGCCGGCACCGTTGGGGCCGATGACTCCGACGATGCCGTTGCGGGGCAGGGTGAAGGAGAGGTCATCGATGAGCAGCTTCTCGCCGAAGCCCTTGGTGAGGTTCTGCACCTCGACGACGATCGAGCCCAGGCGCGGGCCCGGCGGGATCTGAATCTCGTCGAAGTCCAGCTTCCGCATCTTGTCCGCCTCGGCGGCCATCTCCTCGTACCGGGCGAGCCGGGCCTTGGACTTGACCTGGCGGCCCTTGGCGTTGGAGCGGACCCACTCCAGCTCTTCCTTGAGGCGCTTGGCGCGCTTCGCGTCCTTCTGGCCCTCGACCTTGAGGCGGGAGGCCTTCTTCTCCAGGTAGGTGGAGTAGTTGCCCTCGTAGGGGTGGGCGCGGCCGCGGTCCAGCTCCAGGATCCACTCGGCGACGTTGTCGAGGAAGTACCGGTCGTGAGTGACGGCGACGACGGTGCCGGCGTACTTGGCGAGGTGCTGCTCCAGCCACTGGACGGACTCGGCGTCCAGGTGGTTGGTGGGCTCGTCGAGCAGCAGCAGGTCGGGGGCTTCGAGCAGCAGCTTGCAGAGCGCGACGCGGCGCTTCTCGCCACCGGAGAGGGTGGTGACCGCCCAGTCGCCGGGCGGGCAGCCCAGCGCGTCCATGGCCTGCTCCAGCTGGGCGTCGAGGTCCCAGGCGCCTGCGTGGTCGAGCTGCTCCTGCAATTGGCCCATCTCGTCCAGGAGCGCGTCGGAGTAGTCGGTCGCCATCAGCTCGGCGATCTCGTTGAACCGGTCGAGCTTGCCCTTGATCTCGGCCACGCCGTCCTGGACGTTCTCCAGCACGGTCTTGGACTCGTCCAGCGGCGGCTCCTGGAGCAGCATGCCGACGCTGTAGCCGGGTGAGAGGTACGCCTCACCGTTGGACGGGTGCTCCAGACCGGCCATGATCTTCAGGACGGTGGACTTACCGGCGCCGTTCGGTCCCACGACGCCGATCTTGGCGCCGGGCATGAAGTTCAGGGTGACGTCGTCCAGGATCACCTTGTCGCCGTGCGCCTTGCGCGTCTTGCGCATGGTGTAGATGAACTCAGCCAAGAGAAACCGTCCGGCATTAGATGAGTGGGCAGAGATACACCCCATCTTGCCGTACGCCATCCCGGGCACGGAAATGGGCGACTGCTGGGGCGGAGACGGCGGACCGCCTCGTTGGTCACCCGGCGAGGATCGAGCCGGTGATCAACGAGGCGGTCCGGAACGCGGGGACGACCGCCTGGCCGTTACTCGGCGGGAGTCGCCGGCTTCTTCTTACGGAGCAGGAACACCGCGCCGCCGCCGACCACGACCAGTGCGATCGCGACACCGGCGATGACCGGAGTGGCGCTGCTGCTGCCGGTCTCGGCGAGGTTGCCGCCGGTGGTGGAGCTGCTGCTGCCGCCGCCGACCGAGGCCGCGCTGGGCGCGGAGGACGGGGTGGCGCTGCTACCGCCGCTGCCGCTGCCGGCGGTCTTGCAGTCGAGGACGCCCTCGAAGGTCTTCTCGAAGCCGTTCGGCCCAGAGATGGTGATCTTGTACGACTGGTCCTCGGCGACCGGGACGGTGATGGTCTCGGACTTGCCGGGGGCGACGGTGTGCTCCTTGCCCGCGAGCGTGAAGGTGAAGTCCTCGTCGCCCTCATTGGTCGCGGTGACGTCCACACCGCTCTTGGCGCAGTCCACCTCGGCGGTGACGGCGGGTATCGCGCCCTTGTTCGCCCAGGTGCCGCTCGCGGTGGCGGAGACGGTGCTGTCGCTGGAGCCGGCGAGGATCTGCACCTGGCTGGTGCTGTCGATGCCGGTGAACGCCCGGCCGACCGGGAGCTTGGTGGTCGCGGTGACGCTCAGCGAGGTGGTGCCCGCGGCGGTGCCGGCGGGCACGTCGAAGTAGAGCTCCGAGCCGTCGGACACGGTGGTGACCGGCTTGCCGTCCTTGCCGACGATGGTGACGCCGGAGGGGGCGCCCGGGGCGAGGCTCACCTGGGCGGTGCCCGCGTTGGTGCGCACGGTGACCGGACCGAGCTTGTCGCCGACCTTGCCGGAGACCGCGGTCGGCTCGAGGGTGAGGGACGCCTCGGGCTCGGCGAGGTCCTTGGCGTTCTTCTCAAGGAAGTTCGCCAGTGCCTCGGCGTCCTTGTTCACCGCGTCGACCTTGGCGTTGTCCGAGAAGCGCCAGATGGCGACCTGGGTGCCGGCCGCGGCCAGCTGGGGAGTGAGGGTGCCATCGATGCCCGCGGTCTTCGCCAGCGCCGCGAGGTCGTTCACCTGCGGGTAGGAGTTCTGCAGGATCCAGTTGATCTTCTTGGCGTTGGCGTTGGCGTGCAGGCTCGTCTGGTCCCAGGAGACTTCCTGGTACTTCGCCTTGTCCTGCGTGGGGTTGTGGATGTCGATGCAGTACGTCTGGATCGTTCCGCCGCCGGTGACGGACATCTCAAACAGGCCCGCGGGCTCCGGGCGGTCGTTGCCGTTCTCGTGGATGACTGCCTGGTCGAAGGTCTTCAGACCTCCGAGCGTGGCGGTGGCGCCTCCCGCCGTGGGGGTCACGCCGTCCGCGGCAGCGGACCCGGCGCCGGTTATCGCGCCTGCGGCGACCAGGCCCGAGGCCAGGACGACAGCGGCAAGACGGGCGACGCCGCGCCTATGAGACCTTTGAAGCGTGAACATGGAAATCCCCTCCGGACGGGGCCGGTCGTGGGGGTGCCCCGCCTGCAGTTTCGATCCCCCGTGTGGTTACCGGAGCATCCTAGGAACGAGGGGTGCTCGAGCCATCACGATTCGCACCGGCGGTCGAATCCGAATCGCAATCGTTACCCGAAAGCGTGAATGAAAGTGTGATTGTCGATAAATAGCCGACCCCAAATGACAGCGAACCTCACTGAAGTCTCCTGTCCGGATTATCCGGAAACCGCCATCGCCGCCAGCTCGGATGCATGCCCAGGCGCATGTTCGGGCACCCGTTCAGGCACCCGTTCGGAGACGGCTTCCGGCACGGCTTCCGGCGCAGCCGCCGCGACCACCGAGACCGGAGCCACAAGTTCCGGCCGCGCCACCGAAACCCGGCGGAACGCCGAGGTCCCGCGCGTGAGATCGTGGCCCACCGCGACCGCGTCGATGTCCGCCGAGATGTACCGCTGGCCGTTCCGCTCCTCCTCCCGGACCCGCAGCCGCCCCTGGATCACGAGCGGTTCGCCGATCCCCACCGAGGCCATCACGTTCTGCCCCAGGCCGCGCCAGGCCCACACCGTGAAGAAGCTGGTGGGCCCGTCCGACCAGCCTCCGTTCTTCTGGTCCCAGCGGCGCGCCGTGGTCGCCAGCCGGAACCGGGCGACATTCACGCCCGCCGGGGTATTCCTGATTTCCGGCTGCGTCGCGACATTTCCCACGACGGTCACCAACGTCTCGTTCATCCGTCTGCTCTCCCCCGTTGCCCTTTGTCCTTACGGGAACATCGTGCACGGAAAAGCCCGGTTGCGGTGAAACCATCTTCATTCTGTGGATTACTGGCGGGTTGTGGACAACTCCGTCACCCGAAAGTGGAGTCTCGCCATGGACCCGCCATGAGCCCGTACTGCTCCCGCACCTCGCGGTAGCGCAACAGCTCCGACGCGACCGGTTCCAGCACCCGCGCCCGCCCGCAGTCCGCCGCCGCGTCCCGCAACCGTCGCTCCGCCGCCTGCCCGTACCGCTGGGCCGGCCCCCGAGCCGCGAGCCGGGCCGCCCAGGCCAGTACGGGCCCGCCGAGCGCCCCCGTGCCGAGCAGCGCGGCGGCCAGCCACCACGGTGCCGCCACCGGACCCGCGGTGCCCCCCGCGAAAGCCGCCGCGCAGACGACCCCCGCCACCGCTAGCACCGCCAGCAGCCACTGCGCAGTGCCGACCGCCGACCACCACCGCGGCCGCTCGGGCGCCCCCGGGCCCGCCCGTACCACCGCCGCCTCCAACGCGGCCGGCAGCGTCTCACCCCCGCGCCGGGCGGCCTCACGCACCGCCAGCGCCCAGGGCCCGGGAAGCCCGGCCGTGGCCGCCCGGGCAAGCGCGCGCACCGCCTCGTCGACCACCGGACGGGAAGCGGCGAGAACGAGTTCGGGTCCCAGGCCCCGGGGTTCCTGAGGCGCCCTCACCAGCCGCTCCCACGGCGCCCCGCACGCCTCGGCCGCCGCTCGCGCCCACTCCCGCTCCGCCGCTTCCCCAATTGCCTCCGCGCCCACCGACTCCGCGAGCCGCCCGGCGAACGCCTCCCGTGCGGCATCCGTGAGCCCGGCCACGCCCTCGCCGACGTAGAACGGCTTCAGCCGCGCCGCCGTACGGTCCATGTCCGCCGCCAGCCGCCGGAGCGCGGCGCCGCGCTCCGCGACCAGCCGGCCCAGCGCCGCACGCAACTCCGGCATACCCTCCCCCGTCCTCGCCGACGCGGCGAGCACCAGCGCCCCCGCCTCGCCGTGCTCGCCCACCGCCAGCCCGTCCTCGTCGAGCAGCCGCCGCAGGTCGTCCAGGATCTGGTCGGCGGCTTCCGACGGCAGCCGGTCCACCTGGTTGAGGACGAGCAGCGTCACATCCGCGTGCCCGGCGAGCGGTCGCAGATAGCGCTCGTGCAGCACCGCGTCCGCGTACTTCTCCGGGTCGAGCACCCACACCACCACGTCCACGAGCGCCAGCAGCCGGTCCACCTGGTCGCGGTGGCCGGGCGCAGCCGAGTCGTGGTCGGGCAGGTCCAGCAGTACGAGCCCCGCCAGCTCCCCGTCCCCGTACCGCGTGTGCCGGCCGCGCGAAGCCACGCCCAGCCGGTCCAGCAGCCCGTCCGCGCCCTCAGCCCCACCAGCGCCCTGAGCACCGTCCGCCCCCGCCGCTTCGCCAGTCGCATCCCAGACGCACGCCACCGGTGCGGACGTCGTGGGCCGGCGCACCCCCGCCTCCGACAGCTCCCACCCCACCAGCGCGTTGAACAGCGTCGATTTCCCGCTCCCCGTGGCCCCGGCCAGCGCCACCACCGTATGGTCCGGCGACAGCCGCCGCCGCTCCCCCACCCGGTCCAGGAAGCGTCCGCTCTCCGCGAGCGCGTCCGGGCTGACCCTGGTCCGCGACAGCCCGAGCAATTCGCCCAGCGCGTCCACCCGCTCTGTGAGCATTCCGGTCACCTCTCCCTCTGCAGTACGGACAGTGCCGCGATCAGCGCCGCCTGCTGCCGCGCTGTCACATCCAGTGCGTCCAGCGGACCCAACCGCCGTTCCCGCTCACCCTTCAACAGCGCCCCGACTGCCGTCTCCAGCTCCGCCCGGCCCTGCTCCAGCAGCCGCCGCACCGCCTCCGCCCCAACGGCCCCGGCGAGCCGCCCGCCCGCCCCGGCGCCGCGCTGGCCGCCCAGCAGCGCAGCCGCCAGCAACGCGGCCACCGTCTCCGGGTCGACCTGCGCCCGCGGGCCCTCGTACGCCATCCGGGTAATCCCGCGCCGCCACCCCCGCACCGCGGCGTCGACCCGGTGCGCCACCCCGTCGTCCGTACCGCCCCCCGCCTCGATCAGGGCGACCCCCGCACGCTCCCGGTGCCATTTGTCCACGGTTCGTTCATCGGCCGCCGCCACCTCCGTACGCAACAGCGCCGCCAGCCCCTCCCCCAGCGCGAACTGCAAGGCCTCCGGCCCGCACCCCGGATACCCTCGCCAGCACACCAGCGCCTCCCCCGCCAGCGGCTCCCCCTCCGCCACCGCGGCCGCGATCCGCTCCGCCGCGCCCTCGTACGCCTGCTCCGCGCACCGCGCCAGCCGCGCCGCCGCCGCATGCTGCACTGCCGACGCACTCGCCAGCGCCGACAGCCGCGAGCCCAGTGACTCCATCGCCCCGGCCGCGGTACGCCGCGCCGCCTGGTGCCGGGCGGCGGCATCCTCCGCGCAGTGCGTGAGCCACCCGCTCAGCGCCGCCACCGCCGTGTGCGGCAGCAGCCCACCGCCACCCGCCGACTCCGGCAGCTCGGGCACCGTGAAGCGCGGCACATCCCCGAGCCCGGCCTTCGCCAGCAGCGCCCCGTAATGCTCCGACACGTCCTCCGCGATCTGGTGCGGCACCCGGTCCAGCACCGTCGCCAAGGTGACGTCGTACTCCTTCGCCGTACGCAGCAGATGCCACGGCAGCGCGTCCGCGTACCGCGAGGCGGTCGTGACCAGGATCCAGATGTCGGCGGCGCAGATCAGCTCCGCGGCGAGGTCCCGGTTCCGTTCCACCAGCGAATCGATGTCCGGCGCGTCCAGCAGCGCCAGCCCACGTGGCAGCCCGTCATCCGTCTCCAGCCGCAACCGCCCGCCGTCCGTCTCCTCATCCTCCCGCCGCCGCTCCCCCTCCGCCGTCCTCGGCGCGCACACCCGCCCCAGCCCCGGCAGGATCCTCGGGTCCGCGAACCACGCCCGGTCCCCCGGATGGCACACGAGCACCGGCGTACGCGTCGTCGGCCGCAGCACCCCCGCCTCGCTCACCCGCCGTCCCACCAGGGAATTCACCAGCGTCGACTTCCCCGCCCCCGTCGATCCCCCGACCACCGCGAGCAACGGCGCTTCAGGGGCGCTCAGTCGGGGCACCAGGTAGTCGTCGAGCTGTGCCAGGAGCTCCCGGCGCGTACGGCGCGCCCGGGCGGCGCCGGGAAGGGGGAAGGGAAAGCGCGCGGCATCGACGCGGTCGCGCAGCGCCGCCAGCGCGTCAAGCAGCTCGGGCCGTACGTCCAAGATCGCCACAGCCGCAGAATGCCCCATTTTGGTGGATTTTTGAAGCGTATTCCGTCCAGTTCACGCCTTTCGGCCCGCAAGGACGCACCAAAGGGACAATCGGGCCGGAGGGGACGCGGGCATAACGAGTGCACAACAGCCGCCCTTTGGGGCGCCAAAACCGGTGCACTATTCGGACCTGCCTGCGATTATCAGACCCGCTTCACCGAATCCACACAACGTGCCATGCAGGTGAAGCGCCCGGCAGCACCTCCGCACCGCCCTATCCTTGTCCCCGGCAAGGTCACGAAACCGTGGGCACCAAGGGGCGGTGACAATCGCCGCCGTTGTCCGGCCCCCGTAGCTCAGTGGATAGAGCAGGCGCCTTCTAAGCGCTTGGCCGCAGGTTCGAGTCCTGCCGGGGGCACCAAACCGAGCGTTGCGCGAAAACTCGGCTCTTGGCCGACGCTTCGCGCAAGCTCGGGCAGTCTGAAGACCGGCACGATACTGTTGCGGCTCTCCACACGGATCTCGTGGATCAAGGTCTCGAGCAGTGACTTCACCACTGCGGGTGTACCGGTGTCGATCGGTTCGCGGATCCCGGCGCGGAGCACTGCCAGGTCCTCCTCGCCCGGCGCGGTGAGGTCTGCGAGGGTGAGCGTCTCCTCCAGGTCTCGACGTCGCCCGCGCAGCTGCGCTGCCTTCTCCCCGAGGGCCTGTACGCGCGGGCCGCAAATTGCGTGGGTCAGGTCACCGGATTCGAACGCGGTCAGGTACCGGTCGATCCCTGCCTCTGCTGCGGCCAGCTCCTTGTTCACGGCGTCGAGCTCGTCCTTGACGTGCTGCTGTCCGTCCGCACGCCGTTCGGCTGTGGCGGCGACGGCTTGGGCGATCATGTCGGCGTCCGCGTAGGTGTCGAGCAGCGCCTCCAGGACGGCCTGTTCGAGCTGTTCGGCGGGGAGGCGGTCGGCGGCGCAGCGGCCCTTGCCGTAGCGCCCGAGGGAGAAGCAGGTGTAGTACCGGTACCGGTATTTGTTCCCTGTCGCCGATGTCCCCACGTACCGCTTCCCGCAGCGGTTGCAGGTGACCCGTCCGGCGAGCAGGTAGGCGCTGCTGTTGGAGGCTCTGCGGGAGTAGTCGTCGCCGCGGGAGGCGATGATTTGTTGTGCTTGTTCGAAGATCTCCGGGTGGATGAGGGTGGGGTGCGGGTCGTCGGCCCGGTGCCAGGTGCCGCGGAAGTAGACCTCGCCGAGGTAGGAGCGGTTGCGCAGGACTACCATGACGCTGGCGCCGCTCCAGCACTTGCCGTTCTTGGTTCGGTGTCCGCGCTCGTTGAGTTCCTTGGCCAGAGCTCGCGTCCCCATGCGGGCGTTGACGTACAGGTCGAAGATGACCGGGATGAGTGGTGCCTCACGGTCCACCGGGGTGAGCATGCTGGTGGCGGAGTCCAGTTCGTAGCCGTAGGGCCGGTAGCCGCCGCACCATTGGCCGCGTGCGGCCTTTCGTTCCATGCCGTTGATGACGCGGTCGATAATGGTCTCTCGCTCGAACTGGGCGAAGACGCCGAGCATCTGCACCAGCATCCGGCCGACCGGCGTCGAGGTGTCGAAGGGTTCTGTGGCCGACCGGAAGGCAGTCCCTGACTCGTCCAGCTGGTCCAGGATGTCTACGAGGCCGCGCAGTGACCGGGACAGTCGGTCGACCCGGTAGACGAGGAGCACATCGAAGCGCTTGGCTTGTGCTGCGGTCAGAGCTCGCTGCAGGCCGGGCCGTTCTGTTGTCGCCCCGGATGCCTCATCTCGATAGGGCGTGCCCGCCAGTTCCCAGCCGGGTTGGGAGGCGATGTAGGCGCGGAGTTTTGTCTCCTGCGCCTCCAGGCTGAAGGGCTGGTGCTCCTCGTCGGTGGAGATGCGGATGTACATCGCAACCCGCAGCGTCCGTTCCGTGGTCTGATCTTGCGGCCTAACGGCCCGGGTGCGTCGGGCCATCAACGTACTCCCAGTCCACGCTCGCGGGTGGGGGAACCCCATGGGGACGGCGACCACGCTGCGGCGCGGGCAGACGCCCTCGGGATCCTGGAACAAATGGGGTACATCGTGGACCTCCTGCGGGCACAGCAACCTCGGCGAGCAGAATCCCCGTCGCCGTGTCAACGATGGACGCTCGAAGCGGGGCGGGTGTCAAGCCGTCCGCTACCGGTCGCCACTGGCACTCCCGCCGCTGGTCGACCCACGTCGTTTCTCCCACCAGTCCGCCAGCAGAAAGCTCAACGCGGCAATCGCTCGTCTCTCCTGCTGGGGACTCAGCGGTACGGTCTCGATCTTGGAAACCGACAGAGGAGGCCGACGACCCTGCCGCCCAGATCGGCTTCGGGCGTCCCGGCAACACCTTTCCGGGCCGGGGGCGGGCTGACCGGTCATACAGACCCTTGCTCGTTCACAACGTCTTGGTCGTCGTGGCCGTAGCCGCAGGGTCGGTAGTACGGCGGTGAGGTGACGACACAGTCGGCGCTGCCGGCGGGGAGTTGGGGGAGCGCCTCGACGGCGTCGCCGAACAGCAGGATGACGGGCGTCGTCAAGTTGAGTAGGGCGTCTCGGGCCTGGGATGATCGCCGGGTTTGCTGATCTTCCCGGGGAGGGGTTGTGGTGGAGTCGGGGTCGCCGTCGTACAGGGGGTTCCGGTTCCCGGCGGAGATCATCTCCCATGCGGTGTGGCTGTACCACCGCTTCCCGCTGTCCTTCCGCGAGGTCGAGGAGCTGCTGCTCGCCCGCGGGGTCATCGTCTCCCACGAGACCATCCGGCAGTGGTGCGAGAGGTTCGGCCCGCAGTACGCGGCCGCACTGCGCCGCCGCCGGCCGCAGGCCGGCGATAAATGGCACCTCGATGAGGTGTTCATCAAGGTCAACGGGGTGCGGCAGTACCTGTGGCGCGCGGTGGACCAGGACGGCAACGTGCTGGACATCCTGGTCCAGTCCCGGCGGGACGCGAAGGCCGCGAAGCGGTTCATGGCCAAGCTCATGAAGAAGCAGCGCCGGGTACCCCGGGTGCTGGTCACCGACAAGTGCCGCTCCTACGGGCCGGCTCACCGGGAACTGATGGGCTCGGTGGAACACCGGTCACACAAGGGACTGAACAACCGGGCGGAGAACTCGCATCAGCCCACCCGCCAGCGCGAACGCGCGATGAAGTACTTCCGCTCACCCCGGTCAGCCCAGAAGTTCCTCGCCGCATTCAGTCAGATCTCGCCCCATTTCCGGCCCCGACGTCATCTGATGGCCGCATCCGAGTACCGGGCCGAGATGACCCTCCGCTTCGCCATCTGGGACCGCATCACCGGCGTCACCACCCTGCCCCCCACGGCCTGAACCAGGGCCAGTCACCCGGCCCCACCACGACTCACACACCTCAACCAACCCGCGAGCCCGACAAGTTGACAACGCCCGGTGGCCGGATCGAGCCCGCCCTGCGGCCGTCTGCCAGAATCGCCGCATGGCTGAGCACGACACCGACCGCGGCTACCTGCTGGACAACCGGCAGTCGGAGGCGGGTATCCGTTTCGGTGCCCTCGCCGAGCTGTTCGACCCGGTGACGTTCCGGCACGTCGACCGGCTCGGGATCGGTGCCGGCATGCGGTGCTGGGAGGTCGGCGCCGGCGGTCCCTCCGTACCCCTCGGGCTGGCCGAACGAGTCGCCCCGAAAGGTACGGTGATCGCCACCGACATCGACGTGTCCTGGACCCGGGACATCGCCGGCGGCGTGATCGAGGTGCTGTCCCACGACGTGGCGGCCGACCCGCCACCGCCCGGCGGCTTCGACCTCGTGCACGCCCGGCTGGTCCTGGTGCACGTCACCGACCGCACCGAGGCACTGCGCCGGATGGTCCAGGCGCTGCGGCCCGGCGGCTGGCTGCTCCTGGAGGACGCCGACCCCACGTTGCAGCCGCTGCTGTGCCCGGACGAGTCAGGTCCCGAACAGCGGCTCGCCAACCGGTTGCGGTCCGGCTTCCGCACCCTGATGGCGGCGCGCGGCGCGGACCTCACGTACGGCCGGACCCTGCCCAGAGTGCTACGCGAAGCCGGTCTGGACGATGTGCAGGCCGACGCGTACTTCCCGATCACCTCGCCGGCATGTGCCGTGCTCGAAGACGCGACGGTGCGGCAGATCCGCCACCATCTGGTAGGGGAAGGGCTTGCCACCGACGAGGAGATCGACCGTCACCTGGCGAACGTCGCCACCGGACGGCTCGACCTGGCCACCGCCCCGATGATCTCCGCGTGGGGACGCCGCCCGTAACCCCTCCCCGACTGCCCATCAGACGGCTCCCGGCGGTCGACACCAGCCGGCCGCCCCCAGACGTACTGCACCCACAGGATTCTCCTCATCGGCAGCGTTTTGACGTCCAGCACAGCTTCGGCGTTGAACCCTGCCCCCGCACCCACGGCGCGGGGCGTGGTCGAGGCACAAGAAGCCGGTGAATGTCCGCCGCTGCTTCAATCCGCCCCCAGAGGCCATCGCCGAGGTCACCGCCTGCTCGCCCCCGGTCACAGCCGCCGGTGACCCGTCCGGTCCAGGAGCTCGGCCGTCGTATTCCGCCAGGTACGATCGCTGGGTGAACACCTACTGGCACGTCGTTCTGCCGCCGCTCTGCGCCTGACCGGGCGCAGACACTGACGGTTTGACCCCGGACCCCGGCCGGCCCGCAGGGCGGTCAGGGGTCTCATGTCGTACGCCCGTTTCGAACCCAGTCCCCTGAGGCATTCGACGACGGAAGATCCACGACTGTGCCGAACCACACTTCCTCCCTGGCTCCCGCCCGCCCGCAACTCTCCCGCGCTGGCCTCATGGGCGGCCCCGTGCCCATCCTCACCGCGGCCGTGCTGTGGGGCACAACCGGGACCGCCGGCTCCCTGGCCCCTGCCGGTGCACCGGCAGCGGCCGTCGGCTGTGCCGGTCTCGCCCTCGGCGGCGTTCTGCTGTTCCTCACCTCCCGCGACGCCAGCGCCCTGCCCGCCGCCTGCACACGCTCCGAGCGGTGGCTGCTCGTTCTGGGTGCGCTGGCGGTGGCCGGATATCCTGTCACCTTCTACCCGGCCGTGGCCCGCAGCGGCGTGGCCGTGGCCACCGTGACCGCGCTGGGCAGCGCGCCGGTCTTCACCGGACTGCTGTCCTGGACCACCGGCGGGGCCCGGCCGACCGCACGCTGGACCGGCGCCACCGCAGCCGCCGTGCTGGGCTGCACCCTGCTGGTGCTGGGCCCCGAGCTCACCGGACACGCCACGCCCATGGACCTGACGGGCATCGCGCTCGCCGCCTGCGCCGGACTGTCCTACGCCGCCTACTCGCTGATCGGCGGCAAGCTCATCACGAGCGGACACCCGTCCAATGCGGTGATGGGCTTGATGTTCGGCGCCGCAGGGCTGCTGGTCCTGCCGCTCGTGCTGTCCACCAGCACGCACTGGCTCGCCACCACCCGTGGCATGGCGGTGGCCCTGCACCTCGCCCTGTTCACCGTCTACCTGGCCTATCGGCTCTTCGGACGCGGACTGCGCCACACCCCCGCATCGGTGGCCACGACGCTGACCCTGGCCGAACCCGCTGTCGCAGCGCTCCTGGGCGTCACCGTCCTCGGTGAACGCCTGCCAGCCGCCTCCTGGTGCGGCCTGGCCGTCCTCGCCCTGGGCCTGGCCATCCTCACCGCTCCCGCCGGCACCGAGCGCCGGGAACGCTAGACCACCAGGCACTCCTGGGGGTCGGTCCCAGGGCCCACCCCTGGGACCGACCCGGAGCCGCTGCGGTGTGTCGGGGCACCCTCGCCCGTGGTGCCAACCTCAGACAGCGTCTGCAGACCTCACGATGGAGTCACTTGTCACCTTCAGATCTTGCTCCTGATCGCACTGAGCGAAGTCAGAACTGACCTACCACTGGAGTCAATTGTCGGTTCTGGCACAGATCTTGGGGAGCGGTCGCGGAGCGCGACGCGCCGTTCGAATCCGCTCGCTGTTCGACTATTCAAGGGCTCGGTAGTCAGGTGACGGATCTACCAGCTCGGGGTGCTCTGCTGTGTATCGATCGCCGTGGATCGCCAGCATCGCCCAGTGCCAAGCTTCGTCGTGAAAGATCAGTCCGCGGTATGGCGCATCAGCCGGCTCGTATGGGTATCGCGCCAATGCGGCTTCTCTGGCCTCCTGCGGCGACAGGCCGCCGTGATGCTGCATTACCCATGCGTAGCCATGCCGCTCGGACTGCAGGTAGTCGAGATACTCGGCTTCTTCCCATGTCACGGCTCAACGGTAGACCGGTCGCCGAAGGCGTCGCCGTGTTACTGAAGCAGGATCATCTTCCGAAGCAAGTCGAAGCCGGCGCGCCCGTAGAGCTGCCTCTTGATCTTCTTGATGCGGTTCACGGCTCCTTCAACGCTGCCGGAGCTCCACTCCAGGGTGAGGCCGGCGGTCACGGCGTCGAGGTCTCGGAGCATGTGGAGGGCGAAGCCGGTCAGGCCGGGTAGCTGGCTGGCTTCTAGGGCATCTATCCAGGCAGGGAGCTTGGCTCCGAGGCGTCCGCTGAGTATTTCGCAGAAGTCGCGGATGTGCCCGGCGGCCGTGTCCAGTTCCGGGCAGCGGGCCTGGACTTCTTTCAGGCCGGCGCGGTCTTCTTCGCTCAGGGCTGCGGGGTGGCGGGTGAGCCAACCGGTCACCTGCCGCACTGTCGGTGGTCGGGGCGGGGTACTGGAGGGGACGGTGCGCAGGGTGGCGATGTGGGCGCGGACCATGGGGTAGGTGACGGGAGCGTGCTGGGCGAGCAGTTCCCTGTGTAGCTGGGTGGCGCTGGTGCAGCCCGCGGTGAACCGTTGTTCCAGGTAGGGCTTGTACGGGTCCAGCTTGCTGGGCCGCGGGCGGTTGCCGGGGCAGGTGTCCTGCCGCCATCGCGCCCGCGTCCCGGGCCTCCCGCCACTCGATGATGTGCGAGTGGTACAGCCGCTCACGGCGCAGGATCGCGCCCTTCTCCCCGTTCGGGGCCGCGTCGTACTCCGCGACGATCCGCAGCTTGTACTCCGCGGAGAACGACCGCCGCTTCGGGCGCGGTGCCGGGTCCTGCTCAGAGTTGGTGGTGCTGGCCATACCGGGTCTACTCCTGTCTCGCCCATCCAGACTGATACGAAAATCAACCGTTCCTGCAGGTCAAGCCGCGTCGACGGATTGGAGGGCGACTTGATAGCCGAGCTGGTTGAGCTGGCCGACGAGACGGCGGGTCTTGCGTGCCTTGCCGTCGGTGCCGAGGCGTTCGAGGAAGTAGTCGGGGCCGAGGTCCTGGTATTCGACGTCGTTGCTGATCATGTGCCAGGTGGAGACGAGGATGGAGTGGCCGACGGCGACCAGGGCACGTTTCTTGCCGCGCCGGGCAGCGATCCGCTTGAACCGGGAGCCGAGGTAGGTGGCGCGCCGCAGCGGTGGTTAGCGAGTACGGGGACGCACTACGCGGCAAGATCATCATCGACATCACCAACCCCGTCACCCCCGATTTCAAGGGCCTTGTCACCCCCGACGGCAGTTCCGGCGCACAGGAGATCGCCAAGGCCGCCCCCGCCGGCGCGCATGTCGTCAAGGCGTTCAACACCCTGTTCTCCAATGTGCTGGCCGCCGGCCCAGCCGAGGGCCGCCCATTGGACGTGTTCATCGCCGGCGACGACCCACAGGCAAAGGCACGCGTGTCAGCGTTCATCGAGAGCCTAAGACTGCGCCCGATGGACACCGGGCAGCTGCCAATGGCGCGGACACTGGAGAACGCCGGCCTGCTGGAGCTGGGCCTCGTCGCCAACTCCGTCAGGCACACCAACTTCTCCCTCGGCGTCAGCATTCTCAGCTGAGCGCACCCGCACCATCAATTTTCGCGCCACATCATTCACAAGGAGCAGTAGCGTGCGCGTTTTCGTCACAGGCGGGACCGGCCATTCCGGTTCGTACATCATCCCCGAGCTCATCGCCGCCGGGCACGAGGTCACCGGCCTGGCCCGGTCGGACACGGCTGCGGCGGCGGTGTCCGCGCTCGGCGCGAAGGTGCGTCGCGGCGACCTCGAGGATCTCGACGGGCTCAAGGAGGCGGCCGCGGATTCCGACGGCGTCATCCACGTCGCGCACAGGCAAGACCTGCTTCCGTCCGGCGGGATCGACGCCGTGGCCGCCGCGGAGCTCCCGATCATGCTCGCGTACGGCGAGGCACTCGCGGAAACAGGAAAGCCGCTGGTCGCGGCAGGGAGCATTGGCTCGCCCGGGAACCTGGGCCGGCCGGCCACCGAGGAGGACCCGGCCCTTCCCGGTGGCGATGAGTACAGGGGCACCCTGCGGGTTCGTAACGTCGTGGAAACCGCCGTAGTCGGCCTCGCCGAGCGGGGAGTGCGGTCTTCGGTCGTGCGGATTGCCAACATCGCGCACAGCACGACCGATCGTGCCGGCTTCCTCGTGCAGCTGATCGCGCTCGCGAAGGAGAAGGGCTTCGTCGGCTACCCCGGAGACGGCGCGAACGTGTGGAACGCCGTGCACGTCCGCGATGTCGCCTCCTTGTTCCGCTTGGCGCTGGAGAAGGGGCCGGCTGGCAAATATTGGCACGCGGTTGGGGACGGGGCCATCCCGCTCCGCGAGATCGCCGAGGCCATTGGCAGCCGTCTGGGCCTGCCCGCCGTGAGCGTTCCCGCGGACGTACTGATGGTGCCGGGATACTTCGGGTTCCTCGCGAACATAGTCACGCAGAACTACCCGGCGTCCAACCTCATCACCCGCCGGACCCTCGGCTGGGAACCCGCTCAGCCCAGCCTGCTCGCCGATTTGGACAACGGCCATTACTTCTCGGCCAACTGACGGCAGGAACCCGAATCGCAACGAGTCCGGCAAATGACAAGGGTACGGCTCTTCTGGAGGGACGGAATATGACGACTGTGGGATTCATCGGAAGCGGCAACATCGGCAGTACCGTCGCGCGGCTCGCCGTCGAGGCCGGGCACCAGGTCGTGCTCAGCAACTCGCGCGGTCCGGAAACGCTCGCGGACACTGCCGCGGAACTGGGGCCGCGGGCGTCCGCGGGGAGGCCGCGGCGGCCGGTGACATCGTCGTGGTCACGGTGCCGGTCAATGCCTTCCCTAGCTTGCCCGCCGCGCCACTGGCCGGGAAGACGGTCATCCCGGCTTACGGGCGGCTGCGCTGCGCGCGCCCCTTCGGCGCCGGTCACCGGCACGCTCCCGCCCCCTCTTCCGCGCTCTTGCGAGGTCGCCTCCTGGAGTGCTCACGCCGGGCCTGGTGGGGAGGCGGCCGCCGCTCGTGCCGCCAGGATGACGGCGCTGGCGATCATGGCTACGCTGACCAGCCCGGACAGCAGAACCGCCCAGTGTCCGGCGAAGGTGCACGCCAGCACGAGTACGGCGGAGACCGGGAGCACCATCCACTGAGCGGTCTCGCGCTTGTCGTGCCGGGCGTGCACCGCCCAGGTCGCGACCAGGAACACGGCGATCGGCACCGTCACGGCGGCGGCCGCCGCGAGCTGCGAGATGTGCGTCTTGCCGATGACCTTGTACACGGCGACCTCCAGGCCCGCGCCCACGGCGGCGCCGGAGGCGAAGACGAAGTAGTGGCCGTACCCCCACGCGAAGGGTGGGGTCTCGTCCTGGGCCAGGTGCTCGTGGATGGGTACGTCGAAGTAGATCCAGTAGGCGGCGAAGACCAGCAGGAGGCCGCCGCCCGCGATGGGCAGAAGGTCGAACAACACGTTCTTCTCGTCGAGTGCCACCTGCACGGCGACGGTGGAGGCCGAGATGGTCTCACCCAGGATGATCATGGTGAACAGCCCGTAACGTTCCGCGATGTGGTGCGGGTGCCAGGATGTCGCCTGGTGCCGCTCGGCGATCACCGGGACGGAGACTTCGCAGATGGCCAGGGTCACGAAGCCCCAGGTCCAGACCGATCGGGGAAGCAACACCATTATCAGCCAGCCCAGTTGGACGAGGGCGAGTCCGGTGGCGTAGCGCACGGCGGTCTGGCGGACGGGTCCCGTCTCGCTGCGGGCTACCCTCAGCCACTGAAGGGTGAGCGCCGCGCGCATGATGAGGTAGCCGACGACAGCGACGGTGAAGTCGTGGTGGTCGAATGCCCTGGGGACCCCGGCCGCGAGGACCAGCACCCCGGACATCTGTACGAGCGTCGCGAGCCGGTAGGCGACGTCGTCGGTGTCGTAGGCGGAGGCGAACCAGGTGAAGTTCACCCAGGCCCACCAGATGACGAAGAAGACGAACGCATAGCTGGTCAGCCCGTAGCCCGGGTGCCCCTCCGCCTCGGCGTTCACCAGGCGGTTACCAGCCTGGGCCACCGCCACGACGAAACAGAGGTCGAAGAGAAGTTCCAGGGGTGTGGACACCCGGAACTCCTCTTCCCGGCTGCGAGCCGTCATTCGGCGGAACGGCGTGACGAGGTGCTCCTGGCCGGACCCTCGCGGGGGGTTACCGGCCACGGCCCGCGAGGTTCCCTGCGAGTGCCCTCCGGACGACGTCTGTCACATTCACGGCGACCTGCCTTCGATGAGCTGGGCCGGATGCCAGGCGGGCGTCCGCGCCAGGCTCCGAGCGGACGCGGCGATGCGGTCGGTCGGCGCCAAGCTCATTGCTGGCTTGAAGTTTCCGCCGGCGGGCGAGGTGGTGCCCGAGGTGGACCTCGAAGCGGCGGTAGCCGAGGTGCGGCGCCGCAAAAAGTTCGAAGTCTCGCAGCGCCCCCCTATGAGTCTTCTTCCAGTGCCTGCTTCGCGTCGCCGGTGGGCGGGGTTTGTCCTTCCAGCGTGCGACCGTGGCGCCGACGCCGCAAACTGAAGCCGTAGGGGCGCGCATTCGGTGGCGTCCCACCAGAGGAAGGTCGGCCATGAGCATCTTCGGAACGTTCGCAAGAAGCCACGCTGCAGCCACCACTACCACTGGGATGCGAAGCACCACCGCTGCGTAAAGTAGTAGCCGAACCAACACAGCGAAGCCCCGAGCGACTGGGCGAAAAATACCTGGTGTCTCGTTCGGTCTCGCTCCCCAGGCTGCGGAGGCGTCGCGCTCGGTGCGCCTGGAGCGGGCGATCGGCGTCATCTACCGGCCCAGACCGGACGGCGGAACCACTACGTCGGTGCGCGAGTGGCGGATCAGTTCGACGCTGTCATCCACATTGATTGAGACGCGGGCCGTCGAGCCGTGAGCGTGGGGCCGACTGGGAACGGGAACGGGGCGAATTGCCGGAGACCTATCCCTTTTGCTGTGTGAGCCTGGAAAGGAGTGATCCGATGGTTGAAACCGGCTTCTCATCCTTCAGCACCACCGTGGACAAGACCAACAGGATTCTCCACGAGATCGAAGATGCCTTTGGTTGGCCCAAGGAACGGCGCAACTTGTCCTACGGCGCCCTGCGCACCACTCTGCACGCCCTCCGTGACCGCCTCACGGTCGAGGAAGCCGCTCATTTCGGCGCACAGCTACCCATGCTCGTGCGTGGGATCTACTACGACGGCTGGGACCCGAGCCGAGTTCCCGTGAAGATGGGCAGGGACGAGTTCCTCTCCCGGGTGCGGTCGGAATTCCCGCAGCCACTCGAAGACGGCGTGGAGAAGCTGGTCCGCACCACCCTCGAGATACTCAAAGGCCATGTCACCGAGGGGGAATGGCGGGACATCAGGTCTGTGCTACCCAAGGACTTGCAGAAGCTTCTGCCGTAGCAGGGTGCCTATGCGCCCGATTCGTCGTGCGGGATCGAGGCCGGGAGGCGGCCCGTTCGCCGATCGCCCTCGGCGCGCTCATCCTCTGATCGGTCGTAGGCTCCCCCTTGCGGCCGGAAGAGAAGCACGTCTGAAATGGCCAACGAAAGGATTGAGGCACATGCGGACCACCACTTTGGGCATGACCGGCCTGCGAGTCTCCCGCATCGCCTTCGGTACCTGGCAGCTTGGCGGGGATTGGGGCACCTTCGACGAACAGCAGGCCGTCGCGGCGATCCGCCGGGCACGTGAGCGGGAGGTCAACCTCTTCGACACGGCGCAGGCCTATGGTTTCGGCAAGGCGGAGCGGCTGCTCGGTCAGGCCCTGCGCGAGGAGCTCGACAGGCACCGGGAGGCGCTGGTGATCGCCACCAAGGGCGGGCTGCGCAAGACCGACTCAGGGGTCGCACGAGATGCCAGCCCCGAATGGCTGCGCAGCGGCGTGGACTCCAGCCTGCGGGCGCTGGGAGTCGACTACATCGACCTGTACCAGGTGCACTGGCCGGACCCGAAGGTCCCCATGGCCGAGACCGCGGGTGCGTTGCGGGAACTGGTCGAGGCGGGCAAGATCCGCCATGTCGGTGTGTCCAACTTCGACGTCGAGCAGATGGAGGAGTTCTCCAAGACCCTGCCGGTGGAGACACTTCAGCCGCCGTACCACCTGTTCCGCCGCGAGATCGAGGAGGACATCCTCCCGTACACGCGCCGGCACAACATCGGCGTGCTGGTCTACGGGCCACTCGCGCACGGCCTTCTGACCGGAGCGCTCACCGAGGACACCACGTTCCCGCCCGGCGACTGGCGCAGCAAGAGCCCCCTTTTCCGCGGTGAGACGTTCCGCCGCAACCTCGCCGTCGTCCGCGAGTTGGAGGAATTCGCCGAGGGCCGGGGGATCACGGTCAGCCAGTTGGCCATCGCATGGACACTGGCGAACCCGGCCGTGCACGTGGCCATCGTCGGCGCCCGGCAAACCCGCCATGTCGACGAAAGTCTCGCTGCCGCGGACATCTCGCTCAGCGAGACGGACCTGGCCGAGATCGACAAGATCATGGCTGCCGCCACGCCGGTGACCGGCCCATCGCCGGAGACCGTGTGACGGCTCAATCCACGGTGCTGCTCAGTGGGCGCGGGCGCACCCACTCGGTGAAGCCGAGTGGGTGCGCCCGCGGCTTGCTTCAAGGCCATCTCCGCCGCCAGGCGCTGCGTGCCGGTGTGCGCGGTCCAGAACGGGTCGGCGTGTACCCGGGTCATGGCAGAGGGAAGGCGGGAGCGTCCTGGGTGTCGGCCATGACCGGGATCGTACGCGTGTGCCAGCCGGTCGCAGCATGGTGCTCGCCGGGGCTACCGCTTGCGCAGCTGTTCGGCCCACTTCTGCAGCGGCCCGGCGAGGTCGAGATTCGTCCCCCGGAGTGGTGGTCGCATTGATCATGGGTGAGCCGACGCCTGGGCGAGCGCGGCGAGCGCGGGTTGGCCAGGTCAGGACGAGGACCCGGCGAGTTCCCTGATCTCCTGCGGCAGTTGCGACATGACATCCCGGAACTCACCGCTGCTGACAGCGTCCCGGAGGGTGGTCAGCTCCGCCTGCAGGCCTTTCCGTGCTTCCTCCGGGCTGACGTCGGCGCGTGCGCTCACCCTGTTGATGAACTCTTCGAGCCCGAATCGTCGGGCTTCCGGAGTCGGTGAGATGAGGTGCCGCTTCAGCGGCTTGGGCAGCTCGGATGCGAGATCCTCGACCTCACCCTTGGTCAGCCGTTCTGCCAGGGTTTCCAAGGTCGCGCGGGTCAGGTCCTTCCCCTTCTCGCGGGGGACACCGGCGCGCTGGGACACGGTGTCGATGAACGTCTCATAATCCATGACAGACCTTCCTTTCCTGTTCGACCCCGCCCCCGCACCCGGCTGAACAGGCGGGGAAATGGGCCGGCGGCGGCAGCGGGACCGGTGATGGCGAAGGACGAGACTGTGCGTTACGACCAGCCCGAATCCGCTTTTCTGCGCGTACATCCGAACCCGAATCGGGCGGTGAATTCGCGGGCGGAAGCTCTGGGACTTCGACGGCGAGGCGGCTGTGCACCTCGTTGAACTGCTGCGATTCGATGCCACCGCGATCCTCCTCACCAGTGTAGCAATTGAGTGCCGCCTGCCAGGTGCCGGTGCGATGTGTCCATCGCGGTCCCTCGTTTAGGCTAATGGAGGTCGCTGACCAGGATGTTTCCGCCGCAGGTCGCGGCCGCAGCACCTCCCGGTGTTCGCCGCCGACAGCTTGTTTTTTACTCCTCCATGGCCGTCCGCAGCCCGTCATCGGGGCCGGCGGGTGGTACCGGGGTGCGAGTCTGTCGTGGCTAACATCGGATGAGCGATGTAAGCGGCGTCATCTTTTGCAAGGTGTCTCATGTCGAAGTCGAGCGGCCCGTACCACCACGGCGATCTCCGCGTCGCGTGCCTGCGGGCAGCACGGGAGCTACTGGAGCAGGACGGCGGCGCCGGGCTTTCGCTGCGCGCCGTGGCCCGGCGCGCCGGGGTCTCGCCCACGGCTCCGTATCGTCATTTCGCCAGCCGCGAGACGCTGGTCTCCGCGGTCGCGGCGGAGGGGTACCGCGAGCTTGCCGGGCGCCTGGCCGAGGCTCACCCCGCACCCCTGACGCCCGCCGACCTCGCCACCGTCGCCGTGGCCTACGTGCAGTTCGCACTCGCGCACCCGGCCCTGTTCCGAGTGATGTTCTCGGAGCCCTGCGACCCAGGTGACGACGGACGGGTTGCCGCGACCGCCGCCGTCTCCGCGTACGTCGACGCCCTCGTCCGGCGCGCCTTCCCGGACACCGGCACCGATGTCGAGGCACTGTCCACCGCGGTCTGGGCCCTGGTTCACGGCCTTGCATTCCTGTACCTCGACGGCAAACTCGACGCCTCGACCCAGGAGGCGGTCGCCGACCGGGTCCGCGCCGCCGTCCACGCTGTTTCCGGGGTGACATCACAGAGGGCGGGCACTCCGTCGCACAAGCCCCGGCAGTAGCGGGCAGCGACTCTCGGACGATTCCGCGAAGCGGATTCACAGCGGACGACAACCCGCGACACGCGTTGTCTGAATTATGAATGTTTTTACCCATATCAAACATCGACGGTGAAGGTAGGAACCTGACATGCAGGCATACGTGATGACCCGATACGGGGACGCGGGCGCGATGGAAGTGCGGGATGTCCCTGAGCCGGTGGCACGCGACGGCGAGGTACTCATCCGGGTACGGGCTGCGGGGCTGAACCCGATTGACTACAAGATTCGTGAAGGCAAGATGCGGTTGGTGAACCGCCTCGACCTGCCCCAGGTGGCGGGCAGTGAGCTGTCCGGTGTGGTCGAGGGGGTCGGCGCCGGCGTCACCCGTTTCGCGGTCGGAGACCGGGTGTTCGCCAGGGTGGACAAGAAGAAGCTGGGCGCCTATGCCGCCTACGCTGTCGTTCACGAGACCATGGTGGCGAAGATGCCGGAGTCGCTGGACTTCGCCGATGCGGCCGGGCTGCCGCTGGCCGGGTTGACCGCACTGCAGGCGCTGCGCGACGAGCTGGGCGTCGCTACGGGCGACCGGGTGTTCATTTCCGGCGGAGCCGGGGGCGTCGGCACCCTCGCCATCCAGCTGGCTGTCTGGATGGGGGCGGAGGTGGCTACCACCGCGTCACCCCGCGGCGAGGAACTGGTGCGGTCTCTCGGGGCCACGACGGTCATCAACTACCAGAAGCAGAAGTTCAAAGACGTCTTGAGCGATTACGACGGTGCGTTCGACCTGACCGGCGGGCAGGACCTGCCGGACAGCTTCGCCATCCTCAAGCGGGGAGCCAAAACGGTCTCCATCGGAGGAGTTCCCGTGCCGGCCAACGCTCGCGTGGACCTGGACGCGGGCCCGGTGGTGGCCGCCGCGCTGCGGGTAGCGAGCGCCAGGATCCGCCGCCAGGCCCGGCAAAGGGGAGTCGGCTACCGGTACATGTTCATGCATCCCAGCGGAGAGGACCTCAACCTGCTGGCCGGCTTGGTCGACAAGGGCACGCTGAAGGCGGTGACCGACCGAGTCTTCCCGTTCGAGCAGATCGCCGAGGGCTTCGCCTACCTCGAGCAGGGCCGCGCCAAGGGCAAGGTCGTCGTCCAGATGTGAGCCGCACTCCCCGGCTTTCGCGGGAGGTCATCCGGGCCAGCGACACATCTCAAACGCGCCCTTGCCCCACGCTCGCCCAGCCAGCTAGGCGGATCGCCCGCTCGTCGGCCGGCACCGTACGCTCACAGCGCTCGGCTCTGAACTGTCGTCCGTAGCACGGATGGTGGGCCCACGAACCGCACAAGCGCAGGCTCTCTCCCGGCTTGACCCCGAAGAGCGCCTTGCCGACCGCGGTGACGCTCTCCCCACCGTCCCCCGTGGACGTCAGCCGAAGCACCGTGCGCTCGTCGTAACTGACTTGCAGCAGGTGATCGACCACGCCCTCAATCACGTCGTCGACGTCCAGCGGAACGTGATGGGCCACGTGCTTGTCTCCCAAGGCCAGGGCCGGTACGGCGCCGGATCACGCCGTGCTGCGGTGCGGCAAGGCCAGCATGACCTCAGCGCTGCGATTTGTCGCGCAACTGAAAGATGCAGCTCACCGAAACGATGCTCCCAGCGGCCCTGGATGTGGGAGTGGGCCTGGATTCCGCGGGGATGGCCGCGATGCTGCTGGAACCGTTCCGAGTGGAGCTGCTCGTGCGGGAGCACGCGGCCGGGCTGGCTGCGGCTGCCGAACTGTACGGGCGCGGAGTGGACGCGGACCGTCGTCGACGGCTGGTTCGGTTCGAAGCTCTCCCCGTACGGAACCGACCTGTCGCCCCGGCCGCTGCTGCGGTCAGCCAACCAACTCGCTGTCCTGTTCGAGTACTTGCCTATCGTAAACCTGTGTCCTGGCAAGTTATTGGCTCCGGACCGGGGGTAACCCGTCGGACATTTACGAATGATGACATGCAGGTAAAAACTGCGCGATTGGCTTATGTGAAGAGAGTGGGGATGATTTCCTCTCTTCATGTGAACCCGGCAGGGTGCGGCTGTTCTGTGTGACAGGCGCGGTGGGCCTACGGGGGTGCTCGGCATGGCCGGGCGGGGCTTGGGGGTAGGGCATGGCGATACGTGTGCGCTCGCAGACTGCGGGCCGGGGAAGCCTGGACGACAATCACTTCGCCGCGGTGGTCTCCATCACGGAGATGAGCTCTCACCGTTGACGCACGATGGCAGGCGATCAGCCGCGCCATGCTCAGGGACACGAGGTCACGAGGTCACGGAACTGACGGTTCGTCCGGCCGGCCCCAGCACCGCCGGATCACGCCTTGGCTGGGCATCACCTACTCCGCACATCCCTGAACCCAGGCCGATCCAGGGGGTCTACCAAGCATGTCCACAGCCGCCAGACGTCCGATAACCGTGGTGTTCTGCACCGTGCTCGCCATGCTCGCGATGCTCGTCGCGTCGATACAACCCGCTCACGCGGACGTGACGACGGTCTCCCAGGACACGTACCGCACCGGGTGGGACCAGAACGAGCCGGGGCTGGCACCCGCACAGGTCAGCTCTTCGGACTTCGGCCAGCAGTTCTCAACCGCGGTCGACGGGCAGGTCTATGCGCAGCCCGTCGTAGTCGGCAACACGGTGGTCGTCGCGACCGAGACCAACCACGTCTACGGCCTCGACCCGGCGACCGGCGCGATCAAGTGGACGAACACCTACGGCGCCCCGTGGCCCGCATCCGGCGTCACCAAGCCCGGCGCGACCTGGTCCTGCGCCGACCTCTCGCCCTACATCGGGATCACCTCCACCCCCGTCTACGACCCGGCCTCCGGCTATGTGTACATGACCTCCAAGGTGGACGGCGGTCAGTACCACGAGGCGCCGACCTGGCAGATGCACGCGGTGGACCCGGCGACCGGCGCGGAGAGGGCTGGTTTCCCGGTAACCATCGGCGGGTCGCCCTCCAACGACCCCTCCCTGGTCTTCAACCCGGTGGACGAGGGCCAGCGGCCCGGCCTGCTGCTGCAGAACGGAGTCGTCTACGCCGGATTCGGCTCGGTATGCGACCACGGCAACTTCCGCGGCTATGTCGCGGGCGTCTCCACCGCCGGTGTCCAGACCGCCCTTTGGGCCTCCGAGACCGGTTCGACCAACAACGGAGGCGGCATCTGGAACAGCGGTGGCGGCCTGGTCGGAGACAGCTCCGGCCACATCATGTTCGTCACAGGCAATGGTGTCGCCCCGCCCGTCGGGCCCGGTTCCAGCCCGCCCGCCACCATGTCGGAGTCGGTGATCAGCCTGCGCGTCAACGCCAACGGATCGCTGTCCACGACCGACTTCTTCAGCCCCTCCGACGCGGCCTTCCTCGACCAGAACGACCGCGACCTGGGCTCCGGCGGCGTGATGGCGCTGCCGGACGCTTACGGCACTTCGCTGGTGTCGCACCTCGCCGTGACCGAGGGCAAGGACGGACGGATCTTCCTGCTCAACCGGGACAACCTCGGCGGCCACTCCCAGGGCGCCAGCGGCACCGACGCGGTCGTGCAGACCCTCGGCCCGTACCACGGCTGCTACTGTCATCCCGCGTTCTGGGGCGGTGGCGGTGGCTACGTCTACTACTCCAGCAACGGCGGCCCGCTGCAGGCGTTCAAGCTGGGCGCCGACGGCTCCGGGAACCCCGCGCTCGCCCTCGTCGGGCAGGGCGCCATCAACTTCGGCTACCTCACCGAGGGCTCGCCCGTAGTCACCTCCACCGGTACCTCCGCCGGCAGCGCGGTCGTCTGGGTGGAGCGCGCGGCGGACATGTACGGCAACGGCGGCACGCTGCTCGCGTACAACGGCACTCCCAACCCGGACGGTTCGCTGACCCTGCTGTGGTCGGGGCCGATCGGTATCGCGCCCAAGTTCGTCACCCCCGCAACCAACAACGGCCGGGTCTACATCGGCACCCGGGACGGCCACCTGCTGGCCTTCGGCCGGCCCGCCACCTCCGCCCTCACCAGTTCGCCGGTCGCCATCGGCAACGTGAACGTGGGCGCGAGCGGCAGCGGGACCATGACCGTGACCGCCACCAAGGCGCTGAACGTCACTGGCGTCACTTCGGCCGCGCCGTTCGCGGCCACCGTGCCGACGCTGCCGCACGCCATGGCGGCCGGGGACACTCTGTCGATCCCCGTCACGTTCTCACCGACCACGGCGGGCACCGCCAGCGGCATCGTCAACATCGTCACCGACGTCGGCACGGTCGGCTTCTCCGTCACCGGCACGGGGGTCAAACCCGGCCTGTCCGCCGCGCCCTCCTCGGTGACCTTCACCGACCAGCCGACCGGGGTGCCCAACTCGTCCAGCGTCCAGTTCACCAACACCGGCACCACCAACGAGACCGTCACCGCCACCACCACACCTGCAGCGCCGTTCAGCGTCACCGGTGCGCCCGCCGCGGGTACGGTGATCGCGCCCGGTGGCTCCTTCATCGAGTCCGTGACCTACAGCCCGACCACCGCGGGCTCCGCCACTGACACACTGACCGTCACCTCCACCTCGGGCACCGTCACGGTGCCGCTGAGCGGCTCGGCAGTCACCGGACAGGGCCATCTGACCGTCACTCCGTCCACCCTCGCCTTCGGATCCGTTCCCGTGGGTACCGCCTCGCCGCAACTCAGCTTCACCATCACCAATGACGGCAACATCCCGGTGACTCTGAACAAGGCAAAGGCCCCCGTCGGCGTCTTCAGCAGCCCCAACGCCGTGGCGGAGGGCACCGTGCTCGGCCCGGACCAGTCCGTGTCCGTCCCGATCGTCTTCACGCCCTCGACGGCCGGAGCAGCCTCGGACAGCTACGAGATCACCGGAAACACCGGCCAGGGCGCCCTGTACGTGCAGCTGACCGGTACCGGGCTGACCACGCTGCCGGCCCCGCCGACCGGCTGGCAGGCCAACGGGTCGGCCACGCAGACCGCCGGGGCTATCCAGCTCACCGCGGCCACGGCCGGCCAGGCCGGATCCGCCTTCTACGGCACCGCGGTTGCCACCGACGGCCTGACCGCCTCGTTCACCGCGCAGCAGAACGGCGGCACCGGCGGCGACGGCATGACCTACGCCCTGGTCGACTCGACCAAGAGCAGCGCCAACGGCGTCGGCGTCAACGGCGGTGGGCTGGGCTTCTCCGGGCTGCCAGGTCTTGCCGTCGTCCTGTCCTCCACGTGGAGCGGACAGACGGGGATGGGCAACTTCGTCGGCATCGCGGCAGGCCCCGGCAGTGGGAAGGACAACCTGACGTACCTCGCCTGGGCCGCCGTCCCCACCTCGCTGCGTACGGGCACCCACCCGGTCACGGTCTCCGTCGCCGGTGGGCACGTCAAGGTGTCCGTCGACGGGGGGCAACTGCTCGACTACGTCCCTGCCATCGGAGTGATTCCGACCAACGCCTACGTCGGCTTCACCGGATCGACCGGTGCGAGCACCGACGTCCACGCGGTCAGCGGGATCACGATCACCCCGCCCGCCGCCAAGACCGGCCCGCAGCCGCTCACGCCGACTCCGACCGCTGTGGCCTTCGGCTCGGCGACCCTGGGCAGCACCGCCAACCAGTCCGTGGCCCTGGCCAACAACGGCACCGCTGCCGAGACCGTCACGGCCGTCACGTCGCCCAGCGCGCCGTTCGGCGCCACGCTTCCCACCGTCGGCACGACCGTGCCCGTCGGCGGCACGATCACCGTCCCGGTCACCTTCGCGCCCACCCTGACCGGGGCGCAGAACAGCACCTTCGCCGTCGCCACCACCAGCGGGACGGTGACCGTCTCGCTCTCCGGCACGGGCCAGCCGGCGTCGGCAGGCGGGAACCTGCCCGGCTTCACCGATGCGTCCTGGCACCTGAACGGGGTGGCCGCGAACAACGCCGGGGTGGTCTCGTTGACCACGGACGGGATGAAGTCGGCCAAGGGCTCGATCGTCAACAGCATGGCAGTGTCGCCGCTGGGCCTGCACGCGGTGTTCACTGAGCAGATCAGCGGGACGAGCGCCACGCTCGGTGACGGCCTGACCTTCTCACTGCTGGACGCCTCGACCAACGCGACGAGTGCCCTCGGCAACAACGGCAGCGGACTGGGCGCGTCCGGGCTCAATGCCATCGTCACCGGGCTGTGCGTCTTCTCCAACTTCGGGTCCAGCTCCGCGCCGGTGGTCGGGGTCGCCACCGCGACCAGCGGCACCAGCACGTTCACCACGCTGGGCAGAACGACGGCGATCCCCGCCCTGCAAGGGGCCACGCATCAGGTCGACGTCACCGTCACCACGGCGAGCCACCTCGTGGTGCTGATCGACAGCACCCAGGTGCTGGACGTCGCGGTGACCCTGCCGAACAAGGTCCTGGTGGCCTTCACCGCGGGGACGGGAGCCTCCACGGACACCTTCGCGGTCTCGTCTCCCGCTATCAGCTTTACCTCATGACCGGGGGCCGTCCTTGCGTAAGAAATGTGCACCCGTGGGAATGGTCACGCATGTTAATTCCTGAACAAATAGGCGTGAAGTTGCCCCAAAGTGGGCCAAGCGGCCGAAACAATGAGATCGGGAAGCAGCCCAGTCGGGCCGCTTAGGGGGGAATTTCATGATTGACATTTTCATAGCCCTGTGTTCCATCACGCTCTTCGGCATGGCCGCCGTCACGCTCTGGTGGATGCTCCACGCCTGGCGGACGCCGGAGACCCTCGCCTCCACGCGTTTCGGCGACCCCGACGGCGCCGGCGTGCTGTCCTTCTCGCTGCTGGTGCCGGCCCGGCACGAGCAGGAAGTGCTGGAGCACACGGTGCTGCGCCTGCTGGAGTCCACACATCCCGACTACGAGGTCATCGTCATCGTCGGCCACGACGACCCGGATACCGCTGCCGTCGCGCACCGCCTCGCGAACGCGAACCCGGGGCTGGTCTCCGTCGTCACGGACACCCACGAGAAGAAGAACAAGCCCAAGGCGCTCAACTCCGCGCTGCCGCACTGCCGAGGCGACGTCGTCGGAGTCTTCGACGCCGAGGACCAGGTCCATCCGGAGTTGCTCTCCCACGTGGACAGCGCCTTTCGCGGGGCTGACGCGAGCGTCGTCCAGGGTGGCGTCCAGCTGATCAACTTCCACTCCAGCTGGTATAGCCTGCGCAACTGCCTCGAGTACTTCTTCTGGTTCCGCAGCAGGCTGCACCTGCACGCCGCCAAGGGCTTCATCCCGCTCGGCGGGAACACCGTGTTCGTCCGCACCGCGCTGCTGCGCGTCAATGACGGTTGGGACCAGAACTGCCTGGCCGAGGACTGCGACCTGGGCGTACGGCTCTCGAGTCAGGGCGCGAAGATCGTGGTCGCGTACGACTCCGTGCTGGTGACCAGGGAGGAGACCCCGGACTCCATCGTCTCCCTGTTCAAGCAGCGCACCCGGTGGAATCAAGGCTTCCTGCAGGTGTACCGCAAGCAGGACTGGAAGCGCCTGCCCGACCTGAGGCAGCGCATGCTGGCCCGCTACACACTGGTCACCCCGTTCATCCAGGCACTGTCCGGGGTGATGATCCTCAGCGGGATCGCGATCGCCTTCCTTGCGCAGGTGAACGTCGTGTGGGCGATGGTCTCGTTCTCCCCGGTGATCCCGATGGCGGCCACCTCCGCTTTCGAGGTGGTGGGTCTGCACGACTTCGGCAAGCAGTACGAGTTGCGGATCCGCTTCACGCACTACGTAAAGCTGATCATCGGCGGCCCCTTCTACCAGCTCATCCTCGCGGGCGCCGCGCTGCGCGCGGTCTGGCGCGAACTGCGCGGACGCAAGGACTGGGAGCTGACCAAGCACGTCGGCGCACACCTGCTGCGCGATGCCGAGGCCACGTCGTAGCGGCCCACGCCACGCCAGCACCCGCCACACCCAGGACTCCGAGGGGGAGGACGCGATGACGATTGTCATCGAACAGCTTGTCGAGCCAGATCCGAGCAGAGTAGGACCACCGTCCGCACCAGAACCCGGTCGGCTCGGCCGATTCATCCGCGCCCATCGCGACGGCGTGATCGTCGCCGTACTGGTCGTCGCCATCGTCGTCGTCCAGGCGGTGAACATAGGCAACTTCCCCACCGTCAGCGACGACGAGGGGACGTATCTCGCGCAGGCCTGGGCCGTCCAGCACGGTCGCGGGCTCGCCCACTACAGCTACTGGTACGACCATCCGCCGCTCGGCTGGCTCCAGATCGCGATGCTCTCCTGGATCCCGGCACTGTTCGACCACGGCACACAGGTCGTCACACACGCGCGGGTGATCATGCTCCCGGTCACTGCCGTCGCCGCCGCCCTGGTGTACGTGGTGGCCCGCCGCATCGACCTGCCGCGCTGGGCAGCGGCGTTGGCCACGGTCATCTTCGGGCTCTCCCCGCTGTCGGTCACGATGCAGCGCGAGATCTACCTGGACAACTTCGCCGTCGTCTGGATCCTCGCCGCCTTCGTCCTCGCGTTGTCACCACGCCGCCACCTGTGGCACCACGTCGCCGCAGGCCTGTGCGCCGCGACCGCTGTGCTGTCCAAAGAGACGATCATCGCGGTGATACCCGCCCTGATCATGGCGATGTGGCGCGGTACCGACCGGTCCACCCGCAAATTCGCCATAGTCGGCTTCCTGGCGGCGTTCTCGCTGATCGGCCTGCAGTACGTGCTGTACGCGGTGCTGAAGGGCGAGTTGCTGCCGGGCGCCAACCACAACTCGCTGATCGGAGCGATCCAGTACCAGCTCCAGCGCGGCGGCTCCGGCAACATCCTGCGGACCGGTTCGGTCTCCAACATGACCATGCACTGGTGGCTTGTGCGCGACCCGATCCTCGTCTACGCCGGGATCGCCGCGTCGTCTGCCGCGCTGTTCGTCAAGCGCCTGCGCGAGATCGGCGTCGCCGCGGTCATCCTGATGGCGGTGGCCATGCGCCCCAACGGCTACCTGCCCGCGATGTACGTCATCCAGGCGATCCCCTTCTTCGCCCTGGCCATCGCGGGGATCGCCGACACCGCGGTCAAGGGCATACGCACGGTTCCGCTCCCCCGCCGGCTGCCCCGACTGCGGATAGGCCGCCCCAATATCGTCGCCTTCACCGCCGTCATCCTTGCCGGCCTGGTCGCCCCGCAATGGGCGACCGGGGACGCGACCGCCGACACGGCGCTGTCCAACAACAACTACTTCGCGGCATCCGCCTGGATCCGAACGCACATCAAGGACCCGGGGCACACGCGAATCGTGGTCGACGACGCACTCTGGCCCGACATGGTCGGCGCCGGATTCCAACCCGGGCTGGGAGCCATCTGGTTCTACAAGGTCGACCTCGACCCCGCCGTCACCAAGACGCTCCCGCACGGCTGGCGTGACATCAACTACGTCGTCTCCACCTCGATCATCCGGCAGGACCCCAACGGCCTGCCCACCGTACGCGCCGCCATGGCGCATTCCACCGCCGTCGCCACCTTCGGCAGCGGCGACCAGTCGGTCCAGATCCTGCGGGTCAACGGCAACGGGGGTGGCAAGTGACCACAGCAGTCGGCACTCGCACAGAGACGCTAACGCCGCCCCGCGCCGCTCGGCTGCCGCACGGCCTCGTCGGACGGCTGCCGCTCGTCGCGATCCTGATGCTGCAGATCATCCTGGCCTACCGGCTCACCAACACGGCCTTCCAGGACGAGGCGCTCTACGTCTTC
Source organism: Actinacidiphila oryziradicis (assembly GCF_005047355.1). Taxonomy (GTDB): domain Bacteria; phylum Actinomycetota; class Actinomycetes; order Streptomycetales; family Streptomycetaceae; genus Actinacidiphila; species Actinacidiphila oryziradicis. Next base: position 193,624 of record NZ_SUMC01000001.1, read on the forward strand.
GCCGGTCACCGGGAACTGGGCCTGCTCCTGCACGGGACTCCCACCTATGACACCTATGCCAGCTACTTCTCCGGCGCGCCCTTCCTCTACCCGGTGGCGGCCGCTGTCATAGACACCGCTCTGGGGCTCGAGGGCGTCCGTGCTTTCAGCCTCATCCTCATGCTCGGCACCACCGCGCTGATCTGGACGACCGCCCGCCGTCTCTACGACCGGCCGGCCGCCATCGTCGGCGCCGCTCTATTCGCCGTCTCGGCCCCGACCCTGTTCCTCAGCAGGCTCGCCACTTACGATGCCCCGGCGGTGTTCCTGCTGGCCCTCGCGCTGTGGATCGTCGTCCGCACGGCCAGGGCCCCGGTGTTCCTGGTATTGCTCGCCGCGCCGCCCCTAGCCCTCGCGGCAGGGGTGAAGTACGCGTCCGCGCTGTACCTGCCCACCGTGATCGCCGTAGCAGTGCTCAGCGTGCCGACGACGGCCGCCGTGCGGGGCCGGGTGTGGCTGCGCGGCGCGCTGCGGGGACTGCTGCTCCTCGGGGCGGTGAGCGGCCTCATCGCCGCCGGTCTCGCCGCCGCCGGGCCGGGGCTTCGCTCCGGGCTCTCGCAAACCACCCTCAACCGCGCCACGGGCACCGAACCAGTCTCCAACATCCTGCGGATCTCGGCGGTGTGGGGCGGCTGGGTGTTCGTGCTCGCCGTCGTCGGCATCGGCTATGTCGCCGTCCGCTCGGCCGCCTCACGAGGCAGCGCCCCGGCCCTGCTGGCGGCCTCTCTGGCCGCGACGGCGCTGCTCGCGACCATCTACCAGACGCACCTGGGCACCAGCGTGTCCCTGCACAAGCACATCGGCTTCGGGCTGCTCTTTGCGGCTCCGGTCGCCGGAGCGGGCGTAGCGGGCTTCGCCCGCCTCGACCGGCTCCGTACGGCGTCGGGGGCGCTCCCCGGTCTCGTCCTCGGCATCTGCACGCTGCTCGCGTTCTACGCGGACCACGCAGTGCGGCCCATGTACGGCTGGCCGAACTCGACCCCGATGGTCGCCGCGCTGCGCCCGCTCGTCCACAACGGCCACGAGCACTACCTCGTGGAGGAGAACGAGGTACCGCGCTATTACCTGCGCGACCGGACCGAGCCGTACGAATGGCTGACCACGTACTTCTTCCAGCACTCCGACAAGACCGGGAAGGTGCTGACCGGCTTGCCCGCGTACCGGGCGGCGATCACGGAGCACTACTTCGACCTCGTCGTCCTGGACTTCGGGCCGACCGCCCCGCTGGACGCGCAGCTGACCAAGATGCTCAAGGCACCGGGCAGTGGCTACCGGCTGATCGACAAGGTGCCGGGGCAGACCGGCCACGGAACGTCGTATTACTCGATCTGGCAGCGTTCGTAGGCGCGCCATCGGAGCGCACGAAGAAATACGAGCCCTGCCAGACATTATTTCCAAGAGCCTTTATTTCCCCTTTGTCTCTCACAAACAACTGGATTCCCCGGCGCGGTAAAAATCGTGAATACAGCCGGTGGGGAACCATGTGCCAGGAATCACGGAGCCGCAAGTCCGCGTCTTGTTCAACGCCGCCCAGGAGGCATTGTGACCACCACTGGCTCACCGCTCCACGTTTCCGTACCGGACGCCGTCTCCGCGCCGCCGGCGCTCTCGCTGGTCGTACCGACCTTCAACGAGGCAGCGAACATCGACGAGTTGCTGTCACGTATCTGCGCCGCGCTGCCGAAGGACCTGCCCGTCGAAGTGCTCTTCGTCGACGACTCGACCGACAACACGCCCGAAGTCATCGCCGACGCGGCGCTGCGCTGCGCGGTGCCCGTCGCGGTGCACCACAGGGCGGAGGCCAAGGGCGGTCTCGGCGGAGCCGTGGTCGAAGGCATCGCCCGCACCACCGCCCCCTGGGTCGTCGTCATGGACGCCGACCTCCAGCACCCGCCGCAACTGGTGCCCGAGCTGATCGGCTGCGGCGAGCAGAGCGGCGCGGAACTCGTCGTCGCCAGTCGCTACGCCGACGGGGGCAGCCGGGGCGGCCTCGCCGGCACGTATCGCCGGCTGGTGTCAGGCTCCTCCACCGCCCTGGCCAAGGCCGTCTTCCCAAGGGTGCTGCGCGGCATCTCCGACCCCATGAGCGGCTTCTTCGCCATCCGCCGTACGGCCGTCGATCGCGGTCTGCGGGGCGAAGGCCTCCGCCCCCTCGGCTACAAGATCCTGCTCGAGCTGGCGGTGCGCTGCCGCCCCAACGGTATCGCCGAACTGCCCTACGAATTCAGTGAGCGCTTCGCCGGCGAGTCCAAGTCCACCCTCAGAGAGGGCCTGCGCTTCCTGCGCCACCTGGTACTGCTGCGCTGCAGCGACGCCCGCGCGCGGATGGTCGTCTTCGGGCTGATCGGCGCCTCGGGCTTCCTGCCCAACCTCGCATTGCTGTGGCTGCTCATCCATGGCACGGGGATGCACTACGTACCGGCGGAAGTGATCGCCAATCAGGCCGGGTTGTTCTGGAACTTCCTGCTCATGGACTCCCTCGTCTACCAGAACCACCGCCGCCACCGCTCCCGGCCCCTGCGCTTCCTGAACTTCGCCGTCCTCGGCAACGTGGACCTGGTGGCCCGCATCCCGCTGCTGGCACTCCTGGTGACGACGCTGGGGATCGGCCCCGTCACCGCTACCGCGATCAGCCTTGTCCTCGTCTTCGCCCTGCGATACCTGATCGTCGACCGGCTGCTCTACCTCAAGCGGTCGGCGGATCCGGCCCTCGGCAGCTGAGGGCCGCCCGGGGGTGCCGGACCGGTCTGCCGACCGCCACCACCAAGCTCTCCGCCAGGACCTTCGCCTCGGCGGTGGGGCCGTCACAGACGAAGTGACGGCAGACGTACGCCGCCGGGCGGCCGCCGACCAGCGGGCGGCCCGCCAGTCGATGATGTGGGAGTGGTGCAGCCCCTCCCGGCCCAGCGGGCCCCTCGCCGGTCCTGAACCCGCGCCACTCACGGAGCTCGCCCCAGCCCAGGCCCCCGTCCGGCACGCCACATGCCGGCTCACAGCGCCCTGTGGGACTCTGTCGCCCGATTCGGCCGACCTGCCGAAACCGACCGGCGGCTAACGGTGAACGTGCTGGTGAGGCTGATCGAATCGGCTCTCACCGCGGATCGGGCGACAGAGTCCCGCAGCCCGCGGCGACGGGGCCGCGCGCTTCGGCGCGGCGTGTGCCTCCTGCCCGCCGGCCGCCCAGTGCACCACCGCCGCCGGCGGCCGCACCGTTACCGTCAGCCGCCACGAGGAGCGGCTGGCCCGTGCCCGCGCCAACCCCGGATGGCAGGCAGGTCCGGCCCCTGCTCCAGCAACACGGCCACCACGCAGAACCACTGCCCATCCGACCCGTCGACCCCAGCGAACTCGCCGCCTATGTCATGTACGCGACATCAGGCTCGCCCCGGAGAGTTATCCGGCGGCGACCGCCCAGTTTCCACTGCCCGTGGACACGACGTTGCCGTCAGAGGTATAGACCACTCCCTTGCCGCTGGAGCGTCCCGGCGACTCCTGGGATGAGAGCGGTCCCGGACCTTACACTGAGCGCATGACCGTACGCGAGGAAGCACACCGGCTGCTGGACGCGCTGCCGGAGGACAGGCTGCCTGACGCCATAGAGCTGCTGCGCCAATGGGCCGAGGTGGAGCGCGGCGAGCGCCCCCGCCGCCGGTTCCGCACGACTGGCGTCTTCGATGGCGAACCCGACCTTGCGGTGCGCTCGAAGGAGATCGTGCGCGATGCCTGGGCGAGCGAGGGGCCTCGGAGCGCGTGATCGTCATCGACACCGGCCCTGTAGTGGCGACTGCCAACCGCAAGGACGACTACCACCTGCAGAGCGTCGACCTGCTCCAGAACTTCCCCGGCCCGCTCCTGCTGCCCTCCCCACTCCTTGCCGAGATCGGTTACATGCTCTTCAGTCGCGCCGGGGCCAAGGCCGAGGCCGACTTCCCGCGCGACGTGGCGGACGGCGTATATGAGCTGGTCTCGGTCACCCCGTCCGAGGTCAGCCGGGCTGCCGACCTCGTCGAGCAGTACTCCGACCTTCCGCTGGGCACCGCTGACGCCTTCGTCGTCGCAGTTGCCGAGAAGTACCGAGCGGTCAACGTCGCCACCCTGGACCGCCGCCACTTCAGCGTGGTGCGCCCCAGCCACGTGCCCGCCTTCACCCTGCTGCCGTAGGCCCTTCGCCCTGACCGCCCGGGGCGTGCACGGTTCGGCGCGGGGGTGGGCGGGATGTTGGGCCGGTGTCCTGTCCGTGCTGGGGTCGGGCATGATCAGGAGGCCGTGCGCTGGTCGGCAACTCGGTCAGGCTTCTGGCCTGACCGCAAGGTGATCGAGTGGCCTCCTGGTCTTGCTCGACGCGGATCCCAGTGCGGGCAGGTGGCTCAAGATGCCGTCAGCCCCCGCCCCAGCCACCGCGGACCCGTCTCCACTCGCGCCGCTGCCTGGCATCTCAGCCAGGGCGAGCCGCCCGCCGACCTCGGAAGCGAGCAGGCAATAGCGGCCCTGCCGGAGGCGTCACGGCCACCATCTGCGCTGCGGATGATCCTGCGTCAAAGTCGTTGCCGCGCCGCCAGTTTTTCCGCCATGCTTCCTGCGCGGCAAGGCCGGGGTCGGAAAGCGGTTGCGAAGCCGAAAGCGGCCGGCCCCGGGCCCGGCCGCGCGCGACCCGCGACAGCGGGTCGCCTTGACCGCGACCTTGACCGGGACTTTGAAGAGTGTGTGGCACGAAAATATGGGCAGTCGAGCCACTGATGCGCACTCACAGAAATACCTGTCGAGAATTTCTGAAACTCACGTACCCCGAAAAATTTCCTTCATGTCGACGAGGACTTCGAAGACACCGGTGCCCCCCGGTTCAGCGTTCTAGTCATGATTTATGCGCTCTTGCACGGGTATGACGGGGAAGCCGAGTCTTCCGCTCGTGCTCGCGGAGGCCGAGCAGCGAATGACGGCGGAAGAAGAAAAGATGAAGATCCAAGTCCTGGTCTGCGACTCGGTCCCCGTTGTGCGGGACGGACTCAGGTCGGCTCTTGTTTCGGCAGCGGATATGGCCTGTGTTGCCGCGACCGGAAGCGCCGTCGAAGGCCTCATGGTCGCTCGAGAACTCAGTCCCGATGTCGTGATAACCGATCTGAACCTAAAAGGGATGGACGGGATCAGTTTCGTCCGCAAATTGGCCCTGAATGAAACGAAGGAAAACCCGGGGGTGGTCGTATTCACGAACGAGATGACCGATCTGGCCATAAGGGAATTATTACGGCTGGGCGTGTATGGCCTCCTTGAAAAGGAAACCGGAAAGGAGAAACTCCTCGCCTCGATCAGAGCCGCGGCGCGGGGTGAGCTGATGCTCGCGCCGAATGTGATTCACCGGGTGGTCGGGTGGCTCAAGGATTACGATTTCAATCAGAAACCGGAACCCGACCCCCAGGTGAAATCACTCACCCAGCGCGAGAGGGAAATACTGCTGTTGGTGGGCGAGGGCCTGTCCGTCAACGAAATGTCTGTCAAGCTTTTCATCGCCGTTACCACGGTTCGAACCCACATATTTCGGCTGCGGCACAAACTCAATGTGCGAGATCGTGCCCAGATGGTCTCGTTCGCCCATACGTCGGGGCTCATGCGGCAGCTGACCGCCATGTGACGTTCACTGGACGCCGGCCGTGGGGCCGCGCGCCTCGGCATCGGGCACCGTTGTGGCGGTGCCGACGGACGCCTCTTCCGGTGTCGCCTCCCCCGACGAGGTACCCGAGAGTTCGATCAGATACATCGCGGCCACAACGAGGCCGCCGCCGGCGACCGTGGACATGGTCAGGGACTCCCCGCCGAAGACCACCGCGGATATACCGGCGAAGACGGGTTCCATGGTCAGAACCACCGCCGCCTGGGTGGGAGTCACGTGCGCCTGCGCCCAGGTCTGCACCATGTAGGCGAAGGCCGACGCCAGGACCGCGGTGATGAGGACCGCCGTCCACTCGCTCCCGCCCCCGGGGGACCGCAGTCCCGGGCCCTGGAGAAGGGCGCCCACGAAGCACATCGCGGAGACGGTGGCCATCTGGATCACCGTCAGCGCGTAGGGATCCCGGCCCGGGGACCAGCGCCCAAGCGCCACGATGTGCAGGGCGAAGCAGACCGCGCACAGCAGGGTGAGCAGCTCGCCCGAGCCGAAGGCGACGCCGTTCAGGGTCATGAGCGCCAGACCCGAGGCGGCGATCACCACCGCCACCCAGACCAGCGGGCGCAGCCGGGTTCGGAACAGAAGACACGTCAGGAGGGGGGTGAACACGACGAACAGGCCGGTCAGGAATCCCGAGACGGCGGCCGACGTGGTCTGAAGTCCCATGGTCTGCGTGATGTACGCGAGGCCCAGCAGCAAACCGATCGCCGCGCCCCGCCCCGCGACTCCGCGATCCATTCGGCGAAGGGCCTGCGGCCGGAGGATGGCCATCAGCACCCCGGCGATCCCGAACCGCCACATCAGGAAGTCGAACACGGGCAACCGCGCTGTCGCGTCCTTGACGACCACGAAGGTGGCCCCCCAGATCGCCGTGACGATCAGCAGTCCGGCGATGGCGCCCGTCTGCGACCGGTTCAAGCGGGACCGGGCGGCAGAATTCACGGGCAGGGGCGGCGAGTTGGACGGGTGCGGCGAGTTCGGCAGATTCGGCGGGTTCGGCAGATTCGGTGGGTTCGCAGACAAGACGGTTCCTTCCGCTTGCGGATCCTCGCGGGGGCAGGACGGGAACCGGGTACAGGTCAGTGGGTCCGCGTGCCGGCCACCGCATCGACCGGGCACGACTGCCGTGGGCAATCGTCGAGGGCACACATCCGACAGATGCGCTGCCCGTGCGGGACGTCCGTGGTGAGACGCGCGAGCATCTGCTCCAGGAATCCGGTCAGCGTCTTCCTGTCGCCGGGGCCGAGCACGGACAGCGCGTCCCGCAGCAGATCGCTGCGCAGTTCCAGCAGGCGCTTGGCGTCACGTGTTCCCTGCCGGGTGAGGACTACGCGTACCTTGCGCCCGTTCGCACCCGGCTCGCGGCGCGCGTGGCCGTCGCGCTCAAGGCGGTCCACCAGTCGGACCGTCGCGGACTGCGTCAGGCCCAGGGGCGCGGCGAGCTGGTCGATACCGGTTCCCGGTTCCTGAAGCAGGTACGTCATGGCCGCCGACGTGGCTCCTGCGTACCCGGCGAACTCCTCGGCGGCCGAGCGTTGCGCGTCGCCGAGTGCCGTCACGAGGGCGCCCAGCAGGTTTTCGGTACGGTGGACCATGAATCTATAATGCATGACTCATGCATTATAGTCAATCCGTCGGTGACCCGGCCGCCGTGGCGCGGACCGGCAAGCGGTGCCGGAGCAACTCCTCGTAGTACGACACCTGTTGGCGGTGGAGCTCGGCAAGCGGCGGGTGATTGTCCACGGTGAACTCGTACTGACGCGCCGCGCGCTCGAACCCCGCGCTCTCACCGGCGTCCTTGTGCCACTTGGCCGCCTTGAGCCACTCCTCCCGCGTCCCGTTCGACCAGTTCAGCGTGTCGGGCAGGAAGGTGAGTCCGACTCGCGCGCAGTACGCCTCGACGGTTTCTGCGGGCCGGTCGAGCAGTCCGTCGGAGTCGACCACCACCGGAACGGTTCCAGTCGCGGCGCGGACCGTCTCGAACAATTCATACAGCCGCCCGAAGCCGATCTCATCGACCGTGACGTCGGGATTGAGTGCGAAGTGCGAGGCGATGACCTCGGCCGGCTTCCGGATGATGAACGTGTGCTGGACCTCCTTCAGGAAGTGCTGGTCCGCGAGTACGCCGGGGTAATGGAAGTCCGTGGTGTCCTTGAAAAAGACCCGCCGCCCCGGCGAAAACTCGCGTATGGCCTCGATCAGGTCCTTTTCCGTCTCGATCCTGCGGTCCCCCACCTCGGTCGATCCGAAGTCCGAGAGATGGGAGAAGGGTTCATGGAGTGTGACGATATCGTCACGCTCCATCATCATTCGCAGGAAGGCGGTGGAACGCGATCGCGGCGCACTCCAGAGTGCGATGACACGCCGTCCGCCGGCCTCGCTCGTCTCGAAATTCGTCGCGACATTCGTCTCGATCATGTTTCCTCCACGTTTTCTTGGGCCAATTGACGTTAACATCCGGGTGCCCGGCTCCGCCGTCGCGGAGTACCGGATTCCCTCCCCTGTCGCAGCTAGGGTAATTACCGTGCTCACGGCCTGAACTGGGCTTCTTGCCCAACTACCGGTTCAGCGGCCGTCGGGCGTCCCCAAATGTAATAAGTACACGTACACGGCCGTCAGCGGTCCGTTGGTCCGGGCGTGGATCCCGTAGCGAAATCTGGGGGCGCGAAGTAATCGCCTGGGGGGAAGACGCGAGGTGCCCCCAGACGATTGGATCGTAGCAGTGGAATTCCCTTACCGTGAAGGACGTGAAAGGAGAGAGAATTTGACTGCGGTGCCCGGACCACCCGCCGAAGAGTCACAGTACGATCCCGTCGACCTGACACCTTGTTTCAACAACACCGGTATCTCCCCGGCCTCGGACACCGGGCGCGGATCATTCAATGTCTGGGGCAACTCGTTTCCCGCCGAATTCCTGCCCCTCGGCCGGGCACCGGTCACGGTCGACGGCGTCCCGTTCCGGTTCCCCCCGGTCGGCCAGGGAAATGACAATGTGCGCTGCGACGGACAGTTCGTCCCGGTGGAAACCGGGCGCTTCGACTGGCTGCATCTGCTCGCCGCGTCGGAGCGACGCACCGAGGACACGATGAACATGCACTTCGAGGACGGAACCGTCGACCCCGAATGGATACGCGTCTCCGACTTCTGGGCGGCACCCGCGCGGTTCGGCGAGACGAAGGCGTTCGAGACCCCTGTGATGCACTACCCGCATCACGTCCAGCAAGGCGTGAGCGCCCTGCTGTGGGCCCAGCGGGTCCCGGTGACGCGTAGAGCCGATCTCAGGGGCTTTCGCCTGCCGCGCAATGTCGCACTCCACATCTTCGCCGCCACCCTGCAACAGACGGCGGCCGTCGCATCGGAGCACAGTCATGCCCAGTGAACTCGCGACTCAACCGGCCATCGCGGCACCCCCGTTGTGGTACCGGGATCCGATCAGCTGTCTCCAGGCCACGTTCGGGACGGTCCTGGCGCATCACGGCGAGAACCCGCTGTTCGTGCTCGGAGCCGGCTGGGAATTCCTGTACATCCCCGACGACGTCAGGCCAGAGGAGTTCTACTACCCGTGCCGGTACGACGGTGACCTCGGTCGCGGCCTGGCCCCCCACCACTCGCTCAACTCGTCCTGGTGGCGCCCCTCGGACCAGGACGATCCACTGCGCGAACTGCGGCGGGCGCTGTCCGAGCAGCGACTCGTCATCGCCGCCGTGGACAATTTCCACCTGCCCTTCCGGCCGGCGTTCGGCGATGTCCACGCCGCGCACCTGCTGGTCGTCCACGGGCTGGACGAGGAGCTGGGCCTGGTCCATGTGTCCGACGCCATGCCGCCCGCCTTCCAGGGACCCATCCCGGTCGAGGACTTCCTCCGTAGCTGGGGATCGGTCAATCCGGAGGATGAGCAGGACGCGTTCTTCAGCGAATCCCGGATCCAGCAGCGGTGCCTCTCGGTGACGGTGGACGCGCCCTACCCGGACCTGACCCGCGAACGGCTCGCCGGCTGGCTGCGGGCCAACCTGGCGGGCTTCGAGCAGCCGGACACACCGGTCGGCTGGGGCGGCACGGCCGGACTCGACCGCTATACCCGTGAACTGACCTCCCGGGCACGGGCGGGAGAGACCAGTGCGCTGCGGAGCCTCTACACATTCGGCTGGGGGATGCAAGCGCAGGCGGCGCTGCACGGCGAGTTGCTCCGGGACCGCGGGGCCGCCTGGAACTGCCCGGGGCTCGCGGAGGCGGGACGGGCGGTGGAAAGCGTCGCCCACGCGTGGACCGCGCTGCGGATGACCGGAGCACACGGATTCGGCGCCCCCGCCGAGGTCGCGGACGACCTGCGGTGGCACGCGGGAGTACTGCGGGGCCGCTACGCCGAGGCGCTCGCATCCGTCGAACGGGCGGTGGGCGAGCTGTGACCGAACCCCCGGACGCCCCCCGGACCCCGCATCGGAAGCTCGCGCTCACCGAACCATGAAGGAGGATCACATGAGCAAACTCGCAGTCCTCGGCGGAACCCCCGCGGTGCCACGAACGCAACGCGGTGTCGAGTGGCCGGTGATCCAGGACGAGGACCGCAAGGCCGTACTCGACGCGCTCGACGGAGGGCGGCTTGTCTCCGACACCGACGGGGAAACGCCGGTGACCACGCTGGAGCGCCAGTGGGCGGAGCGGTTCGGCCACGCCCACTGCGTGGCCGTCACCAACGGCACGGCGGCCCTGCAACTCGCCCTGGCTTCGCTGGGCGTCGGGCCGGGGGCCGAGGTCATCGTTCCCGCGCTGAGTTTCATCGCGACGGGGCTGGCTCCGCTGCACAACATGGCGGTACCGGTCTTCGCCGACATCGACCCGGTCACCTTCAACCTCGACCCGAAGGACGTGGAACGGCGCATCACACCGAGGACGGCCGCGATCATCCCCGTCCACCTGCACGGCGCGCCGGCGGACATGGACGGGATCACCGATGTGGCCCGCCGCCACGGCCTGGCCGTGGTGGAGGACGCCGCCCAGGCACCGGGTGCGACCCATCGGGGGCGTCCGGTGGGCAGCATCGGTGACATGGGCGCGTTCAGCCTTCAGGTCACCAAGAACATCCCGACCTGCGGCGAGGGCGGTCTGCTGGTGACCGGCGATGCCGGTCTCGCCGAAACCGCCCGCAGGGGCCGCCAGTTCGGCGAGGTGATCGAAAGCGGCAAGGACCGGGACTACGTCTCCCACCAACTCGGCTGGAACCACAAGATGAACGGCCTGCAGGCGGCCTTCGCCAGCGCGCAGCTCGGTCGCTTCGACCACTACGAGCAGGCCCGGCAGACGAACATCACCCGCTTCCTGGCGCGCCTGGACGGACTGCCCGGCCTCACCGTGCCCAAGCCGCTGCCCGGCACCACACACGTATGGCACATCCTCCGGTTCCGGTTCGACCCGGCCGCGGCCGGACTGCCCGGGATCACCGACACGGCTTTCCGGAAGGCACTGCGCCGCGCACTGCGGGCCGAGGGAGTTCCGATGTCCCAGTACCAACTGATGCCGCTGCCCGACCAGACCGCGTTCCGCGATCGCCTCGGCTTCGGCCGGGGCTACCCGTGGGCGGCGCTGGAGCCCTCGGCAGAGCACGTACCGGAGCACGTACCGGCGGATTCCCGGGCGGAGTATCCGGTCGCCCACGCGGTGATCCGTGATTCCCTCACCATCCAGAAGCGGCACCTGAGCCCCACGAGCGGTGAGCTGCTGGAACGTTACGCGGAGGCATTCGAGAAAGTGTGGGAGAACCTCGACACGGTCGCCAAGCTCGCCGGGGCGCGATCATGACCGCGACGAGCCTCACCCCGGCCGGCCTCTCGTCCCTGCGCGCCACCGCCATGCGGGTGCGCGAACACGTCGCTGACATGTGCGCGGGCCCCGAAGGAGGGCACCTCGGCGGCGCGTACTCGGCCACCGAAGTACTGACCGCGCTCTACGGCGACGTCATGACCGTGGACCCGGCGCGGCCAACAGCCCCTGAGCGGGACCGGTTCGTGCTCAGCAAGGGGCACGCCGCAGTGGGCCTGTACGCGATCCTCGCGGAAAGCGGCTTCCTGCCCGTCGAGGAACTGCGTGAATACGGCCAACCCGGCAGCAGGCTGATGGGCCATCCGGTCCGGGCGGTGCCCGGGGTCGAGGCCGCGACCGGCTCACTCGGCCACGGACTCGCCCTGGGATGCGGTTTCGCCCTGGCCGCGCGCCTGGACGGCAGGAGTTCGAAGGCCTTCGTCCTCATGGGGGACGGCGAACTCCAGGAAGGTTCCGTGTGGGAGGCGGCCATCGGCGCCGCCTCGCTGGGACTGGAGAACCTGGTCGCCGTGGTGGACCGCAACTCCCTCCAACTGACCGGCCCCACCAACGAGATCGCCGCCATGGAACCGCTGGCGGAGCGGTGGCGAAGCTTCGGGTGGGCCGTCCGGGAGGCCGACGGACACGACGTCGGAGAACTCGTACGGAACCTGGGCAGCACCCCGTGGGAACCCGGCCGCCCCAGCCTCCTGATCGCGCGAACCGTGAAGGGCCACGGCGTTCCGTTCCTGGCGGGCCAGGTCGCAAGCCACTACGTCACCCTCTCCGAACGCAAACACACCCGGGTCCGGTCCGTACTGCGCAACGCGCCCGTATCGCACAACACAGGGAAGGATGAAGCCCGTTGACAACAACCCCAGCCCCAGCGGCGACCCGCCACGCGTACCGCGACCGGCTGATGCCGCTGCTTCAACAGGACCCCAGGCTGATCTGCCTGGACACCGACACCGGCCTGTTCAGCCCGGACGACATCGCCGCCGCCGGCGACCAGTACGTCAATCTGGGGATCGCCGAACACAATCTGATGGGCATGGCGGCCGGGCTCGCGGCCTGCGGGCGGATGCCGTTCGTCAACACCATGGCCGCCTTCGCCAGTGCGCGGGCGCTCGAAGCCGTAGAACTCGACATCGCCTACCCGGCCCTGCCGGTACGCATCATGGCGACGCACGGCGGCCTGGCCGCCGGTCACCTCGGCCCCACGCACCACGCGTTGGCGGATCTGTCGGCGATGCGCACACTGCCGACGATGACCGTGGTCGTACCGGCCGACGCCGCCGCCACCGAAGCCGTCGTCGAACAGAGCCTGGACCTGCCGGGCCCGTTGTACGTACGGCTGGGCCGCAAGGCCACGCCGGCGATCGATACCGGCGAGCCCATGATCATCGGCCGGGCCCAGCTGCTGCGCCGGGGCACGGACGTGGTACTGGTCGGCTGCGGACCGTATCCCGTGGCGGCCTGCGCGGAGGCGGCACAGCTTCTCTCCGAATGCGGTATCTCCGCGACCGTGCTCAACATGCACACCCTGCGACCGCTCGACACCGAGACGCTCCTCGCGGCCACCGCACAGGCCTCCCTGGTGGTCACGGTGGAGGAGCACTGGCGCAGCGGCGGGCTCGGCGGCGCGGTCTGCGAGGCCCTCTGCGAGGAGCGGCCGACCCGCGTGGTGCGGATCGCCATGCCGGAGAAGTTCGCGGACATCGCCGGCGGCCACGAATACCTGCTGGACCACTACGGCATCAGCGCCGCCCGTACGGCTGCCACGGTCTGCGCGGCACTCGACGCGGACGCGCCCAACACCCCATGAACCGACGAGAAACAGAGGGAACTGTCATGACGACCGCGACCCAGACGTGCCCCGAATGCGACGGAGCACTGACGATCAACGACTCCGTCCGGATGAGCGAAGTGCTCGAATGTCCCGGCTGCCGCAGCGAGTTGGAAGTGGTGGCCACTGCCCCGCTGCTGCTCGCGCTGGCACCCGAGGTCGAAGAGGACTGGGGCGAATGACATTGGGAAAGCCTTCCACGGCACCGCGGACAGCCCTGCTGGCCTCCAGGATCCGCTTCGAGGAGAAGCGGATCCTGGAGGCCCTGGAGCGGCGGGGAGTCCCGTGCACGCAAATCGACACCCGGACCGTACGACACCACATGGACGGCCTGCCGCCGGCCTGGGACCTGGTGCTCAACCGGGAGATCTCGGCGACCAAGGCCCTCTACGCGGCACTGACGTTCGAGGCGAGCGGCGTCACCGTCGTCAACTCCTCGGCCGCGATCGAGATCTGCGGTGACAAATGGCGGACGTCGCTCGCCCTTCACCGGGCCGGCATCCCCACGCCGCGCGCTTCCCTCGCCCTGACGACCGAGGCCGCCCAGCAGGCGGCCGAGGAGATCGGGTACCCGGTCGTCATCAAGCCCCTGGTCGGTTCCTGGGGCAGGCGGGTGGCACTGCTGCCGGACGCCGACGCGACCCGGACCGTACTGGAGCACTGCGACGCCATTCCCTCGCCGCAGGCACAGATCATCTATCTCCAGAGTTACGTGGACAAGCCCGGCCGCGACATCAGGGTGATCGTCGTGGGCGGGGTGCCGATCGGTGCCGTCTACCGGATGTCCGACGAATGGCGCACCAATGTGGCGAGGGGCAGCCGGACCAAGCCGTGCGCCCTTACCGACGACATCGCCGGGCTCGCGGTGGCCGCCGCGGCACAGACCGGGGCGGCCATCGCGGGCGTGGATCTGGCCGAGGACGTGGACGGCGGCCTGTACGTCCTGGAGGTGAACCACGGAGTCGAGTTCAAGGGCTTCCAGGAGGCCCTGGATGGCCGGGTCGACGTCGCCGAGGAGATCGCCGACCGACTGGTCTCCGAGGTGTGGAAGTGATCAGGGTCGCGGTGTTCGGTGCCGCCGGCTACATCGGTGGCGAAGTGCTCAGGCTGCTCCTCGGCCACCCCGAGACGGAGGTGACCGCCGCGGTGTCGTCGCGCTTCCCTGGCAAGCGCGTCGACAGCGTCCATCCCAATCTGCGCTCGGCCACGGACCTCACGTTCTGCGACGCCGAGCAGGTGACGGAGTGCGATGTCGTCCTCCTGGCGACGCCGCACCGGTCGGCCATGGCCCTGGTACGGCAATGGGCGAGCCGTACGGAACTCCTGATAGACCTCTCGGGGGACTTCAGGCTCAGGGACGCCGACGCGTACAAGCGCTACTACGGCGTCGCCCACGAAGCTCCGGAACTACTGGACTCGTTCGTCCCCGGCATTCCGGAACTGCACCGCGACGAGCTGCGCACCGCACGGCTGATCAGCGTCCCCGGCTGCATGGCGACGGCCGGACTGCTCGCGCTGCGTCCGCCGGCCGCCCGCAGACTGATCGCTTCGCGGGTCCTGGTGGACGGGCGTACCGGATCCAGCGGCTCCGGAGCGACGGCCGGCGAGGGCAACCTGCACGCCGAACGCAGCGGCGCCATGCGCGTCTTCGCCCCCGTGGCCCACCGTCACGAGGCCGAGATCGCCCAGCACACCGGCCTCGACGTACGGATGACCGCGACAGGTGTCGAGGCAGTGCGCGGCGTCCAGGTCGTCTGCCACACCGAACTGGCGCCGGGCGCGGACCACCGGGCGGTGCGCGCGGCCTACCGCGAGGCGTACTCGGACGAGCCCTTCATCCGCATGGTCTCCCACAAGCGAGGCGTCTACCGCTATCCGGAACCCAAGATCCTGCTCGGTTCCAACTTCTGCGACATCGGCCACGCCGCCGACGAGGGCTCCGACCGCCTGGTCGTCATCGCCGCCCTGGACAACCTCGTGAAGGGCGGCGCGGGCAACGCGGTGCAATGCCTCAACGTCCGCATGGGGTGGCCCGAGTCGTACGGACTCTCGTTCCCGGGGCTGCATCCGATGTAGGGCCTGCCCGGTCGGACACCTCTGAACATGAATTGACATGACTGGAGGCAAGGTTGAACCCGAACCAATTACTCGTAGTCAAATGCGGCGGCAACCACGACGTCAACGCGACTGAAATCTGCGCCGATATCGCGGACCTGACACGGTACGGCCATCACGTCGTCGTGGTGCACGGCGGATCCGCCGACATCGACAGCCTGGCGCAGCGGCTGGACGTCCCGCAGCGCCGGATGGTCTCGCCCGACGGCGTATCGGCCCGCTACACCGATGAGGCGACCATGGAGGTGGTGACGCTGGCCCTGGCCGGGGCGGTAAAGCCGAGGCTGGTGGCCGAATTGCAGCGCAGGGGCGTGCCGGCCGTCGGCATGACCGGGATGGACGGCGGGATGCTGCAAGCGAGCCGCAAGACCGCGCATCGAGCGCTGATCGGCGGACGCACGGTGGTCGTGCGCGACGACCACAGCGGGCGGATCGGCGAGGTCCGTAACGAACTCCTCACCACGCTGCTGTCCGAGGGGTACGTTCCCGTGATCTCGCCGCCGGCGGCGGACGAGCGGGGATTCCCGGTCAACGCGGACGCGGACCGCGCCGCGGCGGCACTGGCCACGGCCCTGAACGCGGACCGCCTGGTGCTGCTGACCGGGGCTCCGGGCGTACTGACCGACGCGGACGACGAAGGCAGCGTGCTGGCCGAGTACGAGGTGTCCGGGACTTCCGCCCCGGGGGAGTTCGCCCGTGGCGGCATGGCGCTCAAGCTCGTCGCGGCGCGCGAAGCCCTCCAGGGCGGGGTCCCGCGGGTGACCGTCTCGGACGGCCGCCATGAGAAGGCGGTCACCGACGTCCTGCACGGAGCGGGAACGCAGATCTTGCTGACGCCCGGTCCGGAACGGAATCCGGAACAGAATCCGGAACAGAAGAGGAATCCGGAACAGAAGGAGGAGCAGGTGATGGGCACCGTGACCGTCCCGTCCGAGGATGTGGCCCGAGCCCTCGTGGGCGTGGACCCGGTCTCGGCGGCGAACATGCTGGAAGCCATGGTGGCGATCCCTTCACCGTCGGGGGAGGAGAGCCGGCTGGCCGAGCATCTGGTCGGCGTCATGAAGGGACTCGGCCTTGCCGCCCGGATCGACCGGGCCGGAAACGTGATCGGCGAGACGCCCGCCCGGCCCGGCCCGAAGATCATGCTCCTCGGTCACATGGACACGGTCCCCGGCCAGTTGCCGGTGCGGTGTTCGGACGGCCGTGTCCACGGACGCGGCTCGGTGGACGCCAAGGGCCCGCTCGCGGCCATGGTGCAGGCCGTCGCGGCGAACCCCGGCTTCCCCGGCCAGTTGACGGTCGTGGGAGTGGTCGAGGAGGAAACCCCCCAATCCCGTGGCGCGGTACACATCGGACGCACACTGGCCCGACCGGACGCGCTGGTGGTGGGCGAACCGAGCGGATGGTCGGGAGTAGTCCTCGGGTACAAGGGGAAACTCGACCTCTCCTACCGGGTCACCTGTCCTGCCACCCATCCGAGCAACCCCGTGGAGAAGGCGACGGAATCGGCTGCCGCGTTCTGGCACGATGCCCTCGAACTGCTCGGCCCGGACCAGGGCCACGGTTCGTTCGGAACCCCCGGCGCGACCCTGGTCGCGATGCGGGGCGACATAGCGGACGCCGAACTCGAGATCAGCGTCCGCACCCCGGTCGGTTTCGACCAGGAGGGATTCGTCACCGCCCTCAGGAACCGCGCCCGCGGCGGCACGGTGGATGTCCTCAACGGGGTCGCCGCGGTGCGCGTGGAACGTCGCAGTCCCGTGGTCCACGCCCTGTCCGCGGGGATCCGGCGAGTTGGAGGCGTCCCGCGTCCGACGGTCAAAACCGCCACCTCCGACATGAACACGCTGGCGGAGTTCTGGGACATACCGATGGCCACGTACGGCCCGGGGGACAGCGCTCTGGACCACTCGGACGAGGAGCACATCCTGACCGACGACTACCTACGCGGCATCGCCGTCCTCTCGGCCGCGCTGCGCGAACTGACAACGCTGCCCGTGACCGCGGCCCGAGCGGCATCCGAGCCCGCTGTGAGGAGCCGGGCATGACGACCCACTCGTTCTGCACGTGCCGGCCCGGCGCGACCGTATGGCTGACCGGCCTGCCGAGCGCGGGCAAGACCACCATCGCCTACGGGGTCGCCGAGCGGTTGCGACATCACGGACGACGGGTGGAGGTCCTCGACGGCGACGAGGTCCGGCGATTCCTGTCCGCCGGGCTGGGCTTCAGCCGTGCGGACCGGGACACCAACGTCCAGCGGATCGGCATGGTCGCGGAGGTTCTGGCACGCAACGGCACAGCCGTCCTGGTGCCGGTGATCGCGCCGTACGCGGACAGCCGGGAAATGGTCCGCAAACATCACGAGAAGTCCGCGACGACCTATCTGGAGGTGCATGTCGCGACACCGCTCGAGGTCTGCTCGGTGCGGGACGTGAAGGGCCTGTACGCGCGGCAGGCCGCGGGCGGGATATCCGGGCTGACCGGTGTCGACGACCCGTACGAGGTGCCCGAGACGCCGGATCTGCGGCTGGGCACCCATGCCGAAGGCGTCTCGGAGTCCGTCGACGCCTTGTACACGCTGCTTGTGGAAAGGGAGTTGGCATGACGGTCGTTCACCACCAATCAGCAGGGGGTTCCACCGGGAGTTCCGCCGGGAGGACGGCGAATCCCTACCCTTACGCACTGTCGCATCTGGAGACGTTGGAGTCGGAGGCGGTGCACATTTTCCGTGAAGTGGCGGGCGAGTTCGAGCGGCCAGTGATCCTCTTCTCCGGCGGCAAGGACTCGATCGTCATGCTGCACCTGGCGCTGAAGGCGTTCGCCCCGGCGGCGGTGCCCTTCTCGCTGCTGCACGTGGACACCGGGCACAACTTCCCCGAGGTGCTCGCCTACCGGGACCGGACCGCGGCCGGGCACGGGCTGCGGCTGCGTATCGCCTCGGTGCAGGACTACATCGACGACGGACGGCTGCGCGAACGCCCCGACGGCACCCGCAACCCGCTCCAGACCGTGCCGCTGCTGGACGCGATCGCCGAGGGCAAGCACGACGCGGTGTTCGGGGGCGGGCGCCGGGACGAGGAGAAGGCGCGCGCCAAGGAGCGGGTCTTCTCGCTGCGGGACGAGTTCGGGGCGTGGGACCCGCGCCGCCAACGCCCGGAACTGTGGGCGCTGTACAACGGCCGGCACGCACCCGGCGAGCACGTCCGCGTCTTCCCGCTCTCCAATTGGACCGAGCTGGACGTGTGGCAGTACATCGCGCGCGAGGGCATCGAGCTGCCGCAGATCTACTACGCCCACAAGCGCGACGTCTTCGCCCGGGACGGCATGTGGCTCGCGCCCGGCGAATGGGGCGGCCCGAAGGACGACGAGACCACCGAACGCCGGCAGATCCGCTACCGCACGGTCGGCGACATGTCCTGCACCGGCGCGGTGGACTCCGACGCCGGCACGGTCGAGCAGGTCATCGCCGAGATCACCACGTCCCGGATCACCGAGCGGGGAGCCACACGCGCCGACGACAAACTGTCCGAGGCCGCGATGGAGGACCGCAAACGCGAGGGGTACTTCTAATGACCACTGATACGGACACTGATAGCGGCACCGATACGGATATGGATACGGGCACGAGCACGAGCACGAGCACCGGCACCGAACGGCTCCCGACCACCACCGCGCTGCTGCGCTTCGCGACCGCCGGTTCCGTGGACGACGGCAAGTCCACCCTGGTCGGGCGGCTGCTGTACGACTCCAAGTCGGTCCTCGCCGACCAGCTGGGGGCCGTCGAGGCGGCCTCCATGCGGCGCGGCCAGGAGACACCGGACCTGGCGCTGCTCACCGACGGCCTGCGCGCGGAGCGGGATCAGGGCATCACCATCGACGTCGCCTACCGCTACTTCGCCACCCCCCGGCGACGGTTCATCCTCGCCGACACGCCCGGACATGTGCAGTACACGCGCAATATGGTGACGGGTGCCTCCACCGCCGAGTTGGCCGTGGTCCTGGTCGACGCCCGCAACGGCGTCGTCGAGCAGACCCGCCGCCACGCGGCTCTGGCCGCCCTGCTGCGGGTGCCGCACGTAGTGCTGGCCGTCAACAAGATGGATCTGGTCGACTACGCCAAGTCGTCCTTCACCGGGATCGCCGAGGAGTTCACCGCGTACGCCGCTTCGCTCGGCGTCCGCGACATCACGGCGATACCGATCTCGGCACTCGCCGGGGACAACGTGGTGACCCCTTCCGCGCACATGGACTGGTACAGCGGCCCGACGATCCTGGAGCACCTGGAGACCGTGCCGGTCGGCGACAACCCAACCACCGCCCCGGCCCGTCTTCCCGTCCAGTATGTCATCCGGCCCCAGACCGCCGAGCACCTCGACTACCGGGGCTACGCGGGCCGGATCGCGTCTGGCGTACTGCGGGTCGGCGACGAGGTCACCGTCCAGCCGTCGGGCCTGGCCAGCACCATCACCGGGATCGACACGCTCGGTGAGAGCGTGGCCACGGCCTGGGCCCCGCAGTCGGTGACCGTGCTGCTCGCCGACGACCTCGACATCTCGCGGGGCGACGTCATCGCGCCGGCCCTCGACGCCCCCACGATCACCCAGGACGTCGAGGCCACCGTCTGCCACCTCCACGATCGGCCGCTGACGGTCGGCGCCCGGGTGTTGCTCAAGCACGGCACCCGCACGGTGAACGCGATCGTCAAGCAACTGCCTTACAAGGTCGACCTCACACAGGGCCTGACCCGCCGGGACCTCCCCCATGAGCTTGCCGTCAACGACATCGGCACGGTCGTCCTGCGGACTTCCCAGCCGCTGCCGCTGGATGCCTACGCCGACTCCCGGCTCACCGGTTCCTTCATCCTCATCGACCCGGCCAGTGGCACCACCCTCGCCGCCGGCATGTGCCATGCTACGACGGCCCGTTCGGGGGCAAGCGCCTGAGGGGGACCACCTCGAAATCGCCCCCGCCCCGGCATCCAGGCCTTCCCGTTTTTGAAGGCTGGGGTGTGCCCGGCGCCCCGAAGGGCGGTCAGGCACACTCCGGCCCGGTGTCACGCGGTGACGTCGGCGAGTGCGGCCAGGTAGCGCTCGGCGTCCAGCGCGGCGGAGCAGCCAGTGCCGGCGGCGGTGATGGCCTGGCGGTGGGTGTGGTCGACGACGTCGCCGGCGGCGAAGACGCCGGTGGCGCTGGTGCGGGTGCCGGGTGCGGCGACCATGAGGTAGTTCTCGTCGTCCAGGTCGAGCTGGCCCTTGAACAGTTCGGTGCGCGGGTCATGGCCGATCGCGACGAACAGTCCGGTGACGGGGAGCTCGGAGGTCTCACCGGTGCTGGTGTTGCGCAGGGTGAGTCCGGAGAGCTTGCCGCCCTCGCCGTGGATGGTTGCGACCTCGCTCCCAGGCGAAGGAGATCTTCGAGTCAGCGTAGGCACGTTCCTGCATCGCCTTGGAGGCGCGCAGGGTGTCACGGCGGTGCACGATGGTGACGGACTTGGCGAAGCGGGAGAGGAAGGTCGCCTCTTCCATCGCGGTGTCGCCACCGCCGATGACGGCGATGTCGTGCTCGCGGAAGAAGAAGCCGTCACAGGTCACGCAGTAGGAAACGCCACGGCCGGAGAGCTCGTCCTCGCCTGGCAGGTTGAGCTTGCGGTGCTGGGATCCAGTGCCGACGATGACGGCCTTCGCGCGGTGCACGGTGCCGGCGGAGTCGGTGACGGTCTTGATGTCCTCGGTCAGGTCGGCAGCAACGATGTCGCCACCAGCTCGGCGCCGAAGCGCTCAGCCTGGGCGCGCATTTGTCCATGAGGTCGGGGCCCATGATGCCGTCGCGGAAGCCGGGGAAGTTCTCCACCTCGGTGGTGTTCATCAGCGCGCCGCCCGCGGTGACCGCGCCTTCGAAGACCAGGGGCTTGAGGGAGGCGCGGGCGGCGCAGAGGGCGGCGGTGTATCCGGCGGGGCCGGAGCCGATGACGATGACCTCGCGCACGTCGTCTCCCGGCGTCACCGTGCTCACGCCTCCTGCTTGGCGTCGATCTCGGCAATCAGGGCCTCGATACGGGTCTTGATCTCGTCGCGGATCGGGCGGACGGACTCCACGCCCTTGCCCGCGGGGTCTTCCAGGGCCCAGTCGAGGTACTTCTTGCCGGGGAAGATGGGGCAGGCGTCGCCGCAGCCCATGGTGATGACGTAGTCCGACGCCTGGACGGCTTCGGTGGTCAGAATCTTCGGCTTCCTGTCGGAGATGTCGATGCCGACTTCCTTCATCGCCTCGACCGCGGCCGGGTTGACCTGGTCGCCCGGGATGGACCCGGCGGAGCGGACCTCGATCCGGTCGCCGGCGAGGTGGTTGAGGAATCCGGCGGCCATCTGCGAGCGCCCGGCGTTGTGGACGCAGACGAACAGCACGGACGCGGCAGGGGCGGTGGTGGACATCAGTTCTTCCTTTTCCAGTGGAACGGTGGGCTCGCGGCCGGGATCAGGCCGTGGGCAGGGTGGCGAGCAGGTCGGTGACGTGCGCGTCGATGGCGTCGCGGATCGCGCGGACCGCCTCGATCGGGGCGCCGTCGGGGTCGGCGACGGGCCAGTCCATCGCCGGGGCGATCGGCGGCGCCGTGCTGGCGAACGCCATGTTCGCCGAACCGGTGGTGCGGTGGTCCACCCACGACCGCTCCGCCGGGCACCTGCTGCTTGGCGAGGTCGTCGCCACCGCCGGGTTGATCCTGCTGATCTTCGGGCTCGCCCGCGCCGACCGGCTGCACTTCGCGCCGGTCGCGGTGGCCTCCTACATCGGCGCGGCCTACTGGTTCACCTCCTCCACCTCCTTCGCCAACCCCGCGGTCACGATCGGCCGGGCCTTCTCCGACACCCTCGCCGGGATCGCCCCGGGTTCCGTCCTCGGCTTCATCGGCATGCAGCTGATCGGAGCCGTCGTGGGGCTGGCGCTGGTAGCCGTGGTCTTCGGCCGTCCCGGCAGCCGGACGGCCGACGACGTCTGATCCGTACAGCTCGCGGCGCCGCGACGCGTGAGGAGCATGCGGGTCGGCCCGGCGGCAGGAGGTCCAGAGTCGGGGTCCGGGCCGGCGGCAGTACCGCCCGTGGCCTTGGCGGCGACGCTCCGCGCAACGTACAGGTCGGTCAGGCTCCGGCTGCGGAGGTGAGCAGTTGCCCCATGGCGGCCAGTACGGCCGGGGCGACGCGGTAGTAGACCCAGGTGCCGCGCCGCTGGGAGGTCAGCAGTCCTGCCTCGCGGAGCTTCTTGAGGTGGTGGGAGACGGTGGGCTGGGAGACGCCGACGTCGGAGATGTCGCACACGCACGCCTCGCCGCCCTCGTGGGAGGCGATCAGGGAGAACAACCGCAGGCGCACCGGGTCACCGAGTGCCTTGAACATCACGGCGGTCCGCTCGGCCTCCACGGCCGTGAGCGGGCGTTCGGTCAGCGGCGGGCAGCACGGCGCCGCGCTCTCCGGCTCCAGCAGCGGCAACACCTGCACATTCGACATGCGTCTATGTTGACACATGTCGAACCAGAACGGTGAGGCCGTACGGCGTCATGACCGCGCGAGGTGAGCGGCCAGGCGGCGGGCGGCGCGGACGGCGTCCCGGCCGACCCCGCGCAGGGAGTTCGACGACAGGCTGCGCTGCCATTCCGGCCCCACATAGACCAGCCCTGGATGGGTGAGGGAGGCGCCGTCGCGGTGCAGCGGATGCCCCTGCCCGTCCAGAGCGCCAAACCCGTCGAAGTAGGGCAGGTCAGGCCGGTAGCCGGTGGCCAGCAGAACCGCGTCGATCGCTTCGACCGTCCCGTCCGGCCAGGTGACCCTTGCCGCCGTCGCCGCCGGTGAAGACCGGCAGTCCGGAATGCCGACGTCCAGTGCGGCACGGTACCGGCTGTCGTCGATGACCAGCTGCGTCGGCGGGGTCCGCAGGAAGCGGTCGACCGGCGCGGTGTCGATGCCGGTCCGGGCGAGCCAGAAGCGCAGGCCCCGGCCCAGGATGTGCTGACGGGCGAACCGCGCCGGCGTGCGGCTGGCCAGCGTCACCCGCGCGGCAGTGGCCAGTTCTGCCGCGATCTGCACCGCGGAGTCCCCGGCCCCGACCACGATGACCCGCTGACCGGCGAACGGCTCGGAAGTCCGGTAGTCCGCCGCGTGCAGCACCGAGCCCGCGAAGTGCGCCAGGCCCGGCAGATCGGGCCGGTAGGGGCGGCCGAAGGTCCCGCTCGCCGCGACCACCGCCCGCGCCGCCAGCTGCTGTCCGCCCTCCAGGGCGACGGCGAACCCCTTCCCGTCGGGGCGGACCTCCACCACGCGGGTGCGGGTGCGGATCTCGGCATCCAGGCGCGCGGCGTAGGAGGCGAGATAGGCGACGACCTCATCCCGGCGTGGACAGCGGTCGCCGTCGCCGCCGAACGGCATGCCCGGCAGGGAGCTGTACCGCGCCGGGGAGAACAGGGTGAGGCTGTCTTAGTAGCGCGGCCACGACCCGGCCGGCCGCGCGGACGCCTTCAGCACCACCGGCGTCAGCCCGTGCCGCAGCAGGGCATGCGCTGCTGCGAGCCCGGACTGGCCGCCCCCGATCACCGCGACGTCGACCTGCTCCATCACAACGACCTCCTGGTTTCGACGTGTGTCTATGTTGACGCTTATCGAATCAAGTGTAATGCTGGCGCTGCAAGCCATCGACGGATGTCGAAGCAGAAAATGAGGAGTCGTTGTGAACGCGCCTGCCACCAGCGAACTGCCCGTCGTCGTCATCGGAGCCGGCCCGGCCGGGCTCGCCGCCGCAGCCCACCTTCTCGACCACGGCATCGAGCCCCTGGTCCTGGAGACCGGTCCGGCCGCCGGCGCGGCCGTGCGGGAGTGGTCACACGTACGGCTGTTCTCCACCTGGGGCGAGCTCACTGACCCGGCCGCAGAAAAGCTCCTGGCGCCCACCGGCTGGACCAAGCCCGATGCCGCCGCGTACCCGTCCGGCGGGGACTGGGCCGAGCAGTACCTCCAGCCGCTCGCCGACGTCCTGGGCGGGCGCGTCCGCTACCACGCCACCGTCACCGGGGTCTCGCGCACCGGCCGCGACCGGATCGTCGACGCCGACCGCGAGAGCCAGCCCTTCGTCGTGCACCTCAACACCGCCGGCAGCGGTGAGGAGCGCGTCTTCGCCCGCGCGGTCATCGACGCCTCCGGCACCTGGACCACGCCCGGCCCGGCCGGAGCCAGCGGCCTTCCCGCCCTCGGCGAGAAGACCGCGGCCGACCGCATCACCTACCGCGTCCCCGACCTGAAGGACCCAGCCGTACGCGCCCGCTACGCCGGTAAGCGCACCGCTGTCATCGGCTCCGGCGCCTCCGCGTTCACCGCGCTGGCCAGCCTCGCCGACCTCGCCAAGGAGGAGCCCGGCACGCACGCGGTGTGGATCCTGCGCCGGGGCATCAGCGGCTCCACGTTCGGCGGCGGCGAAGCCGACCAGCTGCCCGCCCGCGGCGCCCTCGGCCTCGCGGCGAAGGCCGCCGTCGAAGGCAGCTACGCGGACGCGGTCACCGGCTTCCGTACCGAAGCGATCGAGCGCGACGCGGAAGGCCGCCTGGTCCTGGCCGGTGAGGATGGCCGCCGCCTGGACCCGGTGGACGAGGTCATCGTGCTCACCGGCCTGCGCCCGGACCTGTCGTTCCTGTCCGAACTCCGCCTCGGTCTGGACGAGCGCCTCCAGGCACCCGTCGAGCTGGCGCCGCTGATCGACCCCAACCAGCACTCCTGCGGCACCGTCTACCCGCACGGCCACCGCGAACTGTCCCACCCAGAACAGGGCGTCTACCTGGTCGGCATGAAGTCCTACGGCCGCGCCCCGACCTTCCTGGCCATGACCGGCTACGAGCAGGTCCGCTCCGTCACCGCAGCCCTCGCCGGCGACCTGGAATCCGCCGACCGCGTCGAACTCACCCTCCCCGACACCGGAGTGTGCGGCGGCGCCGGCCTCTTCGACCAGCCCGAGGCCGCCCAGGACAACAGCGGCGGCGGCTGCTGCGCCGCTCCGGCCACGCTCACCATCGGAGCCCCCGCCCCCTCCGGCGGCTGCTGACCCGGTGACCGATGTCCACAGCGGCCTGGCCGCGACCGGAGCGGGCATCCGGTCGCGGCCACGCGCCGTACTGCCGGCCCTGTGCGCCACGCAGATCACCAGCTGGGGCGTTATCTACTACGCCTTCCCCGTGCTCAACGCCCGCATCACCGCCGACACAGGCTGGTCCCCCGCCGCCACCACCGCGGCCTTTTCCGCCGCCCTGCTCGTCTCCGCCGTGGCGGGCATCCCCATCGGCCGGATCCTCGACCGGCGAGGCCCACGCGCCGTGATGACCACCGGCTCCGTCCTGGCAGTGCTCTCCCTGCTCGCCATCGCCCGCGCGCCCAACCTGACGGCCTTTGCCGCCGGGTGGCTGCTGGCCGGCACCGCCATGGCCGCCACCTTCTACCCCCCAGCCTTCGCCGCACTCACCCGCTGGTGGGGCAACGACCGCGTCCGGGCCCTCACCATCGTCACGCTGGCCGGCGGACTCGCCTCCACCGTCTTCGCACCGCTGACCGCAGCCCTCGCCGAACACTTCAGCTGGAGGACCACCTACCTCATCCTGGCGGCCATCCTCGCCCTCGTGACCATCCCCGCGCACGCGCTGGCACTGCGTGCGCCATGGCCGCCGCCCCCCGCAGCCCCCGGGCAACCCTCACCACCGCACCGCCGGTGACCCGCAGCCGCCCCTTCATCCTCCTCGCCGCAGCACTCACCCTGTCCGGGTTCGCGATGTACTCCGTCGTCATGGGACTCGTCCCCCTCCTGACCGAACGCGGCGCCACGCCCACCGAAGCCGCTTGGGCCCTCGGAACCGCAGGCCACAGGCCCGAATCCTCTGGGCAGACGCAAACCGCCCGAGCCGCAGGTTCGAGTCCTGTGAGGGCACGCCGACGTCGCCTTCCGGCCCATCGATGACCACATACTGAACCGTGACCGCGACGGGTCCCCGCTTCCGCCGGTGCTCGCCGTCGCCCGGGTTCCCTTGCTGTTCGTCGCTCCGCGCTTCATCCATGGCGTCCACATTGCTCCACCGCACTCGGTAGCGCAGTCACCCGATGGTGGGACGGCCCTTGCCGACGGCACTTGTGAGCGCAGCGGACGGACCGCGGAACCGACCAGGTCCGTCGCCTGTGGCGGCGAACCGTAGATGCGCCTGGTCCGCATCGCAGCCTTCTTCCGCCGCGGGCCCGCCGTGGCGCGACGCCGACGAAGTACGGAGATGTCGTGCGACCGCGTGTACGACACCGCTCACCCCGGCTCCAGCGGCCACGGCACCTGACGGCCCGGGTTTCACAGGCCGTGCCGGTCGGGGATCTTCATCAGGTTGCGTTCGCGCTTCTGGCCGGCGCGCAGAGTGGTGAGGTAGGCGGTGAAGTCCTCCTGCTGCCCAGGTTCTGGTGGCAGGTCAATCGCCGATCCCATGCGCGCCGACCTGGTCGTCGGCGCCCTGGAGGCGGCCGTGGCCGCTCACGGCGGCGATGTCGCGGACGTCATCTTTCACACCGATCACGGCACGCAGCACACCAGCGGTGCGTTCGCGGCCGTCTGCCGCCGGCACGGGATCCGCCGGTCGATGGGGCGTGTCGGCTCGAGCTGCGACAATGCCCTGGTCGAGCCGTTCTTCCAGGGCCTGAAGCGGGAGTTGACGCATCAGCGCAGGTGGGCGACCGCGGCTCGGCGCTGCCGTACCTCACACCCATCGAGTTCGAACAGCGGCTGATCAACTCGGATAACCTCGGCCTCGCTGCATGAAACCCGGTGTCCACAACCGGGGAGCAATCTCAGCTCCCCCATGTTCCCAGGCGCGACCGGAGCGTGGCGCGTATCCCTGCCCCGCAGGACACCGCGGTACCACCAACCACGCGTCAGCGAACCACAGGTAGGATCCGGTGGTATGACCCGCGACGGGGGACCACAGTCAGCTGGTCAGTCCGAACCTGCGCAGCAGATCGCCGACCACTTCATCGTCGTCGGCAGCAATGCGCTCGCCCTCCGGCTGATCCTGGAACTCACCGAACACTACGAAGTCCCGGTGATGGCCATCGTTCAGGACCGTACCGAGGATCACGCTCCGCGGATCGCGCAGATTCCCGGCCTGGTCAAGGTCGTCGAGTCCCGGACGGTCACCGATGAGGCGTTGCGGGAGGTGTCCGCGAGCACCGCGCGTGGCATCGCACTCGTCAGCGGCGAGGACCAGGACAAGATCCATGCCGCGCTCAGCGTCCAGGGCCACAACCCGCAGATCCGCGTTGTGCTGCGGATGTTCAACGAGCGGCTGGGCCAGCAGATCGAGAAGTTGCTCACCAACTGCGCATCGCTGTCCGGTTCCGCGACGGCGGCGCCGGCTTTTGTCAATGGCGCGCTGCAACGGCCCAACTCGGTGCAGGTCGGCGAACGGTTCGTCTACGTCGCCTACGATGACGACATTCAGTCGAACCGCCTGTGCGTGGTCGCGGACCGGATTGACCGGCAGGATCTGAGCCGGATACGGCTGATGCCCGGGACCGCCAGCAGGGCCGCGGACTTCATCGCGCTGGCGACGCGGTACAGTCCCGACGCGACGATCCCATCGAGCCGCACACCGACGTCGCCAGACACGGCACACGCGCCGAACGCGGCCGACGCGGCCGACGCGGCCGACGCGACGACCCAGCACAGCAACAATCCGGACGGGGCCGGTAACGGAATCGCCGCCCTGCAGACGCTCTCCAACGAGCTGCGGATCTCGATCCCCTGGTTCGCGCGGCTGCGCTGGCGGCTGGTGGACACATTTCGGTACTTCACCGGCGCCCGTCTCAGAGTCGTGACGGCCTTCGCGTCGGCCGCGGCCCTGGCCTCCTTCCTGACGATCTGGGCCTTCAACCACAGCTTCATCTGGACCGTCTACACGACGCTGTTGGACATGGCCGGAGCGGCCCAGCCCGACCAGCCCGGCGCGGGTACCGGCGGGTGGTGGCAACGCGTCGCCCAGGTGATCATCACTTTCTGCGGAGTGACGTGTGTCCCGCTGGCCACCGCGATCCTGGTGGACGTCCTCGCCTCCGGACGGCGCGGCCAGCCCAAGGACCCCGGCTCCGGGACCAGCGATCACATCGTGGTCGTCGGCCTCGGCAATATCGGCACCCGGGTGGCGACCCTGATCCACGAGCTGGGCGTGCCCTTGGTGTGCGTCGAGCGCAACCCGGAATCCCGGGGCATCGCCACCGCGTGCGCCCTCAACATTCCCGTGGTCGTCGGCGACGGGCCCATGGACGACCTCCTGCGGCGCGCCCGCATCCACCGCAGCCGCGCACTGATTGCAGTGACCAGGGACGACGCCGCGAACCTGGAAGCCGCGTTGGAAGCCCGCGCGATACAGCCCGGCGTACGCATCGTGATCCGCCTCTTCGACGACGACTTCGCGCACCACGTCTACGCCACTCTCGGCAACGTCGCCTCCCGCTCGGTCTCCTACCTGTCCGCACCCGCGTTCGCCGCCGCGCTGATGAGCCGTGAGGTTTTGGGGACCCTGTCCGTCTTCCGCCATGTGCTCCTCATCGCCGAACTCACCGCGACCGAGGGCTCCGGCCTGGTCGGCATGAATCAGCATGACGTCGAGGACCTGGGCGGTATCCGGGTCATCGCCGTTCGGCTCGCCCACCAACCGGGGACCTACATGTGGAACTACGCTGACCGAGCCCGGCGGCTCGCCATCGGTGACCGGATCGTCGTCGCAGCCACCCGCAGCGGCCTCGGCCGCCTCAACACCACCCAGCCGGCGGCCGGCGGCGGGGACCCGGTACGGCAGAGAACGGCGGGCGACCCCGACCCAAGCGGGGCCGGCGACGGCAGATCATAGAGCGGATCCTGGTGGTCATTGCATTGGTCAAGCGGTGAGGGTCAGCTCGAGTCGGGCTTCGTTCCCCCGGGGCCCTGGCCGTCAGAGAGTCCCTTGGCAGGCTCCTGCCACGATCCGCCTTCGCGAAAACCCGGTCCCCTGGGGACAGCCTCGTGACGCCCGGCCCGGTCTCCACCACGACGCCGGCGGAGTCACTCCCGAGGATCGCCGGGAAGACGTACTCCTTGTAGCGCCTCGCCCGCCCGCTGGAAATATTGGCGTCCAGGGGGTTGACCGAGGAGGTGCGCACGTGTCCGGATCCGGTGGCCGGATGGTCAGCCTGCCGGGGGCGAGACGATTACTCCCGGAAACCAGCGCACGGCTGGCTCGTAGGTGTTCGGGCGGGCCGGGCCGGCGAAGTACTCGTCGTCACGCCCTCCAACCCATCACAGTTCCTTCGCGATGCCCGAGGCGGCCTGCTCGAGCAGACGAAAGAGCTCCGCGGCCCGCGTGCGGTCGAGCCGGGTGCTGGGGGCCGAGACGGTCACTGCCGCCACGCAGATCCCGTAGCGGTCACGTACGGGTACACCGACGGCGTGCACATCGCGGACGCTCTCGGCGAGGTTGAGCGCGTAGCCCCGTGCCCGGCACTCGGCGAGGTCCGCGACCAGCAAGTCCAGGTCGGGCACGGTATTCGGGGTGAGGGGGGTGATGCCGCGCGGGTAGCGCTCGCGCAATTGCTCGGGAGTGAGTTCGGCCAGCAGCGCCTTCCCTCCGGCGGTCGTGTAGGCGGGCAGATGGTCACCGGTGCGCGGCGCCACCCGCAGGGTGCGCGGGCCTTCGACGCCGTTGAGGAAGAAGCAGTCCGGTCCGTCGAGGACCAGGAGGTTCGACGTCTCCCGCGCGGCATCGCGCAAGGTCTGAAGGTGCGGCCGGGCGATCCGGATCAGGGTGCGTTCGTCGGCGATCCCGCGGGCCAGGCTGGTGAGCGCGGGTCCGAGCCGGTAGCGCCGGCCGTCCGGTTCCTGCTCGACGAAGCCGTGGGTGCGCAGCGTCGTCAGGACGCGGTGGGCGGTGGAGCGGGCGACGCCGAGGTGGCCGCTGACCTCGGTGAGACGTACGTACTCGCGTCCGCGCAGGTAGAGCAGAGTGCGCAGGGCGTTGGCGACGGAGTTCGCACCATAGATGTCAGCTGATTCGTTCGACATAGCAGAAACTCTATCTCGTGGCGTTCCGCCTAGTGATGCCCGCTGTTTATAGTCTGAGCGATCCCGCCATGAGGAACTCAGGACGACACCCGGTTGCGGGTGACATCCGTCCCGCAGTCAAGATCCGACGGCGGACTTCTGAAAGGAACCCCTCGCCATGCGCTCCGTGCGAGACGCCGCCTTCGACGTCCTGCGTGCGCACGGTCTGACCACCGTGTTCGCCAACCCCGGCTCGACCGAGGTGTCCCTGCTCTCCGACCTGCCCGACGACCTGGAATTCGTCCTCGCCCTGCACGAGGGGTCCGTCGTCGGCGCTGCCACCGGCTGGGCCATCGCACGCCAGGCGCCCGCGCTGGCCCTGCTGCACACCACCGCCGGACTCGGCAACGCGGTCGGCGCGCTCGCCACCGCGCGGGAGAACCGGGCCCCGCTGGTGGTGCTGGTCGGGCAGCAGGACCGCCGGCATCTCGCCCAGGAGCCGTTCCTGGCCGGGCGCTTGGAGGGTCTGGCCGGCGACTATCCCGTACGGGTGGAGACACCTCCGCGTGCCCAGGACGTGCCCGGGGCGATCGGCCGCGCGGCGCACGCGGCACGTACCGCACGAGGCCCTGCGCTGGTCATCGTGCCTATGAGCGACTGGGCCGAGCCGATGGAGGAACTGCCCGTTCCCGCACCCGCGGTGCTGCTGCAGTCGAGTGGCACCGACGCCCGGTCCGTCGCAAAGGTCGCCGGCCTGCTCGGTGCCGCCGTCTCCCCTGCCCTCGTCGTCGGTGCCGGGGCGGACGACGCGGCGACCTGGGAAGCGCTGACCGAGCTCGCCGAGACGCTCGGCTGCCCGGTGTGGCAGGAGTCGTTCGGGGCGCGAGCCGGATTCCCCCAGGACCATCCGAGCTTCGCCGGGCACCTGCCCGGCGACCGCACCCGGCTGCGCGAGACCCTCGCTCCCCATGACTTCGTACTGGTCGTAGGGGCGCCGGCGCTGCGCCAGTACCCGTACGCGACCGGCCCCCTGGTGCACGAGGGAACGCGTCTGGTGCTGGTGACCGACGACCCCGGCGAAGCGCACCGCGCCCCCGTCGACCTGGCGGTGCTCACCCCGCTGCCGGCCTTCTGCGCCGAGCTGGCCGGCGCCGTACCGCCCCGCCCCGCCGCAGTGCGTCCGGACTTCCGCCGCCGGGCCGCCGCGGTCGAACCGCCGCGCGAGGGCGAACCGTTGCGCGCCGCGCATGTCTTCGCCGCGTTCGCAGGGCGGCTTCCGGCCGACACCGTGGTGGTCGAGGAGACCCCCTCCAGCCGCCCCGACCTGCACGCGCTGCTCCCCGCGCGCCGGCCGCTCGGCTTCCTGAGCGCCGCGATGGGCGGGCTCGGGTTCGCCATGCCCGCCGCGGTCGGTGTGCGCATGGCCGTGCCCGAGCGGCCGGTGGTCGCGATGCTCGGCGACGGATCATCGCTCTACCAGATCCAGTCGCTGTGGACCGCGGCCCACTACCACGTGGGTGTGATCTTCGTCGTCCTGGCCAACGGGCGCTACGCGGTGATGGACCGGCTCGCCGAACTCCAGGGCGGCAAACCGCCCTGGCCGGCCTTCGAGGAGGTCAGCGTCTCCGCCATGGCCGGCGCCCTCGGCTGCCCCGCCCGCCGCGTCACCGACCACGCAGAGCTGCTGCGCGAACTCGACGCGGTGGTGCCCACCCTCAGGGACCGTACGGAGCCGCTGCTTCTGGAAGTGGCCGTCGAACCCGACCCGATCTTCGTCCCCTGACCCACCTCGCAAGGAGTACGCACATCATGACCCTTCTCGACCCGCAGATCTGGTCCGGCAAGGTCAACATCGACGGCTGGACCGGCGCGTCCGGCGGTGACGCGCCCGTGATCGAACCCGCGACCGGCGCGACCCTGGAACGCATCGGCCTGGCCGACGCCGAGGACGTCAAGCGCGCCTGCGCCGCCGCAGCAGCGGCCCAGCGCTCCTGGGCCACGGTCCCCTACAACGAACGGGCGGCCGTCCTGCGCCGGGCGGGCGACCTGTTCGTCCAGGCCGCCGAAGAGATCCAGGACTGGATCGTCCGGGAGGCCGGGAGCATCCCGGGCAAAGCGGCGTTCGAGCCCTCCACCGCGGCCCAGGAGTGCTACGAGGCGGCGGCACTCGCCTCGCGTGCGATCGGGCAGGTCCTGCCGTCCGCCGAACCCCGCCTCAGCATGGTGCGCCGGATACCCGCCGGTGTCGTCGGCGTCATAGCGCCCTTCAACGTGCCGCTGGTGCTGGCGATCCGTTCCGTGGCCCCGGCTCTCGCGCTGGGCAACGCGGTCGTGCTCAAGCCGGACCTACGCACAGCGGTATCCGGCGGCGTCTCGATCATGCGGGTGTTCGAGGAAGCGGGACTCCCGGAGGGCGTGCTGTCGATGCTGCCCGGCGCGGCCGGCGCGGGCGAGGCGCTGGTCACCGATCCGCATGTGCGGGTGATCTCCTTCACCGGCTCGACCGCTGCCGGCCGCAGGGTCGGCGAGGCCGCCGCCCGCCACCTGAAGCGGGCCCACCTCGAACTCGGCGGCAAT
The DNA here is from genome assembly GCF_005047355.1 of Actinacidiphila oryziradicis. Classification (GTDB taxonomy): domain Bacteria; phylum Actinomycetota; class Actinomycetes; order Streptomycetales; family Streptomycetaceae; genus Actinacidiphila; species Actinacidiphila oryziradicis. Next base: position 226,722 of record NZ_SUMC01000001.1, read on the forward strand.
TCGGCGATGATCGTCCTGCCGGACGCCGACCTGGAGCGGGCCGCGTCCACGGCGGCATGGGGTTCCTTCTTCCACCAGGGACAGGTGTGCATGTCCACCGGGCGCCATCTCGTCCACGAGTCGATCGCCGAGGAGTACACCGCCCGGCTGGCGGAAAAGGCCGAACACCTGCCGGTCGGCGACCCCGCGACCGGTCAGGTGGCGCTCGGCCCCGTGATCGACGCCGGGCAGCGCGACAAGATCCACGGCCTCGTCACCGCAAGCGTCGCAGGCGGAGCCCGAATCGTCGCGGGCGGCACCTACGACGGGCTGTTCTACCGGCCGACGGTGCTCGCCGACGTCACCGACTCCTCTCCCGCTTACGCTCAGGAAGTGTTCGGCCCGGTCGCCCCCGTACGGACGTTCTCCTCTCTGGACGAGGCCGCCGCTCTCGCGGCCGACAGCGAGTACGGGCTGTCGCTGGGCATCCTCACCCGCGATGTGATGAAGGGTCTGGAACTGGCTGAGCGGATCCCGACCGGTCTGGTGCACATCAACGACCAGACGGTGAACGACGAAGCTCTCGCGCCCTTCGGCGGAGTCGCCGCGTCCGGAACCGGCTCACGCTTCGGCGGTGAGGCCAACATCGACGCCTTCACCGAGACCCGGTGGATCACGGTCCGGGCTGCGGAGGCCGTGTATCCGTTCTGACCCGTATCGGCCGGTAGTGGCCGATACGGATGGGGCGGATGCGGAGTGCACACAAGGAAAAGAATTGACTATGTCAATTCTGTGCGGTATTGTGTGTGGCACCCAGGTCCAGTAGTGGCGAGAGAGCAAGGAGTGTGACCGCAACCATGGAGCAGGTGGCGGCCGATCTGCTCAGACTCAAGGGTTTGCGCAACACAGCCCAGCGTCGAGCTGTCCTGGGCGCGTTGCAGGGGCACCCGCATTCCACCGCCTCCGACCTGGAGGCCCGGATCGGGATCGGCAAGGCGGCCGGTTCGTCGGCGGCCGGCCTCTCACGGCAGGGTCTCTACAACGTTCTTGAGGATCTCTCCCGCGCTCAGCTCATTCGCTGCATCGAGCCCGCGGGATCGCCCACGCGATACGAATTGCGCGTCGGCGACAATCACCACCACCTCGTCTGCCGGAGCTGCGGCGTCATCGAGGACATCGACTGTGCCGTGGGAGCGGCCCCCTGCCTCGATCCGGTGGAGAGCAAGGGCTTCGCCGTAGACGGGGCCGAGGTCACCTGGTGGGGAGTGTGCAGCGCCTGCCAGGCATCGTCCGCCGGTAAGTAGTCGCCCAGGCGGCCGCAACCCCGGGATGTACGTGTTCGCGATCCGGCCCGCCCGCGCCCCGCGTCCCGTTCCCGGCGCGCGCGTGACAGCCGCCCGATGAGTTGTGGCTTTTCCTCACGCCTCCCACGGGCCCTCGCGCTCCTTCAGCGCAAACGCCGTCGCTCCTCGACCGGGAGATCCAGACCACTCGACAAGACTTGACTCTGTCCAATCTAGGAATTAGGTTGCTTGTGGATTGACTGGGACAATGAGTCACAGAAGTGGAGATCTCCCATGACTTCGACCACCCGCCAAACACGCGCCGCCAGCCGTCGACGGACCGCTGACAGTGCACCGTTCGTCGCATCCAAAGAGCTGGCCGGCACACTGCAGGACGTCCTGGCAGACCTCTTGGAGTTGCAGTCCCAGGCCAAGCAGGCGCACTGGAACATCGTGGGACCTACCTTCCACAGCGTGCACCTGCAGCTGGACGAGATCGCGAGCACGGCCCGGGCGTCCGCCGACACCGTCGCGGAACGCATGCGTGCCCTCGGAGCCGATCCGGACGGCAGGTCGGACACCGTGGCCCGGACGACGACACTCCCGGAGCTGTCGTCCGGACACCTGGAGACCTCGGCGGCGGTGTCCCTGATGCTGGGGCGCCTGCACACCGTGGCCGGTGTCATCCGCGAAGCGTCGCCGGACGTCGCCAACGAGGACGCCGCGACCGGAGACCTGTTCAACGTCGCCCTGCAGGAGCTCGAGGAGCACGCGTGGATGCTGCGCGACCAGCTCGAGACCCCCACCGCGCAGTCGTGGCCTGCGGGTGTCAGGTCCATAGGCAATTGACGTGCTCCCCGGCCTAAGGACCGGGGATTCCTGCCACGGTCTTGTGACCGCCTGGGTGGCTTCCTGCTTCAACGCGCTGTGCCGGGATTTTCGCCCTGGTCTTACCTGCGCTCTGCGAGGCGTTTAGCCTGTCCGCCCGTCCGGCGGCCAGAGTGTTGTGTGCTGCGTTCTCGTCGCGGTCGTGGACGGTCCCGCAGCCCTGACACGTCCATCCCCGGACGTGGAGGGGCTTGGGGCCGTACCGGGCCACCTCGGCGCGATCCTGGCGAGCGGCGGGGCGGGCCGATCAGAACCCGGCAGTGTCGAGCATGCCGCGCAGATCACCGCGGCGCCGTCGCTGCCCACCACGGTGGCCGGGAAGGCGGCCGGGACGTGGTCGAAGGGCTCGACGACGTGGTACTGGTACGGGTCGGCCGCGTCGGCCGGCGAGGTGAACTCGTACGCCGGGCTGACCGCGAACTTCCCGTGCTTGACCGGCTCCGTGGGGTTGAAGCCGAACGTCGCCGGCGTGGAGGTGAGGTTGAAGTAGTCCAGCCAGTCACCGGCGCTCGCCCTGGTCCCGCCGCCGTCCCCGGCGGCGATGCCCAGGCTGGTCGACTCCAGCACCGAGGGGCGCGGGGTCGTCGGCGGCTGCGCGGTCACCGTCGCGGTGCGCAGGTCCAGCGTGATGGCGGTGCCGTCGGTGACGGTGAAGTCCGGGTCGATCACGAAGCGGTACTTGGTCGCACTGTCGTAGCGCCAGAGTATCGCCGCGTAGTGCCCCTCGGGCACCGCTGTCCTGCCGGAGCCGCCCCAGGTCACCAGGAACGGCCGTGCGAGGCTCTGGTTGTCCAGGTTGGTGAGCAGCACAAACTGGGGGGTCGGATTCCGGTCGTCGCCCAGGGTGTTGATCGTCAACCGGCCCAGCTGGTAATCGCTCTGGCCCGGCTGCTTCTTGACGGCCGCCGGCGCGGCCAGCCCGCACTGGCTCTCGGCGAGCGCGGTCGTTTCGTACTCGGACGGATCGGCGGCGCCGCTGCGCAGCGAGGCCATCGCGGTTGCGGGCAGCAGCAGCTGATGTCCGCCCGCGTTGACGCTGAACATGCCGCCGGCCGCCGACGCGTCGCTCGCGTCGGCGGGCCGGGCGGTCTCCCGCCCGCCGGACTCGGTCACGACTGCCTTCGAGCCACCGGGCAGTGTGATCTCGCAGGGGGCCGCCTGATCGGCCTGACTGGTTATCAGGTTTATGGGTGCCGCGGGTGCCGATGAGGGAATGAGGGCCAGGGCTGCCGCTGCGGCAATCGCGCAGAATCCGGCGAAAGGTCTGGTGCAATGGAGCAAAGCTGACTCCTTGCAAATCGCGCACACCGCGCATGGCTTTCACCGGCGCGGCACGCTGTAGGTAGGCGGCAAAAGCGAACACCCTAGCGCCGCCTGCTGTCTAGATCATGCCAAAGGTATGTGCGGCAGGATGGCTCATACACCACTTGACCTGGCCATGTGCCACGAGTCCAGGCATGTCACAGAAGGGCGCGACCGGAAGAGATTGGCTTGATTCCACGCATCACGCAAAACGACCGCGGAATTCACCGCACCCGATTCACACCCTCCCCGCAAATCGCCACGGAGCGACATAATCTCCCCTTGAAACCACCCCGGGGAAATCCTTATGAGAATTCGCGTCAGCAAAAACACGGCGGCATCAGCCGTTCACGGGCGCCGCCGCGCCGGGGGTTCGAACCCGCGCACCGCCCCGCCGGCGTATCCGCGAGGCGGTGCATTGTCGGAAGCACGGGGAATGCGGATGCCGCCAGGGTCAGCCGTTATCAATGGGGATCATGGCGAGCAGGGAGGTACCGCCTCCCAGGGGGCTGACGATCTCGATCTTGCCGCCGAGTACCTCGACGCGGTCCCTGAGACCGATCAGTCCGGACCCCTGGCCAGGATCGGCTCCTCCGACCCCGTCGTCGCGGATTGCGATCCGCAGGATCGCATCCTCCTGCGCGAGGTCGACATGCACGACGGAGGCGTGCGCGTGCTTGGTCGCGTTTGTCAACGCCTCCGACACGATGTAGTAGGCGGCAACCTCGACGCGCTCCTCGTGGCGGCGGGCGGTGCATGCCTCGAGCACGACCGGAACGGCGGAGCGGCGCGCCAGCATCTTCAGGGCAGGCACGAGCCCGCCCTTGGACAGGACCGCAGGATGAAGACCCCGCGAGAGCTCCTGCAGGTCCTCGACGACGCCTGCCATACCTTGAGCCGTACGGGACAACTGTCCTTTGAGCTCGTTGAGCTCGGGCGGCGCGGCGGCTTCAGCGGCACGCAGCTCGAGTGCGAGCGAGACGAGACGCTGTTGCGTTCCGTCGTGCAGATCGCGCTCGATGCGATGGCGGGTCTCGTCGGCGGCGGCGACAAGACGGGCACGGGAGGCAGTGAGCTCGGCGCGGCTCTCGGCATTGGCGATCGCGGTCGCGACCAGTTCGGTGAAGTCCCGCATGCGCTCCTGCGTGCGTTCCGGCTGCTGCTCGGGCGCGACCGAGGCAGTGACCACCACACCCCACAGACGCCCCTCGACCACGACGGGACAGCCGACCGAAGAGGTGATCCCGGGCTCCCCCGCACAGCCGGCAGCCTCGACTCCGGCGCAATCGTCGCAGCTCACCCGGGTCGGCCGCCCGGTCCGCATCACCAGCGCCGCGACGCTCCGGTCCTCGAGCGGCCAGCGCGAGCCGAGGGGGATCGCAGGGCCGCGGTGACTGCTCCAGGAGCCCACCACGGCCATGGTGCCGTCGGGCTCGTAGCGGCCTATCGTCGTGTGCTGCGTCTGCAGGATGCGGCCCATCTCGCCGGCGACCGCGCTGAAGACCTCGGGCGGCGAGACTCCGCGCGCGACGAGCGTCGCGACGCGCCGCAGCGCCGCCTGTTCCTGCGCGATCCGGCGGAGTTCGTCGCGGCTCTCCTCCAGCGATCTCCCCATGGTGTTGAAGGCGACTTCGAGCTCGCCGATCTCCCCCGCACCGGTCTCGGGAATGCGCGCGGCGAGGTCGCCGCCGGCGAGCCGGGTCGCCACGGCTGCCGCCGTACGAACCGGCCGGACGATCGCCCGCCTCTGATACCCCGCGGAGGCAACGATGAGAAGCATCGATCCCGCGAGCCCGACCGAGGCGCCGATGACCGCCCGGTGAGCGTTGGCGTCGGCCACCTCCTGGCGCGCCGCGATGATGACACGCTCGGTTTTGTAGAACTGGTCGAACTGGTTCCTCAGCGCGTCGATACGCCGCTGCCCCGCTTGCGACACCGCCATGCTCCGCGCGTGGGGATCGCCTCGCTGTGCCGCCTGGACCAGCGGAACCGAATAATCCCGGATGTACGACGTGCCGGCCTGGGTGATCCGAAGCGCCAGGCTCCGCTGCCCGGGGCTGTCGGTGGCACGGACGAACTTCCCTGCCTGCCCGGGAAAGGCGGCCCGGGCGGTTTCCCACGGCTGGAGGAAGGACTTCTGCCGGGCCATGACGAAGCCCCGCTGGTCCGTCTCGAGGTTGCTGAGGAGCTTCCTGAGCCTGTCCGCCTCGACGAGCTGCGTCTCGGAACGCCTCCCCGCGTCCAGCGACTCGCGCACGTCGGTGATCGACCACAGCAGCAGGGCGAAGGCGAGGCCGATCAACAGCGCGAGGAGGCCGCTCGCGATGGCCGTACGTCGCGTCAGTCCCCCTCTCGCTCCCGTCTCCGGTCGGGTCCGGCCCGACACCCGTGCCCTCATGGTCCGCCCTGTCGACTGGCAAGAATTGGACGATAATGGGTAAAAGCCCCATAATCTCAGTTTACGGTGATGGAGAGCGGTGGACGGAAGCCGGATCCGGATGGTGCTGGCGGATGATGACGTCCTGCTCCGCGAGGGGCTCGCGAGCCTGCTCGAGCGGTCCGGAGTCGAGATCGTCGGCCAGGCCGGAGAGGCGTCGGAACTCCTCGCCCTCGTCCGTGAGCGGCAGCCCGAGTTCGTCATCATCGACATCCGGATGCCCCCCACCCACACGACTGAGGGTCTCGACGCGGCCCGTGTCATCCGCGCGGAATTCCCCAGGACCGGGATCCTCCTCCTTTCGGCGCACGTCGAGGTCGAGCAGGCGATGGAGTTGCTCGCCACCGGGCACCGCGTCGGCTACCTGCTCAAGAGCAGGGTGACGGACGTGGCCGACTTCCTCGACACGATCGAGCAGATCTCCCAGGGCGGCTCGATCGTCGACCCCGGTCTGGTGCAAGAGCTCATCGCTGCCCGCCACAGGAATGACCCACTGGAGCACCTCACGCGGCGTGAGCACGAAGTGCTCGCTCTGATGGCGGAGGGGCGCTCGAACGCGGGAATCGCCCACCGGCTCTGGATTACCGAGGGCACCGTCGAAAAGCACGTGCGGAGCATCCTGTCCCGAATGCAGCTGGCGGAGGAGGGAGACGATCACCGGCGGGTCCGCGCAGTCCTCACCTTTCTGGAAGCTCGTTAGACGTATGCAGTGCGCTGCTGCTCACGGAGAGGCCGCTCAGTCCCCGGCCTCGAATTGATCGCCCGTGCTTCCGAGAATTTCGCGGATCGCTCGCCCCGAGAGGCGGTACTTGGGCAGAAACGCGACGGCGGCGCTGGCCGCGATCATGTCCGCGAAGTCCGTCTCGGCGTATGCCGAGATCAGGATCACGTTCGGTGACGGCCCACCACTCGCTGTGGCGAGTTGCTGCGCGAGATCGAAGCCGCACTCCTCGCCGAGGTCGATGTCGACGAGCGTGACATCCGGGCGGAGCTCGTCGACCCGCCGGAGCGCTTCGGCGCTCGTCGATGCGACGCCGACGACGACGATTCCCTCTCGCTCCAGCAGGTCACGGGCGGCCTCGAGGAAGTGGTTGTTGTCGTCCACGACGACACATTGAAGGGGCACGCTCCCAAGGATCGCAGCGCGAGCCCCGCCTGGCGTTGCAGCTAGCAGGCATACCGGGAGTCACGTTGGCGGGGGCCGGAAATGGGGGCTGCCAGCGCAGACCGCGAGCTTCAAGAGCGGGATCGTGGGTATCGAAAGCCAGCTCCATTAGTGACATCGCCCTCAAATTCCGAAGGGTGGTCACAGTTCGGAGGCGGAGGATGCTCAAGGAACGATCTCGCGTACGGGCAACGGATGAATTCGGCGGTGCGGCCCTTCCGGACCCGGAGGCGGACGACGTGGACGCAGAGCGCGAAGCGGCTGCCCATCGGGCCTCGTGGACGTTCTCCTGCGATACCTCCTCGGTATCCGGGGCACGGCATCTCGCCTGTGCCCAGCTGGCCAATTGGGGACTCGACGAGCAAAGCGACGTCACCGTACTGCTGATCAGCGAGCTGGTGACCAACGCGCTGCGGCACGCGTGGGGAGGACCGACCCTGACCCTCTCCATCCAGGACGGCATGTTGCACTGCGAGATCGAGGACGCGAATCCCGCCCTGCCTCCCGCATCCCCAGCCCATAGCCGTGGCGAGGACGAGGAAACAGGTCGCGGACTGCAACTCGTCGACCTGCTGTCCGGCTCCTGGGGCAGCGGCCGCTCACCCGCGGGAAAGATCGTCTGGTTCGAGCTGCCCGCACGGCCGACCAGCTAGCGCATGCCATGAATGACCTCCCGCGGTCGAACGGCCGCCAACGCCAACAACGGCCGCGCACGACGGACCTCGCCCGCCGATGCCGAGCGTGCCGGGTTCAGCGTCTGCTCCGGCAGCCCGCACCGTCACTGCCCGCATCGTCGGGCCACCGCCGGGCCGGCCGGCGTAGGGCGCCGCTCATCCAGGAGCGGCACTTCTCCGAGGCGGGCAAGCCGACGCCCGACGGCGGTGAGCTCCGGTGAACCGACGCGAGAGGGCGCTGCGCATCGCGGAGGACGCGATGGCCAGCCGCTACGGCCCGCCACGGTGCTGGGAACCGCAGGACCAGGCCGACCGCATGGCGCTGATCGAACGCTGCCGCACGGTCGGCCCGGATGCCGCCGCCCCGGTTCGTCGGCGCGACGCCGACCCCCTGGGCGCCGATCGCCGGGCCGACATCCATCGTGACGGCGATACGACACCGCTGGACGTGGAAGGGCAGGTCAGCGATCCGCCCTGTCAGACGGGATACATCGCTGACCAGACACTCCCCCCGGCCGTTCCGGTCGCCCGCCCCGCGAAGCGTTCGCAGCGCGGGCAATCGTCAGATATGGAGGGCTGTGACCGTTCCGGCGCCCACCGTGCGGCCGCCCTCGCGGACTGCGAAGCCCAGCCCGGCCTCGAGCGGCACCGGCCGGCCCAGCTCGACCGTCATCTCGACGGTGTCGCCGGGCGCGGCCACCGCCGTGTCGCCGAGGTCCACGTCACCGACCACATCCGCGGTCCGAATGTAGAACTGCGGGCGGTAGCCGGTGCTGATCGGGGTGCGCCGTCCGCCCTGCCCGGTGGGGATCACATACACCCGCGCGGTGAACCGGCGGCTCGGCACGACGCTGCCGGGCGCGGCCACGACATGCCCGCGCCGCACGGCGTCCCGCTGCACTCCGCGCAGCAACAACGCGACGTTGTCCCCCGCTTCGGCGGACTCCATCGGCTTGCCGAAAGTCTCCAGGCCGGTCACGACCGCGTCCAGGCCCGCTCCCAGCACCTCGATGCGGTCGCCGACCCGTACCGTGCCGCGCTCCACAGCCCCGGTGACGACCGTGCCGCGCCCGGTGATGGTGAGCACGTTCTCCACCGGGAGCAGGAAAGGCACGCCGGTGTAGCGGGTCGGCACGGGTATATAGGTGTCCACCGCGTCCAGCAGCGCCTCGATCGCGTCCGCCCACCGCTGCTCGCCCTCCAGCGCGCGCAGCCCGGAGACGCGCACGACCGGCAGCGTGTCGCCCGGGTAGCCGTGCGCGGACAGCAGCTCCCGCACCTCCAGCTCCACCAGATCGGTCAGCTCCGGGTCACCGGCGTCGGCCTTGTTCAAGGCGACGACGATGTGCTCGACACCGACCTGCCGGGCGAGCAGCACATGCTCGGCGGTCTGCGGCATGACCCCGTCGAGGGCGGAGACCACCAGCAGCGCTCCGTCCAGCTGCGCAGCCCCGGTGATCATGTTCTTCACGTAGTCCGCGTGGCCGGGCATGTCGACATGCGCATAGTGGCGGGTCTCCGTCTCGTACTCCACGTGCGCGATGTTGATGGTGATACCGCGGGCGGACTCCTCGGGAGCCCGGTCGATGCGGTCGAACGGAACGTACGTGCCGGTGCCGCGCGCGCTGAGGACCTTGGTGATCGCCGCGGTCAGCGTGGTCTTGCCATGGTCAACGTGCCCCATGGTCCCGATGTTCAGGTGCGGCTTGGTCCGCACATATGCCTGCTTGGGCATGATTCCTATCCCGATGACAGCGTGGATCGTTCCCTGGACGTGTGCGGGAACGGCGAACCCCTCGAGCCCGACCGACCCTCCCCCTGCGAGGTCCGCGGAAATGTCCGGGAAGGGTCAGACTCGGGCTCCGCCGAGGTGCGGTGCTGCCGGAGCGGCGGCATCCGCCGATCCGGCGGGCAGGGCCGGAGAGGAATCAACGGCAGCCCTCAACGCCTCCGCGACCGCGGAGGCGTTGAGGAAGGCATACCGGAACATGCACCAAGGATGTCCGGACGACGAGTCAGTTGGCGAACCATTTTCCGCCCGCCCAGAGGCAGAGCCGACGCGGGTGCGGCGCCGCGATCCTGCTCCAGGTTGCGAAAAAAATACTTGAAGACGGGCATAAAGGACGCAAGTGACCTCTTGGTCCTCTATATGGAGACATGCTCCGATGTTCTCGCGGCGCGCGCGCCGGGGCCGCCGGTCCTGCAGGACGTGCCGGCGACGTCCCTCGCGCGCCGGAAGGTTCGGTGCCGACGTAGCACCGCCGTGCCGACGGTGCGGCGAGCGGATGACGGTTGGTCAACTCCCGCCCACACGCGAGCGGGCGGCATCCCCCGCGATCAAGCCCCGCAAACATGGATTGATTCTAAAAATATTTTGCATCCATTACTTGACTTACTCCAATCTAGGCGTAATGTCGTATTAGTCAGGGTTTAACCGGGCGGCACACTTGAGCGCCGCTGATCACCACTCAAGTCCTTGAAGGGATAACCAACATGTTCGCGAAGACCCCTAGGATTCGCCGTCTGGCCGTCGCTGCGATCGCAGCTCCCCTGCTGGCACTGGTCGGCGCCGGTGTTGCCGAGGCGACCCCCCACTCCGCGTCAACCCATGTCGCCGCCAAGTCGGTCATGCCTACCGCCTACCAGTACGGCGGTGGCGGCGGTCACGGCGGCGGCGGCTACGGCCACCGCGGTGGCTACGGCGGCTATGGCGGCTACGGCTACAGCAGCTACAACTACGGCGGCCACGGCGGCTACGGCGGCTACGGGCACGGCCGCTGATCAATCGCGGTGGAGCGGCACACTCACCGAGTAGGCCGCACTACCTGAATACCGTATCCGGGCACTCGCACTCCTCGGCGGGTGCCCGGATACACCTCACTGCGGTGCGGGCAGAGCAATGAACCCTGCCCGATCTGTCCTATATGCCCAGATAAAGCATGAAAAGTATTAATTAAGAGCTTTTTACCTTATACGGCGATCTATTCCAGAAAGTAGCACCTATCCTGTGTGGGGACAGATCTCACGGCCCACGTACGGCCTCCGGCAGTGGTTCGCCAGGGCACACTGCCGCGAGCGGTCCGCCGGGCGACACAGCCCAAAGACGTCTCCCCCCCACACATGGGCGGATTCAACCTGAGCGGAATCCACAGCACACAACACCGATCGGATTGGTCTGAGGAGGACTAACCATGGCGGACGAACGGCCTTCCATACCGGAGGATGGCTGGAGTGGCGGCGGATGCCCGGCGAGGTTCTTGGCCCGGCGGTCGTTCCTGCAGGGCGCGGCCGCCGCCGGTGTCGCCGGAGCGGCGGCCGGCAGCTTGTTGGAGAGCGATACGGCCCACGCTGCCACGCAGAACGGCGGGACCGCGGGCAAACATTCGGTACCGTTCCACGGCGTCCATCAGGCGGGCATTCTGACTCCTCCGCAGTCGATCGGGTCCTTCGTCTCCTTCGACGTGACCGCCAAGAACCGCGGTGAGCTCACTGACTTGTTCCGCACGCTGACCGCGCGGGCCCGCTTCCTCACCGCGGGCGGCACGCCGCCGAAAACGGCCGGGAGTTCACCGCCGTCGGACAGCGAGATCCTGGGACCCGAGGTCGTACCGGACAATCTCACCGTCACCATCGGCGTCGGCGCGTCCCTGTTCGACGGCCGCTACGGGCTGGGCGCGCGCAAGCCGGTCCAACTCGTCACCATGGAGCCCTTCCATCATGACGACCTGGACCCCGCACTCTCCCATGGCGACATCCTGGTGCAGTTGTGCGCCGATCACCGCGACACGACGGTGCACGCGCTGCTCGACATCCTGGCCCACACAAACGGCGCGATGAAGCCACGCTGGCGCATGGACTGCCAGCGCAATCCGCCGCGTCCCACCGGCGTGCCGCGCGACTGGTTCGGCTTCAAGGACGGCATCACCCAGCCCGACACCACGAGCACCAGCCAGATGAACCAGCTGGTCTGGGTGCAGCCGCACACCGCCGAACCCGCCTGGGCGGCGGGCGGCACCTACCAGGCCGCGCGTATCGTCCATTTCTTCGTCGAAGCGTGGCAGAAGATACCCGTTGACCGGCAGGAGCGGATCTTCGGCCGTCGCAAGGCCAGCGGCGCGCCGATGTACGCCCAGTCCGAGAACGCCTCGGACCTTCTCGATCCCATCTACACCAATGACCCGCAGGGACTGATCACTGCGCTGGACTCCCATATCCGTCTCGCCAATCCCCAGACCCCGCAGACCGCGGCGACCAGCACCATCCTGCGTCGCAGCTACGACTACGACCGGATTCCCAACGTGCAGGGCGACCTTGACCTGGGTCATTTGTTCTGCTGTTTCCAACGCGAACTCAATACCTACATCACCATGCAGAACCGGTTGGAGGGCGAAGCGCTGGTGCCGTTCATCAGCCCGCGGGGCGGAGGCTACTTCTTCGCCCTTCCGGGCGTGCGCGACAGCCACGACTACTACGCCCGTGCACTCCTGACCTGACCACAGCCCCCAGTCGGGCTGCGGCGGGATACCGTCCCGCCGCCTGTCCCCAACCCGCGCGAAGCTCACTCTCACAGGAGGCGGGATGCGCTCCTCCCGACAGAACCGGGCCGGCACCGTCGGCCGACGACACAGGAAAACACTCGGGCCGGTAACGGGAGTCGGTATCGGACTGCTGGCGGCGTCCGGTCTCCTCGCGGCGACGGCCCTCGGTCCGGGCTCGGCGCCCGCGCCTGCCGCGGCCGCCCTTCCGGCCGGCAGCGGCCACGTGTACGTCACCAATCAACTCGACGACACCGTCTCCGTGATCGATGCCCGAACGAACAAGGTCGTCTCGACCGTCCCGGCCGGGTCGGCCCCCGAAGGGATCGCGATCACGCCGGACGGCAGGCACGCGTACATCGCCGACAACGGATCGGCCAGGATCTCGGTCCTCGACACCCGGACCGGCAAGATCGTCGCGACCGTACCGGTCGGTAAGGACCCCAGCGGTGTCGGCCTGGCCCCGGACGGCAGGACGCTCTACGTCGCCAACGGCGGTTCGAACAGCGTCTCGCTGCTCGACACCCGGACGAACCGGGTGACCATGTCCGTCCCGGTCGGCACCTCCCCCGTGAGCGTGGCCGTCAGCCGGGACGGCGGATCGGCCTATGTCGCCAACGCCGGGTCGAGCAGCGTGTCGGTCATCGACACCCACACCCATCGGGCCGTCCGGGTCCTGCCCGCAGGCCGCTCCCCGGTGGGCGTCGCCATCACCCCGGACAGCAAATCTGCGTACGTCGCCAACGAGGCGATAGGCAGGGTCTCGGTGCTCGCAACCCGCACGGGCGCGGTTGACGCCACCGTGCCGGTCGGCGAGGGCGCCTTCGGTGTGGCGGTCGCACCGGACGGCCGGTCGGCCTACGCCGTCGCTCTCGGCCCGGGCAACGTATCCGCGATCGATACCCGCAGCCACCGCGTCAGGGCGACCCTCTCCGTGGGTCCTGCGGGCACCGACCCCTTCAATATCGCGGTCGCCCCCGGTGCGGTCTATGTCACCAACCAAGGAGCGGCCACCCTCGCAGTCATCGAGCCGAAGTCCTTCAAGACCGTCACCACCATCGCCGTCGGCACCAGTCCATACGGCGTAGCGGTGAGCCCATGACGGCCGTCAATAACGTTTTGCACGCAGTGATGGCGCGGCTCAACCTTCGCAACCGCGCGCACGCCGTCGCCTACGCCATGCGAACCGGCGCCATCTGACCAGCCCCCTCATGGCGGGACGCCAACCGCGCCATGAGTTTGTGCCCGGGGCGGGGACGTCTCCGTGCTATTCGGACAGTGCGATGGCCAGAGCCGGGCAGACGGCGGCGGCCTGCCCGGCGTCCTCGTCCAGCTCCTTCGGCGGTTGGACATCCAGCAGCACGACGACGCCGTCTTCGTCGCGCTGGTCGAAGACCCGCTCCGCGGCCAGCACACACTGTCCGGAGCCGACGCACTTGTCCTGGTCGACCGCTACTCGCATGGGTTCTCCTCGCTCCTTTGTGTCCTTGTCCCGCTGCAGCCGGGACCGGCCGTCATCCCCCGGGCCGCCGCCGGCGCCGGTACGGAGCGGCAGCGGCCCGGAGTCACCTGGCCACCGGCAGCTCGTACACGCCATAGATCAGCCCGTCGTGCTTGAACCGCACTTCGTCGACGTCGACGGCCAGGCGCAGCGTGGGGATGCGGCGGTAGAGCGTGCCGTAGACGACCTGTAGTTCCACGCGGGCCAGCGGCTGGCCGAGGCACTGGTGCGGGCCGATGCCGAATGCCACGTGCTTCCGCGCGTCGCGGTGGATGTCCAGCTGGTCGGGATCGGGGAAGACGTCCCCGTCCCGGTTGCCGACGTCATTCGCCAGCACGATGTCCTCGCCCGCACGGATCGTGCGGTCCGCGACCTCGATGTCTTCCGGGGCGACCCTCCGCCGTCCGGAGTGGACGATGTGGAGGTACCGCAGCAGCTCCTCAACCGCACCGGCCGCCGGCTTCGGGTCCTCCGCAGCACGCAGTTCGGCCAGTTGGCCGGGGTGCTCGAGCACGGCCAGCGTGCCCAGCGCGATCATGTTCGCGGTCAGTCCGTCAGCACCGAAGTAGTTGCCCACGGCACCTAATTGCGTTTCCGGACGTTACTCCTCCGCATTGGCCCTGCCCACGCCCCACGGGAGAACGGCCGCAAACCGCACGCTCTCGGCCACCGGCGGCCGGCCCCGGCCTCTTGACGTTCTCGACATGCGGAAGCAACATTCCGGGACGGGTGCGGGACGTCGAGAGCCTTCGCGACGATCATCTGTCGTAACTTCCTCAAAGAAGAGGGATGGTTGGCGTGTACGAGCAAATGCTCAACCCTGTCGGCGGCTCCGCGCTCTGGTCGTCGCTGGTCGCCGCACTGCCCCTGCTGGCGGTGTTCGTCCTGCTCGGCAGCGGGCGGCTGCGGGCTCACTGGACCGCGCTCGCCGGGCTGGCGGTCGCCGTCGTGCTGGCCGTCCTGGTCTACGACATGCCTGCCGGGCAGGCGCTGTCGGCGGCCCTGGAGGGCGCCGCCTTCGGCCTCTTCCCCATCATGTGGATCGTGGTCAACGCCCTCTGGATCTACCGGATGACCGTCGACAGCGGCCACTTCGACGTGCTCCGCCGCTCCTTCGGCAAGGTCTCCGACGACCAGCGGCTGCAAGCCGTCGTCATCGCCTTCTGCTTCGGCGCCCTCCTGGAGGCGCTGGCCGGTTTCGGCACCCCGGTCGCCGTCACCTCGGTCATGCTCATCGCGGTCGGCTTCACCCCGCTGCGCGCCGCGGTGGTGGCGCTGGTCGCCAACACCGCGCCGGTCGCGTACGGGGCCATCGCCATCCCCGTCATCACGCTCTCCAACGTCACCGGCTACCCGGTGCGCGAACTCGGCGCCACCATCGGGCGGCAGACACCCGTGCTCGCGGTCATCGTGCCCCTGGTGCTGGTCTACCTCGTGGACGGGCGGCGCGGGCTGCGGGAGACCTGGCAGCCCGCGCTGCTGGGCGGGGTCGTCTTCGGCATCGCGCAGTTCACGTGTGCCTCATACGGTCCCGTGGAGCTCACGGACATCGTGGCGGCTCTCGCCTCGGCGGCGGTGCTGGTCGGCTGGACCCGCCTGCCGCGGGTACGGCGCGCCCGCGAGGTGGCCGCCGAAGAGCCGCCGGATGCGAACGGCGGTACGGACACCGCCGGTACGCTCACCACGGTCCGGACCGGGACGCAGGTGACCGACGACGCCCCCGCGGAGGTCGTACGCGCCTACGCCCCGTACGCCGCGATCATCGCCGTCTTCTCGGTCGCCCAGATCCCGGCGGTCAAAGAACTGCTGGCCAAGGGTGTGCACGCGGTTACCTGGCCGGGGCTCCATGTGGTCAGCTCGGCGGGCAAGCCGGTCAGTTTCAGCACGTACAACTTCAACTGGCTGCCCGCCGGAGGCACTCTGCTCCTGCTGGCAGGAGTGATCTCGGCGATCGTCCTGGGCACCGGCGCGGGCCGGGCCGTGCGGGCGTACGGCGCGAATCTGCGGCAGCTCGCCCCCGCCGTGGCGACCGTGGTGTGCGTGCTGGGGCTCGCGTATGTGATGAACCTGTCCGGGCAGACAGCCACTATCGGCCACGCCCTCGCGAGCGCGACGGCGATCCTGGCAGTGCTCTCCCCCGTGCTCGGCTGGATCGGCACCGCCATCACCGGGTCCGACACCTCGTCGAACGCTCTGTTCGGCACCCTCCAGGTGACGGCCGCCAAGGACGCGGGCCTGTCCCCCACACTGCTGGCGGCGGCGAACAGCTCGGGCGGTGTCCTGGGCAAGATGGTGTCCCCGCAGAATCTGGCGATCGTCGCCGCGGCGGCCCATCTGCACGGCCAGGAGGGCACGATCTTCCGGCGGGTGGTCGGCTACAGCGTCGGCCTGCTCGCGCTCCTGTGCCTGCTGGTGTGGCTCCAGTCGACGGCCGCGCTGTCCTGGATGCTGCCATGACCGCCGCCGCCACGTTGCGCCGCCCCTAGCGAGGATCATCCCGGCGAGGAGGCATCGGTGCGCTGGTAGCGGAGGAGTACGACCCCGTTGCCGAAGGCCCGGGTCTCGGCGAGCCGGAGACCGACCATGGCATCCGATGCCCGGAACAGCGGTTTGCCCCGCCCGACAAGGACCGGATGGACGTAGAGGCGGTATTCATCGATCAGGTCGTGCCGCATGAAGGTTGCGGCGAGGTCGGCACCGCCGAGCGACAGATCCCCGCCGGGCTGCGCCTTGAGCGCCGCGATCTCCTCGACGACGGCCTCCCGCACGATGGTGGTGTTCCAGTCGGCGCGCTCCAGGGTTCTGGAATACACGATCTTGGGCATGTCCCGCCAGATCCCGGCGAACTCCGCCATGGGACCGGTACTTGAAAGGTCGGAGTCGGCGGTTGGCCAGAACTCGGCCATGAGCTCATGGGTGACACGTCCGTTCAGGAGAGCGCCCATCGCCCTGAGGTGCTCGTTGAAGTGGCTGTGCAGCTCGTCGTCGACCCGGTGCCAGTCGATCTGGCGGTCCGGTCCCTCAATGAACCCGTCAAGGGACACCGACATCATCAAGACGATCTTTCTCATCGCGGTCCTCGCCGAAGTGGTCAGGGGGCGGGGTTCCACCGGCCAAGAGATACTCCCGATGGCTGGGATCAGGCGGTCCGCGGGGTCGCGGCGGTCTTCGAAGTCCGCACCCAGGTCGTCCCGTTCGCAGCGGCTGGCATCGCGTGGGGGGTGATGGTCTAGACCTTGACAGGTTCAGACCATTGAGGTTCAGTGCTTGTCACCCCCCACACAGTGGCCGCCCGCCTTCCGGCGCGGCCGCGCAAAGGAGTGATCACATGCCTCGACGTATCGCGGCGCTGCTCACCACTGTCGCCACGATCCTCGGCATCGTTCTGTTCCTGCCCGCGTCCTCCGCCTCGGCGGCCGACTGCGCCGCGTCGTGGAGTTCGTCGGCCGTCTACACCGGCGGAATGATGGCCTCGTACAGCGGCCACAACTGGTCCGCGAAGTGGTGGACTCAGAACGAGATTCCCGGCAGCGCCGACGTCTGGGCCGACCAAGGCGCCTGCGGCGGCTCGACGACACCGAGCCCCTCGGGATTCGTCGTCAGCGAGGCCCAGTTCAACCAGATGTTCCCGAGCCGGAACTCCTTCTACACCTACAGCGGTCTGACCGCGGCCCTGAGCGCCTATCCGGCCTTCGCCACCACCGGCAGCGACACCGTCAAGAAGCAGGAGGCGGCCGCGTTCCTGGCCAACGTCAGCCACGAGACGGGCGGTCTGGTCTACATCGTGGAGCAGAACACCGCCAACTACTCCACCTACTGCGACTGGAGCCAGTGGTACGGCTGCCCGGCCGGCCAGTCGGCCTACTACGGCCGCGGCCCGATCCAGCTCAGCTGGAACTTCAACTACAAGGCGGCCGGTGACGCGCTCGGCATCGACCTGCTCGACAACCCCTACCTGGTGCAGACCGACGCCGCCGTGGCGTGGAAGACCGGCCTCTGGTACTGGATGACCCAGTCCGGGCCCGGCACGATGACCCCCCACAACGCCATGGTCAACGGCGCCGGCTTCGGCGAGACCATCCGCAGCATCAACGGCTCGCTGGAGTGCAACGGTCTCAACACGGCGGAGATGCAAGACCGGGTCAACAAGTACAACGCCTTCGTCCAGATCCTGGGGACGACCGCGGGCAGCAACCTGACCTGCTGAAGCGGCGGGGGAGCCGTGGAGGCCCATGGAACGGGGGCGGGACGGGGGTCCGGCGCACGACGGCCGGACCCCCGCCCCGGCATTCCTACCCGGCGAGGTCGGACAGCAGGTCGCCCAGCACCGCCTCCTCCTCCACCCGCACGCCGAGTTCGGCCAGAGCCGAGGCCAGCGCGGGGTCCCAGGGGGACTCGGCCGGGGTGCGGTGAGCGGCGCGGCGAGGGGTGTCGCGGTGGCCGCGGCGCGGTAGCCGGCGGCCGTGTAGCGACAGGGGCTCCAGGGGCCATGGCGGAGCAGGGTGGTGGCGATGCGCAGGCCGCCCCAGTCGAAGTCGCCGTGGTAATGCAGGGTGGCACCCTGCTCGTGGAGGTGGCGCAGCAGGGTGACGGCAGCGGCGGAAGGCTGGCCCTGGAGGCGGACAAGAGGTGGGCAGGCGGCCCCGTATGCGTCGGCGGCGGCGGACACCATGGAGCCGTCGTTGCTGATCGCGACGGTTTTGCGGGTCCCGGGCCGCCAGCTTGCGAGCGCGTCCCCGAGCGCCAGTGCCTCCTCAGCGGCCTCGCCGGCCCGGGTGAGCTGGTAGATGAACGGGAGCGCGGGCCACGCATCCTGCCACATTCCTTATGTGACATTTAGTGTTTTCCCGACAATCGGGGTAGGCGGCTCTTCAGGCAGACCGACTCATCCTTAGGAGATGGTCCCTGTGACCTACACCCCCTCGAGCATCGACCAACACCCCGACCTCCTCGAAATGCGGCTGCGTTCGGAGCGCGCGACGACCACGCCCCGGGCCCAGGCGACCGAAGCCTTGGCGCTGATCACTGGCGTCTATCTGGCGGCCTCGCCCTGGATCACCGGTTTCAACGGCCTCACCACGCTGGCCGTCAACAACCTCATCACGGGTATCGCCTATGCCACGCTGATGGGCGGCTTCGGACACGCTTACGAGCGCACCCACGCCATGGCCTGGGCCGCCGCGGTCATCGGAGTATGGACGATCATCGCGCCCTGGGTCGTCGTCGGGAATGTCAACACCACCCGCACCGTCATCAGCAACGTCGTCGTCGGCGCCGTCGCGCTGCTGCTCGCCCTGGCCGCCAGCGCCGCCAGCGCAGCCAGGCCCGACGGCAGCATCCGCGACCGCGGGTCGGCGGACCGGTCGCGGTGAGAAACCGGCGCGCGAATCGCGCCGGGCGTATTCAGGTACGCAAGGATTCGAAGGCCGCGATGGCGGTACGCGCCTGTTGCTCCGACTGATCCGCGACCGGGATCCAGCGGACGTCGAACGCCGCCTCGAACGCGGCGGACCAGTCGGCGACGAGGCCGTCCAGTTCCGGCGTCGGACGCAGCCGCCGCAACATCGCCGCGGCACGCAGCGGGAGCCGCTGGGCGTAGACCTGGACGCTGGTCAGCCGCGCGGTGGTCATCGGCGGGAGCGGTGCCGCGTCGCTGCTGCGTACGGCCGGATCCCAGTCCTCGGCGAGCCGCGGACCGACGGCGATCGTTTCCTCCACCGCGCGGAGCAGCGGGCCGCCGTCGCCGGGCAGAAAGGGCCTGGCCGCTTCTAGCTCCCGGGCCACCCGGCTGGTGTCGCGGCGCAGGGCCGCACCCGCCGCTCTCAGGGCACGGTCGGCGTCCGGAGCCGGTGAGATGTCCGCCGAGCGCTCACAGCCCCACATCGGCGCCTCGATGATCGCGGTGACGCCACCGTATCGCCGGGCGTAGGCCCATGTGGAGTGCTCCGCGTCCGAGGGGACGGCGTCCCATCCCTCGGGTTCGCCGGGGGGCGGCATCAGATACACGCCCGGCCCGGAGTCGGCCCAGTAGAAGGCGTCGGCCGAGCCGAGCTCCAGCGGAATGTCCAGCTCCGCGGCCGACTTGCCGAGCCGGCCCGAGAGCCCCGGGAGATCGTCGGTCAGCAGAAGATGGACGCCTCCCACATCGATCCCGTGCAGCGAGCACTGCAGCACCGGCCGGAGCTCGTCGATCAGGCCGACCAGACAGCGCGTCTCGGGCAGCACCTCACGCAGCGGGTCATCGAGCACGAGCCACTCCGGCTGCTCGCTGGAGTGCGGCCGGAAGAGGTGGCGGAAGTGGTCGCCCACGGTCGGGGAGAGCACCAACTCGGTCTCGTTGCGGTGCGCGCCGTCGGGGTCGACGCAGAGCAGGAAGTGCCACGCGGCGTCGGCGGCCTCGCGCAGCCGCCGGTCGTGCGCGACCCGGTCGGCCAGCCTCAGGACGGTCGCGCCGCCGACCCCGGCCTCATTGGCATGGGCCCCGGCCACGACCAGCACATTGCGCCGGCCGTGGCCCACGGACAGCAGGAGAAGCGGGCGGCCCTCCCGTGATCTGCCGACGGTCCGGAGTCCGCACAGCCCGGGATGGGATTCGGTCAGTGCCGACGCCGCCGAGGCGACTTCGCTCGTTGTCGGGTACCGGTCTCCCGTCACCGCCACGCCTCTCCTCCGCTCAGGAGCCGTTCGCGTTGCTGTCTCCCGTTGTCTCCTTCTTGTCCAACCGCCGGATCCTGATCACCTTCGGCTTGGCGTTCGTCGAGCTGCCGGACTCCCCTGTGGAACTGGCCATGGGCCCTCCCTCTACGGCGTGATGACGTCTTGCCAATACCACATGCGTGAGGTGAGGGTGTCAACAGCGCGATCCGGACACCAAGGGGGGTCTCGAGTGACGGTCGGGCCAATGCGGCGGCCTCGGATCAAGCCGGAGCACCGGCCCTACCGGACGGTGGACGGGAACATCCGGATCGGGAGCGTCATATACGGGGCCGGAGCGGAGATCGAGGACCCCGGCGGCTGGGTGTGGACCCTGACCGAGTCGCTGGACGGCATGCGCGCCCCGGAGGCGGTCATCGCGGAGGTGACCCGCCGCCACCCCGGGGTGGCGGCCGCCGATGTGGTCACGGCGTACGAGCAGATCCTGGACGGCGGCTTCGTCGAGGATGCCGGGGCGCCGGTCCCGCCCGAGCTGTCCCTCCGGGAGCAGGAACGTTACGGCCGGAGCATGGCCTTCTTCCGCTGGATCGACCTCACTCCCCGGACCAGCCCGTGGGACGCGCAGCTGCGGCTTCGCCGGTCCCGGGTGCTGCTGATCGGCCTGGGCGGCACCGGAGGGGCGGTGGCACAGGCGCTGGTCGCCTCCGGAGTCGGGCGGCTGCACTGCGTGGATCCGGATGTGGTGGAGCTGTCCAATCTCAACCGGCAGCCGTTGTACGGCGAGAACGACATCGGGCGGCCGAAGGCGGACGTGGCTGTGGAGCGGCTCCGGTCGATGAACTCGGACATCGTGGTCACCGCTGAGCGCCGCGAAGTGCGGGGCGAGGGCGACCTGGCGGAGCTGCTCGCCGACGGACGCGGCTGTGACCTCCTCGTACTGGCCGCGGACCGGCCCACCGCGATCCGGAGGTGGGCCAACCGCGCCTGCCTCGCCGCGGAGGTTCCGTGGCTCGACGGCGGCTACCACGGGCCGCTTGCCACCGTGGGGGTCCACGTTCCCGGGAACGGGCCGTGCTGGGAATGCATGCGCGCCGGGGAGGTGGCGCGCAGGGACCTGCGCCTGGCACCCGGTGAGGAGGAGGAACGGGCCTCGCCCCGGATGCCGTGGAATCCGGTGAACGCCGTGTCCGCCGGCCTCTCGGGCATGCTCATGGCGCATGCGGCGCTCACACTGCTCACCGGAGCACCGCCCATCGCCCCCGGTTTCCGTTTCGGGGTCAACCTGATGGCGCCGGGCGACCCGGTCCTGGACCGCTTCCCACGCCGCCGCGACTGCCCCGCCTGCGGGGACAGGGCATGACCGAGGGGGTGGCTCCGTCGGCCCGGGTCCGGCTGCACCCGCTGGCCGCCCGCAGGGACGGTGACGAGTGGATCGTCGGCCGCGTCGCGACCGGGGATTTCGTGGCCCTGCCGCCGGTCGGGGTCCGGGCCGTCGAGATGTTGCGCGACGGGCTCAGCGTCGCGGAAACGAGCGCCCGCCTCACGGCCGAGACCGGCGAGGAGCTGGATACGCTCGGCTTCGTCCGCGACCTGATCGGCCTCGGGTTCGTCGCCGAGGTCGGCGGACAGCCGGTCCCCTCCCCCGAACCGCCGCCCCCGACCTTCCCCCGGCTGCTGCCGCGCCACGTGAGGTGGACGCTGAGCCCGGTTCTGCCCCCCTTGCTCGGTGCACTCGTGCTGGCGGCCGTCCTCGTCCTCCTGCGCCGCCCCGGCCTCCTCCCCGGCTACCGGAGCCTGCTGTGGAACCCGCACGGCAGCCTGGTCCTCGGTCTGGGCTTCCTCGCGGGCTGGCTGCTGCTCCTGATCCATGAATGCGCGCATCTCGCGGTCGCCCGGGCCACGGGGGTGCCCGCGCGGATCCGGCTCGGTACGCGGCTGCAGTTCCTGGTCATGCAGACCGACATCAGCGGTATAGAACTGGCCTCCCGACGCCACCGTATGACGGCCTATCTCGCCGGCATGGCGGTCAACGTGGCGGTGTCCGCGACCGCGGTTCTCCTCCTCGCCCGGACAGGGGCGGGAACGACCGCCCACCGGGTCCTCGCCGCTCTCGTGCTGCTCGCGGTCCTACCGCTGCCCTTCCAGTTCATGGTGTTCATGCGCACCGACGTCTACTTCGTCCTGCAGGACCTCACGGGCTGCCGCGACCTGCACGGCGACGGCCGTGCCTACGCCCGGTACGCCGCCCGTACGATCACGCGCCGCCGGCCCCGGCCGGCCGATCCGAGCCTGGAACTGCCCGCCCGCGAACGGCAGGCGGTACGGATCTACAGCGCGGTCCTCGTCGTCGGCACCGCGCTGTGCCTTGCGACCCTGGCGACCGTCACCGTGCCCACCGACGTCACCATGCTGGTCCGGGCGGCGGCACGGCTCGGCCCGGGACACCCGGCGCTCGACCGTCTCGATGCCGCTGTCGTCCTCGCCGTGCTCGGCGGGGCACAGCTCATGTGGCTGCTCACGTGGTGGCGCGGCCGCCGGCGCCGCACCCCGCGGCGGCTCACCTGAAACCGGTGTGCCCGGACACCGGGCCTGCGGGAATCATCGTGTGCTCCCCCGCTCCTCGGCGTCATTGACCGCGCGGCCTACCGTCGTGCGCCGGGTCGTCGACCTCGCGCCACCGATCGCCGTACGCGCTCACCGTGATCCGGTCGGTATGCGGCACGTTGTGCGGGAAACCCTCCACGCTCCGCCTCGACGTGCCCCACTGGCCGACATCCGGGGCATGATTGACCGGCGGGAGATCGTCAGCAGCGGATCACTCATTGAGCTGCTGTACTTGCTGCTGGACGAGGCCAGGGCAGTTTGAGCGAGGGCGCACGCGGGCTTCAAAAGCGTCCTGGACGAGGGCAGGATGAGCGTGTGTGAGACCGCCCTGGACCTCGCCCGCCGGCTCTGGTCAGACCGGGAGCTGCCAGCTCGGTCCGTCCGGGTCTGCGAGCCAGACGGTCTGTGTGTCGTCGGTGACCGTCATGCCGAAGTGGGACTGCTCGGGCGAACCGGCCGTCTGCCATGTCGTGAGGGCGTCCTCCACCTGGTTCCACAGACACAGAGGACCGTGCTGGTGGACCGTCCAGCCGTCATCGGCGGGCTCGGTCCATGCCTGTGAACCGGTGGCTACATCCAGGAGGATCACGCTGTCACCGGAGTACATGAGCTCGGCGGATGGCGCGGCGAGCTGCGCGACGAAGTGCCCGGTCCAGTCCTGGAGAAGGTCCGGGTTTACACGGCTGGTGCGGATGTTGCCCGGGTGGCGGAAGAAGGTGGAGTGGGCGGGCGCTCTTGGGGGCGGGCGAGCATGTAGGAGATCGTGTCCCCGGTGAAGCGGCCGGTTGCGGTGCCGTCGTCAGCCAGGGTGAGGCGGATCAAGCCGGAGGCGAGCATCCAGCCACTGAGGGTGGTGGTGATGGTACCGCCGTCGCGGAGCTGCCACAGCCAGGGGACGGGGATATGCCGTACCGCGCAGGTGGCGACGATGGCGTCGGACTCGGCTCCTTCTTGGTGTCCTTGCAGGCCGTCGCCGATGACCAGGGTCGGGGCGTATCCAGCCGTGGGCGCCCACGTCTGACTCCGGCCACTACGAGGAGAGCCTCGTGATCGTCACCAGGGTCACGAGGCTCTCCGCGTACGTCCCGGGCCGCACACTGATCACGGCGCCGCTGCGCGCCCTCGCCAGAGCCTCACCGATCGTCCGAAAGCCGTCGGATCCTGCCGGGCCGACCGTCAGTACCTGGCGTGACACGCGCCGCCCTCCTCTACTCGGCACGGGCCAATTAACTCAACCGGGGCCCGCATTGACGCCGTGTCTGCTGCTTGGACGGCAGGGCGGTCGCCCGCCCCCTCACCGGGGCCGTCCGGCCGGTGCCCCGACGACCGTCGGTTGACCACACACGGGGACACCCGGTCGCGTTGCCGCCCGCCCGGCCGTTGTGATCGCACCTCAGGTCTTCCTCAAATTCGTTCCGGTGACGGCAGACGGCCACCTACAGTTCCGGTAGCTGATTCCTCATCGATGAAGGGGTGAAGCCACGCCCGGAGCTTCGGCTTTCAGGGTGAATCCGGCGTCGCCGAAACCATCCGGGAGCCACAATGGACACCCGTCTTTCCAGGGTCACAACTGTCAGCAGCCGAGCGAAGTGCCAGTCGACTCTCTCCTACGCGGCGATCCGCGCACCTCGCACCGCTGAAGAGCGCCACCAGCCACTCGATGAGCTGTACGCCATCTATCTCGAACTCATCGATCCCCGCAACCAGTGGAATCCAGGTATCGCCCATCGCATTCGCCGGATAGGGAAATCCTGGTCCGCTCGGCACGAATCCGTCTTTCCTTTGATTGAGGCGCTGCGCGGGCGGCTGGCGGACCTGCTCGCCTCGACCACCCCGGAGCAGGAGACAAACGACGAGCACTGGTTCCTGATCCGGACACATGAAATCAGCAGCAGGATCTCGCTGGAGCTGTGCCTGGGGTTCGAGAACAGCCGTCTCGTCCGCCCCGCCCGGCCCGGAACCGGTCCGGGGGCCCGTCCCGCCGCTCTGTTGTCGGCCTTCCTGACCGGTACTCCGACGTCTCGTCCGGTCGACGCCGGATCGCCCAGCACCCCGCAATCCGGCTACTGCGTGGTCGCCGTCCGGTCCGACGGCTGGGACAAGGAGGCCGCCGTGGCGGCGTTGGACCGGCTCGGCGGACCGGGCACCGTCACCATGCTCTCCGCCGACGGCGGATACGCGCTGCTCCCCGCGCACGACGACGCCGCCTCGCGTACCCTCTGTGAGCGGCTCCACGCCGAACTCGACGGATCCGTATGGCTGGCAGCCGGATGGCGACGGACGACAGAGCTGGCCGATGCCAAGCGCCATGTCGACGACATCCTGGCGCTGGCGCTCGCGCTGCACTCGGAGCCCGCCGTCTACTGGCTGGACGACTTCCCGGTGGAGTACGCCGCGATCCGTACGCCCGCGGTCGCCGAACTCCTGCTGAATCTGATCGAACCGGTCGTCTCCAGACCGCTTCTTCTTCTGACGCTGGAGGCACTGATCGGCGCGGGCGGCAACCGGAGCCGGGCCGCCAAACAGCTGGCCGTCCACTACAGCACGATCGACTACCGGTTGCGGCGCATCGAGGTCTTCACCGGGCACTCGCCCCTGAGCACCCCGGGCCTGAACCTGCTGAGCACCGCCTTCGCGGTCCATGTCCTGGCCACTCGGGGGAGCGACGTCGCGCCGGAGGCGGCGGGGTTCTGAGAGACGTCGTGCCTACAACAGGCCCTGGTCCCGGCCGGCCGCGACGGCCTGCCTGCGGCGTGAGACGCCGAGCTTCCGGTAGATGCTGCGCAGATGGGTCTTGACCGTGTTCACCGAGATGAACGTCTCTGACGCGATCTCATCAAGTGTCTGCAGGCTGGGCAGCAGGCGCAGCAGGTCGGCTTCCCTGGGGGTGAGGGGGTCGGCCAAGTCGGCCCGCCGTACGGGTTCCAGTGCGCGGAGCACTTCGCGGGCGAACGGCTCCTGGCTGCCGAGCCGGGGAAGCGCCACGTTCATGAGCGCCCGCAGGCGTGGGCCGGCGGTGTGGAACGGGCGGATGACGCGGGAGGGCGTGGCGGCGGCCAGGGCCTCGCGAAGCCCCTGTTCGGCGCGGAGTTCCTCGCCGTGCGAGGCCGCGAGGTCTGCTTCCAGCAACCAGGCGTCCACCAGTGTCGTGGTCAGCAGGGCGGCGGCGGTGCCGCCCAGGACCGGTCGCAGGGCGCGAAGGGCGGCCTCGTCGCGATGGCGGGCGGCGAGCAGCCGGGCTTCCATGAGGGCCACCTCGGCCAGGTCGCCCAGCTGGACGCGGACCGCCTCCAGGGCCCCGGCGGCGCATGCGTGTTGGGCCAGTGCCAGCGCGAGTCCCAGTTCGGCGCCCGCCGCCAGGGCCCGCAGTTCGGGGGGGACGGGGCAGGCCTCGCAGCTTCGCTTCGCAAGGAGCGCGAGGTCGAGCCCCTCGCGGCGCTCACCGCGGTCGAAGAGGGTGACGGCGTGCACGGTCCGGGCCCAGAAGAGATCGGCGGGGCCGCCCGGCGGCGCGGTGTTCAGGGCGAGTTCGGACAGCCGCCGGGCGGCCCCGCACTCGAGCGCCTGGCAGGCGGCCCAGGCCTGGGCGGTGTAGGCGGGAGCGCACCGGGAGGTGGAGGCCCAGCCGTGCGAGGCTGCGAAGTCCACCGCGCCCCGGCCGATGTCCTGCGCGCGGGTGAAGTCGCACTCGGCGGTGGCGACGGTGGCCAGGCCGCTCAGGCAGGACAGGACGAGCCCGTCCAGACCGTACCGCCGGGCGATCGCCAGGGCGCTCTCCAGATCGGCTCCGCCCTCTTTGCGGCGTCCGGCCTCCAGCCGCGCCGAGCCCCTGCTGGCCAGCATCAGCGCGGTCGCGCCGGGCTGTTCTCCGACCGGATCGGACAGCTCGTCCGCCGCCGCCAGCGCCTCGGACGGGTCGCCCCTGAGCCTGGCCCTGTCCAGCCGTACGGCGAGGCCCAGCGCGCGGGGCGGGCCGTCCGGGCCGGACCGGGCACCGGGTACCGGGCCCAGCGGCGCGGCGGCGCAGTGGGTCAGGTGGTGATCGCAGGTCTCGGCGTCGCCCGCGTCCAGTGAGGCGTAGGCGGACACCAGCGCGAGCCGCGGGTCCACGCGGGCGGCGGTGGCGGGCAGGGCGTCCAGGACACGGCGCACGGCCGCCCCCTGGCCGGACGCCACGAGTGTCACGGCGTGCCGCTCCAGCAGGGCCGCCACGCAGGAGAAGTCCCTGGCCGCCACCGCGTGGTCCAACGCCTCCAGCGGCTGGTTGTGTTCGGCGAACCACTGCGCGGCCCTCAGGTGCAGCGGCGCGACCGCGCCCGGACGGTGGCGGCCGAGTTCGGCCCGCAGATGTCCGCGCAGCAGCCCGTGGCAGCGGTACCAGAGGGAGTGCGGAGCCGGCCTGTCGATGAGCGCGTTGGCGCGGTGCAGCCCGTCGAGCATCACGGCCGCGTCGTCCCTTCCGCTCAGCGCGGCGGCCAGGTCACCGCACAGCAGCTCGCACACGGAGGTCGTCTCCAGGAATTCGCGCAACTGGGAGGTCTGCCGCGACAGCACTTCGCCGGCCAGGTAGTCGGCGACCGCCCGGTCGTCTCCGCCGAAGTCTGAGATCACGGCCCCCGGGTCCGGTGCGCCCCGCACCGCCATGGCGGCCAGTCGCAGGCCGGCCGGCCAGCCCTCCGTCCGCTCCATGAGCAGGGCCAGCTCGTCCGCGCCCAGCGTTGTCGCGTGCCGGGCCAGCAGCCCCCTCGCCTCGCCGGTGGTGAACCGCAACGCGTCCGTGCGCAACTCACTCAGCCGGCCGGCCACCCGCAGCCGGTACAGGGACAGCGGCGGTTCCCGGCGAAAGGCGAGCACGAGCCGGAGCCGGGGCGGCTGGTTGCGCAGCAGTCTCTCCAGGCCGCACAGCGCCGCCGGGTCGGCCGGTTCGTCGGCGTTGTCGAGCACCAGCCGCACGGGCGGACCCGGCTCGGACAGTCCGTTGATCACAGCGGTGACGAAGTCCGGGCCGACCGCCATCGCGCGTGGAGCGGTCAGCGACCACAGCGGCTGTCCCGGTCGTACGGCCCCGGCCGCTCGCAGCGAAGCGAGCAGGGCGGACCACAAGCGGCTGGGGTCATTGTCGTCGCGGTCCAGGCTCACCCACGCGACCGGCAGGGTGGAGAACTGTGCCCACGTGGCGAGCAGGAAGGTCTTGCCATAGCCGGCGGGCGCACATACGGCCGTCACCGGGCGGCCGGCCGCGACTTCCAGGGCCGCCCGCAGCCGCGGGCGGTCGATGGCGGAGTCGGACAGCTCGGGCACCGCGATCTTCCCGGCCGGAACCACCGGTACCGGATACTTCGCGACCGCGCGGGCGCCCGGAGCGTGTGCTTGGGTCACACCTCGACGCTACGGGCTCCGGGAGAGCCGCTCAACATTTAGAAGCCGGGCGAACAGGTGGGGGGGCCCGGCGGTCATGCGGCGGCGCGGTCGGGCTCGGGCTCGGTGTTCTCGTACCGGACCGTGAGTTCGCCGTTCGACAGCTCTACGTGGATCGTCGCCCCGTCCCGTATGTCACCGCTGAGCAGGGCGCGCCCGATACGGGTCTCCACCTCACGGGCGATGAACCGGCGCAGCGGCCGGGCGCCGTAGACGGGGTCGAAGCCCTGCTGGGCGATGAACCGGCGGGCGTCCTCGCTGACCTCGAGAGTCATTCGCCGGTCGGCGAGCCGGGTTCGCAGATCGTTGAACATCAGCTCGACGATGCGTTCGATCTCGGTCTGGGTGAGCGGCTTGAACACCACGATGTCATCCACGCGGTTGAGGAACTCGGGGCGGAAGTGCCGCTGGAGCGCCCCCATGACCGCTTCGGTCGCCTCGGGTTTGATCTCCCCGTCGGGCGTCAGCCCCTCCAGGAGATAGTCCGAACCGATGTTCGAGGTCATGATGAGCACGCAGTTGCGGAAGTCGACCGTGCGGCCCTGCGCGTCGGTGAGCCGCCCGTCGTCGAGAACCTGCAGCAAGGTGTTGAAGACATCCGCGTGCGCCTTCTCGATCTCGTCGAAGAGCACCACCGAGTACGGCTTGCGCCGCACGGCCTCGGTCAGCTGGCCGCCCTCCTCGTAGCCGACGTAGCCGGGAGGGGCGCCGACCAGGCGGCTGACGGTGTGGCGTTCCTGGTACTCGCTCATGTCGATGCGGACCATGTTCTCGTCGGTGTCGAACAGTGCCTCGGCGAGTGTCTTGGCGAGCTCCGTCTTTCCCACTCCGGTGGGCCCGAGGAAGATGAACGAGCCGATCGGCCGGCGGGGGTCCTTGATGCCGGACCGGGCGCGGATGATGGCGTCGGAGACCAGCCGCACCGCCTCGTCCTGGCCGATGACCCGCTCATGCAGGATCTCCTCCAGGCGCAGCAGCTTCTCCCGCTCGCCCTCCTTGAGACGGCTGACCGGGATGCCGGTCCACCGGGAGACGATGGCGGCGATCTCCTCTTCCGTGACGGTCTCCCGCAGCAGCCGGTGACCGCCCTGCTTGGACTGGAGCAGCTCCTCCTCCGCGCGCAGCCGCCGCTCCAGCTCCGGCAGCTGCCCGTGCCGCAGCTGGGCGGCCCGGTTGAGGTCGTAGGCCCGCTCGGCCTGCTCGGCCTCGTGGCGGATGTGCTCCAGTTCCCCGCGCAGCGACTGCACCTTGCGCAGCGCCTGGCGCTCGGCCTCCCACTGGGCCCGCATCGCGTCGGCCTCGGCCCGCAGGCCGACCAGCTCCTTGCGCAGCTCGTCCAGGCGCGCCCGGCTGGTCGGGTCGGTCTCCTTCGCCAGCGCGGCCTCCTCGATCTCCAGGCGGGTCACCCGGCGGGTGAGCTCGTCCAGCTCGGCCGGCATCGAGTCGATCTCGGTGCGCAGCATCGCGCAGGCCTCGTCGACCAGGTCGATCGCCTTGTCCGGCAGGAAGCGGTCGGAGATGTAGCGGTGGCTGAGGGTCGCGGCGGCCACCAGGGCGCTGTCCTGGATCCGTACGCCGTGGAACACCTCCAGGCGCTCCCGCAAGCCGCGCAGGATCGAGATGGTGTCCTCGACGGACGGCTCCTCGATCATCACGGGCTGGAACCGGCGCTCCAGAGCGGCGTCCTTCTCGACGTGCTTGCGGTACTCCTCCAGGGTCGTCGCCCCGATCATGTGCAGTTCGCCACGGGCCAGCATCGGCTTGAGCATGTTGCCGGCGTCCATCGAGCCCTCGGCGGCGCCCGCGCCGACGACCGTGTGCATCTCGTCCACGAACAGCAAGATCCGGCCCTCGGCGGCCTTCACCTCGTTCAGTACCGCCTTGAACCGCTCCTCGAACTCACCCCGGTACTTGGCGCCGGCCACCAGCGACCCCATGTCCAGGGCGAAGACAGTCTTGTCCTTCAGCCCTTCGGGGACGTCCCCGCGCATAATGCGCTGGGCCAGGCCTTCCACCACGGCGGTCTTGCCGACCCCGGGGTCCCCGACAAGCACCGGGTTGTTCTTGGTCTTGCGGGAGAGGATCTGGATGACCCGGCGGATCTCGCTGTCGCGGCCGATGACCGGGTCCAGCTTGTCGGCCCGGGCCTCGGCGACGAGGTCCCGGCCGTACTTCTCCAGCGCCTCGTAGGAGACCTCGGGCATCGCGGAGGTGACGCGCTGGCTGCCCCGGATGGAGGTGAGGGCCTGGAGGAATGCGTCCCGGGTCACTCCGTGTTCGCGCAGCAGGCGGCCGGAGGCGGTCCCGGGGCCCTCGTCGAGAAGCGCGATCAGGAGGTGCTCGACGGAGACATACTCGTCCTTGAGGCGCTTGGCCTCCTGCTCGGCCGCGTCCAGCAGCCGGGACAGGCGCTGGGTGACGAACACCTGGCCGGGCGCCGCCCCCGGACCGCTGACACTCGGCCGGCGGCCGAGTTCCACCTCCAGGTCGGCCCGCAGGGCCTCGGGATCGGCACCCGCCTGGGCGAGCAGACGCGGCGCGAGGCCCTCCGGCTGTTCGAGCAGGGCCAGCAGGAGGTGCTCCCCGTCCACCTCGGTGTGGCCAAAGCGCAGTGCCTTGGTCTGCGCGTCGTGCAGTGCTTCCTGGGACTTCTGCGTCAGACGGTTCAGATCCATGACTGTGTCAGCCTCCTGGGCGGCGCGGGCGAGTACGGGTACGCGACGCCGCTTCCAGCGCGTCGATTCGGTCCAGCAGTTCGAGTACGAGGTCGAGGGCGGCGTAGTTGAGGGAGAAGGAGGCGCGCAGCCGCTGGATACGGGCCACCGTGGCCAGTTGGTCGGGCGAGAACCGCAGTTCGCCGCCCGCGCCCCGGGTGGCCTCGATCAGCCCGAGGGCCACCAGGCGGCGCACCAGATCGGGATGGAGCCCGCTGGCCCGCGCGAAGGAGCCGAGGTCCAGCCGGACCGGGCCCTGGACGAGGGCGTAGCGCCGCACGGTCTTCCGGGACGTCGCCTGCTGGGGCATCACTGCCTCCTGGGGTCGAACCTGGACTTCGCGGCGAGTTCTTCGAACAGCCGCCGCTCCTCCGGGGTCAGGGACTCCGGCACCATGATCCGGACTTCCGCGTAGAAGTCCCCGGGGGTGCCGCGCGGATTGGGCATGCCGCGCCCGCGCAGCCGCAGCCGGCGCCCGCTCGACGTGCCGGGCGGGACCTTCACCTTCGCCTCGCCGCCCGGGGTGTCCATGGCGACGGACGCGCCCAGGGCCGCCTCCCAGGGGGCCAGCGGCAGCTCGGCGTAGATGTCACGGCCCTCCACCCGGTAGCGCGGGTGCGGCGCGATCCGTACGACGAGGTAGAGGTCCCCGGCCCGCGCCCCGTCGCTGCCGCGCCCGCCCTGGCCCGCCAGCCGGATCCGCCGGCCGTCGGTCACCCCCGGTGGGATGGTGACGTCGAAGCTGCGCGGGCCGCCGGGCCCGGCGAGGGTGATCTTGCGTTTGCCGCCCCGGTAGGCCTCCTCGACGGTGAGCTCCAGCTCGGCCTCCTGGTCGGCGCCCGGGATCGGGCCCCGGCCGCGGCCGGCCCGTCCGGCCCGTCCGGCCCGTCCGCCGAAGATCCCGCCGAGAAGGTCCTCGATGTCGACGTCTTCGCCGAAGCCGGAGGTGAACCGGAAGCCGTCGCCGAAGTCTCCGCCGGGGCCGGCACCGGCACCGGCTCCCGCCCTCGCTCCGGCGCCTGCCCGGGCCCGGCCGGCCCGTGCGCGGGCCCAGGTCTCCGGGTCCACGTCCTCCGGGACCTGGCGGAAATCGGGGCCGAACGCGTCGTAGCGCCGCCGCATTTCGGGGTCGGACAGGACGTCGTACGCCTCGGCGACGTCCTTGAACCGCTCCTCGGCCTCCGGGGCCTTGTTCACATCGGGGTGCAGGGTGCGGGCCAGCTTGCGGTAGGCCCGCTGGATCTCCTGCTGGTCGGCGGTCCTTGGGACCCCGAGGATCTCGTAGAAGTCCCGCTTCGCCATCGGATCATGCCCCCTTCGAAGCCACCAGGACGGCAGCGGGGCGCAGTTGGCGTTCGTCGTCGCCGTAGCCGGGCCGCACCACGCGGACAACCGTCGACTCCGGCACCTCCGGGGCCGGGACCACTCCGACCGCCTCGTGGCGGGTGGGATCGAAGGGGGCGCCCACATCCTCCTGCCGGGGGAAGCCGAGCCGGGCGAGCAGGGCGACGGCCTGGTCGCGCACTGCCCGTACGCCCTCGACGATGGCTCCGGCGTCCGCCGTCGAGTGCTCCAGGGCGAGGTCGAGGTTGTCCACGACGGGCAGCCACTCGGCCGCGACCCTGGCTCGCTCCTCTGCCTGCTGCCGCGCGATGTCCCTGGCGGTCCGCTTGCGGAGGTTGTCGAGGTCGGCCAGCGCCCGGCGCCACAGGTCCTCCAGCTCATCGACCCTGGCCCGCAGCTCCTCAGTCACCTGGGCCTCGGGCTCCCCGGCCTCCCCTGTCTCCCCTGTCTCCCCTGGCTCCTGGGTCCGGTCCGGCTGCGCCGCGGGAGCCGGCGGGGGCGGGGTGCCGGCGGTGGCGTCCTGGCCGGGGAGTCGCTCGTCACTCATTGCTGTCGGGGGTCGTGAACTCGGCGTCGATGACGTCCTCGTCGGAGCCCTGGCCGGAGGCCTGGCCCGGAGCCGGACCGCCCGGGGCGCCCTGGGCCGCGCCGGCTCCACCGGCATCGTCCTGCCCGCCTCCGCCGCCCGCCGAGGAGGTGCTCAGGCTCTGGTACACCTGCTGGAGCTCGCCGGTCAGGGACCGCACCCGGTCCAGCGGAGCTTCTTCCTTGACCGCCTGGCGGGCGTCCGCCACGAGCATGTCGGCCCGCGCCTTCTCGTGCACGGGAACGGCCTCCCCCAGCTCCGCCAGCCGGCGTTCCACCTGGTAGGCGGCCGAATCCAGGGCATTCCGGGCGTCGATCACCTCGCGCAGCTTGGCGTCCTCACTGCGGTGCGCCTCGGCGTCCTTCACCATGCGCTCGATCTCCGACTTGTCGAGGTTGGAGGTCTCGCTGATGGTGATGCGCTGCTCGGCGCCGGTGTCCTTGTCCTTGGCCGAGACATTGAGGATCCCGTTGGCGTCTTCGTCGAAGGTGACCTCGACCTGCGGGACGCCGCGCGGCGCGGGGCGGATGTTCTCCAGCCGGAACCTGCCCAGCACCCGGTTGTCGGCCGCCCGCTCGCGCTCGCCCTGGAGCACCACCACATCGACGGCGGACTGGTTGTCCTCCGCGGTGGTGAAGACCTCGGTGCGGCGGGCCGGGATCGTCGTATTGCGCTCGATGACCTTGGTCATCACCCCGCCCTGGGTCTCAAGGCCCAGAGACAGCGGTGTGACATCCAGCAGCAGGACGTCCTTCACCTCGCCCTTGATGATCGCGGCCTGGACCGCGGCACCGACGGCGACCACCTCGTCCGGGTTCACCGTCATGTTCGGATCCTTACCGGTCATCCGGCGCACGAGCTCCTGTACGGCGGGCAGTCGGGTGGAACCCCCGACGAGGATGACCTCGTCGATGTCGTCCTTGGTGAGCTTGGCGTCGGCCATCGCCTGGCGGATCGGGCCGTTGCACCGATCGATGAGGTCGGCGGTGAGCTCCTCGAACGTGGAGCGCATGATCGTGGTGTTCAGGTGCTTGGGGCCGGAGGCGTCCGCCGTGATGAACGGCAGGCTGACCGTCGTCCGGGTGACCGAGGACAGCTCCACCTTGGCCTTCTCCGCGGCCTCGAACAGCCGCTGGAGCGCCTGGGGGTCCTGGCGCAGGTCGATCCCCTGCTCCCGCTGGAACTCGTCGGCCAGGTGGTCCACCAGGCGCCGGTCGAAGTCGTCGCCGCCCAGGTGGGTGTCGCCCGAGGTCGAGCGGACCTCCACCACGCCCTCGCCGACGTCGAGGATGCTGACGTCGAAGGTCCCGCCGCCGAGGTCGAAGACGAGCACCGTCTCGTTCTCCAGCTTGTCCATGCCGTAGGCGAGGGCCGCCGCCGTCGGCTCGTTGATGATCCGCAGCACTTCGAGACCGGCGATCCGCCCGGCGTCCTTTGTCGCCTGGCGCTGGGCGTCGTTGAAGTACGCCGGAACGGTGATGACCGCCTCCGTGACCCGCTCGCCGAGGAACTTCCCGGCGTCCTCGGCGAGCTTGCGCAGGATGAGCGCGGAGATCTCCTCCGGCGCGTACTGCTTGCCGTGGATCAGGAACCGGGCAGCGCCGTCGGGACCGGCCACGACGTCGTACGACACCGCGTGCAGCTCGCTCTCGACCTCGTCGTACTTACGGCCTATGAACCGCTTGGCCGAGTAGATCGTGCCCTTGGGGTTGAGGATCGCCTGGCGGCGAGCCAGCTGGCCCACCAAACGCTCGCCCTGCTCCGTGAACGCCACCACCGAGGGAGTGGTCCGCGCCCCCTCCGCGTTGGGGATGACCTTCGGTTCACCGTCCTCGACCGCCGCGATCACCGAGTTGGTGGTGCCGAGGTCGATGCCCACAGCCTTCGCCATCATGGACTCCTCACGTCGCCGCAGGGCTCGTCACCCGTCGTACGGTCCACCCTCCCCGGGCGCGGGGCCGGGCGGATCCCCCGAATCGGGCGATATCGGCTAGGGCCTGTCCGGTCGCGGCAGCCGATCCGCCTCCCCCAGCTACCTCCCCCAGCCTTCGGCCGGGAGGTGCCCCCAGCACCAGGGCACGCGACGCCGCGGAGATCGACCGGACAAGGCCCAGGACCTCCAGAAGTGCGACGGAGAGCCCGCGGCAGGCGCCGGAGGGCGTACGGACCGGATCGCCCCCGGTCCGGCGGCGGCCGGGAAGAGCCGGTGCGGCTTCACCCCTTCCGGGTGGTCCCCCGGCGCGCCCGGGGTGGGCATGCTGGCCCGGGAGCGCACTGGTAGATCCAGGCCGGGCGCAGATCCCGGCCCGCTCCCAAGGCAGACAGTTGGAGGGGCACCCACGGGACGTCCCGGGCCGAACCCGGCCGGGCGGCCCTGCGTTCCTCCGTTCAGAGAAGGGACTGAAGCCTCATGACTCTTCCCGCCAGTCGTCCGCGGCAGCCGTCGGGGATGGCACGCCGAAGCGACCCCGTACAGCAGATCGAGAACGTCTACAGCCAGATGGACCAGCTGCTGCAGGGCTTCTTCGGCCAGCAGGTACCCGAGAGCCTGGCCGGCACCCGGTGGGCCGCACCGGCGGACATCGAGGAAACCGATGACGCCTTCATCGTCCAGCTCGACGTGCCCGGGGTGAAGCCCGAGGACATCGACGTCGAACTCCGCGAGAATCAGGTGCGCATCACCGGCGAGATCAAGGAAAAGGAACGCACCGGCGTGCTGCGCCGCCAGACCCGCCCGGTCGGCCGGTTCGAACACCTCATCGCGCTGCCCGGCGAGGTGGACCCCGACAAGGTCGAGGCGACTCTCTCCGACGGCGTACTGACACTGCGCCTCACCAAGACCGGGGGCCCCCAGACCCGGCACATCCAGGTCAAGGGCGGCTGACAGCGGACGCCCCCTGCCGAAACGGCGGCCCACCCCTGGAGGGTGAGCCGCTACGGGCGCTCCGGACGGCCTGGATCGTCCCGACCGCCCCCACGGCCCCCGCCGCCCCGACCACTCCCCCGGCACACCGGCGCGAAGCGCAGCGGTGCCCCGGGGACAGCCTGGGCGGCGGCCGGGAGGTGCACCTCGGGGACGACGCCCACAACCGGGTAGCCGCCGGTGGTGGGGTGATCGGCGAGGAAGACGACCGGGCGGCCGTCGGGCGGGACCTGTACAGCGCCGAGCGGCATGCCCTCGCTGGGGAGCTCGCCGGGACGGGAGCGCTGGAGAGGCGGGCCTTCGGTGCGCAGGCCGATGCGGTTGCCGGCGGAGGCGACGCGGTAGTGGCCGGTGGCGAGGGTGCGCAGGGACGCGGGGGTGAACCAGTCGTCCCGGGGGCCCAGGAGCACGGGGAGCACCAGCTCGGCCGGGGGGCTCCGGCACGGGACGACGTCGGGGTGGGCCGGGGCAGCGGTGCTCCCGGGGGTGCCCAGCGGGAGGACGGCGCCGTCGGTGAGCGGGGCGGGGCCGAGGCCGGAGAGCAGGTCGGTGGAGCGGCTGCCCAGCACCGGCGCGGCCGCGACGCCACCGCCGACGGCAAGGTAACTGCGCACCCCCCGGACGGCCGGACCCAGCTCCAGGACCGAACCCGCCGGCACCCGGACAGCGGCGCCCCAGGCTGCGGGCCGCCCGTCGAGGGTGACACGGCAGGGCGCGCCGGTGACGGCGACCGTGACCGGGCAACGCGGGCGGACGGCGCAGCCGTTCACGGTGGTCTCCAGGCCGGCGGCACCGGCGGCCACCGGGAGCCCCCGCACCGACGAGCTGATGCGCAGCGTCCTGGCCGAACTGCGGCCGGCCTTCCACGCGATCGACAATCCGCACGGCCTCCACGAGCCCTGGTCCTGCCTGCTGGCCGGCGGGACCGTCGCCTCCGAAGCGCTGCTCGCCGGCCACCTCGACGACTCACGGCCCCGCGGGCGGCGGCCCCAGCGACAGACCCAGTCGGGGCTTGAGGACGTAGGCCCCCGGTTCCGGGAAGGTGGGGGCACCTCCTGGGGCCCCTCCCGGCCGAAGGCTGGGGGAGGTAGCTGGGGGAGGGTCAGGGAAACCCCACCGGGCTCAGCCGAGGCCGCGCCGCGCCAGCAGCGGCCCAATCTCCGGCGCCCGCCCGCGGAAAGCCGCGAACGCCGCCAGCGAGTCCGTACTGCCGCCCTTGGAAAGCAGCTCACGGCGGAAGACGTCGCCGTTCTCCCGGCGCATACCGCCACGCTCCTTGAACCACTCCACCGTGTCGGCGTCCAGCACCTCGCTCCAGATGTAGGAGTAGTAGCCCGCGCTGTAGCCATGGGCGAAGACATGCGCGAAATACGTGCTGCGGTAGCGCGGCGGAATCGCGGGCACCGCCAGCCCCGCCCTCTTGAGGGCCGCGGCCTCGAACGCCTCCGCGTCGCCGGGGTCGGTGCCGGCCGGGATGGTGTGCCAGGCCCAGTCGAGCAGGGCGGCGGCGAGGTACTCCACCGTACGGAAGCCCTGGCCGAAGCGGTCGGCCGCCTCCATCCGCGCGACAAGATCGGCGGGCATCGGCTCGCCGGTCTCGTGGTGCTTCGCGTAATTGGCGAGGACGTCCGGCCAGACCGCCCACATCTCATTGACCTGGGAGGGATATTCGACGAAGTCGCGCGGCACTTTCGTGCCCGAGAAGAAGGGGTGGGTCACCTCGGAGAAGAGGCCGTGCAACGCGTGGCCGAACTCGTGGAAGAGGGTGTTGACCTCGGTGAAGGTCAGCAACGTCGGCTCTCCGGAAGCCGGCTTGGCGATGTTGAGATTGTTGACGACGACCGGGCGCTGGCCGAGCAGCGCGGACTGGTCGACCAGGGAGTCCATCCAGGCGCCGCGGCGCTTGGACGCGCGGGCGTAGAAGTCGCCGAGGAAGAGGCCGAGCGGCGAGCCGTCGGCGTTGCCGACCTCGAAGACCCTGACGTCGGGGTGATACGCCGTCAGGTCGGGGCGCTCGGTGAAGCTCAGGCCGTACACCTGCCCGGCCGCGAAGAAGACGCCGTCCTTCAGCACCCGGTCCAGCTCGAAGTAGGGGCGCATGACGGCGGCGTCGATGTCGTACTCGGCCTTGCGGACCTTTTCGGAGTAGTACGCCCAGTCGTGCGCGGCGATCTCCCCGGTGCCGCTGACGGCTTTCAGCGCGGCGGCCTCGCGCTCGGCGTTGGCGACGGCCGGCGGGACCAGGCGGCTGAGCATGGCGGTCACGGCTTCGGTGGTCTTCGCCGTCTGGTCGGCGACGACGTACGCGGCGTGGCTGTCGTAGCCGAGCAAGGCGGCGCGTTCGGCACGCAGCCGGGCGAGTCGGCCGGCGAGCTCGCCGTTGCCGGCCAGGCCCCGGCCGAGGGAGGCGTCGAGGAGCCGCTTTCGTACCTCCCGGTTGTCGAGCGAGCCGAGTTCGAACTGGTTGGAGAAGTTGTTCAGGCTGAGAACGTATTTGCCGTCGTGGCCGAGCACCCGGCCGTTCTCGGCCGCCGCCGCGATCGCGTCGGCGGAGAGCCCGGCCAGTTCGTCCGCGCTGTCGAGGACCAGAGCGGCCGCGTTGGTGTCGGCGAAGAGGTTCTGCTCGAAAGCGGTTGACGCGGTGGCGATCTCCGCGTTCAGCTCGCGCAGCCGCCGCTGGCCCTCGATCGGGAGCCGGGCGCCGGCCCGCTCGAACCGGGTGTGGTAGCGCTCCAGGAGCCGCAACGACTCGGCGTCCAGGCCGAGCCCTTCCCGGCTTTCGTACAGCGCACTGACCCGGCCGTACAGCGCGGCGTTGAGATGGATCGCGTCCTCGTGCGCGGCGAGCCGGGGGCTGATCTCCGCCTCGACGGCCTGGACGGCCTCATTGGTGTCCGAGGACGCCTGGTTGAAGAAGACATTCGCTACTCGCCGCAAGAGCGCCCCGGACCGTTCCAGGGCCACGATGGTGTTCCGGTACGTCGGCGGCTCGGCGCTCTGTGCGATCGCCTCCGCTTCGGCGAGCTGCTCGGCCATTCCCCGCTCGAACGCGGGGAGATAGTGCTCCTCGCGTATGTCCGCGAAGGGCGGTAGCTCGTACGGCAGCGTGGACGGCCTGAAGAAGGGGTTCGTCGGCTTCGTGGTCACAGTGGCGACCCTACGCCGGGCTGGACCCCGGGTCCCGGGCTCACTCTTCTGCAACATTTGTCACTATTATGCAGACTTCACGTAACAGGTGACCAACAGACCCTTTCGGCCACCAATGCGTGTCGTTCACCGGGTGAGGCTGGCCGTCCAACGGCTCACCCGGAGGAGGTACGTAAATTGACTGATCGGACGCTATGGTCATATGCGGAGATCGCCGCGCACATCCGGGTGCAGGTCGACACCGTGCGGTCGTACCGCAAGCACGGACACCTGCCCCATCCCGATATCGTCGAGGGAGGCAAGCCTTTCTGGTACGCCGACACCATCCGGACCTGGCACTCCCGGCGGCCCGGGAACCGCAGCCGCCCCTGACCGCCCAGGCTTACAGGCCGCGCGCACGGCCGGGCTGAAGGCGCTACGGACGGCTATCTCGCCCCGCATCTCGGCTCGGGCGCCGCCCGGTCCGCACGCCCCGCCTTCGCGCCTTCCGAGGGCGGAACCGTGGCTGTCGCCCCGCCGCCCGCGGCGACCACGAGCTCAGGGGACCGGGCGACCTGGCCGTGCTGCCGGGCACGACGGCCGGCGATCAGCTGGATACCGCCGCCCACTGCCGCCACCAGCAGCGACACGCCGAGCCCGATACCGACCGCGTACACCGAATTGGAGGTGGCGCGACCGCCGAAGTAGCCCAGCCCCACCGAATAGGTGGCCCAGACGGCCTCGGCGATTCCGGCTCCGGCCATATAGCGGCGCGCCGGATACCGTACGATCCCTGCCGCGATTCCGCCGACAAGCCGGCCGCTGGGCAGGAAGCGGACGCCGATCACAAAGGGCACGCCGTACCGCTGGATGCGCAGGGCGGCCCATTCCAGCAGTGCCCGGCGCTTGGGGCGCCGGTAGAGGCGGGCCAGGACGCGGCCGCTGACGGCCCGGCCGGAGCGGTGGATCAGCAGGTCACCGGCGAGGGCGCTGCCGGCGACGACCAGCAGCACCAGAGCTACGCTCAGCCTCCCCTGGGCAGCCAGCACACCGCCGGCTACCAGGAGCGCGGCATTGGGCACCAGAGGCGG
Organism: Actinacidiphila oryziradicis; assembly: GCF_005047355.1. Taxonomy (GTDB): domain Bacteria; phylum Actinomycetota; class Actinomycetes; order Streptomycetales; family Streptomycetaceae; genus Actinacidiphila; species Actinacidiphila oryziradicis. The sequence continues at coordinate 266,946 of NZ_SUMC01000001.1, forward strand.
CGCGGTGGTCGCCGCGAGCACCGCGTACGCCCAGATCACGTGGCCGCCCCGGAGGTAGGCCTCAAGGCCGGCGGTGAAGTCCAGTGACGACACAATCCTTGAAACCTCCACGCCGCTGACCCTCTTCCCGGAACACATCCGGATGTCCCCTTGCGCCAAAACTGGCAGGGACGCGTCGGGCGCGGCAACGCGTTTTACGGTGGATCAGGGCTTTCCCAGGGAATTCGCAAAGAACCGTCATCCCCAGGGCGCAGGCCCGGCCCGCAGGTCATCCGGGAGGAGTAGAACAGCGTCAACCCTGTCCGGGAACCCGTCCGGCCGGGGTTACCGGCCGAGCAGCTCGCCGCCGTTGCACTGCAGGATCTCGCCGGTGATGAACCCCGCCTCGGCCGAGGCCAGGAAGACCACCGACGCCGCGACATCGGCGGGGCGGCCGACCCGGCCGATGAGGGTACGGCCCGCCCGCCGGGTGAGCTCCGCGTCATTGAGCCGGACGCCGAAGAACTCGGTTCCGGCCACCGTGCCCGGGGCGACCACATTGCAGGTCACGCCGAGCGGCCCCAGCTGGGCTGCCAGGGAGTGGTTCCAGGCGTGCAGGGCCGCCTTGGAGGCCCCGTACGAGCCGCCGCCGCGCAGGGCGGCCAGCGAGGTCACGGTGATCACCCGGCCGCCTTCGGGAAACCGGTCACGGACGGATTCGGTGACCAGGACCGCGGTGAGCACATTGCGCTCGAAATCGCCGCGCCAGCGGGCGAGCACGCCGTGCGGACCCGCCCCGACAGCGAGCTCGCGGCTTCCGGCGTTGTTCACCAGGACATCGATCCGGGACGGAAGCCGGGCGAGCGCCGCTTCGACGTCATCGGGGTCGGCGAGATCACAGACAACCGGGGTGACGTCAAGACCGCGCTCGGAGCGCAATTCCTCGGCTGTGGTGCGCAATACCTCACGGCGTCGGCCGACAATGGTGACACAGTCGCCCGACTCTGCGAACCTGGTTGCCACGGCCCGGCCGATACCCGTGCCGCCACCGGTGACAACGACGTTCCGGCCCACACTCGCGTTCTCCGACATGACGCTCCGCCCCTCGAGGAGGGACAGCACGCTACGGGACAGGGTCGCAACCAGTCACAGGGGGGTGGCTAACAGCCAAAAGAGACGTAGATCACACTGGCTGGAACGTAACTTTTTGGCTCAGTTCCAGGTCTAACCACTCGAACATCGGGCTCCTGGCGGACTCGGTGGGATGATGTGCGAGTTGTCTTTGGGGGACGGACCGGTCTCAGCGGCGGGACGAAGGCCCGGAGAGCTTGAGCGGCCCTCCCGGACCAGCGTCGTCCCGGCGTAGCAGCCCATCGCGACCCAAAGAACGCCCGGTACGGACCCGTGGGGGGATTCGCACCGGGGAACGAGAGCGCCCCGTGTCGGACCCGTGGGGGGATTCGGCGCGGGGCGCTTCTCAGTATTTTTTGAGGCGAGTTCGCCTCCGGTGCGCTCAGCCACTGTCGACGGTCGACCGTGCTCGATCGTTCGTTCCTCACGATCTCCGCGCGCTCCCCCTTTCGACAGCGGCCGCTCCCCTTCGGCTCACTCGCCGGCCCGGAAGGATGTATCCCAGGACGCCGGAAGCCGTCGGGGCAGCGACGGTCGAGAGTGTCAGCGGCCTTCCACCGGCAGGTAGTCGCGGATCTCGACTCCCGTGTAGATCTGCCGCGGACGGCCGATGCGGGAGCCCGGCTCCTTGATCATCTCGTGCCACTGGGCGATCCAGCCGGGGAGCCGGCCGAGCGCGAAGAGCACCGTGAACATCGTGGTCGGGAAGCCCATGGCCCGGTAGATCAGGCCGGTGTAGAAGTCCACGTTGGGGTAGAGGTTGCGCGAGACGAAATAGTCGTCGCTGAGCGCGTGCTCCTCCAGCTTGAGGGCGATGTCCAGCAGCTCGTCGGACTTGCCGAGCGCGGAGAGCACATCGTGGGCCGCGGACTTGATGATCTTCGCCCGGGGGTCGAAGCTCTTGTAGACCCGGTGCCCGAAGCCCATCAGCCGGACGCCGTCCTCCTTGTTCTTCACCTTGCGGATGAAGGCGTCCACATCGCCGCCGTCGGCCTGGATGATCTCCAGCATCTCCAGCACGCTCTGGTTGGCGCCGCCGTGCAGCGGACCCCACAGGGCGTTGATACCCGCCGAAATGGAGGCGAACAGGTTCGCCTGCGAGGATCCCACCAGGCGCACGGTGGAGGTGGAACAGTTCTGCTCGTGGTCCGCGTGCAGGATGAACAGCTTGTCCAGGGCGTCGACGACGACCGGGTTGAGCTCGTACTCCTCGGCGGGCACGGCGAAGGTCATGCGCAGGAAGTTCTCGACATAGCCGAGGTCATTGCGCGGGTAGACGATCGGGTGACCGATCGATTTCTTGTACGCATACGCGGCGATCGTCGGAAGCTTGGCGAGCAGCCGGATCGTAGAGAGGTTGCGCTGCTTCTCGTCGAACGGGTTGTGGCTGTCCTGGTAGAACGTCGACAGCGCGCTGACCACGGACGACAGCATCGCCATCGGGTGGGCGTCGCGCGGGAAGCCCTGGAAGAACCGTTTGACGTCCTCATGCAGCAGCGTGTGCTGGGTGATCTCGCCACGGAACGCCGAAAGCTCGTCGACGGTCGGAAGCTCGCCGTTGATCAACAAATAGGCGGTCTCGAGGAAGCTGCCGCGCTCCGCGATCTGCTCGATCGGGTAGCCCCGGTAGCGCAGGATGCCCTGCTCGCCGTCGAGGTAGGTGATCGCGGACTTATAGGCCGCGGTGTTGCCGTAGCCGCTGTCCAGGGTTACCAGACCGGTGTCCGCACGCAGCTTGCCGATGTCGAAGCCGTTGTCGCCGACGGTTCCCTCGATCACCGGGTAGCGGTGCTCGTTGTCCCCGTACCGCAGTACTACAGAGTTGTCGCTCACGTCATTCCCTCACCGACGTCGTGCCTCTTCTTCGAGGTGCCCTGACATACGTCTACTGTCCCCCATTTGGCGTTGCCGGGTGCACTCGGGGTCGGCCATGGAGCCGAAAGCTGGCACCCAGTGCCTATCTTGCATGTCCGGACAACCGGTGGTCGAGGGCCGTGAAGCGGCGTCCCGCTGAAACCGTACGGACCGCCTGGCCCAGCGCACGACGCGAGCCGACCAGTACAACGAGCTTCTTCGCCCTGGTCACAGCGGTGTAGAGCAGATTTCGCTGCAACATCATCCAGGCCCCGGTAGTGACCGGGATCACCACGGCCGGGTACTCGCTGCCCTGGGAGCGGTGGATCGTCACCGCATAGGCGTGGGCCAGCTCGTCGAGTTCATCGAAGTCATACGGAATCTCCTCGTCCTCGTCGGTCAGCACGGTGAGCCGCTGCTCCACGGTGTCGAGCGAGGTGACGACGCCGACCGTCCCGTTGAAGACGCCGTTCGCACCCTTTTCGTAGTTGTTGCGTATCTGCGTCACTTTGTCACCGACTCGGAAGGTGCGGCCCCCGAAGCGCCGCTCGGGGAGGTCCGGGCGGGCAGGGGTGACGGCCTGTTGGAGCAGCCCGTTCAGCACGCCGGCCCCGGCCGGGCCGCGGTGCATGGGCGCGAGGACCTGGATGTCCCGGCGGGGGTCCAGGCCGAACTTCTGCGGGATGCGGCGGGCGACCACATCGACGGTGAGCCGCCCGGCCTCTTCGGTGTCCTCCTCGGCGAAGAGGAAGAAGTCGGGGAGGCCCTGGGTGATCGGGGCGAGTCCGGTATTGATCCGGTGCGCGTTGGTGACCACGCCGGACTGCTGGGCCTGCCGGAAGATCCGCGTCAGCCGCACCGCCGGCACCGGACTGCCCTCGGCCAGCAGGTCCCGCAGCACCTCCCCCGCTCCCACGCTCGGCAGCTGGTCCACATCCCCGACGAACAGCAGGTGCGCGCCGGGCGGCACCGCCTTCACCAGCTTGTTCGCCAGCAGCAAATCCAGCATCGACGCCTCGTCCACCACGACGAGATCGGCGTCCAGCGGCCGGTCCCGGTCGTACGCCGCGTCCCCGCCCGGCTTCAGCTCCAGCAGCCGGTGCACGGTGGACGCCTCGGCTCCGGTCAGCTCCGCCAGCCGTTTCGCCGCCCGCCCGGTGGGTGCGGCCAGCACCACCTTCGCCTTTTTCGCCTGAGCAAGCGCTACCACCGACCGTACGGTGAACGATTTACCGCACCCCGGGCCGCCGGTCAGCACCGCCACCTTCTCCGTCAACGCGAGCCGGACCGCCTGCTGCTGCTCGGGCGCCAGATCGGCCCCCGTACGCCCCGCCAGCCAGGACAGGGCCGTGGGCCACTCCACGTCCTGAAAGGCGGCCATACGGTCCTCAGGGCCGCGCAACAGCCTCAGCAGAGAACCGGAGAGGGAGACCTCCGCCCGGTGGAAGGGCACCAGATAGACGGCCCGGATCGGCTCACCACCCTCCGGGTCGGGCACGGCCTCGCGGACCACGCCCTCCTCCTCGACCAGCTCCCCCAGGCAGTCGATCACCAGCCCGGCGTCGACCTGCAGGAGCTTCACCGCGTCCGAGAGCAGGCGCTCCTCCGGCAGGAAGCAGTTCCCGTTGTCCGTGGCCTGGGACAGCGCGTACTGCAGGCCGGCCTTGGCCCGTTCGGGACTGTCATGCGGTATGCCGACGGCCTGGGCGATCCGGTCGGCGGTGAGGAAGCCGATGCCCCACACATCGGCGGCCAGCCGGTAGGGCTGGTTCTTCACCACGGAGATCGAGGAGTCCCCGTACTTCTTGTAGATCCGCACCGCGATGGAGGTGGATACCCCCACACCCTGCAGGAAGACCATCACCTCCTTGATGGCCTTCTGTTCCTCCCAGGCGGCGCCGATCAGCTTCGTCCGCTTCGGACCGAGGCCCGGCACTTCGACCAGCCGCTTCGGCTCCTGCTCGATCACATCCAGGGTGTCGGTGCCGAAGTGCTCCACGATCCGGTCGGCGATCCTCGGCCCGATCCCCTTGATCAGCCCGGATCCGAGATACCGCCGGATCCCCTGGATCGTGGCGGGCAACACGGTGGTGTAGTTCTCGACGGTGAACTGCTTGCCGTACTGCGAGTGGGATCCCCAGCGGCCCTCCATCCGCAGGGATTCGCCCGGCTGGGCGCCGAGCAGCGACCCGACGACCGTCAGCAGATCGCCGGCGCCCCGGCCGGTGTCGACCCGCCCGACCGTGTAGCCGTTGTCCTCGTTGGCATAGGTGATCCGCTCCAGGACACCCTCGACCACGGCCAGCGCGGCGCCTCCTCCCGGGAGACTCTCCCCGGACCCCCGAGCCCCCATGGCCAGGCCTCCCTCCGCGTCGCGACCAAGTGATCCGAAGGTACCGCGTGCCGCCGACAGCGGGAGCCGGGGCCTTTGAGCCTGTGGATAACCCGCCAACCCCACCCGAATATAACGATCGGATTGCGGGCTCTTGCAGCCTGGCCTGTAATCGTTTCCAATCGTCCTTGTAATCGATTCCACGAGGAGGTGGGCGATGACGAGCATCAAGGACGTGGCGTCCAGGGCCGGAGTGTCCGTCGCTACGGTCTCCCGTGTGCTGAACGACCACCCGTCGGTCCGCCAGGACACTCGCGACCGCGTGCTGGCCGCCGTAGCCGAACTCGGCTACCGGCCCAACGCCCTTGCCCGGTCGCTGCGCACCGACCAGACCAGAACGCTCGGGCTCGTCATCAGCGACGTCCTCAACCCGTTCTTCACCGAACTGGCCCGCTCCGTCGAGGACGAGGCCCGTGCCCTCGGCTACAGCGTCATCATCGGAAACGCCGACGAGCAGCCCGATCTGCAGGACCACCACGTACGGACCCTCCTGGACCGCCGCATAGACGGCCTGCTGGTCAGCCCGGCCGGTGGCGGCTCCCCGCTGATGCTGGAGGCGGCCCAGGCCGGTGTCCCCATGGTCTTCGTCGACCGGTGGATCCAGGGTGTCGACGTCCCCGTGGTCCGCACCGACGGCCGCGAGGCGGTCCGAGATCTGGTCGCCCACCTCTACCGGCTCGGCCACCGCCGGCTGGCCATCATCACCGGCCCGGCCGCCACCACCACCGGAAGCGAACGCGTGGAGGCCTTCCGCGACGCCATCCGGGAACACGGCCTCACCCTCCCCCCGGAGCACATCGGCCAGGGCGACTTCCAGGCGGACAGCGGACGCCGCGCCACCGCCCACTTCCTCGACATGCCGGATCCGCGGGACCGCCCGGACTCGATCTTCGCCGCCGACAACCTGATGGCGCTCGGTGCGATGGACGAGATCCGGGCCCGCGGCCTGAAGGTGCCCGACGACATCGCGCTGGCCGCGTTCGACGACATTCCCTGGTTCGTCCACACCGACCCGCCGATCACCGCCATCGCGCAGCCCACCGGAGAACTCGGGCGGGCCGCGGTCCGCGCGCTGATCGACCGCGTCGAGGGCCGGCCCGCGCCGTCCGTGACCGTCTCCGCCCGTCTAGTCGTACGCCGCTCCTGCGGCGAGTCAGAAGGGAAGCCCCGTTGAATACGCCGCGCGCTACCGAGCTGCTCCGTATGGAAGGGGTCCGCAAGACCTTCCCCGGCGTAGTGGCACTGGACGGCGTCGACTTCGACCTCCGTACCGGTGAGGTGCACGTCCTGCTGGGCGAGAACGGCGCCGGTAAGAGCACCCTGATCAAGATGCTCTCCGGTGCCTACCGCCCCGACGGGGGCCGGATCTTCGTCGACGACACCGAAGCCCGCATCCACAGCGCACAGGACGCCGAGCGGTTCGGCATCGCCACCATTTACCAGGAGTTCAACCTCGTCCCCGACCTCAGCGTCGCCGAGAACATCTTCCTGGGCCGCCAGCCGCGCCGCTACGGCTTCATCGACCGCAAGAAGATGCAGGCCGACGCCGTCGAGCTGCTGGCCCGGGTCGGGGTGGACATCGACCCGCGGGCCCAGGTGCGCGAGCTGGGCATCGCCCGGCTCCAGATGGTGGAGATAGCCAAGGCGCTCAGCCTCGACGCCCGCATTCTCATCATGGACGAGCCGACCGCCGTCCTCACCACCGGAGAGGTCGACAAGCTCTTCCGTATCGTCCGCAAGCTGCGCACCGACGGTGTGGGCATCGTCTTCATCACCCACCATCTTGAGGAGATCGCCGCCCTCGGCGACCGGGTGACCGTGCTCCGCGACGGCCGCAGTGTCCAGCAGGTCCCCGCCGACACGCCCGAGGACGAGCTTGTACGGCTCATGGTGGGGCGCAGCATCGAGCAGCAGTACCCGCGCGAACGCGGTTCCTCGAAGAAAGCAGCGGTCCCGCTGCTCAAGGTCAGCGGGCTCACCCGCAACGGCACCTTCCACGATGTCGGATTCGAGGTCCGGGCCGGCGAGGTCGTGGGCCTCGCCGGGCTGGTCGGCGCCGGCCGCACCGAGGTCGCACGCGCTGTCTTCGGCGCCGACCCGTACGACAACGGCACCGTCGAGGTGCTCGGCCGGACGCTGCCCCGGCACAATGTCAACGCCGCGATGGACGCCGGCATAGGCCTCGTACCGGAGGACCGCAAGGGCCAGGGCCTGGTGCTCGACGCCACCGTCCAGGAGAACCTCGGCCTGGTCACGCTGCGCGGTGCCACCCGCGCCGGCTTTGTGGACCGGGCCGGCCAGCGGCGCGCAGCCGACAAGATCTCCGGGCAGCTCAAGGTGCGCATGGCCGGGCTCGACCAGCAGGTGCGCACCCTGTCCGGCGGCAATCAGCAGAAGGTCGTCATCGGCAAGTGGCTGCTGGCCGACAGCAAGGTGCTGATCCTCGACGAACCGACCCGGGGCATCGATGTCGGTGCCAAGGTCGAGATCTATCAGCTCATCAACGAACTGACGGCCTCCGGGCACGCGGTCCTCATGATCTCCAGCGACCTCCCCGAGGTGCTGGGCATGAGCGACCGGATCCTGGTGATGGCCAAGGGCCGGATAGCCGGCGAACTTCCCGCACAAGAAGCGACGCAGGACGCCGTCATGGCGCTGGCAGTAAAGGATGTGGAGGGCTCCCGTGGCCACTGACACGCTCAAAAGCAGCACCGGCCCGGGCAAGGGCGGGGACGGCAACGCGGCGCATCTGCGCCGCATGCTGCTCAACAATGGTGCGCTCAGCGCCCTGGTAGTCCTGGTCGTGGCCCTGTCGCTGCTCTCCGGCGACTTCCTGACCACGCAGAACCTGCTCAATGTCGGCGTCCAGGCCGCGGTCACCGCGATCCTGGCGTTCGGCGTCACCTTCGTGATCGTCTCGGCGGGCATCGACCTGTCCGTCGGCTCGGTGGCCGCGCTCTCCGCGACCGTACTCGCCTGGACGGCGACGAACGAGGGCGTCCCGGTATGGATCGCCGTGCTGCTCTCCATAGCCACCGGCATAGCCTGCGGCCTGGTCAGCGGCGCGCTCATCTCCTTCGGGAAGCTGCCGCCGTTCATCGCCACTCTGGCGATGCTCTCGATCGGACGGGGCCTCTCCCTGGTAATCTCCCAGGGCAGCCCGATCGCCTTCCCGGACTCGATCTCCCACCTGGGCGACACCCTCGGCGGCTGGCTGCCGGTCCCGGTCCTCGTGATGATCGCGATGGGTGTCGTCACCGCCGTGATCCTGGGCCGTACGTACGTAGGCCGGACCATGTACGCCATCGGCGGCAACGAGGAGGCGGCCCGGCTCTCCGGTATCCGTGTCAAGCGCCAGAAGCTGATCATCTACGGGCTGTCCGGGCTGTTCGCCGCCGTCGCGGGCATCGTCCTCGCCTCCCGGCTGGCCTCCGCTCAGCCGCAGGCCGCCGACGGCTACGAACTCGACGCGATCGCCGCGGTCGTCATCGGCGGTGCCAGCCTCTCCGGCGGGGTCGGCAAGGCGTCCGGCACCTTCATCGGAGCGCTGATCCTCGCGGTGCTCCGCAACGGCCTCAACCTCCTGTCCGTGTCGTCCTTCTGGCAGCAGGTCGTCATCGGCGTGGTAATCGCACTGGCCGTGTTGCTCGATACCCTGCGCCGCCGCGCCTGATCTTCGTAATCTTGATCCGTTTCACACACGTCATGTTCACTTCACTTGCAAGGAAGCAGCAATGAGCCCGAAAAAGATCACTGTCACGGCGGCAGTCGTAGCCTCGCTGGCCCTCACCGCGACCGCGTGCAACTCCGGTTCGTCCAGCTCCTCCAGCACCAAGATCGGTCTGTCGATCTCCACTCTCAACAACCCCTTCTTCGTACAGCTGAAGGCCGGAGCCTCCGCGGAGGCGAAGAAGGAGGGTGTCGACCTCACAGTCACCGACGCCCAGAACGACGCCTCCCAGCAGGCGAACCTGGTCCAGAACTTCATCAGCCAGAACGTGAAGGCGATCATCCTCAACCCGGTGGACTCCGACGCCGCCGCGCCGTCGGTGAAGTCCGCCAACAAGGCCAAGATCCCGGTGGTCGCCGTCGACCGCACCGTGAACAAGGGCACCGTCGCCACCACCGTCGCCTCCGACAACATCGCGGGCGGCAAACTCGCCGCCAAGACGATCGCGGACCAGCTCGGCGGCAAGGGCTCCATCCTGGTCCTCCAGGGCACCGCGGGCACCTCGGCCGCCAACGAGCGCGAGCAGGGCTTCACAGAGGGTCTGCAGGCCTACCCGGGCATCAAGGTCGTCGCCTCCCAGCCCGCGGACTTCGACCGCACCAAGGGCCTGGACGTCACCACCAACCTGCTCCAGGCGCACTCCGGGATCACCGGCATCTTCGCCGCCAACGACGAGATGGCGCTCGGCGCGATCAAGGCGCTGGGCAGCAAGGCCGGCAAGTCGGTGAAGGTCGTCGGTTTCGACGGCACCCCGGACGGCCTGGCCGCGGTCAAGGCGGGCACGCTCTCCGCGAGCGTCGCGCAGCAGCCGTCGGAGCTCGGCAAGCTGGCCGTGCAGAACGCCGTCAAGGCGTCCAAGGGTGAAAAGGTCACGAACCCGGTCAAGGTGCCGGTGAAGGTGGTCACCTCGGCGAACGTCGCCAGCTTCTCGTCCTGACGTCCGGGGCCTCCCGGCCTCCGGCCTTCTGAAGGGAATTCACAGATGCACGGCTACGACCTGCTGGTCGTAGGGTCGGCCAACGCCGACCTGGTGATCCGCGTCGACCGCCGCCCCGCGGCCGGTGAGACAGTACTCGGCTCCGATGTGGCCACCCACCCGGGCGGCAAGGGCGCCAACCAGGCGGTCGCTGCCGCACGGCTCGGAGCAGATACGGTTCTGCTGGCCAGAGTCGGCGACGACGCCCACGGCAGACTGCTGGCCGACTCGCTCGGAGCGGCAGGCGTCGACACCACCGGCATCCTTGCCGGCGGGGCACCTACCGGGGTCGCACTGATCACGGTGGACCCCTCCGGCGACAACAGCATCGTGGTCTCCCCCGGCGCGAATGCCCGGCTCTCCGTCGAGGATGTGCGTGGCGCCGGGGAACTGCTGGCCGCCGCCCGTGTGGTGTCGCTCCAGCTGGAGATCCCGATCGACACAGTCACCGCGGCGGTGGGCGCCGCGACGGCCGCCGGTTCCCGGGTCGTCCTCAACCCCTCGCCGCCCGCGCCACTGCCCGCCGAAGTGCTCGCAGCCTGCGACCCGCTGGTCGTCAACGAGCACGAGGCGCGATTCCTGCTGGGCGCGGACGCCGGGGACACCCCGGAGGACTGGGCCAGCGCCCTGCTGGTCCAGGGGCCCCGCTCAGTGGTCGTCACCATGGGCGCGGCCGGGGCCCTCGTGGCCGACCCGAGCGGCGCTCTCCGGATCCCCAGCCCCTCCGTCGAGGCGGTCGACACCACCGGGGCCGGGGACGCCTTCACCGGGGCCCTGGCCTGGCGGCTGGGCACCGGCGACGATCTGGAGACGGCCGTACGGTTCGCGGTCCGGGTCGGCGCCGCCGCGGTCACCAAGGCCGGGGCCCAGGCGTCCTTCCCCACTCTGGAAGAGGTGACTGCGGCCATATGAAGAAGTCCGGAATCCTCAACCGCCACCTAGCCGGCGCGCTGGCCATGCTCGGCCACACCGACCTGGTCGTCATCTGCGACGCCGGCCTGCCGATACCGGCCGGCCCCATGGTGGTGGACCTGGCCTTCCGGGCCGGAGTGCCGTCCTTCGCCGAGGTCTTCCAGGGACTGCTCGACGAACTCGTGGTGGAGGGCGCCGTCGCCGCCAAGGAAATACGCGGCCACAACGCCGCGACGTCCGCGCTCCTGGACGGCTCCTTCCCCGACACCCTGGAACTGATCCCGCACGAGGACTTCAAGACCCGCACCCGCGACGCCAAGCTCGTCGTACGCACCGGCGAGGCGCAGCCTTACGCCAATGTCATCCTGCGCTGCGGCGTCCCGTTCTGACCTCCTGACCGGCTCACTCCGTACGAGCCCACTCCGGTGGGGCTTGACTCCGTACGGGCGCGGTCAGCAGGCCGAGCCACCGCTTCCCGCGTACCGTCCGGAACATGAGCGACCGACCGCTGAAGGACGAGGTGCTGGAGCAGCTGGGTGACGACCGGCTCCAGGAGATCGCCGGGCTGCTCGGCAGCGACGCCGACGACGTGCGGCGCTTTGTCGGGGATTCCGTCGCCTCGCTGACCGGAGTGCTGACCGATGAATCCATCACTCCGGGCGGCACCGCCGAGCTGTGCCAGGCCATGGAGCAGGCCACGGCCGGCCGGTCGGGCGACGGCCCCCTCATCGCGCTGCTCGGCAAGGCGGCCGGACCGGCAGCCCTCGCCGTGTCCGAAAAGAGCGGCCTTCCCGTCTCGGCGCTCACCGGAGCGCTCGACGCGATCATCCCGGTCGTCGCGTCCGTCCTCGCCGACCGCGCCCGTACTTAGAGCCCGGGCGAATCGATGGGGCGGCATACTGCGAAAGGGGTCCGGCCGAAGCCGGACCCCTTAGGCGTTCCCTCCCCTGCGGCACCCCGAGCCCCCCTCCGGGTACCGCATCCCCCCTTGCCAGGGCCTCCCAAGCCCCCTTGTCGGCCCTGACGCTGAGTACGACCCGCGACCCCTGGCGAAGGTTGCACGCCCGGCAGAAATTTCCTGGAGATTTTTTCAGAGCCCGCTCCGGGCCCGGTCAGAGACCGTTCCGGGGGCTCCTTCAGAGCACATGGCGGCGGTACCGGCCGGCGATCTCGGCTAGGACTTCGGCGCCGTCCCGCGCCCACAGGGACGGGTTGAAGATCTCCACCTCTATGGCACCGGAAAACCCCGTCGCGTCCACCTGCTCACGGAAACCACGAAGATCGATACAGCCGTCGCCGAGCTGGCCGCGCCCGAGCAGTACGCCCTCGGGGAGCGGTGTGATCCAGTCGGCGAGCTGGAAGGACGCGATTCGGCCTCCGGCGCCCGCGCGGGCGATGCCCGCGGCCACGGTGTCGTCCCACCAGATGTGGTAGGTGTCCACGACCACTCCGACCTGCTCGGCCGGGAAGCGCTCGGCGATGTCGAGTGCCTGGCCGATGGTGGAGACCACACACCGGTCCGAGGCGTACATCGGGTGCAGCGGCTCGATCGCCAGGCGTACGCCGCGCTCGCCCGCGTAAGGGGCGAGCTCGGCGATTGCGTCGGCGACGCGCTCGCGGGCGGCGGCGATGTCGCGGTCTCCGGCCGGGAGCCCGCCGGAGACCAGGACGAGGGTGTCGGTGCCCAAAGTGGCGGCCTCGTCGATGGCGGTGCGGTTGTCGGCCAGGGCGGCGGCACGCTCGGCGGGGTCGGAGGCGGTGAAGAAGCCGCCGCGGCAGAGGGATGTGACGGTGAGGCCCGCGTCACGCACCAGCTTGGCGGCGGCTTCCACGCCGTACTCCTGTGTCTGCGCGCGCCAGAGCCCGATGCCGGTGATGCCGAGGCCGGTGACGCCGTCGGCCAGCTCGGGGATGGAGAGCTGCCTGACCGTTTCCTGATTGATGCTGAGGCGGGCCAGGTTCAGGCTCGGATCCCGGTTGTCAGTGGTCAATGGGAGACTCCGTGGAGCGTGAGGAGCTGGCGGATCCGGGACTCGGCCAGCGCCGGGTCCGGGAAGAGGCCGATGCGGTCGGCGAGTTCGTAGGCGCGGGCCAGGTGCGGGAGGGAGCGGGCCGATTGCAGACCACCGAGCATCGTGAAGTGCGACTGGTGGCCGGCCAGCCAGGCCAGAAGGACGACGCCGGTCTTGTAGTACCGGGTCGGAGCGCCGAAGAGGTGCCGGGAGAGCTCGACGGTGGGGCCGAGAAGTGCCCGGAAGCCTTCGCTGTCGCCGGTGTCAAGGATGCGGACGGCCGCAGCGGCCAGGGGCGCGAGCGGGTCGAAGATGCCGAGCAGGGCGTGGCTGAAGCCCTGGTCGTCACCCGCGATCAGCTCGGGGTAGTTGAAGTCGTCGCCGGTATAGCAGCGCACTCCCCCGGGAAGACGGCGGCGGACATCGATCTCGCGCTGGGCGTCGAGAAGCGACATCTTGATGCCGTCGACCTTGTCGGGGTGGGCGGCGATCACCTGGAGGAAGATCTCGGTGGCCTCGTCGAGGTCTTCGCTGCCCCAGTAGCCGGTCAGAGCCGGATCGAACATCGGGCCCAGCCAATGCAGCACGACCGGCTCTGCGGCCTGGCGCAGCAGGTGGCCGTAGACCTCCAGATAGTCCTCGGGCCCCTTGGCGAGAGCGGCGAGCGCGCGGCTCGCCATGAGGATGGCCTGGGAGCCCGAGTCCTCGACGACGGCAAGCTGCTCCTCATAGGCGGCTCGCACCTCGTCGAGGGTCGCGGCGGGTGCGGTCAGCTGATCGGTGCCGACGCCGCAGGCGATCCGGCCACCGACCGCCTTGGCCTCGGCGGAGGAGCGCCGGATCAGTTCCGCCGCACCGGCCCAGTCCAGGCCCATGCCGCGCTGGGCGGTGTCCATCACCTCGGCGACGCCGAGGCCGTGGGACCACAGGTGGCGGCGGAAGGCGAGGGTCGCGTCCCAGTCGACGGCGGCGGGCTCGTCGGGTGCCGAACGAAAGGGGTCGGCGACCACATGGGCGGCCGAATAGACGATACGGCTGCGCAGTTCGCCGCCGGCGGCCGCGTGGGCCGTGGGGCTGGTGCGGGGCTCATAGGCGTACAGCGTGCCGTCGGCGGCGGGCAGGTGGATGATCGTCACAGGGTCAGCTCCGGGACGTCGTAGCGCCGGCCCTCGGCGGAGGACTTCAGGCCCAGCTCGGCGAGTTGCAAGCCACGGGCACCGGCCAGCAGGTCCCAGCTGTAGGGCTCATCAAGGAAAACGTGGCGCAGGAAGAGCTCCCACTGGGTCTTGAAGCCGTTCGTCAGACCGTCCTCGTTGTTGTCCGGGACCTCCTGCCACTGGTCGCGGAAGGACTCGGTGACCGGCAGGTCGGGGTTCCAGACCGGCTTGGGGGTCGCCGAGCGGTGCTGGACACGGCAGTTGCGCAGGCCCGCGACGGCTGAGCCGTGCGTACCGTCCACCTGGAACTCGACGAGTTCATCGCGGTTGACACGAACCGCCCAGGAGGAGTTGATCTGGGCGATGGCGCCGCCCTCGAGCTCGAAGATGCCGTACGCGGCGTCATCGGCGGTGGCGTCGTACGGCTTGTCCTGCTCGTCCCAGCGCTGCGGGATGTGGGTCGCGGCGAGCGCCTGGACGGTCTTCACCCGGCCGAACAGCCCGTTGAGGACGTACTCCCAGTGCGGGAACATGTCGACGACGATGCCGCCGCCGTCCTTGGAGCGGTAGTTCCAGGAGGGGCGCTGGGCCCTCTGCCAGTCGCCCTCGAAGACCCAGTAGCCGAACTCGCCGCGGATGGAGAGGATCCGGCCGAAGAAGCCGCCGTCGATCAGCCGCTTCAGCTTCAGCAGGCCGGGGAGGAAGATCTTGTCCTGCACCACGCCGTGCTTGATTCCTGCGGCGGTGGCGAGACGGGCCAGGCCGAGGGCGCCTTCCAAAGTCGTGGCGGTCGGCTTCTCGATGTAGATGTGCTTACCGGCGGCAATGGCCTTCTTGACGGACTCCTCGCGGGCGGAGGTCACCTGGGCGTCGAAGTAGATCTCGATGCTCGGGTCGGCGAGCACCGCGTCGAGGTCGGTGGACCAGTGCTCCAGGCCGTGCTGCTCGGCGATGGCTCTGAGCGCATGTTCGCGGCGGCCGACGAGGACCGGCTCCGGCCACAGCATGGTGCCGTCGCCGAGGTCGAGCCCGCCCTGCTCCTGGAACGCGAGGATCGAGCGGACGAGGTGCTGGTGGTAGCCCATGCGGCCGGTGACGCCGTTCATGGCGATCCGCACTGTCTTACGTGTCACGTGAGGGTTCCTCTCGGTCGACCGGCCACCGGCCGATAGCAAGCGCTTTCCCGCAGGCTACGGTAGCCGTAGTAGAAGAGTTTCGACAAGGGGTTGCTTACTGGAGGGAAAGCGCTTGCTAGACTTCCGCCAGCGGCCCAGGGATG
Organism: Actinacidiphila oryziradicis; assembly: GCF_005047355.1. Classification (GTDB taxonomy): domain Bacteria; phylum Actinomycetota; class Actinomycetes; order Streptomycetales; family Streptomycetaceae; genus Actinacidiphila; species Actinacidiphila oryziradicis. The sequence continues at coordinate 282,368 of NZ_SUMC01000001.1, forward strand.
ACTCGAACGCGTGGGCGAGGGCAGCGGCGAGGACACCGAGGACGGCGGCGGGTGCGACCGGAGGAGAAGGTCCGTGTCCCGGCGGGCGTCATCCGCCCGAAGGAAGCGAAGCGACAAAGGACTTAGAGGCCGCGCGAATAGGTGGGGTGGAGGAAGGAGCGGGGCGAGGGGCAAGTCCGGCAAGGCGGAGGTGGGGGCACCTCCTGGGGGCACCTCCCGGCCGAAGGCTGGGGGCGAGGCGACGCGATGGGGGTGCCCCCTGCTCGAGCGGAGCCGAGAGCTTGGTGGGGGGCACCTCCCGGACGGAGTCTGGGGGAGAGTCGTCGACCGACACCGACGGCAACACTTCCAGGCGCCCCCGCCGACGGAGTCGGCTGATGTCACAGCTCGGCACGCGACGCCGCCCCACCTATTCGCGCGGCCTCTTACTCGTCCGGTAGCCGTACGGCAGAGTCGCTCCTTCCAGGGCGTACTCGTCGCGGCGACCGCACATGCCGTAGCCGTCGCGGAGGGAGGGGCCCGTCGTGGCGACCTGCGCCTCGGCGAGGTGCGCGGGGTCGGCTGCGGCCAGCGCCCGCAAGTGGTCGCCCGTGCGCTGGGCAGCGGCGAGGGCACCTGTGCGCCAGCGCTCCTGCCATGTCGCAGCTTTGTGCGCGACGAGCCGGGCAGCGGCCTGGTGGAAGGCCAGCAGGGGCTTGGGGTCACTTCGCCGCAGAGCCTCGCGCAGCACGAGATAGCCCTCGACAGCCAGATCACGGCGCCTCCGCGCGGCCCGCGCCAGCGCCTCGGGCCCGGTAGCGCCCGGGGTGGCGGGCGAGGGCAGAGTGGCGGCGCGGGCGTAGGCCGCCGGGTCCGCCAGTACGGACGGGGGGAAGGTGAAGACGGCGTCGCCCGCCTCCGGGAGCCCGGCGTTCTCCATCAGAACAGTGACGCTCAGGCCGTCGCCCTCCACCATGCGGTGCACGGTCCCCGGGGTGAACCAGACCAGGGCGCCCGGCTCCAACGGGGTCTCCCGGTAGCCGTTCGGGGTGAGGGTCTGGACTGCGCCGCGTCCCCCGGTGACGACGTAGGCCTCCGTACAGGCCAGGTGCATGTGCGGACTGCCGCCGCAGACGCCGTCCGCGGCCTCCCAGTCGTACGGCCGCAGGTTCGACAGCCCGATCGCGCCGGGCAGTGGAGGCACCGGCCCCTGGCCGGTCGGCGGCGGGGACGCGTCCGGGGACATATTCAGGGACGCGGTCCTGTGCGGTTCGTGAGTCATTCCGGCCTCCTCGGTTTTTCGGACGTCCGGCGGATGTGGTGTCATCGCGCGGGGGCCACCACTGGGCCCTCACTTTCACCTCACCTCACCTCACCTCACCAGGCGTGAGCCTTCAGGTACTGCTCGACGCGGCCCGCGTCCCACTCCCCGTCGGCGACGACCACCCGGTAGCGGTAGGCGAAGGACTCCCCTCGCGGCAGCTCGAACTCCTCATGGAACGCCCACGAGAACGCGACCGTCGGGGTCGGCTCGGACCGCACGAACCAATGCGATTCGTGGATCGCGTCGGCGTTCTCGGGCGCGTGCGCGAAGACCAGCGTCGAACTCGCGTCGACCTCGTCATGGGTCGCACCGAAGGCCAGCCACGGCGCCTGCTGCCCCATCGTCTGCGACTCGCCCGCCAGGCCGCCGCCCGCGAGCACCGTGCCGCCGTTGAAGTCGCGCGGGCCGCGCCAGTGCAGGCCTGTGTAGCCGGCCATTTCGCGCCCGGCGGTCGTGGGACTACCGAAGCGCAATGGCATGTCGCGCGCGTTGGTGAGGTGGATCGACCAGTCCAGCGCCCAGGCGCCCTCGGCCGCTTCGACCGAGTGAACCGCTATCTCCCGGCGCTCGTCGGCCCAGTGGTCGCCGGAGTGAGCGAGCCAGCTGAGGCGTTCGGTGAAGTCGAGGCGGTCTTCCGCCGGTTGGATCGCCTCGAAGGAATCATGGCGCATGGAGCCGACCCGCTCGGGGACCGCTTGGTAGCCCTTCTCGGGCGAGAGGTAGGAATTGCCACCCCAGAAGTTCTGGCCCGACACATGGCTGGCGGTCATCTGCAGGCCTTTGTGCCAGCGGTGGTCGTTCGGGCGGTAGCCCGTGACCGTACGGCCCGCGAGGGTGCGCAGCGGGTGGGCGTAGGGCTTGCGCGACTCGAACGCCTCGGGGTCCGGCCGGTAGACATAGCGCAGCAGCTCGGTGCCGGAGGACTGGACAGAGATCTCCTGGCCGTGGACGTGCGTGACGGTGATCGGGTCGCTCATCGGGCCTCCTTGGCTCGGGGCGCCCACTGCGGGTGGCCGCCGTTCAGGTCGGTGTAATACGGGTCGCCGGGGCCGATCTCGCCCGCCAGCACCGGGCGGCCGGTGAAGGCGGACTTGTAGAGCGCGGCGATGAACTCAAGGCTCGTACGGCCGTCCGGTCCCGAGCTACGGGGCCTCCGCCCGGCCTGCATGGCATCGAGAAGTTCACCTATCTGGGCGACGTGGGAGCTCGGCACGTCGTGGTCCGGGGTGCTCCAGCGCGCGACGCGGTCAGTGTCGGCGCGCACATGCGGGGCCGGGGTGTAGTGCCAGTCTCGGTTGGCGTGACCGTAGAGGTGGGTCAGCTCGACGGTCGCGTCCGCGCAGTCGATACGGATCCTGCTCACCTCATCGGGTGAATGGACACTGTTGACCACCGTGCCCAGCGCGCCGTTCGGGAAGCGGACCGTGGCGACGGAGACGTCCTCGGTCTCGACGTCGTGCACGAGGCGGGCGGCCATCGCACGGATCTCGGACCAGCCACCCAGCAGGTCCAGCATCAGGTCGATCTGATGAATGCCATGGCCCATGGCGGGACCGCCGCCCTCGCTGGCCCAGGTGCCGCGCCACGGCACGGAGTAGTACGCGGCGTTCCGGTACCAGGTCGTCTGGCAGTGCACCACACGCGGTTCGCCGAGCTCACCCGAGGCGAGGAGTTCGCGGGCGTGCACCGCACCCGACCCGAAGCGGTGCTGGAAGACGATCGCGGCGTACGGTCCCGATTCCGCGCCCTCGGCCGCCACGATTTCGTCGTACTCGGCAAGGGACAGACACGGCGGCTTCTCGCACAGGACCCAGGCCCCGGCACGCAGCGCGGCCACCGTCTGGACTCGGTGGAAGGCGGGCGGGGTACCGATGAGAACCAGGTCGGGACGCTCGGTCGCGAGCATGGCGTCGAAGTCGGAGTAGCCGCTCACATCTTCGCCGGCCGCTTCACGGAACACCTTGACGCGGTCCGGGTCGATATCGACCGCCGCGACGAGTTCGACGCGGTCGGCGTGGGCTCGCAGCGCGGGCAGATGCGAGTCGGTGACGATGGCGCCGGTGCCGACGACAGCAGCACGGATGCGGGGGGCGGACACGGGCGACTCCTCGGCAGAAAGCGCTTGCACGTATGCTGACACTAAGCTGGTGGAGGTTCTGCGACAAGGCCCCTTCCACAGCTCCGTCGCAGGTCCGCTCCCCGGCGCCACCCGGAGGTGAGAACATGTGCCGCTACGGGCGGTGGGCCCGGCGGCAACCCGGAGGATGAGATAGCGATGGCAGTGACCCTGGCCGACGTCGCGGCGCGTGCCGGAGTGTCCGCCGCGACCGTCTCACGCGTCCTGAATGGTAACTATCCTGTCGCCGGCAGCACACGAGAGCGGGTGCTGCGGGCCGTCGATGATCTGGACTACGTGGTCAACGGGCATGCCCGCGCGCTGGCTGCCGCAACGTCCGATCTGGTCGGCGTCCTCGTGAACGATGTCGCCGACCCCTTCTTCGGGCTCATTTCCAGCGCTGTCCAGAGCGAGATCAGCGGGGCCGGCGAAGCCCCCGGAGCCGGGGGCGGAAAGCTCGCCGTGGTCTGCAACACCGGGGGCTCCCCGGAGGCCGAGCTCAACTACCTGACGCTGCTGGAGCGGCAGCGTGCCGCCGGCGTCGTCCTGACCGGCGGCGCCGTCGAGGGCACTGGGCACACGCATGCGGTAGCCGGACGGCTGGCGCGGCTGGCCGCCTCCGGAACGCGGATCGTGCTGTGCGGGCGGCCGCCGCTGAAGGCGCTGCCCGGCGTCGACGACTCACTCATCATGACCGTCGCGTTCGACAACCGGGGCGGAGCGCAGCGGCTCACCGAGCACCTGCTCTCCCTCGGCCACCGCCGCATAGGCTACGTCGCCGGGCCCGCAGAGCGGACCACCACCCGGCACCGGCTCGAGGGACACCGGGCGGCCCTCGCCGCCGCCGGGCTGGACTCCGGCGCGGAACACCTCACCGTCTACGGGTACTACGACCGGTCGTCCGGGTACGACGCCGCGCTGGAGCTGCTACGCCGCGACCCCCGCCTCACCGCGGTCGTCGCCGCGAACGACACCGTCGCCCTGGGCGTCTGTGCGGCTCTGCGCGACCAAGGGCTGAGCGTCCCCGGCGATGTATCGGTCGCCGGGTTCGACGACCTTCCGTTCAGCGTCGACGCCGTGCCCGCACTGACGACGGTGCGGATCCCCTTGCAGGAGGCGGGGGCCCGTGCCGGGCGCCTGGTGATGGGGCGGCAGGCGCCGCCCCCGGGCGGTGTCGCCACCATCCGCACGGAGCTGATGGCCCGGGCCTCCACCGCGGCGCCGGCCCCTGGACGCCTGGGCTGATTTCCCGCCACATGCGGGCCGGTGGCCGGGTTGTGCCCGCGGGGTGGGGAAAGCGCCGCAGGCGGACCCGGTTACGCGGCCGCTATGGAAGCGGTGACCGCGCACCATGGACGGCCGGGGGCGACGGCACCCGTGTCCGGGGCGGCAGGTGGTTTCCGTCCGGGCGCCGGCTCGGACGCCGGCCGGTCGAGGTGATGGCGACCCCGCCGACAAGCAGCACCGCCGCCGCCCAGCGCAGCGGACTCACGCTCTCGCCGAGAAGCAGCCCGGCCGACGACATCCCGAAGACCGGAACGAGCAGCGAGAAGGGGGCGACGGCCGAGGCCTCGTACTGGCGCAGCAGGAAGCCCCAGGCCCCGAAGCCGAAGACGGTGGAGATCCACGCCACGTAGACGACCGCGCCGGCGCCGCTCCAGTCGAGAGCGCGCAGCGCGGCCAGGTCGGCGGCGGGGCCCTCGAAGAGGAGGGAAAGTGCGAGCAGGGGCAGCGGCGGTACGAGGCTGAGCCAGACCATCCAGCTGAGGGCGTCGGGTGGGGCGGCTTTGCGGGTGAGGATGTTGGACAGGCCCCAGAAGGCCGCGGCCGCGATGACGAGCGCGAAGGCGCCGAGCGGGCCCGAGGAGCCTTCGTCGACGGCGGCGACGACGATCCCGGCGAGGGCGATGGCCATGCCGGTGAGGCGGATGCGGCTCGGACGCTCGCCGAGGAGGGTGATCGCGAGGAGTGCGGTGAAGACGGCCTGGATCTGGAGGACAAGGGAGGAGAAGCCGGCAGGCATGCCCTGGTGAATGCCGATGAAGAGCAGGCCGAACTTGGCGACTCCGAGGACGAGGCCGACCGAGATCACCCATTTGAGGGCCACTTTGGGGCGGGGGACGAAGAGGACTGCGGGCAGGGCCGCCACGAGGAAGCGGAGCGCGGAGAAGAGCAGGGGCGGAAAGTGGTCGAGGCCGATGTCGATGACAACGAAATTGACGCCCCAGACTGCGGCGACGAGGACGGCGAGAGCTAGGTGGGCAGGACGCATGAGGTGAGCATCGCGGCTGGCTAGGATTTAGCACCAGCGATGTTTTTTGCATGGTTGTCTTCACTGTTCCTAAAGGGTGGGATCGATGCTCGATCTGGCGCGGCTGCGGGCGCTGCACGCGGTGCACACGCATGGTTCGGTGGGGGCGGCGGCCACCGCGCTGGGGTACACACCGTCGGCGGTGTCGCAGCAGATCACGAAGTTGGAGCGGGAGACCCGCACAACACTGCTGGAGCGCCAGGGGCGCGGTGTGGCGCTGACCGACGCGGCACAACTGCTGGTCGCCACCGCGCAGCAGTTGCTGTCGATCGTGGAAGAGGCCGAGGTCGCCCTGGAGGAACAGCGCGGGCGTCCGGCCGGGCGGCTGACGGTGGCGGCGTTTCCGACGGCGGCACGGGGGCTGTTGCCCGGGGTGCTGGCACGGTTGACGGCGGAGCACCCGTCGTTGGATCTGCGGCTGGTCGAGCAGGACCCGCACCGGTCGGTGGAGCTGGTGGCGCGCGGGGTGGTGGATCTGGCGGTCGCACACGACTGGGATATCGCGCCGCTGCCCGCGCCCGAAGGGCTGGAGCGGGCGGCGATCGGGGAGGACCCCTGCGATGTGCTGGTGCCGGCCGGGCACGCGCTTGCGACACGCCCGGGGATCGTACGGGACGACCTCCTGGATGCCCGCTGGATCTGCCAGCCGCCGGGCACCGTGTGCCACGACTGGCTGCTGCGGACTTTGCGCTCGTCGGGCGCCGAGCCTGAGGTGGCGTACCACGTGGCCGAGTACCAGACGCAACTGGCGCTGGTTGCGGCCGGTCTCGGCATCGCTCTTGTGCCCCGGCTGGGCCGCGGGCCGCTGCCGGATGAGGTGACAGCGGTGCCGCTCGATCCGACGCCCGTGCGGGGGCTGTTCGCGCTGTGGCGTACGGGGGCGTCGCGGCGCCCGGCGATCACCGAGACGGTGCGGGTGTTGCGGGAGCACTGGCCGCCACGTTCCTGGTGACGCGCCCGGCGGGTCTCACCATCGCCCGTACGGAGTACGGGGCGCGGCGCACGGACCGCCACGCGTCCAGGATAGGCACATGTCCGGATTCGCGGCGCTCCCAGGGGAACCGCTTTGCCGCCCTGCCCGTCCCATCCGCATGCTGCTGGAGAATCTCCGCAAGGTGGTGTTGGTCGCGCTGCTGGCTGCGTCGCTGACAAACCTCTCCGCCGCCTGCGGCCAGCAGCAGCCCGCCACCGGTGCGCCTCCTTCCGACAGCACCGGTGGCGGCCCCTCTCCGTCCGGCTCCCGCTCCGGCTCCCCCGCGGAGCGTGGAATCGAGGCCAGACAGGTGTACTTCGACGCCGGGGTACGCGGCGCGCCGCTGGTGCACACCGTGCTGGATGACGAGCGGGAACTGGCGCGGTTTCCCGGCTGGTTCGCCGCCTCGGAGCCCGAGGCGGCAAGGAAGATCGCACAGAGGGCCGCGACGACTGATTTCTCGCGCAATGTACTGGTGGGCTGGTCCGCGCCAACAGGATGCAGTGCGGCGACGGACGCGGCACTGTTCGCCACCGGCAGCCGGCTGGTGCTCGGCCTCGACCAGCCGGAGCCGCCGCAGGAGTGCCTGGTGTCCAATCAGGTCCTGGTTGTGTTCGAGGTGCCGAAGGACCGGATGCCCCAGTCTCCGCGGTTCGACGGCAAGGAACCCGATCCGGCGGGGCCGGGCACCACGGTCGCCTTCGTACGTCTGGCGGAGACCGGCGTACAACCGCAGCAGGCGCAGGGCGGCGAAGTCACGGATGCCACCCGGCTGGACGCGTTCGTGGCGAAACTACCGGGTAATGGCGGCACGACCGTAACCAAGCAGCTGTCCGCGCACCCTCAGCGGTCCGATGAGCGGCGCTTCGGGTACGTGTTGTCGGGCTGCAAGCCGACCGGAGCGGCCTTGCTGATCAGTCCCGGCAAGGCGCCGGAGGCGATCGCGACCGGGGACGAGAACATCCGCTGCGTCCGGCCGCAGCAGTATGCGGCGGTTGTCGGCGTCCCCTCGAATCTGGTGTCCGGCACGATGTGACGTACAGCGTCAAATCCTCCTACCCTTGCCAAGGGGCGCATGCCTCCCGGCAGAGGGCTGCGCGCGCCGCTTCTGAGCGCGCTCGTGCGGACGCCGGCTGCGCTGCCTGTCCGTCAGAGCCGCTGCCGGTCCAGGACCTGGTTGTCGCCCTCGTCAAGCTTGGCGTTGTACGTGGTGAGCGGCTTCGCCATGCCGGGGTCCGCCTGGACGGCGGCAGGGGCGACACCGGCCCATTCCAACACCTCGGCGGTGGCCTCGGCCTTGTCGTCATCGGTCAGCTTGGCGATGTTCGCGCCATGGTTGGCGCCGGGCGCCCAGAAGACATACGAGTCCCGCGACCCCTTGCCGAGCCGGAAGGGCTCCGCGCCCCACGGATCGTTCTGTCCGTAGACGAAGAGCATCTGGTCGGCATGGTGACGTACCCAGCCGTCGATGTCGCTCATGGCCGACGGCTGGAACTTCATCGGGATGGAACGCGGCACATATGAGCGCGGTTGGTAGATGCCCGGGTACCGGAGCAGCCCTTTCAGGTATGAGGTGTCGAACGTCGGCGCGCCGAGCTGGGTGCCCGCCTGGTAGTAGTACGGCGTGTAGTAGTCCAGCCCCTGGTCGGTGTAGAAGTCAAAGCCGGAGATCGTGTCGATGAAGGTGTACAGGTCATCGGTGGAGACGGTCGTGGCGGGCACGTCCGCGCACTCGGACTCCTCGTGGTACTGCCAGAACCCCCACACCAGGTCGAGGACGACATTCTCGTACGCCTTGTCTGCGCTGCCGACGGTAGTGAAGGTCAGGCCATTGCTGTCGGCGTACTTCTGGTAGCGGGCGACGATCTCGTCGCGGCGGATGAGCGCTTCGCGCTGCGCCGCGTTGAGCCTGGTGCGGCAGTCGGCGGTGCCGACCTGCTTGAAGAAGCGCGTGTACGCCGAGTCCTCGTTGTTCACGACATCGTTGGGCGCCACATAGGCGACGGTGCCGTCCATGTCGTGCGGATAGAAACGCCGGTAGTAGGTGGCGGTCATCCCGCCCTTGCTGCCGCCCGTGTCGATCCATTTCTTGCTGTAGATGGTCTTGAGCGCCTGGAAGACGCGGTGTTGGTCGCCGGCGGCCTGCCAGATGTCGAGCTTGGACCAGTCCGCCGGGTAGGGGCGGGACGGGGTGAAGAACCGGTACTCCATGGAGACCTGATTGCCGTCGATGATGCGGGTCGGTTCACTGCGGCTGGCCGTGGTGGACAGTCCGTAACCGGAGGTGAAGAAGACCGTCGGCCGGTCGGTGGCTTTGTGAAGGATCGTCAGCCGCTGCTGAAAAGTGCCCTCGGAAGGGTGCCTGTGGTCCACCGGCTGGGTGTAGTCGAGGACGAAGTACCGGTAGCCGCTTACCGATTTCTCGTGGATCAGGCTCATGCCGGCGACCGCCAGGATCCGGTCCTTGATGTCGGGCTCGTCGGCGGTCGCGGCCGAGGCCGTGATCCCGCTTCCGAGCGCGCCGACGAGCAGCACGAGTGACAGCAGCCATCTGAACGCCTTGCGCATGCACCCTCCCCCTGGATTCACAGGTTTCCCGCGAATCCAGGGGAGTAACCCCGGCCCCGCCAGAAGGGTTCAACCCGCCTCCGGCGCGAAGGATCACACTCCTCCGGCGACCGACGACAAGGAGGTGTCCTCCTCCCCCGCGAAGGCGCGCCACAGCTGTGCGTAGCGCCCTTCCCGGGCGAGGAGTTCCTCGTGTGTACCGTCCTCCACGATCCTCCCGTGGTCCAGGACCACCACGCGGTCCGCCCGGGCGGCGGTGGTGAGCCGGTGGGCGACAACCAGCGTCGTACGGCGCACGGCGAGCCGGTCGGCAGCCTGGTTGACCAGCCCCTCGGTCGCCAGGTCGAGCGCGGCGGTCGCCTCGTCCAGCAGCAGGATGTCCGGGTCGACCAGCTCCGCCCGGGCCAGTGCGATCAGCTGCCGCTGCCCGGCGGAGAGATTCCGGCCGCGCTCGGCGACGGTGTGCAGATAGCCGCCGTCAAGCGTCGCGATCATTTCGTGCGCGCCGACCGCGCGGGACGCCGTCTCGACTTCGGCGTCGGTCGCCGCCATCTTCCCGTACGCGATCGCGTCCCGGACCGTCCCGGCGAACAGATACGGCTCCTGCGGTACGACACCGAGCCGCTGCCGGAAGGCGGTCAGGTCCAGTACCCGGATGTCGTGCCCGTCGACGAGAACCGCGCCGCCGGTCGGGTCGTAGAAGCGAGCGACCAGCTTCACCAGCGTGGACTTGCCCGCACCCGTCTCACCGACGAAGGCGACGGTCTGCCCGGCCGGGATGTGCAGATCGATCCCGGAGAGGGCCTCCGCGCTGTCCGCCCCGTAGCGGAAACGCACCTCCTCGAAGCTGATCCCGCCCCGCAGCGACGGCACTTCGCGCGGGCGGGCCGCGAGCGGTGTCGCCGTCGGGGTGCGCAGCAGTTCCCGGATCCGTCCGAGCGACACGGACGCCTGCTGGTAGCCGTCGAAGACCTGGGAGAGCTGCTGCACTGGCGCGAAGAACAGGTCGATGTAGAGCAGATACGCCACGAGCGCGCCCGCTGTCAGGGTGCCGGCGCTGACCCGGTGCGCCCCGACGATCAGGACCAGGGCCGCCGCCACGCTGGAGAGGAACTGCACGAACGGGAAGTACACAGAGATCAGGAACTGCCCGCGCACCCGGGCCTGCCGGTATCCGTGACTGTGCTCGGCGAACTGTTCCGAGCTGCCCAGCTCCCGGCGGAAGGCCTGCACGACGCGCAGGCCGGCGACGTGCTCCTGGAGCTCGGCGTTGACCACGCTGACCCGTTCGCGGGCAAGTTCGTACGTCTTGATGGACTTGCGCCGGAAGACCCAGGTGGCGGCGGCGAGCAGCGGCAGCAGCGCGAAGACCATCAGGGCCAGCTGAACGTCGATCGCGAGCAGCGCGACCAGGATGCCGAAGAATGTCAGTACGCTGACCAGGGCGGTGACCAGGCCGGTCTGCAGGAAGGTCGACAGGGCGTCGACATCCGTGGTCATCCGGGTCATGATGCGACCGCTCAACTCGCGCTCGTAGTAGTCGAGCCCGAGCCGGTGCAGATGGGCGAAGATCTTCACCCGCAGTGTGTAGAGGACGCGCTCGCCGGTGCGGCCGGTCAGCCGTGTGGAGCCCCACTGGGCGGCCCACTGGGCCAGCACGACCAGCAGCCCGGCGAAGGACGCCGCCCACACCGCGCCGAGTGCTGCCAGCCGTACCCCCGAGTCGATGCCGTGCCGGATCAGTATGGGGAGCAGCAGCCCGGCGATGGCGTCGGCAGCCACCAGGAAGAGGCTGAACAGCAGCGGCGCCCGGAATCCGCGCAGCAGGGTACGCAGCCCGAAGCCCGCGTCTGCTTCGCGCGCCCGCCCCTCGTCCACTTCGGGAGTGTCCATGGCGGGCGGCAGAGCGGCCACCTTTGCCAGCAACTCGGGCGTGGCCGGCATCCCGGCCATGGCGGCGGCCATGCCACCGGGGCCGCCCCCTGTGGCGGCAGGCGTGGTGGAGGTCCGGTCGGTGGCGGGGTCCCGGGCCTCGCGCCGGTCGCTCGGCCACAACTCCGGTGTTATGCCGTCCACGCGGTGCGGCCGCTCGAACACGGTCCGGTAAGCCCCGCCCTCCTGGCGCGTGCCGCTTACCAGCGGCAGGGTGGCGGGGTGGTCGTCAGCGACCGCCAGGCCCGTGGCCGCCGACTCGCCGTCGGCGAAGCCGGGCACGTCGGCGGATATGAGCCCGGCGGCGAGGCCGGCCGGGTCGGCCTTGACCACGTCGGCGGCGAGCGCTTCCGGGTCCGTCAACAGCCTGCGGTAGAGGGCGCAGCGCGCGGTCAGCTCATCGTGGGTGCCGATGTCGACGAGCTGCCCGGCGTCCAGGACGGCGATCCGGTCGGCCAGTGCCAGGGTGGAGCGCCGGTGGGCGATCAGCAGGGTTGTACGGCCCGCCATGACCTCGCGGAGGGCGTCGTGGATGTCGGCCTCGACCCGGGCGTCGACCGCAGAGGTCGCGTCATCGAGGAGCAGCAGCCGCGGGTCGGTCAGGATGGCGCGGGCGAGGGCGACGCGCTGGCGCTGGCCGCCGGAGAGGGTGAGGCCCTGTTCGCCCACGACGGTGTCGTAATCCAGCGGCAGGGCACTGATGAAGTCGTGTGCCTGGGCGGCGTGGGTAGCGGCGAGGATCTGGTCCTCGGTGGCCTCCGGGTGGCCATAGGCGATGTTGGCGCGGACGGTGTCGGAGAAGAGAAAGCTCTCCTCGGGCACCAGCCCGATCGCGGCGCGCAGCGAGTCGTAGGTGAGATCGCGGACGTCCTGCCCGCCGATCCGTACCGTGCCGCCGGTGACGTCGTAGAAGCGCGGCAGCAGCAGCGAGAGCGTCGACTTGCCGGATCCCGAGGCGCCGACGACGGCGACGGTCTCGCCGGGGTCGACACGCAGGGAGAGTTCACGAAGGACCGGCCGCTGGGGGTCGTAGCCGAAGCTCACCCGGTCGAACTCGACGGTCGCGGCAGACTCGCGCGGGAGCTCCTGTGCGCCCTCCTCCAGGACCGGCTTGGTGTCGATCAGCTCGAAGACCCGCTCGACACCGGCTCTGGCCTGCTGCCCCATCGTCAGCAGCATGGTGAGCATCCTGACCGGCCCGGTCAGCTGGGCCAGATATGTGGAGAAGGCGACGAAGGTACCCAGCGTGATCTGCCCGCGCACCGCCATCCAGCCACCGAGGGCGAGCATTCCGACCTGGCCCAGTGCCGGGACGGCCTGCATCGCCGGGCTGTACCGCGCGTTCAGCCGGATGGTGCGCAGCCGCCCGGCGAAGAGTTTCCGGCTGACCCCCTCCAGCTTCGCCATCTCCTGACGCTCCTGGCCGAAGCCCTTCACAACGCGTACGCCGGTCACGGATCCGTCGACGATCCCGGCGACTGCGGCTGCCTGGCCCTGGGCGTACCAGGTGGCGGGGAAGAGCTTGGTGCGGCTGCGATCAGCGAGGAACCACAGGGCGGGCGCGATGGCGAGGGCGATCAGCGTGAGCAGCGGCGACAGGAAGAGCATCACGACCAGTGAGAGCACGAACAGCAGCACATTGCCGAGCATCACCGGCAGCATCCACAGCAGTCCCTGCACCAATTGCAGGTCGCTCGTGGCCCGGCCGACCACCTGGCCGGTGCTGAGCTCGTCCTGCCGGGCGCCGTCCAGCCGCATCAGCGACCGGAACATCTCATTCCGCAGGTCGTGCTGGACGTCGAGTGCCAGCCGCCCGCCGTAAAAGCGGCGCATGTACGTAAGTACGTATACGGCGACGGCTGCTGCCACGAGCACGACCGCCCATGGCAGCAGCGGCCGGTCGTGCGCCACGATCACATCGTCGATGATGACTTTCGGCACCAGCGGTACCAGCGCGGTGACCGCCATCCCGCCGAGCGATGCCCCGAGTGCCAGCAGCACATTGCGGCGATAGTGCCAGCTGTATCTCGCCAGCCGCCGGAACCAGCCCTGCTCCGCGCTTGTCGCCGCCACCCGGGACCTCCCACTCTCCATGTGTCACCGCAGATTGAAACGCTCTGGCGTGCGGATTTCATCCTGCTGCAACAGAGCGCCGCAACGAAACCAGGCCCAGGCACGGACGGCCGGGGAGGGACCCGGCATTCAGCGCGGCAGGCGGGCGGTCAGCGAGTACAGCCGGGTGATCTGGGCAGCGTTCTGGTTGTCGTCGCTGACCAGCAGCAGGCGCAGCCGGCCGACGGGGGCGTGTCCGGTTACCGCGAGGCCTTCTATGTTGTCGAGCAGCGGGTTGGGCTGGGGCTGCTTGGCGGTGGCGCCGAGGGAGGGGCAGTCGGCGATGTCTGCGAGCAGGGTCTTGCCCACGAGCCGGATACCGTCCTGGCCGGTGAGACTGTCGATGCCGCTGGTGTCGGTGGCGCCCCGGAGGTCGGCGAGGTAGAGGCGGACAGTATTGCCGACGCCGGAGGTGTAACCGCGCTCGAGGACTAGGAGGCGGCCGTCGCCAGTAGCGGTGATCTCGGAGATGCCGAGGCCGGTGTCGACGCGGTAGCCGTACTGCCGCGAGAGCTGGAACTCCTGCTTGAGGCCCTGCCGCTGCCAGGTCTGCAGGCGCACGAGATCGTTGCTGTCGCCGGAAAGCGCGCCCTCCATGGAAGCGACCAGGGTGCGGCCACCGGGCTGCAGGGCAAGGCCCTCGAAGGTCAGATTCTTTGTGGCGCGCCCGGCCGGGGCGACCTGGAGAGCGGCGGGGACGGGGAGGCGGCCGGTGATGACGCCGTCGCGGGTGTAGCGGCGGATGGATGGCTCGGTCTCGGAGGTGATGAGCCGGGTGCCGTCGCGGTCGATGACGAGGGCCTCGGAGTCCAACGCCGCGCCGCTCTCGTCGGCGAGCTGTACGACACTCGCGGGCGTCTTGGTGGCAGCGTCCAGGGTGAACAGGGACGACCTGTCGGAAAGTGCGGCGATCCGCCCGTCGGTGTCGACGGCGAGAGCGGAGAGGTTACCCACATATGTGCCGTCGAAGACGGTCTTGTCGAGCGCGTCGGAGAACCCGTCGATGTTCACAAGGGGCGAGCAGGCGTGCGGCACGACATCATGGCCCTGGGCCTGGGCCGTGGGCCCCGCGGCGGTCAGGCAGGTGATCGTGGCGAGGCCGGCCGTGAGCGTGGCCAGTACGGTACGCATTCGCATGGGCGCCACGTTAGATCCTCACGCGGCCAGGCCGGTTGACTTCCGGAGATACCCCGGTGAACGAATGGGCCGCCGCGTCTTCGGCGGCCGCCGCCGTCGGCGATCAGCCAGGAACGTCTTGTCCCGGATGCCGGCGGCGGGAGCTCACTCGCCGGGCGCCCCTGCGCCGGAGGCACGGCTCGCCGCGCTGTGCCGATCGCTCTGACTGGCGGCAGCGACTTGGCGGGACATGATCGTGGTCAGCTCGTACGCCGTGTGGGAGGCCGCGACCGACGTGATCTCGGCGTGGTCGTACGCCGGGGCTACCTCGACGAGATCCGCCGAGACCAGATGGCAGGAGGCGAGCCCGCGCAGAATCTCCAGGAGTTCGCGCGAGGTGAGGCCGCCGGCCTCCGGGGTACCGGTGCCGGGCGCGTGGGCCGGGTCCAGCACATCGATGTCGACGGAGATGTAGAGCGGCCGGTCACCGATGCGTTCGCGCAGCTGCTGGGCAACCTCGTCGACACCGCGCCGCATGACATCCGCCGATGTCACGATGCCGAAGCCCAGCTTCTCGTCGTCGTCGAGGTCCTTCCTGCCGTAGAGCGGGCCGCGCGTGCCGACATGCGACAGCGCCTCGGTGTCGAGGATGCCCTCCTCCACCGCGCGGCGGAACGGGGTGCCATGGGTGTACTCGGCGCCGAAGTAGGTGTCCCAGGTGTCGAGGTGGGCGTCGAAGTGCAGCAGGGCGACCGGGCCGTGCCTGCGGGCGACGGAGCGCAGCAGCGGCAGGGCGATGGTGTGATCTCCGCCGAGGGTCATGAGGCGAGCGCCGGTGTCCAGCAGATCCGCGGCGGCAGCCTGGATGGTCTCGACGGCCTCGTTGATGTTGAAGGGGTTGGCCGCGATGTCCCCGGCGTCGGCGACCTGGGCGAGCGCGAACGGTGACGCGTCCTGGGCCGGGTTGTAGGGACGGAGCAGACGGGAGGCCTCGCGGATCGCGTTGCCGCCGAAGCGCGCCCCCGGGCGGTAGGAGACGCCGGTGTCGAAGGGCACGCCGACGACGGCGACATCAGCGGTGCCGACCTCGTCCAGGCGGGGCAGCCGGGCGAATGTCGCCGGGCCCGCATAGCGCGGGACGCGGGAGGAGTCGACGGGACCGCGCGGCTCTGCGGCGTTCATGGTGACCTGCTTCCTGATCGGCTGCTCAGTGCTCCGCACAGTCGACTCTAGGTTGCTGCGGCGCTACACAGAAGCGTACGCTTTATCCACCCACGACGATTTGGATGGATAAAACGCACATGCCGCTCGCTCCGCATCTGGCGCCACCCACCCCGCCCGTGCCCCTCGCCGGCCTGCTGGCCCGTGCGGATCTGGGCCTGCGGCAAGTGGCCGGGCCGCGCGACGATGGCACCGAAATCCTGTGGGTGCACACCAGCGAGCTGGAGGACCCGGGCCCCTATCTGCTCGGCGGCGAACTGCTGCTCAGCGCCGGAGTCCACTTCGACTCCGCGTCCGGCTCGGGCGCGTACCTGGACCGCTATGTGGCGCGTGCCGCGGAGGCCGGTGCGGCGGCGCTGGGTTTCGGGCTCGCCCCGGTGCACGACGAAACCCCGCGCGCCCTCATCGCCGCCTGCGACCGTTACGACCTCCCTTTGGTGGAAGTGCCGCCACAAACCCCCTTCACCGCTGTCACCCGGGCCGTCTGGCAGGCCATGGCCGAGGTCCGCCACCGCGAGCTGCGGCGCCTCACCGAGGCCCAGCAGTCCCTCGCCGCCGCCGCGGCCCGCCCCGCGCCCGTCCCCGCGGTGCTGCGGCAGCTCGCGCAACGCCTCGGCGGGTGGACCGCGCTGATCGCCCGGGACGGCGCGGAGCTTTACGAGGCGGGGCCCCGTCCCGGTGAGGGCGCCAGTGAGGCGGCGAAACGGCTGGCAGCAGTGGTCCGGCCAGCCGACGCCACCGGACCCAGCGGCATCGGGAGCGGAACGACCCCGGCGCGACGACGCGACGCACCCTCGTCCGCGACGGACACCGTCGGCGCCACCAGTCTGGCCGGGTACGCGCTGGCCGGCGGCACCCCCGGTGCGGGGCTCGCGCTCGTGATCGCCACCGCGCGGCGCGACCCCGCCGATCACGCGATCGCCGGCATCGCGGTGGTGCTGTTGTCCCTGCTCACCGGGCGCTACCGCGGGCCGGCCGACGCCGACCGGGCTACCGCCCTGGTCCGGCTGCTGCTGGGCGCCCGCCCAGGGGACATCGAGCCGGTGCTGTCCGGCCACGGCGCGGCCGGCGGAGGTCCGCAGCAGTGGACCGTGGTGCACGGCAGCCCTCGCGGCGGCGGCCGGGGCGGCGAGCAGGAGGCGCCCGCACAAGCGCTGGCCGCCTCCGCGCTCGCCGCGGGCCTCGGCACCGCGCTGGTCGACCCCGGAGGCGCCGCAGGCGCCACCGTACGGCTGCTGCTGCCCGCCGACCGCGAGGTCACCGCCCAGGCCGGCTGGACGCTCGGCGTGAGCGGCCCCGTATCCCTGGCGGACCTGGCCACCGCAGACGCCGAGGCCGAGCGCGCACTGCGCAGGGCGGTCGCCAACCGCACCGCCATGGCCCAGGGCCGCAACGGCGGGACGGGCGTGACCGGGCTGGTGGCGCCCAAGGAGGCACGGGCGCACGCGCGCAGCACCCTGGCGCCGGTCCTGGACTCGCCGGTGCTCGCCGAGACGCTGCGCACCTGGCTGGCACTGCACGGCTCCTGGGACCGCACCGCCGTCGCCCTCGAAGTGCACCGCAATACGGTGCGGCAGCGCATCGGGCGCGCCGCCGCTCTGCTGGAGGCGGATCTGGACAACCCGGACACTCGCATGGACCTGTGGTTCGCACTGCGCTGGCTCTGAGCGCGCTGCTTCTGCCGGCGAGTGACGCGTCACACATGGGCGTCGGTCAGGCGTCCCACGTACGCCCATGCGAAGTAACGGGACAATGAGGCCATGTCCTACGCTCCCGTGCCGTCCCGTAAGTCCCTCTCCGAGCATCTCGTACGCACCCGTATAGCGGGTGATGTCGCCACCCCCCGCGAGAACAACCGCTCCCACTACCGCAAGCTCGCCGACGGCGACCGCTACTTCTGGTTCGGACTGGAATTCGGCGATCGGTGGACCGACGAAGAGGCGGTGCTGCGCGTCATGGCCGAACGCTGCGGTGTCGTGGCCGACCCGGCGCATCGCGCCGGGCAGGACACCATCGACCCCGCGCTCACCATCGGCGCGCTGGACCGTGCCGCCGCCAAGCTCCGCAAAGCCGCCGACGGCGGCCAGCGCGTGCTTTTCGCAACCGGCCACCCTGGCGGGCTGCTCGACGTCCACCGGCGTGTCGCGGCCGCGCTCCGCGCCGCTGGAGCCACGGTCGTCGTCATCCCCGGCGGCCTCAGCGCCGATGACGGCGGCGTCTTCCAGTTCTGCGACGTAGCCATGCTGGAGCGCGGCGCGACCCTGTGGCACACCCACTCCCCCGCTCCCATGGCCGCCATCCTCGACGCCCTCGAAGCCCAGGGCGAGCCCCTGCCGGACCTCGTCTTCGCCGACCACGGCTGGGCCGGTCACGCCGCCCAGCGCGGCCTCGAAGCGGTCGGTTTCGCCGACTGCAACGATCCCGCCCTCTTCCTCGCCGAAGCCGAGGACACCCTTTCCGTCGCCATCCCCCTGGACGACCACGTCACAGACCCTCGCTTCTACGACCCTCTGACCGCCTACCTGCTCGACGCCGCCGGGCTGGCTCCCCAGAGCTGAACGACGGCGTGGGCGGAGGGACAACGCCGGGCAGCGGTCAGGCAACGAACCCGGACGGGTGGGCGGGTGACGGGTGGGCGGAGCAACCCGCCGCAGGCGATCGCTCGTTACCATCGGCGGGTGATACGGGTAGTAGTGGTGGACGACGAGTCGCTGGTCAGGGCGGCACTGCGGCAGATCCTGGAGTCCGCGGGCGACATCGAGGTCGTCGCGGACTGCGACAGCCGTACAGCGGTGGCCCGGATTGAGGCCGCCGCCCCCGACCTTGTGCTGTTGGACGCTGTGATGCCGGAGCCGGACGGCCTGAAAGTACTGCGGGCCGTGCGGGCGCTGGCGGCGCCGCCAGCCGTGGCGATGCTGACCGCGTTCGACACCAGCGGGCACATCAGTGCCGCGATGCGGGCGGGCGCGACCGGCTTCTTGCTGAAGGACACCGCGGTGGGCACGCTGATCGACGCCGTACGGGTGCTGGTCTCGGGCGGAACGGTCTTCACACCGACCGTCAGCCGCGCCGTCGTCGACGGATACCTGGACGCCGCCCCGGAACCCGGTGACGAGGACACGGCGGCGGCGCTGGCACGGCTCACCGACCGTGAGCGCGAGGTACTCGTGCTGGTCGCGAACGGCCTGCCGAACTCGGAGATCGCCGGACGTCTGGAGATCACCGTGGCAACTGTGAAGGATCATGTCCGCGCCGTGCTGCGGAAGCTGGGCGCGCCCAACCGGGTCGCCGTCGCGGTCCTCGCCCACCGGGCCGGGCTCGTTCCGAAGCGGGCGTGAGAGGGCGGTCCGTGGCGTTGGACGCCTCGCTGGTGGCCGTCGCCGCGGTCGAGGCCTGGGCGACCCGCTCCCTGGGCGGCGCGTACGCCCTGACCGCCGCATATGGCGCGGCCGGGGCCCTGGTGCTCCGCCGACGACTGCCGCTGACGGCCTTCGCCGCGACATTGCCGGCGCTTTCCCTCGGCTATATATGGCTGGCGCCGATGGGCGCGCTCTATACGATCGCGGCCGACGACCACCGCAGGGCCTGGCACGCCTGGCTGACCGGCGGCTGCGCGGCGACGGTCGCCGCGGTGTCGTTCGCGCCCTGGCCATGGCTCGGCCCCCTCAGCTGGGAACCGGCCGCCGTCGTCCTCGCGGCTCTGATGTCGGCCCTGCTGGCCACGGCGCCCATCGCCCTCGGCCTGCTCATGGCGGCGCGGCGTGAGCTCGCCGCGCGGCTGGGCGAGCTGGCCGAGAGCCGGGAGCACGAGCGGCGGCTGGCGGCCGAGCAGGCAGTCGTACGGGAGCGGGCCCGGCTGGCCCGGGAAATGCACGACACCGTCGCACACCACATCAGCCTGATCTCGGTGCAGTCGGGCGCTCTGGAGGCGACGGCGCAGAGTGACGCGGCACGGAGTGCGGCGGAAGCAGTGCGGCAGCTCAGCAGAGAGGCGCTGGACGAGCTGCGGCGGATGGTCGGGCTGCTACGGCTGCCCATCACCTCTCAGGCACCGTCGGACGAGCCAGGACTGGCGGACCTGCCCGCGCTGCTCGCCTCGGCGGGCCCGGACGTACACGGCGACCTGCCGGCGTTGGAGGATCGCGCCTGCCCGCCGCCCGTGCAGCAAGCGGCGTACCGCACGGTCCAGGAAGCGCTGACGAACATACGCAGGCACGCGCCCGGCGCGAAGACGCACGTCGCCCTGCGTCTGCAGGGCGACTACCTGCTCGTGTGTGTACGCAACGGCCCCTGCGGGCCGGCTCCGGGCCCCGCCCTGCCTTCCGGCGGCCACGGCCTGACCGGCCTGCGGGAACGCGCCGCAGGCCTGGGCGGCACCCTGCACGCCGCACCCGAGCCCGACGGCGGCTTCCTGGTGCGGGCGGCGCTGCCGCTGGGACCCTAGCCCCTGCCCGGCAACCAGCCCGTCCGACGTTCGAGGCCTCGGGTCCCCCCACGCCGGCCGGGGTGATGCCGTTGTTTCGGGAAGGGGGGAGGGGAAAGCGCCGCAGGCACCCCTGCGGCCGCCGGACAGTGCCCGGCGCGTCGGCCACTACGCTCCGGTCACAGGCCGATCGACTTGGCGATGATGGAACGCATGACCTCGCTGGTGCCGCCGTAGATGCGGTGCACACGGTTGTCCGCGTAGAGACGGGCGATCGGGTACTCCAGCATGTAGCCGTAACCGCCGTGCAGCTGGAGGCACTTGTCGATGACCTTGGCCGCGGTCTCGGTACAGAAGAGCTTGGTTTTGGCGGCGTCGGAGGCGCTGAACTCGCCGACTTCGTGGGCCTCCAGGGCGCGGTCGACGACGGCCTGCATCGCCTCGACGTCGGACACGCAGTCGGCGAGCACGAACTTGGTGTTCTGGAACTCGGCGACAGCCTTGCCGAAGACCTTGCGATCGCGCACGTACTGGGTGGCGAAGCGGACGGCGGCCTCGGCCTGGGCGTAGGAGCCGACGGCGATGGCGAGACGTTCCTGCGGGAGGTTGTGGGCGAGGTAGGAGAAGGCCTTGCCCTCCTCGCCGAGCAGGTCTGCGACCGGGACCTTGACGTCGGTGAAGGAGAGCTCGGCGGTGTCAGAGGTGCGCAGGCCGATCTTCTCCAGCTTTCGGCCGACCGCGTAGCCCTCGCTCTTGGTGTCGACGACGAGTATCGACAGGCCGCCACGGCGGTCCTCGGGGGTGGCCGGGGAGGTCCGGGCCACCACAAGGACCCGGTCGGCGACGACACCGCCGGTGATGAAGGTCTTGGCGCCGTTGAGGACGTAGTGGGTGCTATCGGCGGAAAGCTTGGCATTGGTGGTCATACCGGCCAGGTCGGAGCCGGTGCCGGGCTCGGTCATGGCGATGGCGGTCATGAGTTCGCCGGAGACAAAGCCGGGCAGCCAGCGCTTCTTCTGCTCTTCGGAGGCGTACTCGAGGATGTACGGGAGGACGAGCCCGGTGTGCACTCCGCTGCTGCCGAAGCTGACGCCGGCCCGGGCGCACTCCTCGGTGACCACGGCGCTGAACTTCCAGCCGGTGACGCCCGCGCCGCCGTACTCCTCCGGGACCTCGATGCCGAAGATCCCCAGCTCGCCGAGGCGGAGGTAGAAGTCACGGGGCGGGTATCCGTCCTGCTCCCATTCGGGGTAGACCGGCACGACCTCGTTGGCGATGAAGTCCCGGATGGTCTCCCGGAAAGCCTCGTGGTCCTCGTTGAATACTGTGCGACGCACTGAGCGCCTCCTCTGGATCGTCCGGGCACTGCGGCCGGCTCGAGCGATAAGCAAGCGCTCAGTAAGTTACTTGCCGGTCGCCGGAACTGTCCAGAGCGGCGAACGCCCCGAGCGCCAGCCGGTGCAGCAGTGCCGCAGTCGCGGCCCGGCCGGGGAGGCCGCCCTGCGGCCCGAGGTGCGGTGTTGAATTGAGGAGGCCCAGGACAGCATGCACGGCGGCCCTGGCGTCCTGCTCGGAGGTGGCCGGATGGACCTGCCGGACGACGTCGACCCACAGCTCGACGTACTGCCGCTGGAGCTGGCGGACCATCTTGCGGTCCGAGTCCCTGAGCCGGTCGAGCTCGCGATCGTGCACGGTGATCAGCGGACGGTCGTCGAGGGCGAAGTCGATATGACCGCGGACCAGCGCGTCCAGCGCCTGCGCGGGAGCGCCCTCGGTCCGGCGCTTCCCCTCCGCGTAGAGCCGGCCACTGATGCCGACGAGCAACTCGGCGAGCATGGCGTCCTTCCCCGCGAAGTGCCGGTAGAGGCCGGGGCCGCTGATGCCCACTGCAGCCCCTATCTCGTCCACACCGACGCCGTGGAAACCACGCTCGGCGAAGAGCCGCGCGGCTTCCCGGAGGATCTGCTCGCGCCTGGCTCCGGCCGCCCTCGGGGCCGATTTCGTGGGCTCCACACCACACCTTTCCCGGATCCGAGCCACAGCGCCGCACTCGGAGAAAATCGTTGTCAGACCATTCTAGACAGAGGAGTTAACGAGCGCTAACGTGGAGACAAGACGTTAACGATCGCTAACTTCCGGGGGGTCTCGCTCATGGAAGCTCCAGTTCTCGAAGCTCCGGTTCTCGCCAGCGCGGCCGATCCCGCGTCGGAGACATTCCGCGCGAACGCGGAAGCGCATGCCGCACTCGGGGCCCAACTGCGCGCGAAGCTCGCCGCGGCCAGACTCGGCGGCGGCGAGAGGGCCCGTGCCCGACATACCGCGCGCGGGAAGCTGCTGCCCCGCGACCGGGTGGACGGGCTGCTCGACCCCGGCTCTCCCTTCCTGGAGCTCGCGCCGCTGGCCGCCGACGGGATGTACGAGGGACAGGCCCCGGCTGCCGGTGTGATCGCAGGGATCGGCCGGGTGTCGGGGCGCGAGGTGGTGATCGTCGCCAATGACGCCACAGTCAAGGGCGGCACCTACTACCCGGTCACCGTCAAGAAGCACCTCCGCGCCCAGGAGGTGGCACTCGACAACCGTCTCCCCTGCGTCTATCTGGTCGACTCCGGCGGCGCCTTCCTCCCCCGGCAGGACGAGGTCTTCCCCGACCGCGACCACTTCGGGCGGATTTTCTACAACCAGGCCACGATGTCAGCCCGGGGCATCCCGCAGATCGCGGCCGTGATGGGCTCATGCACAGCCGGCGGCGCCTATGTCCCCGCGATGAGCGACGAGGCGGTCATCGTCCGGAACCAGGGGACAATCTTCCTCGGCGGGCCGCCCCTGGTGAAGGCCGCCACGGGCGAGGTCGTCACCGCCGAGGACCTCGGCGGCGGCGAGGTGCACTCCCGGACCTCCGGCGTCACCGACCATCTGGCCGAGGACGACACGCACGCGCTGCGGATCGTCCGGCAGATCGTCTCCACCCTGCCCGCACGCGGGCCGCTGCCCTGGACGGTCGAGCTGGTCGAGGACCCCGCAGTCGCACCCGCCGGGCTCTACGGCGCGGTCCCGGTGGACTCCCGGACCCCGTACGACGTACGCGAGGTCATCGCGCGCATCACCGACGGCAGCCGCTTCGCCGAATTCAAGGCGGAGTACGGCACGACTTTGGTCACCGGCTTCGCCCGGCTGCACGGCCACCCGGTCGGCATCGTCGCCAACAACGGCATCCTCTTCTCCGAATCCGCCCAGAAGGGCGCGCACTTCATCGAGTTGTGCGACCAGCGTGGTATTCCGCTGCTGTTCCTCCAGAACATCTCGGGCTTCATGGTCGGCCGCCAGTACGAGGCGGGCGGCATCGCCAAGCACGGCGCCAAGATGGTGACGGCGGTGGCCTGCGCGCGGGTGCCCAAGCTGACCGTCGTCATCGGCGGTTCCTACGGCGCCGGCAACTACTCGATGTGCGGCCGGGCGTACTCGCCGCGCTTCTTGTGGATGTGGCCGAATGCCAAGATCTCCGTGATGGGCGGCGAGCAGGCCGCCTCGGTGCTGGCGACAGTCAAGCGCGACCAGTTGGCAGCGGCCGGGGAGAAGTGGAGCGAGGAGGCGGAGGAAGAGTTCAAGTCCCCCATCCGCGCCCAGTACGAGACGCAGGGCAACGCCTACTACGCGACGGCCCGCCTCTGGGACGACGGCGTGATCGACCCGCTGGAGACCCGCACAGTCCTGGGCCTCGCGCTCACCGCCTGCGCCAACGCGCCGCTGGGCGAGCCCGGCTACGGCGTCTTCCGGATGTGAGGGCAGAAAAGTGAGCCTGTTTGACACCGTCCTCGTCGCCAACCGCGGTGAGATCGCCGTCCGCGTCATCCGCACCCTGCGAAAGCTCGGCGTACGCGCGGCCGCCGTCTTCACCGACGCGGATGCCGATGCGAGGCATGTCCGGGAAGCCGACACCGCCGTCCGCATCGACAGCTACCTCTCGATCGACGAACAGCTGCGGGCGACCGCCCGCACCGGCGCTCAGGCCGTCCACCCCGGCTATGGCTTCCTCGCCGAGAACGCGGCCTTCGCCCGGGCCTGTACGGAGGCAGGGCTAACCTTCATCGGCCCACCGGCGCAGGCGATCGAGCTGATGGGCGACAAGATCCGCGCCAAGGAAACCGTGCGGGCCGCTGGGGTCCCCGTGGTCCCGGGAAGCACCGGCAGGGGTCTGAGCGACGCCCAGCTCATCGCCGCCGCCCAGGAGATCGGCACCCCGGTGCTGCTCAAACCGTCGGCCGGCGGCGGCGGCAAGGGCATGCGGCTGGTGCACGACGAGGCGCTCCTCGGCGAGGAGATCGCCGCCGCCCGGCGTGAGGCGCGGAGCTCCTTCGGCGATGACACGCTCCTCCTCGAGCGCTGGATCGACCGCCCCCGGCACATCGAGATCCAGGTCCTGGCGGACGGCCACGGCGGCGTCATCCATCTGGGGGAGCGTGAATGCTCACTGCAACGGCGGCACCAGAAGGTGATCGAAGAGGCCCCCTCGGCCTTCCTCGACCCCGCCACTCGCCAGGCGATGGGCCAAGCCGCCGTCCAGGCCGCCCGCAGCTGCGGCTATGTCGGCGCGGGCACCGTCGAGTTCATCGTCCCGGGCTCCGATCCTTCCGCGTACTGCTTCATGGAGATGAACACCCGTCTCCAGGTCGAGCATCCGGTGACCGAGCTCATCACCGGTCTCGATCTGGTGGAGTGGCAGCTGCGGGTCGCTTCCGGCGAGCGGCTGCCCTTCGGACAGCACGACATCACCTTCACCGGGCACGCGATCGAGGCCCGTATCTGCGCTGAGGTCCCTGCCCGGGGATTCCTGCCCTCCGCCGGGACGGTGCTCGCGCTGCGCGAGCCGGAAGGCGACGGCATCCGCGTCGACTCCGGCCTGTCGGCCGGCACCGAGGTCGGCACCTCCTACGACCCCATGCTCGCCAAAGTCATCGCTCATGGCCCGGACCGGCCCACCGCCCTCCGCACGCTGCGCGGTGCCCTCGCCGGCACCACGGTCCTCGGTCTCGACACCAATACGGGCTTCCTACGGCGCCTGCTGGCCCACCCCTCCGTCACTGCCGGGGACCTGGACACGGGCCTGATCGACCGCGAAGCGGCGAACCTCGTGCCATCGGGGGTGCCGGACGAGCTCTATGCGGCGGCAGCTCTGCTGCGACAGGCAGCGCTGGGACCCGCCGGGGCCGGCTGGGTGGATCCGTTCTCCGTGCCGACCGGCTGGCGTCTCGGCGGCGAGCCCGCCTGGACGGTGCATCATCTGCGGGTGCCCGGCCATGAGCCGGTGGCCGTCCGCGTGCGCGGCGCGGCGGACAGCTCGGAAAGCTGCGATGTGCGCGTCAATGACGCCTCCCCGATACGGGCGCGCATCGCGGGCGGTGCGGGGGCCGCCGCGGCGGGCGAGCTGGCGTTGGAGTGGGACGGCGTCACCCATGCCCTCCACCACGCCGGCGACTGGCTCGGCCGGGACGGGGACAGCTGGCGTGTCGCCGACCACGACCCCCTCGAAGCTGTGCTGCGCGGCGGAACAGGCCGGGGTGGCGTTGACACCCTGGCCGCACCGATGCCGGGGACGGTCACTGTCGTCAAGGTCGCGGTGGGCGACACCGTGACGGCGGGGCAGAGCCTGCTGGTGGTCGAGGCAATGAAGATGGAGCACGTCATCACCGCCCCGCACGACGGCACGGTCGCCGAGGTCAGTGTTGCGCCCGGCGCCACCGTGGCCATGGACCAGGTGCTCGCCGTGGTCGACCCGCACGACGAGGCGGCGGCCCAGACAGCCGGCACGGACAGCACGGACAGCACAGACAGGGGTAAGCCATGATCACCGGACTGCCCATGACGATGCCTCTGGACGGGCTGCCGTCCACTGTCCGGATCCATGAGGTCGGGCCGCGCGACGGGCTGCAGAACGAGAAAGCGACGGTCCCGACCGCGGTCAAGGCCGAGTTCATCCACCGCCTGGCCGACGCCGGACTGCGCACCATCGAAGCGACGAGCTTCGTGCATCCCAAGTGGGTGCCCCAACTGGCCGACGCGGAGCAACTGGTGCCGCTGCTCGGCGGGGTGGACGCGCGACTTCCCGTTCTGGTGCCCAATGAGCGCGGTCTGGAGCGGGCACTCGCGCTCGGGGTACGGGAGATCGCTGTGTTCGCGAGCGCGACCGAGTCCTTCGCGAAGGCCAACCTCAATCGCACTGTCGACGAGTCCGTCGCCATGTTCGAGCCGGTGGTCGCCAAGGCCCGTGCGGCCGGCGCGAGCGTGCGCGGGTATCTGTCGATGTGCTTCGGCGACCCGTGGGAGGGCTCGGTACCGGTCGCGCGGGTGGCCGCAGTCGCCCGGCGGCTGTTCGATCTCGGGTGCGACGAGCTGAGCCTCGGCGACACGATCGGCGTGGCGACACCGGGCCATGTCGGGGCACTGCTGGACACTCTGGACATCCCGGTCGACCACCTCGCCGTGCACTTCCACGACACCTACGGCCAGGCCCTGTCCAACACCCTGGCCGCCCTGCAGCGCGGCGTGTGCACCATCGACGCGTCGGCGGGGGGCCTCGGAGGCTGCCCGTACGCGAAGAGCGCCACTGGCAATCTGGCCACCGAAGATCTCGTCTGGATGATGGACGGCCTCGGCATAGACACGGGGGTCGACCTCGCCCGCCTCACCGCCACAAGCGTGTGGATGGCTGATCAGCTGGGACGGCCCAGCCCGTCCCGTACTGTCCGCGCCCTCTCCCACCAGGAGGAGTGACTGCCATGTCGATCGACCACCGGCTGCCCGCCGAATACGAGGAACTCCGCCGCACTGTGGAGGAGTTCGCGCATGATGTCGTCGCCCCGAAGATCGGCGAGTTCTACGAGCAGAATGAATTCCCGTACGAGATCGTCCGGGAGATGGGCCGGATGGGCCTGTTCGGTCTGCCCTTCCCGGAGGAGTACGGCGGGATGGGCGGCGACTACTTCGCCCTCTGCCTGGCCCTGGAGGAGCTGGCCCGGGTCGACTCCTCCGTGGCGATCACCCTGGAGGCCGGGGTGTCGCTCGGCGCCATGCCGGTCTTCCGCTTCGGGACGGAGGAGCAGAAGCGCGAGTGGCTGCCCCGGCTCTGCTCCGGCGCGTTGCTGGGCGCGTTCGGCCTGACCGAGCCGGAGGCCGGATCGGACGCGGGCGGCACCCGTACGACCGCCGTCCGGGAGGGCGACGAGTGGGTGATCAACGGCACCAAATGCTTCATCACCAATTCGGGCACGGACATCACCGGCCTGGTCACCGTCACGGCGGTCACCGGCCGGTCCGCCGACGGGCGGCCGGAGATCTCGTCGGTCATCGTGCCGTCGGGGACACCCGGCTTCACGGTGTCGAAGAAGTACAGCAAGGTCGGATGGAATGCCTCGGACACCCGGGAGCTGTCCTTCACCGACTGCCGGGTCCCGGCTGTGAATCTGCTCGGCGAGGAGGGGCGCGGGTTCGCACAGTTCCTGCGGATCCTGGACGAGGGCCGGATCGCGATCTCCGCGGTGGCCACGGGCCTGGCCCAGGGATGCGTGGACGAGTCGGTCGGGTATGCCAGGAGCCGCACCGCCTTCGGGCGGCCGATCGGCGCGAACCAGGCGATCCAGTTCAAGATCGCCGACATGGAGATGCGGGCGTACACCGCCCGGCTGGCCTGGCGGGACGCGGCGGCCAGGCTGATCAGCGGGGAGCCGTTCAAAAAGGAAGCGGCGCTCGCCAAGCTCTACTCCTCCGAGATCGCGGTGACCAATGCCAGGGAAGCCACCCAGGTCCACGGGGGCTACGGCTTCATGAACGAGTACCCGGTGGCCCGGATGTGGCGGGACTCCAAGATCCTGGAGATCGGTGAGGGCACCAGCGAGGTCCAGCGGATGCTGATCGCTCGGGAAATGGGTCTCCCGGCGTAGCGAAGGCCCCTTCCGAAACCGATCCCGAGCACGTTCCGGGCGTAGCGGAGGCGTAGCTTTGACACGCCCCTGCCCGATATCGGGCAGGATCCTTGCAAAGTGCTCCCCTCATCCGTGAGGATCAACCGGTGCTCGAACGCCGTGCGGCCAATGACGATCTCATCGACCACCTGGTGCGGACCACGCCGCTGCAACGCGGCGAGGCCGCCCGGGTCGTCCTGGACGTCCTGGCGTATTTCGACGAGACGACCGAGGACTATGTCCGGCGCCGCCATCGCGAGCTGCAGTCCGGGGGACTGCAGAACGCGGAGATCTTCGAGCGGATAACCGAGGAGTTGGCGCACCGCGCGGTCGCCCCGCCGGAGCTCTCACTGCGGCAGTTGCGCCGCATCGTCTACGGCTGAGCCGGGAGCCGGACAGGGACCCGGCACTGAGCCGGGCACTCAAGCATAGGAACCACAGGGAGGGACACCCCATGTGCGGGATC
This sequence comes from Actinacidiphila oryziradicis, assembly GCF_005047355.1. Taxonomy (GTDB): domain Bacteria; phylum Actinomycetota; class Actinomycetes; order Streptomycetales; family Streptomycetaceae; genus Actinacidiphila; species Actinacidiphila oryziradicis. The sequence continues at coordinate 310,864 of NZ_SUMC01000001.1, forward strand.
GTCGGATACATCGGGAAGCGTGATGTCGCCCCGCTGCTGCTGGAAGGGCTGCAGCGGCTGGAGTACCGCGGCTATGACTCGGCAGGCATCGCCATCATCAGGAAAACCCAGTCCGGCACGAGCCTGAAGACCGCCAAGGCCAAGGGCCGGGTCCGGGAGCTGGAGGCCCAGATCCCCAAGCGGTTCGCCGGCACCACCGGCATCGCGCACACCCGCTGGGCCACCCATGGCGCACCGAGCGACGAGAACGCGCACCCGCACCTGGACGGGGACAGCAAGGTCGCGATCGTCCACAACGGCATCGTCGACAACGCCTCCGAGATCCGCGCCAAGCTGACCGCCGACGGCGTCGTCTTCACCTCCGAGACCGACTCCGAGGTGCTCGCCCACCTCATCGGCCGCTCCCAGGCCTCCACGTTGGAGGAGATGGTCCAGCAGGCCCTCTCCCGCGTTGAGGGCACCTACGGCATCGCTGTGCTGCACGCCGACTTCCCGGACCGGATCGTCGTGGCCCGCAACGGCTCCCCGGTCGTGCTCGGCATCGGGGAGAACGAGATGTTCGTGGCATCCGACGTCGCCGCCCTGGTCCGCCACACGCGCCAGGTCATCACCCTGGACGACGGCGAGATGGCCACCCTCACCGCCGGGGACTACCGCACCTACACCACCGAGGGCAGCCGCACCTCGGCCTCCCCCACCACCATCGAGTGGGAGGCCGAGAACTACGACCTCGGCGGCCATGACACCTATATGCACAAGGAGATCGCCGAGCAGCCGGACGCGGTCGACCGCGTGCTGCGCGGCCGGATCGACGACCGCTTCGCCACCGTGCACCTAGGGGGGCTCAATCTGGACGCCCGCGAGGCGCGCGGAGTGCGCAGGGTGAAGATCCTCGGCTGCGGCTCGGCGTACTACTCGGGCCAGATCGGCGCCCAGCTGATCGAGGAGCTGGCCCGCATCCCCGCCGATGCCGAGCCAGCCAGCGAGTTCCGCTACCGCAACGCGGTCGTGGACCCCCACACCCTCTACATCGCGGTCAGCCAGTCCGGGGAGACATACGACACCCTGGCGGCCGTCCAGGAGCTCAAGCGCAAGGGCGCCAGGGTCCTCGGCGTGGTCAATGTCGTCGGCAGCGCGATCGCCCGCGAGACGGACGGCGGCATGTATGTACACGCCGGGCCCGAGGTCTGCGTGGTGTCCACCAAGTGCTTCACCAACACCGCCGTGGCCTTCGCGCTGCTCGCCCTGCACCTCGGCCGGGTCCGTGATCTGTCGGTCGCCGACGGCAAGCGCATCATCGCGGGCCTGCGCAGGCTGCCCGGCCAGATCGCCGAGGTGCTGGGCGACGAGGAGCAGATCGCCAAGCTCGCCGCCGAGTACGCGAACGCCAGGAGCATGATGTTCGTCGGCCGGGTGCGCGGCTATCCGGTGGCCCGAGAGGCCGCACAGAAGCTCAAGGAGGTCTCCTACGTCCACGCGGAGGCATATCCGGCCTCGGAACTGAAGCACGGCCCGCTCGCGCTCATCGAGCCCGAGGTCCCCACGGTCGCGATCATTCCCAACGACGACCTGCTGGAAAAGAACCGCGCGACGCTGGAGGAGATCAAGGCCCGCAGCGGCCGGATCCTCGCCATCGCCCACCAGAAGCAGGAGACCGCCAACCACACGATCACTGTGCCTGCCAACGAGCCCGAGCTGGACCCGATCCTGATGGGCATCCCGCTGCAGCTGCTCGCCTACCACACCGCGCTCGTCCTCGGCCGGGACATCGACAAGCCGCGCAACCTCGCCAAGTCGGTCACCGTGGAGTAGCCGCAGAACGGGGCGCAGCGGCCTGTCAGGGGATAACGATGACGGGCCGCTGCGCGCGCCGCGCCAGCCGCCCGGCCACCGAGCCGAAGATCTTGCCGATGATCCCGTGGGTGCCGCCGACCACGATCGCGTCGGCCTCGTACTCGCGGCCGACCTCCTCCAGCTCGTGGCAGATGTCACCGCCCCGTTCGACGAGGATCCACGGCACCTCGGCCAGATGATCGGCACATGCCAGCTCAAGGCCCAGCACCTCGGTGCGGTGGTCCGGCACATCGACGAAGACCGGTGGCTCACAGCCGGCCCACACCGTGGCCGGCAGCCGGTTGGCGACATGCACGATGATCAGCGCGGAGCCGGATCTGCGGGCCATGCCGATCGCGTAGGCGAGCGCACGCTCACTGGAGACGGAACCGTCGAAACCGACAACGACCCCGTGCCGGAACGCGGGATCGCAGGACGCGTGCAGCTCAGTGGCCGCCTCGGGTACCGCCGCCGGATCGGCGAGCGGCTTGCCTTCGGCGGGCTCGGGAAGCTCGTAACCGGCCATGATGGGTTTCTCGGCGAAATCGGCACTGGGACCGATGGGCGGACATGACAGCGGGGGCCGCGGGACCAGCCGTTTCCGACCGGTAAGGGGCTGCCCTTCCCGCTGGCTCCAGGGTACGGCGCGCAGGCACCTGTGCACAGACGCATCTGGTGCTTCACAGCCTCCGCTTACCCCAAAGTTCCCAGGAGGATGCCGGAGCGTGGCGTGGAACGCAATGCCTGGCCATGCAAAGGCAACGACCTGCCACAAATCCGACAATTCACCTCGCTTCGCCCGTTGAGGACCATGTCCGCCTCCGGCCATATCCGGAATCGTCCTCACCCCCTACGGGCAAGCAGGGGCGCACGCGCCCATGCTCCATGCGCCGGGGTGCGCGACGGGGCGCTGACCTGGGCCATAGGCTGGGCTTCCAACCTTTTTCAGCCAACTTCTCACCGCAGTACGCCCGTTGGGAGGATGTGCCTAACCTGTCCGCGTTACCGGCAAGGATGGCGACTCAGGGGGCGCGCACCCCCCGTGCGCCCCCACCAGCAAAGGAAGGCGCACTTCACAGCGGGCCCGTCGAATGAAACGCTTCGTGATCGAATGCTTCACGCCATGTGGCCATGTCGACATAGCGGCAGGTGGTGAACTTGCCCCTACAGCCCCACCGGACACAGTAGATTCGATCTTGAGCAACACCCGGGGGAGATGTGCAGGACCGAGAGGACGAGACGACCGAGGGGGGCTTGAGCTCCATGAGCCAGGAGTCCAGGACCAGCACGGCGACAACGGACACGACCGCGGTGACGCCCATGGGCACCCCGGTGTCCTCTGTACCGTCCGCTGTCACATCCGCCACTTCTGCCGCTTCGGCTTCTGCCGCTTCTGCAGTTTCAACCATTTCCGCCACTTCCGGCGCCCTCCCGGCGTCCCGCGTCGTCCCCCGCAAGCTGTCCGCGCGGCGCCGCCAAGAGGTCGTCGCGGTCATGCTGTTCAGCGGCGGCCCGATCTTCGAGAGCTCCATCCCGCTCTCCGTCTTCGGCATCGACCGCCAGGACGCCGGCGTCCCCCGCTACCGGCTGCTCGTCTGCGCCGGGGAGGAAGGGCCGCTGCGCACCACCGGCGGGCTCGAACTGACCGCTCCGTACGGCCTGGAAGCGCTCTCCCGGGCCGGCACGGTCGTGGTGCCCGCCTGGCGCTCCATCTCCCAGCCGCCGCCTCTGGAGGCCCTTGACGCCCTGCGTCGGGCCCACGAGGAGGGCGCCCGCATCATCGGTCTGTGCACCGGTGCCTTCGTCCTGGCCGCCGCCGGGCTGCTGGACGGCCGCCCGGCCACCACACACTGGATGTACGCGCCGACCCTCGCCAAGCGCTACCCGTCCGTCCACGTCGACCCGCGCGAGCTCTTCGTCGATGACGGCGACGTCCTGACCTCGGCCGGCACCGCCGCCGGCATCGACCTCTGCCTGCACGTCGTACGCACCGACCACGGCGCCGAGGCCGCCAGCGCCCTGGCCCGCCGTCTCGTCGTGCCGCCCCGCCGCAGCGACTGGGCCAGCAGCCAGCCACGCCACCTCGACAGGTCTTTACCGGAGGAAATCGGTGGCGACCCACTCGCCGAAGTCGTCGCCTGGGCACTGGAGCACCTCCACGAGCAGTTCGACGTGGAAACCCTCGCCGCCCGCGCCTATATGAGCCGCCGGACCTTCGACCGGCGTTTCCGGACCCTCACCGGGAGCGCCCCCCTGCAGTGGCTGATCACCCAGCGGGTGCTCCAGGCGCAGCGGCTGCTGGAGACCTCCGACTACTCCGTCGACGAGGTCGCCGGGCGCTGCGGCTTCCGCTCCCCCGTGGCCCTGCGCGGGCACTTCCGCCGGCAGCTCGGCTCCTCCCCCGCCTCGTACCGGGCCGCCTACCGCGCCCGACGCCCCCAGGACGACCTCGACCAGCCGCCCGCCCGCCCCGAATCCCAGCGTCCCGTCGCCCCCCCGCACCAGCGCCGCCCGCACCCAGGCCCCGGCCACAACCAGGCCCTGGGACACGACAACGCCAAGACCGGCACCGACGCCTACGGCCCCGGCGTGCCCAAGCAGCCGGTACGCCGCCGTGGCGACACCGGCCCCGCGGACGCCCTCGGCGTCATCCGTTCGTAGCGGCCACCGGCGGCACCGGCGGGCCGCGCAGCCGGCCCGCAAGCCGTACGCAGTCCCGGACCACTCGCGTCCTCGCCCGTATATGCCGGCTCCGGGGCATCGCCCCTTAGGGTGAGACATATGAACGACCGCATGGTGTGGATCGACTGCGAGATGACTGGGCTCTCGCTCGCCCAAGACGCCCTCATCGAGGTAGCCGCCCTTGTCACCGACTCCGAACTGAACATCCTGGGCGAAGGGGTGGATATCGTCATCCGCCCGCCCGCCGAATCCCTGAGCACCATGCCCGACATCGTGCGCGAGATGCACACCGCCTCAGGGCTCCTCACCGAGCTCGACGACGGCGTCACTCTGGAGGAGGCCGAGAAGGCCGTCCTCGCCTACGTACGCGAACACGTCGCCGAACCGCGCAAGGCGCCGCTCTGCGGCAATTCCGTCTCCACCGACCGCGGCTTCCTCGCCCGGGACATGCCGGCCCTGGAGCAGCACCTCCACTACCGCATCGTGGACGTTTCCTCCATCAAGGAGCTCTCCCGCCGCTGGTACCCCCGCGCCTACTTCAACAGCCCCGTCAAGAACGGCAACCACCGCGCCCTCGCCGACATCCGCGAGTCCATCGCCGAGCTCCGCTACTACCGCGAGGCAGTCTTCGTCCCCCAGCCCGGCCCGGACACCGAAACGGCTCGCGCCATCGCCGCAAAGCACGTACTGCCTGCGGAGTAGCCCCGCGGCGCCGCACGCGGGCCGCGCGGCACACCGCGCGATACGTGGGAGCGGGCACCCGCCCGGACCCTGTACACTTTTCCTCGGCCGGTACGGAGCAGGAGCGGTGCCGGTCTTGGTGGATGTAGCTCAGCTGGTAGAGCACCTGGTTGTGGTCCAGGATGTCGCGGGTTCGAGCCCCGTCATTCACCCTGAAGAGAACGAAGGCCCGGCCTCCTCGTAGGCCGGGCCTTCGTCGTTTCGCGGCGCCGAATGGGAGGACCGCCGGTCCCGGGACCAACAGGTCCCTCCCGCCCGGCGCCGGGCCGCGCGACCCTGGCTGTATGAACGCGAACACAGAAGACACCGGAACGATCGCTTTCGTGTCAGGAGCGAACAAGGGAATCGGTTACGAGATCGCCCGCGGGCTCGGCGCACAGCCCGGGACCACCGTGCTCATCGGCGCACGCGACGAGCAGCGGGGCCGGGCAGCGGCCGACACGCTGGCGGCGGAGGGCGTCACCGCCCGCTGGGTGCGGCTGGACGTGACCGACAGCGGCTCGGCGGAAGCCGCCGCCAAGTGGATCGACGAGGAGTACGGCCGACTCGACATCCTCGTCAACAACGCGGGCATCGCGATCTCGCGTGACGCACCCAGCGCGACCTCGCCGGAGGTGATGCGGCGCACATACGAGACCAATGTGTTCGGCGTGGTCTCCCTCACCAACGCCATGCTGCCGCTGCTGCGCCGCGCCCCGGCGGGCCGGGTCGTCAACATCTCCAGCGGCCTCGGATCGGTGGCCCTGGCGAGCGACCCCCAGGGCCCGTGGTGGGAGACCAACCTGCTCTCCTACAACTCCTCCAAAGCCGCGCTCAACATGATCACGGTCTCGTACGCCAAGGAACTCCGGGAGTCCGCCATCAAGGTCAACGCCGCCGACCCCGGCTACTGCGGCACCGACCTCAACCAGCACCAAGGCGTCCGCACCCCCGCCCAGGGCGCCGCCATTGCCCTCCGGCTCGCCACCCTCCCCGGCGACGGACCGACCGGCGGCTTCTTCAACGACGACGGCCCCGTCCCCTGGTGAAACGGCCCTCACGCCGCCACCCAGGGCCCGCGCGGGCGGCGTCGCGGGCGCGGGCAGCACCGGCGGAGGCCACCGCGTCAGCCGGTACCGGACCAGACCGTCAGCCCGGGAGATCGGCCCTGATCCAGCCCGGCTGCGGGCCGGCCTCGGCCTCAGGTTCCGCCCTTCGTGTACGGGCACGGTGCCGGACATGGATCACGCCACCGGCCCGTGGAGCCCGAGCATGCCCGCGCTAAGCTGCGCTTCAGTCATCGGGAAGATGTGATTCCTCAGGTCAGGCCCTCGATCGGGATGCCAGTCCCGGCCGGGGGCCGTCGTCTGTATGGGGTTGTCGGCGCGACCGTACCCCGACCGCGCCGCGCCGCGCCGCGACCTGGCCCGCCGGGTCGCGACAACCTCGATCCGCCATGAGGGACCAAGAGGGCCGAGAAGAGGGGCTGACCGTTGGAGAACACGCTGGACCTGCTGCGCTCGGACGAGAAACTCGCCGGGTGGCTCACGCAACTGGAAACCATCGACGCCCCGGAGGTCGATGTCTCCCTGCCGACGGCGGACGGCCTGCCCGCCGCACTCCTGGACCTCGCCGTCCCCCACGAGGACATCAATGATCTCGTCGGGCTCCGGGCCGCCGTCACAGGGGACCCCGGACTGCGACAGCTGCTGGAACGCTGCGTACGGGCACTGGTGCGAGACCCGGGCCTGGTCGGCGGCGGCCCCGACCTCCCGCCCCTTCCGGCCGATCTGGGGCCGGTGTGCCGCTACTTCTACGTCTACGTCTTCATCGCGGCACTGCCGCACATCCGGTCCTACCACCGTCAGCACGGCATCCCGGACGACATCTCCCGCCGGACCCTCGCCGACCTCGGCCGCAACATGGCCGTCCACCGCAGGCGCCGTGGCACCGGCGGGCTGCTCGTGCCGTGGTGGATCAAGCTGCACTTCCGGGGCGAGATCTACCAGCTCGGACGGCTGCAGTTCCAGCGCGCGACCCTCGGCGACCGCACCGGACGGGCCGTCGCTGCCGCCGCCCTGCCGCTGGGGCCCGGAGACCTCAGCCTGAACCTCCACATCCCGGACTTCTCCGGGCCGATGTCGCCAACCGCCTGCGACGAGTCCATCGCCCGTGCCCTGGAGTTCTTTCCCCGGCACTTTCCGGCAGAGAGCTACACCGTCGCCACCTGCGACTCCTGGCTGCTCGATCCGCAGCTGGGGGAATATCTGCCGGAGAGTTCCAACATCATCCACTTCCAGCGTCGCTTCCAGCCCGGCTACCCCGTGACGGAGAACGGCGACACCCGCCCGATCAGCTTCGTCTTCGGTGATCCCGGCCTGCCTCTGGACACGCTGCCCCGCCGCACCTCCCTGGAACGCGCCATCGTCGACCACCTGCGCGCCGGTCGCCACTGGCACGGCGGCAACGGCTGGTTCGAACTGTGAGACGTTCAAACGGGTGAGACCTGGACCGTACGAACGATCTTTCCCCTGACACGCTCACGCAGGAACCAGGCCAGGCACGGCGCTGCCGTCCGTACGTAGTCCAGGCCCGGCGGCATGGCGGCCGGCGCTTCCTCCGGCGCGCGGGGCGGGAACGCGCACCCGTACATCTCATCGCCCGGCCGCAAGTGCTTCGTCCGCCCCCCTACCGCCTCCACCACCCCGCAGAGGTCCAGCCCCAACGTGAACGGCGGGTCCCAGAACCTCCGCGCGATTCCGGAGCGGATCTTCCAATCGGCCGGATTCACCCCTACCGCACGGGCCCGCACAAGCACCTCGCCCGGCCCCGGCGCCGACCGGTCGACCTCAACGATCTCCAGAACCTCCGCGCCATCGTAGGAACGCTGCCTTACCGCACGTATTCAGCCGCTCATACGAATTACGCCCTCCGTCGGCTCACCCCCCGCCTCTGGAGCGGACCAGCCGCAGGGCCGGTACCCAATTGGCAAGCCCGCGCTCAGAGTTGGACACTAAAGTGACCGCGATGAGCGACGATCTCGTGATGCTGCGTCCCGTGCTCGAGAACGACCTACCGATGCTCGAGCAGTTCCTGATGGACCCGGAGGCCACCGGAGAGTTCCAATGGCACGGCTGGTCGGATCCAGGGCGCTGGCAGCGCAGTTGGGCGGAGAACGGCCTGCTGAGCGATGACGGCGGCCAACTGATGGTAGCGACCGGCCCTGACCGGCTCGGCTTCGTGGCCTGGCGGAAGGTCGTGACCTCGCGGAACTCATATTGCTGGAACATCGGAATCCAGCTGCTGCCGAAGGCCCGGGGCCGCGGTGTCGGCACGCAGGCTCAGCGGCTGCTGGTCCAGAACCTCTTCGCACACACGCCGGTGGTCAGAATCGAGGCCGCCACCGAGACGGGGAACATCGCCGAGCAGCGCGCACTGGAGAAGTCCGGCTTCACCAGCGAGGGCGTACTGCGCAGCCTCACGTTCCGGGACGGACAGTGGCGGGACGTCGTGCGCTATAGCGTGCTGCGCGACGACACCGCCTCGGCCGACGCCCCTGGGCGGCTCGACTCGCCACCCGCAACGCTCAAACCCGCCGGCTGAGGCGCTCACTCACACCGGAGCTGTCGTACGGGAGGCGCCGGCCCGGTTCGCGCCGGGCGTCGAGGAGGAGCCGGGTGGACGGCGGCCGCCGGGATCAGTTGCGGCGTTCCCGGGCGGTACGCCAGAGGGCGCGAAGACGGTCGAGTTCGGCGAGCTCTTCGCGGGACCAGGAGCGGCGGCCGGCGACATAGCGCCGGATCGCGTCGTTGGCGGCTCTGGCCGCCGGTGGATCTAAAAGGGTCGGAGACATGGTTCAGATCTTACGAGGGGGGTACGACAATGAGCCCCGGATGGGGCGTCCGGGGCCCAAGGTCACACAGTGAGGCTGCTCACGCGCCGCTGCGTGATTCCGGGGAATTATTCACCGCAGAGCTGCGCGCAGGAACCCATGGCGAGGACTATGCCGGCCTGGTCCCGGAACGCGGCCTACGCCGACATGCGCAGCACCAGCTCCGTAGCGAGCACAACGTGCCGACGCGCCTGCTGACGTGCGGATATCTCCTCCAGCAGGACACGGGCCATGGTGCGGCCCATCTCCTGGATGGGCTGCCGGACGCTGGTGAGCGGGGGGTCCATATGTCGGGCGATGGCGGAGTCGTCGAAGCCGATGAGCGCGACATCGTCCGGCACCCGGCGCCCGGCCTCGCGCAGGACCTGGAGCGCTCCGGAGGCCATGACGTCGGAGGCTGCGAAGACGGCGTCGATGTCGGGGCGACGCGCGAGAAGCGAGCCCATGGCGTCGCGACCGCCCTGCTCGGTGAAGTCGGAGCGGGCGACAAGGGAGTCGTCGGAGGCCAGGCCGGCGGTTTCGATCGCGCGACGGTAGCCGTCGAGGCGGCAGCGGGCGACGTACATGTCGAGATGGCCGGTGATGGTCGCGACCGCATGCCGGCCACTGCTGAGCAGATGGGCGACGGCGGACCTGGCCCCGCCCACGTTGTCGGAGTCGACGTAGGAGAGCGCCTCGCTGTCGCTGCGCCGGCCGCTGAGCACCGTTGGCATGTCGATTTCCTGGAGGAGGTCGGGGAGCGGGTCGTCCTCATGGACGGAGACGAGCAGGACGCCGTCCACCCGGTGAGCGGTGAAGTACTGGGCGAGCCGCTGCCGTTCCTTGGCGGTACGGGCGAGCGTCAGCAGCAGCTGCATATCGGTCTCGGCGAGTTCCGCGCTGACGCCGAGGATGATGTCTGAGAAGTAGGGCTCCGCGAAGAGCTTGGCCTCCGGTTCGGGGATCACCAGCGCGATCGCGTCCGTGCGGCTGCCCGCCAGAGCGCGAGCGGCACGGTTCGGCACATAGCCGAGCTCGGCTATGGCGCGCTGTACCGCCGCCTTCGCCTGATCGCTGACCTGCGGCGATCCATTGATCACGCGGGAGACCGTGCCCCGGCCGACGCCGGCCCGGGCTGCGACCTCCTCCAGCGTCGGCCTGCCGCTGTGCCGTCCGTTCACCGCCACTGCGGCCTCCCTAGCTGATCGCCACGTCATTTTAACGACGCGGTAACTCCGCCAATTTAAGGCGTCGCCTCCCTTGACACCCCCCGGGGGAGCCGCAACCCTTCAACACATCACGTATGGGAGCGCTCCCACAGTAGCGAACGCATACACATCCCGCACGTATCCGGAGGCTGGAATGCAGACCACTCGTACGTCGTACCGACCACGCAGCCGTACCTCCGCCGTCGCTCTGGCGGCCGTGGCCGCACTGGGGGCAGGCCTGCTCGCCGGGTGTACGAGCAGCAGTTCCGGAACGGGCGGCTCCGCCTCGTCCGGCGGCACCGTCACTCTGAAGGTCGGGGACTTCGGCACCTTCGGCTACAACACCCAGGGCGCGGACCTGTTCGGCGACTACATGAAGCTGCATCCCAACATCAAGATCGTCGAAGACCACAACGCCGATGAGCAGGCCTACTGGAACACCACCCAGGCCCACCTCGCCGCCGGGTCGGGCGCGGACGACATCCAGGCGTTCGACGTCTCCCGGATGGGCCAGGTCACGACCACGCTCGCCAGCCGGTTCGAGGATCTCTCCAAGGTCTCCGGCGTCTCCGAGGCCAACTGGGCTCCGGTGAAGTGGGCGCAGGGCAAGTCCAAGGACGGCAAGGTCATCGGCGTGGGCACCGACCTCGGCCCGGAGGCCGTCTGCTACAACACCAAGCTCTTCAAGGCGGCGGGGCTGCCGACCGAGCCGGCGGCCGTGGCCGCATTGTGGGCAGGCAGCTGGGACAAGTTCGTCAACACCGTGGGCAAGAAGTACCAGGCGAAAGCACCCAAGGGCACCCATTTCCTCGACAGCGGCGAGGGCCTGTTCAACAGCGTCGTGGGCAGCGGCGCTCAGCAGTACTACGACTCCAGCGGCAATGCCATATACGAAACCAACCCGGCGGTGAAGGCCGCCTGGAAGCTGGCCGGTGACGCCGTCGCGAACGGCCAGACCGAAGGCATCGCGCAATTCTCGACGCAGTGGACCTCGGGCTTCGCGAACAACACCTTCGCGACCACCATCTGCCCGGCCTGGCAGATGGCCAACATCGTCAACAACGCGGGCCCGAAGAACAAGGGCGTGTGGAACATCGCGACAGCTCCGCAGGCATCCGACTGGGGAGGTTCGTACCTCACCGTGCCGTCGCAGGGCAAGCACATCGCCGAGGCCAAGGCCCTGGCCGCCTGGCTCACCGCCGCCAAGCAGGAGGCGAAGATCTTCGCCACGCCGACCGTCGGCAACTTCCCGTCCAACGTGCAGGCGTTCGACGACCCGACCGTCTCCGGCGCGACGAACTCCTTCCTGTCCGACGCGCCGACCGGCAAGATCTTCTCCGAGGCGGCCAAGAGCATCCCGGCGGCGCCGATCGGCCAGTACGACGGCGTGATCCGCAATGACATGGGCAACGGTGTGCTGCTGATGGAGCAGAAGGGCAAGAGCCCGTCTGTCGCGTGGAGCGCCACGATGAAGCAGATCAAGACCGACACCACAGAGTGACCGCCCGCCGGGGCCGTCCCGTCCACGGGACGGCCCCGGCGCCGTACGCTCCCGTCACCCTTTCGCAGCCTTCGCACGTCTTCCGGGAAGGACGCCACACGTGGCCACCTCCACCACCGCCACGGGGAACCGCACCCCCTCCCCGCCATCCTCCGCGGCGACCGCCGACCGCCGCCAGGCGCTGCGCAGGCGTCTGTACCGATGGGACGTCAAGGGGACGCCCTATCTCTTCGTCGCGCCGTTCTTCCTGCTCTTCGCCGTTTTCGGTCTCTTCCCGCTGATCTACACCGGCTGGGTCTCGCTGCACGGCGTCAGCACGCTGGACCCGAACCACATGACGTGGAACGGCACCCAGAACTACACGATGCTGTACCACGACGAGGTCTTCTGGAAGTCGCTCCGGAACACCCTGACCATCGGGCTGCTCTCATCTGTGCCGCAGTTGCTGGCCGCCATGGGCATCGCCCATCTGCTCAACTACAAACTCCGAGGACGCGGCTTCCTGCGGGTCGCGCTGCTGGCGCCGTACGCGACCTCGGTCGCCGCGGCCGCGCTGATCTTCCAGTTCATCTTCCAGTCGAACGACGCCGGGTTCGCCAACTGGGCGCTGCACATCGTCGGGTTCAAGCCCATCGACTGGCAGGCGGGCAACTGGTCGTCGCAGATCGCCGTGTCGATGATCGTGTTCTGGCGATGGACCGGCTACAACACCCTCATCTACCTGGCCGCGATGCAGGCGATCCCGGGCGAGTTGTACGAGGCCGCAGGGCTCGACGGCGCCAACCGGTGGCAGCAGTTCCGCAATGTGACGGTCCCGGCGCTGCGGCCGACGATCCTGTTCACCGCCATCATCTCGGCCATCGGTTCGCTGCAGCTCTTCGGTGAGCCGTATCTCTTCGGCGGCAGCCGGCTGGGCATCAATGGCGGTGCCGACAACCAGTACTCGACCCTCGCCCTGTATGTGTACCGGCTTGCCTTCAACTCCGAGCACTTGGGACGGGCCGCCGCCGTCGCCTGGGTCATCTTCTTCATCGCCGTGATCGTGGGCGCCGTCAACGCCCTGATCGTCCGACGTCTTCGCAAGTCCACGTGACGGGGAGCCGAGCCGCCATGACCATCTCCACCGCCTCCACCGCGACACCCGCCGGCGGGAGCCGGGACGATCACCCCGTGCACCGCACCCCGCTCCGAAACCTCCTCAAGCCCGGCGCGGGCCGCCAGCAGCACGGCGGGCCGATCGCCTACGCCATCCTCACCGTCATCGCCATCGCCTCGCTCTTCCCGCTGTACTTCGCGATCGTGGCCGCGTCGACGTCCCAGACCCGGATCGCGCAGACCCCGCCGCCGCTCGTGCCGGGCGGCAACCTCTTCAGCAACCTGCGCCAGGTCTGGAACTACAACGGCCCCGGCGGCCACACCCTCGGCCTGGCCATGTTCAATTCGGTGGTCGTGGCCGGAGCCGTGACCGTGTCCACCGTTCTGTTCGCCACACTCGCCGGGTTCGCCTTCGCCAAACTCCGCTTCACCGGGCGCAATGTGCTGCTCGTCCTGGTCATCGCGACCATCGCCGTACCGCCGCAGCTGAGTGTCCTGCCGCTCTTCCAGATCATCTCGGGTCTGCACTGGACGGATCAGCTGCAGTCCGTGATCCTGCCCGGCCTGGTCACCGCGTTCGGCGTCTTCTTCATGCGGCAGTATCTGAGCGAGGCGCTGCCCACGGAGTTGCTGGAGGCCGCACGGGTCGACGGCGCCAACTCGTGGCAGATCGTGTGGCATGTGGTCTTCCCCGTCGCCCGGCCCGCGATGGCCGTGCTGGGCATGCTTACCTTCGTCCAGGCGTGGAACGACTTCCTCTGGCCGCTCATCGCCCTGACTCCGGCCGGCAATCCAACCCTCCAGGTCGCGCTTGCCAGCATCGGCGGCGGCTACAGCATCAACGAGTCGATCATCATGGCCGGTGCCGTGATCGCCACCGTCCCGCTGCTCATCGTCTTCGCGATCTTCGGCAAGCAGATCGTCGGCGGAGTGATGCAGGGCGCGGTCAAGGGCTGACCGACTTGGAGGCCGCGCAAATAGGCGGGGCGGCCTCCTACCGGGACCAGTGCGCGACTTGCCCCAGCCGGCCGAACTCTGGGCACCGCTCCAGCCGTACCCCGTACTCCATTGCCGTCCAGATTTCCGTCCAACCCAGCCCACCTCTGATGGGAGCGCTCCCCATGCCCGCGTCCGACACCCGACTCTCCGCCGCCACAAGCAGCCATGAATTCCCGATGGGCTTCATGTGGGGCTCGTCCACCGCCTCGTACCAGATCGAGGGCGCGGCGGCCGAGGACGGCCGCACCCCTTCCATCTGGGACGTCTTCAGCCACACCCCCGGCAAGGTCTGGAACGGCGACAACGGCGATGTCGCCGCCGACCACTACCACCTGTACCGGGACGACGTACGGCTCATGTCCGACCTCGGGCTCAGCGCCTACCGCTTCTCCGTCTCGTGGTCGCGGGTCCAGCCGACCGGGCGGGGCCCCGCCGTCCAGCGCGGCCTGGACTTCTACCGCTCGCTCGTCGACGAGCTCCTCGAACACGACATCGAACCCGTCGTCACCCTCTACCACTGGGACCTCCCCCAGGAACTGGAGGACGCCGGCGGCTGGCCCCAGCGCGACACCGCCGAGCGCTTCGCCGACTACGCCCGGCTCACCGCGGAGGCCCTCGGGGACCGCGTCCGGCTCTGGACCACCCTCAACGAGCCCTGGTGCAGCGCCTTCCTCGGCTACGGTTCCGGCGTGCACGCCCCCGGCCGCACCGAACCCGCCGCCGCACTCCGGGCCGCACACCACCTCAACCTCGCCCACGGCCTCGGCGCCACAGCACTGCGCTCCGTCCTTCCGGCCCGCGCGCAGCTCTCCATCACCCTCAACCCGCACCAGGTCAGGCCGCTCACCCGGTCCCCCGAGGACCGGGACGCGGCGCGACGGATCGACGCCGTCGGCAACCGGATCTTCACCGGGCCGCTCATCAAGGGCGCTTACCCGCAGGACCTCATCACCGACACCGAACAACTCACCGACTGGTCCTTCGTACGCGACGGAGACCTCGCCGCCATCCGGCGCCATCCCCTGGACGTGCTCGGGGTCAACTACTACACCCCCTCAGTGGTATCGGCCGCCACCAGCACCTCAGGCCCCCGCTCCGACGGCCACGGCAACAGCGAGCACTCCCCCTGGCCCGCCGCCGAATCCGTCGCCTTCCACCAGCCCCCCGGCGAGCGGACCGCCATGGGCTGGAGCGTCGACCCCACCGGCCTCTACGACCTGCTGATGAGCTTCAGCCGGCAGTTCCCCGGCCTCCCCCTCATGATCACCGAGAACGGCGCCGCCTACGACGACGCCCCCGGCCCCGACGGCCAGGTCGAGGACCCCGAGCGCATCGCCTACCTCCACGCCCACCTGGACGCCGTCCTCAAGGCCATCAACAACGGCGCCGACGTCCGCGGCTACTTCCTCTGGTCCCTCATGGACAACTTCGAGTGGGCCTACGGCTACAGCAAGCGCTTCGGCGCCGTCTACATCGACTACGACACCCTCACCCGCACCCCCAAGTCCAGCGCCCACTGGTACTCCGGCGTCGCCCGCACCGGCCGGCTCCCCGAGGCCACCGCCGCGCCGGTCTTGAGTGCGGAAAGTGAAGAGTAATGTCCCGAATGACCGTTATTCTGCGTTCGAATTAGCACTCAAATACCATCGCCACTCAACCGGTGTACGCGGCGAACGCCTTGGCGAAGGCCCCGGCGGACTGGAGGATCGAACTGCACGTGGCGTCGGCGGAGGACTTGGCGCCGCCGGCGCACTGCTTGTCACGGGCGGCGGACCACATCGACAGCCAGCCAAGGCCCTTGGACTTGGCGAAGGTGACCAGCTGGGACGCGTCATCGACGGCGAAGGTCTCGGTGCTGACGTCGTTGACGCCAATCATCGGGGTGACGGCGACGGCCTTCCAGGCGGCCGAGTCCGTGAGGCCGAAGGCGCTCTTGACCTGGGCCTGGGTGGCCGTGGCGGCGTCGATGGCGTACTGGCCCATGTCGCCGGTGAACGAGGAGCCATAGTCCATGGCCATGATGTTGACGGCCGAGACGGCGGCGCCGTTGGCCTTGGCGTCGGCGAGGAGGTTGACGCCGTCCTGCGTGAGGCCGGTGGGCATCGCGGGGAGGGTGTAGGAGACGTCGAGCCCGGCGTGGGACTTCTGCAGCAGCGCGATGGCCTGGGCACGGCGGGTATTGGCGGCGGTGTTGGCTATCGCACCGCCCTCGACGTCGAAGTCGACCTTGGTGAGGTTGTACTTGTCGATCGCCGAGCCGTAGGCGGCGGCGAGCGCGGAGTCCGAGGAGCAGGTGGTCGCCAGCTCCGAGCCGGCGGCGCCCCCGAAGGAGACCCGGACATCGCCGCCGGCCGCGCGCAGGGCGCCGATCTGGGCTGCGACGGCGTCACTGCCGAGGTCGGTGACGCCGCCCCACTTGGGGGTGCAGCTGCCGCCGTCGACGATGAAGGCGAGGTTGTACTGCTTGACGCCGGTGGAGTTGGCGGCGGCGATGAGATCGAAGGCAGGGTAGAGGGAGGTGTCGACATACGGCGCGAAGCCTGCCGTCGTCGTCGAACCGGAGCCGGAGGTGGAGGTCGGCGTCGCGGTCGGGGTCGCGGTGGGCGTGGGGATGGCCGTCGGGGAACTGCTTGGCGTGGCGTCGGCCGAACACGCCACTTTGTTGATGAGGCAGTTGACCGGATCGGCAGCGGTGCCGGACGAATCGGCGACAAAGCCGACCGTGGCCGAAGCGCCTGCCGCGAGGGTCGCGTTCCAGCTCTCGGGCTTTACGGTGACGTGCTGGCCGTCGGCGGTGTAGGTGCCGTTCCACAGCGAGCTGATCGTGGTGCCGGCCGGCAGGTCGAAAGCGAGAGTCCAGCCGGAGAGGGCGGCGCCGGTGGTGTTGGTGATCGTGTACTGGCCGGTGTAGCCGGTCTTCCAGTCGCTGACCTTGGAGTAGGCGGCACCCACGGACGCGGCCTGGGCGGTGCCCACCAGGGTGATGGTCGTGCCGGCGAGGGCGGCGGCAGCGGCGAGGCCGCCGATGAGTGTGGCTCTGCGGCCGGGACGGCGGCGGTGTGAAGTCCTCATGGGGCGGCACGCTAGCGACCGCGAAACGGACAAACGCCCAGTTCAGGGCAGGGATTCGGGAACTTAAGGCGCGCTTAAGCCAGCCATCGGCCCCGATTAAAGGTTTAGACCAATCAATCTGCAACCAGCCCGCCATGACGGGGCGTCATCCCGCCGCCACGGCGGCCGTAACCGGGTAGCGCCGTCCGGCGGGCGAGGACGAACACGGCTGCCAGTCAGCACGATAACGCGATACGCGGCCGGATATCGGGCCCTCTGTCCTAAGGTCGCTGCACGGCGGTTTGACACCGACGCGACGGGTTCTGACGGGGGTTGATCGCTGACATGGCGCGAGTGGTGGTTGTGCATGGCATCGGCCAGGAGTTCTCGGGGCCGGAATTGATGGGGCAACAGGTCGGGCCCGCGCTGCGTGACGGGGTGCGACTCGTAGACGGTCCACGCCTGGACGCGAGCGATGTCGCCTGTGCCTTCTACGGCCGCCTCCCGCCGGGTCAGGGGCAGGGGGAGTTCGCCCCGGCCGGGCGCCGAGGCGGCCGGGGGCGCGGAAAGGTTTCTGCTGGGGTGCGGGTGGGTCCGCAGGCCGCTCAATCCGCCGTGACGGGGAATGACGGGGGCCCTATGACCACCTTGAATCGGTTCAGGTGGCCATAAGGCCCCGTCATTCAGCCGCGATGAGGCCGCCTGCGCGGACTCCCACCCCTGCCTGCGTACACCCCCGCCTCACGCAAGTGCACGCAGGCATGGGTGGGAGTGCACGCAGGCACGAGAGGAATTGCCTGATATGCCAAACATGGGAAACCCTCCTGGCTCCCGCCGAAACGATTCTGCGGCGAGCGGATCCAATAGGTCCACGTTTCGGACAGTGACACGCCGAGCGGAGGCCGTTCCACCGTCCGGAACGTGGACCTAACGCCCCGAGCCCTCACCGGAGCCACCACCAAGGCGGCAGGCGACCGACGGACACCCCCATCCCCCGGAACCCCTCCCCCGCCAGAACCTTTCTGCACCCCACCCACCGGGCGGAAGAGGAGCCTCCTCAATATGGGGCCAAGCCACCAAGCGCCCGTCGGTCGCCGGTTACGGCGGTCCAGCCCCCCCACGGACAACAGGCGTCGCCACCGGCCATCTCTACCAGGATCCGGCAACGAGACCCCAGACACGAGACGGACAAGAGCCGCACAAGCCGCCTTAACGCCCGCCGCTCACCGGCCCGGCGGCCAACCGGCAACACAGGCCCCCTCCTCCCCCTCCGCAGTAAGCGCCTTTCATCTTTGCGACCGAAAGGGAGCGACACGCACCCGCACACGGCCAATCAGAAATGGCGCCTCCCTGGCGGGTTACGGGATTCTCGCCGGTCGACCGTCGCTGGGCGGGGGCGGGTCGAAGACGAAGACGGGGCCGGGGCCGGGGAACCGCCTGTGACTGCCCGCGAACGGCCTCGCCGGGCGAGTTTGTGGCCGCGGCGGATGCCGTCGGGGGTCCGGGAGAGGGCCAGCCAGACGCGGATCTCGGCGCCGCCGAGGACGGAGTGGCCGATGCGGACGTCACCGCCGGTGGATTCGGCAACGCGGCGGACGATGTCGAGGCCGAGGCCGGTGGAGCCGGGGCCGCCGTCGCCCTGGCCGCGTCGGAGCGCGGCTGTGGGGTCGGCGATGCCGGGGCCGGCGTCAGAGACGAGCAGGATGACGGCGTCGGGGGTGCTGTGGACGTCGAGGGCGAAGGGGCTGCCCTCGGGGGTGTGCCGGAAGACGTTGCCGAGCATGGAGTCGAGGGCGGCGACCAGTTCGGCGCGGGCGACGGGCACTCGTACCGGCCGATCGACGCCGGCGGTGCGGGCGGTGCGACCCTGGTCCTCGGCGAGGGCGGACCAGAAGGACATGCGCTCGCGGATGACTTCGGAGGCGTCGCAGCCGACTGCAACGGGGGCGGACTGGTGGGCGCGGGCGGTGCGGATGATCTGGTCGACCTCGCGTTCGAGCTGGGCGACGGCCTGACGGGTCTGCTCGCCCGCCGGGCCGTCGCCGAGGGAGGCGGCGTTGAGGCGGAGGACGGTGAGGGGGGTGCGCAGACGGTGCGAGAGGTCGGCCGCGAGTTCCCGCTCGTTGGCGAGGAGTTGGGTGACCTGGTCGGCCATGGCGTTGAAGGCGACGGCGGCGGACCGCAGTTCGGCGGGGCCCTCCTCCGGGATCCGTACGGCCAGATCGCCCTGGCCGAGGTCGTGCGCGGCGCCCGCGAGACGCCTGGCGGGGCGGACCATCCGGGTGCCGAGCCGGTCGGCGATGGAGACCGAGCCGATGATCAGGACGATGCCGACCCCGGCCAGCACCAGCCACGCCGCGGTGACCCCGTGCCGCACATCGGCGTCCGACACGAACACCTCGACCACGGCGACCGAGCCCGAGCTGACGGCGGTCGGCTGAAGCAGCGCGTAGCCGCCGGGCACCGATACCGTCGCGGCCCGGCCCAGCTTGGAGGCGGTGCCGATGGCGGCGTCGGAGGCGTGTGTATCGCCGACCCCCACGGCTGCCACGCCCTTGGTGGCCGGTACCCGGACCGCCATCCGGCCGGCCGCGCCCGCCTGGGTGGAGGCTACGGCCCGCTCCAGCTCGGTGCGGTCGGTGGTGATGGCCAGCGCCGGGCCGATCGCAGCGGCCTGCCGCTCCGCGCCGGTGAAGGCCCGGTCGCGGGCCATCTCCCGTACGACCATGCCCAACGGCACCGCGAAGGCGACCACCACCATCGCGGTCACGGCCAGACATACCTTGACCAGGGCCCACCTCATAGGAACGACCCTGGTGGCTCAAGCTTGACGCCCACGCCCCTCAGCGTATGCAGATAGCGCGGCCGCGCGGCCGTTTCGCCCAACTTCCTGCGCAGCCAGGACAAATGTACGTCGATGGTCTGGTCGTCGCCGTAACTCTGCTGCCACACCTCCGCCAGCAGCTCACGGCGCGTCACGACCACCCCCGGGCGGGCTGCCAGGAAGGACAGCAGGTCGAACTCCCGGCGGGTCAGGTCCAGCGGCGCGGCGTCCAGGGCCGCCTGCCGCCGCTGTATGTCGATCTGCAGTCCGCCGACCCGCAGCACAGGGCTGCTCTCGTGGCCACGCGAGCGGCGCAGCACGGCCGCCATCCGCGCCGACAGGTGCTCGACCGAGAAGGGCTTGATGAGGTAGTCGTCGGCGCCCGCGTTGAGCAGGCGTACGACCTCCGACTCGTCGTCCCGGGCCGTCGCGATGATCACCGGGACATCGGTGATGCCGCGCAGCATCTTCAGGGCCTCGGCCCCGTCGAGGTCGGGCAGACCGAGGTCCAGGATCACCACGTCGAAGCCGACCTGCGTCACCTCGCGCAGGGCCTCAAGTGCCGTGCCCACGCTGCGTACGGTGTGCGCGGCCTCGCTGAGGTGCCGGATGAGGGCGGAGCGCACGAACTGGTCGTCCTCGACAACGAGCACACTTGCCATGGCCCGCACGGTAGCCCATCAGGGGGATGCTGACGCATCGTGGGAGTGAGGGAGCGCGAACGGCGCGTGTAGGGCACCATGGGCGCATGTTGAGGGCACTGGTGCACGCCGGCGCGTGGACGGCCGCTACGGGCGCCGCCGCTACTTTGTCGTGGTTCGGCGTCCACCATGCGCTGGCCGGTACTGCGTACGATGCGCCCAGGGCGCTGGCCATATCCGACGTAGGGGCTTCGCCGTCGGCTTCGCCCTCCGCTTCGGTGCGGGCATCGGTATCGGCCACGGCGTCACGGCGGTCTTCGTCCCCGTCGTCGCCTTTGCCGCGCTCCTCATCGGCGTCGCCTTCGGCTTCGGTGGTCCATACGACGGCGTCGCCGACGGCCGCAGGCAACATCCGCAGTTACGCGGTGGATGGCGGGCGGGTCGTGCTGGATTTGGGCACGACTTACGCCACGTTCGTGTCGGCCACGCCTGACGGGGGCGGGTGGCAGATGCAGGTGTGGAACCAGGACGGCTGGATCCGGGTCGACTTCACGGCGCCGTCGGGGAAGAGCACATCGACGGTGTTCTGCACGTGGAACGGGCACCCGCCGACCGTTCAGACCTACGTCACGACCTAGCAGGTCCGGCGCCCCGGGTCGCCTGCGGCGGGCCTCCCCCACCCCGCCCCTACCGGAACGCCGACTCCGGCGGCGACGGGGACGCCTCCGCCGTCGCGTCCGTGACGGGCACCGCGCCGCCGGTGAAGTCCGCCAGCCCGCCGCCGTGTTCGACCCGGCCGGGGTGCGGGTCGGAGGCGACGCGGCGGGTGAGCTCGGCGACGGGCAGCTCCCGGTCCGCCGCCACCAGGATCGCGTTGCCGAAGCGCCGCCCCCGCAGCACCGCCGGGTCGGCGGCGAGGCACGCCTCGGCGAACTGGGCCCGTACGGTGGCGATCTGTGAGCGCAGGAAGGCGAGCGGTGCGCCGTCGGTGATGTTCGCGGCGTACAGCCCGTCCGGGCGCAGCGCGCGCTTGGCTTCGGCCAGGAATTCGGTGCTGGTGAGATGCGCCGGGGTGCGCGCGCCACTGAAAGCGTCCGCGATCACCAGGTCCGCCCAGGCCTCCGGGATTTTGGCCAGCCCGGCTCTGGCGTCCCCGCCGCGCACTTTGATCCGCCAGTTACGGTCCCAGGGCAGTTCGCGCCGGACCAGTTCGACGAGCGCGGCGTCCAGCTCGATCACCTGCTGAGTCGAGCGGGGGCGGGTCGCGGCGACATAGCGCGCGAGGGTCAGCGCGCCGCCGCCGAGGTGCACGACCTGGAGCGGGCGTCCTGGGGGCGCCGCCAGGTCGATGACATGGCCCAGCCTGCGCTGGTAGGCAAAGTCCAGATGCGCCGGGTCGTCGAGGTCCACGTAGGACTGCGGCGCTCCGTCGATCAGCAGCGACCAGCCGTTGGGGCGCTCCCGGTCCGGCAGGAGTTCGGCTTCGCCACCGTGGATGGCGGCACGGACGCTGTCGGGGATGCTCCTGCGCTGCCGTTTGCCCGATGCCATGCGCTCAAGTATGGCCCGGGCAGTCGCTACAACCGCCGGGCCGCCAGTTCGATGGTGCGGGCCGCCTCGCCGAGCGCGTCGCGGAGGACGGCCGGGTCGGTGACGGACACGGCGGTGTGCGGGGGGACGAGCCAGCCGGTGCCGGCGATGGGCGGCTCGGTGCCGGAGGTGACGCCGCGGCCGTTGGTCTGGGTGCAGGCGCTGCCCGGCAGATCCCAGGCGGCGGCGGTGCCGGGCGGGACGAGGAAGCCGAGACTGTCGTCGGAGCTGTCGTGCAGGACCGGGCCGACGCAGGTACGCAGCCGCAGCAGGTCCACCGCTTCGAGGCCCTGCCTGGTCGGTACGGTGACCAGGTCACAGGGTTCAGCGGTGGGAATGTGCCGGTCGGTCGATGCCGACATCGGCCTGGGTGACCCATTGGTGTCCAACAAGGGAAGCCTCCTTGTAGTCGGACGTCGCAACCAGTTCAACGCCGGGAAGGGCTGACGGCTACGCCCTCCCGGCCCTGCAAGGGGTGGCGTTTGCTGGCGAACCATGGCGAAACGGCGTCGTCCCAGGTGAGTGGCATCGTCCCCGGAGCCGATGGCCGGAGCGCCATACGGCCATCCGAGATCGCTCACCTGCCGAGCAGACCCCTCACCAGGCGGCCCAGCCCGTACTCGAACTGCACAGGCCCCATGTTCCCCACCGCCGAGAGTTCCGGTGCGAGGTCGGTGAGCGAGGGGTAGCTGTCGGGCGGCAGGGCGGTCAGCCGCTTCTTGATGCGCTCGCCGACGCCCTCCTCGCGCTCACAGCGCCGTCTGCTCCTCGTCGTCCAGACGGCCGCGCCGACGGTGTACTGCATGAGCGCGACGTACGCGCGTACGGCCTCGGTCCGGCCGAGGCCTGCCGAGCGGAGCAGCCCCAGCAGTTGGTCGGTGACCGCGATCTGCTCGTCGCCGCGCATCGGGCGGCTGGTGAGCAGTTGCAGGGCGGAGGGGTGCTCGGAGAACAGCCGGTAGAGGCTGCGGACGACCTCGGTGATGCGGTCGCCGGGGTCGCCGACGCCCGTGACGGGTAGTTCCACTTCGGCGAGGAGGCGTTGGGCGACGGCGTCACTGAGCTCGTCCTTGCCCCGGAAGTGTGAGTAGACCGCCATGGTGCCGACGCCGAGCTCCTCGGCGAGGGCGCGCATGGTGAAGGCCTCGGTGCCGTCCCGGTCGAGCAGGGTGACCGCGGCGTCGAGGATCCGATCGGGGTTGAGCGTGTTGCGGGGGACGCGGCGCCGTGGGGAGCGGGCCGGTCGAGCGGTAGTCATGAGTGGGAGTCCGGTTTTTCCGGTTGTACGAGGACAGGGTGCGGGCGGTTTACTGAATTCTCGCGCGGGCGGGCAACCCGGGGAAGCGGCCCGGGTGTCCTCCCGCGCACATACCCGGCGACACGCCGTTGGACACTTGGCCAACGGGTGGTGGCCAGGAATATCAGGGGCGGTGTGGGGGGTGGCTGGCGTACGCCGTACGGTAGAAGCCTACGTCGGAGTTCATCACCCGCCAATCGGGAGAACGGGGAGTACCGGTCGGATGACGATCAGCGCTACTGCGCCTCGGGCCGCGGCATACAGGGGCCGGCTTCGCTGGTGGACCGAGCTCCCCCTCATAGCCGTCGTCTACGGTCTTTACACCTGCGCGCGGCTTCTGGTCCGCGGCGACGTGGATGACGCCATCGAGCACGGCATCGACATCCTCCACCTCGAACAGCTCATGAAGATCGACCCCGAGCGGTGGCTCAACCGGCTCTTCACCAACTACCGGTCCTTCGGCATCCCGGCCGACTTCTGGTACGCCTCACTGCACTACGTCGTCACCCCCGCCGTCCTGGTGTGGCTGTGGCGCCGACGCCCGTCCCAGTACCGCCTCGCCCGCACCTGGCTGATGATCACCACCCTCCTCGGGCTGGTCGGGTTCACCCTGATGCCGACCGCCCCGCCGCGGTTGCTCACCTCCGGGCACGGCTTCATCGACACCATGGCGCAGTACGGCTCCTACGGCTGGTGGGGCGGCAACGCGAGCGCCCCGCGCGGCCTCGGCGGTATGGCAAACGAGTTCGCGGCCATGCCCAGCCTGCACGTGGGGTGGTCGCTGTGGTGCGGGTTCATGCTCTGGCGATACGGGCGGTCGCCGGTGCTGCGGGCGCTCGGCGTGATCTACCCGCTGGGCACGACGCTGGTGGTGATGGGCACCGGAAACCACTATCTGCTGGACGCCGTCGCCGGCGCGATGGTGCTGAGCGTCAGTTATCTGCTGGCGCCGCGTGCACTGCGGGTCATCGACCGGGTTCGCGCACGCCGCACCGGACACACGACCGTGGTCGCCACGTCAGTCGTGCCGGAGGAGAAGAAGGAACAGGAAAAACAGGAACAGGAGCGGGGCGCCCCGAAAGCGGCGTGAAAAACTGGCCGGCCGCCCTGCATGTCCTCCCTGCCCACAGCTTGTTCAGCCGGCCTGTCCGGCGACTGTCATAGGCGGATGCAACACTTTCGCGGGTGAGCACTACCCACGATCTCCGAGAGCGGCTGGCCGAGTTGCGCGGCCCGGCCGTGCGACCTCGCCCCCTTGACGCGCGAGCGCTGGCCGCACTGGCCGCCAACCCGGGATGCCGGCGCCGCGCCCTGCTGGACGCCGCCGGGATCGACAAGGGCGCGGTAGCCCGGGTGCTGGGCGATCCGGCGCCCTTCGGGCAGTCCCAGTTCGCCTTCGTACGCGGCCACGCCTTCGAGGCCCGGGTCAAGGCGGACGGCTGCGCCGAGCTGATCCGGCTCCTCGGCGGCACCCCGGAGGACGGCCGGGTGCTCGTCCCCGAGCTCTCCGCCGCCGGTCCCGCCGGACGGGTCGCCCGCACCCGGCTGGCGCTGGAGGAGGCGACGGCCGCCCGCAGCTGGACCCTGCTCGACCACCCGATGCTCGCCCTCGAGGTCGCCAGCTCGCCCGCCTACCTGGAGCCGGACGCGGTCGCGGTCCGGCCGGACGGTTCCTGGACGGTCGTGGAGATCAAGTCGTTCCCCATCCTCGACGGCAGCGCCGACTCGGTGAAGGTCGGCGCCGCCGCCCGGCAGGCGGCCGTATATGTGCTGGCCCTGGAGCGCCTTGCGGCGCAGGCAGGCACCGCGCGCGTATCGCACGACGTGCTTCTCGTCTGCCCGAAGGATTTCTCCAACTTCCCCACCGCCGAACTTGTGGACGTACGCAAACAGCTCTCCGTCACCCGGCGCCAGCTGGCCCGGCTCACCCGGATCGAGGAGATCGCCGCCACCCTCCCCGACGGCACCACCTTCGACCTGCGGTACGCCGATGACGGCAGCACCCCGACCCGGCCCGCCCCCGAGATGCTGGCCGCCGTCGAGGCCGTACCCGCCGCCTACGCCCCCGAGTGCCTCGCCGCCTGCGAACTCGCCTTCCACTGCCGGGACCGGGCCCGCGCCTGCGGCGCCGTCGAATCCCTCGGCCGCGGCACCCGGGGCGAGCTCGGCTCCCTCACCACCGTCGAGCAGGTGCTCGCCGCCGCCCTCGGCACCGCCGGTGACCCGGCCGACCCGGCGGTGGACGCGCTGCGCCGCGCGGCACGGCTGCGGGCCGCAGCTGTCGGGGAGGTCTGATGTCGCTGATGACGACGCTCGCGCGGGCGGAGGCCGCTGCCGCCGGGCGGGCCCGGCCCATCGCGACCGTGCGGCACCGGCATGTGTCCGGGCGGCCGCTGGTGTTCGTGCCGCTGACCACCGCCGGTGAGGTCGGCGCCCCGCTGGGGGCACTGGTCGGGACGGTGGCGGAGGCGCCCCGGCTGCTGGTGGTGCCGCAGCCGAGGGACCGTGATCTGCGGTTCGCGTTCCTCGCGGAGCTGGCACAGGCCGTGCTGCCGTATGTGGAGGGATTCGCGGACGAGGTGGAGATCGAACCCGCCACCAGGAACCGGGAAGAGTCGGAGGTGTGCGCCGACGCCCCACAGATCGTGGTGCCCAATCCGGCCGCCCTGGACTACGTACGGCTCCTCGGCCGCTCCACCCGGTTCCGCCGCACCGCCGAGGACGACCCGGACGAGCCGTACCCGGTGCCGGCCCGGGTCCCGCTGCTCGGGCGCTGGCTGACGCACTACGGCGAGCGGGCCCGCACCCCGGGGGCCGGGCTGCTCGTGGCCATGACCGAACTGCTGACCCGGCACTGGACGACCGGCCAGAGCAATCTGGAGGACCAGCACCTGGGCTCCCTGCTGGCCTGGATCGACCCTCCGGAGGGCATGAACGGTCCGCGGGCCGCCCGGCGGGCGGAGACGCAGCGCGGGGCGGACGGGCTGCTGCTGTGCCCGCCCGCCGGGCCGGCCACCGACCCGGTGTTCGACAACACGGCGCTGGCCCCGGCGATGGCGCGGTACGACGCCGCCCGCTCGGCGGCGCGGGAGGCGGAGGACGCAGCGATCGCGTCCCTGGCGGCCGAGACGGCCGAGGCCGGGATCCGCGAGCTGGTGGCGAGCCAGCTGCGGCCCACCTGGGACATGGTCTGGCGTGGCCTGGACCTGCTGCGGGCGCTGCCGGAGGGCGCGCATGTCGCCGAGCGGTGGAAACGGGACCGGTGGTCGTACACCGGCCACCGGGACCGGGTGCTGGCCGGAGAACCCCCGCAGCCCAAGCGGGACGACGCGATCGCGGCGGCACAGAAGCTGGCCGGGCGGGAGACGGCGCAGGTGCGGTTGGAGGCACAGGAAGCGCTGGACGATCCGCTGGTGATGGCCGGGCAGCGGCTGGCGGGGCAGGCGTTCGTGGGCGAGGTGACGGACGTCGAGATGGCGTACTCGGAGGGGAAGCGGCCGATGCCCCGGCCGCTGGTGACCATGACGACCGAGGACCGCCCGCAGCTGGACGCCGGCACCAAGGTCTACCGCGCGCTGCCGGAGGCGAAGTCCGCGCAGAGCGCTGAGGCGGTCGCCACGGACATCGTCGCCACGGACATCCCGGAGACGGTGGTGCTGCGGCTGCTGGGCGGAATGGGCTCGGGCCGGGTTCCGAAGGAGGGCTCGGTGCCGGAGAAGGGCGACCTGATCTGCTGGACGCTTTTCGAGCACGCCCCGCGCGGCGGGGCGGAGCTGCCGGATCCGGAGGACACCCCGTGGACCCACGGCGGGCCGCCGGGCGGGAGCCCCCCGGCCGACGCCCCCGATCCGCTGACCCCGGAGGACTATCTGTGACCGGCGCCCGCACAAGCCCCGCCGAGGCGGCCGCAGCAGCCACCGAGAAGATCCTTTACGACACCCTGTACGGCGCCGCCCGAGGCGTGGTGGTGGATTCCCCGCCCGGCGCCGGGAAGTCCACCCTCGTGGTGCGCGCCGCGCAGGAGCTGGTGGCCGCCGGGGAGTCCCTGATGGTGGTCGCACAGACGAACGCGCAGGTCGACGACTTGGCAGACCGACTGGCCACCGCCGATCCCGAGCTGCCCATCGGGCGGCTGCACGGCAGTGACTCACCCCCGGACCCGGTCCTGGACCGCCACCCGGGCATCCTCAAGTCCGCGAAGGCTGCGGACCTCGCGCAGCAGAAGGTAGTGATCGCGACCGCCGCGAAATGGGCGTTCGTCAAAGGCGTCGAACCATGGCGGCACGCCATCGTGGACGAGGCCTACCAGATGCGGTCGGACGCGCTGCTCCAGGTCGCCGGTCTGTTCGAGCGGGCCCTGTTCGTCGGGGACCCCGGGCAGCTGGATCCGTTCAGCGTGGTGGGAGCGGAGCAGTGGGCGGGGCTGAGCTACGACCCGTCGGCGAGCGCCGTCGTCACACTCCTGGCGCACAATCCGGGGCTGCCCCAGCACCGGCTGCCGGTCTCATGGCGGCTCCCGGCGTCGGCGGCACCGCTGGTGTCCGAGGCTTTCTACCCGTACACGCCGTTCACCAGCGGTACGGACCACGGCGACCGCCGGCTCTCCTTCGGTGTCCGGTCCGACGGCACCGGCCCCGACCGCGTCCTGGACGAGGCCGCCGCCTCCGGCTGGGGGCTGCTGGAGCTGCCGGCCCGCCGCACGCCCCGCACGGACCCCGAGGCTGTGCGGGCGGTCGCCCAGGTCGTACGACGCCTGCTCGACCGGGGCGCCGTGGCCGGGTCGGAGCGCGGCACCGCGCCCGTCACCGCCGACCGCGTCGCGGTGGGGACGGCCCACCGGGACCAGGCCGCCGCGGTGCGTTCGGCGCTGGCCGCCCTCGGCGTCACCGGGGTCGCGGTGGACACCGCCAACCGCCTCCAGGGCCGCGAGTTCGACGTCACCGTCGTACTCCATCCCCTGTCGGGGCGCCCGGACGCCACGGCGTTCCATCTGGAGACCGGACGCCTGTGCGTGCTTGCCTCGCGGCACCGGCACGCGTGCGTTGTGGTGTGCCGGGCGGGGGTGGCGGAGCTGTTGGACGAGCACCCTTCGACGGAGCCGGTGCGGTTGGGGGTGACGGTGAAATTCCCGGACGGGTGGGAGGCGAACCACGCGGTGCTGGCGCATCTGGCGGAGCACCGCGTGCCGTGGCGGCCGTAGCGCCTGCGGCGCTTTCCCCACCCCGCCCCTTCCCGACTGCGTCCAATATGCGGCTGGCGCCGCGTGGGGGGCTACGCCCCCCAGACCCGTCCCCTACGCCCTGGCGGGCGTGGGGGGACCCCCAGGTCCTCAAACGCCGGACGGGCTGGATTGTGCTGACGTTGTCGGCAGGCGTGCCGCAGGCAACCGCCGGGGCCCGGGGCAGAGCCCCGGTTTCGGGAAGGGGCGGGTCAGGGGAAAATTTAGCGTCGCGCATACCACGGGACGCCGCACCGCCTTGAAAAAACCCGTGCCGCGTGCCTACTCGCGGGCGGCGCGACAATGGAAGGCGCGATCACCTTTGGAGGTACGTACATGTCCGAGCCGCAGTCGGCTCAGCGCCGGATGAAACCCGCACAGTTGCTCTTCGAACCCGCCCAGGTCCTGGAGGACGAGGAACACTTCTTCGACCTGGAGTCGATGGACGACCCCCGCCATCTGCTGGCCCGCTCCACGGAGCTCACCCTGGCCTTCCGGGCAGCCGCCGACCGAGCGACGGAGTACCAGGCCATCGCGGCGGCGCAGCTCGCGGATCCCAAGCGTTTCGACCGGCTGACGAGCGCGGCGATCGCGGAGCGGGCCGGCTGGACGGAGGACTACGCGAGGAAGATGGTCGAGTTCGGGGTGAGCCTGATGAGGGACGGCTCGGACCGCGAGCGCTGAGCGACCGCAGTCACAGTCGTCACCGCAGCCACAGTCGTCACCGCAGCCACAGTCTCACGCCGTTGGCATATGCGTTCGGGTCAAGATAGCCGGGTGGAGCCGCCTGTGTCCCGAATTCGTCCGATGTGCGGAATCTGAGCACCGTCCGCCGGTAGTTGTATATGCCATGACTGATCGGCGACGGCATGCCTGGCCAGGAGACACCCAATTCGTCACTCTCGAGGGAGCAGCCTGGCTCGCCTCGGCCAGCGCCTTCCCGCGCAGCGTCCAGGCGCTGTGGTCAGCCCGTCCGACCGCGCCCAGCGTGCTGCCCTGCGGGACCGCCTTCGACGTGGTGAACGCGCCGGCGCTCTTCGGGCGCCGGGTCCTGGAGCAGCTGTGGTCCGCGGGCCCCGGCTCCGGGCCGGTGGCGGTGCACCGGGGCAGGGTACTGCTGCTGGCCGCCACGGGCACCGCCCAGAGACTCCCGGCGCTGCTCGGCTGGGAGGAGTGGGGCAGCGCGGTGCCGCCGCTGATGTGCCATGGCCCGGGGGACGCCGTGACCGTGCCGCCGCTGCGCGGCAAGGGTGACGGCTCGGCGTCCTCGTCGTCGCGCTGGCTGGTCGCGCCGGACACCCGGCAGCCATGGCTGCCGGGGGCGGATGTGCTGCTCTGGGCGTGCATCCGGGCGGTCCGGACCGGCGGGGATATCGATTTTTGCTCCTCCGGGAGCGGGTGCTAAGGTCTACGACGTCAGCAGGCGCCGCTAGCTCAGTTGGTTAGAGCAGCTGACTCTTAATCAGCGGGTCCGGGGTTCGAGTCCCTGGCGGCGCACAGACGGATGAGGGCCTCTCGCGGAAGCGGGGGGCCTTTGTCGTACGCGGTGCGCGGTCATGGCCTCCGGGTGACCCGGACCGCCCACTCCCCCGCCGGGCCGCGGCCGAGCACCTGCACGGTCAGGCGGGCCGCCGAGTCGTGGAAGCGCTCGCCCGTGCGGAAGGGGGCGTCGTTCAGGGAGTTGAAGGAACCGCTGCTGTAGTCGCAGGCGCTGCTGCCCGGGTGCGCGTCCCTTACGGTGACGGGCCCGCGCCCGGAGTCGACGTCGGTGCGCACCTGGTAGACGAGCACGCCGGTGCGGCACGCCCCGTCGTCGTTGCCGAGTGCGTCGCGCACCTCGATGACGTAGGCCCTGGTGCGGCCGTAGGGGATGACGACAGCCTTCCGGCCGCCCGGTATCTCTACGGGGCTGAGGGTGAAGGTGCGTGCCGCGGTGGCCGGTACACAGCCGATCTGGGCGTCGTCCAGCCAGCCGAGGCGCCATTTGTGCCAGGCGAGGAGGTCGCCCTGGAGGCCCCAGTCCAGGGAACATGCTGTCCCACTGGCCGGCGAGGCTGTCGGTGCGCTGGAAGTCGTCGGCGGCGTAGAGGTCGGGCAGGCCGAAGATGTGGCCGTTCTCGTGGCTGAGGACACGGGAGCCGGAGTGGTCGTGGCCGTAGATCAGTGAGACCCGGTCGAGCCGGGTGCCGTCGGTGGTGGTGGCGGCGGAGGCGCCGGTCCAGGTGACGGAGAGCACGGACTGGTCGGCGGCCGGGCCGGCATTGGGGGTGACCAGCACGTTCACCAGGTCGTAGCCGCGGAAGCCGACCGACTTGCCCACCGCTTTCACCAGGTCGCGCATCATCGCGGTGTGCGCGCCCCAGCCGTAGCCGCGCCCTATCCGGTAGGCACTGAACGGCCGTGGCATCCGCAGATACCGCGGCACCGGGACCGACCGGTACCGCAGCCGCCCGTACGAGCTGCGCGTGAACCAGCGCTCTACGGCCGGGAAGAACTCCGCGTACCGCTCCCGCGCCGAGTACGGCGCCTTCGCGTCCGGGAAGTCGATCATCAGCGTCAGCGCCCGCACATTGCCTGTGGGCCGGGCGAACTCACGGCTACGGCCCGAGGGGAACCCTTCGGACATCGCGGCGCCCGGCGCCGCCCGCAGGGCGCACGGCCGTCCGGCCGGGGGCGGCCCGGCGGCGGACTCGCCGTACGGGACGGCGGCGCCGCTGCTCGCGGTCAGCAGAAGCACCGCGGCCAGGGCGGCCACCCTCAGCGAATCAGACATCGCTGACCCTGACCGACCAGGCGCCGTCCCGCGTACGGTTCGTGACGGTTATATGGGTACGGCCGAAGACGTACGAATCACCCAGCCCCAGGGGGGCGTTGGCGAGCGGCGGGTAGACGGAGGTGCCGAGGCAGGCGGAGGTCTTGGGGTGGGCGTCGAGGACCTCGACGGGGCCGTCGCCGGACTGGAGGTCGGAGCGTACGCGGTACAGGAGGACGCCCTGGGTGCACAGGCCGGCGTCATTGCCGAGGGCGGCGCGCGCCTCGATGGCCAGTGCGCTGTCGGGTCCGGTCCGCAGGACCAGCAGCTTGGTGCCGCCGGGGACTTCAAGGGGGGTGAGTTCGTGCCAGCTGGTGCCGGTCCGCGGCACGCACCGCACCTGGCCCTGGGTGAGCCAGCCCAGCCGCCATTTGTGCCAGGCGAACGGGTCCGGCGCCAGCCCGAACTGGCTGCCCATGAGGTCCCAGTCGCCGACATGGGTGTCCCAGTCGGCGTGGCTGCCGGCGGGCGGGCGGTAGTAGAGGTCGGGCAGGTCGAAGACATGGCCGGTCTCGTGGGCGAGGACGTTCCGGTCCGGCGGGTGGTTCTCGAAGAGCGTCACCAGGCGCCGGACCACCGTGCCGTCGGCGTGGATCGGCTCGGCCAGGTTGACGACCTTGGTGGCGTCCGAGTCCACGCCGGGGGCGTGCGGATCGGCGACGAGGTAGACCATGTCGTACGCGGAGAAGTCCACGCCCCCGTCGGCCGCCGCGATGGCGTCGTGCAGATAGCGGGAGCGGCGCCCGGCGTCCCAGTCGCGCCGGATCTCGTACGACGACGAGGCCGCGGGCATCCGGAACCAGCGCCGGACGGCGTGGATGCGCAGCGAGAACCTCCCGTACGAGGCCCGGTCGAAGAACCGCGAGGTCGCCGGGTTGTAGTCGGCGGCCACCTCCCCGGCGCCGAGCAGCGGCCCGGAGTCCGGGAAGGACAGGAAGACCATCACCGCGTCCAGGCTCTTGCGGGGCCGCGGATAGGCGGAGTCCCAGCTGTCGGTGCCCTCGGAGTGGTGGGCCCGGGTGCGGGGCAGCGCGCACGGTCCGCCGGACGCGCCGGCCGCCGCAACGGTCGCGACGTACGGCGCCGGGACCGCGACCAGCGTGCAGGCGATGAGCGCGGCGAAAACACTCACCCACGCGACGGCCGCACGCAGCGCGCGCCGGTGCGCTCGTATGGGTACGCCTCGTCGCCGCATGTGGACCTCCCGGGGGAGTCAGGACACCCACATCACGTTGCTATGCTTTGTTGGCTTATGCCCGTTTCTATTACTCCGACAGGATGACTGTCTGACCGCTACGGCGCGTAATTATCGGTCGCAATCGGGCGAATGAAATCGACAGACGCGCAAGACAAGGCATGCGCCGTCGCACAGACGTCGTGCGTGCGCTGCTCGCGCCCCTCGCGTGCCGAGAATCACCACGACAGCGGTGGCCCTGACACTCCAAGAACCTCTATGATCGCCACATTTCCAGCATGACTACCGCCTTCGGGCGGGCATTCGACAACTCGACGACCATGTGTGCGAGACGACTGAGATGCGGGAGACGATTATGGGCAGAGCTCTTGGCGGCCCTGGCGTCAGCCCTGGAACGACGCCCTCGACGATTACGCACAGTGATTCCGTGGCCCCTGAACGGGCCGCGGAGCGAACACCCGAGCGGAACTCCGAACGGGCGCCCGAGCGGACGCCCGCCGAGGTCCGCGACTACCGTGCCGCCTTCGCCGTCGCCCAGCTGCCGATGGCCCTGGTCGACCGCGAAGGCCGGGTTCTCGACGCCAACGGCGCCCTCGGCTCCCTGCTGGGCGCCGAACCGGCCTGCCTCACCGCCCTGCCCGCCACCGACCTGGTCGGCCAGGTGCATTCGGAGATGGCCCGCACCCCGCTGCCCAGCGGCGGCACCCTGCTCTCCATCCCCGACGACGGACAGCTGTACGCCCTCCGCGAGGAACTGCGGCACCTGCGGATGCACGACCCCGTCACCAGGCTCCCCAACCGTGCGCTCTTCTTCGAACGGCTCTCCACCGCCCTGGAAGCCGCCGGCAGCCGCACCGGCCGCATCGGCCTGTGCTACCTCGACCTCGACGGTTTCAAGGCCATCAACGACACCCTCGGCCACCGTACCGGCGACCGGCTGCTCGCCGCCGTCGCCGGCCGGCTCACCGAATGCGCCATCCGGACGGCCCCCGGCGGACACCTCGTCGCCCGGCTCGGCGGCGACGAATTCGCCGTGCTGGTCGAGGACTCCACCGGCACCGGGCAGGCGACCGACCTCGCCGAATGCGTACTCGCCGCCCTCCAGCGCCCGTTCGACCTCGCCGGGCAGCGCATCGCGGTCTCCGCCAGCATCGGCGTCGTCGAACGCGAGGCCTCTGGCACGACCGCCACCGGCATCATGCAGGCCGCCGACACCACCCTCTACTGGGCCAAGGCCGACGGCAAAGCCCGGTGGACCCTCTTCGACCCCGAGCGAAACGCCCACCGGATGACCAAGCAGGCCCTCTCCAGCACCCTGCGCCAAGCCGTCGAGCGAGGCGAGTTCATCCTGGAGTACCAGCCTCTCGTCGAGCTCGGCAGCGGCGACATCCGCGGCGTCGAAGCCCTCGTACGCTGGCACCATCCGAACTTCGGAACGCTGGGGCCGAATCGTTTTATCTCACTCGCGGAAGAGAACGGCGCCATCGTCCAGCTCGGACGGTGGGTTCTTGCCGAATCGTGCCGCCAGGCGCGGGAATGGCAGAAAAAGCACCCCGACGATCCGTTGTTCATCAGCGTCAACGTCGCTGTCCGGCAGGTCTGGGACTCGGATCTGGTGGCCGATGTCGCCGCCATCCTCGACGACACCGGGCTCCCCCCGGAGCTGCTTCAGCTGGAGCTGACCGAATCCGCGGTCATGGGCTCCGCCGGGCGTCCGCTCCAGGCGCTCCACGCCCTTCACGAAATGGGCGTACGCATCGCCATCGACGACTTCGGCACCGGGTACTCCAACCTGGCCTACCTGAGCCGGCTCCCCGTCTCCACCCTCAAACTTGACGGATCGTTTGTTCACGGCTTCCGGGCCGACGAACACCCCAACCCGGCGGACGAGACCATCGTCGAAGCGCTGGTGCAGCTCGCGCACCGGCTCGGGCTCACCGTCACCGCGGAATGCGTCGAAAACGCCGCCCAGGCGGAACGATTGCGCCGCATCGGCTGCGATACCGGGCAGGGGTGGCTCTACTCCCGCCCGGTCCCGGCGGATCGTATCTCCGCGATGCTCGCGCCTTGACGGCCTCTGGACCCCGGGTCATGTGCGGGTCGGTGGTCGGCGTTGTGCCCACCCTCCCCTGACCCTTCCCCAGCCCTCGGCTGGGGAAGGGTCAGGGGAGAAAGCGGCCGCAGGGCGGCCCCGTCAGGCCCGGGCCGGCAGGCCGTAGACGTCGGCGATGAGCTCGTAGGACCGCAGGCGCGCCGCAGGCGTGTGGGCGTTGGCGGTAAGCATGAGTTCGTCGGCGCCGGTGCGCTTGAGGAGCCCGTCGAGGTGAGCGCGTACGGCGTCAGGCGTGCCGTACGCGACGTTGGCCAGCCAGGAGTCGACGAAGTCGCGCTCGACGGGGCTGAAGTCGTAGGCGGCGGCTTCCTCGGGCGAGGGAGTGAGTCCCGGTCGGCCGGTACGGAGGCGGAGCATGCCGAGGGCGCCGGTGAGCACCTGGCGGTAGGCGTCCTTCTCCTCGTCGGCCGCGAAAGCGGATACGCCGATGAGGGCGTACGGCTCGGCGAGCACGGCGGAAGGGCGGAAGGACTCGCGGTAGAGGTCGAGCGCCGGGACGGTGTTCACGGCCGAGAAATGGTGCGCGAAGGCGAACGGCAGGCCGAGCTCGCCCGCCAGGCGCGCGCTGAAGCCGCTGGAGCCCAGCAGCCAGACGGCGGGGCGGTCCGCGGACTGCACGCCGCCGGGCACACTGCCCTGGACAGGGCCCGGTACCGCGTGGATACGGGCGTACGGGTGGCCGTCCGGGAAATCGTCGTCGAGGAAACGGGTCAGCTCCGCGAGC
The DNA here is from genome assembly GCF_005047355.1 of Actinacidiphila oryziradicis. Taxonomy (GTDB): domain Bacteria; phylum Actinomycetota; class Actinomycetes; order Streptomycetales; family Streptomycetaceae; genus Actinacidiphila; species Actinacidiphila oryziradicis. Next base: position 346,238 of record NZ_SUMC01000001.1, read on the forward strand.
TGCTGGGGGAAGTCGTCGGCGGTCTCGCGGAGCCGGTCGCTGCGGCGGAGCGCGGCGGCCGTCGCACCGTCCGTACCGGGGGCCCGGCCGAGGCCCAGGTCGACCCGGCCCGGGGCGAGGGCCTCCAGTGTGCCGAACTGCTCCGCGATGGCGAGGGGTGCGTGGTTGGGCAGCATGACGCCGCCCGATCCGAGCCGGATCCGCTCGGTGTACGCCGCGAGGTGGGCCAGGATCACCGCGGGCGACGAGCTCGCCACCCCGGGCATCGAGTGGTGCTCCGCCACCCAGAAGCGGTGGAACCCGCGGGCTTCCGCCAGCCGTGCCAGCTCCACGCTGGTCCGCAGCGCGGCGCCGGCGGTCGTTCCGCTGCCGACGGTCGCCAGGTCCAGTACGGACAAGGGGACCGGTACGGTTGCGTCTCCCACTGGGGGTTCCTCCTCGGTTGCCAGGGTCGTCAACCAGGGCAACCGGAGTCCTTCTCCGCTTATTCCCTTCACACGTCGACTGCCACGTACTTCGTCTCGAGGTACTCGTCGATGCCGATCCGGCCGCCCTCCCGGCCCAGGCCGGACTGCTTTACGCCCCCGAAGGGCGCGGCGGGCGTGGAGACAACTCCTTTGTTCAGCCCGACCATGCCGGTCTCCAGCGCCTCCGCGTACCGGACGCCGCGCCGCAGGCTCTCCGTGAAGACGTAGGAGACGAGCCCGTAAACGGTGTCGTTGGCGAGCCGGATCGCCTGGTCGTCGTTCTCGAAGGTGACGACAGGGGCGACCGGCCCGAAGATCTCCTCGCGGAGGACGCGCGCGCCGGCGGGGACGTCCGCCAGCACCGTCGGGGGGTAGAAGTACCCGGGCCGCCCGGCCATCGGCTCACCTCCCACCAGCACCCGCGCACCGGCGCGCACCGCGTCCCGGACCAGGGAGTCGACCTTGTCGCGCCCGGCGGCGTCGATGAGCGGGCCGACCTGGACGCCCTCATCGGTGCCACGGCCCACGATCATGGAGCCCAGCCGGTCGGCGAGCCGGGAGGTGAAGGGCTCGGCGAGCGAGGCGTGGACGTAGATGCGGTTGGCGGCGGTGCAGGCTTCGCCGTTGTTCCGCAGCTTGGCGATGACGGTGCCGTCGACGGCCTTCCCGAGGTCCGCGTCCTCGCAGACGATCAGCGGGGCGTTGCCGCCGAGTTCCATGGAGGTCCGCAGGACATTGGCGGCGCTCTGTTCGATGAGCCGCCGCCCGACGGCCGTGGAGCCGGTGAAGGAGAGCTTGCGCAGCCTCCCGTCGCGCAGCAGCGGCTCGCAGACCTCCCCGGGGCGGGTCGTGGTCAGGACGTTGAGTACGCCGTCGGGGAGCCCGGCCTGGCCGAGGATCTCGGCGAGGGCGAGCATGGAGAGCGGGGTCTGGTGGGCGGGCTTGACGATCATCGTGCAGCCGGCGGCGACGGCGGGGCCGATCTTGCGGGTGCCCATGGCCATCGGGAAGTTCCAGGGGGTGATGAGGAGCGCGGGTCCCACCGGCTGCCGCATGACCCAGATCCGCCCGTCGCCGTCGGGTGCGGTCTGCCAGCCGCCGTCGATCCGGACGGCCTCCTCCGCGAACCAGCGGAAGAATTCCGCCGCGTAGCGGATCTCGCCGCGGGATTCGGCGACCGGCTTGCCCATTTCGAGGGTCATGAGAACGGCGAGTTCGTCCTGCCGTTCGCGTAGCAGCTCGAATGCCGCCCGCAGAATCTCGCCGCGTTCACGCGGGGCGGTGGCGGCCCAGCAGGGCTGCGCGGCGGCGGCGGTGTCCAGCGCGGCGAGCGCGTCATCGGCCCCCGCGTCGGCGACGGCGCACAGCGGCTGTGCGGTCGAGGGGTCCTCGACCTCGTACTCTCCGCCGTCCACGGCGGCGCGCCACTTGCCGCCGATGAGCAGTCCCTTCGGCACCCGCTCGACGGCGAGGCGTTCGTGGTGGCCGGTCATGGCAGCTCCCTGGCTCCTGGCGGGACATCCGGGACACACCGTGCCCTTCCAGGCTCGCACGGCGGATGCGTCACCGAAATTCGCGGGTGCATGCCTTAGGCATATGCCACTGTAGTGCGTTCCTGCATATACGCCCAAGGGGCTCCAGATAACTCGCCAACTGGCCCCCCGCGATAGCTATTTAGGGCTATCGTGGATTCCGGTCCAGCTGCCGGACCCGGGTAGCCGCGCCCGGCAGCGGTAACCACCAGCGACAGCAAGGACGCAAACGGTCACACCTGTAGGGGGCTACCGTGGCGCTTGAGCACCGACAAATCGCGCCGGTCTACGCGGTCCAGTACGCCCTGCGCGTACTGGAGACCGTCAACAAACATACGCAAGGTGTGGGCGCCGAGCAGCTGGCTCGGGAAATTGGCGTCCCGATCGGCTATCTGACCCACCTCCTCGCCATGCTCAGGCGTGAGCACTACCTGAGCGCACTGCCCGGCGGCGGGTACGCCGTGGGCGAGCAACTGGTGCTGCTCGGCAGCGCCACCCGTGACAAGGCACTCGGCGACAAGATCAAAGCGGTGCTGGCCACACTTCGCGACGAGGTCGGTGCCGCGGTCTACTTCAGCCGCTACTCCGACGGCGAGCTGCGGGTCGTGGACATCGCCGACGGGCCGAACGCGCCACGCGTCAATGAGTGGATCGAGTTCCAGCGCTCCGCCCATGCCAGCGCGATCGGCAAGTGCCTGCTCAGCCAGCTCGACCACGAGGCCCGCCGGGAGCACCTGTCCCGTCACAAGGTCGCGCGCTTCACCTCGCACACCATCATCAGCGAGAAGGTACTGCTGACCAGGCTGGAGACCCAGCCGCCCTCCGCCCCGGTCCTCGACCTCCAGGAATACGCGGTCGGCACCGTCTGCGCCGCCATTCCGATCACGATCGGCAACACCGTCGGCTGTCTCGCCCTCTCCCTGCCGATCGCCCAGGCCCACCGGCTCCGCCCGGCCGCCGACGCGCTCAACGAGCGGGCCGCGCCGGTCTTCCTGGCCCACGCGTTCTGACGGGTGCCGGTGCTTCGGACACGGTACTCACGGCCGCAGCGCTTACCGGGACAGATGCCTACGATGAAGGCCCCGCCTGAGGCGGGGGCCTTCATCATGTCTGTGCGCCGCCAGGGACTCGAACCCCGGACCCGCTGATTAAGAGTCAGCTGCTCTAACCAACTGAGCTAGCGGCGCCTGCTGACGCAGTAATCATACGTGGTCGCCGGGGGTGCTCGCGACCAGCGGCTCTTCGTCGTTCAGCCAGCCCAGCCGGACCATCTTCACTCCCGCCTGGAAGCGGCTCTCCGCCCCGATCTGCTGCATCAGCTCCGCGACGGTACGGCGGACGGTGCGGTCCGAGAGGCCGAGCTTGCGGCCGATCGCCTCATCCGTGAGGCCGGAGGCCAGCAGCCGGATGATCTCGCGGACCCGGGGACCGCCGGAGGCGGGGATGCCGCCGCCGTCCTCCGCGAACAGGTCGGACGAGGAGGCCCAGATGTGCTCGAAGACCTGGCGCAGCACGCCCACCATCGCGGGGCTGCGCAGCACCATCGCCGGCGGGCTGGCATCGGTGGTGACGTCGTCGGTCTCCGAGTCCGGGTCGAAGGTCGGGACGATGGCCAAGGTCCGGTCCACGATGATCAGTCGCATGGGGAGCGAGGTGGCGGTCCGCACCTCCGCTCCCTCATTGACCAGTTCCTTGAGATGAGCACGGACATACGGGATGGCCGCGGCCGAAGTCAGATGGATCGAGCGCATCTTCGCACCGCGCCGCAGGATCATCCTGTTGCGCTCGTCGCCGCCGGAGAGCCGTGCGGCCGGCAGGCGGCCGGGGTGCATCGACAACAGCTCCGACGTCGAGGTGAAGGCCGCCTCGTCCAGGATCGCCGACACCTGGGCGGGCTGGACCGCGACCTCGATCCGCGCCTCGGCGAGCTGCCGGATATGGACCGGCTGGAATTCGCTGGCTACCTGGACGAGGGCGGTGTGTGCACGCGAGACCGTGGCCAGCAGGTCCTGGGTGTGCTGTTGGCTGTTCTCCATCAGTTGGGCCATGGCGGTCGCCGGAGAGTGCACCGACCAGCCGCTCGCGGCGGTGGCGAACCGCTCGGCGAGGCCGAGGCCGGCCAGCACATCGAGTGCCCCCGCCAGCTCCCCGGAGGTCCAGCCCAGTCGGGCACACACCTCGTCCGGCACCCAATCGGCGTCGACCAGGGCCAACGCATACAGTTCCCGCGCCCGAGCGCGCACGACTCCATCGCTCACGAACTGCACCCCCAGTACCTCTCAACGCGGCCCCCGACCTCGATCAGGTTAAGGGGCAACACAGGCAGATGGACCCCTAGGGCCCCATCCCGTCCAGTCTGTCCGTATAGGGCCATGTCCGTTTCCGGAAGGCTGAAACGGCTGACCTGTGACTTGTCGTCCGACAGAATTCAATCAGCCGTACGGTTCCTCAGCCGAACGGCGCCCCGACCCGCTCTCACACCCCTGGAACAGGTCAACCCATGACTGCCATACGTCGTACCGCCCTCCGTGTCCTGGTGAGCATCGTCGCCACTGTCTCGGTGGGACTCATCGGCGCCTCCACCGCCGCCGCGGCCACCACGCCCGGCGATGTGGTCTGGAGCACACCTAGCGACGTGGTCTGGTAGATACCCCAAAAACCTTTCCTCTCCCCCCACGCTGACGGGCCCGGCATCCTCCCCCCTCTTGCCGGGCCCTTCAGCATGCCCTCATACAGATCGGTGGCGGGCCTGCCCCAGCGATTTTGCGCCAACCGAGGCAGCCGAGGACCGTCCAGGGGCACCGGGGGACCGCCCGGATCCCGGGGGTGGTCATCAGCGCCCGGGCCGGCCACGTATGATTGTTGCGTCAGCAGGCGCCGCTAGCTCAGTTGGTTAGAGCAGCTGACTCTTAATCAGCGGGTCCGGGGTTCGAGTCCCTGGCGGCGCACAGACATGATGAAGGCCCCCGCCTCAGGCGGGGGCCTTCGTCGTAGTCCGGACGTCGTACCGGACTTCAGCCGACCACGGCGGCATCCGTCAGCCGCAGATCAGCCGCGGAGGCGCCCAGGTACACAGTGCGGCGGCCGGTGCCGAGCACCCAGCGGTGGCGGGCCGGGTCCCAGGAGGAGAGCACCCGGGCCGGGATACGGAGGGTGATCTCCCGGGCCTCGCCGGGGCGCAGCTTCAGACGCCGGTAGCCGGCCAGGGCCGCCTTCGCCTGGGGCAGGGCGAGGTCCGGCGAGGGGCCGACATAGAGCTGGGGGACGTCATGGCCGGTGCGGCGGCCGGTGTTGCGGACGGTGAAGCGGACGCCCAGGCCGTGGCCGTCCGGGGAGACGCACAGGCCCGAGTAGGCGAAGCTCGTGTAGGTCAGGCCGTGGCCGAAGGGGAAGAGCGGCGTGACGCCCTCCGCGTCGTACCAGCGGTAGCCGACATGGATCCCCTCGCTGTAGCACTCCTCGCCGTCGACACCGGGGTAGCGGTGCGGGTCGCCGGAGACCAGGGTCCGGTCGTCGCTCACGGGGAAGGTCTGGGTGAGCCGGCCGCCGGGGTTGGCGTCGCCGAAGAGCAGGGCGGCGGTGGCGGAGCCGCCCTCCTGGCCCGGGTAGTACATCTGCAGGACGGCGGCGGTCCGCGACAGCCACGGCATGGCGCTGGACGAGGAGGTGTTGAGAACGACCACCGTACGGGCGTTGGCGGCGCTCACAGCCGCGATCAGGGCGTCCTGGTGGCCCGGCAGGGCGATCGTGGTGCGGTCCTGGCCCTCGGTGGCGTCCTCGTAGGCGAAGACGACGGCCGTACGGGCCTCCCTCGCCGCGGCGACGGCCGCCGCCACGTCCTCGGCACGGGAGGCGCTCGTCGTCCTGGCGAGCTTGAAGGTCCTGCCGACGGCGGCGCCGTCGGCGGTGATGTGCAGAGTGTGCCGGCCGGCCGAGAGCTCCACGCTCTTGCGACGGACGCTCAGCCCTTCCGGGGTGGTGGAGACCACGCCGCCGCTGAAGTACTCCCCGTAGCCCGCGGCGAGCGGGAAGAGTTCGGCGCCGTCGAGGAGGACCTTGGGGCGGTCGGCGTGGGCGCCGGTGTAGTGGATCAGGAAGGTCCACTCGTCGGGCGCGTCGAGGCTGATGTCCTCGTCATGGCGGTACGGGGCGCCCGCCGCGAGGGTCTGTTCCAGGAAGACCCGGCCGCGGAGGTCCTCGCCGAGCGTGTAGGAGACCCTCGCGCCGCACCCGGCGCGGGTGCGGATCGCGGCCAGCGGGGTGAGCGCCTCATCGGGTACGACATGGGCGCTGCCGCCGCCGCTGACGAACGGCACCTCTCCGGTCGGGCCGATGACGGCGACGCTGCGGGCGGCCTCGCCCGCCAGCGGCAGCGCCCCGTGCTCGTTGCGCAGCAGCACCGCCCCCTGGACCGCGATCTTCAGCGCCGTACGGGCCCCGGCGGCGGCGTCCCGCACCGGGCGCGCCGGAAGTGCGCCGCCGAGCAGCCCGAAGCGGTCCATCACCGACAGGATGCGGCGCACCGAGCGGTCGACGAGCGCCTCTCGGACGATGCCCGCGGTGACGGCCGCCTTCAGCGCGTCACCGAAGTTGATGCTGTCGGGCATCTCCATGTCGAGGCCCGCGGTAATCGCGGCGGCGGTGGAGTGGGCGGCGGACCAGTCGGACATCACCCAGCCGCCGAAATCCCATTGCCCACGCAGGACTTCAGTGAGGAGATAGCGGTTCTCGGTGGAGAAGTTGCCGTTGACCTTGTTGTAGGCGGCCATGACAGCGCCCGCGCCGGCCCCGACCGCGGATTCGAAGCCCCGCAGCTCGGTCTCGTGCATGGTCTGTTCGTCGATGACGACATTGATCGTCTGGCGCTCGTACTCCTGGTTGTTGAGAGCGAAGTGTTTGACGGTGGCGATCAGGCCCTCGCTCTGGATGCCGTGCACCTCGGCGGCGACCAGGTCGCTCGCCAGCAGCGGGTCCTCGCTGAACGTCTCGAAGTTGCGGCCCGCGTACGGGGTGCGGATCAGGTTGACCATCGGCGACAGCAGCACGTCCTGGCCCAGTGCCCGGCCCTCCCGGCCGATGACCCGGCCGTATTCGCGGGCCAGCTCCGGGTCGAAGGTCGAGGCGAGCACCACGGGTGCGGGCAGCGCGGTGGCGTGCGCGGTGACCCGGACCCCGGCCGGGCCGTCGGAGAGCCGCAGCGGGGGGATGCCGAGGCGGGGGACGCCGGGAATGCAGCCGGCCTCGCCAAGGGTGGCGGGGTCGGTGGCGCCGTGCAGGAAGGTGATCTTCTCGTCGAGGGTGAGTCGGGTGAGCAGGGTCTCGACGCGTCTTGCGGCGGCAGCGGGGACGGCGGCGGTGAGGCCGCCGGTGGCCGCTGCTGCGACCACGGCGGCTCCACCGGCGAGACGGAGGGTGGACCGACGGGAGATGGACTCGGACATGCCTTCAGTAACCGTTCCTGGGCAGTGGGCAGGAGGGTATCCTGGCTCACCGGCGCGTCCCGAACGGTCTTGGACGCGCTGCTAACGGTCCAGAAGTCACGGTGCGGCCCCTTCATCCCGCCGCGACGGCGAGCAACCACAACGGCGCGGCCCGGCGGTGTCGAACGGACCGCAGCCGGATCCGCCTACCCGGCATGTAGCCCTTCCAGCGTCTGCTGGATCTGGGTCCAGGACTTGGGCCGCGCGGCCGCGTCCGCCCGTTCGGAGACCGCCTTCGCCCCCAGCGCCGCCCCGGCGCTGTTCGTGCTCGGCCTGGACGCCGTGTAGAGCCATGTCTCGAAGAGGCCGCCCAGGTCCTTGCCGGAGATCCGCTCGGCGAGCGTGCGGAAGTCGGCGATGGTCCCGTTGCCGTACTGGCGCTCGGTCGGCCAGGCCTTGAGGATCCGGAAGAACGCGTCGTCGCCGACGGCGCCCCGCAGGGCCTGGATGGCGAGGGCGCCACGGTTGTAGACGGCGGTGTCGAACTGGTTCTCCGGACCGGGGTCGCCCGGCTTGACCGTCCAGAAGGGGTCGTCGGCCGGGTGGGAGGCGTAGGTGTAGTCGGCGATTTCCTGGGCGGTGCCCTCGTCCTCGTGCTCGGACCAGAGCCATTGGGCGTAGGTCGCGAAACCCTCGTTGAGCCAGATGTCGCTCCAGCGCTCCAGCGAGACGCTGTCGCCCCACCACTGGTGGGCCAGCTCGTGCACGACGACGGAGACGTTGGAACCGTTCCGGAACGCCTTGGGGCTGTAGAAGACCCTGGTCTGGGTCTCCAGCGAGAAGCTGCTCGGCACATTGGGCACGTAGCCGCCGGCCGAACTGAAGGGGTACGGCCCGAAGTAGCCGCTCAGCCAGTCCACGATCTCACCGGTGCGCTCGACGCTGGCGCGGGCGGCGCCGTCGTTGTCGCCCAGGTCGGTGCTGTAGGCGTTGACGATGGGGACGCCGCCCTCGCTGGTACCCGTCGTGACGTCGAACTTGCCGACCGCGAGGGTGGCGAGGTAGGTGGCCTGCGGCTTGTTCTCCCGCCAGTTGTAGCGGGTCCAGCCGGCCCGGGAACTGGACGAGACGAGCACTCCGTTGCTGATCGCCTGGTCGCCGTCGGGGACGAGCACCGAGACGTCGTACGTGGCCTTGTCGAGCGGGTGGTCGTTGCTGGGGAACCACCACCACCCGCTTCGGGCTCATTGGCGGCGACACCGCCGTCGGGGGTGCGCTGCCAGGAGGTGAAGCCGTACCGCTGCACCTGGGAGGGGATGCCGGAGTACCGGACGACGATGGTGGCCTGCTTGCCCTTCGCGAGCGGGGTGGCCGGGGTGATCTCCAGTTCCTGTTCGCCGGTGAAGGCGAAGGCGGCCTTCAGGCCGTTGACCCGCACTTCGCTGACGTCGAGGGCGAAGTCGAGGTTGAACCTGGTCAGGCCCTGGGTGGGGGTGGCCAGGAGGGTGGCGGTGCCCTCCAGTTCGTCGGTGGCCGGCTGGTACTTCAGCCGGAGGTCGTAGTGGGAGACGTCATAGCCGCCGTTTCCGTACGTCGGGTAGTACGGATCGCCGATGCCGGGCGCGCCCGGTCCGGCGTCGGCGGCCGAGGCCGGGATCGCCAACAGTAAGGCGGCGGCGCCCGCGACGACCGGGATCATTCTTTTGCGCACAGGGTTTTCCTCCAGCGCGAGGTGGGGGGGGAGAACGGACCCTCCGACGGTACGGAGTCCCTCTCCGCCCCTGCCATGACTTGGCGCACCTCCGCCACAGGAATTTCACCGACGGCAACGCCCCCGTCACGCCGGGGCGTCCGCGATCGCGAACGGCAGACCCGGCGCGGCCGCGCCGGGTCTGCCGCCATGGAGGGCTAGGCCTGGTGGGACACGGCGGCATTCCACTGGGCGATCCACTTGCCGTCGCCGAACTGCAGATTGGCCGTGCACTTATAGGTGTCACCATCACACTTCAGAGCCGTCACCGGCACAGGCGCGGCAGCGACCCGTGCCGGGACTGACGCGGCGGCCTGATGGAGGACACTGACATTCCACTGGGCGATCCACTTGCCGTCGCCGAACTGCAGATTGGCCGTGCACTTATAGGTGTCACCATCACACTTCAGAGCCGTCACCGGCACAGGCGCGGCAGCGACCCGTGCCGGGACTGACGCCATTCCACTGGGCGATCCACTTGCCGTCGCCGAACTGCAGATTGGCCGTGCACTTATAGGTGTCACCATCACACTTCAGAGCCGTCACCGGCACAGGCGCGGCAGCGACCCGTGCCGGGACTGACGCGGCGGCCTGATGGAGGACACTGGTATCCCACTGGGCGATCCACTTGCCGTCGCCGAACTGCAGATTGGCCGTGCACTTATAGGTGTCACCATCACACTTGAGGGTGGTCACCGGCACGGGCGCCGCGGCGGCCCGGACCGGGGCCACGGACTCCAGGGGCACTTGCGCGGCAGCAGCTGGGACGGCGGTCGAGGCCGTGAACAGAGCTCCCAGCCCCAGGATCGTACTGGCGAGCAATCTGCGAGCTGACATCTTTGTCTCTTCCTTTCAGTGGTCCGCATGGGCGCTCATCGCTGTGGCTTTGGCCGACGGCAGATAACCCTCTCCAAGCGGATTAATACGGATGACACCCACAGACGATATGATCAATCGGATGAATCGTCATATCGATTAGGCCGGACGGTTGACCACACCCCGTCGTGCCGGACTCCTGACCCACGGACCGACTCGTCGTATTGTATTTTTTCGCATCCAAGAGCTTCAAAAGCTCCTTGGTGTTTATGATTCTTTCGCTTTACTCGCTATAAGCGAGATGGATCGCCTCTTCAGGAGGCGGCAGGGCGCCATGACCCGCCTGGACTGCGGGAGTGATCCGGCGCGGCCGGGGGAGGCTGCGGCTGGCGACAGCCGACGGGCAACCCGGCGCGGAAGCGGACCAGGACGGCGCCTTCCAAGGCGTGGTGCACCTGGATGCCGTCCGCCGCCAGGCCGCAGCCGGCCAGGGCGCGGCGGAGCCGAGTGGTCCGGCACCGGGAAGAGGAAGACGGCTCGCCGGGCTGGTCGTAGCCGTAGTCGGTGACCGAGACGCAGAACACCGCCTGCGTCGTCGGGGCGTGGTCCTTCCTGGCGCCGCTCCTTCAGCCTAGGACAGGTGAACACACCCGGACCAGGGTGAGATTGACCGACAGTCACATATACGCCACTCAAAGCGATGATTCGGGCCAGGTATCCGGATCCGGGCCGTAATTCCAGGTTCCGATGGTGGGTTATGTCAGGATTGGCGACGACCGGTCTTATCCCGCCATCCAAGGGGGAGTGGATGCACGGAAGCGTCACCGGCTTGCGGCGAAAGGCCGCCTACTCGGTGTCCGCTGCGGCTGCCATGTCCATGTTGCTCACGGGGTGCTTCACCTCACCAGGACCGGGCAGGTCGTCCGCGAGGTCCCGTACAGCCGGCGCGATCGGCGCTCCGTACTGGGTCAATCCGGACACCAGTGCCGCCCGCCAGGTGAGCACGTGGGAGAAGGAGGGGCGGGACACCGACGCCAAGTTGCTGGAGCGGATCGCCGAACAGCCGGTCGCCGAGTGGATCGGCCCCGACAACCCCGAGGGCCAGACCCGCGGCTTCACCGAGGCCGCGACCGCCGCCGGGCGCACCGCGGTCATCGTCCTCTACAACATCCCGCACCGCGACTGCGGCCAGTACTCAAAGGGCGGCGCCTCCGACGGCGACACCTACCGCAACTGGCTCGACAAGGTCGTCGCCGGCATCGGAGACCGCCCCGCCACAGTCGTCCTGGAGCCGGACGCGCTCACCCATGTGGTCGACGGCTGTACCCCGGACACCTTCCACGAGGAGCGGTACGCCCTTTTGGCGTACGCGATCGGCAAGCTCAAGACCCAGCCGCACACAGAGGTCTATCTCGACGCCGGCAATTCAGGCTGGGTCACGGATCCCGCCAAGATGGTCGCTCCCCTCAATCGGGCCGGTATCGGGCAGGCGGACGGCTTCGCCCTCAACACCTCCAACTTCCAGACCACCCGGGCCAGCGCCGCCTACGGCATCAAGCTCTCCGAGCTTCTCGGCGGCAAGCACTTCGTCATAGACACCAGCCGCAACGGCCGCGGCCCTCTCACCGGCGCCCATGATGAGGCCTGGTGCAACCCGCCCGGCCGCGGCCTGGGCCATGTTCCCACCACCAAGACCAGCAATCCGCTTATCGACGCCTATCTCTGGATCAAGCGCCCCGGCGACTCCGACGGCACCTGCAAGGGCGGCCCGAAGGCCGGCACATGGTGGCCGGAGTACGCCCTGGGCCTGGCCCGCAACGCCTCGTCCAGCTGAGAAACCGGCCCGCGAGCCCCTGGTTCGCGGGCTCAGCGGGCCGGTTTCTCACCGCAGACGGAGTCAGCCCGCTACGGGACCTGCACCCACACCCCCGTCGACGGCGTGCCGTCCTCATTCGTGACGTGGAGCATGTACCAGCCCGACGGGACGAGCGACGGGTCCTCGGGGATCGTCACCGTGATGGATCCCTTGCCGCGCTTGATGTCGAGCGCGATGGACCGCTGTTCCACATCCGTGGCGTGCGTGACAGCGCTCGGCCGCATGAGCCGGGCCGTCCTGATGTGCGAGGCGTCAGCCGTCCGGTACGTGGCCGAGGCGCCGCGCGCGACCGTGGACGGCCCGCTGCCGAGCTTCGGCTTGGAGGCGCGGTAGAGGTACGGCGGGGTGTAGACCTCGATGCGTTTCTCGAAGAAGCCCGGCTGGGTGTTGTCCTTGTCGCCGTAGAGCGGGTTGGAGCCGAAGACGGCGACCCGTCCGTCGGGCAGGAGGAGTGCCTCGGAGTGGTAGTTGCGGCCGACGGCCGGGTCGGCCGCCCGCGCGAAGGAGTTCGTGGCGGGGTTGTAGATCTGGGCCTTGAGGATGTCGCTGGCGCTGCGGCCCCGGTAGTCCTTGGAGCCGCCGGTGGTGAAGACGGTGTCGTCGGGCATGAGGACGCTGTTGAGGTAGCGGGTGGGTTCGGGGAGGTCGGGGCCCTGGACGTAGGAGGGGTGGGCCTTGGTGAGGTCCACCACGGCAGTGCGCTTGGTCGAGGAGCGGGACTCGCCGACTCCGCCGCCGCCGAGGACCATGACCTTCTGGTCCTGGGCGGGCGGCAGCAGCACCGAGCTCGCGGTTTCGAGGTCCTTGGCGTCGGTGAGGCCGGGGACCTGCTGGAAGGAGTTGGTCTTGAGGTCCCAGATGCCGGGGACGCGGCCCTCGTTGGCGGGGCCGTAGCCGGCGTTGGCGCCGGTGTAGAAGATCTTGCCGCCCTTGGTGAGGAAGAGGGCGGGGTAGGTGGGGAAGTAGCGGTGGACGGTGTACGTCCACTTCCTGGTCTTCGGGTCGAAGATCTCGTTCTTGCCGGGGACGACCTGGCCGATGTCGTCGAGGCCGGAGACGGAGAGCACCTTGCCGTCGGCGAGGGTGACCAGCGTCGGGTACCAGCGGGCTTCGTTCATCGGGTCGACGGTGATGTAGCGCTCGGCGACCGGGTCGAATTCGTAGGCGTTCTTGAGGCCCTGGAAGTCCTTCTTGTCCATGCCGAGCTTTGTCGCGAGGCCGTAGAGGTTGTCCGCGTCCTTGCCCTGGAGGCCCTGGATCTCGTACTGGGCGGCGGTGTTGACGATGCCCTTGTCGCCCTTGACCTCCGACTCGACGAAGACCCGGGCGGAGCTCGCGGTGACCGTGACCTTGCCGGACTTGGCGTCGATGGTCTTCGTCGCGCGTTTGATGTTGATCGGGAAGTCGGCGTGGAACTTCTTGCCGTTCTCGTTGTTGACGAAGATGGTTCCCTGGGGGAAGGCCATGGGCTTGTCAGGGTTCTCGTTCTTGATGATCATCTCGCCGCCGGCTCTGGTGACATCGCCCTTGAGCTTCTCGTAGCGGGCGGTGCCGCCGGCTACCAGCAGATTGCCGTTCGGCAGCTGGACGTGGCCGGAGCAGAACATGTCCTTCGGGGTGTCGATCTCCTTGAAGGTGTTCCTCACCGGGTCCCACAGCACGCTCTGGAACGTCTTGGCCTTGAAGTTCTTCTCGTCGTTGCCGGATCCGGCGATCAGCAGGACCTTGCCGGTGTGCAGCAGGGCCGCGTGGATGGCGTTGATCTGGAGCTTCTTGGGGACACTGACGAACTGCCAGTGGCCGTACTTCGCCTTGTAGACCGGTTGGTTGATCTTGTACTCGTGGTACTTCTCCGCGGTGTAGCCGTAGATCACCGGGGCGTTCATCCCGCCGACGACGCCGACCACGGCGGTGCCGAGGACAATTTTCCGTAACCGGCGGCTGGGCCGGAATGAGCGGCGGTTCATGAGGCCGAGCTCCTCTGCCGGCGCAGCGACAGGGACCATACGGCTATCGGCGCGACGGTGAGGACGAGCGCGAGCGTGGCCCAGGTGCGCATGGCGACGTGGGTGTGGTTGTTGAAGAAGCTGGCGGCGAGGGAGCCGCCGAAGACCAGCATCCAGAAGAGGTGGATGCGGAAGGTGGAGAGCAGCCGGTCGGGGCTGGCCGAGTCACCCTTGGGGGTGACCACGAACTTGCTCTTGCGCCGCAGCACCGCGTCCAGCAGGGACCGGGCGTAGATCGGCGCGGAGAGCGCCGACATCACCATGCCCGCCGCTCCGGAGGAGCCCTCGGGTTCGTGCGGGCTGACGTTGTGGCGGCGGTTCCAGACGTAGAGGCCGATCTGGAGGGCGGCGGCGTCGCTGTAGAGCATCATCCACACCTGGGAGTTGATCTGGATGCCGGAGGCGCCGAACCCGAGGAACAGGGCGCAGCTCAGCCCGCCCAGGATCCAGTTGACCGCCGTCATCGGGTAGTAGACGACCATCAGCGTGTAGTTGAGCAGCTTGCCCGGCGACAGCGTGAACGGCACCTTCCAGAACTGCTTGATCAGCGTCTCGTAGGTGCCGCGGCTCCAGCGGAGCTGCTGGGTGAAGAAGTCGGTCCAGGAGCTGGGGCCTTCGCCGACGGCGAGGACGTCGGGGGTGTAGACCGAGCGCCATTTGCGGCCGGTGGCGGGGTTGCGGTGGCGGTGGAGTTCGAGGCCGGTGGCCATGTCCTCGGTGATGGAGTCGTAGAGGCCGCCGATGCCCTTCAGTGCGCTGATCCGGACCGCGTTGTTGGTGCCGACGAACATCGGGGCGCCGTAGGCGTTCCCGGCTCGTTGGATGAGGGCGTGGAACAGGAACTGCTGACTCTCGGCGGCCTTGGTGACGGCGGTGTCGTAGTTGCCGTAGACCTGCGGGCCGACGACGAAGGCGATGTCGGGGTCGCGGAAGTAGCCGAGCATCCGCTCCAGGAAGTTCGGGAGCGGGATGTGGTCGGTGTCCACGCAGGCCATGAAGTCGTAGTCCTCGCCGTAGGCCTCCAGCCATGCGTTGTAGTTGCCGTGCTTGGTCTTGGCGCGGAACGAGCCCTTGGGCTGGTTCCACTCGGGTATGCCCTTGCGGGAGAAGTGGCGCACCCCGAGGTGTTCGCAAAGGTCCTTGACGGCGGGGTCGTCGCCCTCGTCGAGCAGCCAGATGTGCAGCACACCGCGGTGCCTGAGTCTGACCGCGCCTTCGAGGGTGGCGCGCACCATCTCCATGGGCTCCTTGCCCGGGACGAAGGTGGTGATGAAGGCGACTCTGGTGCCCTGCTGCGGGACCACCGGGATCGGGTCGCGGGCGACCAGGGTGGCGTGCGCGTTCGAGGTCACATTGACCAGCCGGAAGAATTCGAGCAGGCCGATCGAGACCAGCATGAACGTGTCGCAGGCCCGCATCCATCCCGGGGCGTAACTCCGGTGGGTCCAGTGCGCGGGCTGCATCAGCCAGGCCAGCAGCACCGCGGAGAGCACGGGTGCGGCGCCGAGCAGCAGCGCGGCACGGATGCGGTGCGGCTCGTCGGCGAGCAGGCTGCGGTACCGGACGCGGTACGGGCGGTCGGCGGGCGGTTGGGTGAGCGGGCCGGCGAGCCGGCTGTAGTGCTCGTAGTCGTATCCGGGCGGTGCCGGGCGCGGCTTCTGCAGTGGCGGGCTGTGCGGTGCGCGCGGCGTCCGCTGCGGGATGACGGGCACGGCTGAGTCATGGGCGTACTGCTGGGCGCCGGTCGGTGTCGGCGGCATAAGAATGCTCCCCCCGAAGCATGTGTGCCGTGGTTAACGGCGGTGGCGTTCCCGGGAAGCTGCGGCCCCCCGCCCCCGGGATGAGCATGCGTGATGAGTTGCGGTCCGATTGTCTGAGTGAGGCTGGCTTTTGACTCACTCAACGATCAGTCCGCCGCACGGTAACGCTCGATCTGACCCCCTCACCCCCACCGGGACCGCCCCCGGCCCGGTGCTCAAGACACTGATTCCACCCGAAGAGTTACCAGATGAAATGGTATCGGGCACTTCGGCGCATACGTGTGCCGCTGCCCAAGCTTCACCGAATGCTCGCCTTGATCACAAGATGCGAAACAAGCTATTAACTAATCATATGGGCAAATTAATACAGATTTTCGATGATCTTGTGTCTGGTTTGCGGCGGTTTCCGGCGCCGTGCGGGCACTCTCAGGAGTGGGCGAGGAGCAGCAGCAGCGCGTCGTCGCAGAGCGTGCCGCCCGTGTGCAGCAGCAGATCGGCGTAGATCTGGCCCACGGCGGCCTCCAGGTCCGGCGCCGAATCCGCGACCAGCGACCCGACCCGTTCGAGGAGCGGATAGAAGGAGGAGCCGTCGACCGCGCCCCGCGCCTCGATCACCCCGTCCGTATGCAGTACGAGCACATCATCCGGACCGAAGGACTCGGTCCACGTCTTCGGTGCCCCCTCGGCGTACGACGACAGGCCCAGTGGCAACCACGGGTCGGGCGGATCGAGCACCGCCACCTTCCCGTCGGCGCCGACCCGCAGAGCGGCCACATGGCCGTAGTGGAGCAGCTCGAGAGTGCCGGGCTCCCGGAACTCCAGAAAGAGCGCGGTCGCGAACTCCCCCTCGTCCAAATGGCGGGTCACGCTCGCGTCCACCCGTTCGGCGACCCTGGTCAGGAGCTCCTCGTCATACGCCGCCTCACGGAAGGCGCCCAGCGCCACCCCGGCTGTATGCACCGCGTCCAGCCCCTTGCCCCGGACATCGGCAACCAGCGCCCGCACGCCGTACGGAGTGTCGAGCACCGCATAGAGATCGCCGCCGATCTGGGCGGCGTGCTGGGCCGACACGTAGCGGATGGCCAGCCGTATGTCACCGACCTGCGGTCCCGGTGGCCGCAGCAGGGCCAGCTGGGCGGCCTCGGCCACCGAGGTGACCACGGCGAAGGCCCGCCGCCCGGTCTCGGCCCGCCAGGAAATGTACGCGCTGAAGAGCGACACCAGCACATAGCCGATCATCTGCCCCGCGAACAGCGGACGCCCGGCCGCCCCCAGGACGCCATCGTGCGGCGCGAGGGCGAGCCGGGCCAGCAGCCCAATGGCCCCGACAACCAGGGTGCGCCGCCAGGTGGTGGTGAGCGCCGCCAGCGCCGGGGCGACGACCAGGACCGGGGTGATGTAGCGGTCCCTGCTCAGCATGACGTCGAGGGAGCAGATGAACGCCATGGCGACGAGCGGCAGTGTCATGCCCCGTCGGCCCAGTACCTGGGTCTCCAGGACTCTCAGGACCCTGACGACCGGGTTACGACGGGATTTGGTCATTGAACGAACATAACGGCTCATTGCGGGCCGGTGGGAAACCTGTGCTCAACTGTAGGAACCATCACATACCTGTTCGCCGTTTCCCTCGGTGGGATGAATAAGACGATCAGGCGGGTCTCTCTCTTCTGCTTTCTCCTGGTGATCTCCCTTCTGGTAAGGGTCACCTGGGTGCAGGCGGTGGACAGCAAGGCACTCGCAGAAAGCCTGAACAACCGGCGGAACATCATCGCGCTGTACGCGCACCCGCTCGGTGACATCATCGTGGCCGGAAAGGCGGTGACCGGCTCCAAGCGCGCGTCCAACGGCGACCTGAAGTACCAGCGGACGTACACCGACGGCCCGCTCTACTCCGCCGTCACCGGGTACAGCTCCCAGGTCTACGGCGCCACCCAGCTCGAAGGCATCTACCAGTCCGTCCTGGACGGCACCGACACCGGCCTCAAGAGCGTTTACGCCACCCTGACCGGGCAGACCAGCAAGCCCGGCGATGTCGTCACCACCATCAACCCCGCCGTCCAGAAAGCGGCCTACTCCGGCCTCGGCTCCAAGAAGGGCGCCGCCGTCGCCATCGACCCGGCCACCGGGCAGATCCTCGCGGTGGCCTCGACCCCCTCGTACGACCCCTCCACCATCGCCGGCGGCTCATCCTCCGACGCCCAGGCATGGTCCGCTCTCAGCGGCTCCACAGCCCAGCCGATGCTCAACCGGGCACTGCGCCAGGCGTACCCGCCCGGCTCGGCCTTCAAGCTCGTCGTCGCCGCGTCCGCCCTGGAGAACGGGCTCTACACCTCGGTGACGCAGAAGACCCAGAGCCCCAGCCCCTACACCGCCCCCGGCACCACAACCCCCATCACCAACGAGAACACCGCCGCGCCCTGCCAGAACGCCAGCATCCAGACGGCGCTCCAGTACAGCTGCAACACCGTCTTCGCGAAGCTCGCCGTCACCCTCGGCCAGGACAAGGTGCGCAAGACCGCCGAGAAGTTCGGCTTCAACGCCGGCAACCTCGACATACCGGTCCGCGCCGCCACGAGCAACTACCCCACCGGCATGGACCAGCCGCAGACCGCGCTCTCCGGCATCGGCCAGTTCGACGACACCGCCACCCCCCTCCAGATGGCCATGGTCGCCTCGGCCATCGCAGGCGGCGGCCAGCTGGCGAGCCCGCACATGGTCTCCAAGGTCGTCGACGGGAACGGCAAGACGGTCAAGAGCTACCCGGACGGCAAAACCACCCGTGTGGTCAGCGCCGCCACCGCCAAGCAGCTCCAGCAGGCGATGGTCAACGTCGTCCAGCACGGCACCGGTACGAACGCCCAGATCAACGGCGTCGAGGTCGGCGGCAAGACCGGCACCGCCCAGAACGGCGTCAACAACAGCGGCACGCCCTACGCGTGGTTCGTCTCGTACGCCAAGGCCTCCAACGGCAAGCAGGTCGCGGTCGCGGTCGTCGTCGAACAGTCCAACGCCGCCCGCTCCGAGGTCAGCGGCAACGGTCTGGCTGCGCCGATCGCCAAGTCCATGATGCAGGCCGCGCTGGGCTGACCGGCGCCCGCCGGGTCCGGGTCGCTGTCATGTGCGGGCCGGTGGCCGGTGTTGTGCCCGCCCTCCCCCACAGCCTTAAGGGCATGCATGGGAGGTGCCCCATCGCCCTGCGGCACGCCTGCCCACAACGGTCGCACTATCCAGCCCGTCCGGCGTTTGAGGACTGGGGGTCCCCCCACGCCCGCAGGGCGTAGGGGGCGGGTCCGGGGCGGAGCCCCCCGCGGCGCCAGCCGCAAATCGGACGCAGCCGGGAAGGGGCGGGGAGGGGAAAGCGCCGCAGGCGTCCGGCCCGGCCCGGCCCCGGCGCTACGCCAGGCGCGTTCCCGTGAGCGCCGCGAAGACCACGACATTCGCCGAGTACTCCCGCTTCACCCGGTCGAACGTGCCACCACATGTGATGAGCCGGAGCTCCGGACGACCGTCGGAGCCGTAGACCCGATCTGCGCGGAAACCCGCCTTGTCGACGACCTCGACACCCTCCACCATGAACTCCGCGACCGTGCCGTCGGAACGGGTGACCTCCACCAGCGCCCCCCGGGCGACGCTGCTCAGGCCGTAGAAGACGGCGGGCCTGGTGGGGGTGTCGACGTGGCCGACAAGGAGCGCGGCGCCCTTGGCACCGGGGGCCGGCCCGGCACCCCACCAGCCGGCCACTTCGGGGGTCGTGTACGGGGGCGGGTCGACCCCGCCCGCGCTGTCCAGGCCTCTGGCCACGATCGGCGCGTGCACCCCGATCGACGGAATGTCGACGCGGAGCGGGCGGGCGGTCGACAGCGGCACATGGGCCCCGTAGACATGTGCGGGGCGGTCACTCCGGGCGGGCGTACCGCGCGGTGCCGCGCCGGCGCCGAAATCGACGTATCCGTGCAGCCATGCCACGAAGAGCACCAGCCCGGCCACGATGGCCGCGCCCTGTCGCCTGTTCACCGTCGTCAGTCCTGGCTGCCGCCGCGCCGCCGGTGCAGCATCAACCCGGCCACGCCCGCCATGATCAGCACCCCCGCCGCCACCAGCCCGGGGACACGAGCGCTGTCCGATGTCGCGCCGTCCTCCGCGGCCAGCGGCGCCGTCCCGCCGCCGCCGGCGTGCACCGGGGCCACCGGGGTCTGGAAGCCGAAGCCGACGCCGCCGCCGGGCTGCTGGCCGGACTGCTGCTGCCCAGGATCCTGCGGCTGCCCCTTCACCGCCGGCTGCCCGGGATCTTGCTGCGGACCGTTCGCCAGCGGCTGCCCAGGGTCCTGCTGCGGACCGGCGCCCTGCGGCTGCCCGGGATCCTGCTGCGGACCGGCGGCCTGCGGCTGCCCGGGATCCTGCTGCGGACCGGCGGCCTGCGGCTGCCCGGGATCCTGCTGCGGCGCGGCGCCCTGCGGCTGCCCGGGATCCTGCTGCGGACCGGCGCCCTGCGGCTGCCCGGCGGCCTGCTGGCCCTGCTCCCGCTCCATGACGGTGAGCTTGCCCTCGGCGGCCCTCGGGTTGCCGTTGCACGAGATCGAGACCGGGTACGTCCCGGCCCTGGTGCCGGAGCCGACCACGGCCGACCCGTGCAGCCCGCCGTCCGCCGCCGGCGCCAGTGCCACCTCTGTCACGAACGCCGTCGAGATCACGGTGCCGGTCCTGGCCGTGCCGCACGACCGCGTACGGATTTCCAGGTCTCCCCCGGGCCGGATCTGGGTCGGCTTGACCGTCACCGGCTCACCGCCGGCGCCCGCCGCGGCGGCGGCCGCGGGACCGGCGGTCCCGCCCAGCGCGATCAGCACGGCCGTGGCAGTGGCCGCAACGGCGGAAGCGGCGGCCGGGGGGAGTCGTCTGACAGAACCCATGATGTGAACCTCCACTCACCCGGGCTCACGACCCGGTATTTCGAAGGTCCCTTCGCGGCGGCTCCACCGCACGCCATGTTGCTCCGTACGGGTCAGATGCGTAACCGGACGACTCCGCAGCGTGCCGATCCGGACGGGTCAGATCTCCTCGACGAGGTCCGCGATCGAGTTCACGACCCGCGACGGCCGGAACGGATACCGGTCGATGTCCGGCAACTTCGTCAGCCCGGTCAGCACCAGCATCGTGGTCATGCCGACCTCCAGGCCGGCCAGGACATCCGTGTCCATCCGGTCGCCGATCATCGCGCTCGTCTCCGAGTGCGCCCCGATCACATTCAGCCCGGCCCGCATCATCAGCGGATTGGGCTTCCCGACGAAGTACGGATCCTTGCCCGTCGCCTTCGTGATCAGAGCCGCGACCGACCCGGTGGCCGGCAGCACACCCTCCGGCGACGGGCCCGTCTCGTCGGGGTTGGTGGCGATGAACCGCGCGCCACCGTTGATCAACCGGATCGCCTTCGTCAGCGCCTCGAAGCTGTACGTCCGGGTCTCGCCGAGGACGACGTAATCCGGCTCCACGTCCGTCAGGATGTAACCGATGTCGTGCAGCGCGGTCGTCAGCCCCGCCTCCCCGATGACATAGGCCGTGCCGCCGGGGCGCTGCTCGTCCAGGAAACGGGCGGTCGCCAGCGCCGAGGTCCAGATCGACTCGACCGGCACCTCCAAACCCATGCGGTTGAGGCGCGCGTGCAGGTCCCGGGGGGTGTAGATCGAGTTGTTGGTGAGGACGAGGAACGGCTTCCCGGATTCCCGGAGGCGTTTTATGAAGGCGTCCGCTCCGGGAATCGGCGTGCCTTCATGGATCAACACCCCATCCATGTCCGTGAGCCACGATTCGATCGGCTTGCGGTTCGACACGGTCCCGGTCTCCTGTCTGCCGTACGGCGCGATCTCCAGCCTATGCCGTGCGTGCTCCGCTCCCCCGTCGCGGTCCGTCGTCCGGACGGCCGCCCCGCCTGCGCGACCGCCGCGGCTTTCGGCGCCGGGCGGCGAGCAGCAGCACGCCCCCGGCGAGGAGCAGCGCCCCGGCGGTGGACAAGGGGCCGGCCGGGGGACGGTGGGCGCCGGTGGCGGCAAGCGCGGGGGCCGTGCGCGACACGGGCGGCGTCGAAGTGGTGGGCGACGCGGGAGCCTTGGGCGCTGCCGAAGCCGTGGGCGGCATGGAAGCCGTCGTTGCCGTGGAAGCCGTCGGAGCCGTCGTCGCCGTCGTCGCCGTCGTCGCCGTCGGAGCATGGGCCCAGGGCGCGTGCCCCGTTGGGGCAGCGGGGAGGGTGCGGAAGGCGTACGGGTCGGACTCGCCGACCCAGTCGCCGTCATCGCCCTTGCGCTGCATGACCGTAGCGGAGGCCGTAACGCGGCCGGCGGGCGTGCCGGGGGCGAAGCGCAGCCGCAGCCTTACGGTCACGGTGGCGCGCGCCGGCACAACGGTGCCGGGGCCGTTCTCGCCGCCGAGGACGGCGACGTTCTCATCGTTGTCGGTGTGCTCGAAGGACACTGGGTGCCAGTCGCCGGCCCCGTCCGCGTACTCCATGGCGATCTGCGCCGGGAAGAGGGCGCGCCGGTCGTCGATGAGCATGACGACAGCGTGCACCTCGCGGCGGTCGGCCCCGGTGGCATTGGCGAGGTCGAGGGCGAAGGCGCGCGGCGCGCCTCCGGCGGTGTACTCGGCGGGGCCGCCGTGCAGCCGGGCACGCACGGGGAAATCCTGCCCGGCGGCGGGCGCGCAGTTCGCGGCGAGCGCGGCAGCGGTGAGAACAAAAGCGGCGTATACCTTCATAAGATACGAAGATCCCATGAATACGTCCCCGCCGCCGCGTACGGCACAGCCGCGTATCACCGCCCGCCGCCGGGATCCCAGCCGATCAGCGCAACGCGGAGCCTTCCCCGCCATCCTTCCC
This sequence comes from Actinacidiphila oryziradicis, assembly GCF_005047355.1. Classification (GTDB taxonomy): domain Bacteria; phylum Actinomycetota; class Actinomycetes; order Streptomycetales; family Streptomycetaceae; genus Actinacidiphila; species Actinacidiphila oryziradicis. The sequence continues at coordinate 368,730 of NZ_SUMC01000001.1, forward strand.
GCCGCCGAAGAACCGCCCCAGGACGAGGGCTGCCGCGCCTTCCGCCACCGTCCGGGAGCCGCCGGGGGCGGCCGAGACCGGCAGTGGCCGCCCGGTCCGCTGCCGCACGACCGCCGCGACCTCGTGGACGAACAGCGCCGGATCGGCCAGTACGGTGCGGCCGCCCAGCACCACCCGGTCGATGTCGAGGAGCGCGACGAGGTTCGCGGCGCCGACTCCGAGCAGCCGGGCAGCGCCCGCTGGGTCGCCTGCTCGAACCGCCTCCAGGCAGAGCGCCTCCAGGCAGCCGTGGTTGCCGCAGACGCAGAGCGGACCGTCCAGCCGGACGGCCTGGTGGCCGAATTCACCGGCGCCGGTGCGGCGCCCCCGGTGGAGGGCGCCGTCCAGGACGAGGCCCGCGCCCAGTCCCGTACCGAGGTGGAGGTACGCGAAGGAGTCGCGGGTGGTGCCCCGCACCGCCAGGGCCGCCGCGTTGGTGTCCTTGTCCAGCACCACCGGCAGGCCGAGCGCGGCGGTGAGCGCGGCGCGCAGCGGCATGCCCTCCCATTGCGGGAAGCCGGTGACCCGGCCCAGCACGCCCGACTCGTGGCCCAACGGCCCGGGGGCGGCGACCCCGACGCCGAGCACCGCCCCGGTGGCTACGGCGCGCACGGCGCCTGCCAACGCTTCCAGCACGTCGGTATCGCCGGGGGGCGACGTACGGATGTCGACGATCCCGCCCGCGAGGTCGGCCAGGACCACCGTCAGCTCATCGCGGTCCAGGTACGCACCGGCGGCGTATCGCGCGTGGCGGGCCAGCCGCAGCAGGGTGCGGGGCTTGCCGCCGGTGGAGGCGGTGCGGCCGGCCTCGTCGACCAGGCCCTCGGCGCGCAGCCGGGCGGTGATCTTGCTGACGGCCTGCGGGGTGAGGCCGGTGCGCTCGGCCAGTTCCAGCCGGGTCATGCCGTCCGGTGCCGCTCGGAGCAGGGACAGCACGGCGGCGGCGTTGTGGCTGCGCAGCGCGAGAAGGTTCACGTGGACAATTCTTGCACTTTGGCAACAGCGTTGCTTAAGTGGGAGCCATGAGCACTCCCGGCACACCGAGCACCCCTCGCACCCCTCTCCGCGTAGGCCTCATCGGATACGGCCTGGCCGGCTCGGTCTTCCACGCGCCCCTGATCGCCGCGACCGAGGGCCTGGTCCTCGACACGGTCGTCACTTCCCGCCCCGTCAAGGAATTCCCGGACGTCACCACCGTCGCCTCCCCCGACGACCTGTGGCCGCGCGCCGCCGAGCTCGACCTGATCGTCATCGCCTCCCCCAACCGCACCCATGTGCCGCTCGCCACGGCCGCCCTCGAGGCCGGGCTCCCCGTCGTCGTCGACAAACCGCTCGCCGGGACCGCCGCCGAGGCACGCGCGCTGGCCGCCCTCGCGCAGGAGCGCGGACTGCTGCTCTCCGTCTTCCAGAACCGCCGCTGGGACAACGACTTCCGCACCCTGCGCTCGCTGATCGACGCCGGTGAACTCGGCACCGTACAGCGCTTCGAGTCCCGCTTCGAAAGGTGGCGGCCGCAGCCCAAGGGCGGCTGGCGGGAGTCCGGCGACCCCGAGGAGATCGGCGGACTGCTCTACGACCTCGGCAGCCACCTCGTCGACCAGGCGCTCACCCTCTTCGGGCCGGCTCTCCAGGTCTACGCCGAGGTCGACATCCGCCGCCCGGGTGCGGAGGTCGACGACGACTCCTTCATCGCCCTCACCCATGCCGGCGGCGTGCGGTCCCATCTGTGGATGAGCGCCACCACCGCGCTGCTCGGCCCCCGCTTCCGTGCGCTCGGCAGCGCCGCCGGGTACGTCAAGTACGGCCTCGACCCCCAGGAAGCCGCGCTCCGCGACGGTCTGCGCCCCGGCCCCGGCTCCCCCGGCTGGGGCACCGAGCCCCCCTCTGCCTGGGGCCACCTCGGCGCCGGCGACTCCACCCGGCCCGTCCCGACCCTCCCCGGCGACTACCCCGCCTACTACGCCGCCATCGCCCGCGCCCTCCGGGACGGCACCCCGTCCCCGGTCACCGCTCTGGAGGCCGCCGCCGCACTCGACGTCCTGGAGGCGGCGCGCGTTTCCGCCGGCGAGGGCCGCACGATTGCACTCTGATCGGCGGTCAGTTGATCACCGGTATTGACAACAACTCATGAGCGGCCAAACTTCAACGGTGAGATCTACCCACAGCCTCGGGATCAATGTCGAGCGCATGCAGTCGTTCGCGGACGCCGTCTTCGCTATCGCGATCACCCTGCTCGCCCTTGACATGACCGTTCCCGAAGGGCTGCCTTCGGGAGAATTCGGCCATGCCCTTAAAGAGGCGCTCCCGTCCGTCGGCGGGTATCTCCTCAGCTTCGTCGTCATCGGTCTGCAGTGGATCTCCCACCACCGCCTGTTCAGCATGGTCAGACAACTGGATCGCTGGCTTCTGCGCCTCGACCTCGCTCTGCTGGCCGTCGTCGCCGCCCTGCCGTTCCCGACCAAGCTCATCAGCGGATACGGCAGCAGTGCGATCGCGACGTCGGTGTACGCCGGGACGATCGCCCTGGCCGCCCTGCTGATCATGGCGATGGCGGTCCACCTCCACAGGCGGCCCGAACTGTGTCATCCCCATGTGCCACGCGGGCAGATCCTGCAGCCGATACGGGAGACGGCGGTGGTCGTGGCGGTCTTCGGCACCTCCCTGCCTATAACCCTGATCTCTCCCAGCGCGGCGAAGTACTGGTGGATCCTGTGCGTCCCTATCAGCTACTGGCTCAGCCGCCGGGAGGCCAAGCCGGAGCAGGTGCCGGAGTCGCCATCGCCGACGTCCACCATCTGAGGCGGCACGCCGCCCACAGCAGACGCGCTCCTGCCCGCCCACCGCGCAGGTGGGCGGGGCACGAAGAACCCGCATAAGAGGGCCGCGCGAATAGGTGGGGTGGAGGAAGGTGGGGGCACCTCCCGGCCGAAGGCTGGGGGAGGTAGCTGGGGGTGGGGCACTTCCCGGCCGAAGGCTGGGGGCGAGGCGACGCGATGGGGCTGCCCCCTGCTCGAGCGGAGCCGAGAGCTTGGACTCGTTGACCGACGACAACGCCGCCAGGCGCCGCCCATCGGCACGCGACGCCGCCCCACCTATTCGCGTGGCCTCTAAGCTAAGGCCGCCGCAGGCGCAAGCGCTACGCCGACTTGAACGCCTGCCGCTGCCGCCCCAGCCCGTCGATCTCCAGCTCCACCACGTCCCCCGCCCGAAGATACGGCTTGGGGTCCGGCTGACCCATCGCGACCCCCGCCGGGGTGCCGGTGTTGATGACGTCACCGGGGTACAGCGTCATGAACTGGCTCAGGTACCGGACGACTTCCGCGACCGGGAAGATCTGCTCGGCCGTCGTCCCGTTCTGCTTCAGCTCGCCGTTCACCCACAACCGCAGCCCGAGCGCCTGGGGGTCGGGAACCTCGTCGGCAGTGACGAGCCACGGCCCGAGAGGGTTGAACGTCTCGCAGTTCTTGCCCTTGTCCCATTGCCCGCCGCGCTCGATCTGGAAGGCGCGCTCCGAGACGTCGTGGGCGATGGCATAGCCGGCCACGGCGGCGAGCGCGGCTTCCTCCGACTCCAGATAGCGAGCCGTACGGCCGATGACGACGGCGAGCTCGACCTCCCAGTCCGTCTTCTCGCTGCCGCGCGGCACCAGCACGGTGTCATCGGGCCCGACCACTGTGTCCGGCGCCTTCATGAACAGGATGGGCTCGGCAGGGATCTTCGCGCCGGTCTCGGTGGCGTGGTCGTGGTAGTTGAGCCCGATGCACACGATCTTGCCGATCCGCCCGAGCGGCGCCCCGACCCGCAGGCTCTCCCCGTCCAGCCGTGGCAGCGCGCCGCCGGCCTCGGCGTCCCGCACCCGGGCGAGTGCGGCTTCATCGGCGAGCAGCGCACCGTCGATGTCGGGCACCAGGCCGGACAGGTCGCGCAGGACGCCGTCGGCGTCCAGCAGGGCAGGGCGCTCGGCACCGGCGGATCCGACTCGCAGCAGCTTCACAAGGCACTCCATCAATCGGGAAGGTCATCGGACGTCTTTCCGATCTTCCGCCGCCGGTGCCCGCCCCCGCAACCCCGGATCACCTTTCGGACGCGGCCTTCAGCCGCCCCCACACCACCATCCGGTACTCGGAGGTGAACGCCGGGGTACAGGTGGTGAGCGTGAGGTAGTAGCCGGGCCCGTCCATCCGCTGCCGCGGATGGACGCTGCTGTACGGCACCGGCGCGAGTACGGTCCCGTCCGCCGCCGACGTACGCGGCACGATCCGTTCCACCGCGTAGGTGAAGCGGGCGGCCGCCGTCTCGATGACGACAGTGTCGCCGACCCGCAGCCGGTCGAGGTGGCGGAATGGTTCACCGTGGGTGTTGCGGTGCCCGGCGAGGGCGAAGTTCCCGGCCTGGCCGGGTTCGGCGGTGCGCGGATAGTGGCCGACGTAGCCGTGGTTGAGGATCTTCGTCTTGCTGGTGCCCTCGGCGACGGGGGCGGTGATCCCTATGCGCGGGATACGGATCACGGCGTACGCGGCCGATGTGCGGGGCCGCCCGGTACGCGGCGCTGCGACGGCCGCCGAGGAGGACGCCGGAGAAGACGCCGAAGGCGATGACAAGCCCGGCGATTCCTCCGATGTATCGGCCCGGGCAGGACCCCAGGCCTGCTCCAGCGCGGCAACCTGCCGCTGCGCCGCCGCATGCGCCCGCAGGTTCGTCCACCACAATTGGTACACGACGAGCAGCAGCAGTACGACCCCACAGGTCACCGCGGCCTCCGCGGTGACCCAGAGGGCGGCTGCCACCGGACGACGTTTCTGACGAACCGTCATATCGTCACGATAGGCCGCATCCGCTGAGCCCTCAAGACACCAGCCGCGACACCGTGTAGATCACCAGCCCCGCCAGCGCCCCCACCACGGTGCCGTTGATCCGGATGAACTGCAGATCGCGCCCCACATTCGCCTCGATCTTCCGCGAGGTCTGATCCGCGTCCCACCCCGCGATGGTGTCCGTGATCAAGGACGTGATCTCATCCCGGTACGTCGTCACCACATACGTCGCCGCGTCCTCCAGCCACCCGTCCATCTTCTCCTGCAACCGCGCGTCCACCGCCATCCGCGCCCCCAGCGACATCAGCGACGCCCGCGCCCGCAGCCGCAACTCGCTGCGCTCGTCCCCGGCGGCGGCGACCACCATGCCGCGCACCGCGCCCCACGCGGACTCTATGAGCTCCTGCACCTCACCCCGGGCGAGGACATCCTTCTTCAGCCGCTCCACCCGCCCCCTCGTATCCGGGTCGGACTGCAGCTCCGTCGCGAAGTCCCGCAGGAAGCGGTCCACCGCACCGCGCGCCGGATGCTCCGGCATGTCCCGAATCTCAGCCGTGAACCGCACCAGCTCCTTATACACCCGCTCACCGACCCGGCGGTCGATGAACCGGGGGGTCCACCCGGGGGCGCCGCCCTGCACCGCGTCCATCACCGACGCACCGTGCTCGATGAGCCAGTCGTGGGCCCGGGCACAGACCAGGTCCACCACCGCGCGATGCCCCTGGTCCGCCACTATCCGCTCCAGCATCCTGCCCAGGCCCGGCGCGATCTCCTGCGCCTCCGCCCGCCGGGAGATCGCCTCACCGACAATCGCCTGCACATCGGAATCACGCAGCACCGTAAGCGTTCCCCGCAGGGCGGCGGCGGCCTGCTCGGTGACCCGGTCGACGTGCTCGGGCACCTCCAGCCAGGCGCCGAGCCGGGCGCCGATCCCCACTGCCCGCAGCCGGGCCCGCACCACGGCCTCGGAGAGAAAGTTCTCGCCGACGAAGTCCCCCAGGGTGCGCCCCAGCACATCCTTCTTCGTCGGGATGATCGCCGTATGCGGGATCGGCAGCCCCAACGGCCGCCGGAAGAGCGCCGTGACCGCGAACCAGTCGGCCAACGCGCCGACCATCCCGGCCTCCGCCGCCGCCGCGACATACCCGGCCCACGCACCGCCGGCACCGGAGGATTCCGCCCACTTCGCCAGCACGTAGACGACGGTCGCGGCCAGCAGGAACCCGGTCGCGATCAGCTTCATGCGGCGTACGCCCTGTTGCTTCAGCTCATCGGCGGGGCTGTAGGTCATGGCCGCCCTCGCAGGCGTCGCGGTCGTCACGGGCGTCGTCACGGGCGATTGCGTCGGCTTCACCCACCCAGTGTCCCCGCCACGCCGGATCAGCGGCACCATGGACGACCATGAACAACCACGGCCTGCCCGACTACGCCGGGCACTTCACCGAGCCCGAGGGCTATCTCGACTTCGCCCGCTACGGCCCGCCCTCCCGCGACGTCCTGACCGCCACCGCCGAGGCCCTGGCCGCCTCCGCCCACGCCGACCACACCACTGTCAACGACCTGATGCGCGCCGACCCCGCCGCCCGCGCCGCCGCCGCGCGCCTGACCGGCACGGCCCCCGACGGTGAACACGTAGTACTGCTGCCGAACGCCTCCACCGGCCTCTTCCACGCCGCGTTCGGGCTCGCCAAGGGCACCGTGCTCGTACCCTCCGGCGACTTCCCCGCCAACCACTACCCCTGGCGCCGCACCGCCGCCCTCGGCCGGGCCGTCCCCCGCTGGCTGGACGGCCGGCCCACCCCCGAAGCGATCCGCGCTGCCCTCACCGACGACGTCAGCGCCGTATCGCTCAGCGCGGTCGACTTCCGTACGGGCTACCGCGCCGATCTAGCCGCGATCCGCGAGGTCATCGGCGACCGGCTCCTCATCGTCGACGCCATCCAGGGCTTCGGCATCGCCGACCTCCCGTGGCCCGCGGCCGACGTGATCGTCACCGGCGGCCAGAAATGGCTACGGGCCAGCTGGGGCACCGGGTTCGCCGCCCTCTCCGACCGTGCGCTCGAACGCCTGCAGCCCACCCTCACCGGCTGGACCGGCATCGAGGACGTCGCCCTCTTCGACGACCGCGAGCACCCGGTCGCGCCCGGCGCGGCACGCTGGAGCATCACCAACCTCAGCCCCGTCGCCGCGGCCGCCCTCGCCGCCGCCCTCGAACTCGTCGAGCGGGTCGGCGTCCCCGCCATCGAGGACCGTGTCGCCACCCGCATCGACCAGCTCACCGACACCCTCCGCGCTCATGGCGGCGAGATCCTCTCCCCGCTCGCCCGGCACGAACGCGCCGGGATCCTCTCCTTCCGCCTTCCGGACACCGATCCCGCCCACGTCGCCAAGGCCCTCCACGAGCACGGGGTCACCCCATCGGTGCGGGCCGACTCCGTCCGCTTGTCCGCGCACGCCTCCACGACCCGCGCGGCGGTCGACCGGGTGCACGCGGCCCTACGTTCGCTGCGCTGAGCCCCCGGTGCAGGTGCCGGGCCTGCGGCGCTTTTCCCCACCCCGCCCCTTCCTGGCTGCGGCCGATATGCGGCTGGCGCCGCGTGGGGGGCTCCGTCCCCAGACCCGCCCTCTACGCCCTGGCGGGCGTGGGAGGGACCCCCAAGTCCCCAAACGCCGGACGGGCTGGATTTGGCCGACGTTGTGGGCAGGCGTGCCACAGGGCGATGGGGGCACCTCCCATGCCCTTAAGGCTATGGGGGAGAGTGGGCACAACGCCGACCACCGGCCCGCACCTGGCGTCCGTCACCCCTGCCGGGCTACCGGCAAACGCTCGCCGCCGTACATGCGCGCGATCACCTCCTCGATCGCCGGCTCCCGGACCGACAGGTCCACCAGCGGAAACCGCGCCGCCACCTCCGCCACCACCGGCGCCGCGCTCGCCGTCGCCGGAAACGCCAGCCACTGCCTCGGCCCGTCCACCCGTACGCAGCGCACGCCGGCCACCGCAACCGGCGGCAGCTCCCGCTCGAAGTCGACCACCAGCGTCCGTTCGCTCTCGCCCACCGCGTGCAGGCCCTCCAACCCGCCGTCGTACATCAGCTTGCCGTGGTCGATGACCATGACCCGCTTGCAGAGCTGCTCGATGTCCGTCAGGTCATGCGTGGTGAGCAGCACAGTCATCCCCTGCTCCGCGTTCACCGTCTGCAGGAACTCGCGCACCTTCGCCTTGCTCACCACGTCCAGCCCGATCGTCGGCTCGTCGAGATACAGCACCTCGGGATCGTGCAGCAGCGCCGCCGCGATGTCCCCGCGCATCCGCTGTCCCAGCGACAGCTGCCGTACCGGGACCTCCAGCAGCGGCCCGAGATCCAGCAGGTCGACGCACCGGGCGAGGTTCTTCTTGAACCGGGCGTCCTCTACCCGGTACATCCGCCGCACCAGCTGGTACGAGTCCCGCAGCGGCAGGTCCCACCACAAGGTGGTCCGCTGTCCGAACACCACCCCGATCCGCCGCGCCAGCCGGGTGCGCTCCCTGGACGGGTCGATCCCGGCGACCCTCAGCCGCCCGCCGCTCGGCGTCAGGATGCCGGTCAGCATCTTGATCGTTGTCGACTTCCCGGCGCCGTTCGGCCCGATGTAGCCGACCATCTCGCCCCTCGGCACGGTGAAGGAGATGCCGTCCACCGCCCGCACCTGCTTCCGCTCGCGCCGGAACAGCCCCGCCCTGCGCCGTACGTCGAAGACCTTCTCGACCCCGTCCAGTTCAATGATCACGTCGCCCACGCCAACTCCCTCTCAGCCCTCTCAGCCCGCTCAGCTCCCCGTACTCCGGTACGACCTCAGTCCCACCCGCCACGCCACCCCCGCCAGCGCACAGCACCCGGCCGCCACCACCGGCGAGGCGAAGTCCACCCACCCCGGCAGACCCAGCGGGTCCGGGCGGCCCAGGATCCGCAGCGCGGGCATCCAGTTCACAAAGGCCAGCGGGACCACGAAAGTCACCCCGCGCACCAGTTCCTTGCCGAAGACCGAAGGCGGGTACTGGAGCACCGTGTTGCCTCCGTACGTGAAGGAGTTCTGCAGCTCCGAGGCATCACTGGCCCAGAACTGGAAGGCGGCCCCGATGACGAACACCGCCGAGAAGATGGCCGCCCCGCTGAGCAGCATCACCGGCATCAGCAGTACCTTCACCGGCGTCCACTCGATCTCCAGGTGCGCCATCGACCACCCCAGCACCAGCGCCCCCTGGCTGATCCGCCCCAGCCGCCGCAGCGCGAACTTGTCGGCGGCCGCCTGGGCCAGCACCGGCACCGGCCGTACCAGCAGCGTGTCGAGCGTGCCGTCCCGCACCCTGTGACCGAGGCGGTCCATATTGCCCATCACCAGGTCCGCGATGCCGAACGCGGCACTCGTCGTGCCGTACAGGAAACCCACCTCGGCGAGGGTGTACCCGCCCAGCGTCCGCACCTGCGAGAACATCAGCAGGATGACGACAAAGTCGAAGACGGTCGCCATGAAGTTGCCCAGCGCCGTCATCACGAAGGACGCCCGGTAGGTCATCGTCGACCGCACCCACATCATGGCGATCAGCCCGTAGGCCCGGATCCCCTCAACCACCCTGCACCACCACCCTCCGGGTCGCGGCCGACTGGAACAGCCGCCCGGCGCCGAGCAGCACCACCGCCCACCCGGCCTGGAACACCAGCGCCGTCACCAGGCCGGCCCCGGTGCGCCGCCCGAGAAAAATGTCCGCCGGGACCTGGAGCAACGCCGACCACGGCAGCGCGCGGGCCAGCTCACCGAGCCACCCGGGGAAGACCGTCAGCGGCAGCAGCAACCCGGAGAAGAACATCCCCGACAGAAACGCGATCTGGGCCACCCCGGCCCCGTCCATCAGCCAGAAGGCACTGAGCGCCACCAGAAAACGGATCGCGAAGCTGACCACGACCCCCAGCACCACCGACACCAGGAAGAAAAGCCAGGTCAGCGCCCCGGTCGGCAGCGTCAGATCAAAAGCGAGCGCGCCGCACACCATCGGCACCACACCCCGCCCCAGCAGATGGAAGGCCGCCCGGCCCAGATCCGCGGCCAGCCACCACAGCTGGAGATCCGCCGGCCGGTAGAGGTCGATCGCCACATCGCCGGTGCGGATCCGCTCGACCATCTCGTCCTCGAACCCGCCGCCCATCATCACCATCGTCATGAGCATCGCCTGGCTGATCCACACGAACGTCAGCGCCTGCGACTCGGTGTAGCCGCCCAGGTGCGGGCGCTGGCTCCACAGCGCGATGTAGGTGTACGCCACGATGAAGCCGAAGACCGTGTTGGTGAACACACCCGCGACCGTCGCCACCCGATATGTCGCATAACGCCGGAAGCCGCTCACCGCCACGGCCGCGTACAACCGCATCCCCCCGACTCCCCTTCCCGTCCCTGGCCCGAGCACAAGTGCACGAGCCTAGCGACACCCACAGGAACCCTGCCAGCGGTTTTTCACTCTCAAGGGTGCGGAAGTCGGCCATCCAGCCTGTCACAGACTTGTCACAGATGCGCGCCGTTGACCCCATTTAGGCGATTGATGGAAAAGTATCCGTCAGGGTCGCAGTGGTCGCAGTGCACGATTGGCCCAGGATGTTCCGTCGCGGTACAAGCCCGGCGGCGGCGGAGGAGTCCCTACAGACATGAGCAGCAGCAACGCGTCTTCCGGCTGGTCGCCGTCGGCGGGCGGCCGCAATCCCAGGCGCACCGGCCTTCGCCGACTGTTCCCCACCTGGCGGATGACCGCTGGCGGGATCCTGCTGCTCCTCCTGGTGCTGAGCGCTCTGTTCATCGCCGGCTACCTGCTGGTCAAGATCCCCAGCGCCAACGCCGGTGCCATCGCGCAGAGCAACGTCTACCTCTACTCCGACGGCTCCCAGCTCGCCCGCGACGGCCAGGTCAACCGCGAGATCGTCCCCCTCAGCCAGGTCTCCAAGACCGCCCAGCGCGCCACGTTCGCCGCCGAGGACCGGAATTTCTACCACGAGTCCGCAGTCAGCCCCAAGGCCATGCTCCGCGCCGCCTGGAACACCGCCTCCGGCAAGGGCACCCAGTCCGGCTCCACCATCACCCAGCAGTACGTGAAGAACTACTACCTCGACCAGGACCAGACAGCGACCCGCAAGGTCAAGGAATTCTTCATCGCTCTCAAACTGGACCGCAACAAGACCAAGGCCCAGATCCTTGAGGGCTATCTCAACACCAGCTACTACGGCCGAAACGCCTACGGCATCCAGGCCGCCGCCCAGGCTTACTTCAACACGGACGCCAACAAGCTGAACACCGCGCAGGGCGCCTACCTCGCCACCCTTCTCAACGCCCCCAGCGAGTACGACGTCATCGCCCACCCGGAGAACAAGGCCGCCGCCCAGGCCCGCTGGGACTACGTCATGGACGGCATGGTCAAGGAGCGCTGGCTCACCGCCACCGAGCGCCGGGCCACCAAGTTCCCCGCCGTCGACAAGGCCAAGGGCGACACCAGCATGTCCGGCCAGCGCGGCTACCTCGTCGAGGCCGTCAAGACCTACCTCTCCGACAACAAGATCGTCGACGAGGAGACCCTGCGCAGCGGCGGCTACCGCATCACCACCAGCATCGACAAGAACAAGGAGAAGGACTTCGTCAACGCCGCCAAGAACCAGCTCCTGAACACGCTGAACCCCAAGGCCCGCAAGGTCGACAGTTACGTCCGGGCCGGCGGCGCCTCCATCGACCCCAACACCGGCCAGGTTGTCGCCATGTACGGCGGCATCGACTACACCAAGCAGTACGTCAACAACGCCACCCGCCGTGACTACCAGGTCGGCTCCACCTTCAAGCCGTTCATCTTCGCCTCCGCCGTCCAGAACGGCTCCACCACCCAGGACGGCCGCAAGATCACCCCGTACACGGTCTACAACGGGACCAACAAGCGGGAGGTCGTCGGCTTGAGCGGCCCCACCGGCTACGCACCGGCCAATGAGGACGACGTCTCCTACGGGTCCATCACCGCCACCAGTGCCATGGACAAGTCCGTGAACGCCGTCTACGCCCAGATGGCCCAGGACGTCGGCCCGGCCAAGGTCAAGGCGACCGCTGTCGCCCTCGGCCTCCCCTCCGACACGCCCGACCTGACCACCAACCCGTCCATGGCCCTCGGCACCGCCACCGCCAGCCCCCTCGACATGGCCCAGGCGTACGCGACCCTCGCCAACCACGGCAGGTACACCCCGTACACCCTGGTGGTGAAGATCACCAAGAACGGCCACGCGCTCACCCTCCCCCAGCGCACCGCCAAGCAGGTCGTCTCGCGTGAGGCCGCCGACACCACCACCTCGATCCTCCGCTCGGTCGTCAACGGCGGCACCGCCACCGCGGCCCAGGCCTCCGGGGTCCCCTCCGCCGGAAAAACCGGCACCATGGAGCAGGACAAAGCCGCCTGGTTCGCCGGCTACACCCCGAACCTCGCCAGCGTCGTCGCCGTCATGGGCCAGGACTCCAACACCGGCAAGCAGGAGCCCCTGTACGGCACCACCGGCCTCGCCCGCGTCAACGGCGGCGGCTACCCCACCCAGATCTGGGCCGCCTACACCGCCGACGCCCTCAGCGGCCAGTCCGCCCAGAACTTCGACCTCAGCCTCGAACAGGGCGCCTCCGCTCCCCCGGCCACCACCCACGCCCCCCAGACCAGCGCCCCGCCCACCACCACCGCCCCGGACACCACCGCCCCGCCCGTCACCACGACGGCCCCGGACACCACCGCCCCGCCGCCGGACACCACCGCGCCCCCCGCCACCACCGTCCCGCCCACCGAGAGCACCGTCGGCGGCACGGATGCCGGTGCCGGCGCCGGCGGGGCCACGACGGGCGGCGACACGCCCGGCGTACCAGGGCAATAAGAGGTGGGCTGCGGCCAGAACCTCGGCCACAGCCCACCTCTGCAGGTAAAGCCCTACAAGTACAGGCCCGTCGAATCCTTCGACCCCTCCAGCCGCTCCGACGCGACCGCGTGCAGGTCCCTCTCGCGCATCAGCACATACGCGACCGCCCGCACCTCGACCTCCGCCCGGTCCTCAGGGTCGTACAGCACCCGGTCCCCGACCTCCACCGTCCGCACGTTCTGGCCGACCGCGACCACCTCGGCCCAGGCCAGCCGCCTGCCGACGGCCGCCGTCGCCGGGATGAGAATCCCGCCGCCGGAGCGGCGCTCGCCCTCAGGAGTCTCGGACCGCACCAGCACGCGGTCGTGCAGCATGCGGATGGGCAGCTTGTCATGCGTATTCGAACTCACAACTACGACGTTACCGGCGCCGCCGCCGCACCGAGAGTCCGGCCACCACAACCACCAGCGCCACCGCCCCCACCGCGACCGGCACAATCCGCTCCAGCCGCGGTGCCCCGTCCTCCGTCACGAACTGGTTCCGCACATCCGTCAGCGCCCGGTTCACCGCCACGTACGCCTGCCCGGCGGTGCGGTCCACCGCGGACGCCACCTTCGCCTTCGCGTCCCGCGCGACCGTCTTCGGGTGCACCCGTACGGCGATCTCGTCCAGCGTCGCCTCGAGATCCTTCCGCCTGGCGGCGATGTCCGCCTCGATCTGAGCGGGCGTCCTGCCTTCCGACACCGCGGTTCCTCCCTCACTCAATCCCAACCGGTAACGTGCGAACAGTCTGTCAGCCCGTCCGACCGCACGCCCGTCGGCACCCCGCCAACGACCGCAACGAGGAGTCCCCCCCATGTCCGCCCGCCTCCAGCCCGGCGACCCGGCCCCCGCATTCACCCTCCCGGACGCCGACGGCACCCCCGTCTCGCTCGCCGACCACGCCGGCCGCAAGGTCATCGTCTACTTCTTCCCCGCCGCACTCACCCCCGGCTGCACCAAGCAGGCCAGCGACTTCACCGACAGCCTGGAGCTGCTGGCCGGCGCCGGTTACGACGTCATCGGCGTCTCACCCGACAAGCCGGAGAAGCTCGCCAAGTTCCGCGAGAAGGAGTCACTGAAGGTCACCCTCCTGGGCGACCCGGAGAAAAAAGTCCTGTCGGCCTACGGCGCCTTCGGCGAGAAGCAGCTCTACGGCAAGACCGTCACCGGCGTCATCCGCTCCACCGTCGTCGTCGGCGAGGACGGCAACATCGAGCAGGCCTGGTACAACGTCAAAGCCACCGGCCATGTCGCCAAGCTCATCAAGGACCTCAAGATCTGATCCCTTGCCGCTCCCGGACCGCAAAGACTTCTCCGCGAAGAAGTCTTTGCGGTTCACAGTGCTGCGCAGCCTCTCCGTCGGCGCCTCATGGACCGCCTGCCCGGCAACATGTTCATCGCCCCGGACCCCACGTCCGACAGCGCACGGCCACGGCTGACCGGCCTCATCGACCACAAGCGGGCCTTCTGCGGTGACCCGGCCGCCGACCTCGTCTCCCCGTCTTCGGCAGGCCCACCTGCCGCAACATGCTCGACCCTTGTGTAACCGCCCTCCGGGCCCGCCAATAACCCCTTGTCGTCAGGGCATTGGAATGGCTACGTTCTCGGGGTCGTCGACAAGGAGGTGTGCGACACATGCGCACGAATGCCCAGCAGCCGAACCAGGGTCCTGCCACCTTTCCGCCCCTGACGACGGAGTCACCTTGTCCATCCGCATCACCCCACTGACCGACCCCGAACGCGGATCCGCCGGCCACCGCCTGGCGTGGCTGGCCTCCGACCCGGACGGAATCCCCGTCGGGTCCGCCTTCCTGCGCCTGTTCACCCGGCCCGGGCAGCACCACCTCGCCGAGCTGGAACTCAACGTCCACCCGGCCGAGCGCCGCCACGGCGCCAGCTCCCGCCTCCTGGACGCGGCCATAACCGCCGCCCGCGACGACGACCGGCGCGCCATCCTCACCCAGGCCCGGCCCGACTCCCCCGGCGACCGGTTCCTGCGCACCCGGGGCTTCCGCGAAGTCCTCGCCCTCACCTACGCCCGACTGCCGTTGGCCGAGGCGGACATCGCCACCCTCACCAAGATCACCGAACAACCGCACCCCGGCTACCAGCTGGCCTCCTGGGACGGCACCGTCCCCGACACCCTCGCCCAGACCTTCGCCGCCTCCCGCCGCGCCATGGACGACATGCCCATGGACGACACCGACTACCCCACCGTGACCTGGGACGTCGACCGCGTCCGGGCCGCGGCCGAGGCCGTCGAAAAACGCGGCGACCTCCTCCACACCGTCGTCGCCATCGACACCTCAGACGGCTCGATCGCCGGCTTCACCGAACTGGTCGTCCCCGGAAGCAGCAAGGGCGACGCCCAGCACTACGGCACCGGCGTCCTCCCCCACCACCGCGGCCACGGCCTCGGCCACTGGATGAAAGCCGAGACGATCCGCCAGGCCCGCCAACGCCACCCCGGCCTGGACGGCCTGCTCACCGACACCGCCGACAGCAACCCGTACATGCGACGCATCAACGACGCACTCGGCTACGCGCCGACCCACAAAACCGTCGAGTACCAGCTCGACCTCCAGGACCTGACGAGGACGACCACATGACGCCATACCAGCTCCCGGCCTGACCGGCCTGCCTCGCCCTCTCCCCCCATCCGGCGTAACCATCACCCGGTCGCCTCGGACCGGTTGGACAATCGGATCGAGAACCTGCGGTAACTGTGCCCGTCGTGCCACAGCCAGACGGGAACGTTCGCAGGTCGCGACCCACGAGCGGCTATCCCCTCGCAACGACGCTCCGGTACCCGGTAAGGTTGACGGGCACGGGCCCGTACCCCAGCGGCTAGAGGGAATTCGTTTAGGGCGAATCTGTCGTGAGTTCGAATCTCACCGGGCCTACGCCAAGGGCGTGACACCTCCAAGGTGTCACGCCCTTCACCGTTGTCAGCCCAGCAGCTCGCGCACCACCGGCACCAGCGCCCGGAAGGCGTTGCCCCGGTGGCTGATGGCGTTCTTCTCGTCCGGAGTGAGCTCGGCGCAGGTGCGAGTGTCGCCCAGGGGCTGGAGGATCGGGTCGTAGCCGAAGCCGCCGTCGCCGACCGGGGTGTGCCGGAGGGTGCCGAGGAGCTGGGCCTCGACGACGCGTTCGGTGCCGTCGGGGAGGGCGAGGGCGGCGGCGCAGGCGAAGTGGGCACCGCGGTGGGCGTCGTCGATGTCGGAGAGCTGGGCGAGCAGGAGTTCCAGGTTGGCGCGGTCGTGGCCGTGGGTGCCGGACCAGCGGGCGGAGAAGATGCCGGGGGCGCCGCCGAGGACGTCGACGCAGAGGCCGGAGTCGTCAGCGATGGCGGGGAGGCCGGTGGCGTGGGCCAGGGCGTGGGCCTTCAGCAGGGCGTTGGCGGCGAAGGTGGTGCCGGTTTCCTTGACGTCGGGGACGTCGGGGTAGGCGTCGGCGCCGACGAGGTCCACGTCGAGACCGGCCGAGGCGAGGATGGCGTGGAGCTCGGTGATCTTGTGGGCGTTGCGGGTGGCGAGCACAAGGCGGGGGCGGGTGGTCATGAGCTGATTATCCCGGTCAGCCGGGGGCGCAGACCTTGGTGAGTGCGCCGGCGGCGTACGCCACGGGGGTCACATCGGGGACGGTGCCGTTGTCGGCGGCGGTCCGGGCGTTCCGGACGGCTTTCTGGAGCTCGTCGACGGCTTTGCTCACGTCCGCGCCGCTGGTCTTCTCGCCGAGGTTCTTGAGGTCCTGGGAGATCCGGTCGAGGGCGGTGGCGGCGTCCTGGGGGCTGTTTCCGGCGTTGCCGACGACGTTCTGCAGGTCTTGGACGTCCCTGGCGACCGTGGCGGCGGTCTGGGCGCAGTCGAGGGCTTTGTCGACGGCGCCGGCGCTGCAGCCGACGAGCGCTGCGGTGCTGAGACCGGCGGCGGCGAGGGCGACGCCGAGGCGGGTGCGTGATGGGTACATGCCTCTACACACGCACCGCGCGTCGGGCGAGTTGCCTCAGGGCTGCCCCAGGCCTAAGTCAGGCCTGGGTGAGGTCGGCCAGGGCGGTGCGTTGGATGGCGTCGAGGTCGGCGCATCCGGCGACGGCGAGGTCGAGGAGGGAGTTGAGCTCCTTGCGGTCGAAGGGCTGGCCTTCGGCGGTGCCCTGGACCTCGACGAAGCGGCCGTCGCCGGTGCAGACGACGTTCATGTCGGTTTCGGCGCGTACGTCTTCCTCGTAGGCGAGGTCGAGGAGGGGGACGCCGTCGACGATGCCGACGCTGACGGCGGCGACGGTGCCGGTGAGGGGTACGGCCTTGGCTCGGATGATCTTCTTCTCGCGCTGCATCCAGGTGACGGCGTCCGCGAGGGCGACGTACGCGCCGGTGATGGCGGCGGTGCGGGTGCCGCCGTCGGCCTGGAGGACGTCGCAGTCCAGGACGATGGTGTTCTCGCCGAGGGCCTTGTAGTCGATGACGGCGCGGAGCGAGCGGCCGATGAGGCGGGAGATCTCGTGCGTACGGCCGCCGATCTTGCCGCGGACGGATTCACGGTCGGTGCGGTCGTTGGTGGCGCGGGGCAGCATGGAGTACTCGGCGGTGACCCATCCCTGGCCGCTGCCGCGGCGCCAGCGGGGGACGCCTTCCGTTGCGCTGGCGGTGACCAGGACGCGGGTGTCGCCGAAGGAGACCAGGACGGATCCTTCGGCGTGCTTGCTCCAGCGGCGCTGGATGGTGACCGGGCGGAGCTGTTCGGGGGTGCGGCCGTCGATGCGAGACATGGCGTCGAGCCTAGCCGTATTTGGCGGGCCGTCGCTGCGGTGGCCGCCTGGACATGAGAGAGGCCGGAGCCGCTTACGGCTCCGGCCTGCCAGGACCAGGGTTCAGAGCTCGTAGACCGCGCCTGGCCTGGCGATCTCGACAAGGCCGTCGAAGACCGCGCGGGCGTCTTTGAGGTTGGTGTTGGGGTCGGTCCACGGCGGGATGTGGGTCAGCACGAGGCGGCCGGCCCCGGCCCGGTCGGCGTACTCGCCGGCCTCCCGGCCGTTGAGGTGCAGCTCGGGGATGTCTTCCTTGCCGTGCGTGAAGGACGCTTCGCAGAGGAAGAGGTCCGCCCCGTACGCCAGGCCCTGGAGCGAGTCGCAGGGGCCGGTGTCGCCGGAGTAGGTGAGCACCTTGCCGGCTTGTTCGATGCGGAAGCCGTAGGCCTCGACCGGGTGGGTGACCAGGCCGGCCGCCACCGCGAAGGGGCCGACGCGGAAGCTGCCGGGGACGAGGGTGCGGAAGTCGAACACCTCGCTCATGCATTTCTCGTCGGGCAGGTCGCCGTAGGCCCGGGCGAGGCGGCCTTCGGTGCCTTCGGGACCGTAGACGGGGAGGGCGGCGGGGATGCCGCCGTCGTGGCGGTAGTAGCGGGCGACGAAGTAGGCGAGCATGTCGATGCAGTGGTCGGCGTGGAGATGGCTGAGCAGTACGGCATCCAGGTCGTACAGGCCGATGTGGCGCTGCAACTCGCCAAGGGCGCCATTGCCCATGTCGAGAAGCAGCCGGAAGCCGTCGGCCTCTACGAGGTAGCTCGAGCAGGCCGATTCCGCGGACGGGAACGACCCCGAGCAGCCGACGACGGTCAGCTTCATGTGCAGGAACCTCCGTGGTTTTGTCCGGGGGTCTTGCGGCGGGCGTGGCTGTTGTGAAGTGTGAGGAATGGCCGGGGAACCGCCCGCCATGTGCCCGAGGGTAAGGCGCGGCGCGATCGCCTGCTCCTTCCCCGGGCTTCGTTGTGGGCGGAATCACCAGTAAGTGGCGCTGCGCTGGGCCGGGCTGGGCAATGTCGCGGTCTGACGGCCGGCCGGTGAGTCGCTGCCTGCGGCGCCGGGTGAGGATCCGGGCGCTCGTGAGGCGTGTCGTCAAAGGGGTCGCGGGCAGGGCGGCCGCTTTGACGACACGTTTGACGACAGAGCTTAGGCCTTAGGCCCTAAGAGCCTGTCGGGTGACCTTCGATCGGAGAGCGGACGCGGTCTGGTGCGTGCGATTCCAAGGCGCCGGGATGTCCTCGATCGGGGTCCCCCCCTGCTCGAGCGAAGCCGAGAGCTTGGGGGAGGAGCTACTAGGGCATTTCGGCAACGCGGGAAGCGTGCGTGCCAGGGCGTGGCCGCCCGATCAGAGGTCACCCGACAGGCTCTGAGCCCTAGGCCCAGAGTTGGCCGTGCAGTGCCGCGACCGCGGCTTCGGTGGACTCGGCGTTGTAGATGCCGGTGGAGAGGTATTTCCAGCCGCCGTCGGCCACGACGAAGACGATGTCGGCGCATCGGCCGGCCCGGAGGGCTTTGTTGGCGACGCCGAGGGCGGCGTGCAGGGCGGCGCCGGTGGAGATGCCGGCGAAGATGCCTTCTTCGCGGAGGAGCTCGCGGGTGCGGCGGACGGAGTCCTCGGAGCCGACGGAGAAGCGGGTGGTGAGGACGGTCTCGTCGTAGAGCTCGGGGACGAAGCCTTCGTCGAGGTTGCGGAGGCCGTAGACGACGTCGTCGTAGCGGGGCTCGGCGGCGACGATCTGGATGCCGGGGAGTTTCTCCCGCAGGAAACGGCCGACGCCCATCAGCGTGCCGGTGGTGCCGAGGCCGGCGACGAAGTGGGTGATGGAGGGGAGGTCGGCGAGGATCTCGGGGCCGGTGGTGGCGTAGTGGGCGCCGGCGTTGTCGGGGTTGCCGTACTGGTAGAGCATGACCCAGTCGGGGTGCTGGGCGGAGAGCTCTTTTGCCATGCGGACGGCGGTGTTGGAGCCTCCGGCGGCCGGGGAGGGGATGATTTCGGCGCCCCACATGGCGAGGAGTTGGCGGCGCTCGACGGAGGTGTTCTCGGGCATGACGCAGACGATGCGGTAGCCCTTGAGCCTGGCGGCCATGGCGAGCGAGATGCCGGTGTTGCCGGAGGTGGGTTCGAGGATGGTGCAGCCGGGGGTGAGCCGGCCGTCGCGCTCGGCCTGTTCGATCATATGGAGGGCCGGGCGGTCCTTGACGGAGCCGGTGGGGTTGCGGTCCTCGAGCTTGGCCCAGACGCTGACCTCGTCCGAGGGGGACAGGCGCGGCAGCCGTACGAGGGGTGTGTTGCCGACGGCTGCCAGCGGGCTGTCGTACCGCATCAGCGCATGCCGCCGGCGACAGCCGGGAGGATCGTGACGGAGTCGCCGTCGTTGAGCTTGGTGGCGATGCCGTCGAGGAAGCGGACGTCCTCGTCGTTGAGGTAGACGTTGATGAAGCGGCGGAGCCCGGTGCCGTCGACGATGCGCTCGCGGATACCGGTGTGGCGGGTGTCGAGGTCGGCGAAGAGTTCGTCGAGGGTGGCTCCGGCGCCTTCGACGGCCTTCTGGCCATCGGTGTAGGGGCGGAGGATGGTCGGGATGCGGACCTCGATGGCCATGCGGGGGCTCCAGTGAGTGTGTCGTACGTCAGACAAGGATGCGCGTCGGCAGCGGGCTCAAGGGCGCGGACATGCCGCGCCGGCGAGGCGGCACAGGTCGACGTGCAGCCGCGCCACGAGCAGTGTGCCCGGCGCCTTCGCGCTTACGTCGTGGAAAACCATGGGGTCATCGTATCGATTCCCTCCGGTAGGCCGAGACCGCCGTCCCATGATGCGGACGTCAGGCGTAGGAGGCGACGGTGCGGACCTCTTCCTCCGTCACCCGGCCGTCCACGATGCGGAACGAACGGAACTGGAAGGGGCCGGCGCCGTCGTGGTCGGCGGTGGATACCAGCACGTAGTGGGCGCCGGGTTCGTTGGCGTAGCCGATGTCGGTGCGCGAGGGGTATGCCTCGGTGGCGGTGTGGGAGTGGTAGATGACGACGGGCTCTTCGTCGTGGTCGTCCATCTCGCGGTAGAGCTTCAGCAGGTCCGTGGAGTCGAACTCGTAAAAGGTGGGCGAGCGGGCGGCGTTGAGCATCGGGATGTGCCGCTCGGGCCGGTCGGTGCCGGCGGGGCCGGCGATGACGCCGCATGCTTCGTCGGGGTGGTCGGCGCGGGCGTGGGCGACGATCGCGTCGTGCAGTTCCTGGGTGAGCGTGAGCATGAGGTCCAGGATATGGGCGGCCCGCCGGCCCTGTGGTGGCGGGCCGCCCCGGGGTGGCTCATTTCATGAGGGCCTCGACGAGCGACTCCTGGAGCCCGCCCAGCCACAGGTAAGCCATCACCATCGGTTTGCGCGGGTCGGAGTCCGGGAGCCGGTACAGCTCGTTGTCGTCCTCGGTGACCTCCAGCCGCGTTCCTATGGTGAGCCGCAGGTCGTTGAGGGCGCCGAGCCACCGCTGGGCCTCGTCGACGGTCAGCTTGACCACCGGGCCGCCGCTGTCGAGCGACCGGACCACGGCGAGCGCGTCGTCGCGTTTGCGGGTGCGCAGGTCGTTCTCGGTGAAGCGGCGGAATTCGGCGGAGTAGGCGTCGTCCTCGTAGGCGTCGGGGAAGAGTCGCGCCAGCGCCGGGTCGGCGGGCGGCTTGCTCGGGCCCTCGGCGAAGAGCTCGGCGAGGGGGTCGTCGGACTGCGGCTCCTTGCCCGGGCCGATCAGCTCCAGGAGCTGCACGGCCAGGCTGCGGAGGATGGAGATCTCGACCTCGTCCAGCGCGATGGCGGCACCGTCGCCGGGCACGGCCTGGAAGTACCCGGTCATCAGCGGTCCTGCTGCAGGGTGGCCCACAGTCCGTAACCGTGCATCGCCTGCACGTCGCGCTCCATCTCCTCGCGGGTGCCGCTGGAGACCACGGCCCGGCCTTTGTGGTGGACGTCCATCATGAGTCGGGTCGCCTTGTCCTTCGGATATCCGAAGTACGTCTGGAAGACGTACGCCACATAGCTCATGAGATTGACGGGGTCGTTGTGCACGATCGTCACCCAGGGGACGTCTGGAGCGGGTACCGCCGAGGGCGTTTCACTCTGCTCGGTGCGTTCGATCTCTACAGGGGCGACGCTCACGGGTCCCATGCTCCCACTTACCCCGCGTCAGGGCGAAACCGGTGGCGGGGGCGGCGATCGAGGACAACAGCACATCGGCAGCGAGATCTCGTCAACGTGACGACATCTCGGGTAGCATCCTCGGCATGAGCGCTGCAGACCTTGGGCTGCCGGTGGCCGTCCCGTCCACCGCCCTGTTCACCGACCGGTACGAGCTGACGATGCTGCAGGCCGCACTGCGCAGCGGGGCGGCGCACCGGCGTTCGGTGTTCGAGGTGTTCACCCGACGGCTGCCGGAGGGCCGCCGGTACGGCGTGGTCGCCGGGACCGGCCGGGTGCTGGACGCGGTGGAGAACTTCCGGTTCGACGACACCATGCTGGAATTCCTGGCGCGGGAGCGGGTGGTGGACGAGCCGACGCTGGAGTGGCTGGCCGGCTACCGCTTCCGGGGCGACATCCACGGCTATCCCGAGGGCGAGGTGTACTTCCCCGGCTCGCCGATCCTCCAGGTGGAGAGCACCTTCGCGGAGGCGGTGCTGCTGGAGACGGTCGTCCTGTCGATCCTCAACCACGACTCGGCGATCGCGGCGGCCGCGTCCCGGATGGCGGTGGCGGCGGGCGGCCGGCCGCTGATGGAGATGGGGGCGCGGCGCACCCATGAGCTGGCGGCGGTGGCGGCCTCGCGGGCGGCGTTTGTGGGCGGTTTCGAGTCGACGTCGAACCTGGCGGCGGGCTTCCGCTACGGGCTGCCGACGATCGGTACCAGCGCGCACGCCTTCACCCTGCTCCACGACACCGAGCGCGAGGCGTTCACCGCGCAGGTGGAGGCGCTGGGGCGGGGCACGACGCTGCTGGTGGACACGTACAACGTCGAGGAGGCGGTCCGCACCGCTGTGGAGATCGCCGGGCCGGAGCTGGGCTCGGTCCGGATCGACTCGGGGGACCTGCTGCTGCTCGCGCACCGGGTGCGGCAGCAGCTGGACGATCTGGGGGCGAAGAACACGAGGATCGTGGTGACGTCGGATCTGGACGAGTACGCGATCGCCTCGCTCGCGGCGGCGCCGGTGGACGCGTACGGCGTGGGTACGTCGCTGGTGACGGGCAGCGGGCACCCGACCTGCTCGATGGTCTACAAGCTGGTGGCGCGGGCCACGGCGAATGGCGCGGACGCGCCGCTCGTACCGGTGGCGAAGAAGTCCCTGGGCGGCAAGACCAGCATCGGCGGCCGCAAGTGGGCGGCGCGGCGGCTGGACGCGGACGGGGTCGCCGAGGCCGAGGTGATCGGCACCGGCGGCGAGGTGCCGGAGGAGCTGGCGGGGCAGCAGCTGCTGGTGCCGCTGGTGCGGGGCGGGGAGATCGTGGCGAGGGAGCCGATGGAGGCCGCGCGGCAGCGGCACGTCGCCGCTCGCGCGGGGCTGCCGTTGTCTGCGACGCAGCTGTCGCGGGGGGAGCCGGTGCTGCCGACGGAGTACCACTAGGGTGCCTGCGGCGCCGAAACTGGGGCTCCGCCCCAGACCCCAGGTCCTCAAACGCCGGGCGGGCTGGGGTATACCACCGTTGTGGGCAGGCGTGCCGCAGGGACGAGCGAAGCGAGATGGGCGCACCTCCTGGAGGCACCTCCCGGCCGAAGGCTGGGGGAGGTAGCTGGGGGATTCCAGGGGCGCGGCCCCCCACGCGGCGCCAGCCGCATATCGGACGCAGCAGGGAAGGGGCGGGGTAGGGAAAGCGCCGCAGGCATCCGGTCCGCCGGACCTACGATCAATGACCGTCAGCTATCGGAAGGGCGAACCGCGATGCACCGCGCACTGATCGTCGTAGACGTGCAGAACGACTTCTGCGAGGGCGGCAGCCTGGCGGTCACCGGCGGCGCCGGTGTCGCCGCCGCCATCACCGATCTCGTCGGGCAGTCTCCTGCCGGCTACCGCCATGTCGTCGCCACCCGGGATCACCACATATCTCCCGGTGACCACTTCGCGGAGCACCCCGACTACGCGCACTCCTGGCCGGCGCACTGCGTCGCCGGGACGGCGGGCGCCGGCTTCCATCCGAACTTCGCGCCCGCCGTCGCCTCCGGGGCGGTCGACGCCGTCTTCGACAAGGGCGCCTACGCGGCGGCGTACAGCGGCTTCGAAGGCGCCGACGAGACCGGCACCGGGCTGGCGCAGTGGCTTCGCGCCCGTGGTGTGACGGAGGTGGACGTGGTGGGCATAGCCACCGATCACTGCGTGCGCGCCACGGCTCTGGACGCGGTCCGGGAGGGCTTTCGCACCCATGTCCTGCTGGATCTGACGGCGGGCGTGGCCGCCGGGACCACCGAGCGTGCCCTGGTGGAGCTGCGCGAGGCCGGCGCCGAGCTCACCGGCAAGCCGGTCGTCGCGGGAGGCTAGGGGCGTCACCCTGCGGGTTGTCAGGTCCGCATCTGCTCGCGCAGCAGAGCGGCGATGGGCTGCCAGGGATCGGCGTCGGTCGCGGCGGCGGGGCGCCAGATCAGGCCGTCCGGGTGGTGGAGGACAGCGGTGATCTCGTCCGGGGTGGGTGGCTCGGAGTTGCCGGAGAGGCGGGCGCCGCGGAAGCCGAGATTGCGGAGCCGGGTGAGGGCACGCTGGCGGTTCTGGGCGTGGATGATGAAGCGGATGTCGGGGCCCTGAGCCGTGCCGGGGCTGGGCAGTCGTAGTGCGACGACGACATTGCCGCCGGGGAGCCGGATGAATCCACCGCTTGCCATAAGCACATGATCCGGGTGTCCGGCCCCCGCCCGCCAGGGGGCGAGGGCCGAACCGGTCGCTTCGGGCCGATTCAGAGCGGCACAGACCGCTTCGGATCACTTCTGGAGTGTTTAAGATCACTTCGGATCACTTCGTGGACTTGCCGACCTGGACGATGATGTCGCTGCCGTCCCGGGCCTCCCACAGGATCTTGATGCGGGTGTTGGTGTCGGACACCTGCACACCGCCGGTGGGATTCGACCCAGGGTAGTAATACCTACCCCTGTGGTCGTCGAAGACCGGGTTGCCGGGCTTGCTCTTGATCTTCGCGGCGACACCGTCCTTGTGCAGGGTGACGGCGTCGGTGCGGGAGAGCGAGAAGGGCGAGTCGTACGACTGGTAGCGGTTGCGCATCACTGTGCCGTCCGACCAGGTCTCCGGCACGGCGTGCGCGTCGATCGGCAGGATCTCGCCGGAGCCCGGGTGGACGCTGGTGTTGTTGTCCGTCCGGGAGGTGTCCCAGAGCGAGATCAGCAGGCCGTTCTGGTACGGGAAGTGCTCGACCCAGTTCGGCCTGGTGCTGCTGAACCCGAAGTTGTACGGGCCGACCGCCAGCGTCTTGTCGTAGGAGACGTACTGCCGGTTCTCGGCGATGTAGTACTGCGGGTACTCATCGGAGAACGACGCTCCGACGCGCGAGAAGCCGCCCGTCGTCCAGCCGTTGTCGCCGTCCTCGGCACCATCGGTGACCAGGGCGGATCCATCGGCGGTGAGGGTGATCGCGTCCGCCGTGAAGCCCTTCTGGGCGACGCCGCCGTCGGTCTGGTAGCGGAAGCGCAGCTTCACCGGCTGCCCGGCGTAGGCGTCCAGCGGGTAGACCAGGTCTTGGTAGGCGTCGACGGTGCCGGTCAGGGCCGGCTTGCCGCTGCCGTCGCGGGGGACGGGGCTGCCGCCGGTGGTGCCGTCGAGCGGGGTCCAGGTGGAGCCGCCGTCGGCGGACACCTCGGGTTGTGTTCGACCACTTGCGCTTTGGCGGGGTCCTGTCGCACGACGCCGGCGACGGTGTGGGACTGGGCGGCCGCAGCCGTCGACGCGGGTAGCGCGGTGGCGCCGAGCGCGGCTATCGCCACGGCCAGAGCGGCGGGTCTGATGGCCCTCCGGTGACTCTTCACGATGTCTTGACCTCCCTTGGGTGAAGCCATTGCACCGAAGTGACGAAAGAAAAGACAGATATTGACTTGGGCATGACGAGCAACTACGGTGAGCGGCCACCCTGTTACGGACAGCGGACGCCGTTTGGCATGTCCCGTCCGGCAGTTGAGACGTCGGTGATCGCCGTGCGACCCCATGCGCCCCCTGTGCTTCAGCGGCCCTCGGCCCCAGGGTTAGGTCACGCTTACCGGCCATTCCGTTCGGGCATGCCCGAACATAGAGTCTTTGACGGCGCGCCACGCATGAAAAACGGGCCTACCCCAGGTCCGAACCCAATCGACATATTCGAGGACGGACCCCCGCCATGCCGCGTCCTACCCCCGCCCAACTCGTTTATGGTTCTGCGACCGTGGTCCTCTCCACGCTCGCGATGCTGCTGCTCTCCGAGGTGCGCTCCGGCGCCGGCGTTGTCATCATCGCCGCCGCCGGACTACTCCTCGGCGTGCTGGTCGCAGTGAGCGTAACGATTCCTCTCACCGCCCGGCCCAAGTCCCGCACGTCCGCCACCTCCGTGAGCCCCCCTGCCGCCCCCGGACCAATGCCACCACCGCGGGCCCGGCCGCGCGTACGCGAGCACTCACTGCGCCGCTGACCGTACGACTCGTACCGCCGGCACTACGGAAGGCCCCGGGACCCAAGTCGCTTCTTGGGTCCCGGGGCCTTCGCCGATGCCGGATGTCAGACGGCCCGGACCACGACCGTCCGGCCCGCCTTGTCGTGCAGACACTGGTGGTACGGCTTGTCCCACAGGCACCACAACACATTGACCAGCCAGAAGATCGAGCCACAGCACGGCACGAGCGGCACCAGCGAATATGTCGCCTCCCGCTTCAGCGCCACCTGCGAGGTCGGCGTCGAGCCGTCCGCGAGCATCGCCACTCGCAGGTGCATCAGCTTCTTGCCGAGGCTCTGGCCGCTCCGGGTCAGGAGCACCACCTGGTATCCCAGATACACCACCGCGTAGATCAGCGACTGACCGTATGTCTCAGCCGCGTTGGCCATGTCGTACCGGCCCCACGCCAGGCCCGTGAGGCCGTACACCGGGATACCGACGATCAGAGCGTCCACGATCCGCGCCACCAAGCGCTTGCCCCGGTTCCCCAACGGCGGCATCCCCGCCAGCGGATCCGCCACAGGCGGCGCCGGGGCGCCGTACGGGCTGCCTCCGTACTCACCGTGGGGTGGCGGCTTCGCGAACGGATCCTCGGGCCCGCCGGTGGCCGGCGGCGGCTGATCGTTGCTCATAGGCCGAGTGAAACCCGGGCGGAGTCGGTGCGCCTCCGGCGCGACCCGTTCGGGGGACGAGGCATCTGCGGCGGCCCCTACGGCCGGCTACGGCTCAGCGGCGCCGCAGGTCGGAGGGGCGGGAAGGTCAGCCGGACTTCGCCACGAAGGTCCTCGCCGCCTTGTCGTGCCAGCACTGCCGCCAGGGACGGTCGACGACGCACCACGCCAGGCCGACGACACCGATCACCAGAGCGTCCAGGACAGTTCGGGTCAGCCAGCGGCGCAGGGCGGGGCCGAAGTCGGGCTCGTACTGGGACTCGATGTCCAGCACGCGCAGCCCGAGCAGTTTCTTGCCCAGGGTGCGGCCCCACCTGACCGTCGGCAGCACCTCGTAGAGGAGGCCGGTGACGAGGACAACGGCCGCGATGATGCCGAACTGCACACCTGTCGTGCCGTCGACCAGCCAGACCGTGACCGTCTCGCCGGTCCGGCGCGCCTGGTCCATCTTGTCCTGGATGTGGTTGTACGCCGCCGAGCCCAGCGGCACCGCGGCGATGGAGACGACGGCGGCCACGACGACGGAGTCGATCAGCCGCGCCACGAGGCGCTTGCCCAGTGCGGCCGGGCGCGCCTGCTGCTGCGCCGCGGCGAGGAAGGGGTCGTGCGCGACGGGCTTCCACGGGACGGGGGGCCCGGAGCGGGAGGGGTCCTGCCGGGCGAGGTCGCGGACCTGCTGCGGCCACGGCAGAGGCCCGCCCGCCGCCTGCGCCGAAGCGGGTGCGGGCGCCGGTGCGGCGGCCCGGGCGGTCGGCACAGCGGGCGAGGCGGTACCGGGGCCGGAGACGGTGGCGGCACCCGGCGCGGGGGCGGGGGCGGGGGCGGGGGACAGTTCGGGGGCGCCCCAGGAAATCCGGGGCCGGTCGGCGCCGAAGCCGGACTGGCGGCCGGAGTCGGCGTTCCAGGCCCGCGCGGAGTCCGGAGCAGGGGCAGGGCCCGCACCCGGGGCAGGGGCGGCCGGGGCCGCGGGCACCCCGGACTCGGCGACGGGCACGCCGTGCTCGGCGACCGGGGCGTACGGGTCCTCGTCGAGATACATGGGCCCGGATTCGTCGACAGCCGGGACCCGCGGCGCCGGGGGCCGGGCCGGCGGCGGGGCCGGGGGCAGGGCCGCCGGGGGCAGGGGGACCGGCGCGGGGGCGGCGGCCACGCCGGGCGGGAGGCCGGTCTCCTCACCCGGAGGAGGGGCGGGGCGGCTCGTGCCGGGCACCCAGGCGGAGCCGTTCCAGAACCGGATGTAGCCCGGAATGGACGGGTCCGGATAGTAGCCCGGGGTAGGGATGCTCATCGTCCGTAGGTCCCGTATCTGCTCGGCCTGCCTGTGGTGCGCGTACGCGCGTGTGACGTCCACATCTACCAGACCCGCGGACCGGCCGGGCCCGGCGCGGGCAGGCGTCACCTTCCCGCGCGCCGCAAGCTTTCTGTCTACCTCTTCGGCGCCCCCTTTGAACCGGCTTCGGCAAAACCCGCCCCGCCCGCCGGAAGTCGCGTAATGGTGTGGACTGTATGCGCTCTCTCCCGGTGCGGGCCCTATGCAGCACCCGCCGCGCAGCAGGGGCTAGGGGCCGACGCGCCGAGGAAGGGACGACGTCTCTCATGCACACCGTGGTGGAACGCGAACTGGAACTCAATCTCGTGGTCTCCCCCGAGCGCAGCATCGCCGTACCGGCGAAGCTGATCTACCGCTCGGACGATCCGTTCGCCGTGCACATCACCTTTCACCTGGGGTCGGACTCGCCGGTGAACTGGACGTTCGCGCGTGAGCTGCTGGTGGAGGGGGTGTTCCGGCCGTGCGGGCACGGGGATGTACGGATCTGGCCCACGAAGATCGACGGGCAGAGCGTGATCTGCATGGCCCTGAGTTCCCCGGACGGCAACGCGCTGCTGGAGGCGTCGGCGACGCCGGTGGCGGAGTGGCTGGAGCACACGCTCCGCGCCGTACCGCCGGGGACGGAGGGCGATGAGCTGTCGCTGGACGACGGGCTGGCCGATCTGCTGGCCACCACGTCCCGCGACGAGCCATGGCTACGGGATCCGTGGCGGCAGGGGGACGAATCGCCCGAGGCGTAGGCTCAGAAGAGCTTGCCCGGGTTGAGCAGCCCCAGCGGGTCGAAGACCTGCTTCACGCCACGCTGCAATTCCACGCCGACCGGGCCGAGCTCCCTGGCCAGCCACTCCTTCTTCAGTACGCCGACGCCGTGCTCCCCGGTGATCGTGCCGCCCAGCGCCAGGCCGAGCGCCATGATCTCGTCGAACGACTCCCGGGCCCGCCGGGACTCGTCCGGGTCGCCGGCGTCGAAGCAGACCACGGGGTGGGTGTTGCCGTCCCCGGCGTGCGCGCACACCCCGATCGTCAGGTCGAACTTCGCCGCGATGGCCGCGACGCCCTCCAGCATCGCCCCGAGCGCGCTGCGCGGCACGCACACATCGTCGATCATCGTCGCCGTTGACACCAGTTCCAACGCGGGCAGCGCCAGCCGGCGCGCCTGGAGGAGCAGTTCGGACTCGGCGGTGTCCTCGGCCGGGACCACCTGCGTGGCACCCGCCGCCGTACACACTTTGCCCAGCGCCGCCAGATCCGCGGCCGGGTCGTGGCTGTCGAAGGCCGCCAGCAGCAGGGCCTCCGTCGACTCCGGCAGGCCCATCCGGGCCATCTTGTTCACGGCCCGGACCGTCGTGCCGTCCATCAGCTCCAGCAGCGACGGCGCGTGACCTCCCGCCATGATCGCGCACACCGCCTCGCAGGCCGCCGCCGCCGACGGGAACTCCGCCACCAGCGCCAGCTGCTCCGGCGGCGCCGGTTTCAGCGCCAGCACCGCCCGTACGACAATGCCCAGGCTGCCCTCCGAGCCCACGAACAGCCGGGTCAGGTCGTACCCCGCGACGCCCTTCGCTGTGCGCCGCCCGGTCTTCAGCAGCCGGCCGTCCGCCAGCACGACCTCCAGCCCCAGCACATACTCGGCGGTCACCCCGTACTTCACACAGCACAGACCGCCCGAGCCGGTGCCGATATTGCCGCCGATCGTGCACTGTTCCCAGCTCGACGGGTCCGGCGGATAGCACAGCCCCAGCTCCCCCACCGCCCGCGACAGCACCGCGTTCACGACCCCGGGCTCCACGACCGCGATCCGGTTGACCGGATCGATCTCCAGGATCCGGTCCATCCGGGTGAGGGACAGCACTATGCACCCGTCCGAGGCGTTCGCCGCGCCCGACAGTCCCGTCCGCGCCCCCTGCGGCACCACGGGCACCTGTAGCGCCGTCGCCGTGCGCATGACGTGCTGCACCTGCTCCACGGTGCGTGGCAGAACAACCACCGCCGGGGCACCGGAGGGGCAGAAGCCCGCCATGTCGTGTCCGTACGAGGTCGTCACATCCGGGTCGGTAATTACGGCCTCGCCGGGGAGCCCGGCACGCAGCTGCTCGATCAGATCGCCCATGTGTCCAGCCTCGCACTGTGCCCGTCCTCGGGGAAGACGTGGACACCGGCTTCCCGCTCACACCCGAACAAAGTTCGACATAACCTCACCGACAAGGCACCCGCCTTCCGGGCGGGCCCGACCGCGTAGAGCTCCCGGCGGGCGAAAGGCGCCGGGCCGCGCTTCTCCCCCGCGGAGGCGCGGCCCGACGCCGGCACTTGGCGATCAGAGGTTGCCGCGGCGCTCCTGTTCCGCGCTCGATCGCTTCGAAGAGGGCTTTGAAGCTGCCCTTGCCCAAGCCCATCGAACCGTGCCGGTCAATCATTTCGAAGAAGACTGTCGGGCGATCCTGGACAGGCTTCGTGAAGGTCTGAAGCAGGTAGCCGTCTTCGTCCCGATCCGCGAGGATCATGATGTCCGCAGAGTGCCGACGGGGACCCGGGTCTCGCCGGCCCACTCCCCCAGCGGGTCGCACTACGAGTCCGGGGTGTCGAGGAATTCGACGCCGGACGCCCGCGTGGCGCGGACGGTGGCGACGATGTCGTTGGTCACGAGGGCGATGTGCTGGACGCCGGGAGCGCCGTAGAACTCCGGGTACCGAACTCGGCGTGCTCGCGGGCGTCGGGGACCTCGGAATGCGCTCCCGGCGCCGCGGCGGACGACGGTGCAGGCGCGTCTTGACCGGTTGCGGGCCAATGGGGTGATCCGGGGGTTCGGGCCGACAAGAAGTTCTTCCCGAACTACGACGCGGCGCCCGCGATCAACAGCAAGGCGCTGGCGAAGTGGCCCGCCATCGCGGGGCTGCTGAACCCGATCTCGAAAAAGCTGACGACCCAGGTCGCGCGGGAGCTCAACGGGCAGGTCGACGTTGAGGGGGACGACCCGCATGAGGTCGCCAAGCGGTGGCTGATCCAGCAGGGCTTCATCAAGAACCCGGGCAACCAGGCCCTGTCCGGCGGGAGGCCGCCTGCGACGCCGCCCTAGCAGCTGGGCACCTTGCCACCGCCGTCCAGCGCCTTCAGCACCCCGATCGCCCCGTCAAGCGTCGTCACCGGCACCAACCGCAACCCGGACGGCAGCTCAGCCGTGGCGTCCGAGCACTCACCCTTCGGCACCAGAAAAACCGTCGCCCCATCCCGCTTGGCCGCCTGCTCCTTCAGCGGCACACCGCCCACCGCGCCAACCACGCCACCAGCGCTTATCGTCCCCGTACCGGCGATACGGCGGCCGCCGGTCAGATCGCCGCCGCTGCCGTTGCCGTCGATCTTGTCGATGATGCCGAGGGTGAACATCAGGCCGGCGCTCGGGCCGCCGACGTCCGCCAGTGTGAGGGTGACCTTGACCTTGGAGGACGACAGCCCGAGGTGCCCCAGTGCGGCCACCGTCGCCGCGTCCTGCGACTGGGTCATCTCCTGCTGGTTCTGCTGCTC
Source organism: Actinacidiphila oryziradicis (assembly GCF_005047355.1). Lineage (GTDB taxonomy): Bacteria > Actinomycetota > Actinomycetes > Streptomycetales > Streptomycetaceae > Actinacidiphila > Actinacidiphila oryziradicis. The sequence goes on from NZ_SUMC01000001.1 coordinate 400,495, forward strand.
GATCTCCTTGACGGAGCCGCCCGACGGGTACACCGCTTCCCGGGGCATCACCGCCTCGTCCTTCGCGAACCAGGCCTTCACCGCCTGGGACAGCCGGATCGTCGCGTCGGGCTGGGTCGCCGCGATGGTGACCATCCGCAGCTGGCCGGAGGTCTTCCGCACCTTGGTGCCGCTGATCGTGATCACCGGTGTGCCGTTGCGGGCGCCCAGGACGTCCGCGGTCAGACCGGGTACGGCAATCGAGAGCGGCAGCGGTGCGAGCGCGGCGACCGCCAGCAGGGCGGCGACGAGCACGGCGCAGACCGCGAGGACCCGGCTCCGGGCGGAGGCGAATGGCATGGAGTGAATCTAGTTCACGCGCGGAGCCACTGCCGCCCCGGCCTGCGCACGGGCGCGACGGCACCGCGCTAGCGCAACGCGTCGGCGACTTCCACGGCCGCCTCGACGACCCTCGGCCCGACGCGCTCCGGCACCGAGTCGGCGAGCATGACCACGCCGACGGCGCCCTCGATGCCGGTCACCCCCAGGAGCGGTGCGGCGGCGCCGCTGGCCCCCGCCTCGACGTCACCCTGGATGAGGACGTAGCCGGGCAGGCCCTCCGTGGATCCCTGCTCGGGCAGATACGGCGCCTGGCCGCGGCCGGCGAGTATGGCGCGGCCGGCGGCGCCGCGGTCGAGGGAGTGGCGGAAGCCGGTGCGGTAGGCGACGTGGTAGTCCGTCCAGCTGGGCTCGACGACAGCCACGGCGAGCGCCTCGGTGCCGTCGACGAGGGTGAGGTGGGCGGTGGCGCCGATGTCCTCGGCGAGGGCACGCAGGGCCGGCAGGGCGGCTTCCCGGAGCAGGGGGTGCACCTGGTGGGCGAGCCGGAGCACACCGAGCCCGACCCGGGCCCGGCCGCCGAGGTCACGCCGTACGAGCGCGTGCTGTTCGAGCGTGGCCAACAGCCGGTAGACAACAGTCCGGTTGACACCCAGTTTTGCGGCGAGCTCGGTCACGGTCAGCCCGTGGTCGGTGTCGGCCAGCAGTCTGAGGACCCGCAGGCCCCGGTCGAGGGTCTGGGACGTCTCCGCGGTCACGATGCCCCCTCTCCATGTGAGTGGCGGCTCATCTCTCGCGGAGGCCGATGCCACGATGCGTACGTGACCGGCACGCTATCCAGCGCGTACCGCTCAGCGGAAGGGCGCGTCCACAATCCGGTCACTCCGTATGTGACCGACTACGCAAATATCACCGCATACGGGTCGCCCACTCCTGGATTTTCTTGATCCGTTCCCCCAGCTGACCGGCTGTCGCCTCCGCGCTCGGCGGCCCGCCGCACACGCGGCGCAGCTCGTTGTGGATCACGCCGTGCGGCTTGCCGCTCTGGTGGTTGTAGGCCGACACCAGCGTGTTGAGCTGCTTGCGCAGCTCCAGCAGTTGCTTGTGCGTGACGATCGGCCGCCGCTCGGCCGGCAGCTCCAGCAGGTCGGCCTCGTCATCCGGCTTCTTGCGGCTGTGCGCGATCTGCCGGGCCTGCCGCTTCTGCAGCAGCATCTGTACCTGGTCGGGTTCCAGCAGCCCTGGGATGCCGAGGTAGTCCTGCTCCTCCGCGCTTCCCGGGTGCGCCTGCATGCCGAACTCGGCGCCGTCGTAAAGCACCCGGTCGAAGACCGCGTCGGATTCCAGCGCCTCGAACGGCAGCTCGTCGCCGGTGCCGGCGTCTTCTTCGTCCTGCTCGCGCTCGGCCTCCGCGAGGAGCTTGTCCTCCTCCGCGTAGATGTCGTCCTCGCCGCTCTTCTTCGGCTTGTCGAGGACGTGGTCGCGCTCGACCTCCATCTCGGCTGCGAACTCCAGCAGCATCGGGATCGTCGGCACGAAGACCGACGCCGTCTCACCGCGCCTGCGAGACCGTACGAAACGGCCGACCGCCTGCGCGAAGAACAGCGGCGTCGAGATCGTCGTCGCGTACACCCCGACCGCGAGGCGCGGCACATCAACGCCCTCCGACACCATGCGGACGGCGACCATCCAACGGGCGTCCGACTCGGCGAAGTCGTCGATCCGCTTGGACGACCCCGGGTCGTCGGAGAGCACGACCGTCGCCTTGTGGCCGGTGATCTCCTTCACCAGCTTCGCGTACGCGCGGGCCGAGTCCTGGTCCGTCGCGATGACCAGCCCGCCCGCGTCCGGGATGCCCTTCCTGACCTCCGTCAGCCGCTGGTCCGCCGCCTTCAGGACGTTCGGGATCCAGTCGCCGGTCGGCGCCAGCGCGGTGCGCCAGGCCTGGCCGATCGCGTCCCTGGTCATCGGCTCGCCGAGCCGGGCGGCGACCTCGTCGCCCGCCTTCGTACGCCAGCGCATATTGCCGCTGTAGGAAAGGAAGATGACGGGGCGTACGACGCCGTCGGCGAGGGCGTTCCCGTAGCCGTAGGTGTAGTCGGCGGAGGAGCGGCGGATCCCGTCGTTCCCCTCCTCGTACGTCACGAACGGGATCGGGTTGGTGTCGGAGCGGAACGGTGTGCCGGTCAGCGCCAGTCGCCGGGTCGCCGGGTCGAACGCCTCCAGGCACGCCTCGCCCCACGACTTGCTGTCGCCCGCGTGGTGGATCTCGTCCAGGATGACGAGGGTTTTGCGCTGCTCGCAGCGATTGCGGTGCAGCATCGGGCGTACGCCGACGCCCGCGTAGGTGATGGCGACGCCGTGGTAGTCCCGGCTCACCGGGCCCGCGCTGTAGTCCGGGTCCAGCTTGATCCCTACCCGGGCCGCGGCCTCCGCCCACTGCTTCTTCAGATGCTCGGTCGGTGCCACCACGGTGATCTGCTGGATCAGGTGGTTGTGCAGAAGGTACGACGCGAGCGTCAGCGCGAACGTCGTCTTCCCGGCGCCGGGCGTCGCCACGGCCAGGAAGTCGCGCGGCTGTGTCCGGATGTACTCGTCCAGCGCCCCCTGCTGCCATGCCCGCAGTTTGCCGGCGGTCCCCCAGGGGGCACGGCCGGGGAACGCCGGAGAGAGGTGGTGGGAGGCTGACGAGGCGGTGGTCGCGGCGGTGGTAGTCACGGTCTCCGGGGCTGGTCGGTCGAGGGCGAGGACGCGGGTACGGACGAAAACCCGGCCAGCCTACCGGTGCCCTGCGGGCGGCTCGGGCGGAATTCGGGCGCGTCCCGCGCCGTTGCGACACGGCTCACACGGCGGCGCGGCGCCAACGGCGCTCGCCTCGGGTACCTGGCGGTGCCGAGCGGCGGGCCGCTGGCCCGCCGCTGTTCACACGGCAGCGAAGTGCGACAGCATCTCCGCGATCTTGGGCACGTCCAGCTGCCCCTGGCAGACGCTCAGCACGAAGGTCTCGGCCTCATTCACATCGAGGTCCGCCCGCAACGCATACCCGTTGATCTGGAGGAAGACCCAGGTGGCGTACCAGGCGATGCGTTCGTTGCCGTCGACGAGCGCGTGGTTGCGCGCCAACGACTCCATCAGCGCCGCGGCCTTCTGCCACAGGTCCGGGTAGGCGTCCTGACCGAATACGCTGGCCTTCGGCCGGGCCAGGGCAGACTCCAACAGGCCGTAGTCGCGCACCTCGTCCGCTCCGAGACGCTGTGCCAGGTTGAGCAGTTCGGGAAGTGCCAAGTAGTGCGTCAAGCGAGCCTCCGGTTGAGCTCGGCGCTCACACTGAGGACGTGCGCCGCTGCCTCCTCGAAGAGCCGGCTCCGCTCGCTGATCGCCCGCACAACCGCGTCGTGCGCTATCGCCTGCATGCTGCGTCCCTCTGCTTCGGCACGCTCACGCAGGAGTTCCAGTTCTTCTTCGCTGAACCGCACATTCAATCCGGGCATAACCACACAGTACCATCCGGTACCACTCCGCACCGGTCGGGCTCGTGAGCCGACGGGTGAGCAGAAACCCCCGGCACCGGGCAGGCTGACCGCATGGCGCACTACACGTCGTACGACGGAACCGAGATCGCGTACCGGGAACTGGGCGAAGGCCCGCCCCTCATCTGCCTGGCCGGAGGCCCCGGGCGGGATGCCGCATACCTGGGGGATCTGGGCGGGCTGGACGCCGGGCGGCGGCTGGTGATCCCGGACAGCAGGGGGACGGGGGAGAGCGCGCCGGCGGTGGATCCGGCCGCGTACGCGTTTCCGCGGCTGGCGGAGGATCTGGAGGCGCTGCGGGAGCAGCTGGGGCTGGAGAGCTTCGATCTGCTGGCGCACGACGCGGCGGCGGCGACAGCGCAGGCGTACGCGGCCTCGTACGGGGAGCGGCTCCGCCGGATGGTGCTGGTGACGCCGGGGTCGCGGTTGCAGGGGGAGCTGCCGGAGGACGCGCGGGAGATCTTCGAGTCGCGGTCGGCGGAGCCGTGGTGGCCAAAGGCGATGGCGGCGCTGCAGGACCTCGAGGCGGCGCAGGACATGGACCGGGTCAATGAGCTGCTGCCGCTCATCGCGCCGATGGCGTACGGCCGCTGGGAGGCGCCGCAGCGGACGCATGCCGCCACGGAGCCCGCCCAGCTGAACCCGGTCCCGAGGGCGGGGTTCTGGCAGGGGGTGGGCGAGCCGGCCCGGAAGGCGCTGCTGGAGCGGCTGCGCGGCGTGAAGTCCCCGGTACTGGCGATCACCGGGGACCGGGACGCGGTGAGCGGGATGCGCGCGGGCAAGGTGGTGGCGGAGTCGTTCCCGCAGGGGCGGTGGCAGCCGCTGCACGAGGTGGGCCACTATCCGTGGGTGGACGAGCCGGAGCTGTTTCGGCCGGTGGTGGAGGAGTTCCTTTCTTAATCCTGGGCATACCTGGCATATGGGCGAGCAATTTCCCAACAGTCACCCCGCCAGCTACGAGCTGACCTTCAGCGACGAGGCCGACACCGACACCGTCGTCGTACTGCGTACTGAGCGCACGGGCGCCGGAGGGCACCCCGTATACGCCGACGAGACGGGCATAGTGATGGCCGAGATCAGCGACAAGGGCGAGGTCCGCATGCTGGCCAGCGGCGGCCAGCAGAGCCTTACCCAGCCGGTGGCCCGCCCCCGCCGGCCGGGCCCGGGGACGGCCGGGGACTGAGCGCACGCCTACGGCAGCTGCTGCTCGGTCCAGATGGCCTTGCCGTTCGCGGTGTAGCGGGTGCCCCAGCGGTCAGCGAGCTGGGCGACGAGGAAGAGGCCGCGGCCGCCCTCGTCCGTCGTCCGGGCCCGGCGCAGCCGGGGGGAGGTGCTGCTGCAGTCGGAGACCTCGCAGATCAGCGCGCGGTCGCGGAGCAGGCGCAGGCCGATGGGGCCGACGCCGTACCGGATGGCGTTGGTGACCAGCTCGCTGACGATCAGCTCAGTGGTGAAGGCCAGCTCGTCCAGACCCCAGTCGGCGAGCAGGGCGATGACGGCCGAGCGGCTCCGGGAGACGGCCGCCGGGTCGGCGGGGATGTCCCAGTGGACGGTGCGGCCGGGGTCGAGAGCGCGGGTGCGGGCGACGAGGAGGGCCACGTCGTCGTAGGAGCCGGCGGGGTGGACGGGCAGCATGGCGTCCAGGACGGCCTCGCAGGTCTCCTCGGGCGGGACGCCGGGGCGGGCGGCGAGGGTGGTCCGCAGTTGTTCGAGGCCGAGGTCTATGTCGCGGCTGCGGTGCTCGATGAGGCCGTCGGTGTAGAGGACGAGCCGGCTGCCCTCGGGGAGGGTCAGGTCGACGGCCTCGAACGGCGGGCCGCCCAGGCCGAGCGGCAGCCCGGCGGGCACATCGGGGAAGTAGGCGGTCCCGTCGGGCAGTACGACGACGGGCAGCAGGTGCCCGGCGCGGGCGAGAGTGCAGTGCCGGGTGACCGGGTCGTAGACCGCGTAGAGGCAGGTGGCGCCCGGGTCGGCGGTGTCGAGGCGGGCGAGGAGTTCGTCGAGCCGCCCGAGCAGGTCCTCGGGGGGCAGGTCGAGGGCGCTGAAGTTGTGGACGGCGGTGCGCAGCCGGCCCATGGTGGCGGCGGCGTGGACGCCGTGGCCGACGACATCGCCGACGATCAGTGCCACCCGGGCGCCGGAGAGCGGGATGACGTCGAACCAGTCGCCGCCGACCCCGGCCCGGGCGGGCAGGTAGCGGTAGGCGACCTCGACGGCGTTCTGCTCGGGCAGACCCTGGGGCAGCAGGCTGCGCTGGAGGGCGAGCGCCATGGTGCGCTCGCGGGTGAAGCGGCGGGCGTTGTCGATGCAGATCGCGGCGCGGCCGACCAGCTCGTGGGCGAGGGAGACATCGTCCTCCTCGAAGGCGCCGGGACGCTGCGAACGGTAGAAGCAGACCACTCCGAGGATCACGCCCCGGGCGATCAGCGGCACCGCGATGAGCGAGTGGATGCCGGCCATCATGATCTTGCCACTGCGCCCCGGGGCGTTGGCGATCCATCCGCCGGCCTCGTTCAGCTCCGGTTCGAGCACCGGCTGCCCGCAGGCCAGGCACCTGGCCTGCGGGGTCGATGACAGAAAGCCGACGGAATCGCCGACCCCGAACAGATTCGAGCCATCGTTGATGGCGCCCAGCGCCACCCGGCGCAGCCCGACCCCCACCGCGGCCGGCTCCTCGCCCCGCAGCACGGATTCCGGCAGGTCGACGGTGGCGTAGTCGGCGAACTGCGGGACCGCGACCTCGGTCAGCTCCTCGGCGGTGCGGGTCACGTCGAGGGTGGTGCCGATGCGGACGCTCGCGTCGTGGAGGAGCTCCAGACGCTGGCGGGCGAGCAGCGCCAGCCGCCCGACCCCGGGTTCGCCGACGAGCAGCAGCCAGCCCTCGGTGCCGGGCGCCTGGGCTGCGGGGACCGCCGGGGCGTCCGGGGTTGGCTCCTGCTGCTGCGGCTCCAGCAGCGACTCCCAGTGCGGCGCGGACCCGTGCGGTGTCGTGACCGCGATCCGGCGCCGCGCCGGGCCGCCGGGCAGGCTCGCCTCCACCACGACGCCCACCTCGCCGGAGGGCGCCCGCACCTCGCGGCAGAGCAGCACCGCGGTACGTCCTCCGGAGAGGGTGACCTCCGTGGCGGTGCGGTGCGGGGAAGCGATCAGCTCCTCGGCCTTGTCGCGGAGGATCGCCTGGTCAAAGCGGCTGATGACATCGTCGGACGGCGCGACGAGGCCGGTCGCCTCACCGTCGTCGGGCGGTCGGGCGGGCTGGTCCGCGAAGCGGCGGGCCCGTTGGAAAGCGGCCAGCAGATCACGCTCTCGGTCTGTCGTCTGCTCCAGCAGCCGCTGCTCGATCCCGGCCACGGTCTGCCGCACCAGCGTCAGCATCGCCGGATCCGCGTCCGCCCGGAAGCACGTCAGGTCCAGGACTCCCTCCACCTGCCCGCTCAGCGGGTTCCGCACCGGCGCCGCCGCGCACGCGAACGGCTGCATGCAATCCGCGAAGTGCTCGCGGCCGAACACGTAGCACGGCCGCCGCTCCGCCAGCGCCGTACCGATGCCGTTGGTCCCGGCGCTCTGCTCGGCGAAGCCGAATCCCGGGGCCAGCCGCACCGCGTCCAGACGCTGGTCGAGCCCCGCGTCGCCGCCTCGCCTCAGCAGCACCCTCGCCTGGCTGTCGGTAAGGATGACGCTCACCCGTGCGCCCGCCAGCACCGACACCATCCGGTCCAGCACCGGCTCCGCTGCCCGCAGCAGCCGCTCCTCCACATCCAGATCCTGCTCGTACGGGATCACCAGGCTGTCCGGGACCAGCCCGAGCGACCGGCACCGCTGCCACGAGGTCAGGATCGAACTCCGCACGTCCGCCTCCACCGGATCCCCGGCGACGAACTGCTCATGAGCGTGCGCGAGCCCACCGATGTCGTCCCAAACGACGCTCATCAGGATCACATCCCTCCGCAGCCTGAATGCCCGATTTAGTGGCTTTTACACACCTATCCGGCGCGGTTCATGAACGGAGTGTGGCAGTCCCATTGCACCCCCTCCCAACCGTTGACCATCCCCGGGGCCCACCCCCTATGGTCGTCCTACGGCTTCACCACGGCGGTGTGCCCGAGTGGTTTAGGGACTCGCCTGCAAAGCGAGTTACGCCGGTTCGATTCCGGTCACCGCCTCCATGCCCCTCACCAGGGGATACAAGTAGGGCGGTCTTCCCCAGGAAGACCGCCCTACTGCCGTTCGTCTCAGTTTCCGTCTCAGTTGGCCGGTACGAGCGCGCCGGCCGCACCGTCATCGTCGTCCGGCCGGTCCGCTTCGGGCTTCCAGATCAATCCGTCGACCGCAATCGAGGTCGGTGAAGCCGGTTTGGCCGGTGTCTTGCCGGGTTTGGGATCCACCATGATCAGCGGCCTGACGAGGGCGTTACCGATGGTTGCCCTGGCGCCGTTCCCGAGACGGGGCGGATCCGCATACGCACTCGGTCGAGGTATGGCACGTACGGCTGAAACGCCAGCCACGGCGCAAGCGACACCGTGTTGATCCCTACTTCATCGCCTACTGCGAGTGTGGCTGGGTGGGGGAAGCTCATGACGCCGGTGACCCGGATGCCGAATCAAGGGCTAGAGCAGAAGCGAAGGATCACAGCCCCATCGTCCGCGCCGAGCTGGGCTACCCACTCGACTAGGGCGTACAGCAGCGAAGTACAGCAACCACCGCGGCCGCAGCCAACCGTCAACAGCCCCTGCCGGACGGCCGACCAGCCGCACAGACCTCAGCGACCGTCCCGCCTGTAGTTCGCATCGAGGGGGCAGAGGTAGCCCGGCGTCGCCTCTGGTGGCACGTGGGCGCAGGTCCTCATGCGGTGGCCTTGGCGATGATGCCTTCAACCTCTTCTCGACCGAAGGCCCGCAGGGTCGTGGTGCGGACGTTGCCCATCCCACTGAGCTGCAGGAGCGCTGCGGCGGCGGTTTCGTCGTCGGGCGCCTCGACAATGCCCACGATGTCATACGGACCGACAGTCCAATAAATGTTCACGAGCTTCGCCCCGAGCTTCTGTAGCGCTGCAGCGAGGGCGTCAGCCCGCTCCGCGGTGTCCTTGTAGGCGCGAATCCCCTGGTCGGTCCAGCTCAGCAGCGTGACGTAGGTCGGCACGGCCTCTCACCTCCATGAAGAGCGGCGTCCCTAACCCAGCTTAATTTCAGATATGGCAGACCGCATTCGGCGCCAGAATACGCGGCATGGTCGGCCAATCCGCTACGGCGAGTACGCCGGCTCATAGACCCTGGGCTGTGATGCGACGGGATCTCACTCGCCCCATATAGCGAAGCCACCCCTCCCGCGGCGGCTGACATCACCACCTGACATCAACGCTGCCAGACGACCGCGGATCCGGGCAGATGTCGAAGGATCCGATGCCGCCTACGACTGCACGCTCCGGCAGGCGGAGCAGAGCCGCGCTCGAACTCCCAATGCGGTGCTCACGCATGAGCGCCCTCCCGGGCCGTCCTGGGGCCGTGAAAGGGCGCTCAATGGCGACCAACGTCGACAGCAGGTCAGGGTGTTGATCGATTAGGCAGCCGCAGGTCACGGCCGCCGGTGAGCAGTTGTCGGCGTACTGATCGCGCCCGTCGCCTACGGCCCGCCGTCGAAGAAGCCGGACTTCAGGTCCCCGATGACGGCGTCGAGTGGATGCCCACTGACGATGAACGGTCCGCTCCAGGGCGCGCTGAGTGCGAAGAGCAACGCCAGGCTCAGCCCGACCACACTCGCAACACCTACGATCAGCAGTGACGTACGCAGGCTGCTGCGGAAGACCAGTGCGCCGGAGTTCACGATCAAGGCCAGTCCGCTGACCACAAGCGTGACGACGTAGAGCGCGGGAACCTCGCGCGAGGCGGCCGCAACGCGGGCGCGACGACTACTGGTGACACCGTCCACGGAAACCACCAGCTCCGTGCCAGTCGGGGTTCCCACCTCGGGCCGGGCCGCCTCGGCGCGCACACTCCGCTCCAGCCGTGCGATCGCGCGAGCGGTGGCGGGGTCGTCACCGGACGCCGCTGCTGTAGCCTCCCACTCCCTGGCACGCGTGGTCTGCAAGTAGTCCAGCAGTGCCGCATGAATCGGCTCCGACTGGACTCGCGGACTTGTCGCCGCCCATGCCAGGCGGGAGGCCGCGGCCGCCTCGTCGCTCACCAACCCCTCGGCTGCGCGCAGGTAGCCGGCCTCGCTGGCCAGTGTGAGTGCCGCAAAGATCGCGAAGGCAGCTCCGAGTGTCGGCATCAGGGGCGTGGCGATCTGCGGCACCCGATCCCGTTCCTCGCCCGGTACGAGCGCCCGGACGCCGACCCGCGCCACGGCCGCGACCAGTAAGGCAAGTAAGAGCCCGCCCACAACCAGCACCACCGCTGGCAGCGAGGTCAACCAGTTCACCACATCACCTACAACGCGTTACCGCGAGCGCCACACGGCGGCGGCACATCGGCCCCCGCGACCTGGAGCTCCTCATCGATCACTTTTAATGGACGCTCCATGATCACAGGTCGAAGACCTTTGACGCTCGCGACGCCCGGCACGGCATCTCGTTTCGTTGGCCAAACAGCCGAATACGGCCCAGTAGGAGGCTGTACTGACAACGACCGCCGCGCCCGTCTCACTTTCCGTCTCATTCATCGACGTACGTGACCGTCCGGAGCTGTTCGCGCTGCCTCGATGGGCATGGCGTCCGTACGGGGATGAACGCCCGTGAACACGCTCGGATCATGCTCTGACCAGCACAGACAAACCTGCAAAGCGAGTTACGCCGGTTCGATTCCGGTCACCGCCTCCCATTTCTACGTGCCGCCCTCGCACCGCTTCGCGGGCGTCGGGCGGCTGCGCCGGACTCCGTCCGGCGGGGCGGGTACCGTGGGCCATCAGGCCCATCACGGCTCGCTCCGGCACCCCGAGGATCAGCAGCAGGGTTGCGGCAGTGTGCCGAGCGTCGCGCAGCCGTCCGTCCCTCACCTTCGCATCGCGCAGCAGTACCCGAACTGCGGAGGGAGCCCCACGGCTCGGCGCCCGGCACGAGACTTCGTGTGGGCGGTCGCCGGGTTGGTCCGGCGCTTATCAGGGCAGTACCCGGCCTTGCGGCCACCGTGACGGCGCGACCGCCGCGGCCGGGCCCCAAGCCGTAAGCCGTAAGCCGTGCAGTGTCACAAGCGAAGCGATCCCCCCAGGTGTCCCCCGGCAAGAGGCTGCAGTGAAGAAACGCCAGGTCAGGCGTCCCGGGATCGTCATACAAAAGGGCGCCGGGGACATTGGCCCGACGCCCGGGATCGGTCGGGTTACTTCTTGGTGCAGACCTTGTGCGGCTTGACCCAGACCTTCGAGGTCTTGCCGTGCTTGTGAACGGTCTTGTAGTAGCCCTTGACGTTGTGGCACTTCTGCGCGGTGGGAGCGTGCTGGCTCGCGGTCACGCTAGTGCTTGCCGTCGGCGCCGCGAAGGCGGTACCCGTTGAGGCCATGGCTGCTCCACCGGCCAGCACTGCCGCGGCAGTACCGGTGGCAAGAGCGCGTGCGATTCGGCTTCGCATAACTCGCAACCTTTCCGTTAGTCGGGTATAAGTCCCCCTGTTCCATTCTTCCGCGTCTCATCCAGCACGCACCCCGAACAGCAGTGGCACCACGCGGCGGTGAGTCAGGCGGGGCGTTGAGGTTCTTTGGAGCCGGACCACCCGACGGTCCCCTCGTCGGAGCCCCGGAGGACAAACTCGAACTCAATCACCGCCGGGCAGGCCGTGATGATTTCGGCCGGCCTCCGCGCCAACAGCCTCCGCCCCGACCTCACCACGGTCCCCCTGAACGGCGTCGAGCCGAGCCACGTCGTGCTGGCGACCCGCGCCGGCGACCACAACCGCCTCGTGGCGGCCTTCCGCAAGTCCGCCGAAACCCACCTCACCGGCCCCGGCCCGGCCAAGCCGCCGAGCGACCGGCCCCGCACCTGCAACGCCGACGGCACCATCGACGCAGAACCCTCGACCTGGAGCTGCACGGCGGTGCGGGGGGTGGTCCCCAGGCCGGCACCCTCCGAGCTGTCGGAGGGAAGTACCCACGCCGGACAAGGAGGGTGGGTCGCACGGAGAAGTGCCCCCGCTGTGCCGCCGAGTGGCGGATCCCCATGGGTTACGCCCGACCGGTTCCGGTCAGCGCGTCCAGAGTGCGGCAGAGAGCGTCCAGGGCGGCGGTGAACGCGTGCTCGGGCGGGGCGCCGTAGCCGACGACCACGGCGCCGTCGGCGGGGCCGGGGGTGGGGCCGGCGGGGCCGTGGTGGAAGTCGCGGAGGACGCCCAGGGGGAGATGGCGGCCCTGGGGGTCGTCGGCCATGGCGTGGACGAGGGGGCGTTCGGTGCCGGGAGGGAGGCGGAGGACGAGGTGGAGGCCGGCGGCGATGCCGGTGAGGCGGATGTGGGGGACACGGCGGGTGAGGGGGGCGAGGGCGGCGACCAGGAGGTCGCGTCGGCGGCGGTAGCGCAGGCGCATGGCGCGGACATGGCGGTCGTAGGCGCCCGAGGTGATGAATTCGGCGAGGGTGAGCTGGTCGAGGGCGCTGCAGTGGCGCTCCATGGGGCCCTTGGCGTCGAGCACCTTGTCGAGGAGGTGGCCGGGGAGGGCCATCCAGGCCAGCCGGTCCGTTGGTTCGGCTGGGTGGTGGCGCTGTTCGTTCAGCGCACGCCCGGCAAGCACACAAGCGCCTACGTGGCCCATAAGCGGCCCGTACAGGCACCAACCCGCCCGCATGTCCACCTAGCGCCTATCGACGGCGAGGAAACAGCACTTGTGCGCCCGTATCTCGTGGCGTTTGAAGAGCAGCGGGAACGCCAGCGGCAGCAGTACCGCCGAACGTTGCTCATCACGGCCAGCATGGAAGGGGCAGCAGCACTGTGAGCACCCCGTATGTGCTCGTCGTGGGGACGCTGGCGGTAGATACCGAGCAGAACCGTGTAGGCAGGGTTACCGCATCGGACGGAGAGACAGTCACTCTCAAGCCACCAGCGGGCGGCGAGGAGTGGAAGGCGGAGCACTTTCGGCCCGCTGATGAGGCGGAAAGGCTGCACTTCCGCGTAGCGGAGGCGAACACGCGGAGCAGGAACGGGAGGCTGTGATGGACCGCAAGACTTACCGGTATGTGAGCCACACGATCACGGCGCATCCGAATACCGATGTCACGTACGAAGCGGAGTGCCTGCGCTGTAACTGGACTGACGTCCAGGGCGACGATTCAGCACCCGTAGACATCGCGTGCATGGAGCACACTGGGCGCACCGGTCACGAGGGTTTCCGGCGCATCTGCACGTCATTCGCGCTGGTGACGAGGAGCGAGTGAGCTAGGCCGCTCAGACTGCCCCCGTCGTGTGCCTACCCGTGGCGCATGGCGGGGGCTCTGTCGTGCCGCTGACCTGCTGCTTTCTCAAACTGCAAGGGTGTAGGGTCTACCGGCTGACGGTCGTAGCGGAACTCGCCGTCGTAGTCGTCCTCCAGGACGATGCCTGTCGTGGTTCGAGCCCAGTCGATGACGACGGCTCGGCGGTCGGGATGGAGAGTGACGCCGGTGGGGTACTGGTGGGCGGGGGTGAGGAGGGCAGCGCGTACGTCGGGGGCGGCGGAGAGCTCGTCGGTACGGGCGCCGTACTCGTCGACGGGCAGCGGGAGAGTGCGCAGGCCGGCGGCGGTGAACAGGTCGCGGTGCGGGGCGAGACCGTAGGACTCGACGGCGGCCCGGCGGGCGCCGGAGGCCTTGAGGACGCGGGCGAGCAGGGCCAGTCCGCCGGCGAAGCCGGAGCAGATGACGATCCGTTCGGGGTCGGTACGCACGCCCCGGGCGCGGGCCAGGTAGTCGGCGAGGGCGTGGCGCAGGTTTTTTTCTCCCCCGACCCGCCCCTTCGGGGCACCGACGGAATGAGCTGATCAGGGAGGACGGACCGGCCGGCGTAGATCGTTTCCCAAGGCTCCGGCCCCGGTTCCGGCGGTTCCTACGACGCGATTGAGCTCATCCGACCCGGCCGGAGCGGCAGTTCAAGGGTGAACACGGCGCCGCGGCCACCCTCGCGGGCGGTCGTCGTGAGCGGGCCGCCGGGCCGCCGGGCCAGGTCCCGGGCGCTGGCCAGGCCGAGGCCACGGGACGGGGGGAAACCGCCGTCTCAGGCAGCGGGCCCACCGGCCCGCACTATCCAGGGGCCCCGCGCCGCAGCCCGTCAGACGCCCGGCTTGACCACCGCGTGCTGCGGCCGGATCGGCAGCCGGCTCACCGGCCGTCCGGTCGCGGCGCGTACCGCCGCCGCCACCGCCGCCGGGGAGACGACGACCGGGGCGGCGCTGATCGCCTTGGCGCCGAAGGGGGCGACCACGTCGCGCTCCTCGACCAGCTTCACGATCCGTACGTCCGGCGCGTCCAGCGCCGTGGGCAGCGCGTAGCCGGTGAGATTCGGCCGTTTGACGATGCCGCGCGGGGCCCGCAGGTCCTCCATGAGGGCGGCGCCGACACCCTGTATCACTCCGGCCTCGATCCGGGCGGCGGCCTGGCGCGGATTCAGCACCCGGCCGACGTCCTGGGCGACGGCCATCTCCACGACGCGGACCGAGCCGAGCTCGATGTCGACGTCCACCACGGCCCGCACCGCGCAGTAGGCGAGGCCGACGAAGGCGTCGCCCTGGCCGTCGTCGTCAAGGTGGTCGGTGGGGTGGGGGCGGCACTGGGCGGTGGCCCAGAGCTCCTTGCCGAGCAGCTCCTCCTCGACGGTGGTGGACAGCACACCGTCGTAGGAGGTGATCTTGCCGTCGGCGATGGTGAGGAGCTCGACGGACATCCCGAATTTGCCCGCCAGGGGCTGCAGCAGCTGGGTGCGGACCATCTTGGCGGCCCGCTCCACCGCGCCGCCGGAGACCCAGGTGTGCCGGCCGCGGGCGGAGGCGCCGGACGGCGGCTGGTCGGTGTCGGAGGGCAGGACGCGGACGTCCTCGATGCCGAGCACTTCCTGGACGATCTGCCGGGCGAGGGTGGTGAAGCCCTGGCCGGTGTCGACTGCGGCACAGATCACGGTGGCGCCGCCGTCATGGACCCGTACGGTCGCGGTGGAGACCTCGTCGGTGCCCTCGGCGCCGAGCATGTGCACCATGCCGAGCGCGTAGCCGACGCCGCGCCGCACCGCGCCCGGCTCGCCGGCGCCCTCCGGGCCGCCGGGGAGCAGCCACTGCGACTCGTCGTCGTCCAGGGGCAGAGGCGGGAGGTCGGCGTCGCGGACGGCCTTCAGCAGCTCGCCGACGGGGGCCGGGCAGGTCACCGTCTGGCCGGTGGGGAGGAGATCGCCGGTGGCCATGACGTTGCGCATGCGGATCTCGGCCGGGTCCAGGCCCAGCTTGGCCGCGAGCTTGTCCATCTGGCCCTCGTAGGCCGCGCAGACCTGCATGGCGCCCTCGCCGCGCACATGGCCGGAGGGCGGGTTGTTGGTGCGTACGGCCCAGCCCTCGACGAAGACGTGCGGGACGACATACGGGCCGGCGGCGAAGGCCACGGCTGCGGCGAGCGCGTCGGAGGAGGTGTCGGCGTAGGCGCCCGCGTCGAGCAGGACCTGCGCCTCGATCTTGACCAGGCGGCCCTCGGCGTCGGCGTGGTGGCGGTAGCGCAGCAGGGTGGGGTGGCGGTGGGAGTGGCTCAGGAACGACTCCTCGCGGGTCGCCACGAACTTCACCGGGCAGCCGGTCCTGAGCGCGAGCAGCCCGAGCGGGATCTGTACGCCGGAGTCCTCGCGGTCGCCCATCGCGCCCGGTACGCCGGTGACGACGACCTTGACGCGGTCGGCCTCCAGGCCGAAGCAGGCGGCGGCCAGATCGCGGTCGGTGTGCGGGTCGGTCGAGGCCACGTAGAGCTCGACGCCGCCATCGGGGCGCGGCACCGCGAGGCCCGCCTCGGCACCGATGGGGGCCGGGTCCTGGCGGCCGACGCGGTACAGGCCTTCGACGATGACCTCGCCGACGGCGGCGGGGTCGCCGAAGCGCAGCGGGATATGCCGGATGAGATTGCCGTCGGGGTGCAGCGGTTCGGCCTCGAACGCCTTCTCCGGGTCGGTGATGGGGTCGAGGATCTCGTATTCGACCTGGATCGCGGCGGCGGCGAGGCGGGCCGTGTCGGGGTGGTCGGCGGCGATGGCGGCGATCGCCTCGCCGTGGTGCCGGACGGTGTCCTTGGCGAATACGGGACGGTCGGCGACACGGCGTCCGTGCGTGGCGTCGCCGGGGACGTCCTCATGGGTCACCACGGCCCGTACGCCGGGCATCGCGGCGGCCTCGCCGGTGTCGATGGAGACGATGCGGGCGTGGGGATGCGGAGAGCGCAGCACGGCCGCCCAGAGCAGGCCCTCGGCCCAGAGGTCGGCCGCGTAAGGGTAGGTGCCCTGTGCCTTGGCGAGCACGTCGGCCGGCGGGAGGGACATGCCGAGGCCGTGCGGTGCGGCGCCGTCGGCCGGGCCGGGGTGCTGGGTCGCGGTGCCGGCCGCGGGGGTCGCGGTGGCCGCGTCGGGTCCGGTCATGACGCCGGCCTTTCGGTGCTGCGTGCTCGCGGGTGGGGGATGGCGCGTCCGTCGCCGGAGGCGGCCCGGTCGTGCCCGTCCATGGCACGGCGCGGGGCGACTGCCCGCGCCCTGGACGTCTGGGTCATGCCGGGCCTCCCGACTGGTGCGGGATGCGTGGGGTTTCGGCGTCGGTGGCGGTCTCCGCGGCGGCCTCGCGGGAGGCGACGACCTCGCGGACGGCGTCGAGGACGCCGCGGTAGCCGGAGCAGCGGCAGAGGTTGCCGCAGAGGGCCTGCCGGGTCTCCAGCTCGGTGGGGCTGTGGTTGCCCTCCAGCAGGTCGTGAACGGTCATGGCCATGCCCGGGATGCAGAAGCCGCACTGGACGGCGCCGCAGTCGGCAAGGGCCTGCTGGACGTCGGACGGGCGGCCGTCGGGGGCGGCCAGGCCCTCCACCGTGCGGACCTCGCAGCCGGCGGCGGTGGCGGCCGGGACCAGGCAGGAGGCCACGAGGCGGCCGTCGACCTGGACCGAGCAGGCGCCGCACTCGCCCTCTTCGCAGCCGTCCTTGGCGCCGGCGAGGCCGAGCCGTTCGCGGAGCACGTAGAGCAGGGACTCGCCGAGCCACGCGCCGGTGACGGGGCGGTCGGTGCCGTTGACCCGCAGGACGTAGGAGGCGAGCGGGTGCTCGCTGGGGGCCTCGGCGGGGTCGTCGGCCGGGGGTCCGGCCTCCTCGGAGCGGACGAGGAAGTCGCCGGAGTCCTCCGGGACCTCGCCACCGGCGAACGGCACGGCCCACTCGCCGGAGGGGTCGCCGGAGATCTCCCCCGCGCCGTTGCCGGCTTCGGCCGGACCTGCCGGAGGCTCCCCCCACTGGCCGGCCGCGTCGCCCGCCGCGTCCCGGGCGGGCTCGCCGGGGGGCAGACGCCACTGGCCGGTCGTGTCGCCGGACCCGGCGGCGCCGTCCGCCGGTGACGGGTCCGCCAAGGCGGGGCCGCCGGGCAGGTAGGTGCCGGTCGGCGGGGTGTGCGGACCCGGGTCCGGCGGGGACCACTGCTGTTCCGGCGCGGTCGGCGCCGAGCCCCAGGACGCGCTGTACGCGCTGAGGGAGTACTCGCCGGACTCGTCGGCGGTGTCCTCCCGGACCGTGGGGATGGCCCAGGTGGGCGGGTCGTCGGGGGGTGCGGGCGCGTGGGCCCAGGGCGGGGTCTGGCCGTTGCCCTGGACGGCGAGCGGGTCGGTGCCCGGTTCGGGCAGCGGCAGCTGGGCGGCGAAGGAGACGTGCATGGTCTGGTCGCCGTCGTACTCCGCCGGCGACCACGGTTCGTAGCCGGACTGCGGCTGGTCGGTCATTCCTCCGCCCGTCACGTCGTCGGTCATGCCAGAGCCCTCCCCAGTGCGCGGCGGGCCAGTGCGGCCACCGTACGCCGCAGTTGGATCGCGGCGGGAGGCAGTTCGGGTCCCGGGGTGCCGTCCGGCGCGGGCAGCGGGTCCGGGATGCAGGAGGCGGCGACGTACTCGCCGAAGGCTGTACAGGCCTCCGGCGCCAGCGCCCGTTCGCCGTCCCAGTCGATCAGCGAGGCGACCCACTGCTCGGCCTGCAACGGCCGCAGCGGCACCGGTGCGACCGCCCCGACGGCGCAGCGCACCCCGCGCCGCGCCGGGTCCAGGACCACGCAGACCGAGGCGGTGGCGCGGCCGGGCCCGGTCCGGCCGGTGGCCTTCAGGAAGGTCTGCGGCGCGTGCAGCAGCGGCACCCGTACGTAGGCCAGGAGCTCGGCGGTGCGCAGCGGGTCCATGCCGGTGAGCAGGTGGCTGACCGGCAGCTCGCGGTTGCCCTGCGGCCCGGCCAGGATGACGGTCGCCTCCAGGGCCGCGAGCACCGGCAGTGCGTCGCCGCCCGGTGCGGCGGTGATGATGTTGCCGCCCAGGGTGCCGGCGTTGCGGATCTGCGGCGGCCCCGCGGCCCGCGCGGCGGCGGCCAGCGCCGGGATCAGCGCGGCGAAGTCGGGGCGCCCCATCCGGGCGTGGGTGAGCCCGGCGCCGAGCAGCGCGTGCCCGTCGGCGTACTGCCAGCCGCGGATCTCACTGATCCGGCCCAGACCGACCAGCCCGGCGGGCCGCAGCAGCCCGGAGTTGACGGCCGCCATCAGGTCGGTGCCTCCGGCCACGGGCACGGCAGTGGGCGCGGCGGCCAGCGCGGCCACCGCCTCGTCTAGCGAGGACGGCAACACGACATTGCGTGCCGCCTGCCGTGCGAACGTGCTCACGCAGCTGCCCCTTCCCCGGCGTTACGCGGTGCGGTAGCCGTACGGTACGTGCTGACAGCCCGGACGTGGCAACTCTGGCACATCTTCGGGGGCGATCAGTGCGAGGGTCCGCGCAGGGGTCGTTCTCCGGTCGTTACGGTCATCCGGGATTGTCCGGTCTGATACATGACACGGCGAATAACCTCCTTGGCCGGTGTTGTGATGTTTGCGCAAGCCACCCTGCCAGGCTCTCCCTTGCCGACGGCAGCCTTTCCGGGCCGCCTCACACGATCGGGGGCGGCCCGTCGATCGGGCGTCCGATCACTCCGGGGCGGGTCTGCCATGGCAGCGGCCCGGCGGGCGGGCGGTATTCGACACCGAGTGCGTCAAGTCGTGCGTAGTGCGACGTCATCCGCCCGGTGAAGCCGTCGTAGTCCCGGGCCCCGGGTGCGGGGAGCTCGGACCAAACGGTTTCGGCGAAGGCCGCGAGACGCGGGAACGCCATGTAGTCCACGGCCCGGACCGAGTCCATCGCCTCGGTCCAGATGTTCGCCTGGGCGCCGATGATGTGCGCCGCCTCCGCCGGGCTGAGCCCGTCCTCCGGAACCGGCTCGAAGCGGTACACGTCCTCCAACGTGCGGACATAGGCGATCGGCACGGGCTCGTCGGCGCGGGCCGACTGCCGGTAGTCCAGGTAGACATGGCTCTTCGGGCACATCACCACGTCATGGCCGGCCCGCGCCGCCGCGATCCCGCCCGCGTATCCGCGCCAGGACGAAACAGCGGCACCCTCCGCGATCCCGCCCTCCAGGATCTCGTCCCAGCCGATGAGGCGGCGGCCCTGGCTCGTGAGCCAGCGGTCGAAGTGGCGGATGATCCAGCTCTGCAGCTCGTCCTCACCGTCCAGGCCGAGTTCCTTGATGCGGGCCTGGGCGGTGTCCGAGGCCCGCCACTGGTCCTTGGCGCACTCGTCGCCGCCGATGTGGAGAAACTGTGAGGGAAAAAGCTCCAGCACTTCCGCGAACACGTTCTCGTAGAACCGCAGCACGGTGTCAGTGGGAGCTAGTACGTTCGGATTGACACCCCAAGTCGTCAGCACGGGGAGGGTGGTGGTGTCGATGACATCCGTATTGCCCAGTTCCGGGTACGCGGCGATGGCGGCCTGGGAGTGCCCGGGGATGTCGATCTCCGGGACGACGGTGATATGCCGCTCGGCGGCGTACGCGACGATCTCGCGGATGTCGTCCTGGGTGTAGTAGCCGCCGTGCGGCCGCTCGTCCCAGAGGGGGGACTCACGCAGGCCGGCCTTCGTACGGGTGCGCCACGCGCCGACCTCGGTGAGGCGCGGATAGCGCTTGATCTCGATCCGCCAGCCCTGGTCGTCGGTCAGGTGCAGATGCAGCACGTTCAGCTTGTGGACGGCGAGCAGGTCCACGTAGCGCAGGACCACGTCCTTGGGGAGGAAATGCCGCGCCACATCCAGCATCGCGCCCCGCCAGGCGAAGCGCGGCGCGTCCTCGATCCGGCAGGCCGGCACCCTCCAGTGCCCCAGCTGCCCGGCCCGGGGGTGTACCGGCGCCCGCCGGTACGCAGCCGGGCCGAGCAGCTGCCGGAGCGTCTGGCAGCCCCAGAAGACCCCGGCCGCGCTGCCGCCCCGGAGTTCGATCCCCTCCGGGCCCACTGAAAGCAGATAGCCCTCCGGGGCGGCGGTGCCGCCGTCCGTCTCGTCGAGGGTGAGGGTCAGGCTGTTGGCCTGCCCGGTGCCGGGCGCGAGCGGCAGTCCGGTCGCGGCGCCGACCGTCGCGCGCAGCCACCTCGCGGCGCCCTCGGTGCCGGGCCCTGCGACGATCACTGTGGCTTCGTCGAGGACGAAGTCCTCGGCCGACAGGGCTGTGGTCGACCGCCGGGGGGCGGGGATGAGGTCCATGCGACAAGTCCACCAGTGCGCGCCCGCACGGGCAAGAGGTCTACACCACTTGGCATGCGTGGCCGGCCTGCGCGAACTCGGCCACGCCGTCCGGATCGGGGTGCTGGGGGCTGCTTCGGGACGGGCCGAGGCCGGTCCGCGACCTGCCGACGGCCACCGAGCGCGGGCGAGGGTTCGGAGCCCTGCCCCGAGTCGGTGCCCGCGCAACTGGGTGCCGCGTGGGGTGCTCATCGTGTGCGGCGCCTGCGGCCGATACTCCCGCGTGGCGCGGGGGACCCCGCGTCGCTACCTGGGCACGGGGCGGGTTCTTCCTGAGGCAGGACTTCCTCCGACCTCGAACACACCGCAACGCTGCCGCCGCAGGCCCGCCTGCCGCACAGGCGTGCTAGTACGCTTCGCCCAGGAGCCCCAGGCCAATCAAACGGCCAGACAGGATGTGAGCCCCGATGGACTCCTCGGACGAGAAGCAGACCTCCCGCCATCTCTGGTGGCGGGTCGCGTACTTCCTCCTCGCCATCCACCTTGTGGCGTTCGTCATGATCTTCGCAGCGATGCACGCCCCCAAGTAGCGCGCCACGCCGGTCGTCGGCACCGCTCAGCGCGCGGCGTCGTCGCGGCGCCGCCGCTCTCGGGCCAGCAGGGCGACCGCGCCGGCCAACGCCGCCAGGAACCAGGCGAAGTGGGCGTAGAAGAGCAGCGCCCACCAACCCGCGGAGCGGACACCGGCGGCGGAGAGCGCGAGGGTGGTGCCGATCAGGGCGCCGGCGGCGCAGAGTTGGACGGCGGCGAACCGGCTGGGCAGGAAGTCGCGCCGGAGGAAGTCGGCGCCGTACCACCACCGGATGGCGCGGGCGGCGGCGTAGAGGGCCGCCAGGGCGCCACCGGCGGCGGCCGCGACCAGCCAGTCGGGCCAGGGGTGTCCGCCGACCCCGGCGGCGCAGGCGAAAGCGGTGGCGGCGAAGGGGATCACGGGGAGAAAGGCGCCGGAACCGATCACGGCGGTACGGGTTCTGGAGGGGTCGCCGGCCAAGTCGGCGCGGGCCAGGGCGCGGAGCGACTGAAGGCGGCCGGAGGCGCTCGTACCGGACGAGCGGGCCTGGACGAGCCACAGGGCCGCGGCGACAGCGGCCATCAGGGCCAGTACGCACCCGACGACCCACCCGCCGGCGGTGGGCACCATGACGCCGACCGCGATCGCCGGTAGGACCGGCAGCCACCACCTGGGGGCGCGGAACTGCCGGGGATCGGCTCCGAGTTCGACGGCCCGCCGGGCGGTGGCGTCGCGTTCGAGGCGGTGTTCCTTCGGTATGCCGGTGAATGTGCGGTACTCCGCGAGGGCCCGCCACAGGGCGACCCGGGCCTCCGGCTCGTGCGGGGCCAGGGCCACGGCGCGGCGGGCGGCGGCGAGGCTCTCGGGGATGCGGACCAGCAGCCGGCAGGCGTCGGCGACGACCACCTGGGCCTCCCAGTCGTCCGGGTCGCCCCCGGCCGCACGCAGGCCGACCGTCAGGGCGGCAGGCCCGTCGCCGAGCATCAGCAGCACCATGCCCGCCAGCACCAACACCCCGGTGTCGGCGGGCCGGGCATGCGCCAGCGCCCAGTCGACGGCCTCCCGGCTCTCGGCGGGCCGCCGGCCGGCGGCGAGGTCCCGCGCCCGGACCAGGTAGTCGTATGAGTCGCCGCCCAACGGAGCCTTCCTGTGCCGGTGTGCGCCACCGTCGAGGACCGGGAGCGCACTGAGGATCCACGCCGGAGACCCGGCACCGATCCTCGGTGCGCTCCCAGGGGCGGGACGGCCTACTTCTTACCGCTCTTGTCCTTGTCGCCGCCACCGCCACCGAGCGGCATCGACTCGAAGATCTCTTTGCACATGGGACAGACCGGGTACTTCTTCGGGTCCCGTCCGGGGACCCAGACCTTGCCGCAGAGCGCGACCACCGGCGATCCGGAGAGCGCGCTCTCCATGATCTTGTCCTTCTGTACGTAGTGGGCGAAGCGCTCGTGGTCGCCATCGCCGCTCGACACCTGCGGGATCGGCTCAACGAGAGTGCCAGTGCCCGCTCCGCGTTCGGGCTCAAGAGTGCTCATACCGGCCAAGCCTAATTGAGCGATGGGTCGTCCGGGTACGTTGCCACCATCGCCAGTTCGCTGCGTTGCCGTCGCAACACGGAGCGCCACAGGTGCTCCGGGTCCGGCGAGGAAACGTCCCCCGGCTCGGACTCCACGACATACCAGGCGCCCTCGACCAGCTCATCCTCCAGCTGCCCCGGTCCCCACCCGGCGTAGCCGGCGAAAATCCGCAGCGAACCCAGCTCCGCCGCGAGCAGTTCGGGGGGCGCCTCCAGGTCGACCAGCCCGATCGCGCCGTGCACCCGGCGCCAGCCCAGCGGCCCCGCGCCCTCGCCGCTCTCGCGGTCATCCCATTCGCCCGGGACGACGGCCAGGCCGAGCGCGGAGTCCAGGGACACCGGACCGCCCTGGAAGACCACCGGCGGCATCCCGGCGAAATTCGCCCACGGCTCCAGGACATCGCCGACGCCGACCGGGGTAGGACGATTCAGGACAACGCCAAGCGTCCCCTCCTCGTCGTGGTCGAGAAGGAGCACCACCGCCCGGTCGAAGTTCGGATCCGCCAGAGCGGGCGTCGCCACGAGCAGTCGTCCGGTGAGCGAGGACACCTCGGTCATGGTCAACATCATCCCGCATCCGGAGCGATTGCGTGTCGGCAACAGACGGCTTCGGTACGAACGCACAGCGTGCTGTAGCGAACTCATGACACGTGAGGCACTGCACAGCCAGCTCTCAGGACCTGGCAGGCCCATTACCATTTCCCCTTGGTGCCTCCGGGGACCCCGCTTGATTTCTGCCCGTCTCCAGGAACGCGAGAGCTATGACCGGCCCAGACGATGTACTCCTTGTCCACGGTGGCACCCCTCTCGAGGGTGAGATCCGTGTGCGCGGTGCGAAGAATCTCGTGCCCAAGGCCATGGTGGCCGCCCTGCTCGGCAGCGAACCGAGCCGGCTCCGCAATGTCCCCGCCATCCGCGACGTGCGCGTGGTGCGGGGGCTGCTGCAGCTGCACGGCGTCACCGTCCAGGCCGGCGAGGAGTCCGGTGAACTGGTACTGGATCCCTCGAAGGTGGAGAGCGCGAACGTCGCCGACATCGACGCGCACGCCGGCTCCTCGCGGATCCCGATCCTGTTCTGCGGCCCGCTGCTGCACCGCCTCGGCCACGCCTTCATCCCGGGCCTGGGCGGCTGCGACATCGGCGGCCGGCCGATCGACTTCCACTTCGACGTGCTGCGCCGGTTCGGCGCCGTCATCGAGAAGCGGCCCGAGGGCCAGTATCTGGAGGCCCCGCAGCGGCTGCGCGGCTGCAAGATCGAGCTGCCTTACCCGTCGGTCGGCGCGACGGAGCAGGTGCTCCTCACCGCCGTCCTGGCCGAGGGCGTCACCGAGCTGCGCAATGCCGCCGTCGAGCCGGAGATCGAGGACCTCATCTGCGTCCTGCAGAAGATGGGCGCGATCATCACGATGGGGCTGGACCGCACGATCCTGATCACCGGTGTGGAGAAGCTCGGCGGCTACAACCACCGCGCCCTGCCCGACCGCCTGGAGGCCGCCTCCTGGGCCTGCGCCGCGCTCGCCACCGAAGGCAACGTATATGTGCGCGGCGCCAGCCAGCGCGAGATGATGACCTTCCTGAACGTCTTCCGCAAGGTCGGCGGCGCCTTCGAGGTCGATGACCACGGCATCCGCTTCTGGCACCCCGGCGGGCCGCTCAACGCCATCGCCCTGGAGACCGACGTCCACCCCGGCTTCCAGACCGACTGGCAGCAGCCGCTCGTCGTCGCCCTCACCCAGGCCGCCGGCCTCTCCATCGTCCACGAGACGGTCTACGAGTCCCGGCTGGGCTTCACCTCCGCGCTGAACCAGATGGGCGCCCACATCCAGCTGTACAGGGAGTGCCTCGGGGGCACTCCCTGCCGCTTCGGGCAGCGCAACTTCCTGCACTCCGC
Organism: Actinacidiphila oryziradicis; assembly: GCF_005047355.1. GTDB lineage: Bacteria > Actinomycetota > Actinomycetes > Streptomycetales > Streptomycetaceae > Actinacidiphila > Actinacidiphila oryziradicis. The sequence goes on from NZ_SUMC01000001.1 coordinate 425,067, forward strand.
GGTCGTCAGCGGCCCCACCAAGCTCGAAGGCGCCGACCTGGTCATCCCGGACCTCCGGGGCGGCTTCTCGTACCTGATCGCCGCCCTGGCCGCCCAGGGCACCTCCCGGGTGCACGGCATCGACCTCATCAACCGCGGCTACGAGAACTTCATGCGCAAGCTCGAAGGCCTCGGTGCCCAGGTGGAGCTCCCGGCCGCCGTCACCGTCTGATCCCCACCGCCCCCCTCGCCGCGGAGGGGGGCTGCGAGGAGGGCGGCGCCCGGAGCCGGGAGCCGCCCGTCGCGCAGGCAAAAGGGCGGCCCCGTCGTGGGGCCGCCCTTTATCGTTGCCTGGAAATTACTTGCCCTTGGCGGCTTCCTTGAGCTTCGAGCCCGCGGAGACCTTCACGCTGTGACCCTCGGGGATCTGGATGGGGTCGCCGGTCTGCGGGTTGCGCGCGGTACGAGCGGCACGAAGGGTGCGCTCGAAGGTCAGGAAGCCGGGGATGGTGACCTTCTCGTCGCCCTTGGAGACGATCTCGCCGACAACCTCGGCGAAAGCGGCCAGAACGGCGTCGGCGTCCTTCCGGGTCACCTCGGCGCGCTCGGACAGAGCAGCCACCAGCTCACTGCGGTTCATCTAAATCTCCTTGCATGGAAACCCCAACGATCACCGTCGGGGAAGACGCATTCTCGGGTCCCGCAGACCCGCGGCTGCGAGTGCGCCGCGCCCCTGCGGTGCGGCCCACACCGCCCGGGTACGCATCCTGCCCCTATTTCTGGGGGAAAAGCCAATCCGGCACCCGGGAGAGTCACAGAAAATGCGGGCCGCACACAGCGCGATGACGCTGCGTTGTCAGGTTGTAGCCGTAGCGGCCTTACGCACCGCACCAGCGACCGCGCCCGCGACCTTGTCGTTGAAGACGCTGGGAATGATGTAGTTGGCGTTGAGTTCACCCTCGCCGACAACCCCCGCGAGGGCCCCTGCCGCCGCCAGCATCATCTCCGTATCCACCGTACGGGACTGGGCGTCCAGGAGGCCGCGGAAGACACCTGGGAAGACCAGTACATTGTTGATCTGGTTGGGGAAGTCGCTGCGGCCGGTGGCGACCACCGCGGCCGTCTCGCGGGCGATGCCGGGCTCGATCTCGGGGTCGGGGTTGGCGAGCGCGAAGACGATGGCGTCCTCCGCCATCGCCGCGACATCGGCACCGTTCAGGACGTTCGGGGCAGAGACCCCGATAAAGACGTCGGCACCGGCCACGGCCTCCTTGAGGGTGCCGGTGACCTCCTCCGGGTTGGTGTTGTCCGCGATCCAGCGCAGCGGCGATTCCGGGTCGGCGTCGACCAGGTCCTCGCGGGCGCTGTGCACCACGCCCTGGATGTCGGCGACGACCGCGTGCTTGACACCGGCGGCGATCAGCAGGTTCAAGATGGCGGTGCCCGCCGCGCCCGCACCGGACATCACGACCCGTACGTCGCCGATCTCCTTGTTCACAACGCGCAGAGCGTTGGTGAGCGCGGCCAGGACGACGATGGCGGTGCCGTGCTGATCGTCATGGAAGACCGGGATGTCCAGGGCCTCCCGAAGCCGCGCCTCGATCTCGAAGCAGCGCGGGGCGGAGATGTCCTCCAGGTTGATGCCCGCGAAGCCGGGGGCGATGGCCTTGACGATAGCGACGATCTCGTCGGAGTCCTGGGTGTCGAGGCAGATCGGCCAGGCGTCGATGCCCGCGAATGTCTTGAAGAGCGCCGCCTTGCCCTCCATGACCGGCAGCGCCGCCATCGGGCCGATGTTGCCCAGGCCGAGCACGGCCGAGCCGTCGGTGACGACCGCGACCGAATTGCGCTTGATGGTGAGGCGCCGGGCGTCCTCGGGGTTCTCCGCGATGGCCATGCAGACCCGCGCCACGCCCGGGGTGTAGACCATGGACAGATCGTCGCGATTGCGGATGGGGTGCTTGGAGGCCATCTCGATCTTGCCGCCGAGGTGCATCAGGAACGTACGGTCGGACACCTTGCCGATCGTCACACCCTCGATACGGTGCAGCTTTCCGACGATCTGATCCGCGTGAGCGGTGGAGGTGGCCGCGATGGTCACATCGATCCGCAACTTCTCATGTCCTGATGCGGTGACGTCCAGACCGGTCACTGACCCGCCTGACGACTCCACCGCGGTGGTGAGCTGGCTGACAGCGGTCCCACTCGCCGGGACCTCCAGCCGCACGGTGATCGAGTACGAGACGCTGGGCGCCGTTGCCATGCCGACCTGCCTCCATTTGCCGCATCATCTGCGCGCGTGCAGCCCCCGCACCTGTGTACGGGGTACCGCATCGATGCTGCCACCTACCGGTCAGTACGAGTAAACCCGACCCTATTGTGTGCCTTACGGTCGGGGTCGAGGTACATCAGACCGCAAGACCGGAATGACAATCCAGGAACCTTTGTTAGCCTGGGTGAGGCACCGGCTCGATCCAAGCCCCCGGGCCCAACCTTAGGCGCTTCGAGCGCCCACTTGCCGCGAGGCGAGCATGGCGGGTCGGTGCCGCTTACGTCCGATGGGGCGCCCCTCTTCCGAGGGGCGCCCCATCGACGTTTTTCCGCTGCTCGCCGCTGCGGCGTTGGCGGGCGCGTCCCTACGCGCCCTGGCAGGATTGACCCGGTTGTGGGCAGGCGTGCCGCAGGGCAATGGGGGCACCTCCCATGCCCTTAAGGCTATGGGGGAGGGTGGGCACAACGCCGACCACCGGCCCGCAGCCGGCCTGGCCCATCGCCCGTTACCCGGTACGGGTACGCCGCGCCACGCGCCCGGCCCCGGCCGCCCCGGCTCCCCGTCAGTCTCGCAAGAGGTCCGGCACGCCGGAGGCATCCGGTTTGTCGCGCTCGCCGGAGAGCACCGTGAGCCGCTGGGTGGCGCGCGTCAGCGCCACGTAGAGCACCCGCAGCCCCGCCGGGGACTCGTCGGCGATCTCCGCCGGGGAGACGACGAGCGTGGCGTCGTATTCGAGGCCCTTGGCCTCAAGGCTGCCGAGCGCCACGACCCGGTCGCCGAGCCCGGCGAGCCAGTCGCGAGCCTGCTTGCGGCGGCCCATGGCGACGACCACGCCGACAGTGCCGTCCACCTCGTCCAGCAGCCGCCGGGCCTGCTCACGTACGGCCGCGCCGAGGTCGCCGTCCGCGACCACCGCGAACGCGGGCACGACGCCGGTCGAACGCACCGCGCTCGGCGACTCCATGCCGGGCATGGCCAGCGCCAGCACCTTCGCCGCGAGATCGGCGATCTCCGCCGGGTTGCGGTAGTTGACGGTGAGCGTGAAGCGGCGGCGCGGGCGGGTGCCCAGGGCCTCGTCGCGGGCCTGGGCGGCCTCGTCGGGGTCGGTCCAGGAGCTCTGGGCCGGGTCGCCGACGATGGTCCAGGTCGCCACGCGGCCACGGCGGCCCACCATCCGCCACTGCATGGGGGTGAGATCCTGCGCCTCGTCGACGATGACATGCGCGTACTCGGAACGCTCCTGGTCCAGGCGGTCCTGGCGGGAGCGCCGCCCGCCGCCCATCCGGTCGGCGAACGTCGTCACCTCGTCCAGGCCCGTCAGGTGGTCCAGCGGATCGGCGTCGGCCCGCTTCGGGCGCGGCGGCGGCCCCAGCAGGGCCTCCAGCTCGTCCAGGAGCGCCACATCGTGCACGGAGAGCGGTCCGGTGCCCGTCACCGGGTTCAGCCGGCGCAGGGACCGCGCCACGCGGCGCACTTCCGGCGGCGTCAGCACCCGGCGCGCCCAGCGGCCGAGCCGCTTCTCGTCGGCCAGTGCCGCCAGTACCCCGCGCGGGGTGAGCACCGGCCACCACGCCCGGAGGAAGCCGGTGAACTCCGGCTCGGTCGAAACATCCTCATCGAACGCCTCGCGTGCTTCGGCCTCCAGCGCGGCGTCGTCGTAACGGCGGTGTGCCTTGCGCCACAACGCGTCCAGCAGCAGGCGCCGGGCGCGCGGCAGCAGCAGGTTCACCGGCGCCGTGCCGCCCAGCACGGCGTGCCGGATTCCCGACAGCTCCTCCTCGTCCAGCTCCAGGCGCCGCCCGAAGGCCACGACCCGCAGCCGTGCGGGCGCGCCCACAGGACCCTGGGCACCGCCATGCCCGGCGTCGTCGAACAGCCCCGCCTGGCCGTAGCGGCGGGCGGGGGGCGGGCATTCGAGGGCGCCACGGGCGGCCTTGTGGAGCACCTTGAGCATGCGGAGGCTGCCCTTGATGCGGGCGACCGCCGGATCGTCGTACGTGTCGGCCTCGGCACCCTCCACGAGCGAGCCGACGGCACGGATCGCGACCTGGCCCTCCTCACCGAGGGAGGGCAGGACACCCTCGGTGTAGGCGACGAGCAGCGGTGTGGGGCTGACGACGAGAATCCCCCCGGCGTAGCGGCGCCGGTCCTGGTAGAGCAGATAGGCGGCGCGGTGCAGGGCGACGGCGGTCTTGCCGGTGCCGGGCCCGCCGGTCACCTCGGTGACGGAGGCGGCGGGAGCGCGGATGACAAGGTCCTGCTCGGCCTGGATGCTGGCGACGATGTCGCGCATCGTGTGGCTGCGGGCCTGGCCGAGGGCGGCCATGAGCGCCCCGTCGCCGACCACCGGCAGTCCGGTGCTGAGCTCCGGGCGCAGCAGGTCGTCCTCGACGCCGAGCACCTTGCGGCCCTTGCTCCGGATGACCCGGCGGCGTACCACCCGGCCCGGGGCGACCGGGGTGGCCTGGTAGAACGGCGCGGCGGCCGGGGCCCGCCAGTCGATCACCAGCGGGGCGTAGTCCGCGTCCAGCACGCCGAGCCGGCCGATGTGCAGCGTCTCGGCGATGCTCGCGGTGTTGTTCCGCACGGCGTCATCGGCCGGCTCCACCGAGGTGTACGCGCCGTCCGCGCCACGTTTCCCGTCCTTGCCGGGCAGCAGGTCGATCCGGCCGAACAGGAAGTCCTCGAATTCGGCATTGAGCCGGTTCAGGTGCAGCCCGGCCCTGAACACCTGCGCGTCACGCTCGGCGAGCGCACCAGGCGTCCCGACCTGGCCGCGCTTCGCCGCGTCGTCCATCAGGAACTCCGCCTCGTGAATCTTCTCCTCAAGGCGTTCGTACACCCGGTCCAGATGCGTCTGTTCGACGGCGATCTCCTGGTCCCGGACCCCCACTGCGGTCTGCGCGGCCACGCAAGACCCCCTTCTCCCTGTGCGTTTTGCGATCCGCGCGGGCGGCTACGGGAACGCGCGCGGAGCAGCCTGCAACCGTACGCGAACGAGGGCACCCTCCGCATCCGCTACCCGCCACCTTTTGCCGCCTCGGGCCGCGCTTGCCCACCCTCCCCCAGCCTTCGGCCCGGGGGACCCCATCTCGCTTCGCCCGCCCATGCCCCGGCAGCAGCAGGTACCCCCGGCCAGAAGCCTGCCACGTCGGCAACAAGCGCGCCGACCGCCAACACACCACATGCCCTCCCCCCGTAGCAGACGCGCCGACCGTCGGCACCCACCCCCCGGCCCAGCCACCCGCACGAGCACAAACCCCCACCCATGAGGGCCGGGGCACAAAAGCGCCGGACGCCAACACATCACACCCCGGCCGCCTGACGGCAGTGACGGGCCCGGGCCACCCACCATGCCGGGGAACGGGTGGGTGGGTGGGTGGGTGGGTGGGTGGGTGGGTGGGTGGGAAACCCCGCCGCAGGCGCCACTGGCCACCGGCCCGCGCCCGGCGAACAGCCGGACAGGCAAGCAGGCGCAGCCGGAACGCTACGGTGAGCCGGCGTACTTCTCGTCGGTCACCGGGTCCAGCGCGAGCCGGTAGCCACGCTTGACGACCGTCTGAATGAGCTTGGGCGCCGCGAGCGCCACTCGGAGCCGGGCCATGGCGGTCTCGACGGCGTGCTCGTCCTTGCCCGCCCCGGGCAGCACGCGGAGGAGGTCGCCGCGGGAGACGACCCAGCCGGGCCGGCGGGCGAGGGCCCGGAGGAGGGCTATGCCGGCCGGGGGGACATGGTGCAACTCGCCGTCCACCACGACGGCGTGGCCGCGTATCTCGACGCGGTGCCCGGCGACAGGGAGCGGGCGCACCCGCCCGGGGAGTTCGCGGGCGAGGACCTGTACGAGCGGGCCGAGCCGGAATCGTTCGGGCTGGAAGGTCGGGACGTCCCGGGCCTCCAGGGGGAGGGCGGTGACCGGCCCGACGCAGGCGGGGAGCACATCGTGCCGCAGGGCGTCCAGGACCTCGCCCTGGATCCCGCGGCGCTCGGCGCGGTCGAGGAGGGCGGCGGCGGCCGGGGCACTCGTAAAGCTCACCGCGTCCAGCACCCGCGCGACCAGCGCGTCGAGGAGGCGGTCGACGGGCGCGATGTCCTCCGGCGGCATCCAGCGGTACACCGGTACGGCGACGACTTCCGCCCCGGCCTCGCGCAGCGCCTCGATGAAGCCGGGCAGCGGCTCGCCGTGCAGCTGGATGCCGATCCGGCGTCCTACCACACCCTCCTCCAGGAGCCTGTCAAGAACTTCGGCCATCGATTCGGAAGCGGGCGACCACGCCTCCGTAAGACCGGCCGCGCGGATCGCGCCACGCACCTTGGGCCCGCGGGCGAGGAGTTCGACGCCGCCCAGCCGGGTCAGGAGCGCTTCGCCGATGCCCCAGCCGTCGGCGGCCTCGATCCAGCCGCGGAAACCTATGGCGGTGGTCGCGATCACCACGTCGGGGGCGTGGTCGACGAGCTGTTTGGTCGCGGCCAGCAGCTCGGTGTCGTCCGGCAGCGAGACGATCCGCAGCGCGGGGGCGTGCATCACGACCGCGCCGCGCCGCTGCAGCAGGGTGCCGAGTTCCTCAGCCCGTCGGGCGGCGGTCACTCCTATGGTGAACCCGGCCAGCGGCAGCACCCGGTCGGGGTCGGGTCGGCCGTGGTCTGCGTCGTGCGGTTGCATGGCTGAGGTCCCACTCCGCTGGAGATGGTAGAGGCTCGTGTTTTGCCGTACGGCTGGGATGGTCGTCCGGACACCCCGCCGGTAGCAGGGATGCTGCCAAGACGGGGTGACGGATGTGGTGCGCGGAGATTTCTCCCGTGTTACACGGAGTTGCGGGGGATTCGCCGGCTAGACCTCGGCGTAGCCGAGCTGCGGCTTGGGATCGGTCTGTTTCCCGGCGGCGGGGGCGGTGGCCGGCCTGCGCAGGTATACGGCCCAGGTCAGTGCCGAGCACACCCCGTAGAAGACGAGGAAGGAGACGAACGCCGGGGTGCCGGTGTGCTCGGTGAGGAAAGACTGTCGCAGCGCGAGGTTGATGCCAAGGCCGCCCAGTGCGCCGACTGCGCCGATCAGGCCCATGGCGGCGCCGGAGAGCCGGCGCCCGTAGGCGGCTGCGGCCTCGCCGGTGAGACCGCCGGCGAGAGCCTTCGCGTGGTATATGCCGGGGATCATCTTGTAGGTGGAGCCGTTGCCGAGCCCGGTGAGGACGAAGAGCACGATGAAGGCCGTCGTGAACAGCGGCAGCGACTTCTGGACCGAGGCGATGACGACACCGAGCGTCGCCACGGCCATGGCGAGGAAGTTCCAGAGCGTGATCCGCGCACCGCCGAAGCGGTCCGCGAGCCGCCCGCCGACCGGGCGGATCAGAGAGCCGAGCAGCGGGCCGATGAAGGTGATCGAGGCGGCCTGCAGCGGGGTGCGGGCGAACTGGTTCTGCAGAACGAGTCCGAAGGCGAAGCTGTAGCCGATAAAGGACCCGAAAGTGCCGATGTAGAGGAAGGACATGATCCAGGTGTGGCCGTCCCGGACGGCCTCCTTGGCGGCGCCGGTGTCGTTCTTCACCGGCGCGAGGTTGTCCATGCGGAGCGCGGCGAGCGTGGCCGCGACGACGATCAGCGGGATGTAGACGGCGAGCAGAATCCGCGGGTGGGTGGCACCCGCCGTCCCGATGACCAGCAGGCCGATGAGCTGGATGACCGGCACTCCGATGTTGCCGCCGCCCGCGTTGAGACCCAGCGCCCAGCCTTTCTGCCTCAGCGGGAAGAAGGCATTGATGTTGGTCATGGACGAAGCGAAGTTACCGCCGCCGAGTCCGGTGAGCGCCGCCACCAGCAGGAAGGTGGAGTACGAGGTGCCCGGCTCCATGATCACCGCCGCCGCGATCGTCGGCAGCAGCAGCATCGCCGCGCTGAAGACCGTCCAGTTGCGGCCGCCGAACCGCGCCACCGCGAAGGTGTACGGGACCCGGACGAGCGCGCCGACCAGGGTGGCCATCGACACCAGGAAGAACTTCCCGGCCGGGTCGATGCCGTACTCGGGGCCCATGAAGAGCACCATGACGGACCACAGGCTCCAGATCGAGAAGCCGATGTGCTCGGAGAGGACCGAGAAGAGCAGATTACGGTTGGCGGTCTTCTTCCCGCCGCTCTCCCAGAAGTGCTCGTCCTCCGGGTCCCACCGCTCGATCCAGCGGCCCCCCTCGCGTGCGACGGTCGTCCCAGTCATGACGCCTCCAGGCAGTCCAGGCCCTACTGACAGGCACGACAGTAGGAACGCCGCGTTTCGGCCCGACGCCCTGAGGTGACGCCGGCGCAACCTTGCTCTCACCCGTCGTGCGGAGGCACTGTGAGCGCTCCGCGACGGTCCGCCGACGCGCCGGGCACTCCGGGAGCCACCTGCCGGGGGCGGCCCCGGCTCAGCCGCCGGCCAGCGCCGCGTCGCGCTCCGGGAGCCAGCTGCCCGGCGGACGGGCGAGCCACTGCCCGGCGGCGCCCAGCCGCGCCACGGCACCGTGCAGGGCGTCCAGGCCGGGATGGCGCAGGCCCGCCCGCCACACCATCGACACGGGCGCCAGCGGCACCGGGTCGGTGATGGAGCGGCTCACGAAGCCGGGCATCGCGATGAATTCGACCGATCCCAGCACCGCGCACCCCAGCTTCCGCATCACCCGGGTGAATTCCGCCGCCCCCTGGATCGGCGGCAGCGGCGGCGCGATCGCGATGCCGCGCCCCGCGAAGAGCAGCGCCGCGAGGTCGGTCCACTCGGCGGTCGCGGCGTTCCCCGCGGCGGCGTAGAGGGTCTCGCCCTCGAGGGCGCCCAGCGGCACCGCCTCCCGCCCGGCGAGCGGATGGTCCTCGGGCAGCAGCACCGACATCGGCTCGTAGCGGACCGTACGGTGCCCGAGCCCGGCCAGCACCGCCGGCTCCAGGCCCGCGACGCGGCCGAACGAGACATCCAGCCGCCCCGCGAGGACCTCGGCCGCCGCACCGGTCAGACCGCTCTGGAAGCGGGCGAACAGCTCGGTGTCCGGGGCCGCCCGGCGGGCCTCGGCGAGCACCTGATTGCCGGTGCTGACCGGCGCGCCCACATCCACCAGCAGGGGGCGCGCCCCGGCCGTGAACGCCGCTGTCAGCGCGTCGTGCGCCTCCAGCGCCCGCCGGGCGTAGGGCAGCAGCCGCTCGCCGTCGGCGGTCAGCTCCACCCTGCGTGTCATGCGTACGAAGAGCTGGGCACCCAGCTCCCGCTCCAGGCGGCCGATATCGCGGCTGAGGGCCTGCTGGGCGACGTAGAGCCGGGCGGCGGCCCGTGTGAAGTGCAGCGTCTCCGCGACGGCGGTGAAGGCGCGGAGCAGGCGTGGCTCGATGTCGTACGGCATGCGCACATTTTGACAACACAAGCGCGTGAATGGTCACCGATCAGGTGTTGGACCGGCGTCGGTCCCGCCCGCGACGGTTGCGGGGTGAACAACGAACCCGTTCCACCCCTCCTGACCGTCACCGGCGGCACCCTGGTCATCGCCGACCGCACCCCGCGAACCCCCCGGCCCCGGGGTCCGTACGGGCGGCTCTTCACCGCGCCCGGCAGCCTCGCCTTCACCCTCACCGGCGCCTTGGGGCGGCTTCCGGTGTCCATGCTCGGGGTGGCCACCGTCGTCATGGTCGCCACCCTGCGCGGCTCCTACGCCCTGGCGGGGGCCGTCTCCGCCGCCGGGCTGATCTCCGCGGCCGTGTCCCTGCCCTTCGTGGGCCGGCTCGTCGACCGGCACGGCCAGGCGAAGGTGGCGGTTCCGGCCGCCGCCGCGTCCACCGCCGGGGCCGTCGCCCTGCTGCTCTGCGCCCACTGCGGCGCCCCCGACTGGACACTGTTCGCCGGGTGCGCGCTCTCCTCCGTACGCCCGTCGCTGGGCGCGATGACCCGCGCCCGCTGGGCGGAGCTCTACCGGGACGACCCGGCGGCGCGGCATGTCGCCAACTCCGTCGAGCAGGTCATCGACGAGCTCTGCTTCATGGCCGGGCCTGTGCTGGCCATCGTCCTGTGCACCGCCCTCTTCCCCGAGGCCGGGCTGCTCGTCTCCACCGTCCTCTTCGCCGCCGGTACGTTCCTCTTCGCCGCCCAGCGCCGCACCGAACCGCCTCCGGCGCGGCTCACTCCTTCGACCCCGGCCCGGTGGCCGGTACCAGGGCTGGCGGCGCGGGAGTCTCCCGCCCGCCGCCGCAGGCCCGGGATGGCGGGCGTGCTGGCGGCGTTCTGCTGCACCGGTGCTGTCTTCGGCTCCATGGAGGTCGTTACGGTCGCGGAGGTACAGCGGCTGGGCCACGGCAGCACCGCGGGCCTGATCCTGGCGCTACAGGCGGGCGGTTCCTGTGTGGCGGGGCTCGCGTACGGGACGCTGCGGCCGAGCGGGCCTGCGCGGCGGCGCTATGTGCTGTGCACCGCCGCGATGGCGGCGCTGCTGGTGCCGCTGACCATGCGCACGGCCTGGGAGCACTGGCCGCGCTGCTCTTCGTCGTGGGGCTGGCCACGGCGCCGACGATGGTCACCGGTATGACGGTGGTCCAGGAGCTGGTCCCGGACGACCGGCTGAACGAGGGGATGACCACCGTCTACACGGGCCTGATCGTCGGTATCTCCGCCGGTGCGGCGGTCGGCGGGGCGGTGCTGTCCTACTGGGTGCCGGTCGCGGCGGGGGCGGCGGCGTGTGTCATGGCAGCGGTATCGGCTGCCGGCGGAAGTTGGGGCGGGGGGCGGCGTTGACGTAGGCGCGGCGGAAGACCGGAGTGGTGGAGGCGGACAGCGGCGGGACGATCCAGTCCCGGTCGGCCGGTGTCGTACGGCCCCGGCGGCGCTCGCGCTCCTCGTGGGTGACGAACTGGCGGGTGACGGTGTGGTGGTCGACGATGTGCACGCCGGCCAGCTCGAAGGAGTGCAGGACCGCACGGTTGGTCTCGATCAGGGCCCGGTCCTTCCACAGGGTGTTGTCGCGGGAAGTGTCGAGCCCCATGGCGGTGGCGACCTGGGGCGGGACGTCGTACCGGTCGGGGTCGGTGAGATTGCGGGCGCCGATCTCGTAGCCGACGTACCAGCCGTTGAACGGGCAGGCCGGGTACTCCACGCCCCCGATCTCCAGGCATATGTCGGAGATCGCCGGCACCGCGTGCCAGCGCAGCCCCAGCCCGGCGAACCAGCACAGGTCGGGATGGGACAGCGGGACCTGAAGCACCTCGTCGGCGGGGAGTTCGAACCAGCGCGGCGCCTCGCCGGGCATCTGGATGACCACCGGCAGCACATCGAACTCGCCGCCTTCCCCGCGCCAGCCGAGCGCCTGGACGTCTTCGGTGAGATCCACGTGCAGGGGTCGCCGCGTACGGTTCCGTCGGGTTGCCGGTACCCGGCGTAGCGCACCAGCTGGGGGTTCCAGATCCGGATGCCCGAACCGTCCGGCCGTCCGGCGGCGAAGACGGTGATGACCGGCCGGAGGTCACCGCCGTTGGTGGCCAGCCGCAGGTGCTCGACGCAGGCCTGGAAGACCGCCTCGGCGCTGTCGGCGTCGCGGCGGTCGAGGACGTGCAGGGCCTTCCAGCGCAGCCTCCCCACGCAGCGGGCATGGTTGCGCCAGGCGATTCTGCAGCCATGGACCAGCTCTTCGGACGTGTGCCGGTATGTGCCCGTGGCGCGGATCTCGCCACGGACCGCTTTCCAGCGGGCTTCGCGGTCGCCGCCGCAAGGATTTTCCGGATCCTGTAAGAAGCCCAGCGCTTCCCGTTCGGTGTGTGCCACCACGCCAGGGATCAGTGTGCGAGCCGGATGCGGAAGGAGACCTTCCGGCCGTCCATGACGACCTGTGCCTCTCCGCTTGCACCCGCGTACCGGCCGGTGCCTCCGACCACGGCCGACTTGTCCTTGAACGGCCCGGAGCCGAATCTGTCGATCATGGCGCTCAGCGCCAGGTCCCCGTCCGCGGTGCGCAGCACCCGCTGGCACTGGGTGATCGCTCCGTTCCGGGTGACCAGCACCGCGGAGCAGCGGGCACTGCCGTCGCCGACCTTGGCGCCATGGTCGTCGTACACCTTCAGATAGGTCACCCAGCTGTCGCCGACGGCGATCCGGGCGGGCTGGGTGTCGACCTGCTTGACCGCTGTGAGGGTCAGCTCATGGGCCGCCCCGGGCGCGGGCGCGGCCTGGGCCGGCTGGAGTACGAACGCGGACACGGCGGCGCCGGCGGCGACCAGCGCGGCGGCGGAGACGGCAGCGGCGGTACGTGCGGTGCGCCGGGTACGGAAGAAGACGGCCATCGGGTCCCCTGAATGTCGACGTGGACTGGAGCTCACACAGTCCAGCAGCATTCGTGCTGGAATAAGGCGATATACACCGACAAGTTTCCAAAACCACTCGCACGGGTCAATCTCAATCCAGGCAGGCCAGGCAGGCCAGGCAGGCCAGGCAGGCCAGGCAGGCGCGAAAACGACGAGGGCCCCCGCCAACCGGCGGGGGCCCTCGTCGTACATGGGATGAGTGGAGATGGCGGGAATCGAACCCGCGTCCTGTGGTGCGGAATCAGGGCTTCTCCGAGCGCAGTCCGCTGTGCTTTTCTCGGCCCCGGCAGTCACACGGACAAGCCGCCGACAGGCCCAGCCACTGTTTGATTTCCCATTGAGTCCCGTGGCCGGGCTCAATGGTTTAGTTCCCTAGATTATGCCAGGATCCGGGTCGGGAACACTCCCGGGCTGACAATTTCGCAGGTCGCTACTTAGGCAGCGAGGGCGAAATGATCGCTGTTAGGCTTGGCGATTATTTTTTTGCGACATATGGTTAACGAGATCATTGCCGCTTCCTCGGCTCGCTTCCCCTGCTTCGACATCCCCAGTCGAAACCGATCATCCCCATGTTGATTTTTCAAGGTGCTCCGACGGCCTACCGCCGGTGCTTCCCCCATCATACGTGAACAACGCACGCCGGGGCCAGCGCATTCCCCGCGGGTCAGCGGCCCCGCTCCCGCCGCTTCGCCGCCGAGATCGCGCGGTCCGACTCGCGGCGGTCCTGCTTCTCACGCAGGGTCTGCCGCTTGTCGTACTCCTTCTTGCCCTTGGCGAGCGCGATCTCGACCTTGGCCCGCCCGTCCTTGAAGTACAGCTGGAGCGGCACGATGGTGTGCCCGGTCTCCTGCGACTTCTTCACCAGTTTCTCGATCTCGTCCCGGTGCAGCAGCAGCTTGCGTTTACGCCGGGCGGAGTGATTGGTCCACGTCCCCTGGGTGTACTCGGGGATGTGGACGTTGTGCAGCCACGCCTCACCACCGTCCAGCTGCCCGAAGCCGTCCACCAGGGAGGCACGCCCCAGGCGCAGGGACTTGACCTCGGTGCCGGTGAGCACCAGGCCCGCCTCGTAGGTGTCCAGAATGTGATAGTCGTGCCGCGCCTTCTTGTTCTGCGCGATCAGCTTGTGACCCGTCTCTTTAGCCATAGCTTCGCCATTCTCGCACTACGGAGGGGTACCCAGGCCACTCAACACTTCCCGGGCCTCGGCCTCGGCGTTCTCGCCGCCGCTTACCGCGAGGTCGGGCGCGATCCCCCGGCCGTCGACACTACGCCCGGCGGGCAGGCGGTAGTGGCCGACGGTGAGCTCGGCGACCGAGCCGTCGGGGAGCGCGCTGGGCATCTGGACGGAGCCCTTGCCGAAGGTGCGGGAGCCGACGACGACGGCGCGGCCCCGGTCCTGGAGGGCGCCGGACAGCAGCTCGGCGGCGCTCATGGTCCCGGCGTCGACCAGCACGACCAGCGGCGTCTCGGTGTCGCCGCCGTCGTCGGCGTAGAGGGCCTGCTGCTTGCCGTGCACATCGTACGTGGCGACCAGGCCGCCGTTGAGGAAGGTGGAGGCGACGGAAACGGCCTCCGTCACCAGGCCGCCCGAATTGCCGCGCAGGTCGAGGAGGACGCCGCCGGAGCTGTCATTGCTGTCATGGACGGCCGCGCGGACCTGCCTGCCGACGCCCTTCGTAAAGGCGGCGATCTTCACGGAGGTGATGTGGCCGGCGAGATGCTGGACGGTGACAGCCTCGGTCGGCAGCAACGCGCGGCGCAGATTCGCCTCCCAGGTGCGTCCGGCCCGCTGGAGGCCGAGCCGTACTGCGGTGCCCGCGTCGTTCGTACCGCGCAGCCGGGAGACGACCTCCGTGACGGGGCGGCCGATCACCTTCGTACCGTCGATGGATCTCAGCCAGTCGCCGACGGCGAGATGCCCCCGGGCGGCGGGGCTGCCGCCCTGCACCCGGCTGACCTCGATCCGGCCGTCGTCCAGGCGCCGCACCCAGAGGCCGACGCCCACATACCGGCCGTCGAGCGACTGCTGGAAGCCCTCGTACTCCTGCGCGGTGTAGAAGGCCGACCAGCGGTCGCCGCTGCGGCTGACCAGTGCCTCGGCGGCCTGGGAGCCGACCTTGCCGTCGTGGATCGCCTCGGCGATCTCATCGGTGTCGGCGACGGACCCGGCGGCGATCCGGGCGGAGGAACGCTGCGGCTTCCGGCCGCCGGTCGGGGAGTCGCCCCAACCACCGGCCGCCGCACCGGTGGCGAGCACCGCGCCGAACACCAACGTCAGAGTGGCCCCGCGGCGAATACGGCGGGGCCTCCCGAATGTCAATGGGCCTGGCACGACCGGCAGTCTAGGACAGAAGAGCGGCACCGCACCCAAAAATGGCGGTAAGGCGCTCTTGGCGGGAATCACACCTTGAGGTACTTGCGCAGCGCGACGAGCGCGGCGACGGCGGGCATCAGGATGCCGACCGCGAGCACCAGCGGGAGCACCTTGATGACATCACTCCAGCTGAGGAAGTTGATCAGGGTGATCTGTTTGGCGAGCGCGAGGCCATGGTCGACGAGGAAGTACCGGCCGACGAGCAGCATTCCGCACGCCATGATGCCGCCGACCAGTCCGGCGAAGGCCGCCTCCATGAGGAACGGCATCTGGATGTAGAACCCGGACGCGCCCACCAGACGCATGATCCCGGTCTCACGCCGACGGCTGAACGCCGAGATTCGCACGGTGTTGACGATCAGCAGCATCGCGACGGCGAGCATGAAGACAAGCACCGCGTACGCCACGTACACCATGCCGTTGAGCAGCCGGAACAGGTTCTCCAGCAGTGCTCGCTGGTCCTGCACCTCCTGGATGCCGGGCCGGCCGGAGAAGGCGCTGGCCACCACGTTGAACTTGGTGGGGTCCTTCAGCTTGACCCGGAAGGACTCCTGCATCTGGTCCGGGGTGAGGGAATCAGCCAGCGGCGAGTCCTTGAACTGCTGCTTGTAGTGCGTGTAAGCCTGTTCGCTGGACTCGTAGTAGACCTTCTGCACCACGGGCAGCTTCAGCAGGTCCGCCTTTATCGACGCCTTCTGCGCGTCGGTGACCGCCCCCTTGGTGCAGTTGGGGTCGCTCTTGGCGTCGTTCTTGTTGCACAGGAAGATCGACACCTGGACTCTGTCGTACCAGTAGCCCTTCATGGAGCTGACCTGCTCGCGAACGAGGAACGCACCCCCGGCGAGGGCGAGCGACAGGGCCACGGAGATAATCACCGCGAAGGTCATGGTGAGGTTGCGGCGGAGGCCGACGCCGATCTCCGACAGCACGAACTGGACGCGCATGATGTCCTTTCAGAAGACTGACGGCTACGGCTGTCAGTGCTGGTAGCCGTAGACGCCGCGCGACTGGTCGCGCACCAGCCGCCCCTTGTCGAGTTCGATGACGCGCTTGCGCATCTGGTCGACGATGTTCTCGTCGTGGGTGGCCATCACCACAGTGGTCCCGGTCCGGTTGATACGGTCCAGGAGCCGCATGATGCCGACCGAGGTCTGCGGGTCCAGGTTTCCGGTCGGCTCGTCCGCGATCAGCAGCATCGGCCGGTTGACGAACGCTCGCGCGATCGCCACCCGCTGCTGCTCGCCGCCGGACAGTTCACCCGGCATCCGGTCCTCCTTGCCGCCCAGACCGACCAGGTCCAGTACTTCGGGGACCGTCTTGCGGATCGTGCCGCGCGGCTTGCCGATCACTTCGAGCGCGAAGGCCACATTCTGCGCGACCGTTTTGTTCGGCAGCAGCCGGAAGTCCTGGAACACCGTGCCCAGTTGGCGCCGCATCTGCGGCACCTTCCAGTTGGACAGCCGGGCCAGGTCCTTGCCCAGCACATGAACCATGCCGGTGTCGGTGCGCTCCTCGCGCAGGATCAGCCGCAGGAAGGTCGACTTCCCGGAGCCAGAGGAGCCCACCAGGAAGACGAACTCACCCTTCTCGATCTCCAGGGAGACGTCCCGAAGTGCAGGACGGTTCTGTTTTGGGTAGGTCTTGGTGACGTTATCGAATCGGATCACGTTCGCACTCCGGATACAGGGGAACGGAGGCGACCTTACGCGAATGCTGACGGCCCGCGCAGTCCGCAACCGCGGTTGGTGCGTTATTCACCGGGCACATCATGACAAAGCAGGCGTTGGCCAAGGACTTCACTCTGCGGGTGCGGCTCGAAGCTGGCACAGTGGAGTCTGGTGGAGTACGGGGGTCCTGCCACCCCGGAACCTGCGACGCTCCCCGAGCGTTGAGCGGACGGAGGAGGAGATCGCATGACTTTCGACCGATTGGTATGCGCGAACTGCGCCGGCCCTGTCAGTGAGGGCCGCTGCGCCACCTGTCGCGCAGAGCGCAACCGCCTCCACCAGGAGAACCCCTTCGCCGCGCTCACGCCCGCGGCGCTGATAGCCCTGCTGGTGGCCCTGCTAGCGGTCGTCTGGGTGGTGCACGAAGCGGCGGTCTAGGCCCCCGCCGAGCGGGGAACCACTAAGGCCCGGAATGCGCTCTCGCGCGCTCCGGGCCTTTGGCGAGCCGACTGGCGTCAGGCCGCGGTTTTGCGGTTGATCAGGCGCGGCATCAGGCGGAAGCCGATGCCACCGGCAACCATGGTCCCCGCGCCGAGGAGCAGGAAAGTGGTGTCGCCGGCGCCGGTCGCGGCGAGCTGCGACTTGGTGCTGCCCTGGGTCACCGTCTGAGTGCTGGTGTTGTCGGTGCCGGTGTTGTTCGCGCAGTTCACGCTGCCACCGGAGAGGGTGCAGGTGGTGCCGCCGTCGGTGCCGCTGCTCGACGAGGGGCCGCTCGTCGCGGAGGACGAGCTGCTCGCGGTGGGCGTGGGAGTGCCGCCGCTGCCGTTGCTGTCACCGACACCCGAAATCGTGCCCCCGGTGGGCGGCGCAGTGGTAGGCGGCTCCGTCGTGGGCGGCGCGGTCGTGGGCGGCTCCGTCGTGGGCGGCGCAGTGGTAGGCGGCTCCGTCGTGGGCGGCGCGGTCGTGGGCGGCTCCGTCGTGGGCGGCGCAGTGGTAGGCGGCTCCGTCGTAGGCGGCACGTCGGTCGCCGTGGGCAGGTCGACAGCGACGGACACGCCGCTCGAATCGACGGAGGCGGACACGGGACCGGCGTTCAAGTCGATCGCCTGGGCGACCCCCGCCGCGGTCAGGGAGGCGCCTGCCGCAATAACGGCCGCTGCGGCTATACGGGCCACACGCAACCGAGTGTTCTTCTTGGTCATCTGCCAACTACCCCCAGTAGCTATTCGCGTCTATAGAGCAGCCATGCACTAGGAAGCGTCACGCGGGGCACACGAACAGTGGACCATGCATGCATGATCCACTCATCCCCGTTCGTTCACGCCCCAGTCATGGGCATGCCGCGCCCCACCCTCCCCAGTTTTCACAGCCACGTCAAGGCCATTACACACGCAATGCCCGAATTACATTGACTTGCCAGTCACTTACTTATCGGGCTGTTACCGAGAACACCAAGTGGGTCGCCTGCTGGGCTACTTCTGGCCCTGCTTGCGCCAGCGGATACCGGCCTCCAGGAAGCCGTCGATGTCGCCGTCGAGGACGCCCTGCGGGTTGCCGACCTCGTAGTCCGTACGCAGGTCCTTGACCATCTGGTACGGATGCAGGACGTACGAACGCATCTGGTTGCCCCATGAGTTGCCGCCGTCGCCCTTGAGTGCGTCCATCCTGGCCTGCTCCTCCTGACGGCGGCGTTCGAGCAGCTTCGCCTGGAGGACGTTCATGGCGCTGGCCTTGTTCTGGATCTGGGAGCGCTCGTTCTGGCAGGACACAACGATGCCGGTGGGGATGTGGGTGATCCGGACGGCGGAGTCCGTGGTGTTCACGCCCTGGCCGCCGGGGCCGGAGGCGCGGTAGACGTCGATGCGGAGCTCGGTCTCGTCGATCTCGACATGGTCACTCGACTCGACGACCGGGAGCACCTCGACCCCCGCGAACGAGGTCTGCCGGCGGCCCTGGTTGTCGAACGGCGAGATCCGCACCAGACGGTGCGTGCCCTGCTCGACGGAGAGGGTGCCGTAGGCGTACGGGACCTTGACCACAAAGGTGCTCGATTTGATGCCCGCCTCTTCGGCGTACGACGTTTCGTAGACCTCGGTGGGATAACCGTGGCGCTCGGCCCAGCGCAGATACATCCGCTGGAGCTGCTCGGCGAAGTCGGCGGCATCCACGCCGCCGGCCTCGGCACGGACGTTGACGAGCGCCTCGCGGGCGTCGTACTCGCCGGAGAGGAGGGTACGGACCTCCATCTCGTCGAGCGCCTTGCGGACCGAGACGAGTTCGCTCTCGGCCTCGGCGAGGGTGTCGGCGTCATCCTCGGCCTCGGCGAGCTCGAAGAGCACTTCGAGGTCGTCGATCCGGTGGCGGAGGGCTTCGGTCTTACGGACCTCCGCCTGGATGTGGGAGAGCTTGCTGGTGATCTTCTGGGCGGCCTCCGGGTCGTCCCACAGGGACGGCGCCGCGGCCTGCTCCTCGAGCACGGCGATGTCTGCCCTCAGCTTGTCGAGGTCCAGGACGGCCTCGATCGACCCCATGGTCGAGGAGAGGGACTTCAGCTCTTCGGATACATCGACGACTGCCACAGCTCCAGCCTACCGGCTGGGCCAGCATGGGCCGCCGCCCCGGCGTTGGGAGAGTGCTGCTTGCCCGGACCCGGTGCCCGCGCTGCGGCACGGTGCTCACCATGGCGTCGCGTTCCGGGCCGGTCCAGAAGGGCTGCCACTGCGGTAATGGGTCGGGCGGGGGCACCCGGAAACCATCAGACCAGCGGCGGGGCCGCTTCCGCTCCGGCGGAGTCGGCGGCGCGCTGGAGGGCGCTGGCGAGGAGGGCCAGATCGGTCGGCCCGTTGCCGAGCTCGCGGAGGGTGCGGCGGGCCGGGGGGTCGCCCATCCGTTCCCATTCAAGGGGGACGACGGTCGGGCGGAGGGTGGCGGTACGGGGGATGCGGCCGGTGATCCGGCCCGTCTGGAACGGGAGGACGGCGCCGCCGGGGCGGCGGAGATAGCCGCGGCCGACCAGGGAGTCCTCGATCCCGGCCGGATCGTCGACGGCGACGAGGAGCGCCGCGGACTCCGGCTCCTCGGTGCGCAGGGCGATACGGAGCCGGGACTGCTCGTCGGCGTCGGTCTCCGCGGTGCGCTCGGGGCGGCCGGTGGCGGTGATGAGGTGGACGCCGAGGCGGGCGCCGTCGCGGGCGACGGCTTCCAGGGCGCGTACGACGGAGCCGGCCGCCGGCCGGCCGGTGCTGCCGAGGGCGGGGGCGACCAGGGCGTCGAAGTCGTCTACGAGGACCACAAGCCTGGGCACGGGCGGTTCGGTGCGGATCTGCAGCCTGAGGGTGCCCTGCTCGGACGGCTTGCGGCCGTCGGCCCGCACGGCGGCGGAGGACTGCCGGGGCACGGCGGGCCGCCGCCAGCGGTCGAAGTCCACACCCTCCAGTACGGCCTCACGGCGTTTGAGCTCGGCGCTGAGCGCCTGGGCGAACTCGCGCATGCGCAACGGGTCGGTCGCTGAGAGGTATGTGGAGACATGTGGGAGGTCCGTGCAGCACCGCAGGCCTTCTCCGCGCTCCAGGCCACCGCCGTCAATGAGTACGAGGGCCAGCCGGTCGGGCCGGTCGGCGGCGGCCACCGCGGCGGCCACGGAGCGCAGCAGCTCGGTCTTGCCGGAGCCGGGCGCGCCGCCGGCCAGCAGATGCGGCCCCTCGCTGACGAGGTCGACGACGACCGGGCCGGCCGGGCCGACCCCGAGGACGACGGGGACAGCCGGGACGGACCCGGAGCCGGCCGGGATGCGGGCGGCGTCGGACCAGCGGGCGGTGATCTTGGCCGGGGTGGCCAGGGCCAGGTCCAGCGCGTCGAGGAGGCGGGCGGTCTCGGGCAGGGCGCTGCGGGAGGCCGGCCCCGCGGCGTCACCTTCACGCAGGGGTGCGAGGGCGCGGGAGAATCGCTCGGCCCAGGCGGAGGACACCGCGTCCAGCGTCATCCGCTCGGGCCCGTACGGCTCGATCCGCAGCGCCGTGGCGACATCGCCCTCCAGGAGCGCGAGCGCACCGCACTCGGCGGCGAGCAACTCGGGACGCTCGGCGAGGCACAGGACGTGCACGCCGGCGGACGGCCCGGTGGACGCGATCCGGCCGATGGCCTCGCGCAGCGCGGCCGAGCCGGGGTCGCCGTCCAACACGAGCAGGGTGTACGGGCCCTCGCGGTGGTCCGCGGCCTGCGCGACGGCGTCCGGCCCGGCGGCGGCCCAGGCGGGGCCGAGGGCACCGTCCTCCAAGCGCCGGACCAGCTCGGCGGTGCGCGCCTCGGCCTGCTCGCGGCTGAGGGCGAGCAGCAGGCGGCAGTCCTGGCCGTGGGCGGGGCGGAGGTGGGGCAGCCAGTTGAGCCAGGCCCATTCCTCGGCGCGCTGCTCGGCCGGACGACCGCGGTCGGCGCTGACCAGGACCACTTCGAGGGTGCTCGGCGGGTGCAGCGCGACCAGCTGGGCGATGACCGACCGGGCCAGCCCGGCCAGCCGTGGGCGCGGCCCGGCCAGGCCCAGCGCATATGTGTGCGGGTCCCGCAGGTCCACGGTGAAGGGGACGGCGGGCAGGGTGCCGAAGCCGTCCTCGGCCAGGAGATCGGCGGTGCCGAGCCGCACGGTCAGGGCGTCGGGATGTCCGGCTCCGCGCTCCCACAGCCGCGGGCCCGGGCCCAGCGCCGTCAGCAGCACCTCCGCCGGATCCGGCCATCGCTGCCGCAGCGCCGCCGCCTCTGCGCCCAGCCGGTCGTCGTCCGCCACGGGCTCCGCTCCGGCCGCTTCCGGCCGCCCGGCGGTCAGCCGCCGCGCCCACGCGCCTATGGCACTGGCCATCCGGCTTCCGGGCGTGTCCTGCCGCCCGGACCCTTCGGTCCCGGCCCGCGGATCCGGGCCGCCGCCGGTCCAGCGATGCTGGATGGTCATGTCGCCCTGGCCGCTCCGGGACGCCGGGTCCGGGGAACCCGCCGATGCCGTCCCGGCCGCGTCGGGCCGCCGGGCGGCGTCCGGCTCCGCGGCAGCCCGGCCCGGGGCCGCATCGCCGGGCGCGGGCCGGCCTTCCTCGGCGGCCCCCCGGGCCGGGCGGAGCCACTCCCGCCGGGCGCGATCCGCTGCGGGCTGCTCCGGGACGGGCGCTCCGGGCGCCCGGTCGTGCCGGGGGTGGGCCTCGTCCTCGCCACGGGTGGCGGACGGCCGGGCCGGGCTGTCGCCCTGGGCTGCCGGGCCGCCTGCGGGGGCCGCGCCGGCACCGGGGCCCTGATCGTGCCGTCCGGCGGTGGGGTGGCCGCCGGCACGGCCGCCGACGACGACCGGCCGTGGCGGGCCGTCCGCACGGCCGGTCGCGCCAGGTGCCGAAAATCGGCTCGTATGAGCGCCGCCGCCGGCTGCGGCGGGCGTCGCGCCCGGGACCCGGTCGGGCCAGGCTGCCGGGGGCAGGCTGACCCGGAGGTGCCCGTCGCCGTCGGGGATGGCCGGGATGGAGGGCGGGGGCGAGGGGACGACGGCGCCGGGGGTGGGGGGTTCCAGGCAGAGGGTGGATTCGCCGAGGCGCAGCAGCGCCCCGCCGGGCAGCGGGACGGCCTGCTCGCCGACGGGCCGGTCGTCGACGGAGGTGCCGTTGGTGGAGCGCAGGTCGGCGACAGTGACCCGGCCGTCGTCGCCGACGGTGACCTCGCAGTGCAGCCGGGAGACGTCGGGGTCGTCCAGCGGGACGTCGGCGTCCGCCGAACGGCCGATACGGACCTTCCCGCCCTGGAGCAGATGGACACCGCCCGCGTCCGGGCCGCCGATGACATGGAGGCGGGCGGCCGCTGAGGCGGCCGGGCGGGGACCGGCATGGGTGTCGGCGGGGGCGTGCAGGGCCAGGACTGCGCCGTCGACCAGCGGCGGGACGCCGAGGACGGCGGTCTGTGGGTCCAGGCGGTCGGCACCGGCATAGAGGACCGGGGTGGAGCCGGAGGCCCGCGCGGGCTGCCCGGAGCCGGAGCCGGTGGCCAGCGCGCCGGCCACCGCGGCGAGGGAGGTGCCCGCCGGGGCGGTGACGAGCACGTCGTAGGAGCGCGCCGCGCGACCGCTGCGCGGCCCCAGCACGGTCAGCCGGATCTGCATCGCCGTCCGCGGTCCCTTCTGCCCGGGGCTCGGGCGCGTCGACACGTAACAAGCAAACACGTACACGGAGCAAGAACGACAACAACGACAAGCACGAATCGAGCGGCCCCCGTTGCCCCGCCACACCCGTTTCGGATGCATCCTCCCACTACCCACTGACAACCTGACCCCGGTCTCCCCTCCCGCGATCTTGAGCGGTCGGCGGCGGCCGGAAAAGGCAACCAACCGACCGTACCCCGCGTCCTACTGCCATACCCCCACCCGGGCAGAACCCGGGTGCCTCGCAGTCAGCGGCACTACAGTGGGCCGGACAGGTATCGGACCCAGGGAGCGGAGCGCAGATCGTGCGGCCGGTTGGCAGCAAGTACCTCCTCGAGGAGCCGCTCGGGCGCGGCGCCACGGGCACCGTGTGGCGGTCCCAGGTGCGCGACACCGGCGAGATCGTCGCGATCAAGGTGCTCAAAGAGGAGCTCGCGAACGACGCCGACGTGGTGATGCGTTTCCTGCGTGAGCGCTCGGTCCTGCTGCGGCTGCGCCACGAGCACATCGTGCGGGTCCGGGATCTGGTCGTCGAGGGCGATCTGCTGGCCCTGGTGATGGATCTGGTCGACGGCCCGGACCTGTACCGCTATCTGCGCGAGAACGGGCCGTTCTCCCCGGTGGCCACCGCTCTGCTCACCGCCGCGGTCGCGGACGCGCTCGCCACCAGCCACGCCGACGGCGTAGTCCATCGCGATCTCAAGCCCGCGAACGTACTGCTCGCGACCGTCACCGGCGCGGACGGCAGTGCGCAGATGCACCCGATGTTGACCGACTTCGGCATCGCCCGGCTCGCGGATTCGCCCGGCGTCACCCGTACGCATGAGTTCGTCGGCACCCCCGCCTATATAGCGCCGGAATCGGCGCGGGGCCGCCCGCAGACCTCGGCGGTCGACATCTACGGCGCCGGCATCCTGCTGTACGAGCTGGTCACCGGCCATCCGCCCTTCCGGGGTGAGAGCGCGCTCGAAGTCCTTCACCAGCACCTGAGCGAGGAGCCGCGCCGTCCCAGCACGGTGCCGGAGCCGCTATGGACGGTCATAGAGCACTGCCTTCGTAAGGAACCCGAGGAACGCCCGAGCGCCCAGAGCCTCGCACATGCCCTGCGCGTGGTCGCGGCCGGCATCGGTGTGCACTCCTCCGCGGCGGCGGCCGAGGCCGCGCTGGGTGTCGCCGCGCTGCTCGCGCCCGACCGGTCGCCGGCCACGGTCCCGGGCGCGACGTCCTTCGCGGGCATCGGCGGCGACGCCGACCCGACCCAGGTGCTCCAGAACCGTGGGACGTACGACCCGAACTCCGTCACGAGCGTGCTGCCGGCCGGGATGAACAACGGGGCGAACGCCGACCCCACCCAGGTCCTCCCCAACGGCTCGGGGCCGGCCGCCGACCGCACGCGCGCGCTTCCGCCCCTGCCGGACGGCGCGCCGCAGAGCCCGCACCCCTGGGAGTCCCAGCTCAACGCGGCCCGCAACCGCGCCCAGCAGACCGAGGTCCAGTACCTCAGCCCCGACCAGGACCCCCTCCGCCACCGCCCCCGCCGCCAGCCGCCGGGGCCGGGGGCCGCCCCGCAGTCGTACGCGCCCCAACAGCAGCAACCCCAGGCCCAGCCCCAGCAGCAACCGCAGCGCCGGTCGCAGCGCCAGCCTCAGCAGCAGGCCCAGCCCGGCTACCAGCAGCCCCAGCCGCAGCGGTACGAGCCCCAGCGGCCGCCCGCCCCCGAGCCCCCGCCGCGCCGCGAGCCGCGATCCCGGGGCGCCAACCCGATGAAGATCCCCGGCCTGGGCTGCCTCAAGGGCTGCATGACGATGATCATCGTCCTCGCCATCATCCTGGTCGCGGCCTGGTACCTCGGGCCGTTGCACAGCTGGTACAACTCCGGCCGGGCGACCTGGCTTTCGGTGAGCCACTGGTTCGGCTCGATCCAGAATTGGGTCTCCTCGGTCGGCGGCTAGACCCTGTCCGGCCGATCGTGATCGGCCCCTTCGCCACCGCCGTGCCCGCTGCGGAGCAGCCGATGTCACGAGCAGCCTCCCCCAGTTACCGATGGGAGGTGCCCCCAGCGCGGCGGGCGTCCATGATAGGCCGGACACGGCCTGGTAGCGGGACGCCTGCCGGACGGCGCGACGGCGCGGAGCGGCCCCGCCGGCGAGGCCGACGTTCACACCTCGCCGGCCTCGCCGCCGGATCGCGGGCGGCGCCAGCGGCCTGGTGGAGGTACGCCTCGACAGCCTCACCGCGACACCCGTCGGCAGCTTCGCCCTCGCCAAGGCGGCGGCTGGCAGACCTGGCAGACCGTCCCGGCCAATATCAGCGCCGTCACCGGCACCCATACCGTCTATCTGACATTCACCAGCGGCCAGAGCGCGGACTTCGTGAACCTCAACCGGTCCACATTCGGCACCTGAGGCCTCCAACTGTCACCCACTCAGGCAATTTATCGACTTCTGGAGGGTGATTTCTCCCGCAGAAGCCACACTCACCCCTCACCGGTTCCCCCAATCCGCTCCCACCCGCGTAGTTTTGTCGCCAACACGACGGCACGTCGGAGGAGTCGGAGCAGCCTTGGCACGGAAGATCGGCAGCCGCTACACCGCCCACCAGGTGCTGGGGCGAGGTTCCGCCGGAACGGTTTGGCTGGGTGAAGGGCCCGAGGGCCCGGTCGCCATCAAGCTGCTGCGCGAGGACCTCGCCTCTGACCAGGACCTCGTGGGCCGCTTCGTGCAGGAGCGCACGGCGCTGCTCTCCCTCGACCACCCGCATATCGTCGGCATCCGTGACCTGGTCGTCGACGGCACCGACCTGGCCCTCGTCATGGACCTGGTCCGGGGTACGGACCTGCGCTCGCGCCTCGAACGCGAGCGCAGGCTGGCGCCCGAGGCGGCCGTCTCCATCGCCGCCGATGTCGCCGACGGCCTGGCCGCCGCGCACGCCGCCGGGGTCGTCCACCGCGATGTGAAGCCGGAGAACGTACTCCTGGACTCCGCCGCCCCGCCCGGACCCGGCGGCGCGCCGCCCGCCCTGCTGACCGACTTCGGCATCGCCCGCCTGGTCGACTCCCCGCGCCGCACCCGCGCCACCCGCATCATCGGCACGCCCGACTACCTCGCCCCCGAGATCATCGAGGGCCTGCCGCCACGGGCCAGTGTCGACATCTACGCCCTCGCGACCGTGCTGTACGAGCTCCTCGCCGGCTTCACCCCCTTCGGCGGCGGCCACCCCGGAGCCGTACTCCGCCGGCATGTCACCGAGACCGTCGCCCCGCTGCCGGACCTCCCCGACGATCTCTGGCAGCTGCTCTCCCAGTGCCTCGCCAAGGGCCCGGCGTCCCGTCTCAAGGCCACCGAGCTCGCCGAACGGCTCCGTGCCCAGCTGCCCCAGCTGGCCGGCATGCCCCCGATCGATGTGGACGTCCCCGACGCGGACGACCTGCCCGAGGCCGACGCCGAGCCCTACGACTACAACACGGGCGGCGCGGAATCATATGAGCCCGTCGGCCGCCGTGGCGCCGTACCCCTGGTGCGCGGCGCCGCGCCCGACTCCACCCGTGACACGCACACGAGCATGAAGCTCCCCACCGCCGAGGAGCTCTCCTCGCCCCGTCCGGCCGGCGGCGGGGGGCGGGGGCCCAAGCACCGCGCCGTGCCCGACACCGTCAGACGCCGCCGCGTCAAGCTGGGCGCCGCCGCGGCCGCCGCGCTGGTCGCCACCGGGCTCGGCGCCTGGGCGGTCACCTCGGGCAGTGACAACGGCGGGGCCACCCAGCAAGACCCTCAGCCCGACAACTCCACCGCCTCCACCGCCTCCTCGCCCACCCCGACCGCCCCCACCGCGGGGGCGGCCTCGCCGCAGGGCGCCGTCGAGTCCCCGGTGCCCCTGCCGCACTGGTCGGCCTTCAAGACCGCCCCCGCCGCGGCCGTCGGGCTCACCGGCGGCCCGCGCGCGATCACCGTCTCCGGCACCACGTATGTCTTCGCGCGCGGCGCCGACAAGAACATCTGGTACATCACCCACACCCGCACGGCCGGCTACGGCAACTGGCAGCGCCTCATCGGTATAAGCACCGCTGACGACCCCGCTGTGGTCTCCTCCCGTGCCGGCCGGCTGGACATCTTCGCCCTCGGCACCGACCACCTCCTCTACCGCCGCACCATGACCGCCGGCCAGTGGGGCAGCTGGTACCAGGTCGACGAGCGCACCCACTTCTCCTCCGCCCCGGCCGCCGCCTCCTCCGAGCCCGGCCGCATCGACCTCGTCGGCCGCACCAGCAGCGACCTCGTCACGGCCTCCCTCGTGGACGGCCGCTGGAACGCCTGGGCCCTCGTCCCCACCGCCGGGCGCATCACCTCCGCCCCCGGCCTGCTCTCCCGTTCCCACGGCTCCCTCGACGCCTTCGTCGTCCGCAAGGCCGACGGCGCCGTCCTCCGGCTCCCCTACGTCAACGGTGCCTGGCGGCCCGCCCAGCTTGTGAACGGCCTCGACGCCACCGGCCGCCCGGAGCCGGTCCTCGTCGGCCACCAGCTCTACGCCTTCACCCCCGCCGCCGACGGCGGCCTCGCACAGGCCGTGGCCCCGGCCACCGGCGCCGCCACCTGGTCCGTCGCCACGGTCGCCCCTGTCGCCTCCTCGGCCGCCGCCGCGACGGCCGCGTCCTCCGGCGGAACCGTCGAGCTGTACATCCGCACCGCCTCCGGCCGCCTCGCCCGGTCGACGGCCTCCCCGGCCTGACAAGCACGTAAAGGACCGCCTGGTCAAGGCCATTGACGTGGAGTCACATCCCGGTCACAATCCACCGCCCCGGCCCGCACGCGGTATTGCGGCAGGTCGCGCCCAAGGCGTAGACCTTGTCGACGGAACAGCGGATGACGCGGGGACGGGACGCCCGGCGCGGAGCTGCCACGGCGGCCTCGCCATGGGCGCGGATCCGCGCTGAGGGGATGGCACATATATGCGTACATCCAGCAAGCGCATGCAGCACCGCACCGCCCGGGCGGCGCTCGCCGCCACAGCGGCGGCCACGCTCGCACTTACCGCGACGGCGTGCGGCGGCGGAAGCAAGAACAGCGGCGGGGACAAGGCAAGCGCGAGCCAGGGCTCCGGGTCGGTGTCGCTGCCCAGCCTGAAGGGCCAGAAGCTGGAAGTGGCGGCCGTGTGGACCGGCCCCGAGCAGAAGAACTTCCAGAAGGTGCTGGACGAGTTCGGCAAGCGCACCGGCGCGAGCGTCACCTTCGTGCCGACCGGCGACAACATCTCCACCTTCCTCGGCACGAAGATCGAGGGCGGCGCGCCACCGGACGTCGCGTTCCTCCCCCAGGTCGGGGTGTTGCACCAGTTCGCGGCGAAAGGCTGGCTGAAACCGCTCGGCACGGCGGCCCAGGCGCAGCTGGACAAGAACTACTCCACCGGCTGGAAGGACCTCGGGGCGTACCAGGGCAAGCAGTACGGGGTCTATGCGAAGGCTGCCAACAAATCGCTGATCTGGTACAACACCGCTGCCTTCGCTACCGCGGCAGTGTCGGAGCCCAAGACCTGGGCCGAGTTCCTGAAGACGGCGGAGACCGTCTTCGAGTCCGGTACGCCGCCGGTGTCGATCGGCGGCGCGAACGGCTGGACCCTCACTGACTGGTTCGAGAACGTCTACCTCAGTCAAGCCGGGCCGGCCAAGTACGACCAGCTCGCCCAGCACAAGATCAAGTGGACCGACCCCTCGGTCAAGGCGGCGCTCACCACCCTCGGCCAGCTGTTCGGCAACAAGAACCTGATCGCCGGCGGCCAGAGCGGCGCGCTGCAGACGGAGTTCCCCAAGTCGATCACCCAGACTTTCACCGGCAACCCCCCGGGCGCCGCGATGGTCTACGAGGGCGACTTCGTGGCCGCCGTCATCTCGGCCAACACCAAGGCGAAGGTCGGCACCGACGCGAAGGTCTTCCCCTTCCCAGCCGTCGGCAGCGGCAAGGCGCCGGTCGTCAGCGGCGGCGATGTGGCCGTGGCGTTGAAGGACAGCAAGGCCTCGCAGGCGCTGCTCACCTTCCTGGCCTCCACCGACGCCGCGAAGGTGTGGGCGTCCTCCGGCGGCTATCTCTCCCCGAACAAGTCGCTGGACCTGTCGGCCTATCCGGACGAGGTGTCCCGGAACATCGCGCAGGCGTTGGTCGCCGCGGGCGACAACTTCCGCTTCGACATGTCGGACCAGGCCCCGGCGGCATTCGGCGGCACCGACGGCCAGGGCGAGTGGAAGGATCTCCAGGACTTCCTGAAGAACCCGAAGGACATCACCGGCGCCCAGTCCCAGCTCGAAGCGGACGCCGCCAAGGCGTACGCGGGCAGCTGAGGCCGCGATGGCCTCGACGCTGACGCGGACCCGTCCCTGGGTGGCCGCGCTCTTCCTGCTGCCCGCGCTGGCCCTGCTGGGCGCGCTCGTGGTGTACCCGATCGGGTTCACGATCTGGCGCAGCCTGTACGACGCCGCCGGCTCGGGCTTCGTGGGCCTGAAGAACTACGGCTCGGTGTTCACCGACCGCAGCACCCTGACCGCCGTGAAGAACAACGCCATCTGGGTGGCGGTGGCCCCGGCGGTGGCCACCGCCCTCGGGCTGATCTTTGCGGTGCTCACCGAGCGGGTCCGCTGGGGTACCGCGTTCAAGCTGATCGTCTTCATGCCGATGGCGATCTCGATGCTGGCGGCCGGAATCATCTTCCGGCTGGTCTACGAGCACGACCCGGGCCGCGGTGTCGCCAACGCCGTCATCGTGGGCGTCCATGACACCTTCGCCAAGGCATCGGCCTACCCGGGCGCCCGCCCCCGGCCCGGCGGGGATCTGGCGGCGACGGCCGGCGGGTCGTACACCGCCAAGTCCAGCGTCCGGGCGGGCGTCGCGGCCGGCCTGCCGCTGATCGGCATCCCGGCGACCAAGCTGCCGGCGGGCACCCAGGACGCCAGGGCCGCGCCCGCCGGCCCTGGGGTGACCGGCACCGTATGGCTGGACTTCAAGCCGGGCGGGGGCGGTCGGACCGGGGTGGTCGATCCGGGTGAGAAGGCGCTGAAGGGGGTGAAGGTCGAGGCCGTCAAGAACGGCAGGGTCGTCGCCAGCGCGAAGTCCGCCGCCGACGGCACCTTCGCCCTCCCCGCCGTAGCCGACGGCGCCCGGCTGCGGCTGCCCGCCTCGAACTTCGCGGAACAGTACGGCGGCATCGACTGGCTCGGCCCGAGCCTCGTCACCCCGGCCATCATCGGCGCGTACGTCTGGATGTGGGCCGGCTTCGCGATGGTGCTGATCGCGGCCGGGCTGGCGGGGCTGCCGCGCGAACTCCTCGAAGCGGCGCGGGTGGACGGCGCGAACGAGTGGCAGGTGTTCCGGAAGGTCACGGTGCCGCTGCTGGCACCCGTGCTGGCGGTCGTGCTCGTCACGCTGATGATCAACGTACTGAAGATCTTCGATCTCGTGTACATCATCGCGCTCGGCCCGTCCATGTCGGACGCCAACGTCCTTGCCCTGCAGATGTATCTGTCGTCCTTCGGCGGCAACAACGACCAGGGCGTCGGCAGCGCGATCGGCGTGCTCCTGCTGCTGCTCGTACTCCCGGTCCTGGTCTTCAACATCCGCCGCATGCGAAGGGAGCGCCGCCGATGACGCGTACTCGCCGCCGAGGCGGTTCGAACGTGCCCCGGCTGCCCGGCACCCGGCCGCCCAGAGCCATCGCCGACGCCCGGCGCGGCGCTGCCGCCACCAGCGCTGCCGCGGGCGGCGCGACCAACGGGAGGGCACGATGACCTCGCTGACACCGAGCGCCACCGCCGAACCGGCCGGCATCTCCGGCGCCCCGGCCACCAAGCCCCGGGAGTCCTTGGCCACCCGGCTCGCGGGGCGGGCCGCGGGCGGGGCGCTGCGCGTCTTCCTCCTGCTGGTCGCGCTGTTCTGGCTGGTGCCGACCATCGGCCTGCTGTTCTCCTCGCTGCGCAGTCCGACGGACATCGCGGCCAGCGGCTGGTGGAAGGTCTTCAGCGCGCCCTCGCAGCTGACCTTCACCAACTACCGGGAGCTGCTGGGCAATAACGCGGTGACCAGCTCCCTGTTCAACACCGTGCTGATCACCGTGCCGACCACGGTTCTGGTGGTTGTCATCGGCTCGCTCGCCGGATACGCCTTCGCCTGGATGGACTTCCGGGGCCGCGACTGGTGGTTCCTGGTCGTCGTCGGCCTGCTGGTGGTGCCGATCCAGGTCGCGCTGATCCCGGTGGCGAGGCTCTTCGGCAAGATCGGGATCTTCGGCGACATCACAGGTGTCGTGCTCTTCCACACGGCCTTCGGCCTGCCGTTCGCGATCTTCCTTCTCCGGAACTTCTTCGCCGAGATCCCCCGCGAGCTGCTGGAGGCCGCGCGTCTCGACGGCGCGGGCGAGCTACGGCTGTTCGCGACCGTCATCATGCCGCTGGGCGGCCCGGCGATCGCCTCGCTCGGCATCTTCCAGTTCCTGTGGGTGTGGAACGACATGCTGGTGGCCCTGATCTTCGCCAACGCCGACTCCCAGCCGATCACGGTTGCCCTGCAACAACAGGTCCGACAGTTCGGCAACAACATCGATGTGCTCGCGCCGGGCGCGTTCGTCTCGATGGTGATCCCGCTGGCCGTCTTCTTCGCGTTCCAACGACAGTTCGTCTCGGGGGTGATGGCCGGCGCGGTGAAGTGACGCCGTTATCGCCGGCCCGGGGTCGATGGCCGGCCGGGTTTCCGCCGGGCGCGGGCACGTAGGTGACAAGCCTTAGGCCACTGGGCACCGGGGCGGCACTGCCTCACCGGCAGAGGCTGCGCTCGGCGGTCATCATCAGCGTCTTGGCGACCCTGTCGACGGACAGAGCTCGGCCGGTGTACAGCAGGTCGAAACTGTCGAAGCTCGTCAGCAGCCAGAGCAGGTCGGCGGCCTGGTCGGCGGTGACGTCCGGACGCAACATGCCCTGATCGGCCACTCGCTGCACACGGTGGGCCATTCCGCTGGACCGGCCTTGCTCCATCCGCTGGATCGCCCCGCCAACGGCGGCGGCGTCGAGCAGTGCCATCGAGGACAGCACTCGGAGCACGTCCCGATGGGACGCGTACATCTCGACGATGCCCCGGATCTCGTCACGCAGGCCCTCGCACGCATCCGGGTGGGCCGCCGCTTGGAGTATGCGTTCGAACCCGCCGCGCTGCAGGAGATCCGCGCCTACCGCCTCGAACAGCCCCGCGCGCGAGCCGAAGACCACATACACGGTGGCGCGCGCCTCGCGAGCCATCTGTGCGATGCGGTCGATGCTGACCGGCTCCGACGGAGCCTCGCGCAGCCGCTCCGTTGGCGACTCATTTTGTAGGCGGGAAAGGGCCTGCGGCTTCCACACCGTAACCAGATGGCCGTTCACGCCGTTGCCCGGATATAACGGGCACAGGCCGCGTACGTAGCAGCTCATCCGATAACCGGTCACGCGCCCGCGAGACATGACATGACACGCGTCCGTCCGCGCCGACCTCTGGATGTGCCTTGCCCCGGTTCAGCATCATCGTGCCCGCCTACAAAGTGCAGGCCTACCTGTACGAATGCATGGAGTCGGTCCTCGCCCAGTCCTTCTCCGACTTCGAACTGATCGCCGTCAACGACTGCTCACCCGACAGCAGCGGCGAGATCCTCGACGAGTTCGCCGACCGCGACAGCCGGGTCAGCGCTGTCCACCTGCCGGAGAACGTCGGCCTCGGGCGCGCCCGGAACGCCGGGATGGCCCGCGCCACCGGCGACTACGTGCTGTTCCTCGACAGCGACGACACCCTCGCCCCCGGCTCGCTGCAGGCCATCGCCGACCGGCTGAAGGAGACGGCCGAGCCGGACATCCTCATCTACGACTACGACCGCGCCCACTGGAACGGCCGTACCGTCCGCAATCGGCGCGCCGATCTGCTCGTCCAGCACGACCCGCAGGTCTTCACCCTCGCCGACCGCCCCGATCTGCTGAGACTGCTGCAGGTCGTCTGGAACAAGGCCTACCGCCGGGATTTCATCGAGCAGCGCGGCTTCAGCTTCCCGCCCGGCTACTACGAAGACACCCCCTGGACCTATCCGACGCTGATCGCCGCCCGCTCCCTCACGGTGCTGGACCGGGTCTGTGTGCACTACCGGCAGCGCCGCCAGGGCAACATCCTGGGGACCACCAGCCGGAAGCACTTCGACGTCTTCGAGCAGTACGACCGGGTCTTCGCCTTCCTCGACGGCCCGTCGGTGCCCGCCTCCTGGCGGCCGGTGATCTTCCGCCGGATGCTCGACCACTTCACCACCATCTACCGGACCCCCGGCCGGCTGCCGCGCCGGACCCGCGCCGAGTTCTTCCGGCGCAGCCGGGCGTACTACCGCCGCTACCGGCCCGCCGGCGCAGCCGCAGCCGTCACGGGGTCGCGCCGCACCCGGCTGCGCTATCTGCTGCTCGGGCTCGGAGTCCGCCGCACCTTCGACGCCCTCGACCGTGTCCTGCGGACCCGCACCCGGCTGCGGCGGTGCGGCCGCCGGGCGTATGTCAGGCTCCGCGCCGGTGTGCTCCAGCTCCACTACCGCGTCCAGCGGCACCGGCGGCTCGACCCGAACCTCGCGGTCTTCGCCGCCTACTGGGAGCGCGGCTACGCCTGCAATCCGGCCGCCATCGAGGCCGCCGTCCGGAAATTCGCCCCGCACATCCGCACCGCCTGGATCACCACGCCCAAGTACGCGCACACCCTGCCGTCCGGTGTCCGGCGGCTGCACCCGGGCTCGTCGGCCTACTGGACGGCGCTGGCCCGGGCCACGTACCTCGTCAACAACGTGAACTTCCCGCACCGCTATCGCAAACGGCCCGGCCAGACCAATCTCCACACCCACCACGGCACCCCCCTCAAGCACATGGGCCTGGATCTCCAGGACCACCCGGCGGCCGCCCTTGACATGGACTTCCGCCGCCTGCTCGGCCACGTCGACCGCTGGGACTACAGCCTCTCCGCCAACCGCCACTCCACCCTGGTCTGGGAGCGCGCCTACCCCGCCGGCTTCACCAGCCTCGAATACGGCTACCCGCGCAACGACATCTTCCAGACCGCCGACGCCGACGACGTGCTCCGCATCCGCACCCGGCTCGGTATCCCCGACGGCGCCACCGCCGTCCTCTACGCCCCGACCCACCGCGACTACCAGCGCGGCTTCGTCCCGCCCGTGGACCTGGAGCGGCTGGCCCGTGAGCTGGGCCCCGGGTATGTGATTCTGGTGCGCGCGCACTATCTGCACAACGCCAAGGCGGCGCTGCCCGAGTCCGTCATCGACGTCTGCGCCCACCCGTCGGTGGAGGAGCTCTGCCTCGCCTCGGACGTCCTGCTCACGGACTACTCGTCGGTCATGTTCGACTACGCCAACCTCGACCGGCCCATCGTCATCCACGCCGAGGACTGGACCGCCTACCGCGCCGCCCGTGGCGTCTACTTCGACCTCCCCGCCGAACCCCCGGGGCTCGTGGCCCGCACCCAGGACGAGCTCATCGACATCCTCGCCACCGATGCCTGGCGCGGCCCCCGCTCCACCGAACTCCGCGCCGCTTTCCGCTCCCGCTTCTGCGCCCTCGACGACGGGCACGCCGCCGAACGCGTCGTCCGCCACCTCTTCCTCGGCCAGCACTCCCCCCTCCCCGCCCTCGTCCCCCTCGTCCCCCTTGAATCCCGCCACCCCGCCCCCGCCCCCACGCACGCCCTCCTACTGGCTGCCGCCGGCCCCGACGTCCCGGCGCCTACCGCCTGCAGGCGGTAGGCGCCGCGCCGGGTTACTGCCGGTTGACCACCGCCGAGCCGCCCCGCTTCGGCTGACGCCGGTCGCGGCGGGATGCAGTGCCCGGCGATGCACTGAGCAAGCGCAGTCGGGCAGCTCCCATCAAGCCCCACGGTGCCGGGCACCTCCGCACCCCGCCGCGTCCAGCGGGGCAGGCCGCAGCCCCCTGAAGGCACCGGTTCACGGCGCCGGGCAACCCTATTCCGCCGCGTCCGGCAGGACGGAGACGGCGTGGTCCGGCGGTGGCGAACCGGCCGGAGCCACCTGGCGCGGCGACGGCGCGACCGTGCGTTCGGGCAGCGGGAGGACGGGGAGGAGGCCGGGCTCGCCGAGGAGCACCCGGCGGACGATCCGCTCGGCGGCGCGGCCGTCGTCGTAGGGGCAGAAGCGGGAGCGGAAGGCAGCCCGGAGCGCGGTGGGGGCGGGGGCGTCCCAGGCGCCGGAGCGGAAGGCGGCGGCGATACCGGCCTCGTCCTCCAGGACGAGGCCGGGGGGCTCTGCGGTGAGGTCGAAGTACACGCCTCGGGCGGCACGGTAGGTGTCCCAGTCTGCGGCGTGGACGAGGATGGGGCGGTCCAGGTTGGCGTAGTCGAACATCAGCGATGAGTAGTCGGTGAGGAGGGCGTCCGAGGCGAGGCACAGCTCCTCGACCGAGGGATGTGCGGAGACGTCAAGGACGCCCTCGGGGAGCCCGGCGGTGCGTGCGGCCCCGTAGAAGTAGTGGGCGCGCAGCAGGATGACATGGCCGGGGCCGAGTTCGCGGGCCAGCCGCGCCAGGTCCAGTGGTGGGACGAAGTCGCGCTGGTAGTCGCGGTGGGTGGGGGCGTAGAGGATCGCGATGCTGCCGGGCTGGATGCCGAGCGCGGCGCGGAGCCGCCGGACGTCGTCGGCGGTCGCGGCGAAAAAGGCGTCGTTGCGCGGGTAGCCGGCCGGGAGGGTCTCGTAGTCGCTGGGGTAGACACGCTCCCAGATCTCGGTGGAGTGCTGGTTGGCGGAGACGCTGAAGTCCCATTGGTCGGCGTGGCCGAGGAGCCGGGTGAAGCTGATGCTTTTGCCGGCGGCGGGGTGGGCGCGGAGGTCCATGCCCATGTGCTTGAGGGGGGTGCCGTGGTGGGTCTGGAGGTACACCTGTTCGGGACGCTTGATCACCTCGCCGGTGAAGTTGGCATTGTTGACCAGGTACTTGGCGCGGGCCAGGACCTCCCAGTAGCGCCGCGAGTTGACCTCGACGCAGTCGACGCCTTCCGGGACGGCCTCCCGGTCCTTGCGATTGACGACCCATACGCCGTGCAGGTGCGGCGCGAGTTCGCGCGCCTTGCGGTAGACGGCGGCCGGATTGCAGGAGACGCCGCGGTTCCAGTACGCCCCATAGACGACGAGGTTCTCGTCAACCGGCCGCCTCAGCTGTGTCCGGTAGTACTGGGCGTACGCCTTGCGCGCGGCGGTGTTCTTACGGCCGCCCAGCGTGCGCGCCGCCTTGGCGCCGAGCTCCAGCGCCCGGTAGGCGCCGTACGAACCGGCCACGGCCGTACGCAGGCGTACGCCCTCCGGGCCTGGCGGGGCGGCATACCCGGGCGGCCGGTGCCGGCGCAGGCTGCGGGCGGCTTCCCGGAAGAACTCCGCCCGGTCGGCGGGGGCGATACGGCGGGGGTCGTCCAGGACCTCCAGCAGGCGGTCGGCCATGGCGCGGTAGACAACCGCGTGCGCGGTGCCGACGAGGGAAGCGTGCCCGGGGCCGGGACCGGTGGTCTGCCCCGGCCCGGCGGCATCGGCCCGTCCGGCGTTTGAGGACGAGGGCGCCGCAGCGCCCGGCCCCGGGCCCAGCGCCGCGAACACCTCGTCGTACCGGGCGAGCACCGCGAAGTGCTGCCGCCCCGGCGTCGTGGTGAAGCTGCCGCGCCGCCGCTCCCGCCAGATGACGCAGACCCGGTCCAGACAGGCGACACGCCCGGGAGCGGCGGCCAGCAGCATGTCGTAGGCGAGCGGCAGGTCCTCGTAGGGGCCGTCGCCGAATCCGGGGAGGAGCTGCCAGAAGTCGCGGCGGACGGCGCGGTTCCAGGCGGCGGGGAAGGCTGCGAAGGGGCCGGAGAGCGACAGCTCGTCGTCCCTGGGGCTGACGCGCTCCCAGATGTCGGCGCGTTCGTGGCCGAAGAGGAGGACTTCGGGGTCGCCGCTCTCGCGCAGTCGCGCGTCGATGGCGGCGAGGGCGCCGGGGGCGAGGAGATCGTCGCCGTCGAGGAAGAGCAGGTAGTCGCCGTCGGCATGGGCGGCACCGGCGTTGCGGGCGGGGCCTGGACCGCCGGTGCGGGGGAGGTGCAGCGGGCGGAGCCGGGCGTCGCGGGCGGCGAGCTCATCGATGATGGCGCCGCTCGCGTCGGGGGAGCAGTCATCGACAGCGAGGAGCTCCAGATCGCCGTACGACTGATCGAGGACCGACTCCAGACAGACCCGCAGAAAGCCCTGCACCTTGTGCGCGGGCACGACGACGCTGAACCGTGGCATGCACTCAGCGTAGGCATGGCTCCACTCAGCGCACCCTCCCCGTCACCCAAACTGATTACCTGAAGTGACCGGGAGGGTCCTGGTGAGTTGAACCACAACATGACGCCCCGTCTCACTGTCGTCGTGCCCGTATACAACGTCGAGCATTATCTGGAGGAGTGCCTGGACTCGGTGGCCGGGCAGACCCTGCCCGACCTCGATGTCGTCATGGTCGACGACGGCTCGACGGACTCCGGCCCGGCCATCGCACAGATGTTCGCAGACCGTGATCCGCGCTTCCGTCTCGTACGGCAGCCCAACGGCGGCCTCGGCCACGCCCGCAACACCGGCGCACGGCACGCGGACCCGCGCACCCGGTACCTCGCCTTCCTGGACAGCGACGACGTCCTGCCGCCGTACGCCTACGAAAAACTGACCGCCCTCCTCGACGAATCCGGCTCGGACTTCGCCACCGGCAACGTCTACCGCCTCACCACCGAGGGGCGCAGCCAGGCCTGGCAGCACCAGCACATGCGCCGGACCGTGCGGGGCACCCACATCACGCGCGACCTCACCCTCCTCGCCGACCGGGTCGCCTGGAACAAGGTCTTCCGCCGCAGCTTCTGGGACCGCCACCGGCTCGCCTTCCCCGAGGGCGTGCTCTACGAGGACACCCCGCTCACCATCCCGGCCCACTTCCTCGCCGAGGCCGTGGACGTAACTCACGAGCACGTCTACTACTGGCGGATCCGGGAGGGGTCCATCACCCGCCGCCGCACCGATGTGAAGGGCGTACGGGACCGGATCGCGGCCGTCGACTCCGTCAGCCGCTTCCTCGCCGACCCCGCCCGCACCCAGTGGACCGCCCACAAGAGGGACTACGACCGGTCCGTCCTCACCGACGACCTGCTGTACTTCATCGGTGCCCTGCCCATGGCGGGAACGGAGTACCGCGAGGTCTTCATGGACCGCTGCCGCGACTTCCTCACCCGCGTGGACCCCGGGCTCTATCCGGAACTGCCGGTCGACCTGCGCGTCAAATGGCACCTCATCGTCAAGAACCGGCTCGACGACCTCCTCACCGTCCTGCGCCACGAGGAGCGCAACAACTCCGGCTTCTCCGTCACCGGCCCGCCGCTGCGCAAACGCGCCGTCCTGCCCCGCCCGGACGGCACCGCCATCCCGCTCCCGGCGGCCGCCACCCGGCTCACCCGCCAGGACTTCCCGGTCCGCGCCCGCGTGCGGGAGGCCGTCTGGCGGGACGGGAAGCTCGTCCTCAGCGGCTACGCCTACATCCGCAATCTCGATGTGGACCACAAGGGCGCCTCCCGGCGCACCGCGCTGCTGGTCTCCGGCCACCGCCGGGCCATGCTGCTCCCCGTGACGACCGTCCGCGCCCCCGACGCCACCCTCAACTCCCGCCAGGAGCAGCACTGCTACGACTGGTCCGGCTTCGAGATCGCCATCAACCCCCGGCGGCTGCGACCCGGCCGCTGGCGCCTCGGCATCCTCCTCGCCACCTCCGGCGTCGTCCGCAAGGCGGCCCTGCGTCCCGCCGACTCCGGCTCCGGCGCCTCCCCGGCCGCGTACGACCTGGGAAACGGCATGCGCGCGGTCCCCTGGTTCAAGTCCGACCGCCTGCACCTGTCCGTCGAGCCCGTACCCCGCCGCCTCGCCGGGCACCGTGCCGGGCCCGAGGAGGGCATGGTCGAGCTGACGCTCGCTCCCCGCGACGGCGGGCCGACGGACGGGCAGGCCGCGGTGGCCCTGCGGGTGACCCACCATCCCACCGGAACCGTCCTCGACCATCCCCTGGAGGACGGCCGCACCGCCCGCCTCCGCCTGGCGGACCTCGCCGCCGCCCGGCCGGCTCTCGGCGCGGGCCCCAAGGAGATCCCCGCCGAGGACACCGAGACCTGGGAGACCTCCCTGGTACTCCCCGACGGCACCACCGCCCGCATCGCCCTGGACGCCTCGCTCTCCCCCGGCCGCTACCCCCTGGGCACCGACCCCCGCCTGGGCGGCGTCCGCCGCGAACTCCTCGTCGTGACCTCCCCTTCCGGCAATCTCGTCCTCCGGGACCGCACCCCCCAGCCGGTCGCCGGCACGGTCGCCCTGGAGGCCGACGGCACCCTGCTCGTCGCGGGCGAGCTGCCCGCCGAAGGCGGCACGCTGCTGGTGCTGAGGCACAGCACCCACCGGGCCGAGGCCGCCTTCCCCGTCTCCCGCCAGGGCGACCGCTTCACCGCGCGCCTGCGCCCGGGAGCGTTGGAGTCCCTGGCCGGTACGGTGCCGCTGCGCGAGGGCCGCTGGTACCTCCACCTCCGCGCCGAAGGCTCGCCCGAGACGCCCGACGCGCCGATGCGGATCGCTCCCGGGGCGTTCCCGGCGCTGCCCCTGACCGCGACGGCCGGCGGCAAGACCTTCACCCTGGACCGGCGCTTCCACGACCGGCTGTTCCTGGAGGCCGCCCCCACGCTCCCGGAAGCGGACCGGGGCCCGTACAACCAGCGCCTCCTGCGCGAGGCGCACTACCCCGGCCACCGCGAGCGCCCCCTGCGGGACACGGTCCTGTACAGCGCCTTCGACGGCCGCCAGTACGGCGACTCGCCCCGGGCGGTCCACGAGGAGCTGGTCCGGCGGGTGGCGCCCCTGGAGCACCTCTGGGTGGTCCGGGACGGCCAGGCGGAGACGCCCCCCACCGCCCGCCCGGTCATCCTGCACAGCGCCCAGTGGTACGAGGCGCTCGCCCGCAGCCGGCACATCGTCACCAACACGCATCTCCCCGAGTGGTTCGTACGGCGCCACGGCCAGACCGTCGTGCAGACCTGGCACGGCACGCCACTCAAACGCACCGGTCACGACCTGGCCGGCACGCTCTGCGCAGACCTCACCCACATCGCCCGCCCGCCCCGCTACCCCGGCCGTCAGTGGAGCGTGCTGCTGTCGCCCAACGCCCGCAGCACGCCGCTGCTGCGGCAGGCGCTCGGCTACGACGGCCCCGTCGCCGAGACCGGTCTTCCCCGCACCGACCTGCTCCACGCCCCCGGCCTGGACCGCGAGAAGCGGGCCGCGGCCCTCCGCGACAGGCTGGCGATCCCCCCGGCCAGGAAGGTCGTCCTCTACGCTCCGACGATCCGTGACGACCAGGCCTACGACGCCGAGCACTACCGCCTGCCCGTACCCCTCCCACTGGACCTCGCGGAAGCGGAACAGGCCCTCGCCGCCGACCATGTCCTGCTGGTCCGGGCCCACCCGCTGGTCGCCGACCAGGTCCCGACGGGTACCGGCAGCCATTTCGTACGGGATGTGTCGGCGCACCCGGACACGGCCGAGCTGCTGCTCATCGCCGACGTCCTGGTCACCGACTACTCCTCCCTGGCCGCCGACTTCGCCGGCACCGGCCGGCCGATGCTCTTCCTCGCCCCCGACCTGGAGCACTTCCGGGACACCCTGCGCGGCTTCTGCCTCGACTTCGAGGCCCAGGCCCCGGGCCCACTGCTCCACACCACCGCCGAGCTGATCGGCGCGCTGCGCGACTTGGAGACCGTCGCCAGGCACAGCGCCGACGCCTACGCGGACTTCCGCACCGCCTTCTGCCATCTCGACGACGGCCGGGCGGCCGCCCGCGCCGCCGACCACATCCTGCCCTGACTGCCCTGACTGCCCTGACTGTCCCGACTGTGCCGTCCCGATCCGAACCACTCTGAACCCGCACTAGGAGTCCCAAGTCCCATGCCCCGTTTCAGCGTCATCGTCCCGGTCCACAAGGTGCAGGGCTTCCTGCGTGAGTGCCTCGACTCCGCCCTGTCCCAGTCGTTCGCGGACATCGAAGTGATCGCCGTCGACGACGCATCACCGGACCACTCGGGCCGGATCATTGACGAGTACGCCGCCCGTGACTCACGCCTCGTGCCGCTGCACCACACCGACAACCTCGGCGTGGGCCGCTCGCGCAACGACGGCGCCGAGCGCGCCACCGGCGACTACCTCCTCTTCCTCGACGGCGACGACACCATCGCGCCCGGCTCGCTGGAAGCGCTCGACACCCGGCTGAAGCAGGACGGGGACCCGGACATCCTCTACTTCGACCATGTCCGTACCTACTGGTGGGATACGACCGAGAAGAGCCTCTTCGGCGAACTGCTCGCCTCCGCCGGCACCGATGTCTTCGCCATCACCGACCGCCCGGAGTTCCTGAAG
This sequence comes from Actinacidiphila oryziradicis, assembly GCF_005047355.1. GTDB lineage: Bacteria > Actinomycetota > Actinomycetes > Streptomycetales > Streptomycetaceae > Actinacidiphila > Actinacidiphila oryziradicis. Next base: position 466,301 of record NZ_SUMC01000001.1, read on the forward strand.
CTCTTCGCCATGACGTCCAACCGCGTCTACCGCAGGGACTTCTACCAGGACAACGGCTTCCTCTTCGACGACGGCATCTACGAGGACGCCCTCGTCTCGTACAAGACGATGCTCACCGCCACCCGTATCTCCTGCACCGACCGGGTCTGCCTCCAATACCGCCAGCGCCGCAGCGGCGCCAGCACCCGGAGCCCCGGCCGCGAGCACTTCGTCATCTTCGAGCAGTACAGCAAGCTGTTCGCGTTCCTGGGGGGCAAGGAGCACCTGGACGCGCTCCGCCCGCAGATCTTCGAGCGGGCCGCCAGCCACATCCTCTTCTGCCTCAACAACCCCGATCGCATCCCGCTCCCCCTGCGCCGGGAGTTCCTCAATCGCGCCGTCAAGTGGTATCGCGCCCACGCCCCGGCCGGCTTCGTGCCGACCGCCGAGCTCCGTCCGCTGGCGCACGGCGGCTACCTGCGGATGCGGCTGGCGGAGCGGTACCAGGCGGCGCAACGGAACGCCGCCAAGCGCAGGCGCAAGGTGCGCCAGGCCTGGTCCGGACGGGCCAAGTCGGCGTTCTACCGCTTCCAGCTGCGGCGGCCGGTGGACCCGAACCTGGCGGTGTACGCGGCCTACTGGGACCGGGGAATGCTCTGCAACCCGGCGGCGATCTACCGCAAGGCGCGGGAGCTGGCCCCGCACATCCGCGGGGTGTGGGTGGTGCGCAAGTCGGACGCCGACCGGGTGCCGGCGGGGGTCGAGTACGTCATCCCGGGCACGAAGCGGTACTGGAAGGCGATGGCGCGCGCCAAGTACCTGGTGAACAACGTCAATTTCGCCAACACGGTCATCAAGCGCCCCGGCACCATCCATGTGCAGACCCACCACGGCACCCCCCTGAAGAAGATGGGCATCGACCAGCAGCGCTACCCGGCCTCCACGAACGGTATGAGCTTCCGCAAGCTCCTGGACCGCGTGGACCGCTGGGACTTCAGCATCTCCGCCAACCCGCACTCCAGTGAGGTCTGGGAGCGGGTCTACCCCTCCTCCTTCCGGCAGCTCGAATCCGGCTATCCGCGCAATGACGTCTACTTCACGGCGGGCGCGGCCGGCGTGGACGCCGCGCGCGCGGCCCTGGGCATCACACCGCGGCAGACCGCCATCCTGTATGCCCCTACGATGCGCGACTACCAGAAGGGATATGTACCGCGTATCGACCTCGCCCGGGTGTGTCGTGAGCTGGGCCCCGACTTCGTCCTGCTGACCCGTGTCCACTACTTCCACGCCGGCGACGACACAATCCAGGAGCTGCACGACCAGGGCCTGATCATCGACGTCTCCCGGCACCCGTCGGTCGAGGAGCTCTGCCTGGCCGCGGACGCACTGGTGACCGACTACTCGTCGATCATGTTCGACTACGCCAACCTCGACCGGCCCATCGTCATCCACGCCGACGACTGGCCCGTCTACCGGGCTTCCCGGGGCGTCTACTTCGACCTCCTCTCCGGCACCCCCGGCGAGACCCCCGGCCCTGTCTCCACCTCCGACGCGCAGCTCATCGACATCTTCCGCGGCGGCTCCTGGCGCGGCACCCGCTCCAGCGAGCTGCGCGCCGCCTTCCGGACGCGCTTCTGCACCTACGACGACGGCCGCGCCGCCGAGCGCGTCGTCCGCCGCGTCTTCCTCGGCGAGCCCGGACTCATCCCCGTCACCCCCCTCGCCGACCGCACCCCCGCCCCCTCCCCCGCCGAGATCACCGGCCGGAGCCTCGTGCCCGCCCCCGGCGAGCCGACGGACCGGGAAGCAGTATCGCGTTGACGCGCCGGCAGAACCCACCGACCTCGGCTGCTAGCCCGTACGGCCCAGTAGCCGTGGCCCCGCTCACCGACCTGCTGAAGCATCGTCTGTGACGACACGACGACCGCAGGAGGGCTTCGATGCCCGGCGTGCTGACCGACCTCAGCCTGCAGACCAACGCCATCCCCGCCCGGCAACGGCCGTGGCGGCCGACGCCGTATCAGCTGATCGGCGGCGCCTTCTGGCTCGCCATGTCCGCCGCCACCTGGCATATGCCGATCGGCTCCGACTTCGGCCAGCACGCCTCGGCCATCGAGCGCGTCAAAGCCGACTGGTGGCACCCGGCCAACCCGCTCCTCGATCTCCCCGGCACCGGCAGCCCGTACTTCACGCCCTACACCGTCGGGCTGGGACTGATCGCCAAAGCCACCCGTCTCGCCGGATGGCAGGTCCTGAAGGCCTGCGGTCCGCTCAACCTCGCCCTGATCATCACCGGCATCGGCGCCTTCACCCGCACCCTCAGCACACGCCGCTGGGCACCGGTCCTCGCGCTCGTCGCATATGTACTGCTCTGGGGACCCGATTTCAAGGAGTGGAGCGGCTTTCTGGGCGCCCAGTCCATGACCCGAGGGCTCACCTATCCCAGCGCCTTCGCCATCGGCCTGACCTTCTGGTGCTGGGCCATCACCGGGCGACTCGCCCAGAGGGAGGCGGGAGTACGCGCATATAGCGCGCTCGGCCTGCTCACCGGGCTGGTGCTGCTCGTCCACCCCATCACCGCCATAGGGACCGCCATCGGCATCGGCGCCCTGGCGCTGGGCTGGCAGCGGCGCTGGACCCCGCTGGCCGTCGCGCCGGTCACCCTCGCGGTAGCGGCGCTCTGGCCGTACTTCAGTGTCTTCTCCCTGATCGGCGACCCGACGGTCGACGCGGTGCACTGGCGGCTCTACCGCGACCTGTGGGGCTGGTACGGACTGGCCCTGGCCGGACTGCCCGCGCTGCTGTGGCGGCTGCGGCGGAACCGGCTGGACCCGCTGGTGGTGATGTTCGCGCTGTGCTGCGCGGTCGCCGCGTACGGCTGGTTCAGCGGGCACTATACGTACGGCCGGATATTCGGGCTGCTACTGGTCCCGCTCCAGTTCGCCCTGGCGGTCGAACTGGCGGAGAGCAGAACCGACCTGTCCGCGGGACCGCCCTCGCGGCACTCGGCCTGGGGGTGGCTCCCGGGCTTCGGACGCTCGCGCCGGACTCCGTCCGGCGGGCCGGTGCGTCCGGAAGGCTCATGGGCCGCCGCCCCGGTGCAGCCAGCAGCCGGCCGGGTGTCGGGGACGGCGACTCCCCGGCCGCTCCTTGCCCTGTCCGCCGTGCTCGGGGCGGTCGCCGCCTACCTCGGGCTGCTCGCCCAGGGCGGGGCCCTCCTCCCCGAGCACCTCGGCCCCTTCCACTTCCAGCAATTGAACCGCTGGGCCAGTTACCGCTGGGCCGCACAACACACCCGTCCCGGGGACGTCCTGCTCACCGACGGCGACTGGTCCACCCACGTCATGCCCGCCTACGGCGTCTTCCTCATCGCACCGACCTGGCCCGACCCCTCGGTCCCCGCCGCCGTCCGCCACCAGCGCGAAGCCGACCTGCGCACCTACTTCGCCCCCTCCGCCACCCCCGCCGACCAGCGCCGCATCGCCAGCCTCTACCACGTCCGCTGGGCCATCGTCAGGCGCAGCCAGGCCACGCCCGCCGACAGCACCCTGGTCACCACCAGCTCCCGGACAGCCGAACGCCTCTACCGGCTGAGCAGCGGCTGAGCCGGTAGAGGCGGGTTGAGGGCTCAAGGCCCAGGGCTCAAGGCCCTGGGCCCTGAGCTCAACGGTGCGTACGCAGCAGCGTACGGATCGTACGCATCGCCACCGACAGGTTCGCCAGGTCGAACGACTCGGAGCTCTGGATCTCCTCCAGCGTCGCCCGCGCCCGCCCGATGATCGCCGCGTTCGCCGCCTCCCAGGTGGCGAAACGCTGCTCCGGAGTAGAGATCCCGTTCCCGGCCGACAGCACATCGGCCGTGAGCGCCGCGTGCGCCGCGAAAAGCTCTTCGCGGATGGCCACCCGGGCCATCGACTGCCAGCGGTCGGCACGCGGCAGTTCGGTGATGCGGTCGAGCAGCTGGCTGATCTGGAGCCGGTCGGCGAGGTCGTAGTAGACCTCGGCGACATCGAGGGGGTCCTTGCCGACCCGGTCGGCGACGTCGACGATGTCGAGGACCGGGAAGACGGAGGAGAGGCCGGCCACCCGGGTGGCGAGTTCCTCGGGGACATTCGCGCCCGTCAGCTCGTCGTGGATGTCCTGATACCACTCCAGGTCCCGGCCACGCAGCAGCTTGGGCAGGATGCCCCACACAGTCGGGACGCCGTCGCGGAAGAAGTCGATCGTCTCGGCGATCTGGAGCGGTTGCGGCCGGTTGTTGAGCAGCCAGCGGGTGCCGCGCTCGACAAGCCGCCGCGAGTGCAGCCGGATACGGGTCTGGACCGGGGCGGGGACGGTGTTGTCGAGGGCCTCGACGTCGTCCCAGATCCGGCCGAGCCCGAAGATGACGCGGGCGGCGGCATGGGCGCGGACGATCTCCTCCGTCGTGGCCCCGGTCTCTTCGTGGAAGCGGTGCAGGAAGGTGCTACCGGCCGTGTTGACGGTGTCGTTGACCAGGATGGTGGTGACGATCTCGCGGTGCAGCGCGTGGTTGTCGATCTGGCCGGTGAAGCTCTCTCGCAGGGCGTGCGGGAAGTACGCGTGCAACAGGTTCGGCAGATACGGGTCGTCGGGCAGGCCGGTGGCGATCAGTTCATCGGCAATGGTGATCTTGGTGTAGGCGAGGAGCACCGAGAGTTCGGGCTGGGTGAGACCCTGGCCGGCGCCCAGCCGCTCGCGGATCTGCCGGTCGGTGGGGAGGAATTCGAGTGACCGGTCCAGGAAGCCGTCACGCACCAGCTTGCGCAGGTAGCGCTGCTGGACGTGGAGCATGTCGCCGGCCTGGGCCATGCCGTTGGCGAGGGCGACATTCTGGGCGTAGTTGTTGCGGAGCACCAGCGCGCCGACCTCGTCGGTCATCTCGGCGAGCAGAACGTTGCGCTGCTTGACGGTCATGTCTCCGTCGGCGACCACAGCGTTGAGCAGGATCTTGATGTTGACCTCGTGGTCGGAGGCGTCCACACCGGCGCTGTTGTCGATGGCGTCGGTGTTGCACCTTCCTCCTGAACCACCGGGGCCGCCGCTCAGCGCGAACTCGATCCGGCCGAGCTGGGTGAGGCCCAGGTTGCCGCCCTCGCCGACGACCTTGGCCCGGAGGTCGGCACCGTCGACGCGGATGGCGTCGTTGGCCTTGTCGCCGACGTCGGCGTGCGTCTCGGTGGAGGCCTTGACGTAGGTGCCGATGCCGCCGTTCCACAGCAGGTCGACCGGCGCCTGGAGGATGGTCTTCATCAGCTCGGCGGGGGTGAGCTTGCTGACGCCCGAGTCGATACCGAGGGCCTTGCGGACCGCGGCGGTGATGGGGATCGACTTGGCGGTACGGGGGTGGATGCCGCCGCCGGCGGAGATCAGCGACTTGTCGTAGTCGGCCCAGGAGGACCGGGGCAGTTCAAACAGTCGGCGGCGCTCCGCGTAGGAGGTCGCGGCGTCCGGCGTGGGGTCGAGGAAGATGTGCCGGTGGTCGAAGGCGGCGACGAGCCGGATGTGCTCGCTGAGCAGCATGCCGTTGCCGAAGACGTCGCCGGACATGTCGCCGACGCCGACGACGGTGAAGTCCTCGGTCTGGGTGTTGTGGCCCATCTCGCGGAAGTGCCGTTCGACGGATTCCCAGGCGCCCTTGGCGGTGATGCCCATCTTCTTGTGGTCGTAGCCGACCGAGCCGCCGGAGGCGAAGGCGTCGCCGAGCCAGAAGCCGTAGGAGACGGCAACCTCGTTGGCGATGTCGGAGAAGGAGGCGGTGCCCTTGTCCGCGGCCACGACGAGGTAGGTGTCGTCCCCGTCGTGCCGGACTACGTCTCGTGGCGGCACGACCTCGCCGCCGACGAGGTTGTCGGTGATGTCGAGCAGGCCGGAGATGAAGGTCTTGTACGAGGCGATGCCCTCGGCGAGCCACGCGTCGCGGTCCACGGACGGGTCGGGCAGCCGCTTGCCGACGAAACCGCCCTTGGCGCCGACCGGCACGATCACGGTGTTCTTCACCATCTGGGCCTTGACCAGGCCGAGGACCTCGGTGCGGAAGTCCTCGCGCCGGTCGGACCAGCGCAGGCCGCCGCGGGCGACCTTGCCGAAGCGCAGGTGGACGCCCTCCACGCGCGGGGAGTAGACCCAGATCTCGTAGGCGGGGCGGGGCGCCGGCAGGTCGGGGATGGACCGCGGGTCGAACTTCACCGAGAAGTAGGAGTGCGGCTTGCCGTCGCTCGCGCGCTGGAAGTAGTTGGTCCGCAGGGTCGCCTTGATGAGGGTGAGGAAGGCCCGCAGGATGCGGTCCTCGTCGAGGCTGGCGACCTGGTCGAGGGCGGCGTCCAGCTCCTCCAGGAGGGCGTCGGTGAGCTCGCTGCCGGCCCGCTGGTGGTCGGGGGACATCCGGGCCTGGAAGAGGTTGACCAGCAGCCGGGTGGTGTGGACGTTGGTTCGAAGGGTGTCCTCCATATAGTCCTGGCTGAAGGTGGAGCCGGCCTGCCGCAGGTACTTGGCGTACGCGCGGAGCACCATGGCCTGCCGCCAGGTCAGCCCGGCGCGCAGGACGAGGGAGTTGAAGCCGTCGTTCTCGGCATCGCCGGTCCAGGTGGCCGCGAAGGCGTCCTGGAAGCGTTCGCGGGCGTCGTCGCCGAGGTCACCGAGGGACGGGTCGAGGCGCAGGCCGAAGTCGTAGACCCAGGCGTAACTGCCGTCGGAGCGGCGCAGTTCGTACGGACGCTCGTCGACGACCTCGACGCCGAGGTGCTGGAGTACGGGGAGGACCGCCGAGAGGGAGACGGGGTCACCGGTGCGGTAGATCTTGAAGCGGCGCTCGCCGGGTCCCGCGCTGACCGGCTCGTAGAGGCTGAGCGCGAAGTTCGGGTCGTCCGGGCCGCCGCTCCCGATCCGCTCGATGCGCTGCAGGTCGGCGACGGCGGTGCGGGAGGTGAAGTCGGCCTTGTAACCCTCGGGGAAGGCGTTCGCGTAGCGGCGGGCCAGCTCGGCCGCGCGCTCCTCACCGCATTCGGCCAGGAGCGAGTCGGCGAAGCCGTCGGCCCAGAAGCGGGTGGCGTGGGAGAGCCGGTTCTCGATCCGCTCGATGTCGGCATCGGTGAGGTGGCGCAGTTCGGTACCGGGCTCCACGCGCACCAGGAAGTGCAGCCTGGACAGCACGGATTCGGTGTGCAGGGCGGTGAAGTCGACGGGATGCCGGCCGTTCAGCTCCTCGACGAGGATGTCGGTGAGCTTGAGCCGTACGTCGGTGGTGAAGCGGTCGCGCGGCAGATACACCAGCGCCGAGTAGTAGCGCCCGTACTCGTCCTGCCGCAGGAACAGCCGCAGCCGTCGCCGCTCCTGGAGGTAGAGCACGCTGGTGACGATGGAGAGCAGCTGGTCGGCGGGGGTCTGGAAGAGCTCGTCGCGCGGGTAGGTTTCCAGGATCTGCAGCAGGTCGCGGCCGTCGTGGCTCTCGGGGCCGACGCCGGCCTTCTCCAGGACCTCCCGCACCTTGCGGCGGACCACCGGGACCCGGCGTACGGACTCGGTGTAGGCGGCCGAGGAGAACAGTCCCAGGAAGCGGCGTTCCCCGATCACATTGCCGTCGGCGTCGAACTTCTTGACGCCTACGTAGTCGAGGTATGAACGGCGGTGCACCGTGGAGCGGCTGTTGGCCTTGGTGAGGACCAGCAACTTGTGCTCGCGGGCCTTGGCGCGGACATCGCGGGGCAGCCGGTGGAAGGACGGCGAGACGGGGTGCGCGGTGTACTCGTCCTCGGTGTGGTGCGGATCGGAGCGCAGAATGCCCAGGCCGGTGCCGGGGACGGCGGCCAGCACATCCTCGTCGCCGCCCTCGGGGGCCGGCCCGGTGGTGAGTTCGTACTCGCGGTAGCCGAGGAAGGTGAAGTGGTCCAGGGCGAGCCAGCGCAGCAGCTCCTCGGCCTCCGCGACCTCCCCGGCAGGGAGCGGCTGCGCGGCGGTGTGCAGTTCGTCGGCGACACGCAGGGCCGCGTCGTGCATCTTCGTCCAGTCCTCGACGGCCTCGCGGACGTCGGACAGGACCCTGCGCAGGTCGGCGGTGATCCGCTTGAGGTCGTCGCGGTCGGTCTCGCGGTCGGTCTCGACATGGATCCAGGACTCGATCAGCGCGTCGTGCGGCAGCTCGGAGCGGTCGGCCGCACGCATGCCGTCGGCGTCGAGGATCTCCAGGAGCTTGCCGGTGACATCCCGGCGCACCACGATCTGCGGGTGCACCACCACATGGATGGCGCGTTCCTGGCGGGAGAGCTCATTGGTGACGGAGTCGACCAGGAACGGCATGTCGTCGGTGACCACCTCGACGACCGTGTGGGTGCACTGCCAGCCGTTCTCCTCCACCGTGGGGGTGTGCACACGGACGTTCGCGGTGCCCTGGGGACGGACCTCGGCGAGACGGTAGTGGGAGAACGCGGCGCCGAACACATCGACCGGGTCGCGACCGAGCAGGTCCTCGGGTGCGGTGTGCAGGTAGTACCGCTGGAGGAAAGCGGTGAGCGTCTCGGTGTCCAGCCCTGGGCCGCCTTGCCCCCTCAGCGGGCTGTTCTCAGCTACCCGGGCCGCGCGTGCGAGCAGCTCGGCCTTGTCCTCGTCCAGCTTGGTCTGCATGTCCTCTGACTCCTGTCGCGCGCCATTGCGTGACGTAGGTGGTGTGCATGTACCGGGAATTACGCCCCGCTGCATAGATCAGCGCTGATCACGATGCAAGGCTATCGCCCTGCCCCCGGAGGCTGTCAGGCGCTTCATATGTACAAGAAGTTTCAGCGTCTCTGCCTAAGTGGACAGTGCGGTGGATCGGGTGCACGTTGGGGGTGAGACGAGAAGAGGTGTGGCGGCATGGCAGCCAAGATCTTGATCGTGACCGGCGACGCGGCGGAGTCGCTGGAAGTCCTCTACCCGTACCAGCGTCTTCGCGAGGAGGGCTACGAGGTGCACGTCGCGGCCCCGACGGCCAAAAAACTCCAGTTCGTGGTGCACGATTTCGTCGACGGCTTCGACACGTACACCGAGAAGCCCGGGTACACCTGGCCTGCCGACCTCGCGTTCTCCGATGTCGACCCCGGGCAGTACGTGGCCCTGGTGATCCCGGGCGGCCGGGCGCCGGAGTACCTGCGCAACGACCCGGAACTGCGGAAGGTGACCAAGGCGTTCTTCGACGCCGACAAGCCGGTGGCGCAGATCTGCCACGGGCCGCTGCTCACGGCGGCGGTCGGCGCGCTCAATGGGCGGCGGGTCACCGCGTACCCGGCGCTGGAGCCGGACATGTGGGCGGCCGGGGCGGCGTTCCAGGACTCCGAGGCGGTGGTGGACGGGGTGCTGGTGTCGGCGCGGGCCTGGCCGGACCACTCGGCGTGGATGCGTGCGTTCATCAGTGTGCTGAGGGCGAAGGCACCGGTTCAGTAGGCCATGAGGTGCTGCGGTTCAGGGTGCTGCGGTTCAGGGTGCTGCGGTTCAGGGTGCTGCGGCTCGCGGTTGGGGCGCCGGTAGTGCGTCTGCCGTAGGGGAGGCATGGTCATGGCCGGCGCCCCGCCGTGTCCGCGTCCCAGTGCGACGTGGTGACCCCAGTCTGGGGCAGCCGAAGTCCGGAACATCCCGCTCCGGCACAGATCAGTACACCTATAACGTGTTCGCGCCGCTCTGTAGGCATACCTACATGCCTACATGTCACCGGCGAGTGCGGCGATCTGGGTGCGGGAAGTGGCACCGAGTTTGGCGAGAATGTGCTCCACATGAGCGTCTGCGGTGCGCTTGGAAATCACCAGCTTCTCGGCGATCTCCCTGTTCGACAGGCCCTGCACGACAAGCGCCGCCACTTCCCGCTCCCTGCGGGTGAGGCCGTCCGGGCCGCCGGGCCGGTGACCCGGGTCCCGCTCGGCGAGGTGGGTCGGGGTGTCCGCGTCGGCCAGCACCAGCGCTACTGCGCGGTCCAACGGCAACTGCGTACCTAGTTCGAACAACTGCTCGTAAGTATCACTCCCCAGGGCGGCGCGAGCGGCGGACTCGGAGCGGTCGTGCTGCCGAAGCAGCGTACGGACCCCGAACATCGGCGTGCCGATCCGGCGCCACAGGGTCTGCGCGGCCCCGAGCATCCACGCGGTGCGGGCGTACCGCCGGTCCTGGGCGGCGACCCACGCGAGCGCCTCCGTGCAATGGGCGAGGCCCCAGACCTCGCCCAGCCGGCGCTTCAGCTCCATCGCGCTGCGGATCAGCCGGGCGCACTCGGCGCGATCGCTGGCGTCCCAGGCGACGATGCCCTTGATCAGGAGGATATTCGAGGTGATCATGCACTCGCCCTCGGTGGCGCCGAGGTAGCGCAGCGCCTGGTCGCACATCTCGACCGCGCCCGGGATGTCATCAAGGACCGCCCGCAGGAACGCACCCTGGTAATACGAGATCACGAGGCCGAGCCGGTCGTCCAGGGCACGCAGCCGGGCATGCGCGTCGTCGAGGTAGCCGGCGGCCCGGTCCGCGTCCCCGTACAGCCCGTGAACACCGCCGATATAGCCCAGCGCATAGGCCAGGACGGTCTCGTCGCCCACCTGTTCGGCGGTGCGGCGGGCCTCCTGGAAACGGTCCATCGCCGGTTCCAGATCTCCCTGCATCAGGGCGAGGATGCCCGACACGACCAGCGCGTGGGCCCGCCCCGACCCGGGCCGGGGGTGGCGCGACAGCCCCTTGTCGATCCAGTGTCGGCCCTCGGACAGCAGGCCGGCCGTCTGCCAGAACGCCCACAGCTTGGTGGCCATCACCATCCCGGACAACAGGCCCTCCGGTTCGGCGAAGGCGTACTCCAGGGCGGCCCGCACATTCGCCCGGTCGCTGTGCAGCGCCTGGTAGAGCGGCACCTGGTCGGCGGTGAGCAGCCGGTCGTAGAACCGCTCGGCGAGCGCCACATGGTGATCGCGGTGCCGGCGTCGGCAGGCCGCGGCGTCGCCGGTCTGGACCAGCCACTCGGTACCGTACTGGCGGATGGTGTCGAGCAGGCGGTACCGGCCGCCTGTGCCGTCGCCACCGTCGACTCTCAGGACGACCGACTTGTCGACCAGCGCGATCAGATGCTCCACGACCTCCTCGGCCGGGAGATCCCCGCCCGAGCAGACCTGCTCCACGGCCGCCAGGTCGAACGAGCCCGCGAAGACCGACAGCCGGGCCCACAGCAGCCGCTCCTGCGGCGAGCACAGCTCGTGCGACCAGCCGATCGCCGTACGCAGTGTCTGGTGGCGCGGCAGTGAGGTACGCCGGCCGCCGGTCAGGATCCGGAAACGGTCCTCCAGACGGGCGACCAGGTGCGTCAGCGGCAGGGCCCGCAGCCGCACCGTCGCCAGCTCTATGGCCAGCGGGATGCCGTCCAGGCGGAGGCAGAGCGCTGTGACGTCGCCCCGGTTGGCGTCACTGACCACGAAGCCGGGCACCACGGCCGCCGCCCGGCGGGCGAAAAGCACCACGGCATCCGGCAACGGCAACGGCGGAACCTGGAAGGTGTGCTCACCAGGCACGTCCAGCGGCTGCCTGCTGGTGGCCAGCACGCTCACCCGGGGCGCCTCCCGGAGCACCACATCGGCGAACATCGCGCACGCGTCCACCAGGTGCTCACAGGTGTCCAGCACGATCAGCAGATGCTTGTCCCGCAGATACTCCACCACATCGTCCAGCGGCGGCCGTGCCGCCTGCCCCGGCACTCCCAGCACCATGGCCAGACAGTGCGGCAACAGCTCCGGGTCCCGCAGCTCCGACAGCTCGGCCAGCACCACCCCGTCGGCGTAGCTCTGTCTCAGATCGGCCGCCGTCCGCAACGCCACCCGGCTCTTGCCCACCCCGCCAGGACCCGCGAGCGTCACCAGCCGGGCCTGCCCCAGCATCGCCCGTACCCGGGTGAGTTCCTCACCTCTTCCGATCAACTCGGTCACTTCCGCCGGGAGTTCCCCACCACGCCGCCCACTGAAGCCGAGTGCCATGCATCACAGCGTACGCAGGCTGCTACACGAGGTGAACAATGTCGTTGAATTACCCATGCATTTACGCCGCGCCCTTCCCCGCATTCCCCGCGCCCCAGCCGGCAAGGCCGCCTCGGGCGCAGGTCAGAACACCAGTTGCTCCGCCGCCAGCACCGCCTCCGCCAGGGTGTCCACCACCGGCACCCCCGCTGCCTCCAGGCTCGTCCTGCAGTGCGAGCCCCCCGTGTACAGCACCGCGTGGGCCCCCGCGCGCCCGGCCGCCACCGCGTCGTCCACCGCGTCCCCGATCACCACCACGCTGCGCGGATCCACTCCCTCTATCGCCGCCAGATGCCGCACCATCTGCTCCGTCTTCCCTCCGTGCGACGCGCCGACGCGCCCGTCCACCCGTACGAAGTGCTCCTCGATGCCATACATCCGGACAATGGGCACCAACTGCTCATGCGGGGCCAACGAGCACAACGACTGCGTCAGCCCCGCCGCTCTGCGCTGCGCCAGCAACTCCGCCGCGCCCTCCGTGAGGCCGCAGGTGCCGGCGAGCGTCCAGTAGTGGCGGTGGAATATCTCATCCATCACCCCCCACTCGGCCTCTGTCGGCAGCCGCCCCATCAGCCGCTCATAGAACTTCGGCACCGGCACGCAGTACAGCTCCCGATACCGCTCCAGCGTGATCCGTGGGAGGCCTATTTCGGCGAACGAGGCGTTCGTCGCCTCGAGCACGGCGTCAATGTCATGGAGCAGCGTGCCGTTCCAGTCCCACACAAGATGAGCGTTCACACCCCGCACCGTACCCACCACCACCGACATTCCGACAGACCCCGAGGTGGAGCAGGGCTCGCGGACCCCGACCGCTCCCCCTCCGCGCGGGCGTACCCGATCAGGCGATCAGGCGATCAGACCGGGGATCTCCTGCGTCGCGTACCAGAGCAACTCATGGTCCTCCGCGCCGTCGACGACAAAGCGCGCGTCGTCATCCCCGAGATCCGCCGCACCCAGCACGTCCGCGGCCGCTGCCACATCCCCCTCCGCGCCGGAGGCGTCGACATGGACGGCAGCGGCCTTCGCGAGCGGCGCGGGCCCGGTCAGCCGGACCTCTCCGAGCGCCGAGGCGTCGAGGCCGCGGTCCGGATCGTAGGCGACGGCCGTGTCCGCCACATCCACGGCGACGACCACGCGCCGCCGGGGCGCGCCCGGGTCCGTGGCGAGCAGCCGCAGGGACGCCTGCGCGGCCCGAGTGAGCGCGGCGTACTCCAGCTCTTCGATGTCGTCGGAGACATACCACTCACGCAGCGCCGGGGTCACCGCGTAGGCATCGATCGGCGCCGGGCCCAGCTCCCCGGATTTGTGTGCTTCGGCAAGGCCGGGAAGGGTTGTGGGGATATAGACGCGCATGGCTGTCAGCATACGTGCGTACATGCGGCACCACGCTGATAGGTGAACTCCGGTGTCCCGGGCGTTCCCTCCCGCGGGCCGTTGTCCGGCGCCGCCTGGCTCCGTAGAACCGCGTTACCGGCCGGTAAGGCCGAGGTTCACCGAGCCACGGGGGTACGACCATGTCCGGAAGGACAGTCACCACAGTCACGACGGTCCCGAAGCGCAGCCGCCACGATCACCGGCGGCCGCCGGGGCCGGCGAGGACCAGGACCGCGCCGTCCAGCGTGCCGCCGCACGTCTTTTTCGCCACCCGGCTGCTGGACGTGCTCACCGGCCGCAGGCCGATCACCTGCCTGGCGGGGCATGTGCCCGCCGCGATGTACGACCGGTTGTGGGAGCTGCTCAGCGCCCGCGGAGACTGGCGGGAAATGGTCCGCGGGCACATCCCGCACGTAAAGCGCTGCCTGTACTCGCTCACCCACGACGACGCGCTCGAAGTGACCGCCGTCGTCACTCTGGCCCCGGACCGGATCCGCGCCATCGCCTTCCGTCTCGAACGCGGCACCGACGGCTGGCGCTGCACCGCGGCGGAGGCGCACTGACCGAGGAAGCAAGCACAGGCAGCGCGGGAGCAAGCGGGAGCACAGGAGCAAGCAGAAACACGGCGGGGCCGGGCCCCAAGAAGGAACCCGGCCCCGCCGTGTGCTCCGCGCGCTACTTCTTGCGGCGCCGCCCGCCCTTGGCGGCCTTGCGGCGCTCCGCACGCGTCAGACCGTCGGAGTCGGCGTCGGCGCCCTCCGGCCCGAAGCTGTCACCGTTCTCGAAGTCGCCCGTGACGACACCGCCCTCGCCGTCCACCGTGGGGGCGGAGAAGTGCAGCCGGTCCGCCCGCTTCGGGGCCTCCAGGCCCTTCGCACGAATCTCGGGCCGGGCGTCCTGCTTCACCAGTGAGGGCGCCCCACCGGAGCCCGCCTCGACCGCCTCGGCGTCCGCGACCGGGACCTCCTCGACCTGCTGTTCGACCTGGACCTCCAGGTTGAACAGATAGCCGACGGACTCCTCCTTGATGCCGTCCATCATGGCGTTGAACATGTCGAAGCCCTCACGCTGGTACTCGACCAGCGGGTCGCGCTGCGCCATGGCGCGCAGCCCGATGCCCTCCTGGAGGTAGTCCATCTCGTACAGGTGCTCGCGCCACTTGCGGTCCAGTACGGACAGCACGACGCGCCGCTCCAACTCACGCATGATCTCGGAGCCGAGCTGCTTCTCGCGCTCCTCGTACTGCTCGTGGATGTCGTCCTTGACCATCTCCCCGATGAACTCGGCGGTGATGCCGGCCCGGTCGCCCGCCGCGTCCTCCAGGTCGTCGACGGTGACCGTGACCGGGAAGAGCTGCTTGAAGGCGCCCCACAGCCGGTCCAGGTCCCAGTCCTCGGCGAAGCCCTCCTGGGTCTCGGCCGCGATGTAGTCGTCGATGGTGTCGTCCATGAAGTGCAGTACCTGCTCCTGCAGGTCCTCGCCCTCCAGGACGCGGCGGCGTTCGCCGTAGATGACCTCGCGCTGGCGGTTGAGGACCTCGTCGTACTTCAGGACGTTCTTACGGATCTCGAAGTTCTGCTGCTCTACCTGGGACTGCGCGGAGGCGATGGCCCGGGTCACCATCTTGTTCTCGATCGGGACATCGTCCGGCACATTGGCCATGGACATCACGCGCTCGACCATCTGGGCCTTGAACAGCCGCATGAGGTCGTCGCCGAGGGAGAGGTAGAAGCGGGACTCACCGGGGTCGCCCTGGCGGCCGGAGCGACCGCGCAGCTGGTTGTCGATCCGGCGCGACTCATGGCGCTCGGTGCCGAGGACATAGAGCCCGCCGAGCTCCTTGACCTCCTCGAACTCGGCCTTGACCGCCTCCTCGGCGCGCTCCAGGGCGGCCGGCAGCTCGGCCGCCCACTCCTCCAGGTGCTCGACCGGGTCCAGGCCGCGCTGGCGCAGCTCGGCCTCGGCGAGGTCGTCGGGGTTGCCGCCGAGCTTGATGTCGGTGCCGCGGCCGGCCATGTTCGTGGCGACGGTGACAGCGCCCTTGCGGCCGGCCTGGGCGATGATCGCCGCCTCACGGTCGTGCTGCTTGGCGTTGAGCACCTCGTGCGGGACGCCGCGCTTGGCGAGCTGCTGCGAGAGGTACTCGGACTTCTCGACCGAGACCGTGCCGACCAGCACCGGCTGGCCCTTCTCGTGCTTCTCGGCGATGTCGTCGACAACAGCCGCGAACTTCGCCTCCTCGGTGCGGTAGATCAGGTCCGCGCGGTCGATGCGCTGCATGTTCCGGTTGGTCGGGATCGGGACGACGCCGAGCTTGTAGATCTGGTGGAACTCGGCGGCCTCGGTCATGGCCGTACCGGTCATGCCGCAGAGCTTGTCGTACAGACGGAAGAAGTTCTGCAGAGTGATGGTGGCAAGGGTCTGGTTCTCGTCCTTGATGTCCACCTCTTCCTTCGCCTCGATCGCCTGGTGCATGCCCTCGTTGTAGCGGCGGCCGGCGAGAATACGGCCGGTGTGCTCGTCGACGATCATGACTTCGCCGTCCATGACGACGTAGTCCTTGTCCTTCTTGTAAAGCTCCTTGGCCTTGATCGCGTTGTTGAGGTAACCGACGAGCGGGGTGTTCACCGACTCGTAGAGGTTGTCGATGCCCAGCCAGTCCTCGACCTTGGCGACGCCGGACTCATGAATCGCTACGGTGCGCTTCTTCTCGTCGAAGTCGTAGTCGCCGGTCTCCTCCTTGCCCAGGCTGCCGGCCTCGCCGGGGTTCAGCCGGCGCACCAGCCTGGCGAAGTCGGAGTACCACTTAGTGGCCTGGTCCGCCGGACCGGAGATGATCAGCGGGGTACGGGCCTCGTCCACGAGGATCGAGTCGACCTCATCGACGATCGCGAAATTGTGGCCGCGCTGCACCAGCTCGTCCTGGGACCACGCCATGTTGTCGCGCAGATAGTCGAAGCCGAATTCGTTGTTGGTGCCGTATGTGATGTCGCACGCGTACATCTCGCGGCGCTGGGCCGGGTTCATGTTGGCGAGGATGCAGCCGACCTCGAGGCCGAGGAATTTGTGCACCCGGCCCATCCACTCCGAGTCGCGCTCGGCGAGGTAGTCGTTGGTCGTGATCAGGTGCACGCCCTTGCCCGACAGAGCGTTCAGATACGCGGGCAGGGTGCCGACCAGCGTCTTGCCCTCACCGGTGCGCATCTCGGCGACATGGCCGAGGTGCAGCGCGGCGCCGCCCATGAGCTGGACGTCGTAATGGCGCTGGCCGAGGACCCGCTTGGCGGCTTCACGAACGGTGGCGAACGCCTCGGGGAGCAGGTCGTCCAGGCTCTCGCCGTCGGCGTAGCGCTCCTTGTACTCGTCGGTGAGCGCCCGCAGCTCGGCGTCCGTCAGGCTGACGAAGTCCTCTTCAATGGAATTGACCTGGTCCGCGATGCGGTGCAATTTGCGCAGGATCTTGCCTTCGCCTGCACGCAGGATCTTGTTGAGGACGGACACGTAGGCTGGCTCCTTGCCGGTCGGGCCCAGATTCGCTGGCGCTGGGCGCAGCAGGGTGTACCCCGCTGCAACGGCCATCGTAAGCGAGGACCCCGCCCTGCCGGGAGGTCCGTCAACACACCGGTGGGTCTCAACCCGGACAGCAAGGGAAATCCCTTTCTCCGGAGGCACCCCCCTCAGGGATACTCCGGGGCATGGAGCCGACGACCCTCACCACCGAGCGGCTGGTGCTGCGCCCCTTCGGGCCGGCCGACACGGAGGCCCTGTACGCCGCCTGCCAGGACCCGGAGATCCCGCGCTGGACCCCCGTGCCGTCCCCGTACACGAAAGAGCACGCGGCGGCGTTCGTGGCGCAGACCTGTCCGGACGGCTGGCGCGACGACAGGCGGTACAACTTCGCCGTCACGGCCAAGGACGACGGGCGGCTGGTGGGGTGTATGGGCCTGGTGCGGCTTGAGCTGCTGCGGGCTCCGGAGCGGCAGGCGGAGCTCGGCTACTGGACGGTCAAGGAAGCGAGGCGCCGAGGCTATACGGCGGAGGCGGCGTCGGCCGTGACCCGCTGGGCGTTCGGGGAACTGGGTGTGGAGCGGCTGGAGTGGGTGGCGGAGGCCGGAAACACCGGGTCGCGGGCGGTGGCGCTGAAGACGGGGTTCCGGATGGAGGGCACCCTCCGCGCGAAGCTCGTCAGCAACGGAACCCGGCGCGACATGTGGGCCGGCTCGCTGCTCCCTTCCGACCTGGGGCTGCCGTCCGGGACGGTGTATCTGCCGCTGGCCGGCTCCTGACGCCGCGCTGTCAGAGCCTCGTCCTACGCTGACCGTCATGACTGTGACCCCGCCCCCGCCATCCGCGGCATCCGCGCCATCCGCTCCGTCCTCGCTGCTTGCGCTGTCCGCGCTGTCCGCCGACGAGGCCCGCCGGATAGCGCTGCGCGCGCAGGGGCTGCTCGGCGCGCCGGACCGCAGGGGCGGGGTACGGGGCGTGCTGCGACACCTGGGCGCGGTGCAGCTCGACACGATCTCGGTCCTGGCACGCTCGCACGAGCTGATTCCGTACGCACGGCTGGGCGCGGTAGGGCGTGACGCCGTGGAGTCGGCCTACTGGACCGAGACGCATGCCTTTGAGTACTGGTCGCACGCGGCATGCATCCTTCCGATCGAGGAGTGGCCGCACTTCGCCTTCCGGCGCCGCGCCTACCGCTCCCGGCCGCACTGGTACCACGACCTCCCGGACGGGGTGTACGACACCGTCATCAAGCAGCTGCGCACCGAGGGCCCGCTGACCGCGACCGAGCTCGGCGGGGCGAAGAACGGCGGCGAGTGGTGGGACTGGTCGGCCACCAAGGTCGCGGTCGAGCGGGCACTGATGTACGGCGAGGTGGTCTGTACCGGGCGCCGCAGCTGGAAGAGGGTCTACGACCTCGCCGAGCGCGCCGTCCCCGACACCCTGCTGCACGACGACCTCGATGACGCCGAATGCGTACGCAGGCTGGTCGCCCAGGCCGGTGCCGCGATGGGAGTCGCGACCCGGGCTGACCTGGCCGACTACCACCGCCTCAGAACCGAGCAGGTCGACGCGGTGATCGCCGACTCGGGACTGGTGCCGGTCGAGGTCGAGGGATGGGGAAAGCCCGCCTGGGCCGATCCGGCGGCACTGGCCGACCCGCCGCGCGGCCGGCACCGTACGACGCTGCTGTCGCCCTTCGACTCCCTGGTCTGGGACCGGCCGCGCACCGAACGGATCTTCGGATTCACGCACCGCCTCGAGGCGTACGTCCCCAAGCCGAAGCGCGTTCACGGCTACTTCGCGATGCCGCTGCTGGCCGGCGGCAGGCTGCTCGGCCGGGTGGACCCGGCCCGGGAGGGGCGGACGCTGGTCGCCAGGCAGGTATCGCTGCAGACCCCCAAGGCCGTCGAGCCCATGGCCCAGGCCCTCGCCGAGGCCGCTGACTGGGTCGGCTGCACCGAGGTACGGGTCGAGCTTGTGGTACAGACCGAGCTGCGCGCTCCACTCGTAGCGGCGCTCAACCGTGCCCACGACCGTCGCTGACGGCCGCCTGGTCTCGACGGCTACCTGATCTCCAGGATCTTCTCGCGCATCGCGTACACCACCGCCTCCATCCTGGAGTGCAGCTGAAGCTTCTCCAGGATGTTGCGCACATGGTTCTTCACGGTGTTCTCGCTGATGAAGAGCTCCTTGGCGATGTCCCGGTTGTTCATCCCGGTGGCGACGAGCTTGAGCACCTCCAGCTCGCGATCGGTCAGCTTGGGAGCCGGCACCAGCCGCCGCTCGTCCGTGCGCTGGATCATCGACTTGAACTCGGTGAGCAGCTTGGACGCCATGGACGGGCTGATCTGCGACTGGCCGTCGGCGACGGCGCGAATCGCGGTGGCGACCTCGTCCGTCGAGATCTCCTTCAGCAGATAGCCGGTGGCCCCGGCCTTGATCGCCTCGTAGAGGTCGGCCTCTTCATCGCTTATCGTCAGCATGATGATCTTGGCGCTCGGGGCCACCTCCTTGATGGAGGTACAGGCCTCGATGCCGCCCCGCCTGGGCATCCGGACATCCATCAGAACGATGTCGGGCAGCAGATCGGCGGCCTTGTCCACCGCTTCCGCCCCGTCTCCCGCCTCGCCGACGACCTGGATGTCGTCCTCCTGCGCGAGGACGATCTCCAGCCCACGCCGGAAGAGCGCGTGGTCGTCGACCACCAGGACGCGAATAGGCTCGGGCACGATCGTTTCCCGGCCTGCGTCACCGACGGCCGCAGGCTCGAAGCTGTCCGGCATCGGTTCTTCCCCCCAATGGGCCAGTGCCTCCGTCAGCTGCACTCGTTCGTGCTACGCCAACCAGAGGCTGCAGCCCGTATGTTGGCTGCCGTTCCATGATTTCACGCCCAGGCACGGTGTGGCGCCCCCGGGCGAAACAGGCCCAGGGGCGCCACCGGCGCGTCTGCTACCGGCTCAGGGCTCCGCCGGCGCCGGCGGGCGCTTCCCCGGCGGACGGGTCCGCCTTGAGATGGATGACGCCGTAGTCATAGCCGTGCCGCCGGTAGACCACACTCGGTTGTCCGGTGTCGGAGTCGATGAACAGGTAGAAGTCGTGCCCGACCAGCTCCATTTCGTAGAGCGCCTGGTCGAGCGCGATGGGCGCGGCCGCGTGGGTCTTCTCGCGGACCACCAGCGGCCCTTCGCCCTGGACCTCCATCGAAGCGATTCGGGTAGTGGGCACCTCGCCACGCGGCTCTCCGTCGGTACGGCTGCCGTTCAGCTCTCCGCCGAGCAGGCCCGCCGTCGCCTCGGCGACGCTGGTGGGGGTGCGGCTGCCGCCGCGGTGCACCCTGCGCTTGTCGGCCGCCTTGCGCAACCGCGCCTCAAGCTTGCTCACAGCGAGGTCGAGTGCCGCGTACGGGTCCGCCGCCGCGGCCTCCGCCCTTACCACCGGGCCACGTGTGAGCAGTGTGATCTCCACCCGGTCGCAACGGTCGGCCTGCCGGGGGTTGGGCTCCTTGGAAACCTCGACGTCCAGGCTGATCACCTTGCCGTCGAGCTTCTGGATCTTCTCCAGCTTCTCGGCCACGTGCTTCCGGAACCGCTCGGGCACCTCGGTCTTGCGGCCCTTGACGACGATGTCCACGCAGAACTCCGATCCGGACCGCCCCGCCACGCGGGGCGTATCCCTTGCGCTGAGGCCGGCGGGCACCAGGTCCCGCCCGGCACTGCGTTCGCTGCTGCCTCGCACTCCCAGAGGCCTCCGGGAGCGGCGAAGCCGCGCCTCTCACCCCCCTCCTCCCCCGCGAGACAGATCGAAACCCCACCAACTCTGGGTAGATTCCATCCCACCGTCCGAGGAACAGCAGGCGCTGCAATCCCTCACAACCGAACATAGACCCGTAGGACTCAGGGCGGCACCCTCAACGCCGCTATACCTCCGTTCGGGTGAATACGCGCTTGTTCTACCTGCAACGATGCCTTCGGTTTCGGAGTTCCGTTTCGTCCCAGGGCCAGGGCCTCCTCTCCGTCCCGGGACGGAGAGGGCTAACGAAAAGGCGAACGAAGAGCTGATCCGCCCTGTCATACGCCGAGGCGGCCGCCCTGCGTTTCATCGCGCGGGCCGGCCACCACAGCGGCTCCAGCCACCCGCCCGCCGACCGCCTCGACCGCCCGGGCCGCCGCGACCAGCGAAGCGCCCGTGGTCATCAGGTCGTCCACCAGGACCACCGGTGCGGCCTTCAGCAGCCGCCCGCTCCCGGGCCGGCCCGTCACTGCCCCCGACAGGTTCTCCAGCCGCTCGCGGGCGCTCAGCCCTGACTGGTCCGCAACGGCCCGCCCCTGCCGCAGCACAGCCGCGGCCCTCGCCCGTATCCCGTCCCGGCGCAGCTCCCGGGCCGCCACCAGCGTGATGCGTCGTATCGCGTCATGCCCGCGCACCGCGACCGCCCGCCGCGCCGAGGGCACCGGCACGAGCAGCATCACCCCACCGGGCGCCACCGCCCTCACTGCCCCCGCCAGCGCTTCGCCCAGCGGCCGCGCGAGCCCCGTCACCCCCCGTTCCTTGTGTGCGAGCAGCACCGCCCGCACCTCGTCCGCATACCCGGCCGCCGCCCACACTTCCGGAAGCCCCTCCGGCACCGGATCCGCCCGCACCTTCCTCACCCCCGCTCCGCACACCGCCGCCCGGCACTCCTCGCACAGCCCGGTCCGCGCCCGACCGCACCCCGCGCACTCCGCCGGAAACACCAATCCTGCGATCTCCCGCCACCACCCCCGCATGGATCAACCATGCCCTGGGCTCGCCGGGGGCGCCAGGGGGGTCGGAGAGCCTGTGGATAACTCTCGCTCCCTGCCCGGAGCGGCCCCCGGGAGAGTGCGGGACCGTCAGCCCGGGTAGACCGGCGAGCTGCCCTTCGGGGTGACTTCCTTCCAGTCCGCGTCCAACGGCAGCTGGAAGATGCCGTCGCCGAGCTCCGCCAGCAACGGCTTACTCTGGTTCTCGGAGGCCGCGACCGAGGCGACGCCGCCGTCCCCCTGCAGAGTCGGGCTGTAGGAGGCCGAACCGTCCGCGTCCACGTACTGGATCTGCTGGACCCCATTGGTGACGTTGCCGACCACCACCAGGCGACTCGCACCCGCCCAGGACGCCGCCTTCACGTCCTCCAGCTGCGGCGTGACCAAACGCAGCTCGGCCACCTTGATCTGTGGCTTCTGCTGTGTCCCGGACCGCTCGATACGCCCGAGCCGCAACGTCGTATGCCCGCTCTCGCGCACCACCAGAGCGATCCGCACGCCGTCCGCCGCGACCCGCAGCGACTCGATGCGCCCGCTGCCAAGGTCCGGTACCGCCACATCGACCGGGGTGCCGGCGCCGTCGCGCAGCATCAGCAGCCGAGGGCGGGCCGGGTCGCGGTCGGCCACCCACAGATTGCCGTACCCGTCCCAGCTCGGCGCGCTCAGCCCGTTCGTGGCGTCCTTCGCGGCGCTCCTCAGCACCGGTTGGCCCAGCGCGGCGCCCGTGGACAGCCCGGCGACGTACAGCGTGCGCCCATCGGTCTTGACACCCGCCGCGAACGTCTCGTCCCGCCGTACGGCGACCGATCCCAGCGGCACCTGGCCCTCCCCGAACGGCCCGAGCACGCGCTCGGCCGTCGTGGCGGTGCCGTACAGGCTCACCAGCCGGTGCGCGGTGTCGATGTAGAACTGGTGCGTGGCCGGCCCGGCCAGCACGCTGGGGGCGTAGGGCTGCGCCTGCTCGCTCCCCATCGAGCACAGTTGCTCACCGCCCGCCCCCTGCACCTCCACCGAACCCGCTTGTGACGATGCCAGGCCCTGCACCGTGTAGAAGAGCTGCGCGGCCATCCGCATGCACTGCTGCCCGTCGGGGACGGCAGCACCCTTCAACGGATTCAGCCTCAGATTCAGGCGCTGCGAGTCGTCCAGCGACACCGACTTCACGCCCGCGCCATCCGGGAACGCCGAGTCGACCACCGGATCCAGCCAGTTGGTCGGGCCGCCCAGCAGCGCCTTCACCGTGGACGACAGCAGGTCTATCCGCCCCCGCAGATACACCGGGTCGGGGACCAGCACCTCCCGCCGCTTCCCCGCCGACACCGCGTCGGGCCCGAGCTGCGCGAAGTAGTACATGTTGACTGATTGATAGATCCGCTGGAAGTCGGCCTCGCTGAGCACCAGTCCGTCGTCCAACCCGTCGATCCGCCACTCGCTGCCGACCTTGGACAGGTGGAAGTTGGTCTGGTAGGTCTCATCAGCGGTCTGGTAGGCGTGCTTGCCGTCGACAGTGCCGACCTGGTGCCCGGAGAGGCTGAATGTGTTCGAGTTCTCCTTGCTGTCGACGCCCCCGGGCTCCGCCACCGGCAACGGGCCGTCCTGCAGTACCGTGATCTTCGTATACGGATTCCAGCTCTTGCGCAGTCCGGGCGCCAGGTACAAACGCGCCGTGCCATACGTCGCCTCGTCGCTGGTCGTCGCCTCCAGGAAGCCGCGCACGATCTGATCCGGCGTCTCCCCCTTCTGCGGCTTGACTCCGTAGACCCGCACCTGGGAGTCGGCGTGCTGCCCAGGGCTGACCTTGCTCACCTCGCCGCTGCTGGGCATCGACGCACAGCCCGCGAGCAGCACGGCACAGCCGAGCAGCGCGAACGCCCTGGCCGGCCATGACAGAACCGCGCCCGACATGCGCATCAGCGCGTCTCCTCCCCAGCAGTGATCCGGCGGTCCGCACCGGCATCGCTCCCGGCCGTCGGCCCGGTGCCGGGCTGGGTGCCCGGTTCGGTACCAGCTTGCGCGGCGCTGTCCACCTGGCGTACTCCGTTCCCGGGCCCGTACACGGCCGACGACTGCCCGGACTGGCGACCCACGACCCGGGCCCCGTTCCCGGGCAGCGCCGCGGGGTCGGCGGCGGGCGGCCGCGGCGGAACAGGGGGCATGGGCGGTATCGCCGCCACGCGCGGGGAGGGCACGATGGGCGAGGGCGGCGTCCGGGGCGGCAGCCCAGCCGATTTCAGGCTGCGGTTGCGCCGCGAGTCCTCCGGCTCCAGCGCTATCGGCGAACCCCGCAGGCTCTCCCCTGCGGTGCGCGGCAGGGTCAGCCGGAACTGGGATCCGCCGCCGGGCTCGCCCCACGCCTGTAGCCAGCCCCCGTGCAGCCGGGCGTCCTCCACCGCGATGGACAGGCCGAGACCGGTGCCCCCAGTGGTGCGGGCACGCGCCGGGTCGGCCCGCCAGAAGCGGTTGAAGACCCGGGTCGCCTCGCCGGGCTTCAGACCGACGCCGTAATCCCGCACGGCGACGGCGACGGCGCCGCCCGCGGTGGCCATCCGTACGACCACATCGCGGCCCTCACCGTGCTCAACGGCGTTGACGAGAAGGTTGCGCAGCACACGCTCGACCCGGCGGGGGTCGGCCTCCGCGATCACCGGCTGCTCATCGCCTCGTACGACGACCCGGCTGCCCTTGCGCTCGGCGAGCGGCTCCGCGGCGTCGACCACCCGCCGTACCACGTCCCGCAGGTCTATCGGCTCGGCGGCCAGGTCAGCGGCTCCCGCATCGAAGCGGCTGATCTCCAGCAGGTCGGACAGGAGCGACTCGAAGCGGTCGAGCTGGTTCTGCAGCAGCTCGGCGGAGCGCGAGGTGACCGGGTCGAAGTCCTCGCGGGCGTCGTGGATGACGTCGGCGGCCATCCGGACGGTGGTCAACGGGGTGCGCAGCTCGTGCGAGACGTCCGAGACGAAGCGGCGCTGCATCCGGGAAAGGTCCTCGAGCTGCTGGATCTTCACCTGGAGGGTCTGCGCCATCTTGTTGAAGGACTCGCCGAGCCGCGCGATGTCGTCCTCGCCGGTGACCTTCATCCGTTCCTGGAGCCGCCCGGCGGCCAGCCGCTCGGAGATCCCGGCGGCCATCCGGACGGGGGTGACCACCTGACGCACGACGAGCCAGGCAATGGCGCCGAGCAGCACCACCATGAATATCCCGGCCGTCGCCAGGGTGCCCTTGACCAGGTTGAGGGTCTTCTCCTCCTGGTCGAAGGGGAAGAGGTAATACAGCTGGTAAGCATTGCCGCTGGGGTCCTTCATCCGCTCGCCGACAACCAGGGCGGCCTGGCCCTGCGGGTCGTCCGCGCGCTTCAGTGACGTGTACTGCTCCTGCGGCCCGGACTTAGTGTCCAGTACGGTCCGCAGCCCGGTCGGCACGCTGTCCTCGGGCAGTACGTCACCGGAGGCGCGCGGCCCGCGGGTGCCCTGACTGTCCTTGGTGAACGACTGCTGGTCACTGGCGGAGCTCAGCGCCACCACCGAGTACACGCCCTGGCCGCCGCTGGCGAGCTGCTCGATGAGGCTGTTCAGCCAGGTGCCGGAGTCGATCTGGCCGCGGCTCCCGGTGCCACCGGCCGAGCCGGTGCCATCGGTGGTCGCATTGGTCGCCTGCTGGGCTGCGAAGGCGAAACCGCTGACGGCCTGGCTCTGCGCGGCCTGCCGCTTGGCGTCGAGCAGCCCGTTCTTCACCTGGCCGATCACCACTATGCCGAGCAGCAGCACCACACCCAGCGACATCAGGAGAGTCGTGGCGACCACCTTCAGCTGGATGTTGCGCCGCCACAGCCGCATCGCGGGCAGCAGCGGGCGCCGCGCCCACCTGACAAACGAGCGCAGCACCGGCAGCATCAGTCCGCGCTCGTACGACGCCGACACGTCAGCCCGGACCGGCCTTGTAGCCCACCCCGCGCACCGTCACCACGATCTCGGGACGCTCCGGGTCCTTTTCGACCTTGGAGCGCAGCCGCTGGACGTGCACGTTGACCAGGCGGGTGTCCGCCGCGTGCCGGTACCCCCAAACCTGTTCCAAGAGCACCTCACGGGTGAAGACCTGCCACGGTTTGCGGGCGAGCGCGACCAGAAGGTCGAACTCCAGCGGTGTCAGCGCTATCGGCTGCCCCTCTCGCTTCACCGAGTGGCCGGCGACATCGATGACCAGGTCGCCGATGGTGAGCTGCTCCGGCGTCGGCTCCTCGGCGCGGCGCAGCCGGGCCCTTACCCGCGCGACAAGTTCCTTGGGCTTGAACGGCTTGACGACATAGTCGTCGGCACCGGACTCCAGGCCCACCACGATGTCGACCGTGTCACTCTTCGCGGTGAGCATGACGATGGGGACCCCGGACTCGGCCCGGATCTGGCGGCATACGTCGATGCCGTCCCGTCCGGGGAGCATGAGGTCGAGGAGGACCAGATCGGGCTTGGTCTCTCTGAATGCGGCGAGGGCCTTGTCACCGTCCGCGACGAACGACGGCTCAAAACCTTCTCCGCGCAGCACGATGCCAAGCATCTCTGCCAGTGCGGTGTCGTCGTCGACGACCAGGACGCGTCCCTTCATAGCCTCATCATCCCATTACCTGATCGTGACCTGGAGCACCGGGAGCGCCCAATGCCGCCAGAGCGTCCGCCGTAACAGGCGAAACCACGCCATTTTCGGTAACAATTGCCGTTATCAAATCAGCCGGTGTGATATCGAACGCAGGGTTGTACGCCTGGGTGCCCAGCGGCGCGACCGGACGGGCCGCCCACTCGGTCACCTCGTGCCCGGCCCGTTGCTCGACCTCGATGGACGCCCCGTCCGGGGTGCCCGGGTCGATGGTCGTGGTCGGCGCCACCACGATGAACGGCACCCTGTGGTACCTGGCCAGCACCGCCAACGGATAGCTCCCCACCTTGTTGGCGACCGAGCCGTCGGCAGCGATCCGGTCCGCGCCGATCAGCACCGCGTCCACCTCACCCGCAGAGAAGAGCGAGCCGGCCGCGTTGTCGGCGAGCAGCGTATACGCCATCCCGGTCCGAGCGGCCTCATACGCGGTCAGCCGGGCACCCTGCAGCAGCGGACGGGTCTCATCCACCCACAGCCGGCGCAGCTGCCCCGCCCGGTGCGCGGCGAGCACCACCGCGAGCGCCGTTCCCTCGCCCCCGGACACCAGTGCGCCGGTATTGCAGTGCGTGAGCAGCTGGTACCCGCCCCCGGGCACCAGCTCGCCCAGAAGCTCCAGGCCGCGCCGGGCCATGGCCGCGCTGGCTTCCGCGTCCTCGGCGTGCAGTCCACGGGCCTCGGCCAACGCCGCCGCGGCCGCCCGCTCCGGGGCCATACCCTCCGCCAGCGCCCTACGGTAGGCCGCAGCCGCCCGGCGCACGCCGTACCCCAGGTTGACGGCCGTCGGCCGGGCACGCGCCAGCAGCTCCGCCGCCTCGTCCACGTCGTATCCACGCACCGCGGCGAGCGCCACCCCGTACGCCCCCGCTATTCCCAGCAGCGGCGCACCCCGCACCGCCAGCGTGCGGATGGCCTCCAGCAGGGCCGGCACATCGGTACAGACCAGCTCAACCTCCTCGGTCGGCAGCCGAGTCTGGTCGAGCAGAATCAGCACCGGGCCTTCCGGCGGCTCCTCCCAGCGCAGTACGGATACCTCTTCCCGTGTTTGCTTCCAAGGACCGTTGGCCACGGATACCACGGAGTGATCAGCCATACGCCCAGTCTGCCGTGCCGGGCCCTGCCTTTTGAACGGTTCGGGCACGACGCATCCACGGATACGAATCCGTCGGCACCATGGCACGATGGCCCCCATCCAGCCGTTCGGTAGGTGGATGCGCAGTGACGAAGGAGCGATGATGAACGACTCTCCGGGCTGGGCCTCGCCCGGATCCTCCCCCTCCGACGAGCCGGAGCACGGAGGCAGCCCCGATACGCCCCAGCCAGCTGCGCCTCCGAACTGGTCGGACCAACAGCCTCCGCCCGGCCAGTGGTCCGCCCCGAGCGGCCGCCCCACCCCCCCTCCGCCACCGCCCCCGGGTCCCGGCTGGGTCGGCCGGTGGAACACGCCGCAGCAGGGCGCTCCGCAGGGTTGGCAGCAGCCTTCATGGGGGAAGCCCCCGTCACCGAAGCCCGGTGTGATCCCGCTCCGCCCGCTCGGCGTCGGCGAGATCCTCGACGGCGCGGTCTCCACCATGCGCGCCCACTGGCGCACCGTGCTCGGCATCTCCCTCATCGTCGCGCTGATCATCCAGACGACCGTGGTCCTCCTCCAGGGCTTCGTCCTCAAGGGGGTGGACACCACAGCGCTCAACGACCCCAACGCCAGCGTCCAGGATGTCCTGAAGGCGCTCCGCAGCTCCCTCATCACCGGCGGTGTCGCCGGCCTGATCGAGCTGCTCGGCACCATCGTCGCCACCGCGATGCTCACCATGGTGGTCAGCCGGGCCGTCCTGGGCCGCCCCGTGACCACCGGCGAGGCCTGGCAGGATGCCGCACCGCGACTGCTCCGCCTGCTCGGCCTGACGCTGCTGCTGCCCCTCATCGCCTTGGTCATCATGGGCGTGTGCGCACTCCCCGGCATCCTGGTCGCGATCGCGGGCTCCGGTGTCACCGGTGGAGGCATCGCCGCCATCGGCATCCTCCCCGGAGCCGTCGTCAGCATCTGGCTAATGGTCCGGTTCAGCCTCGCTTCGCCCGCGCTGATGCTGGAGAAACAGGGCATTTTCAAATCCATCGCCCGCTCCGCAAAGCTTGTACGCGGTTCCTGGTGGCGCGTATTCGGCGTCCAGGCGCTCGCCGCCATCCTTGTCTCCATCGTCGCGGGGATCATCACCCTGCCCTTCTCCTTCCTGGCCATGGCCCTCAGCGGCGACGGCGGGACCAACTTCCTGTCCGGCAACCCCGGTACCTACGGCTGGACATATTTCGTCGTCAGCGGAATCGGCTCGGTAATCGGCTCCACCATCACCCTTCCGATCAGCGCCGGTGTCACGGCCCTCCTCTACGTGGACCGGCGGATCCGCCGCGAGGGCCTCGACATCGAACTCGCCCGCGCCGCCAATGTCCCCGGCTACGCAGGCACCTCCGCCGGCACCCCCGCCGACAGCACCACCCCCGGAGGCTGACGCCGGTGAGGGGCGACGTACCGGTGACGACCCCGCGTGACGCCGCCCGCGAAGCGGCTCAGCGTGAACTGTCCAAGCCGATCTACCACCAGCACGACCCCAGCTTCCTCCAACGCGCCCTGAACTGGCTCTGGGACAAGGTCTCCCACCTCCTCGGTGCGGCCTCCAGCGCCACCCCAGGAGGCGCGGTCGGCCTGATTGTCGTCATTGCCGTAGTCGTGGCTCTCATCGTCGCCCTGCGGCTGCGCCTGGGCCGGATCCGCACCGCCTCCACCACCGCCACCGGCCTCTTCGACGACCGGCCGCGGACTGCCGCCGAACACCGCGCCGCAAGCGAGGAACACGCGAGCCGGCAGCAATGGGCGCCGGCCCTCCAGGAACGCATGCGCGCCGTCGTCCGCAGCCTTGAGGAGCGGACTGTGCTCGACCCCCGCCCCGGCCGCACCGCTGACGAGGCCGCCGCCGAGGCCGGTCGCGCCCTCACCGAACACGCGGCCCGGCTCCGCGCCGCAGCCCGCGTCTTTGACGACGTCACCTACGGCGGCCGCTCCGCTACCCAGGAGTCCTACACGACCCTGCGTGACCTCGACACAGAACTCCAGCACACCAAACCGCAGTTCACCAGCGGCACCGCCGCCGGGGGCACCCGCGCATGACCACCTCCGCCTCTCCCACGGCACACCAGCTGTGGATCCGATACCGCGCCTTCCTGGCCGCTCTCCTCGCCCTCCTCGTCTTCGGCGCCCTGTTCGCCGCCCAGCGCTCCGGCGAGAACCACAACGCCCTCAACCCCCGCTCGGCCGACCCCCAGGGCAGCCGAGCCGTCGCCCAGCTCCTCGCCGAACAGGGCGTCACCACCAAGGTCGTCACCACCGCCGGCGAAGCCGCCTCCGCCACCGGACCCGACACCACCCTCCTCGTCGCCGTGCCCGGCCTATTGACCTCCCATCAGCTCTCGGCTCTGCGCTCCGCCACCGCACACTCCGGCGGCCGCACCCTCCTCCTCTCCCCCGGCGCTGCCCAGGTCCAAGTCCTGACCCCCGGCGTGCGGGCGGTGGCCGCCGGATCTGCCCAGGTCCTGTCCGCGAACTGCGACTTCCCTGCCGCCCGCCGGGCCGGCGATGCCCTGACCGGCGGCGTCCAGTACACGACCTCCGTCCCCGGCGCCGACAGCTGCTACCCCTACGCCGGCCGCCCCACCCTCTTGAGACTCCCTTCCCCGGGCGGCGGCGACACTGTCGTCCTCGGCACCACCGACCTCCTGCGGAACGACCACCTCGACGAGCAGGGCAACGCCTCCCTCGCTCTGCAACTCCTCGGCACACACCCCAAGCTCGTCTGGTACCTCCCCTCCCTCAGTGACGCCGCAGCCACCAGTGGCAACCGCAGCTTCCTCGACCTCATCCCCGCCGGCTGGACCTGGGCCTTCTACCAACTGCTCATCGCCGCCGCCCTGGCCGCCCTCTGGCGGGGCCGCCGGCTGGGCCCGGTCATCGCCGAACGGCTGCCCGTCGTTGTACGCGCCGCCGAGGCCACCGAAGGCCGGGCCCGCCTCTACCGCCGGGCCAACGCCCGCGCCCGCGCCGCCGAAGCCCTGCGAACCGCGACCCGTGAACGGCTCGCACCACTCATCGGTGTCCCTCCCTCACAGGCCCACGTCCCAGGCCCGCTCGCCACCACAGTCGCCGCCCGCCTGGGCGACCCGGCGGTTGACCCCCACGCCCTGCTGGACGGGCCGCCACCGCCCGACGACAAAGCCCTCCTCAGCCTCGCTGACGACCTCGATACCCTCGAACGCTCCCTTCTCTCCGCAGAAAGGCTCCGCAACCCGTGAGCGCCCCGACCGCAGACAGCGCCCGCGCCTCCCTCGAGGCCCTGCGCGCCGAAATCGCAAAGGCCGTGGTCGGCCAGGACCCGGCCGTCACCGGCCTGGTGGTGGCCCTGCTGTGCCGCGGCCATGTCCTCCTCGAAGGTGTTCCCGGCGTCGCGAAGACCCTTCTCGTACGCGCGCTCGCCGCCTCCCTCCAACTCAAGATGAAGCGCGTCCAGTTCACCCCCGACCTGATGCCCGGCGACGTCACCGGCTCACTCGTCTACGACGCACGCACTGCCGAGTTCTCCTTCCGCCCCGGCCCGGTCTTCACCAACCTCCTTCTCGCCGACGAAATCAACCGCACCCCGCCCAAAACCCAGGCCTCCCTCCTCGAAGTGATGGAGGAACGCCAAGTCACCATCGACGGCACTCCCCGACCACTGCCCGACCCCTTCCTCGTCGCCGCGACACAGAATCCGGTCGAATACGAAGGCACCTACCCCCTCCCAGAAGCCCAGCTCGACCGCTTCCTGCTGAAACTGGTCCTCCCCCTCCCCGACCGGGAGTCCGAGATCGACGTCATCACCCGGCACGCGGAAGGTTTCGACCCCCGCGACCTCAACGCCGCCGGCCTCCGCCCTGCCGCCGGTCCCGAAGACCTCGAAGCCGCGCGAGCGGCCGTCGCCAAGACCGCCGTCTCCCCCGAAGTCACCGGCTACATCGTCGACATCTGCCGGGCCACCCGTGAATCTCCCTCCCTTGTCCTCGGCGTGTCCCCACGCGGAGCCACCGCCCTGCTCGCCACCTCCCGAGCCTGGGCCTGGCTCACCGGCCGCGACTACGTCATACCTGACGACGTCAAGGCTCTGGCCCTGCCTACCCTCCGGCACCGCGTACAACTACGGCCCGAGGCAGAGATGGAGGGAGTGACGGCCGACTCCGTCATCACCTCGATCCTCGCCCGCGTCCCTGTCCCCCGCTGAGGCGGCGAGCACACCCATGGCCCTGACCGGACGTACAGCCCTGCTCGCCGCGATCGGCGCCCTGGCCGTCGGAATTCTGCTCCCCGGCTGGAGCGGAGTCCTGACCGTCGAAGGTGTTCTTCTACTCGGAATTCTGTGCGACCTCGCGCTAGCCGCGCCAGTACGAAAGCTGCAATTCACCCGGATAGGTGAAACATCCGTTCGACTCGGAGAAGTCGCAGAGGTGTCCCTCACCATCACCAACCCCAGCAGGCGCCCTCTGCGCGCTCTGCTCCGGGACGCATGGCCGCCCAGCGCCTGGAACCCGGGTACCGAAGTCGCCGCCTCCCGCCACCGTCTGTCCATCCCGCCCGGCGAGCGGCGCCGCGTCACCACCGCGCTCCATCCCACCCGTCGCGGCGACCGTCACGCCGAACGCATTACCGTCCGTTCCATCGGCCCCCTGGGGCTTGCAGCCCGTCAGGGCTCGCACCATGTGCCCTGG
This sequence comes from Actinacidiphila oryziradicis, assembly GCF_005047355.1. Lineage (GTDB taxonomy): Bacteria > Actinomycetota > Actinomycetes > Streptomycetales > Streptomycetaceae > Actinacidiphila > Actinacidiphila oryziradicis. The sequence goes on from NZ_SUMC01000001.1 coordinate 498,390, forward strand.
ACCGTGCGTGTCCTGCCCCCCTTCACCAGCCGCAAGCATCTGCCCTCGCGCCTCGCGCGCCTGCGGGAACTCGACGGCCGCACCTCCGTCCTGGTCCGCGGCCAGGGAACCGAGTTCGATTCCCTACGCGAGTACACCCCAGGCGACGACACCCGCTCGATCGACTGGCGCGCCACCGCCCGCACCGGAGCAGTCGCGATACGCACCTGGCGCCCCGAACGCGACCGCCGCATCCTCATCGTCCTCGACACCGGCCGCACCTCGGCCGGTCGTGTCGGCGACGTCCCGCGCCTTGACGCGGGCATGGATGCCGCCCTGCTCCTCGCCGTCCTCGCCAACCGCGCCGGCGACCGTGTGAGCCTGCTCGCCTACGACCGCCAGGTCCGGGCATCCGTCCAGGGTCGCCACGCCAACGACCTGCTCCCCGCTCTCGTCAATGCAATGGCCCCTCTGGAGCCGGAACTCGTCGAATCCGACGCCCGTGGACTCGTCGCCACCATCCTCAAACGCACTTCCCACCGGGCGCTCATCGTCCTGCTTACCGGGCTCGACGCAGCGCCCATGGAAGAGTGCCTGCTCCCGGTCCTCCCCCAACTGACCCACCGGCACGAAGTGCTCATCGCCTCCGTCGCCGACCCTCGCATCGAAGCAATGGCCAAGGGCCGCGGCACTCTCGACGCCGTCTACGCGGCAGCCGCGGCCGAACAAACCCGAGCTGAGCGCCGCCGCATCGCCCAGCGTCTTTCGCGCCACGGCATCACCGTCGTCGACGCCACGCCCACCGACATCGCCCCGGCCCTGGCAGACGCATACCTGACCCTCAAGGCCTCCGGCCGCCTCTAGTCCACCAGCGACGAGCCCAACGATGATTGAGTCCTGGCCGCGCGCCGATCCCACCCCCGCCCAGCCAAGTCCGAGGACCGTTCAAATAGCCCAGCTCTCCGCAGCATGTCCCCTCCTGAAAACGAACGCAAAAAAGCCCGGTCCCGAGGTCGATGACCTCGGGACCGGGCTATAAAGGTTGTTCGGCGGCGTCCTACTCTCCCACAGGGTCCCCCCTGCAGTACCATCGGCGCTGAAAGGCTTAGCTTCCGGGTTCGGAATGTAACCGGGCGTTTCCCTAACGCAATAACCACCGAAACACTATGAAGACAACAAACCGGAACAACACAGTTCGCTACTTCAGAACTACACAGTGGACGCGAGCAACTGAGGACAAGCCCTCGGCCTATTAGTACCGGTCAGCTCCACCCCTTACAGGGCTTCCACATCCGGCCTATCAACCCAGTCGTCTACTGGGAGCCTTAACCCCTCAAAGGAGGTGGGAACACTCATCTCGAAGCAGGCTTCCCGCTTAGATGCTTTCAGCGGTTATCCCTCC
>NZ_SUMC01000010.1 GCF_005047355.1 Actinacidiphila oryziradicis
ACGCACGGCCGGACAACAATCCCCGGCCCCGGCCCCGGCCCTGGCCCCGGCCCCGGCCCCGGCTGTGAAGACTTCCCGCCGTATGCCCGATGTGCGTACGGTCCCCGCCACCACCCCCCTGGGGTCGGTACAGCGTCCGGCGGGGCATGACACCCAGACACCAGCGCCTCGCGGGCCGGTGCCAGATCATGGAGTACCCGCCCCCACCCGCACGGAAGACACCCTTCCGAACACCGCGGGGCGGCTCTCACGCGGAACCTGTCGACGACGCACCAGCGCCGCCGAGCGGACCGGCTTCCACCACCTGTACGCCACCGGAGTCCACACCCTCCCCCCGAGGTTCGGACCCCACCGCGACGACAGACGGCCACGCCGCGCCCGAAAAGCCTGAATCACTCAGGCACACACAGAGTTCCAGAGACGCTCGAATACGCGCAGTCGGTAGCAGGCGGATCCGATGCCGTTTATCCTCCGTCCTCTGGTGTGCACATCGAGCACGTTCACCAGCGCCAAAGCAACAGAGGAGCGCAGGACATGGCACGCAACGGTATACGGGGGACGGGCGGAGCCATAGCGGTGGCGGTGACCGGCGTGGCGGGGATCGCCGTCCTTCTGTCGGTGTGGACCGCCCACCTGGGCACCGCGCACCACGCCGCCCAGGCGCCCGCACACACCACGGCCAAGCCGGCCGCCGCCAAACCCGTCCCCGGGCAGACTTCGGTCCCCGACCCGAAGCACCCCGCGCCCCCGGTCAGCATGGACATCGCGCACGCCTCCGACAAGGGCGACCGGGCCGTCAACATCACCGTCGACGACGGCCCCGACCCGGTCTGGACCCCGAAGATCCTCGCCGTGCTGAAGGAGAACGGCGTCAAGGCGGTCTTCTGTGTGATCGGCCCGAATGCCACGGCCAACCCGGAGCTCATCAAGGACATCGTCGCCGCCGGGCACCGGCTCTGCGACCATTCCGTGCACCACGACACCACGATGAACAGCAAGCCTCAGGCCTTCCAGCGCAGCGAGATCCTCGACGCCGAGAAGATGATCGAGAAAGCGTCCGGCGGTGTGAAGCCGCTGTACTACCGCGCCCCGGGCGGCGCGTTCACCCCGTACAGCCGACAACTCGCGGCCTCGCAGGGGATGCGCCCGCTCGGCTGGAACGTGGACTCCAAGGACTTCGAGCGACCCGGCGTCAACGCCGTGCTGAACACCGTCAAGCACGAGCTGTCCAACGGTCCGACCATCCTCTTCCACGACGGGGGCGGCGACCGCAGCCAGAGCGTCCAGGCCCTGGAGCAGCTGCTTCCGTGGCTGAAACACCAGGGTTACGTTTTCGGCTTCCCGGTTCGGTGACACACTCGGCACTCCGAGAGAGCGCTCTCCCGGCGGCTGCGCACGGGATAGGCTGTCCCTGTGCCGAGAGGAGCCAGCCTTGCCCGATCAGACATCGTCCGCCCCTCGCCCCACCCTGGAGGCCGTGGCCGAGCGGGCGGGGGTCTCCCGGGCCACCGTGTCACGCGTGGTGAACGGCGGAGCGGGGGTGCGGGCGCCGCTCGTGGAAGCCGTGCAGCGGGCGGTCGATGAGCTCGGCTACGTACCTAACCAGGCGGCCCGCGCCCTGGTCACCCGGCGCAATGACGCGGTGGCCGTGGTCATAGGCGAACCCGAGACCCGGCTCTTCACCGATCCCTTTTTCGCGCAGCAGTTGCGCGGGATCAGCAAGGAGCTCACGGCACACGACTCGCAGCTCGTCCTGCTCCTCGTCGAGGGCACGGAAGACTACGAACGCATCGGCCGCTTCCTCGCCGGCAGCCATGTGGACGGTGCCCTGGTCTTCTCCCTGCACTCCGACGACCCGCTGCCCGCGATCATCCGACGGCTGGGCCTGCCGACCGTCTACGGCGGCCGCCCCGGCTGGCCGGGGGCCGAGGACGACGGCAACGTCCTCTACGTCGACTCGGACAACCGCGGCGGCGCCCGCGAGGCCGTACGCCATCTCCTCTCCCTCGGGCGCCGGCGTATCGCGACCATCACCGGCCCGCTCGACCAGACCGCGTCGGCCGACCGCCTCGACGGCTTCCGGGACGTGCTCAGCGACGCCGACCCCCGGCTCATCACCGAGGGTGACTTCACCCCGCTCGGCGGCGAGCGCGCGATGGCCGAACTCCTCGACCGCTGCCCCGACCTCGACGCGGTCTTCGCCGCCTCCGACCTGATGGCCTCCGGCGCCCTGCGGGTGCTGCGCGAGCGGGGCCGCTCGGTACCCGACGAAGTGGCGGTGATCGGCTTCGACGACATCGAGTCCGTCGCCGCCCTGACCACCCCTGCTCTGACGACGGTCCGTCAGGACATCGAGGGGATGGGCCGGCTGATGACCCGCCTCCTGATGCGCGGCCTGGACCAGCGGCACGGAAATGGCACGGGGCCAGCCCTTCCCCTGTCCTCCGTGATCACACCGACTCACCTCGTCCGGCGCGTCTCGGCGTAGCGCCGGCCTGCCCGGAACGGCCGGAGGGGCACCGGGCGGCGAACGCCCGGTGCCCCTGATGGCTGGCCCTGTTGCTTGGCCTGTTGGTCCTAGATGACAGCGGCGATGAAGTTGGCGCCGTTGTAGGAGCCCCAGCCGGTCACCTTGTCGTAGCCGGTGCCTGCGCTGTAGGAGCCGTTGCTGCCGCTGGTGACGTCGTGGAACGCCGAGCTGTAGCTGGAGGAGCTGGCGAGGGCGTAGATGGTGGAGTTGGCGTAGCCGAGGGTGGAGCCGCCGGTCGCGTTCGCCTCGTCATCGAGGATCGCGGTGAAGGCCGCCCAGTTCGGGGCCGCGGCGCTGGTGCCGCCGAACTCGTACCAGGCACCCTCGGTGTAGATGGACCAGCCGGAGCTGGGGTTGGCGTCGGCCGCGACGTCCGGGACACCGCGGTAGCTGCTGCTGTTCTCCGAGGAGGTCTGGAAGCTCGGGCGGGTGAAGATGGAGGACACGCCGCCACCGCTGCCGGACCAGGCGGTCTCCTTGCTCCAGGTGCCGGAGGAGGTGGTCAGCGTGGTGCCGCCGGTGCCCGTGACGTACGGGTCGGAGGCCGGGAAGTCCACCGAGGTGCCGCCGTTGCCGGCGTCGTCGGAGCCGCTGTCGCCGGAGGCGGCGTAGACGGACTGGCCCTGGGCCGCGGCCTCCTGGAAGTCGGTGTTGAGCGCGGTGCGGTTGGAGCTGGTCTCACCGGACTCGTAGATGCCCCAGCTGATGGAGACGATCGGCACGTCGTCGCTGACCAGCTTCGAGTAGACAGCGGTCTCGCCGGCGTCGCTGTTCGGTGCCTCGTACACCTTGATGGTGGAGCCGGGCGCGAGCGCCTGCACCACCTCGATGTCCAGGTCGACCTCGTCCTGGCCGGAGGTGTCGGTGGTGCCGCCGCCGGCGCTGACCACCGTCGGCGTCGCGACGCTGAGCGAGTAGTTGGTGTCGTACTTGGTGACGTCCGATTGGCTGTAGCCCGAGAACTCCAGGAGGCCGACAGTGGAGCCCGCGCCGTTGTAGCCCGCGCTGACCGTCGAGGTCAGGTTGTACGCCTTCTTGGCGGTCGTCGGGTTGAGGCCGGCTGCCGCGTGGGGGGAGACGGCGTGCGGGGCGGTATTGGCCTGGCTGTTGTGGTGGTACTTCGCGTAGTTGTTCAGACCCGAGATGTCGGAGACCGCGGAGGCGATCCCGGTCGGCAGCTTGGGGGCCGCGGTGTTGGCGAAGTAGGTGTGGTTGCCGCCCTTCTCGCGGAACTGCGCGAGGGTGGTGCCGAAGGCCTTCTCAACCTGCGCCGCGGTGCCGCCGGCGCTGATGGTGAGGTGGTTGGCGCTGGCCTTCTCGGTCTGCAGACCCTGCGAGCGCAGGTACTTGGTGACCTTGGCGATGGTCGAGGACGTCGCGCCGTAGCGGGCCGCGAACTGCTTGACCGTCAGGTAGTGCTTGTACTCCTTGGCCTTGGGATCGGAGACCTTGGCTATGAAGGTGTCGAGGCCGGCCTGGTCGCGCGGGGTGAGGCTGATCGCTACCGAGACGTGCTTGCCCGAGGCGACCTTCCCGGTCTCCGTCGAGTGGGACACCGCCGAGACGACATCGCTGCGCAGGGCGACCTTCGCGCTCGCCGGGGCGGCGAACGCGGGGCCGGAGGCGAGGGCGAGAGCCGGGATCGTAACGGCCAGCAGACCAGCAAGGTTTCTCTTGCGAGACGTCAAGACGTCCTCCAGGGACTGTGGGGGGAGCGGCGTTGTGCGCCTGAACTGCCCTCAACGCTAGGAAGACGGCCCCCTCGCCATAAGCGGGGTAACCCTTGCGGGAGTTGTTAATTCGGGATGTCACCCCTTGGTCGGGGTGCGGAAGTGTAGGGGCGGCAAATGAAGGGAAAGTCACGATGTGACATCGATCGTGAAGGTGTGGTGACGGCCGTCCGCACCACTAGGGGAGGAGGGCCTGTGATCTACTCCGTAGTCCTCGGGACTGTGATCGTCGCGCTCGGCATCGGCATGATCGTCTACACCTTCTGGTACGAGGGAAGCCCGCTCCCTCTCCGCCGCCGCCACCGTCAGAACGGCTCCGGCTGACCTGGGCCGGCCCAAACCCCGCCCGGCCCCGGCCCGAGCCCCGTAGCGGGGTCCGGGCCGGGGCCGGGTCAGGTCCCGGTCAGGTCCGGGTCGAGGCAGCGGATGGGGGTCAGTACAGCCTGCGGTGGCCGCCGCCGCGCTTCTGCTCGTACATCGCCCGTCCGGCCGCCGACCTCAACTTCCAGTCGCGACGCAGCTCCGCACGCAGCCGCTGGTCGGTGCGCGAGGCGATCCAGGCGTTCTCGCGCTGCAGCTTGCGGTAGCTCTCCAGGCGGCGATGCGCCAGCGTCCCCTCCTCCAGTGCCGCGAGGACCGCGCAGCCGGGTTCGGCGAGATGCGCGCAGTCCTGGAAGCGGCATTCCTCGGCTAGCCCCTCGATGTCGGCGAAGAGCTGCGCCAGCCCGGAGCCGGCGTCCCAGAGCCCGACTCCGCGCAGCCCCGGGGTATCGATGATCACCCCGCTGCCCGGCAGCGGCAGCAGGTCCCGGGTCGTCGTGGTGTGGCGGCCCTTGCCGTCGCTGTCCCGGATGGCCTGCACCTCCTGCACCTCGCTGCCCAGCAGGGCATTGGTGAGGGTGGACTTGCCGGCGCCGGACGAACCGAGGATCACGGCGGTGCCCCCGGACAGTACGGCTCCGAGCACGTCGATGCCCTCGCCGGTCGCGGCGCTGACCGCCAGTACCTGTACGCCGGGGGCGGCGCTTTCGGCGTCGGCGAGCAGATAGGTGACGTCGAGCACCAGATCCGCCTTGGTGAGGACGACCAGCGGCTGGGCGTCACCGCCCGCGCCGGACATCGCGAGTGCCAGGAACCGCTCCAGCCGTCCCAGGTCCAGTTCGCCCCCGAGCGACACACAGATGACGACATGGTCGATGTTGGTGGCCAGCACCTGGGCTTCGGAACGCTTCGAGGACGTCGACCGCACGAACGCGGAACGCCGCGGCAGCAGCGTCCGGACGAACCGCGGATCACCGGCCGCGTCGACCGCGGCCCAGTCCCCGGTGCAGACGATCCGCATCGGATCCGGCGGCATCACGAGCGAGGTGTCCGCCCGCACAGTGCCGACCGGGGTGACGACATCGCACAGGCCACGGTCGACCCGTACGACACGACCGGGCAGCAGACCCGCCGCGACGTATGCGGCGAACTCGGTCTCCCAGCCCTCATCCCAGCCGTACCGGGTCAGAGGATGCGAAGAACACGAAAGAGAAGAAAAAGACAAGGGGGTGACCCTTCAAAGGGTGGCCCCGGCACGCGCACACAGGCGCGAGGAGAAAAGGAAGATCAGCCGGAGACCACGGGAGTGGAATTGATGAACTCCTGGATGCGGGCAGCGCCCATCACAACGACAGTCATCAGTCTCACCTCCCGGTTATACGCGCGGTCGATCACGGCAGCCGCCGGCTACCGCTACCGGCTACCGCGAAGAACGCGCCCACCATAGCCCGCCCCCGCGCGACAGTGCCAAGCGTTTTTCGCGTCGAACGTTCCAGACATCAGCGGGATCGCTGAGCGCCCGACCTGATCTTCTCGTCCTGGCTGACCACGGCGACCGGGCTCGACTCCGCCCTGGACGGCGCGTCCAACGATGTAAATGTGCCCGACTGTACTCACCTGGTACGCCGATTATCGGAAAACGGTTCGGATTGAGAGGCCTACCGGCCCTGCACGTACGACCGGTTGGACAGGACGGGCCTGTCTCCCACTGGAGGTCAGCGAGTTGAGCCACCGACATGTGAACAAGCGAACCGGCGTCATAGCCGTGGCAGGCGCGGCAGCCATCGCTGGAGCCGCCATTCTTCTGCCCAGTGCCTTCGCGAGCTCGGAGAACAACCCGACCACCAGAGCCTTCGCCCCGGAGCCCGCCGCTGAGCTGGGGTCAGCTCTCGCGACGGCTCTCGGCGACAGCGCAGCGGGCTGGTACTACAACGCCGACGCCAAGCAACTGGTTGTCAATGTGCTGGACGCGAACGCTGCCAAGACCGTCACAGCCAAGGGCGCCGTCGCGAAGGTCGTGCAGAACAGCACGGCCGAGCTGACAAGCGCCACCCAGACTCTCAAGACCACGGCCTCGGTGCCCGGCACCGCCTGGTCCGTCGACCCGAAGACCAACCAGGTCTCGGTCCTAGCCGACAGCACCGTCACCGGCACCAAGTGGGCGACGCTCACCAAGGCCACCAACAGCCTGGGCGGCCTGGTGACCGTCAAGCGGACCGCCGGTGAGTTCAAGCCGTTCGACGGCGGCAACGGGAAAAACAAGAACAACGGCAACAGCAACACCAACAGCAACGGTGCCGCTGCAACAGGCGCCGGGGCCGCTGCGGATCCCAGCGCCACTGCCGATCCCGCCGCCACCGCCACCGCCGCCCCCTCCGCCACCGCTGATCCCAGCGCTGCCGCAGCCGCCGGCGCGGCCGGCGCCGGCGGCAATGCGGCTGCCGTCAGCGGAGTGCAGGGTGGCGACGCCATCTTCGGCGGCAATGTGCGTTGCTCCCTCGGCTTCAACGTCGATGTGAACGGCGCCCCGGCCTTCCTCACCGCAGGCCACTGCGGCAATGACGCAGCTACCTGGTCCGCCGACCAGGCCGGTGCCACGCAACTGGGCACTGTCTCGGTAACGACCTTCCCCGTGTCCGACTTCGCGCTCGTGACGTACGACGACGCGGCCACCGTCCCGCCCAGCTCCGTCGACCTCGGGAACGGCCAGACACAGGCCATCACCCAGGCCGTCGACGCGAGCGTGGGCCTGGCGGTGCAGCGCAGCGGTAGCACCACCGGTCTCCATGGCGGCACCGTCACCGGCCTCAACGCCACCGTCAACTACGGCAATGGCGACATCGTCAACGGTCTGATCCAGACCGACGTCTGCGCCGAAGCGGGCGACAGCGGCGGCCCGCTCTTCGCGAGCGACGCGGCCGTGGGCCTGACCTCCGGCGGCAGCGGCGACTGCACCGTCGGCGGCGAGACCTTCTTCCAGCCGGTCACCACCGCGCTGGCAACCGCTGGCGCCACGATCGGAGCCGGTGGCGCAGGCGCTTCTGCCACCGCCACGGACACGGCCTCTGCCGCAGCCAACGCGGGCGCGGCCGCGGGCGCGGGCGCGGCTGCCACCGCCACCGATTCGGTCTCCCCTTCCGACGTTCCGACCCAGAGCGGCTCGAACTCAACGAACTCCTTCACCAACTGACAGACCGGAAGGCGGTCATGGCCATCGGCGCGTCCGATTCCTTCAAGACCAGCGCCGGGCCGTCCGCCTAACGTGACCCGTATGACTCCTCGATTCGAGGTAGTCGGCCTGGTCGTCACCAACATGGCCGCCTCCCTCGCCTTCTACCGCCTGCTCGGCCTCGACATCGCCCCCGAGGCCGACAACCAGCCCCACACCGAGGCCGCCCTCCCCGGCGGCCTTCGGCTTGTCTTCGACACCACAGACACCATCCGCTCCTTCCACCCCGGCTGGGCACCACCTCAGTCGGGCGGCCTCTTATCCCGTGAGTCGTCCGGGCAGCCTGAGGTGGGTGGTGACTTTATGAGCTGTCGTCGTTTTCATGGCGGGCCGCAAGGAGCCCCGTCGAGTCAACGACGGCGAGGCTCCGCACCTTCGGGCCGCGAGCCACGATGAGATCCGCCCGCGAACGAGCGGCCCAAGGACCACGCCGGAGCGCTGCGACTGCATACCGGACCATCCCGCCAAAACTCACGGAATGGCTCTCAGCCAATGAGCTCGCCGAGCGGCAGGCCCGCCAGGGCCCTCACCTCACGGGCGAGGTGCGGCTGGTCCGCGTATCCGGCGACCGCCGCCACCTGGGCGAAGGGTATGCCCCGGCGGGCCAGCCGCAGCGCACGCTGCATGCGCAGCACTCGGGCCAGGGTCTTCGGCCCGTACCCGAACGCGTCCAGACAGCGGCGGTGCAGTTGCCGCTCGCCGAGCCCCACCGACGCGGCGACGGCCGCGACGGTGCGGCCCGCCGCCAGACCCTGCGCGACGGCGGTGGGCAGGCTTTGGGCCAGGGCGCCGGTGCCGGGCTGCCGCAGCGCGATGTCCTCCAGCGCCGCGCCCTTGTCGGCCGAATCCGCCATGCGCTCGGCGAGCCTGCCGGCCTCCGCGCCCGGCCAGATCGCGTCCAGCGGGACCCGGTCGTCGCGCAGTGCGTGCGCCGGTATGCCCAGCACGGCCGGCCCGGTGCCGGGTGCGAAGCGCAGGCCGATGTAATGCGCGCCCGGCGGACCGGCCGCCAGGAACGCGCGGGTGTCGGGACCGGCGACGAGCAGTCCGGCCTCGCTCCAGATCAGATCCATGCAGCCATCCGGCAGCACACGCTGCACCCCGGTCCGCGCGGTACTGGCCCACACCACCGCGCCGCTCAGCCGCGACGAAGCCCTTTCCCCGTACATGGCTTCAGCATCGCACCAGGCACTGACAGCCGCCTCAGTCCCGCCGCCCCGCCGGGGGCTCGGCAGTCCGGGGCGCTTCCGGCCCCGGCTGCGACGACGGCTGCGCGTCCGTTCCCGGCCCCGTTGCCGGCTCTCGCTCCGGCCCCGGCTCCGGCTCCGCCTCGCGCTTGCGCCGTCCCACAGGGGGCCGCTTCCGCAGCCGGGCCCGTACGTCCTCCGGCGGCAGGAACCGGGTCCACCGCTCCGGAAATTCGGCCGGCATCTCGTCCCCGCCGATCTCGTCGTCCGGCTCCGCCTCGCTCGCCGCCCGTCGCGCCGCCGCCAGCGCGATCACCTCGGCCGCCTCCGCCTCGCGGGCCAACGCGGCCTCCTCACGGGCGGCCGCCGTGGCGAGGGACGGCCAGACCCGGTCGACGGCGGCATTGACCGCCGCCCCGACAAGGACCGCGAAAGCGGACACCCCTATCCACAGCAGTACGGCGACGGGGGCGGCCAGCGATCCGTAAATCGTCGGCCCCTCAACCGCGTGAGTGAGGTAGACCCGCAGCACAATACTGCCGAGGACCCACATCATCAGCGCGATCCCCGCGCCCGGCATGTCCTCGTACCAGGGGGACCGCACCGGGACGGACACGTGGTACAGCGTCGTGAGGAAGACGATCGACAGCACCAGCACCACCGGCCAGTACAGCACCCGGATGACCGCCTCGCTCCACGGCAGCAGCCCCACCACCGCGTCCGGCCCGACCACCATCAGCGGCATCACCACCGCACCGATTATCAGCGCGACGATGTACAGACCGAAGGACAGCAGCCGGGTCATGACGATGCCGCGGCGGCCGTCGAGCCCGTACATGACCGTGATCGTGTCGATAAAGACATTCACCGCCCGCGACCCCGACCACAGCGCGATCATGAAGCCGAGCGAGATCAGATCGGGCCGGCCGTCCTTGAACACGCCGTTGACCAGTGGCCGGACCAGCTCGTCAACGCCCCTGTCGGTCAGGACGGTCGCGGACGCCGTGAGGATGTTCTGCCGGATGTTCTCCACCGTGTCGATGCCGATGATCTTGTCGAGGTAGCCGAGTGCCCCGACCAGGCTCAGCAGCAGCGGTGGCAGCGACAGCAGCACAAAGAAAGCCGCCTCCGCCGCGAGCCCGGTGACCCGGTACTCCATACACGAATCGATGGTGTCCTTGAGCAGCAGCCAGGCCATCTTGCGCTTGGACACATTGCGATAAAGGGCCCTGGCCCTGGAAAGACGGCCGAGTCGCCGTCCAGATGTTTCTCCAGCTGCGTGCACCCACTTACCGTAGCTGGCATGAGCGCTCCCACTCACACGGTGACCAACCAGCCTCCGCCCCTGGTCGGCTACGACATCTATGCCGCCGACGCCGCCCTCGTCGAGGGTGTGGCACGCCACGCCTCGCCCGAGGCGCTGCCCGAGATCCGGACCGAGCTCAGCGAGCTCGGGAAGGCCGCCGGCTCCGCGCAGGCGCAGCGCTGGGGTACGCAGGCGAATACGTACCCGCCAGTACTGCGCACGCACGACCGCTACGGCAACCGCATCGACGAGGTCGACTTCCATCCTTCCTGGCACCGTCTCCTCGGCCACGCCGTCTCGGCGGGCCTGACGGACGCCTGGTCCCGCCCCGACGGGCATCTGCGACGGGCGGCGGGTTTTCTCGTGTGGACCCAGGCCGAGGCGGGACACGGCTGCCCGGTGTCCATGACGCATGCCGCCGTGCCCGCGCTGCGTGCGGAGCCGGCGCTGGCTGCGGAATGGGAGCCCCGGCTGACGTCGCGCGTCTACGACGAGGAGCTGCTGGCGCCCGGCGTGAAGCCGGGGGCGCTCTTCGGGATGGGTATGACGGAGAAGCAGGGCGGCTCGGACGTCCGCGCCAATACGACCCGGGCCGAGCCACTGGCGGCCGACGGCGAGTACCTTCTCACCGGGCACAAGTGGTTCTGCTCGGCTCCGATGTCCGACGGCTTCCTCGTGCTGGCGCAGGCATCCCCCGGCCGGGGAAAAGGCGGCCTGACGTGTTTCCTGCTCCCCCGGGTGCTGCCCGACGGGACCCGCAACGTCTTCCTCATCCAGCGTCTGAAGGACAAGCTCGGCAATCGCTCCAACGCCTCCGCCGAGGTCGAGTTCTGCGGAACCTGGGCCCGACGCGTCGGCGAGGAGGGCCGGGGCGTGCCCACCATCATCGAGATGGTCGCCGCCACCCGGCTGGACTGCGCCACCGGCTCCGCCGCGGTCATGCGCCAGGCCGTCGCCCAGGCGATCCATCACGCGGCCCACCGCAGCGCTTTCGGCGGCCCGCTCATCGACCAGCCGCTGATGCTCAACGTCCTCGCCGACCTCGCTCTGGAATCCGAGGCCGCCACCACGACCGTGCTGCGCCTCGCCGCCTCCTACGACGCCGCCACGGACGCAGAGCGCCAATTCCGGCGCATCGCCGTGCCCCTCGCCAAGTACTGGGTCACCAAACGCACCGCCGCCCTCACCGCCGAAGCCCTGGAATGTCTGGGCGGCAACGGCTATGTCGAGGAATCCGGCATGCCGCGCCTCTTCCGCGAATCCCCCCTCAACTCCATCTGGGAAGGTTCGGGCAACGTCCAGGCCCTCGACGTCCTGCGCGCCCTTCAGCGCGATCCCCAGGCCTTCGACGCCTTCCTCCGTGAGATCGGCCTCTCCCGAGGCGCCGATCACCGCCTGGACGCCGCCGTCAAATCCCTTCTCACCGAGCTGGCCGACCTGACCTCCCTCGAAGCCCGCGCCCGCCGCCTCGTCGAACGCATGGCCCTCATCCTGCAGGGCTCCCTCCTCGTCCGCTTCGCCCCGCCCGCCGTCTCCGACGCCTTCTGCGCCTCACGGCTCGGCGGCGACTGGGGCGTCTCCTTCGGCACCCTCCCGCACAGCCTGGACCTGGGCGCGATTGTGGAGAGGGCGCGGCCGACCGCGTAGCGGCCGCGCAAACAGGTCGGGGGCGTCGCCTGTTTGCGCGGCCTTTCAGCCGTTACGGCCTGGAGGAGGTGGCACCGTAGCGCAGGCCGTCCATCAGCAGGTCGAGCAGGCGGCGGGCCTGGTCGCGTTGGGCCGGGTCCCCGGCAGCGAGGGACACTCCGCTCAGGCTCAAGAGCACATCGCCGGGTTCGATGTCCGGCCGTACGGTCCCGGCCGCGGCGGCAGCCGCCAGCAGCGTCGTGATCGCGGTGGTCAGCCGGTCACGACTGTGTGCGTACGGGTTCCCGCCGGACGCGATGAGTGCGCGCAGCGCGTCGGCCATGCCGCGCTTGGTGGTCATGTAGTCGACGAAACGGTCCATCCAGGCGCGCGTCGCCTCGTCCGGCGGCATCGTCTCCAGGAGTTCCGCCACGATGTCGCACAGCCTCGCGAGCTCGTTGCGGTACGCCGCCTCTACGAGCGCCTCGCGGGTGGGGAAGTGGCGGTAGAGCGTGCCGATGCCGACGCCCGCGTCCTTCGCTATCGCGTCGAGCGTCACATCCGGGCCTTCCTGGGAGAACGCGCGTACCGCGGCTTCGAGCAGCGTGTCGCGGTTGCGCTGCGCGTCGGCACGCAACGGTCGGGGGCTGGTGGCCGTCACGGCTCCTCCTCATAAGCACACTTGCGAAGCGGAGGTTCCTCCGATTAGGCTGCCTACGTAGTGGAGGATCCTCCGTTTGACATCATACCGGCTGGGCCTCCCCCTCCGCATCGCCGAGCGAGACGGGAAAGACAATGGCTTCCGCCACCCGCATCACCACCCCCTTCACCGCCGAATCCACCGCCGCCCAGGTCGTGGACGGCATCGACCTCACCGGCCGCCGCGTCATCGTCACCGGCGGCGCTTCCGGCATCGGCATCGAAACCGCCCGCGCACTCGCCGGCGCCGGTGCCGAGGTGACCCTGGCCGTCCGCAATCCGCAGGCCGGCGAGCAGACCGCCCAGGACATCATCGCGACCACGGGCAACAAGCAGGTCCTCGTCGCCCCCCTCGACCTCACCGACCAGGCCTCCGTCGCCTCGTTCGTCGCCGCGTGGGACGGCCCGCTGCACATCCTCGTCAACAACGCAGGCGTGATGGCATCGCCCGAGATGCGTACGCCGGAAGGCTGGGAGCTGCAGTTCGCCACCAACCATCTCGGCCACTTCGCCCTCACCACCGGTCTGCTCCCCGCCCTCAGGGCAGCCGGCCGCGCCCGCGTCGTAGCCGTCAGCTCCAGCGCGCACCTCCGCTCGCCGGTCGTCTTCGAAGACATCCACTTCCGGGAGCGCCCCTACGAGCCCTGGGCCGCCTACGGCCAGTCCAAGACGGCCAACGTCCTCTTCGCCGTGGAAGCCGCCAAGCGCTGGGCGGCCGAGGGCATCACCGTCAACGCCCTGATGCCCGGCGGCATCCGCACCAACCTCCAGCGGCACGTCTCCGAGGAAGAGCTGGCCCGGTTGCGTGCCCAGTCGGCCGGCGGCGGCATGCAGTGGAAGACACCGGAGCAGGGCGCGGCCACATCCGTGCTGGTCGCGACCTCGCCGCTGCTCGAAGGCATCGGCGGCCGGTACTTCGAGGACTGCAACGAGGCGGAGCCGGCCGAGCCGGGTCTCCGGCGGCGGGGCGTCGCGGCCTACGCGCTCGACCCCGAGGCGGCCGCGCTGCTCTGGCAGGTATCCGTCGAGACGCTGGCCTCCTAGGTCCTGTCCGGGCGGCCACGGCTTCCGTCAGGCGCCGGCGCGGGAGAAGAGGGACCGGACGGCGACTTGTCTCCCCACTCGTTTGCGCACCCCGAGGAAGGCCCGGCGGGGGTCCTCACCATCGAGGTAGACCCAGGGGAGGCTGGTGGCGTGCACCCCGGTGAGACGCAGCTGCTCCGCCGCGCGCACATCCACCTGCACCAGCACCGCGTCCGGGTCCGGGTCCGGGTCCGGGTCCGGGTCCTCCGGAGCGTCGGCCATCCAGGCCTCCAGCCAGGCGGGGGGCGCACAGCGAACCCGGCCAGCGTGCGGACGAAACCGTCCCGGCGCTCCCACTCGCTGCCCAGCCGCGTAGCGGCCAAGAGCTGTTGCCTGCAGGCGCATCGCCCTGGCCTCCCGGCCGAAGATGGGGCGCGGCAGCGAGTTGCCTCCTCCTCCCGCACGGGGGGACGGGAGGAAAGGTTTCCGCGCTGCCGCGCCGGCTGGGGGTGGCGCCGCGCCGACTCGGCACCACCCCGGTCTAGGGGTGCACAGCCCTGGCTTTGCGGTTCAGGAGCGCTCTCTTCACGCTGGCGACGATCGCCTCGTCATCGGTACCGGGCAGGAACTGCGCGAGCGTGCCCCGGGCCTGGTAGTAGCCGATGACGACGCCCGGCGGCTCGTCGGAGCGCAGATGGACCACCAGGTCCGCAGGGACGGCGAGGGAGGCCAGCAGGCCGTCCACGGCGGCCGCTTCGGCCAGGGTGCGGGGGGCGGCGTCGATGACGTAGCCGGGGCTGTCCACCAGCCGCGCCGCGACGACGCGCAGGACGGGGGCGTCCTTGGCGCTGGGGGCGGCGTGGTCGCGGATCACTTCGCAGACCGAGAGGTGCGGCACCCGGAAGAAGCGGGCCAGCCGGTCGGCGCGGGCGCCGCGCTCCGCGTCGGAGGAGCCGGCCACGAGCACGCGGGGGGACAGCGATGGCACAGCGGTTCTCCTCCCGGTCCGAGTGCGGTTGGCGGTTACCTGCCGATACGAGTACCGGTGACGCATAGTCACTCTCCGCGAGGCCGCAGCATATGCGCAACCGTTGCAGACCGTTGCAACGGAAAGGCAGGATTTAACCGCACGACGGCTCGGGCAGCGGGACCATATGCACAGTGGGAGCACAGGCGGAACACGGGTGCGGGGAGCAGCATGAGCCAGGCATCTATCGGCGTGGGACGGCAGGCCAATGCACGGCGGGCGGCCGCCGCGCCGCGGGCGGTGATCAGCCAGTCCTGGGACCGGGTACGGGGCCATGGCGTCGACCCCGACCGCGGCAGCCAGCCGGGCCAGCTGCCGGCCGAGGAGATCGAGCACCGCCGGCGCCGCTCGCCGCTGACCGAGGTCGTGCCGCTGCTGCGGGACGGGCTGAGTTCGGCGGCACACTCCACCTCGCACATGATGATCATCGCCGACGACGAGGGCCGCGTCCTGTGGCGGGACGGCGACTTGACCACACGCGGGAGCGCCGACCGGATCGGCATCACCCAGGGCTCCTCGTGGCTGGAGGAGACCGCCGGTACGAACGCGATCGGCACGACGCTGGCGACCGGACGGCCGACGGAGGTGCACTCGGCCGAGCACTTCGTACACGCCCTGCGGTGGACGAACTGCGCCGCCGCCCCGCTGCGCGACCCGCGCGACGGTCGGCTGCTGGGCGCGGTGGACGTGACCGGCCCGGCCGCCACCGCCCATCCGGCGACGCTGGCGCTGGTGACCGCCGTCGCCCGGGTTGCCGAGGGCGAGCTGCGGGCCCGGCACTGGGCCTCCGTCGACAGCCTGCGCTCGGTGGCCGCGCCGCTGCTCGCCCGGATCCACGGCCGGGCCGTGGTGGTCGACCCGCACGGCTGGACCGCCGCCGTCACCGGTATGCCGCCGCTCGACCGGGTGGCGCTGCCCAGCGCCCCGCAGGCAGGCCAGCTCTGGCTGCCGACGCTCGGCATGTGCGCCCTTGAGCCGCTGCCGGGCGGCTGGCTGGTGCGGCCGGGGCCGGTGGACGGGGAAGGGGCCGGGCCGCCCAGCCGCGTGGTTCTCGACGTCAGCCGCGCCCGCGCCTGGACGGTCGCCGTCTCGGGCCCGGCGGGCCGTTGGGAGCAGCAGCTGAGCCCCCGCCATGCCGAGCTGCTCCTCGTCCTCGCCCTGCACCGCGCCGGGCGGACCGCCGCCGAGCTCGCGTGCGACCTCTTCGGCGATCCGAGCCGTACGGTGACCGTGCGTGCCGAGCTTTCGCGCCTGCGACGTACCTTGGCGGGCGTACTGGCCCACCGGCCCTACCGTTTCGCGGACGAGGTGGACGTGGAGCTGCTGGGGCCGCAGCGGCCGGCCGACCTCTTGCCCCACTCCGCTGCTCCCGCCGTGGTGACAGCCCGGAGGGTGGCCGCGCCGGTGGTGTGGGGCCCCTCCCACCCGCCCACGGGTTGAACCGTGTGACATGGCTTCCGGCCCGGGGCACGCGTGCCGCCGGTGGCGGAGCGAGCGCGTCACGGGCCGTTCCCGTCGCGGCGTGACGCGCCGGCCTCCGTATCCACCGCAGCGAACAGCAACCGGAACGGAGCGGTCCGGCGGCGCCAGGACGACCACGGCCAAGGGCCCGGCCGCCACCCCAGGAAGGCGGCGGACAGGCACGGTCGGCGGCCGGCCCGCCCGGGACCGCAAAACCACACCGTCATCCGGCCGTGATTGGCTGGGCGCCATGACGGGAGCCATGAGCAGCAGCATCAGCGTGACCACCTGGTGGCTGGAGCAGATCTCCCCGGACGACCTGAAGGCGTCCGCGGAGCCGGATCCGGCCACCGCGGTCCGGATTGTCCGGGCGGGGGTGCCCTCCGCCGAGTTCAGCCGCTTCCTCTATACGGCGGTCGGCGCTGACTGCTCCTGGACCGACCGGCTGGGCTGGACGTACGCGCGGTGGCAGGAGCATCTGGCCCGGCCCGGGACCGAGACATGGGTGGCGTACGAACACGGCACACCGGCCGGGTACATCGAGCTGGACGCGCAGGACGAGGGCCAGGCCGAGATAGGGTACTTCGGGCTGCTGCCCGCCTTTCGCGGCCGCGGCATCGGCGGGCACCTGCTGTCGTACGGCACCGCCCGTGCCTGGGACCTCGCCGGCCGCTGGCCGCTGCGGGCGCCGACGAAGCGGGTATGGGTGCACACCTGCAGCCTGGACGGGCCGCACGCGCTGGCCAACTACCGCAGGCGCGGATTCCGGATCTTCGACACCAAGGTCGGTGATGAGGAGTCGCGGACGACAGACGGACCGTGGCCGGGCGCATAGCCGTATACGAAGCCGGGAAGGTGGCCGGAACAGGTGGCGGCCGGGCTCGTCGCAGGTCCCGGCGGACCTGTCTGGGACCGATACTGGTGACACAGAACACACTGTCTCATTATTCGAGATAGTACCGTCCAGAGTCTGGACGACAGTGGACTCCCCCGAGACCCCCATGACACGCTTTCGTCATGTCTCGCACTGGAATCGCCTTGGTAGGTCGGCTTCACGTCGACCTCGGTCGCATGTCCAGCGCCATCTGTCCGGTGGTCTGACAGCGCACTGTCTTCGCAACCAGCCGTCCCCACCGTCGCGGACGCGCGGGCGCCCGGCCGCCTCCAACTGCCTCTCGCAGTGCAGCGTTTTCGCAGGCCATAGGGTGTTTTCGCGCAACCAAAGACCTATCCAGCCTGCCCGAAGGACTGCATCGCCATGGCAACCACCCCTGACGTGCCCGCAGCTGCCGCTGCCCGACGCAAGGCGAGCCGCCACCGTGGCGAGGGCCAGTGGGCGGCGGGCCACTTCACGCCGCTCAACGGCAACGAGCAGACGAAGAAGGACGACGACGGTCTCAATGTGCGGACGCGTATTGAGACGATCTACGCCCATCGCGGCTTCGACTCCATCGACGGCGCCGACCTCCGTGGCCGGATGCGCTGGTGGGGCCTGTACACCCAGCGCAAGCCCGGCATCGACGGCGGCAAGACCGCCATCCTGGAGCCGGAGGAGCTGGACGACAAGTACTTCATGCTGCGTGTGCGCATCGACGGCGGCCGGCTGACCACCGAGCAGCTGCGCGTCATCGGCGAGGTGTCCCAGGAGTTCGCCCGCGGCACCGCCGACCTCACCGACCGGCAGAACGTCCAGTACCACTGGATCCGCATCGAGGACGTGCCGGAGATCTGGCGCCGTCTGGAGGGCGTCGGCCTGTCGACGACCGAGGCCTGCGGCGACACCCCGCGCGTCATCCTCGGCTCGCCCGTCGCCGGGATCGCCGAGGACGAGATCATCGACGGCACGCCCGCCATCGAGGAGATCCAGCGCACGATCATCGGCAACAAGGAATTCTCCAACCTGCCGCGCAAGTTCAAGTCCGCGATCTCCGGCTCCCCACTGCTCGATGTCGCCCACGAGATCAACGACATCGCCTTCGTGGGCGTCGAGCACCCCGAGCACGGCCCGGGCTTCGACCTCTGGGTGGGCGGCGGACTGTCGACCAACCCCAAGATCGGCGTCCGCCTCGGTGCCTGGGTCCCGCTGGAGGAGGTCCCGGCCGCGTACAAGGGCGTCATCTCGATCTTCCGCGACTACGGATACCGCCGGCTGCGCACCCGCGCCCGGCTGAAGTTCCTCGTCGCCGACTGGGGCCCCGAGAAGTTCCGCCAGGTGCTGGAGGACGAGTACCTGAAGCGCAAGCTGGTCGACGGCCCGGCTCCGGCGCAGCCCGTCGAGCAGTGGCGCGACCATGTGGGCGTCCACCGGCAGAAGGACGGCCGCTTCTATGTCGGCTTCGCGCCGCGCGTCGGGCGTGTCGACGGCACCGTCCTCACCAGGATCGCCGAACTGGCGGAGGCACACGGCTCGGGCCGGCTCCGTACCACCGTCGAGCAGAAGATGGTCGTGCTCGATGTCGAGGAGTCGCAGATCGAGTCCCTGACGGCCGGACTCGAAGCGCTCGACCTGCGGGTCGGACCCACCCCCTTCCGTCGCGGCACGATGGCCTGCACCGGCATCGAGTACTGCAAGCTCGCCATCGTCGAGACCAAGGCGCGCGGCGCCTCGCTCATCGACGAGCTGGAGAAGCGCCTGCCGGACTTCGACCAGCCGATCACCATCAACGTCAACGGCTGCCCGAACGCCTGCGCCCGTATCCAGGTGGCGGACATCGGTCTCAAGGGCCAGCTCGTCCTGGACGACAACGGCAACCAGGTCGAGGGCTTCCAGGTGCACCTGGGCGGCGCGCTCGGCCTGGAGGCGGGCTTCGGCCGCAAGGTGCGCGGCCTGAAGGTCACCTCCGAGGAGCTGCCCGACTACGTCGAGCGGGTGCTGCGCCGCTTCCAGAAGGAGCGCGAAGAGGGCGAGCGCTTCGCCACCTGGGCGGCGCGCGCCTCCGAGGAGGCACTGTCATGAGCGTGTCCCGGGGCGCGGCGCGGGCTGGGCTGAGGAGCCGCGCGGTGACGAAGGAGCGAGCAGAGACGAAGGAAGCACGCGCATCAGAGCGTGCCGGGACTGAGACGGGAGGGGCGGCATGAGCGAGCGAGCCGCGCCCTTCTACTGCCCGTACTGCGGGGACGAGGACCTCCGTCCCTCCGAGGAGGGCCACGGGGCCTGGGAATGCGCGGCGTGCAACCGCGCTTTCCAGTTGAAGTTCCTCGGCCTGCTGGCCAAGGGACTTCGTACGAGCACTCCCGATGGAGGCGATTCGTGACTACCGCACAGCACACCGCCGAAGACCTGCGCCATCTCGCCGAACAGACCGGCCGCGAATTGGAGGACGCCTCCGCGCTGGACATCCTGCGCTGGGCCGTCGACACCTTCGGGCCGCGCTTCTGCGTGACCTCCTCCATGGAGGACGCGGTCGTGGCCCATCTCGCCTCCCGCGTGGCGCCCGGCGTCGATGTGGTGTTCCTCGACACCGGCTACCACTTCCCGGAGACCATCGGCACCCGCGACGCCGTCGCCGCCGTCATGGATGTGAACGTCATCACGCTGACGCCCCGGCAGACCGTCGCCGAGCAGGACGCCGAGTACGGCCCGAAGCTGCATGACCGCGACCCTGACCTGTGCTGCGCGATGCGCAAGGTCAAGCCGCTGGAGGAAGGCCTCACTGCGTACGACGCCTGGGCGACCGGCCTGCGTCGCGACGAGTCCCCCACCCGGGCCGGCACCCCGGTCGTCGGCTGGGACGCCAAGCGGCAGAAGGTCAAGGTCTCGCCAATAGCCCGGTGGACACAGGAGGACGTGGAAACATACGTCGCCGAGCACGGTGTACTGACCAACCCGCTGCTCATGGACGGCTACGCCTCCGTCGGCTGCGCCCCCTGCACCCGTCGTGTGCTGGAGGGCGAGGACGCCCGGGCAGGGCGCTGGGCCGGCCGGAGCAAGACCGAGTGCGGACTGCACGGCTGATGACGACCGCTCCTCAAGGCCACGCCCCGGAGACCCAGGAGACAACGATGAGCGTGACAGACACGGGAGCCACCGTATGGCTCACCGGTCTGCCGAGTGCGGGCAAGACCACGATTGCCTACGCCCTGGCGGAGCGGCTGCGCGGCGACGGCCACCGGGTGGAGGTGCTGGACGGCGACGAGATCCGCGAGTTCCTGTCGTCGGGCCTCGGCTTCACCCGCGAGGACCGGCACACCAATGTGCAGCGCATCGGCTTCGTCGCCGAGCTGCTGGCGTCCAACGGCGTCAAGGTCCTGGTGCCCGTCATCGCCCCCTACGCCGACAGCCGCGAGGCGGTGCGCAAGCGCCACCAGGGCCAGGGCACCGCGTACCTGGAGGTGCACGTGGCGACGCCGGTCGAGGTCTGCTCCGTACGCGACGTCAAGGGCCTGTACGCCAAGCAGGCCGCCGGTGAGATCTCCGGGCTGACCGGGGTCGACGACCCGTACGAGATCCCGGCCGACCCGGACCTGCGGATCGAGACCGACGGGCGCACCGTGGCGGACTCCGCGAACGCCCTGAGAACGCTGCTCGCCGGGAAGGGACTGGTGTGAGCGACACGCACGCGGCCCTCAGGGCCGCACACGACCGGGACAAGCTTCAACGAGAGGGGCACAGCGTGACGACCGCCACCGAGAACCTCTATGCGCTGTCCCACCTGGACGCCCTGGAGTCCGAGGGCGTCCACATCTTCCGCGAGGTCGCCGGCGAGTTCGAACGGCCGGTGATCCTCTTCTCCGGCGGCAAGGACTCCATCGTCATGCTGCATCTGGCGCTGAAGGCCTTCGCCCCGGCCCCGGTGCCCTTCTCCCTGCTGCATGTCGACACCGGGCACAATTTCCCCGAGGTCATCAACTACCGCGACCGCACGGTGGCCGAGCACGGACTGCGGCTCCATGTCGCCTCCGTACAGGACTACATCGACGACGGCCGGCTCCGCGAGCGCCCCGACGGCACCCGCAACCCGCTGCAGACCGTCCCGCTGCTGGACGCCATCACCCAGGGCAAGTACGACGCCGTCTTCGGCGGCGGCCGCCGCGACGAGGAGAAGGCCCGCGCCAAGGAGCGGGTCTTCTCGCTGCGCGACGAGTTCGGCGCCTGGGACCCGCGCCGCCAGCGCCCCGAACTGTGGCAGCTCTACAACGGCCGGCACGCCGCCGGCGAGCATGTCCGGATCTTCCCGCTGTCCAACTGGACCGAACTGGACGTCTGGCAGTACATCGCCCGCGAGGGCATCGAACTCCCGCAGATCTACTACGCCCACGAGCGCGATGTCTTCGCCCGCGACGGCATGTGGCTCACCGAGGGCGACTGGGGCGGCCCGAAGGACGGCGAGAGCATCGAGCGGCGCCTCATCCGCTACCGCACCGTCGGCGACATGTCCTGCACCGGCGCCGTCGACTCCGACGCCGCCACCATCGAGCAGGTCATCACCGAGATCGCCGCCAGCCGGCTGACCGAACGGGGCGCCACCCGCGCCGACGACAAGCTGTCGGAGGCCGCCATGGAGGACCGCAAGCGCGAGGGGTACTTCTAAACAATGACCAGCATCGTTCCGGACGCCGACGCCATCACGGAGCCGGTCTCCGCCACCTCACTGCTGCGTTTCGCCACCGCCGGCTCCGTCGACGACGGCAAGTCCACCCTCGTCGGCCGGCTGCTGCACGACTCCAAGTCGGTGCTCACCGACCAGCTCGAAGCCGTGGAGCACGCCTCGCGCCGCCGGGGGCAGGACACCCCGGACCTGGCTCTGCTGACCGACGGCCTGCGGGCCGAACGCGAACAGGGCATCACCATCGATGTCGCGTACCGCTACTTCGCCACCCCGCGCCGCCGGTTCATCCTCGCCGACACGCCCGGGCATGTGCAGTACACGCGCAATATGGTGACGGGTGCCTCTACCGCCGAACTCGCCGTGGTGCTGGTCGACGCCCGCAACGGCGTCGTCGAACAGACCCGCCGCCACGCCGCCGTCGCCGCGCTGCTGCGCGTCCCGCACGTCGTCCTCGCCGTCAACAAAATGGACCTCGCCGACTACGCCGAGCCCGTCTTCGCCGCCATCGCCAAGGAGTTCACGGCCTACGCCGCCTCCCTCGGCGTCCCGGACATCACCGCCATACCCATCTCCGCCCTCGCCGGGGACAACGTGGTGACCGCCTCCGCCAACATGGACTGGTACGGCGGCCCCACCATCCTGGAACACCTGGAAACCGTCCCCGTCGGCACCGACCTCGCCGACGCCCCGGCGCGCTTCCCGGTGCAGTACGTCATCCGCCCCCAGACCGCCGAGCACCCCGACTACCGGGGCTACGCGGGCCAGATCGCCTCCGGCGTGCTGCGCGTCGGCGAGCAGGTCACCGTCCTGCCGTCCGGCCTCACCAGCACCATCACCGGCATCGACGCCCTCGGCACACCGGTCGACGTCGCCTGGGCCCCGCAGTCCGTCACCGTGCTGCTCGCCGACGACCTCGACATCTCCCGCGGCGATCTGATCGCGCCCAGCGCGCAGGCCCCGGCCACCACCCAGGACGTCAAGGCCACCGTCTGCCACCTCCACGAACGCCCGCTGCGCGTCGGATCCCGCGTGCTGCTCAAGCACGCCACCCGCACCGTCAAGGCGGTCGTCAAGGAGCTCCCGCACCGGATCGACCTCACCCACGGCCTGGCCCGGGTCGCCCGGCCCGGCGAGTTCGCCGTGAACGACATCGGTTCCGTCGTGCTGCGTACCGCCGAGCCGCTGCCGCTGGACGCCTACGCGGACTCCCGGCTCACCGGGTCCTTCCTGCTGATCGACCCGGCGGACGGCACCACGCTCACCGCCGGCATGGCGGGCGAGGCGTTCGCCGAGACCGCACAGACCACGGCCCCCGACGAGGCGGCCGACGACGATGAGGGGTGGGACTTCTGATGGCTGGTGAAGCCTTCTCCACTTTCGCCAAAGAGGGCGGCCGCATCGGCAGCGGCCAAATGGGCAGCGGGCAGGGCGGGGTCTCGCGATGTGTGCGCTGACGAACGCCCCCATGGCCACCCCGCATGCCCTCCCCGAACGAAGACCTGACAGCCTCCCCCCGGCCGCGCCATAGCGCACGGACCACCCGGGCCGTCGAGAGGAACACCTCCCGTGACTGCCGATCGCACCGCCGTTTCCCGGCCGCACCGCCACCGCGTCCTCGTGGCCGCCGCCCTCCTCCCGCTGCTGGCCCTCGCTGCCTGCGGCTACGGCTCGGACTCCACCTCCAGCAAGTCCGGCACCGCCGCCTCCACCGCTTCGGCCGGCGGCAAGAAGCTCTCCGCCTCCGAGGTGAAGATCGGCTACTTCGCCAACCTCACCCACGCCACCCCACTGGTGGGCCTCAAGGAAGGCCTGTTCCAGAAGGAGCTCGGCAGCACCAAGATCAAGCAGTCCGTCTTCAACGCGGGCCCGGCCGAGATCGAGGCGCTCAACGCCGGTTCCATCGACATCGGCTGGATCGGCCCCTCACCGGCGATCAACGGCTATGTGAAGTCGGGCGGCAAGAGCCTGAAGATCATCGCCGGTTCGGCCTCCGGCGGCGTGAAGCTCGTCGTCAACCCGAAGACGATCAAGTCCCTCAAGGACGTCAAGGGCAAGAAGATCGCGACCCCGCAGCTCGGCAACACCCAGGACGTGGCGTTCCTCAACTGGATCGCCGACCAGGGCTGGAAGGTCGACGCGACCACCGGCAAGGGCGATGTCTCCGTGGTGCGTACGGACAACAAGGTCACCCCCGACGCCTACAAGTCCGGCTCCATCGACGGCGCCTGGGTACCCGAGCCCACAGCCTCCAAGCTGGTCGCCGAGGGCGCGAAGGTGCTGCTCGACGAGAGCACGCTGTGGCCCAACAAGAAGTTCGTGATCACCAATGTGATCGTGTCGCAGAAGTTCCTCACCGCGCACCCCGATGTCGTGCAGGCCGTGCTCCAGGGCTCGGTGAACACCAACGCCTGGATCACCGCCAACCCGGACAAGGCCAAGGCCGACGCCAACGCCGAGCTGGCGACGCTCTCCGGCAAGGCCCTCCCCGCAGACGTCATCGACCCGGCGTGGCAGAGCATCACGGTCACCGACGATCCGCTGGCCGCCACCCTGCAGACCGAGGCCGACCACGCGGTCAAGGCAGGTCTGCTGACCAAGCCCAACCTCAAGGGCATCTACGACCTCACGATCCTCAACAAGGTCCTGAAGGCCGACGGCAAGGCCCAGTTCTCCGACGCCGGACTCAGCTGACCAATCCCATCCGCACGCCCAGCCCTCAGGAGGTGACGCCCATGGCCACCGCACTCACCACACAGCCCGACGAGTCGAACGACACGGCACCCCACGCCGCCCGGATCGAGCATGTCTCGAAGTCCTTCGGCCGCCCCGGCGCGCAGCAGCACGTGCTGGACGACATCACCATCGATGTCGCCCCGGGCGAGTTCGTCTGCCTCCTGGGGGCCTCGGGGTGCGGCAAGTCCACCCTGCTCAACCTGATCGCCGGACTCGACGAGCCGTCCGCCGGGGGCATCCAGACCCCCGGCGGCCGGCCGGCCCTGATGTTCCAGGAGCACGCCCTCTTCCCGTGGCTCACCGCGGGCAAGAACATCGAACTCGCCCTCCGGATGCGCGGCGTGCCGCGCGCCGGCTGGCGCCCCGAGACCGAGCGGCTGCTGGAGCTCGTACGGCTCCAGGGCGCTTACGGCAAGCGGGTGCACGAACTCTCCGGCGGCATGCGGCAGCGGGTGGCACTGGCCCGCGCGCTCGCCCAGGACAGCCAACTGCTGCTGATGGACGAGCCGTTCGCGGCACTGGACGCCATCACCCGGGACGTACTCCATGAGGAGCTGACCCGTATCTGGTCGGAGACGAACCTCTCCGTCCTCTTCGTCACCCACAACGTCCGCGAGGCCGTACGCCTCGCCCAGCGGGTCATCCTCCTGTCGTCCCGCCCGGGGCGGATCGCCCGTGAGTGGACGGTCGACATACCGCAGCCGCGCCGAATCGAGGACGCCGCGGTCGCCGAACTGTCCGTAGAGATCACCGAACAGCTCCGGGGAGAGATCCGCCGCCATGGCCAGCACTGAGACCGGAACGAGCGCCAAGGCCGCCAAGTCCGCCAAGACGGATGCCGGGCGGACAGGAGCGCTCGGCGGCCTGGAAGCCGGGCTCGACGCCCTGGAGACCAGGGTCACCGAGCGGCCCCCGCTCGGCCGCACACTCCGCGAGAAGGCCCTCCCGCCGGTCATCGCCATCGCGCTGGTGCTGATCCTGTGGCAGCTCGCGTACCACTTCAAGGTGAAGGAGCACTATCTGCTCCCCAGCCCGGCGGATGTGGCCCGGGCCCTCCAGACCCAGTGGCTGAAGGGCACCCTTCTCGGCTACGTCTGGACCAGCCTCTCGCGCGGCATCCTCGGCTTCCTGGCCTCGGTCGCCATCGGCACCCCGCTCGGCCTGATCGTCGCCCGGATCAAGCCCGTCCGGGCGGCCATCGGCCCGATCCTCTCCGGGCTGCAGTCACTGCCGTCGGTGGCCTGGGTGCCGGCCTCGATCATCTGGTTCGGGCTGAGCAACGGCACGATCTACGCGGTCGTCCTGCTGGGCGCCGTCCCCTCCATCGCCAACGGCCTGGTCGCCGGCGTCGACCAGATTCCGCCGCTGTTCCTGCGCGCGGGCCGCACCATCGGCGCCACCGGCCTGCACGGCGTCCGCCATGTGCTGCTGCCCGCCGCCCTGCCCGGCTACCTCGCGGGGCTCAAGCAGGGCTGGGCCTTCTCCTGGCGTTCGCTGATGGCCGCCGAACTGATCGTGAACTCCCCCGACCTGGGCACCGGCCTCGGCCAGTTCCTGGAGCAGGGCCGCGAACAGTCCGACATGGGCTGGGTACTCGCGGCGATCCTGCTCATCCTCATCGTGGGCATCGGCATCGAACTGCTCGTCTTCGCCCCCCTGGAGCGGTGGGTGCTGCGCAATCGCGGCCTGCTGGTCCGTAGCTGAAAGAGGTAGTGGCAGTAGTGGTTGAGGTACAGCAGCCGGTCCTTCTCGTCATCGCCCACGGCAGCCGCGATCCGCGGCACGCCGCGACGGTCCACGCGCTCACCCGGCGCGTCCGGGCCGCCCGTCCGGGCCTGCGTGTGGTGACCGGCTACCTCGACCACTGCGCCCCTTCCGTCCCCCAGGTCATCGACCGCCTCACCGCGGAAGGCGTACGCGAGGTCGTGGCCCTCCCCCTCCTCCTCACCCGCGCCTTCCACGCCAAGGCCGACATCCCGGCCGTCCTCCGCGAGGCGAGCGCGGCCCACCCCCGCCTGCGGATCCGGGTCGCCGATGTCCTCGGCCCCTCCCCCCTGCTCCTCACCGCCCTGGACCGGCGCCTGCACGAAGCCGGGCTCGCCCCCGGCGACCGGTCCTCCACCGGCATCGTCCTGGCCTCGGCCGGCTCCACCGACCCGGACGCCATCGCCGTCATCGACGACCTCGCACGCCAGTGGCGGCACGCCCGCGGCTGGCACACCGTACGCCCCGCCTTCGCCTCCGCCGCCCTCCCCCGCACCGAGGACGCGGTCCGCGCCCTGCGCGCCGAAGGCGTCCGCCGTATCGCCGTCGCCCCCTACGTCATCGCCCCCGGCTTCCTCCCCGACCGCATCGAACGCGGCGCCCTCGACTCCGGCGCCGACCTGCTCGCCCCCGTCCTCGGCTCCGCCCCCGAACTGAGCCGGCTGCTGCTCCGGCGCTACGACGAGGCGCGGACCACCCGCCGCGCGGTGGCCCTGTCGGCGTGACGGCCGTCTCCTGCACGGCTGGCGCGGGTGTGACCCCACAGCACGGGGCAGCAGGGCTCGCACCCAATTGGCGTAACCACCGACGCTCGGCATCGTTGCCAACAGAGGACGGCGTACCGGGCTGGAGAGGGAGGACGTACCGTGAGAACCATGGAGAGTATCGGGATCCAAGAGCTGGTCGAACACGCGGACCGCTACCTGGAACGTGCACGTCTGGGCGAGACCATCGAGATCACCGATGGGCGTGCCGCAATCGCCCGCCTCACCCCTGCTGTGAACGATGACACCGCCCTCGATGTCATGATCGCCCAGGGGCTTGTCGTACCCGTATCCGGCAGTCTCGACGAGCTCCTCAACACCCCCGGTGTCCGCAGCTCCGCGCCATTGCCGAGCACCGAAGAAATCTTGTCCGAGATGCGCGAGGACCGATTTTGATTTACCTCGACTCCTCGGCCTTGCTCAAGCTCGTTTTCGAGGAAGCAGAATCCGCAGACCTGCGCAGTTGGCTAAAAGCCCGCTAGAGCACCGTGCGGATCGCCAGCGACCTCAGCCGGGTAGAGGTCCATCGCAGCACGCTGCGTCGTGACCCCACAGCCGTCCCACGCGCTGCGGCGTCGCTGGCCGGCGTCCATCTCATGCCGATGGGCGAACGGGTCGTCTCCAAGGCGCTAGCCATCGGAGATCCTCTCCTTCGCAGCCTCGACGCAATCCATCTCGCCTCGGCCACCCTGCTCGGCAGACAACTCGAGTTCTTCGTCGCCTACGACAAACGACTCCTCGCAGCAGCAGAATCCGCGAACATGACGGCGGTCGGCCCGGGCGCCGGGGCTTGAATCATCCGTGACGACACCGGGCGATGGCGGACACCAGGCACCATCCGCCGAGATATTCCGGGCAGGAGAGGACGGGAAGCCCGATAAGCCGGCTCCTACCGGACCCGGTGCGGGCGCGTCCGGGCCCGCACCTTGGGCCGCGTGCGGCGGCTGCTGCTCCGGCGCTACGACGGCGGCCTTGTGACCACAAGAATCGATATAAAACGGCCACAAGGCCCCCGTCGCTTGGGGATCAGCCGCCGAGGCCTACCAAACGAGGCCGGGGCCTCCGCTCGAGATCCCTCGGTAACTCATGCAGCCCGGCCGACACGGGAACAGGTGCTACGGAGCATTGGTGGCCGCCTGAGCGATCCGCAGGGTCATCTGCTGCTGGGTGGCGTCCCGGTGGGTCGGGTTGAAGGCGAAAACGATGCGGCGCTGCTGGTCGCGGGTGGAGAACATCCCGTTGGCGTAGCCGTACTGCTCGCCGGTCTTGCCCCAGAAGGTGATGCCGTTCAGCGTGATGGTCTGGAGGCCGGTGCTGTAGCGGGCCGGGGTGCCGTCCAGCATGAGCACGTCCTCGGGCGGCAGGGCGAACATCTTCCGCAACAGGTGCGGCGGCAGGAGATTGCCGGAGAAGAGCGCGGAGATGAGGCGGTCCAGATCGCCGCTGGTGGAGATCATCTCGCCCTCGCCCCAGGACTCCGAGGGGTTGACGACGGTGATGTCCCGCAGAGTCCCCTCGGTCATCGCGAGGTAACCGTGGACGTGCGGGCCATGGATCCGGGTGTCGTTGCCGGGGACCGAGGTGTGCTTCATGCCCAGCGGGCGGAGGAGGCGGGCGGTGATCTCGTCACTGTATGGGTGGCCGGTCACCTTCTCGATAAGTATCGCCAAGAGGACGTAGTTGACACCCCGGTACTCCTGACGGGTGCCCGGGGCGAACTTCATCGGCAAGCGGGTGACCGTCGCCACAAGCCGCTCCGGGGTCCACTGGTCGAACCTGTGATGGAAGACCGCTTCCGGGGTGCTCAGGTCGGGGACGTCCGGGCCACTCTCATTGGGCAGGCCGCTGGTGTGGTTCAGCAGCTGGGACACCATGATCGGCGCGAATGCGGCAGGGAGCAAGCCGGGCAGGTAGCGCTGGATGGGAGTGTTCAGGTCCACCCGGCGCTCGGCGACAAGTTGCAGCACCACAGTGGCGACGAAGACCTTGGTGATGCTGCCGATCCGGAAGGTGTCGTCCGCCCCCACGGGGCGCCCGGTCCTGATTTCGGCCACCCCCGAGGTGCCGTACCAGATGCCAGCCGAGCCACTGACCCGCACCGGCCCGGCTTACGGTCAGATCCTCCACCCGGCGCGCCAGCTGCTCCTCCTTGCTCGGCCCCAGCAGGGCCATGGCCGCGCGGGTGTCGAGGCGGGCCAGGGCGCCGGACAGCCAGGATGCCGCGCACAGCATGGCGATCCCGCCCGCGGTGACGTACCCGGCCCAGGTGGAGTAACCGACATGGCTGAGGCGCCAATCCAGCGGCAGCGCACACACCCATACGTACACCGAGGTGGTCACGGCCGCCCCGACCCACAGCAGCAGGGCAACGCAGCCGCCCAGCGCGAGCAGCGGTCCGGCCGCCAGGTGGTAACGAAGCTGTCGCCGTCCGGCCCGCGATCGCACCCGCGCAATGATTCCGCTGAGCCCGCGCTGCGGCTGGGTCCCCGTCAACTCCGGGATGTCCACATCCAGCCGCGCCCGGAACCGGCTCCGCTGCGCCTGGGTCAACGCGGGCGCGGCGACCACGAGGGTGGCGAGCGGAAGGAGCACGGCGAGGTTGATCGCCCACAGCTCCACCGGGACGAAGAAGATCCACGGCAGCGAGAGAACCAGCAGTTCGACGAGCTGGATCAGGATGCCCGTGACGATGAATGCGGTGCTCCGCCCAGCCCCCTCGAACGGTCTTCGCAGCAGGTGCCGCAGCCGGGTGATGATTCGCATGGCCACACGGTAAGTGCCCAGGCCACGGCCGGTCCATGACGCGATCACCCGCTTCGGGGTATAGCCAGTGCCACCCCAAGGACGGAGATTTGCATGACTGACCCCAGCGGTCCGTGGCAGGAGTCTTGATGACGTGAAGGAGCGCCCGCACCGGCTGTTCAAGTTCTCCCGCAAGGAGCCCGGCCCCATGACGACCACCCTCGACCTCCCGTCCCGCACCGGCGCCGAAGCCATCGCGCCCCGTGCCCGGCGGCCCCCGCGCCGGGTGGGCTACGCCCTCATCGCCTGCGGCCTGGCCCTGCTGCCCTGGCTGTTCGTCCTGGCCACTGGCCTCCCGTCGACAACCACCGCCTCCCACTGGTCCGTTGCCTGGGTCGGTCTCGATGCCCTGGAGGCCCTGTGCCTCATCACCACCGGCCTCCTGACCCTGCGCCGCGATCCCCGGCACGCCCTCGTGGCCACCGCCACCGCCATGCTCTTGGTCGTCGACGCCTGGTTCGACACCACCACCGCCACTCAGGACAGCGACTTCGTCACCGCCCTGGCCATGGCGGTCGGCGCCGAACTGCCCCTGGCGGCGCTCTGCACAGTCCTGGCGGTACGGGCGCTGCCCCGTGCGGCGCCCTGAGCACCGCTCAATCCGCAGGTCCGAACCAGGCGGTCGGCGCGTCCCGGAGTCCGTGGTGCGCGGCCTCTTAAGCCGCGCGTCAGTGGCACCCGCCGAGCGCCCTGCCGCGCGGGCGGGGGGGGTCAGCACTGCCAGCGGAACGCCCCCTGTCCGCAGGACGCGCAGACGAACGCGTAACCACAGCCGCCGCCACCGAAATTCGCCGCCGTGCGGTGATCGTGGCCCTCCTCAACCCGCGCGACAAAGCCCATGGGCCGGGCGCACAACGGGCATGACGGTGTCTCATCGCCCTGCACCCACGAGGACTTCGCGCATCGGGGCCAGAGGAATCCGGCCGGAGCCAGCGGCACCCCGCCGGTGCGCGTCGCCGACGACCGAGGGCCCGCCGGTCCAGCGTACGTCATCAAAGTGATCATACCGGGACGGGGTAGATGCAAGACCTGCGCCGGGGCCGGCCCTGGGTCATCCGATCAGCCGGTAGCTCCGTGAGCAACGTCCTTGCGGCTGACCGCCAGATAGCAGACGAAACCGGCGATCACAACAGCCAGCGCCAGGCTGACCGACCCGGTGCCCAGCGCAAGTCCGCCCCGGGCCTTCGAAACTCCCATCCAGTCCGCGAACGAAGCGCCGAACGGCCTCGTCACGACGTAGGCGAACCAGAAGGAGAAGATCTCGTTCAGGCCGAACAGCCGGTAGAGCAGGGCAGGGAGAGCGAACAGCACGGCGAACATAACCCCGGATGAGAAGTAGCCCAGGTGCATGCTTACCGCTGTCAGATCGCCTGCGGCGGTGCCGAGTGCGAACGTGGCCATCACGGTGGCCCAATAGAACAGCTCGCGGCGGCGGGTGTGAATGCTGTGGATGGACAGGGTCTTCTCGCTCGCATACCAGACCGCGAAGATGACGGCCAGCACGATCACAAAGAAGGTGGTTGACGCGAAGTAGGGCACGCCCAGCCCGACGTGCAGAATATCGGCCGCCATGGTGCCGAACACGCTGACCATGACGACAGCTGTCCAGTAGATCCAGGGCACATACTGGCGGGCCTTGAACTGCAGCACCAGTGCGGCCGCCAGGACTATTCCGGCGAGACCGACGGCAATTATGGGGTTGAGCTGATGGGCCAAGAAGTCCGAAGTGGTCTCACCCATGCCGGTGGTCAGTACTTTCGTGATCCAGAAGTAGACCGTCACTTCCGGAACCTTGCTCATCGTGTGCCGTGCCATCGCGTGCCGTGCCGGGGCCGGGGGCCCGTTCTGCCGGAGTTGCCCTGTCGTCATGGCGGCAAGGCTGGCACACCGATCCCACCGGTCCCCGAGGCCCCTGCCATACCCCTACCATAACTTTGCCCAACCTTGGGATCCGGACCTGCCTGGGTAGCGCACGCCAGGGGTATTGGGAGTCAGATCTCGACTCCGTGGCCTTCCAGCCAGGAGAGCAGTTCCGATCGATCGGTGCGGACCAGCCTGCCACCGGTGAACCGTCGGTCCGTGGTGACCTCGGCGACAACATCGATCCCGGGCACGAACGCTCGCATCTCCTCACCGGTGCCGAATTCGGCCTCGGCCAGGACCAGGCCGTTCAACGGCGGCGCGAATACATCGACACCGAACGGCGGGATGCTGTAGCGGAGCTTGGCCAGGCCGGCCCCGGGCAGTGAAGCAAAAAGCTCGTATTCCGCCCGCGACAGGTACATATTCGTGACCAGCCCCTGGACCGGCCCGGGCAGCTCTGCCGGGACCTTTTGCGTCAGCTTGTATTCGCATGCGCGCGACCGGACATCCGTCGTCCGCCGCAGGCGCAACCGCGTCCCGGTGAGATAGTGATCAATGATCCGCCGGACGCCGACGGCCTCCGCCCCGGCCGGCATCCCAGCGAGCAGGAACCGGCGCTCCCGCTCCACCCGCGCGTATTTGGTGCGATGGCCCGGGACGGGGGATTCGGTGTTGCCGTCCGTCATGTCGCCACTCCCTGGGGTCGATCCGCAGTCATGCGATCGAGCTGCGCGGTGTCAGCGAAGTGTTTCGTCGTACGGCCGCAAGGTCGTGTTCATCGTGTGGTCGCTGGGCTGGGCGAGTGTTCGCACATTCGCCGAGGCACCTGGAAAGGAACCACGATGGTCGCACCGAACGATGCTGGGGGAAAGTCCGGCGGGCTCTCCCGCCGTCACGCTCTGGGACTCTTGGGGACGGCCGGGGCCGGTGCGGCCGTGACCCCGCTGCGGGGTGTCCGCCCCTGCGGTGGCGGACACCCCGTTCGCCGCCCCCGCGTTCCTCCCGACGCCCGACTCCGGCGGGGCGCCGCCGGTGCAGGGCCTGCACCTGACCTTCGGTAAGGATCCCGGCAGCCAGATGGTCGTCTCCTGGCTCACGGACTCGCCGGTGAAGCGGCCACGGGTGATGTACGGGACGCTGGAGCACGGCCTGGGTGCCGGCGCCGAGGCGCAGACCCGCAGCTACGACGACGGCAAGTCCGGCCGCACCGTGTACGTCCACCATGCGGCGCTGTCCCGGCTCACCCCCGGTACCGACTACGTGTACATCGTCTCGCACGACGGAGCCAGCCCCGACAGCGGCATGTTCCGGACCGCGCCGCGCGGCCGGGCGCCGCTGACCTTCACCAGCTTCGGTGACCAGTCGGCGCCGCAGGTGACGTGGGCGGCCGACGGCACGGTCGCGCTCGACGCGAACTCCACCCCCGCGACCAAGGACATCGTCACGGGCATCGAGCAGGTGGCGCCCCTCTTCCACCTGCTCAACGGCGACCTGTGCTATGCCAACCTCGATGTCGACCGGGTACGTACCTGGAACAACTTCTTCACCAACAACACCCGCTCGGCGCGCTTCCGCCCGTGGATGCCCGCGGCCGGCAACCACGAGATCGAGAAGGCGAACGGACCGATCGGGCTGGGTGCCTACCAGACGTACTTCGACCTGCCCTCCACCGAGACGGACGCCGAACTCGCCGGGCTTTGGTACGCGTTCACCGCCGGTTCAGTGCGGGTGATCGTGCTGCAGAACGACGACAACTGCTTGCAGGACGGCGGTGACGTCTACATCAGTGGCTACTCCGGTGGCCGGCAGCTGGCCTTCCTGGAGAAGGAGCTGCGGGCGGCACGCAGCTCCGGCGATGTCGACTGGGTGGTCGTCGCCATGCACCAGGTGATGATCAGCTCGTCGGACGCGAACGGTGCCGACCTGGGGCTGCGTCAGAAGTACGGGCCGCTGTTCGACAAGTACGGCGTCGACCTGGTCGTCTGCGGACATGAGCACAACTACGAGAGGTCGCTGGCCGTCCGAGGCGTCGTCAGCGGCAGCGAGACGCTCACCCCCAACCCGGTGTCCCAGGCCACCGACTCCATCGACACCTCGCTCGGAACCGTGCACATGGTGCTCGGCGGAGGCGGCGTCTCGGGCACGACCAACCAGTCGTTCTTCAAGGACGGCACCGGGAAGGTGATCACTGCGGTGTCGGCGACCGCGGGATCCAACGGCAAGCGCACCTCGACCTACGTCAAGGAGCAGGCGGTCTGGACGGGGGTGCGTGACCTCGAACACCCCTATGGGTTCGCGGCGTTCACCGTCGACCCGGGCCGGCACCCCGGTGACACGACGACCCTGCACGTGACGTACTACAACGTGAACAAGCCGCACGGCGAACTGTCGGTGTTCGAGCAGTTCACCCTGCACCGCAAGCGCTCCGACGGGCCCCGCTGACCCAGGGCCGCGGTCAGCGGGAGCGGGTCCGGCCGTGAGCGGTAGCGGTCGGTGCCGCTCACCGGAGCGCTTCGGCCAGGAAGAACAGCGGCTGTGGGCTGCCCACATCGACGGCAACCCCGGCCGGACCGTCGATCGCGGGCAACGCGACATCGAGCAGCCGCGCGCCGAGCACGGCCGCGTACTCTCCGTCGGAATCACCGTGCGCCAGCGCGAAGCGGGCCAGCGAGGCCTCGTCGGAGAAGGCGTACAGCCAGCGGACTCCGCCCAGCTCGGCGGAGTGCAACCCGCCCTGGGCATCGAGGGGGACCAGGACCGCTGTCCGGCGGAACTCGCCGACCAGCGCGGCCGGATGGGCTTGTGGTGCGTGTATCGCCGCGATCTCGTGTCCCAGATGCACTGCGCTTGCTCCTCGCCGTAACAATGCCTGAGCGGCGAAACGATACCGGCAACGAGCGTCGGGCCGTGCCCAGGTGCTTACGCCAAGTGCCCCTGGCCGACCGCAGACGCGGGCCGGACAGGGGCACTTGACGTGGTGAACGGTTTCTGCGGCGGTCAGCCGTACTGGCGCTCGAGGTCTGCGAGCTTGCGCTCCAGGGAGTCGAGCTTGGGGATCGTCAGTGTGTCGTCCTCGGCGGTGAGGTCGATGGTGGTGCGGGCGGGCTCGGCGATGGATTCACCGCGTGCCGGCTGAAGTGCCGGACGGGAGCGCGCGGGCAGTTCGGCCGGTTCGGAAAGCGTCGAAGGCGCTATAGCAGGCTCCGTAGCGCCCTGGCCTCCTGAGGGCGAGCCGCCGGGCAGCTCGACCTGCCGACCGCCGCCGCCACCGCGGTTCCAGACGCGGTGGGACCGGTTGATGGCCTTGATACGGGCGCGGTCCAGACGTTCCTGGTCGCGGCGCCGCTGGACGTGCTGCTCCTTCTGGCGCTTGTCCTCGCGGACTTCCTCGACGGCCTCGTCGAGGCTGCGTACGTTCTCGAGGAGCATGAGCGACCAGGCGCTGTACGTCTCGCGGGGGGCGCGGATCCAGCGGACCATGCGGATCTGGGGCAGCGGGCGCGGGACGAGGCCCTGCTCGCGGAGGGCGGCCCGGCGGGTCTGCTTAAGGGCTCGGTCGAAGAGGACGGCGGCGGAGAGGGACATGCCGGCGAAGAACTCGGCGGCGCCCGCGTGGCCGCCACCGCGCGGTGCGTGGACCCAGTTGAACCAGGCCGAGGCGCTCGCGAAGAGCCAGACCAGGAGGCGGGAGCCGAGGGCGGCGTCGCCGTGGCTGGCCTCGCGGACGGCGAGGACGGAGCAGAACATTGCGGCGCCGTCGAGGCCGAAGGGGACCAGGTACTCCCAGCCGCCGCTGAGGCTCAGGTTCTCCTGGCCAAAGCCGACAAGGCCGTGGAAGGAGAGTGCTGCGGCCACTCCTGCGCAGCAGAAGAGCAGGACGTAGGAGGCACTCGCGTATACGGCCTCCTTCCGGCGCCGATGCTCCTCGGAACGCTCCCAGGAGTCGCCCTGGGTGTTCGCGGTGTCGCGCGCCTTCCGATTGCGCATGAAGACCGCAGCGGCGGCGAGGACCGCAAGGCCTACGGCGCCCGAGAGCGTCCAGTCCAGCGATATATCCGTAAGTCTCATGTGTATGGGATTCCTAGCGTCGCTTACCGTCGCGCTCAGGCCGCGAGACGGCCGTACGGGCGACATCTTGGCGAACGACTCGTCCGCGTGAAGCCTTTTCCGGACAAGAGAACGCCAACGAAGGGGTGGCGTGGGGCGTGGCGGACAGAATACTCGAACTGAGGCATGAGAATAGGACACTTGCCCTACGGATGTGACGCCGGGTCCTCAACGGGTCGCCGCGAGGCGTCCGATGCGCTCCGCTTCGGACGTACGAGGGCAGGTCGGGCACGTCTCCGCCGGGCGCAGAGTGTAGGAGAAACAGCACGAAATCCGGTCCCGGGTGGGGACCGTTCCGTCAGGCGTGCCCGGTGCGCCGAGGGTGCGGAAGTCCGCGGCGCCGGCGTAGGGGGCGGTGGATCCCGGGAGCAGCGCGCCCAGTTCGGCGACCGCGCGGTCCTCCTCGCCCAGCAGTACGCCGATCCGCCAGAGACTCTCGGTGACCTCGTCGGTGGCCATGCCCCACATCGCACGCCGGCCGCGGCGCATCCTGGGGCGGAAGCCGTCCAGTACGGGCGCCAGGTGCTCGGCCACGGCGGCACGGAGTTCGGCGCGGAGCTCTTCCGTGTCCGGCACGACGCGCGCGCCGGGCAGCGCCGACGCGGGGTCCTCCGGCAGGCAGGCGAAGCCGCGCGGACGGACCGTCAGCCGGCCGGTGGCGCGGTGGAACGACACATCGGCGACGGGGAGCCGAGGCACCCTGCGGTGCAGGAACCAGGGGACGGTGAACAGCAGGCATACCGGCCAGGCGTGGCGGTGCAGGCCGAAGCCGGCGACGACGTCCGGTCGGGCGGGGTCG
This sequence comes from Actinacidiphila oryziradicis, assembly GCF_005047355.1. GTDB lineage: Bacteria > Actinomycetota > Actinomycetes > Streptomycetales > Streptomycetaceae > Actinacidiphila > Actinacidiphila oryziradicis. The sequence continues at coordinate 36,521 of NZ_SUMC01000010.1, forward strand.
CCGTAGTCGCGGAGCAGTTGCTCCTCGTCCCGGGCGAGGAAGGAGTCCAGCGCGGGACCGCCGGCGGCGAGCTCGTACGCGGCGGTCCAGCCGTCGCCGCTGCGCGGTGCTTCCTCGGTGACCCGCAGGGCCGGGAAGACCTCGGTGAGGCGGGCGTATGCGGCGGCAAGGGGCATGGCGAGCCATCCAGACGGAGATCCGGGAGGACCCAAGGGAGACCTAGGGAGGTTAGCCTTGCCTTGCCCGTAAAGATCGAGGTTTAACTTCTCGGCGCTACTCCATGAGAGTGTTCCAATAGAGATTGGCGCGGTGGGGGGAGCAGGAAGCGCGCTACGACTAGTCCGACTCGTTGTCGCGCCTTGAAGGAGCCCCAGTGGAGCACGCCCCCCGCGCCGCCGTGCGGATCCCCGCGCCGGGGCGTGCCGAGCAGGTGCGCGGCGCGCACCCGGAACACGCCGAGCCCTCCGCGCCCGCGGCGCTGCCCCCGCCCCGGCGGATGCCCGAGCGGCACTCCGTGCGCGACCAGGTGCTGCGGGCGCTGCGCAGCGCCCTGGTCAGTGGCGAACTGGAGCCCGGGGGCGTCTACTCGGCGCCGGTGCTCGCGGAGCGCTTCGGGGTGTCGGCCACGCCCGTGCGGGAAGCGATGCAGCTGCTTGCGCGCGAAGGCGCGGTCCAGGCGATGCCCAATCGCGGCTTCCGTGTCGCGGAGCGCAGCCCGCGGGATTTCGCGGAGCTCGCGGAGGTGCGGGCGATGATCGAAGTGCCGGTCGTCCTCCGGCTGGCCCGTACGGTGCCCGCTGAGCGGTGGGAGGCGCTACGACCGCTTGCGGAGGCGGCGGTCGCGACTGCCGCCCTCGGTGACCGGGCGGCCTACGCCGAGGCCGATCGCGCGTTCCACCGCGCCTTGCTGGAGCTCGCCGGGAACCGGCAGCTCGCCACTGTCGCCGATGAGCTGCACCGGCGGGCCCAGTGGCCGTCCGCTGCCGCCCCCGGATCCGCTTCCGGGCTTGGCCGCCGTGGCCGTACGGGTGGTGTCTCGGCGGAATTGCTCGCCGACGCCCAGGAGCACGCGGCGCTCCTGGAAGCGCTGGCCCAGGGTGACCTCTGCACGGTCGAGGCGCTCATCCGCGCACACGTCGCCGGCCCCGCCCGCGGCTAGGGCCTGCGGCGCGACCGCTGACCACCGGCCCGGGGCGGAGGGCTCAGCGGACGGGGATGCCGCCGAGGAGGCGGGAGAGCCGCGCCGCTTCGGCGCGGAGCTGGGCGGCCTCGGGGCCGGACTCGAGGGCGGCGAGGGCGAGGAGGGCGGGGGCGGTACCGACGAGGTAGCCCAGTTCCATCCGCAAGCGCAGCGATTCCGCGAAGCCGTGGCGGGCATCGGCGAGGTCGCCGTCCTGGGCGGCGAGATTGGCCAGGTGGTGCCAGGTGAACACGGTGAGGAGGGTGTCGCGGTGGGCGACGGCACCGGCATGGGCCCGGCGGTAGGCGGCGCGGGCGGCGATGGGGTTGTGGGCGAGCCGCTCGGCGAGGAGGCCGCGCCGGAAGTCCAGGAGGGGGCGCCCGGAGGCGCCGGGGGTGAGGAGGGCGGCGCTGCGGCTGAGCGCGGCCCGGGCCTCGTCGGCGCGGTCACGGACCGCGAAAAGAGTGGCGAGGTAGGCGAGGTGGCCGCGTTCACAGGCGGCTTCGCCGCGCTCGTTGTCCGTGGCGGCGAGGGCTTCCGCCGTACGGAGGGCGTCTTCGGCGTCGGCCCAGCCCTGACCCTCGTACATGCACCGTTCGATGAGCAGCGCGGCACGCTGGAGCGCCGCGCCGGGGTACGGGGCCAGCAGTGCGACGGCCTCCGTCCAGCAGCCGCGGGCCCGCAGTCGCCAGACGTCGGGCGGAGCGCCCACCACGGCTGGATCCGTTGATTCCGACATGGCGGTATCCGCCACATGCCCTCCCGGAGCGCGTCGTTGAGCTGGAAGACATCGTTGGCGGAAGTCCAGCACGCCGAGGGGTCCCACGCCAAGGGGTGTGCACACGGCAAGACGCCGAATGCGCCAACTGATCCTCAGCTCATCCTCAGGGCGAGGAAAAAATCCAGCTTGTCCTCCAGCCGGGACAGATCACGACCGGTGAGCTGCTCGATGCGCCCGACGCGGTAGCGGAGCGTGTTGACGTGCACGTGCAGCCGGGTGGCGCAGCGGGTCCAGGAGCCGTCGCATTCGAGGAAGGCCTCAAGTGTGGGGATGAGCTCGGCCCGGTGCCGTCGGTCGTAGGCGCGCAGCGGGTCGAGGAGCCGGGCGGTGAAGGCGCGGCGTACGTCGTCGGGGACAAAGGGCAGGAGCAGGACGTGGGAGGCGAGCTCCTCGTGCCCGGAGACGCAGACCAGGCCGCTTCGGGCGGCGGCGACGCGGCGCGCGTGACGGGCCTCTTCGAGCGCGCCGCGCAGGCCGTCGGCGGAGTGGACGGTGGCGCTGACACCGATGGTGAGGCGGCCGTCGTCGGCGAGGCCGCGGGTGAGGGGGGCGCGGAGGGTGGCGAGGAGGCTGTCGGCGTGCAGTTCGGAGGAGTCGGAGTGATCGAGGGAGGGCGCGGGGGAGAGGGGGACCAGGGCCACCGCCTCGTCCCCGGAGTGGGCGACGGCGACGCGGTCGGTCGGGTCGACCAGCGATTCCTCCAGGAGGGCCTGGGCCACCGGCCCGCCGGGCACATCGCCGCCCGCCCAGTCGACCCGGGCGACCACGACCTGCCAGTGCGGCGCGGTGCCGAGCCCCGGCACCAGCACCGGCGCGGCGGCCCGGAGCCTGGCGGCGACCTCGGCCGGGGGCGCGCCGGCCTGCACCAGTTCCAGGACCTCCTGTGCGAGCGCGCGGCGTACCGTAAGCGCGGCATCGCGGCGGCCCCGCTCGGCGGCGATCAGCTGGGTGACGCCTTGCAGCAGGTCCAGCCGTTCGCCGGGCCAGTCCCCGGCGTCGGCCTCGACGGCGAGGAACCAGTCCGCGAGCAGGGACGTACGGATGTCCTCCGAGCCGTCGCCGCTGCGGATCGGGAAGAGCGAGTACGTACGGCCGCCGGTGAGGGTCCGGTGCGGCGCGGGACGGGCGGTACGCGAGGCGGCCAGGTGCTCGCCGGCCAGCTCGGTACCGGTGCCGGCCGGCAGCGGATGCCCGGACGCCCCGGCGATCTCGCGGCCGGTGGTGGACAGCACCCATGCCCGCAGGTCCAGGTCGGAGCCGAGCAGGTCCAGTACGCCGTCCGGCCCGCCGCCGGCCGGCCCGGAGGACATCAGCCGCCGCTGGCGGTCCACCACTGCCGCCAGGTCCCCGGCCCGTTCGCCTGAGACCTGCCGTACGACATGCTCGGTGATCGACGCGAACCCGACGTCCACGGAGACGGCGAAGAGCGGCAGCCGGTGCCGGGCGCAGGCCAGCACCAGGTCCTCCGGGATGTTGCCGAGGGCGGCCTCGCCGGCCGCGAGCCCGGCGACTCCGGCACCGGTCAGGAGCCGTACAAAGGTCTCGGAGTCCTGGGGGCCGTGCCACCAGGCCAGCTCGGTGAGGACGAGCTCGCCGCCCGAGAGATAGCGGCTGGGGTCGCGCAGCGCGGTGGTCATCACCCCGCGGACCGTACGGTCCAGTTCGTCCTCGCCGCCGAGCAGCCGCAGGCCGAGCCCATCGGTGTCCAGCAGTGTGCGCAGCCGCATCGTCGTCGCCCTGTCTCGAACGGGTTCTGGTGCAAGGGCTACCAGGGTCGCGTCCGCTTCGTTCCATCGGTATTGCGGCAGGAATGCCTTGAGGTTTCGTATCCCGGCCTTTTAGAGGAATCTACAAGACAGTGGTGCTGGCCAGCCAAGTGCTTCATGGGATCGGTGACTGCACCGGATCGGCCACCGTCCGGTGTACTGAATTTGGATCGCGTCAACTGGGCATGAACGGTAGATAAGAGAGAGCAGCCACTGATGGACTTTTTGCGTCCCGCCGGCTGGGAGGAGGCCCTCGCCGCCAAGGCGGAGCACCCCTCGGCCGTCCCCATCGCGGGTGGCACCGATGTGATGGTCGAGCTGAACTTCGACCACCGCCGCCCCGCGTACCTCATGGACCTCACCCGCATTCGCGAACTGCGCGAGTGGGAGGCCGGGGAAGGGCTGGTCCGGCTGGGCGCCTGCGTACCGTACACGCGGATCATCGACGAGCTCTCACAGCCGCTGCCCGGGCTGGCGCTCGCCGCGCGCACCGTCGGCTCCCCGCAGATCCGCAACCGGGGCAGCGTCGGCGGCAATCTCGGCGCCGCCTCACCGGCAGGCGACTCGCACCCGCCGCTGCTCGCGGCCGGGGCCGAGATCGAGGTCGAGTCGGCGGCGCGCGGCACCCGCCGCATCCCGGTCGACGACTTCTACGTAGGGGTGAAGCGCAACGCCCTGGCCGAGGACGAGCTGATCCGCTCCGTGATCATCGAGGCCGCCGACGGCCCCCAGCAGTTCTCCAAGGTCGGCACCCGCAATGCCATGGTGATCGCCGTCTGCGCCTTCGGGCTCGCCCTGCACCCGGAGAGCCGGACCGTGGGCACCGGCATCGGCTCCGCCGCGCCGACCCCGCGCCGCGCCACCGAGGCCGAGGCGTTTATCGCCGCCGAGCTGGACGCCAGCGGCCTGTGGGAACGTCCGAAGCCGATCCCGGCAGCGGTCGCCGACCGGTTCGCAGAGCTGGTCTCGGCGGCGGCCTCGCCGATCGACGACGTACGGGGCTCCGCCGACTACCGCCGCCATGCCCTGAAGGTGATGGCCCGCCGGACCCTGACCTGGACCTGGACCGAATACTTCAGCAGCAGGAGCAACCGATGCGCGTGACGTTCACCGTCAACGGCCGCGAGGTCGAGGCCGACGACGTATGGGAGGGCGAGAGCCTGCTCTACGTCCTGCGCGAGCGCCTCGGGCTGCCAGGCTCGAAGAACGCCTGTGAGCAGGGCGAATGCGGCTCCTGCACGGTCCGGCTCGACAGGGTGCCGGTGTGCGCCTGCCTGGTCGCGGCGGGTCAGGCGCAGGGCCGTGAGGTGGAGACGGTGGAAGGGCTGGGCGAGGGGGATCAGCTCGGCGACGTACAGCAGGCGTTCCTGGAGGCGGGCGCCGTTCAGTGCGGCTTCTGCACCCCGGGGCTGCTGGTCGCCGCCGACGAGCTGCTGGAGCGCAACGTCCGGCCGACCGACGCCGACATCCGTGAGGCGCTGTCGGGCAACCTGTGCCGCTGCACGGGCTACGAGAAGATCCTCGACGCCGTCCGGCTCGCCGCAGCCCGCCGCGACGGGACACGCGACGAGACGAAGGTGGGCTGAGCGCCATGGCAGTGACCCGCGCCCCCCAGGACATCACCACCCCCGTCACCGGGGGCATCGGCGCCAGCACCCTGCGCCCCGACGGCACCCTCAAGGTCAGGGGCGAGTTCGCGTACTCCTCCGACCTGTGGCACGAGGACATGCTCTGGGGCTTCACGCTCCGCTCCCCGCACGCCCACGCCCTGATCCGTTCCATCGACACCGGCGAGGCGGTGGCGCTGCCCGGCGTCTACGCCGTGATGACGTACGACGACCTGCCGGCCCGTACCCACTACGGCCTGGAGGTCATCGACCAGCCCGTTCTCGCCCATGACCGGGTCCGCTACCACGGCGAGGCAGTCGCCATCGTCGCCGCCGACCACCCGGAGACCGCGCGCCGCGCCGCCGCAAGGATCAAGGTCGAGTACGAGGTGCTGCCCACCGTCCACGACGAGGCCACCGCCACCGGCCCCGGCGCCACCGTTCTCCACCCCGAGCGTGACGACCGCCACGCGGCGCATGTCAGCCACCCCAACATCGTCCACCGCCAGCCGATCCACCGCGGTGATGTCGCCGCCGCCCGCGCCCGTGCCGATGTGATCGTGCGCGCCGAGTACGAGGTCGGCATGCAGGACCAGGCCTTCCTCGGCCCCGAGTCCGGCCTCGCGGTGCCCGCCGAGGACGGCGGCGTGGACCTCTACATCGCCACTCAGTGGCTGCACGTCGACCAGCAGCAGCTCGCCCCCGTCCTCGGGCTCCCCGAGGAGAAGGTCCGGCTGACGCTGGCCGGGGTCGGCGGGGCCTTCGGAGCCCGCGAGGACCTGTCGATGCAGGCGCACGCCTGCCTGCTCGCGCTCCGCACCGGCAAGCCCGTCAAGATCGTCTACAATCGCGAGGAGTCCTTCTTCGGGCATGTCCACCGCCACCCGGCCAAGCTGCTCTACGAGCACGGCGCGACGCGCGACGGCAAGCTGACCCATGTGACCTGCCGGATCGTGCTCGACGGCGGCGCCTATGCCTCCTCCACCCCGGCCGTCGTCGGCAACGCCTCATCGCTGTCGATCGGCCCGTATGTCGTCGGCGATGTCGACATCGAGGCCATCGGCCTCTACACCAACAACCCGCCCTGCGGCGCCATGCGCGGCTTCGGCGCGGTGCAGGCCTGCTTCGCGTACGAGTCCCAGATGGACAAGGTCGCCGCCGAACTAGGCCTGGACCCCGTCGAATTCCGGCAGCTCAACGCCATGGAGCAGGGCGACCTGCTGCCCACCGGCCAGGCGGTCGACTCTCCGGCACCGGTCGCCGAACTGCTCCAGCGCGTCAAGGACATGCCACTGCCGCCCGAGCGCACCTGGGAGACCGCAGACGGGACTGGAGCGAGGAACCGCGACGCAGCGCAGGTTGGAGGCCGCGACCGAGGAACGGGGGAACGGCATCCGGCCGGAGCGGAGTCAAGGTGGATCGCGACCGGGGGAATCGACGTCCGCGAGCTGCCCGGCGGGCTCTCCAACACCACGCACGGAGAGGGCATCGTGCGCGGCATCGGCTATGCCGTCGGCATCAAGAACGTGGGCTTCTCCGAGGGCTTCGACGATTACTCCACGGCCAGGGTTCGGCTGGAAATGATCGGCGGCGAGCCGGTCGCCCTCGTCCACACCGCGATGGCCGAGGTCGGCCAGGGCGGCGTCACCGTCCACCAGCAGATCGCCCGCACCGAGTTGGGCGTGCAGACCGTCACCATCGCCCCCGCCGACACCCAGGTCGGCTCCGCCGGCTCGACCTCCGCCTCCCGGCAGACCTATATGACCGGCGGCGCGATCAAGCTCGCCTGCGAGGCCGTACGGGAGCGGGTCCTGGAGCTCGGCGAGGCAAAATTCGGCTGGACCGGGGAAGGGCTGACGCTGGAGGGCGGCAAGGTCGTCACCGCAGGCGGCGATGTGCTGGCCGCGCTGGTGGACGTGCTCGGTGACGAAGCCGTCGAGGAGACCCGCGAGCACCACCACCGGCCGACCGTGCCCTTCGACCTGAAGACCGGTCAGGGCTTCGGGCACGTCCAGTACAGCTTCTGCGCCCATCGCGCCGTCGTCGACGTCGACACCGAGCTCGGCCTGGTCAAGGTCGTCGAGCTGTCGGCGGCCCAGGACGTCGGCAAGGCGCTCAACCCGCTGGCCGTGCTCGGCCAGATCCAGGGCGGCTCCACTCAGGGGCTGGGGCTCGCCGTGATGGAGGAGATCCTTGTCTCGCCCGACTCCAAGGTGCGCAACCCCTCCTTCACGGACTACCTGATCCCCACCATCCTCGACACCCCGCCCATGCGCATCGACGTGCTGGAACTCGCCGACGACCACGCCCCCTACGGCCTGCGCGGCGTCGGCGAGGCCCCCACCCTCTCCTCCACCCCGGCCGTCGTCTCCGCCATCCGCGCCGCGACCGGCCTCGCCCTGACCCGGGTACCGGTCCGCCCCGAGCACCTGACCGGTACGTGAAGGGAGCCCGCACCATGCTGGACATCGCCGCCGACCTGCACCGCTGGTGCGAGCAGGGGCGCCCCTTCGCCGTCGCCACCGTCGTCGCGGTCGGCGGCAGCTCGCCCCGCGAGCCCGGCGCCGCGCTCGCCGTCGACGCCGATGGCACCGCGGTCGGCAGCGTCTCGGGCGGGTGCGTCGAGGGTGCCGTCTACGACCTGTGCCAGCAGGTGCTGGAGAGCGGCAAGCCGGTGCTGGAGCGCTTCGGCCACTCCGACGACGACGCCTTCGCCGTCGGCCTGACCTGCGGCGGCGTCATCGACATCTTCGTCCAGCGCGTCGACCCGGCGGCAGACCTTACGTTCGTGACCGGCCTGGCCGCCGCCGTCGCCGGGGAGGCCGCCGCCGTCGCCCGGGTCGTCCAGGGGCCCGAGGGGCTGCCCGGCCGAGGGCTGCTGGTCCGTGCCGACGGGACGTACGAGGGGACGCTCGGTGACCCGGAGCTGGACCGTACCGCCGTGGGGGAGACCCGGGCCCTCCTGGACGCCGGACGCACCGCCACCGTCTCCGTCCGCTGCGGCGAACCCCTCACGCTCCTCGTCGAGGCGAGCGTTCCGCCGCCGCGCATGCTGGTCTTCGGCGCGATCGACTTCGCCGCCGCCCTGGTCCGTATCGGCAGATTCCTCGGCTACGCGGTGACCGTCTGCGACGCCCGTCCGGTCTTCGCCACCGCGGCCCGCTTCCCGGACGCCGACGAGGTCGTCGTCGACTGGCCGCACCGCTACTTCGACCGCACCGCCGTCGACGGCCGTACCGTGGTCTGCGTCCTCACCCATGACGCCAAATTCGATGTCCCGCTCCTGGAACGGGCGTTGCGCCTCCCGCTCGCCTATGTCGGGGCCATGGGCTCCCGCCGCACCCATGAGGACCGCCTCGCGCGGCTCCGCGCCGCCGGCGTCACCGAGCTCGAACTGGCCTGCCTCCATTCCCCCATCGGCCTCGACCTCGGCGCCCGTACCCCCGAGGAGACCGCCCTCTCCATCGCCGCCGAAATCACCGCCCACCGCCGAGGCGGCTCCGGCGTCCCCCTGACCGGCGCCCACACCCCCATCCACCACGCCCCGGCAGCATGAGCGCCTGTGGCGGGCTCTCTTCTGTGTGCCGCCCTGCGGCACGTCTGCCCACAACATCGGCCAAATCCAGCCCGTCCGGCGTTTGAGGACTGTGGGGGTCCGTCCCACGCCCGCCAGGGCGTGGGAGGCGCGTCTGGGGGCTCCGCCCCCAGACGCGGCGCCAGCCGCATATAAGAGGCCGCGCGAATAGGTGGGGCGGCGTCGCGTGCCGATGGGCGGCGCCTGGAAGTGTTGCCGTCGGTGTCGGTCTACGACTCTCCCCCAGACTCCGTCCGGGAGGTGCCCCGAGGAGGTGCCCCCACCTTCCCTCCACCCCACCTATTCGCGGGGCCTCTAAGCCGCAGCAGGGAAGGGGCGGGGAGGGGGAAGCGCCGCAGGTGACCGGACATGGGTAGGAGGCGCCGCGGGCGGGGTCGTGACCCACCCGCGGCGCCCCCTGGCGCTACCTGATTTTTGATCAGGAGTTGATTTGCGTCGTCACCAGCGACGAGAACGTCGTCAGCCGGGTGTAGACGCCGGGGTAGCCGGCCTCCGCGCAGCCCTCACCCCAGGAGGTGATGCCGGCCAGGACGCCGCCGATGAGCAGCGGGCCGCCGCTGTCGCCCTGGCAGGTGTCGACGCCGCCGGAGGTGTAGCCGGCGCAGACCATGTCCGAGGCCACGAAGTCGGAGCCGTAGGACGAGGCGCAACTGGTGTTGGAGACGATCGGGACGGTTGCGGTGCGCAGTTGGTTGGAGGAGGAGCCGCTTTCGGAGGTGGTGCCCCAGCCGAGGATGCGGGCGGTGGCCCCGGTCGCGTAGACGGCGGTGTCGGTGGAGGCGACGTAGGGCGGCGTGGTGTACGACATGGACGTGGAGAGTGTGAGCACAGCCACGTCATTGCCGTTGGTGGCGTCCGTGTAGGACGGATTGATCCAAATCTTGCTGACCCTGCTGACGGTTCCGTTGGTCCCGTTCAGGTAGGTCCGGCCGCCGACTACGCGGACGCTGCTGGTGGTTTCGCCGACCATACAGTGGGCGGCCGTGACGACCTTGGTGGCCGACACGAGGGTGCCGCCGCAGAACTGGTTCTGCGAGGCGTCGGTGATCTGCATGCCGTAGGGATAGGCGGAGGCCGTCGTCGTCGTACCGCCGACTATCTTCGGCTGGACCGCGGCCTGGGCGGCAGTGGAGGCGCCGAACAGGAGGGCGCCCGCGGCTGCTGCCGTGGCGGCTAACGAGATGGCGGCCTTCGCCATCCGGGTGAGCTTGAACATGTGTCTCCTCAGGGGACTGCCGGTGGGGGGAGCGAGAGCCATCCGATGGGGGCGGCGGACTCTCGCCCGGCACGACCACTGGCCGACTTCGTTGTCGGCAGCTGTGGTTGAAGAGGTACTTGTTGCGTGCTCAAAGCTAGAAGTGGCGGCGGCACGGGCCCAATGAGGGAAGCCCCTTGCGAGGGGGGCTTAGGGAAAACCCTCGGTCAGCCCGCCCGGCGGCGGGCGGCCAGCCGTACGATGTCCACGCGCGAGCGGACGCCGAGCTTCCGGTAGACCCGGGTCAGTGTGGCCTCGACGGTCTTCACACTGATGAACAGGCTCGCGGCGATCTCCCTGTTGGTGGCGCCCTCCAGGACCAGGGCGGCGACCCGCGCCTCCATCGTGGCGAGCGTACCGAGATCCAGGGAGCCGGGCTTCGCCGGGTCCCCCTGCGGCGGGCCCTCCGGGGACGGCGCCGTACCGCCGCTGCCGGCACCGATCCCGCCCGCGTCCGCGGCATTGCCGGCGGCCACCAGCTCCAGCCACGGCAGCGCCTTGGCCCGCCGGAAGGTCCGGGTCGCCCCTTCCAGGGCGAGACGGGCGGCCCCGGCGTCGCCGCGGTCCTGCTCGGCCCGGGACAGTGCCAGCCCGGTCCGCGCCTCCTCCAGCCGGTAGCCGAGCTCGCCGAGGTGGTCCCGGGCGGCTCGCAGCAGGGTTGCCGCCGAGTCCGGGCCGCCCTGCGCGGTCAGCACCATGCCCTGGGCGCGGTCGAGGACTGCCAGGACGCTTTCCCGGCCCAGCCTCAGCGCCTGCGCCCGGGTCTCGTCGATGAGCCCCTGTGCCTCGGCGAGCGCTCCGGCCCGTACGAGAGCCTCGGCGAGGTCGCCGTGCCAGCGGTTGCGCGTGGGGTCGGTCACCCCCATCTCCCGCTCCAGTTCCCGCACCCGCCGCAGCGTCCGCACGGCGCCATGGGTGTCGGCGCCGACCAGCTGCGCGTGGCCCAGCGCGTACAGGGTGCGGGAGAGGAACAGCATGTCCCCGTCGGTCTCGGCGCGCCGTACCGCGTCCTGGGCGAGCGACACCGCCCGCTGTACGCTCCCGCCCGCGGCCTCGGCCAGCGCCGCGACCTGGTAGGCGGGGCTCAGGGCGATCCCGGTGTCCTCCACCAGCCGCAGGCTCTCCCGCGCCAGCTCCAGCGCCGCGCCGCAGCGGCCGGCCCGCAGTTCGGTCTCGGCCAGCCCGCTCGCGAAGACGATTTCGCTCTCCACCGCGCCGCGCTGGCGGGCCTCGCCGAGCAGCCAGGTGATCGTGCTCCGTGCCTCGTCGAGCCGGTCGCTCATCAGCAGGATCCGGAAGCGGATGTACTGCGGGCCGTTGTGGTCCACGGCCACCTGCGGGTCCTGCGGCTCGGCAGTGGCTCTGGCCAGGGTGGCCGCGGCATCCGGTCGCCCGGAAAGCGCCTCGTTGTGCGCCTGGAAGGCCAGTGCCAGCAGCTCGGTCCGCCGGTCGCCCGCCTCGGCCGCCAGCGCGGCGGCCCGCCCCGCCTCGGCGGCGGCCTCCGCCATCGTGCCGTCCACCAGCAGGGCCCGCCAGGCGAGTTCGTACCGTACGAGGGCCTGCAAGCCCGGATCGTCGCCGGCGTCGGCGAGCGCTTGCGGGTAGACGTCGTCCACATCGGCGAGCGCATGCTCGGCCGAGTCGATCACCACGATCCAGGCCCGCACCCGGTCGGCCGGGCGCACCGCGTCCGCCAGCACCTCGTGCGCGGTGTCCCGGGCCAGGCCCGCCTCACCCGCTGTCAGCGCGTCCTCGGCCGCGTCCAGCCGCCGTACGACCGCGGTGTCCGCGTCCTTGTCCGGGGTGTGCCGGGCCGCCAGCAGCCCCAGCTGCGCCGCCACCGCCGGTGCGCCCCGGCCCCGGGCTACATCCGCCGCCTCGGCCAGCCGCAGCGCGACGTGCTCGTCCTTACCAGGGGCGGCCAGCGCCAGATGGCGGGCCCGCTCGATGGTGTCCGACGCCGCCTCGGCAAGCGCGGCGTGCGCCGCCCGGCGGTCCCGGGGTGTGGCCTCCGCGTACAACGCCGCCGATATCAGCGGATGCGTGAACCGTACGACGCCGTCCTGCTCCAACTCCACCAGGCCCAGCGCCGCCGCGACGGCCGTCTCCCCCTCGGCATTGGCACGTCCCGCAGCGCGCAGCAGCGACAGTGTGGGCCGGGCGCCCGCGCTCGCGATGAGCAGCGTGCGGCGCGTCTCGGCGGTCAGCATGCCGAGCCGGTTGAGCACCAGTGTGCGCAGCGACGTCGGCACCGGCAGCGGCTCGCCCGGCCGGACCGGGGTCCCGCTCTCCACCAGCGCGCGGCCCAGCTCCAGCGCGAACAGCGGATTCCCGCCGCTGGTGCGGTGCACCTCACGCAGCACCGAACGCGGCAGCGCCATCGACGCCCAGCCGGACAGCAGCTCCGTCACCTGCGGCCAGGACAACGGCGGCACGCCCAACGCCAGCGCCGGCGGCGGCAGCACCCGGAGGAACCGTTCCTGCAGATCGCCGTCGCCCTTGGGATCCGTGTCCGTCCGTACGGTCGCGAGTACATGCACCGGCAGCGTCCCGACCCGTCGCGCCGCGAACGCCAGCAGCTCCTCGCTCGCCGGGTCCATCCACTGCAGGTCGTCCGCCACCAGCAGCACCGGCGCCTGAGCCGCCAGCGCCCGCAGCACCGACAGTACCGCCAGCCGCAACGCCAGCCCGTCCCGCTGCCCGGCCGATCCGATCCGGCCAGTGAGCGCCGACTCCAGCGCCGCGCGCTGCGGCGCCGGCAGACTGTCCGCCACCTGCTCCGCGACCTCGCCCAGCAGATCGACCAGCGCCAGGAACGGCAGCTGCGACTCCGACTCCGTCGGATGGCACCGCAGCACGATGTGCCCGGCGGCCGCACTCTGCGTCGCGAGCGTGCGCAGCAGCGTCGACTTCCCGATCCCTGCCGGCCCGTACAGCAGCAGACTGCCGCCCCGCGACATATGGTCGCCCGCCCGCGCGAGCAGCTCGGCCCGGCCGATGACCTGCTCGGCGCCGCTGCCCACCCGCCCGCTCATGACCGGCCTCCGGAGGCCGTCCCGCAGCTGCGGTCGGCATGCTGCCGCCGCGCTGTGGCCCCCGGCCGATCCCCCCGGCCCCCGGCCCGGCAGGTACTCGGTTCGGGCAACCTGGGCGGCACGTCGAGCACTGGCTGCACGGGCGTGGCTCCCTCCGTGTCGTGTCCGGCTCAATACTATGCAGCGACCCCCTCCGAAAGGGCCGCTACGCCGCTTCGCTGCGGGTTTGTGCTACGAATCCGGTGGCCCGATACGGTCCCTGAGAGCCGGTCGGCGCCCCCGCCCCCTCGCTGCGGCATACGCGGCTCACGGCCCCCACCCGACTACCACGGCTGCCTTCGCGGTCGTACTCCGCCTGGGCACCAACAGCAGGCTGGGGGATCACCCGAACCGCCCGCTGCACGCCACCCACGATATTACTCACGGGTCCGCCCCCTCAGCCCTCCCGGCGCCCAACCCACACTCCCGCCCACCCCTCGCCGCCCCTCCCGACCCCCCCGCCCCACAGAACCCTCCCCGCCCCCGACGCTTCCCCGCGCGGCTGCACGGCGCCATACCGCAGGTGCTACCCCGACCTCGCCCCGGCTGCTGCCGGGTGAATCGTCCCGCCGCGACGGCGAGAGGCGAGACGGCGCCGTCCGGCGGTCACGCGCCGGCCTCAGCGTGGGCTCGGCCCGGCCTCGGCCAGGCTGCGCCGGGGACTGGCGGGCAGGTGCCCCGCGACGGCGCCCCGTCGATGCGGCGACCGCAGTGGGCATCCCGTGAATCGCGTGATCCGCCGGAAGGGCTAAGAGGCCGCGCGAATAGGTGGGGCGGCGTCGCGTGCCGATGGGCGGCGCCTGGCGGCGTTGTCGTCGGTCGACGACTCTCCCCCAGACTCCGTCCGGGAGGTGCCCCCACCAAGCTCTCGGCTCCGCTCGAGCAGGGGGCACCCCCATCGCGTCGCCTCCCTCCTCCGCCTTGCCAGACTTGCCCCTCGCCCCGCTCCTTCCTCCACCCCACCTATTCGCGCGGCCTCTAAGGCAGCAGCCCCGCGCGCCGCGCCGCGACGACCGCCTCCAGGCGCGTACGGGCACCCAGCTTCCGCATCGCGGACCGCAGGTAGCTTTTTACCGTCTCGGGCCGAAGGCCCAGCCGCTCGCCGGCCACCGCGTTGGTCGCGCCCGTGGCCACGCAGGCCAGCACGTCCACCTCTCGCGGCGACGGAGTCGTCGTCGGCGGCACCATCTTGTTCACCGGCCTTCCCTTCGCACCACCGCTGGAGGCCGTCGCGAGCCGTCCGCAGGCGGCCAGGATCTCCTGCTGGAGCAGCGGATCGGCGACCCGGGCAGCAAGGGCGCGCAGCTCGGTGTGGGCCTCCCGGACCTCTTCCCAGGCCGCCGGATCGGCGGCGGTCGGCTGCTGGTAGGCGGCGAGCAGCCGGTTCGCCTCGTCCCGTACCGCCAGCCGCTGCCCCAGTTCCTGGGCCGCCCCGACCGCGGCCGTGAGCGTCCGGTCACCAAGGGGGAGGGAGTCGCGCAGGCCGCCGTAGAGGACGCCGCGCACTCTGTGGTGTACGACAACGGGCACCGCGAGGACGGCGCGGACCCCCTCGCCGGCGGCGGCGGCGTCGTACTCGTGGCTGATCACCCGGGAGGTGCTGTAGTCGGTGAGCGCGATCGGCCTGGCCAGGGCGACGGCCTTGCCGCCGATGCCGTTGCCGGAGGTGATCGCCAGGCCCTGCATCGAGAGCGTGTTGTTGCCGGACTGCTCCGATATCCGGAACTGCCGCGGTCCGGTAAGCAGTCCCCCGAAGGCCAACGGCAGCCCACTGGCGCGTCGCAGCCACAGTAGCGCTGCCCGCAGTTCGGCTATTTCCCCCGACTCTGGCACACCCGCTCCTTCACCCCCGTACGGGGGTAGTGAGATCCCAGGCACTGATTCAACGATGCTACTCAGGTGTCCGGCAATGAGGAGGACATATGGCGGTCACGAACGCCACCCAGGAATTCCGGGCCGCCCGGGACTTCCTGCTGCAGCACCGGAAGGACTACGCCACGGCCTACCGGGGCTTCGAGTGGCCCCGCCCCGAACACTTCAACTGGGCGCTCGACTGGTTCGACCGGATCGCCGACGGCAACGACCGCACCGCCCTGTGGATCGTCGAGGAGGACGGTGCCGAGGACCGCTACTCCTTCGCCGAGCTCTCCGCCCGCTCCAACCGCGTCGCCAACTGGCTGCGCGCGAACGGGGTCCGGGCCGGGGACCGGATCGTGGTCGTGCTCGGCAACCAGCTGGAGCTGTGGGAGACCGCGCTGGCCGCCATGAAGCTGCGTGCCGTCGTCATCCCCGCCACCCCCCTGCTCGGCCCGGCCGACCTCGCCGACCGTATCGGGCGCGGCGGCGGCGCCCATGTAATCGTCAGGGCCGGGGACACGGCCAAGTTCGATGAAGTCCCGGGGGCCTACACCCGCATCGCGGTCGGCGGCGCCCCGCCGAACTGGCTGGCGTACGAGGACGCCTACGCGAGCCCGAAAACGTACGAGCCCGAAGGGCCGACCCGGGCCACCGACCCGCTGATGCTGTACTTCACCTCGGGGACCACCGCGCGGCCGAAACTCGTCGAGCACACCCATGTCTCCTATCCGGTCGGACACCTGTCGACGATGTACTGGATCGGGCTCACCCCCGGCGACGTGCACCTGAACATCTCCTCACCCGGCTGGGCCAAGCACGCCTGGAGCAATCTCTTCGCGCCGTGGAACGCCGAAGCGACCGTCTTCATCTTCAACTACGCCCGCTTCGACGCAGGCCGCCTCATGGCGGAAATGGACCGCGCGGGCGTCACCACCTTCTGCGCCCCGCCGACCGTGTGGCGCATGCTCATCCAGGCGGACCTCAGCGGCCTGCGCACCCCGCCCCGCGAGGCCGTCGCCGCCGGAGAACCGCTGAACCCCGAGGTCATCGAGTATGTGCGGCGCGCCTGGGGAGTGACGATCCGGGACGGCTTCGGCCAGACCGAGACAGCGGTACAGGTCGCCAACACGCCCGGGCAGCCACTCAAAACCGGCTCCATGGGACGGCCCACCCCGGGCTTCGTCGTCGAGCTCCTCGACCCCCAGACCGGCAAGCCCGCAGACGAGGGCGAGATCAGCGTCAGCCTCGCCCACCGCCCGGTCGGTGTGATGACCGGCTACACGGCTGACGAGGAGCGCACCGCCGAAGCCATGGCCGCCGGCTACTACCGGACGGGCGACATCGGCGCGCGTGACCAGGACGGCTACATCACCTACGTCGGGCGCGCCGACGACGTCTTCAAAGCCTCGGACTACAAGATCTCGCCCTTCGAGCTGGAGAGCGCCCTCCTGGAGCACGAGTCCGTCGCCGAGGCCGCCGTCGTCCCCGCCCCCGACCCGGTGCGGCTCAACGTGCCGAAGGCGTATGTCACCCTCGCCGAGGGCTGGGAGCCGAACGGCCCGACCGCGAAGGCGATCTTCGCCCACTCGCGGGCCGTGCTCGCCCCGTACAAGCGCATCCGCCGCCTGGCCTTCGCCGAACTCCCCAAGACCGTATCCGGCAAGATCCGCCGCATCGAGCTCCGGGAACGCACAGCGCGCGGCGACGCCGCTGCCACCGAGTACCGCGAGGAGGACTACAAGTGAGCACGCAGACGGGTCCAGAACTCTCCTACGTCAGCGGAACCGGCGACACCCCGCTGCTCGGCGACACCATCGGCCGCAACCTCGACCGCGCCATCGCCGCCCACCCCGGCCGTGAAGCGCTCGTCGACGTCCCCAGCGGCCGCCGCTGGACCTACGCCGAGTTCGGGCGCGCGGTCGACGAAGTGGCGCTCGGAATGCTGGCCAAGGGCGTCATCAAGGGCGACCGGGTCGGCATCTGGGCGATCAACTGCCCCGAGTGGGTCCTGGTCCAGTACGCCACCGCCCGCATCGGCGCCATCCTGGTCAACATCAACCCCGCGTACCGGGTCCATGAGCTGGAGTTTGTCCTCAACCAGGCCGGCATCGAGATCCTGGTCTCCTCCACCGCGCACAAGGCGAGCGACTACCGCGACATGGTGCAGCAAGTGCGCGCCGACTGCCGGGCCCTGCGTGATGTCGTCTACATCGGCGAACCGTCCTGGGACGCCATGGTCGAGGCGGCGGCCTCGGTCCCCTACGAGCGGCTGGCGGAGCGCGCCGCCGAGCTGTCCTGTGACGACCCCGTCAACATCCAGTACACCTCCGGCACCACAGGCTTCCCCAAAGGCGCCACCCTCTCGCACCACAACACCCTCAACAACGGCTATTTCCTGGGCGAACTCATCGCCTACAACGAGCAGGACCGCATCTGTGTGCCTGTGCCCTTCTACCACTGCTTCGGCATGGTCATGGGCAACCTCGGCGCCACCAGCCACGGCTCCTGCATCGTCATACCCGCCCCCTCCTTCGACCCCGCCGCCACATTGCGTGCAGTCCAGCAGGAACGATGCACATCGCTGTACGGCGTCCCCACCATGTTCATCGCCGAACTCGGCCTGCCCGACTTCGACTCGTACGACCTCTCCTCGCTGCGCACCGGCATCATGGCCGGCTCCCCCTGCCCGGTCGAGGTCATGAAGCGGGTCCTCACCGAGATGCACATGCCCGAGGTCTCCATCTGCTACGGCATGACCGAGACCTCGCCGGTCGCCACCCAGACGCGCCGGGACGACGACCTGGAGCGCCGCACCGAAACTGTCGGGCGTGTCCTCCCGCACATCGAGGTCAAAATCATCGACCCGGTCAGCGGCGTCACCCTCCCGCGCGGCGGAGCCGGCGAGCTGTGCACGCGCGGATACTCCGTCATGCTCGGCTACTGGGACGAACCCGACCGCACCGCCGAGGTCGTCGACGCCGGTCGCTGGATGCACACCGGGGATCTTGCCGTGCTGCGCGACGACGGCTATGTGCAGATCGTCGGCCGCATCAAGGACATGATCATCAGGGCTGGCGAGAACGTCTACCCGCGCGAGATCGAGGAGTTCCTCTACGCCCATCCCAAGATCGCCGACATCCAGGTCGTCGGCGTGCCCGACGAGCGCTACGGCGAGGAGATCCTCGCCTGCGTCATCCTGCGCGACCCGGCCGACCCCCTCACCCTCGACCAGCTGGCCGACTACTGCCGGGGCCGCCTCGCCCACTACAAGGTGCCGCGCCGCCTGCGGCTCATGGACGCCTTCCCTATGACGGTCAGCGGCAAGGTCCGCAAGATCGAACTCCGGGAGGAGGCATCGCGCGAGGGGTAACGGCCTGCTCGCCGGGGTGCGAAGCGGACCCCGGCGGGCGGAGGGTTCGGCAGCTGATGCCTGCAACGGTGCTCGTCGGCGGACGTTTCAACCCGTCAGGACGATCAGCACGGCGGTGCCAAGGAAGGCTATGGCGGCGAACGACAGCCAGAACATCGGAAGTATCAAGTGCCGCCATGTACGCACCCGAGCTTTGTGCGGGCTGTGGGACAGGTAGATGACCCCGACCCTCCGGCCCACGGACAGTCCCAGCCCCGCTCCCCGTGCCTGGGGTGCGAACTCCACCCGGTACCCCAGGTTGTCGGTGAACGCTATGACCGGAACCCAGCTCGGCCCTGATTTGGAGTCTTCGACACGGACATTGTCGATCACCATGCCCTCGGTGCGGAGGCCATGACGGCGCAGCCGGTTCACCAGGAAGGCATCCCGAATCGCCAGAACAAGTAAGGAAAGGCCGATAATCGCGCAGAGAACCATGCCCACGTCAGCTTTTGACACGCCCTACCTCATCCTTTCAGGGGAAACCCATCCTGCGGCATAGACGCCGCCCTGCTCGTGCGGCCGGTCCCGCCCGGTCCACCAACTCTTCTGGCCAGTGGACGCGTTGCACGAGCCGGTCGGTTGCGGCTCTCACGGCGAGCTTGCGCCGCCAAGCCGTATGGCGTAGGGCTAATGCCCCGTGGCGCCGTCGATCCTCTCCCGCAGGAGGTCGGCATGGCCGTCGTGCCGGGCGTACTCGGCGATCATGGACACCAGAATCCGGCGCAGCGAGACCGGATCGCCGCTCGCCATGTGCACACCGGTCTGCTCCAGGGACGGCGCCGCAGCGACGATCTCGCGGGAGCGTTCGCACTCCGCCCGCCACACCGCCCAGGCTTCCGCCACATCGCCGTCCAGGGCCTCGAAGTCCTGGTCCGGATCCTCGTCCGAGTAGTACAGCATCGGCACGTCCTCGCCCGCGAACTGCGTCCGGAACCACCACCGTTCCGCCCCGGCGAGGTGACGGAGCATGCCGTGCAGACTCAGCCCGGAGGGCGGGATGGCCTTCTCCGAAAGCCGCTCAGGCGGGATACCGGAGCACTTGAGCTCAAACGTCTCGCGGTGCCAGTCGAGGAAGGCCGTCAGAATCTCGCGCTCGTCACCGACGAGGGGCAGGGGTTTACGGGTGTCTGATGCCCACTGCGGTGAGTAGTTCTCCGGGGGGATCTCATGTGTGTCACTCATGGCCTGAGTGTTGCATCGGGCACTGACAATCCGGCCCGCCGCAGGTGGCCGGCAGCGGTTGCGGCGCTGGCCGCTGCCCTTTCGTTGCCGCTGACGCGAGAGGCTGGCTCCCTCTCCAGCACGCCGGTCGCCACTGTGCCCATATGAATCGATGCAAAGTGGGCACAGGCCCCCGTCGTGGGATCGCGGAGGCCGGTATGTCGACGGCATGGGGCCAGGCGGGGAGGCGGCCGGCCTTGACGCTGCGGACGAACGCCGTCCAAGCGGTGGCGACGACGCGCTGGACGGCCGGTGGAGCTGCTGGTGTTCGACCACGACGCGGACCCGCCGCCCGGCACGCATGCCCCGGCAGGGGGGTTTGGCACCGGAGGTCAGGCCCTGAGTTGCGGGTAGAGGTTGGTGATGTCGCCGGACAGGGCGGCCTTGGTCCGGCGGGAGGTCTCGTCGGCGAGCACCTCGAACGCGTCCGTCTCGATCCCGTCCAGCGCCTCCTTGGCGATGTCGGCCGGCTTTGACTTGGGCTGGGTCACCGCCGCGGTCATGTCGGTGTCGACGTACCCCATGTGCAGGCCCGTCACGCGGATGCCGCGGTCCAGCAGTTCGAGCCGAATGGCGTTGGTCTGCAGCCACAACGCGGCCTTGGTGGCGGAGTACGCGCCATGCCCAGCGACCCAGGAAAGTGCCGAGTGCGCGTTCAGGATGTGGCCGCCGCCGTTGCGCTCGATCACCGGGACGAAGGCCCGGGTCACATTCAGCGGGCCGAAGAAGTTGGTCTCGAAGACGTTCCGGATGTCCTCGATCGGTGCGTCCAGGTAAGTGTCCGGTGAGCTGCTGCCGGCGTTGTTGATCAGCACGGTCACGTCGGGCGCGGCCGTCACCAGCGCCGCGATCGAGGCCGGGTCGGTGACCTCCAGAGCCAGCGGTACGACGCGGGCGTCGGTGCTCGGCTGCGGGTTCCGCGCGGTGGCGTAGACCCTCTTCACGCCACGGGTGAGCAGGTCGTCCACGATCGCCTTGCCGATGCCGCGGTTGCCGCCGGTGACAAGTACGACGGCGCCTTCGAGGGTGGTCATTTTGACTCCAGACAAAGATGGAAACCGATCGGTTTCCACACTGTAAACCGATCGGTTTCCGAATGCAAGCCGAGCCGGTACCCTCGATGACATGACGACCTCGGCGACACCCCGCGAGCGACTGCTGGACGCGGCGGGCGAACTCTTCTACCGCGATGGCATGAGCATCGGCGTGGATGCGCTGTGCAAGGCCGCCGGGGTCTCGAAGAAGTCGATGTACCGGTTGTTCCGGTCCAAGGACGAGGTGATCGCCGAGAGCCTCGCCAGCCGCGGCCCGGCGTACCAGGCTGCCCTGCTGCCGGGCCCGGACGACGAGCGGTCGCCGCGCGAGCGCATCCTGACCGTGTTCGAGCGGCAGGACCAGATGGCTGTCGAGGGCAATTTCCTCGGCTGCCCGTTCGTGAGTGCAGCGGTGGAGCTGAAGGACCCCGAGCATCCGGGCAGTGTGGTCGCGCGCCATTTCAAGCAGCACCTGACCGACTTCTTCCGGGCGGAGCTCGTCGCCGCCGAGGCTGAGGATCCGGAGACCCTGGCCGTGCAGTTGACGATCGTGTTCGATGGCGCGAGCGCCCGGGCCGTCGTACGGGCCCAGGCGCTCGCCGGCATCGGCATGGTCACGACAGCGGCCTTGCTGGATGCTGCCGGGGTCAAGTAGACAGTGCCGGCTGGCCAGGCCGGCTGGGGGATGTCTCTTCGATCGACCAAGCGACGGCGCTCATGCCTCCAGACGATCCGGCCAGGCGTCCTGACCGTCCGCCAGGGGGAAGGGTGGCGGTCAGCGGCAGCGGCTCAAAACGGCAATGGAACGGCATGCCGTTGTCGCGGCCCGCGCGCGTCACACGGTGGTCCCATGGATCCGGGACATCCGCATCGCGGGAAGCGGCGGATCGGGTGCGGGGTGCGCTCCTCGGCGATGGGGCGCAGGACCCGGACGCATGTCAGCCACACTCCTCTGCGACTTCCCGCAGCACCGCCACTTCCAGTGGCTCCTCCGGTGCCACTCCCCCTGCCGGGACATGCGTGCCGGGTCGCGCCCCCCGCACCCCACCCCCTTGCCCCACCCCACCCGCCCCCCTACACCGGCCCGAAGAGCCAGTTGCCCGGGGCCTGGGGGTCGGTGCCGATGTAGTACTGGCGCATGGCGGCGACGAGTTCGTCCACGGCGAGGTGGCCGTCGCCGTCGGTGTCGATGCGGTTGAAGGAGGTGGCCTCTTCCCCGGCGGGGGTGTTGAAGGCGTGGTGGAGGACGACGAACTCCTCGCGGCGCAGGCGGCCGTCGTCGTCGCTGTCGCAGAGGGCGGCGACGGCCTCGGCGGCGGGGTGGAAGACGGGGTCGAAGGCGGGGCCTTCTATGAAGGCGGCGGTCATGCCGGCGTGGTACTCGGCGGAGGTGACGCGGCCGTCGCGGTCGGCGTCGGCGTAGGCGGCCAGCTCGGCCCACACGGCGTCGAGGCGGGCGGCGAGTACTTTGCCCTTCGGGGAGGTGGGGGACTGGCCGAAGCCGTGGATGAGGCGGGCGCCGACGTCCTGGAAGTCGGCGCGTTCGGCGTATCCGTTGCCGTCCGCGTCCAGGCGTTGGAAGGAGCTGTCGAGCTTGCGCTTCAAGAGAGCAGAAGACATCGCTGCATCCTCCGGTCCTTGGTCGGGGACTCCCGATCCTGCCCCGGGGATGCCGGGCGCGCGACTCGGATGGTTGCGGAGGGTGATGCTCAGGCCTTGGGGCCGGTGCGGATGAGTTGGTCGGCGGCGTCGTTGACCGGTTGTGGGGTGCCGGTCAGGTCCATGACGAAGAGCGGGACCGCGAGTTGGTCGGCGCGGAGCCGGGCGTCGTGGGCGTAGCCGGCGAGGGAGAAGAAGGCACCGGCTGAATCCTCGTTGATGCAGTTCAGCCAGAGCGTCTCGACGTCCCGGAGCCGGGTCGGCTGGGTGGTGGGGTCGATCTGGGCGACCATTCCGTCGCCCCGGAGGTCGATGCCGTTGGCGGTGCGGTCGCCCGCGACCCGTACGTTCGCGAAGCCGAGCCACTTCAGATACTGGGCGGCGGCGGTCAGCGCGTCCCGCGCGGTACGGATGGTGACCGGCCGGAAGGCCGGACGCTGCGGCGGAGCCGACGGGGAGGGCGGCAGCGCGACGACGGGGATCACCACGGAGGACGGCGGCGCGGGCGGCGCACCGGACTCGGTCAGCGCGCGGCGGTCCACCGGCAGCCGGACCACCTCCCCGCACGGGCAGCCGTACTCCGGCTGCGGCCACTCGTCACGGCGGCCGCAGTCGGGGCAGCGCATGCTCACCCAGGAGTCGTTCCACGAGCGGTGCCGCACCTGCTCCGGCAGCCCGTCGGGGAGCAGCGGCAGTGCCAGCGGGGTGCCGCAGGCGCACGGGAATACGGGGGCGGCGTATCTGTGCTGCTCGCGGCAGGCCGGGCAGCGCACGCTCACGCTCTCTGCCATCGTAGGTAACTCCAGGGCGCCGATGGACGTCGTACACTCCATGGTCGCGTACTGGGGGCAACTCGCGCACCGGGGTTCGGCGATTGGTTATTATTCGCCAGGATCGCCGGGTTTTTCTGGAACGGGCTCGAACTCCATTACGCCGTCGATCGAAATGCCGTGCGGTGTGTTCGCCTCACGCTCGATCATGATCTTGACGAGCACCGGGCGGGAGGTCGAGATGGCTTCCTTGCGGGCCCACTCGATCGCCGGGCGGACGTCGGCGGGGCGAGGACGCGGCGGCCGGAGCAGCCGTACGCCTCCATGAGCTTGAGGTTGTCGGTGCCGAACTCGCCGTAGTGGACGTCGACTTCGTAGTTCATGTCGTAGACGATCGAGGCCTGGCGGATGAGGCCCAGATACTCGTTGTTGAGCATGATCAGCACAAACGGGACGTTGTACTGGGCGGCGACCGCCAGCTCCTCCACCAGGAACTGGAATCCGTAGTCGCCGACGATGCCGACGACCTCGGCGTCCGGATCGGTGTGCTTCAGCGCCTTCTTGACGCCGATCGCGAGAAGCGACTGCCAAGGGGGGCGCTCCCTTGCGGACGGGCGGGCAACCAGGCCGGCGGACCGGATAGCGGGCAGGCAGAAGCGATGCCGTGGCAGCGCGCGGCCGTGTGAGTTGAGCTACGGGGCGCTCGCGGCACACCGCATGGCGGTCGAACCCGCCGGCTGGCGTGTGGGCAGACTTACGCCTCGCCGCTCGTCGCTGCAGGAAGTTGATCTACTGCGCTGACCTGCGCTGACCTGCGCTTACCTCTCGACGGGCTGCCCGGTGAGCGCGGCGACCCCGGTGGCCAGGGCGCGGCGTTGTTCGTTGGTCCAGGTGGTCGCGTCCCCGGCGTTCATGGGGTGGCCGTGGGTCAGGGTGAGGATGTGGGCGAGGAGCTGTTCAGGCGGAAGGGCGGCGTTGACGAGTCCCGCGGCCTGGGCCTGTCCTAGGGCGGCGGCCTTGTCGGCCAGGGCGGACTTGATCAGGGGCAGGGAGTCCATGGCGTCCGGGCGTTCCAGGGTCTGCCATAGTTCCAGCCGGACCAGGTGGGGGTGGGTGCGGTAGAAGTCGAAGACCTGCTGGGCGTAGCCGGGCAGGTCTTCGACGTCGAAGGCGACGGCTTTTTGGACGAGCAGAATGTTGCGTTCGAGGACGGCGTCGAAGAGGCCGTCCTTGCTTCCGAAATAGGCGTAGATCATCCGCTGGTTGGCGGCGGACGTCGCGGCGATGCGGGCGGTGCGACCACCTGCGAGACCGAAGGCGGAGAATTCGGCGGTCGCGGCGTCCAGGATGCGGCGCCGGGTCGCCGCCGCGTCCCGGGCGGCCCCGCGGGGGCTGGCCTCAGGAGCCATCGAGTGTCTCCCTGTGCTGCTGGTCCACGATGGGCAAGTATGACCTGGCAGTGAGGAGGACTCCGAACCGACCGACGGGGGCGGGCTCCGGGTTCATACGTCGGCTGAGCGGCTGAGCTCTTCCCACCGGTCCAGCTCTGCGATCTTGCGCTGCTCGGCCGCGCGGATGTAGTCCACCGCCTCACCGGACAGGGGGAGCCGCAGTGGGGGCTCGGGCAGGTCGAGTACCCCGAGCAACACCTCGGCCGCCCGCTGCGGGCTCACGCCGTGCGCGGCCTTCGGGTCCCCGTATCGCTTGAGCATCGGCGCCATCATCTCCGTGTACGGCGCGCTGGGCTCCGGCAGTTTCATCGACGATGCCAGCGTCGTCGCCATGGAGCCGGGCTCCACGATCGTCACCTTCACCCGGAACGGCGCGACCTCCGCCGCCAGCGCCTCCGAGAACCCCTCCAGTGCGAATTTCGCCGTCACGTACGCACCCAGACCCGCGGCCGGTGCCAGCCGTCCGCTGACGGAGGACACCTGTACGACATGCCCGCCACGCTGTTCCCGCAGGACCGGCAGGGCGGCCTTCGACATATGGACCGCACCCCACAGATTGGTCTCCACCTGTGCCCGGAAGTCCTCAAGACCGGTGTCCTCGATGGCCGAGACATTGGAGGATCGCGCACCGTGGCGGCGTCGCGCGCGGTGGCCACCACCCGGTGACCGGCAGCCAGCGCGGCTTCCGCCAAGGCCCGTCCCAGCCCCCGGGAACTGCCCGTGACCAGCAGAGTCTTCTTCAATGTGCTGCACCTGGCAAATAAGTAACTGAATACTTACCAACATATACACCGAGATCCGCGCAGGGTAAATCACACGATGGGGTCCGTGCGCTACTGGTCCCTGGTGTCTGCTTCCAGTGCCGTTGTGTCAGTTCCAGAGCTGGAGGGTCACCACTGCGGGGGTGCGCGGGGGAGCGTTTCCGGCAGGGGACACGCTCAGGCGGGTGTAGTGCCACTGCTTGGGGTGCCCGGGCCACGGCTTTGGATTGTCGAGCCGGACGGTGACCTGGTACGTCTGGAAGCGGCCGGCCGCGCAGTAGGGGACGCAGTTGTTGACGACGGCGTTTCCGGCGCCGTTGGCTGAGCCGGGCTGCCATTGCGACCAGTGCAGCGAGGTGAGGGCGTAGTTGCCGTCACCGCAGGCGAGTACGAAGCCGCCGGGGCGGGTCTGCGGGTGCCCGGCGCAGTCGACGACGACGGCCGTGTGGCCCCGTGCCGCTGACGCCGGGGGTGCCGGGGCCGCAGCGGTAGTTGCCGCGAGTGCCGCGCCGGCGCAGACCAGCAGTGTCGCCCTTGCTTTGTGAGCTCGCATGTCCGCTCCTTGATCCCTTCTCGTGTCTCGACCGCTTGCGCTCCGTGCATCGGTCCCTGCCTCGTCACGCTACGACCGGATTGCCGAACAATCCACCCTTATCACTTTTTAGGTCGCGAAATAGGGCGGAGCGGCAAGCCGGTACCAACCCGAGACAAGGCGGGATGCCGCAGTGAAGCCAGAGGCGCTTGGAGGCGTCGGCTAAGGTCATTTCGGAGCGGCTGGAGGCTGTTTCCGGAGGGCTGGAAAGAGGCCTCGGGCGGCGGTGGACGAGGCGTTTGGGCAAAGCGCCCCTGATGTGCCCTCCGAAGCGGCAAATTAGGGAAACGGGCAGGTCAGCAACGGTATGGTGGGGGCATGGTGCGACTGAGGCTGGAATTCACAACCGAGCCGTTCGACCTCGACGAGGTGCCGCGCCACGCGGTGGTCGCCCGCGACGTCATGCGCACGGCGGATCTTGATGCTGTCGACGTCGGCCCTTTCGGCAACACCGCTGAGGGTTCCACCGACCAGGTGGTCGCCGCCGTGAGCGACCTGCTCCGCCGCACTCTCGACGCGGGCGCCACCCGCATCTCCCTCCAGGTCAACGTCATCGGCGAGGCCGGCCAATGACCGGGGCCGGGGTCCCGGGCGAGCACCCGCTGCGCGCCGCCGTCAAGCCGCTCGCCGACGCCATGGGAGCCGAGCTCCTCGCCCCCTCCGAGGCGCGCGGTGACGATGTCGTCCTCAGCTGGGAGGGTGAGCAGGTCGTCGCCGTACGGCTGCCGCACCTCGCGGACTCCCTCGATCACATCCTCGGCGACCTCGAACGCCGCCATGGCAAGCCGCTCGCCGAGCTCGGCCGCAAGGAGAAGCAGACGGTCGTACGGATACTGGAGGAGCGCGGCGCATTCTCCGTCCGCCACGGCGTGGAGACGGTCGCCTCCGCGCTCGGCGTCAGCCGCTTCACCGTCTACAACTATATCAATTACACCAACGAGCAGCGGGCTAAGGCGCATGGGGGCGACGAGCGGTCGCGGCAGGATGACTGACGTAACGCAGCACGACTCAGCTGCGAAAACGGCCAGTGAGATGGCGGCGGTCATGGCGGAAAACACTGTCGCCGACAGGCGACGCGTCATCGACTTTATGGACGGCCCGCCCCTGTCCGA
The DNA here is from genome assembly GCF_005047355.1 of Actinacidiphila oryziradicis. Taxonomy (GTDB): domain Bacteria; phylum Actinomycetota; class Actinomycetes; order Streptomycetales; family Streptomycetaceae; genus Actinacidiphila; species Actinacidiphila oryziradicis. The sequence continues at coordinate 63,648 of NZ_SUMC01000010.1, forward strand.
GTGTCCGGGCCAAGGCTGACTGCCTGGCCTGCCCGGACTGCCCCTCGTGCACCGCCTCGGCCACCGGGCCGCACCGCCGACTGGATCGCTGAAACGCCCCGAGGACGTACACGATCAAGCCGATTCCACCCCCTCTGTACCGCAGCGGCCGGATGACCCCCGAAGATCACCAACAGAGTCACGGTGTTGCACTCGGCGGGACACCATCACCAAGACAGCTCGTCCGGGTCCCTGCACCCTGTGTCGCGCAAGACGGCGCATCCCCCTGCCGCCTCGGCGATCCGGGGCCCGGGCCTGACGGACACGTATTGCTCGTGGCTTGATCGGTTCCAACCGGTTTGGTCCGGGAGTACGCCGAGTGTGAGCCAGCTCAACCCGGGCCCTCCCGCTGGTGGGCCCCAGGGGCGGTTACGCTCACCGGCATGGCGCTCACCCGGCTGTACAAGGACGGCGTCCTGGAGCTCAAGGACTTTCCCGTCCAGGACATATCGGATCATCTGGAAGATCCGGCCTCGGTGGTCTGGCTCGACCTGTGTCGGCCCAGCTCCGAGGACTTCGCCATGATCCAAGAGGAATTCGGCCTGCACGAACTGGCTCTGGAAGACGCCCGCCACCCGCACCAGCGGCCCAAGCTGGACCACTACCGCACCCACCAGTTCATCAGCGCCTACGCCACGGCCATCGACCCTGACACGGCAGAGCTGACCACCAGCGAGATCGCGGTGTTCGTCACAGAACGGGCCGTGATCACCATCCGCACGGACGATGGGTTCGCCATGGAGGAGGTCCTTGCCCGCTGGGACGACTCACCCGACCTTGCCGAGCACGGCGTCGGCTTCCTGGTCCACGGGTTGCTCGACTACGTGGTGGATGGCCATTTCGACGCCGTCCAGCGCCTCGACGGCTACATCGAGGCGCTGGAAGACCTGCTCTTCGATGAAGGCCGCCACGAGATCCGGACCGTCCAGCGCCGGTGCTACGAGCTCCGCAAATCCCTGGTGAGGTTGCGCCGCGTGGTGCTCCCCATGCGCGAGGTTGTCAACGCCCTGATGCGTCCGGGCATGCACGTGGTCGACGAGCCCTTGACGCCTTACTACCAGGACGTCTACGACCACGTGCTGCGTGTCACCGAGTGGACGGAGTCCCTGAGGGAGATGGTGACGACCGTGCTCGAGACGAACCTGACCGTCCAGGGGAACAGCATGAACCTGATCATGAAGAAGGTGACCAGTTGGGCCGCGATCATCGCAGTGCCCACGGCGGTCACCGGCTTCTACGGGCAGAACGTTCCGTACCCGGGATTCAGCCAGCAGTGGGGATTCGTCACTTCGACCGCCGCCATCGTCATCCTGTCCCTGCTGCTCTACGTCAGCTTCAAACTCAAGGACTGGATCTGAGGGAAAACCGCTCGTTCGGCAGTGGCTGACGCTCGGTCGGTGCCCTCAGGTTGACAGTGACGGCCGGAGGCCGTGCCGGGGAGCGGCTTGCTCACGCGGTTCGGCTGACACCACGGCCGGGTGCCCGCGGGTGCGGAGGTGCGGTGGGACGCGTCGGGTGAGGTCGGAAGTCGGCAGCGGGTACGCCAAGTACAGCGGCGTGAGCGCCTCTCGGGTCGGGTCCCGGGGCGGTCACGCCGCTGTACTTACTGCAGTGTTAGAGGTTTACGTGCGAGCGTCTGACCCAGGTCGTTGGCTGCGATCCACTCCTCGATCAGGCCTGTCTTCACGCGGGCGTCCCGAGCCAGCGCTTCGCGCGAGGCGCCGGCACACCAGGCAGCAAGCACAGCAAGTCGCAAATCCCCGACGCGTGTTGCCCGGCCGGCCACGAGCGCTTCGGCGGAGGCGGCCGTCATCGCCTGGGCGTCTTCGGTCAACTGGTCCGCCGCCTGGCGCACCAGGAGCCGGGCTTCTTGGAGGTGCCTGTCGTTCATCAGCTTTCTCCCTTCCGGGCGGCACGCGGTCGGTCACGTCATCCCGGCGGGGCTGCGCACGCGGTGGAGCTGCCGTCGCCGCCACGCGCTGCGTTGCCCAGAGCCTGCTGGGCGAGGCGGACGGCGAACGGCAGTGCTAGTTGGACAAGTATCCCTGCGCCTGCGGCGTCGGCGGCAATCCCCGCGGCGGGCTCCGCGTAGGAGAGTCAGCCGTGCTGGTGCTGGACGAGCGCGGGCGATGTCCTGCTCATGTACCAGCCCTCGACGCGGGGTCCGACGAGGTCGGACGGCCAGCCTGCCGTCTCGACGGCGGCATCGTAGACGGCGTCACCGAACGCCACAATGGCCTGGTGCGGGTCCGCTGTCTCCCTGAGCTTGGCCCACGGCAGACGAACCAGACCAGCGTCGGGATGCCAGGTGGCGCCCTCAACGCCCCAGGACCGGTCCCCGAGACCGTCCGGCTGGGGCCAGATGTACGCGTACATGCCGATGTTCGGCGCCTTGGCATCCCCGAAGGAGAATCCCACCGACACGTACGCGTCGAGCTGGGCGTTCTGCATGAACGGCGGCTGGTGGGTCGGCGGCACGGTGGGCTGCGCCCGGTAACGCGTGGCGGACAGGTCGAAGCCGCCCCACATCACACCGACCCGGGGGCGGTGTCCCAGGAAGGGGGCCTGCCAGGCCTCGAGCCCGTCAGCGGCGAGGTTGAACGCTGTCCAGATCAGCCGGGCCGCTTGGCCATCCCAGGTGCGTTCGACGTGATCGTCCTCGAAGCGCGGCGGGGCATCCGGAATCTCGCAGATCAACGAGCTGCGCGGTCGGTGTATGCCGAGCTCGTCTGCCGCATCGCAGAAGGACGCATAGAACATGGCGACTGATCCCTTGGACAATGGCACCGTCCGCGAGCCATTGTCGGCCTCGATGACCACGCCACCGTCGAGCAGGCTGTAGTGCACCGTGAAGGTCACGCCTCGCTGCCGAAGGGTTGGCGTACTGAGCCCCCGGGGGGTGACATCGAGGACGATGTTTCCCCAGCCGACTTCGAAGGGCTCGTCGAGGGTGTACTTGCCTGCGACCTGTACCACCCGGTTCACGTAGTCAACCATGGGCGACAAGTCCTCATAGACCAGCGTCGGCCACGCATTGAGACGTTCGCTCACAGAGAGCCTCCCAGCGTGTCGAAGGGATCAGCGAGAGGGGACGTCAGGTGCCGCGCCCGCTCCCCCATGCAGCGACGGGCGGGCCTCGGACACCAAACTGCGACCCAGTACCCAATTCTCACACGCAGGTCAGGGTCCTGCCCGCTCGGTGGCGCCGGGCGTCCGACGTGCTGGGCCAGCAGCCAGGATGCGGTGGGTGACCGAAAACCCCGCCTTCTTCGCCTGAGGGTCGAACCCCTCTCTGACAGTCTCGGCTGAGACACCCGCTTGGTCGGGTTAGCCTGGATGGGCGAGACAGGAGTACACCCCGGCATGGTCAGCACCACCACCCCCGCTTCGGCTCCCGGAGAGGATCCGGCACCGCGCCCGAAGCGCCGCACATTCCCGGCTGACTACATGCTAGGCATCGTGGCGGAGTACGACGCCGCACCAGCCGGCGAGAAAGGCGCCATCCTGCGCCGCGAACGGCTGTACCACTCGCACATCATCGAATGGCGCCAGGCCCGCGAAGCCGGCGCGCTGGTTGCCCTGGCCGACCGCAGGACCTCGGCGGTGCGACCGAAGCAGGCCGCCGAGCAGGCAGAACTGGAACGGCTGCGCAAAAAGGTCACCCGGCTGGAGAAGGAAAACGCCAAGAAGGACGCAGCCTTGGCGGTGCTGGGAAAAGCACAGCGCTCTTGGCTTGGAACTGCTCTCCGAGAGCGCGGACTGAAGCATGCCGTGGACCCGGTCGTGGACGAGGCCTTCACCGGCCTGGAGAGCGAACTGGGCACCACGGCCGCCTGCCGGCTGACCGGTGGCGAGGCGCAGCACGACAGCGGGCTGGCCGAGGTCCCTGCAGCTGGGTTAGAACTGGCGACCTCGCGTGATCGAGAGTCGTGTAGTCCCCAGCGGGTAAGGGCTCGTAGTCACCGTGCGTGGTCGCCTGGTGCGTAGCGGCTCCAGGTTCCTCCGGCCTCGGCGGCGAGCTGGGCGGTGGTGTCGTCGTGGTAGCCGAGCATGCGGGCGACCACGGGGGCTGGGGCCTGGAGGAGGAGGTGACGGATTGCTGCGGTGCGTCCCCGCTGGGTGGGGAAGCCCAGGCGGCGGAATCGGAGTTCGAGGGCGTCCGAAGTCATAGGCTGACCGGCCCGGCGGCCGGGGAACAGCCAGCGGGCTTCGGGGTTGGTGGCGGTCATGGTGTTCGGCCGTTCGTTGAGGTAGGCCAGCATCAGCCCGGCGAAGGGCTCGGGAACGGGGGACGGCGGGTCTCCGAGGCGGACGAGGACCTCACCGTCTTCCTGAAGGATGTCGTCGGTGGTCAGCCGGATGATGCGAGTGAGGGGCTGTGCGTAGAGGAGTACGAGCACGACGGCGACCCGGTCCCGGCGCGGAACGTCTTCGCGGTTCATGGCCTGCCGCAGCAGCGCGAGGCGCTGGTGCTGGGCAATCGGGGCGGGGTTACGCGGCTTGTTCATCAGTTAAGAACTTCTACGGGCATGAAGTGTGACCGTACGCGATCAATGGCGGTTTGATCAGGCGTTTCGCTGAATCACGATCAAGAAAACCGACCATGATCATTCTCAGCGCCAACCGCTGTACCGCAGATACTCAACCCCGGGGAACTGGACGAGGGCCGCTATTGGTGCTCGGAGCGCACGATGTACCGGATCCTGGCCACCGCAGGGCAGAACGGTGAACGCCGCAGACGGGCCACCCATCCGGCCAAAACCGTCCCAACTCCTTTACAGCCGCTACATCTGCGGCTGCACCGTGGAAAGAGCCGAAAGCGCCCAGCGGGCCGAGGAGTTGATCCGCGAGACCATCGAACGCAACGGCATCGTGCCCGAAACCGTGCACGCCGACCCGCCGCTGCCGACCGGTTCGTTGTCGTTCGCCGCGCGTGGCACCGTCATCCCGTACCTGGTCCCGCCGGCTGTCGGCATTCACTACGACGAACAGCAGCAGCTGAACCTCACCCAGGAGGGCCGCCCCTGGCACGAGACCGCCATGGGCGCCTCCTGCACCAACACCAACTGGGACTCGTCCAACGACGACACCTCGGACCCGTACTGATGGGCGCCGCACCCGTAGTGCTCGTCGCCGCCGAGCGCCGTGACCCCACGGCGGACATGGTGGTCTCCGCGCTCACCAAGCGCGGGGCGGCCGTGTTCCGGTTCGACGTGGCCGACTTCCCGCGGCGCATCCACCTGGACGCGCAGATACGGGACGGCCGCTCGACCGGCGTGATCGGCGACGCACTGCGGACGGTGCGGCTGGAGCAGGTCCGGGGCGTCTATTGGAGACGCCCCGGCCCTGCCGGGATTGCCGAGCGAATGAGCGTGTCGGGGCGCCAGGTGGCGCTCGCAGTGCAGGCCACGCTGCAGACGGCCACAGGCCGCTCCCGCGGGTATGGGACGGCGCCCACGTCGACGCCCACCGGTGCGACTCGGTCCCCGGTTAACGGCGACGCGCGACCGCCGACGGTGCGGGGATCGGCGGCCCCGGGTCGTGTCCCGCCTCGTGGTGTAAGCGACCTTGCTCGACGCGTTCCGGTAAGCCACGTGTCGGGGCCATCCCATGGGCCACGGCTCCCGCGTCGCGCGCGGCTGACCTGCCGTCAGCGCCATTGGCGGCCCTGAACCGCGTCAATGCGGCGATGACCTGCGCATTCCGAGTACTTGATCGGCTACACCATCTGGCGGGACGCGATCCGGCCCCGGTTGCACAGACTGAAGGGCATGGCGGAGAAACGCGATCTGGAACCTGCTCCCGGCACGCTCCCGAAGGGACGCCGGGTGCGGCCCGCTTGGCCTGGCAATGCGCTGCTCGTCGCGGCGGGAAGTGCGCGGCGGGATCGGTCCCGCGCTCGCAGTAGCGTGGCGCACGGCCGTTCATATCCAGCAGTTTTCAACAAAGTGTTGACGGAGGGCGGCAGTGGCTCTTAGCTTGCAGTGTGACCTCCATCGCTTCGCCGGGCCTGGCTCGGTTCAATGCGGCCGACACGCCTGGGGCAGCCGGACAGCTGCACCATGTGTGCGCCAGCGGCGCCTGGGGAGCGGCGGTGCTCGCCGGACGGCCGTATGGGGACGTCGAAGCGCTGCTCGCCGCGAGTGACGCGGCCATGGCAGCGCTGACAACCGAGGACCTCGCCGAGGCGATGGCCGGGCATCCGCCGATCGGGCGGCCGAAGCCCGGGGACGCGAGGTCGGCGCGGGAGCAGAGCGGGGTGGGGGAGGCGCTGAGGGAGGAGCTGCTGGAGCTCAATCTGGCGTACCAGGACAGGCATGGACATGTGTTCCTGATCTGCGCGACGGGCCGTACGGGCGAGGAGATGCGCGCCGCGCTCAAGGAGCGGATCGGCAATGACACGGACACCGAGCGCGAGATCGTCCGCACCGAACTGGGGAAGATCAATCGCATCCGGCTGCGGCGCCTGACAGAAGCCGGACCGGCGGAGGAGGGCGACTGATGACGCGGACATCCGTGTCCACACACATCCTGGACACCAGCGTCGGCCGCCCCGCCCAGGGCGTACCGGTCGGGCTCTCGGTCCGCAGTGGCGCCGACACTCCCTGGGCCGCGCACGGGGCGTCCAAGACCGACGAGGACGGGCGGTGCAAGGACCTGCCGGCGCTGCCGTCCGGCACTACGCACGCACAGCTGAACTTCGCAGTCGGCGGTGACTTCTTCCCGGAGGTGACGGTGGCGTTCGCCGTGCGTCCGGGGGAGCACTATCACGTACCGCTGCTGCTGAACCCGTTCGGCTACTCCGTATACCGAGGGAGCTAGCACCGACATGTCACCTTCAGATTCTCTCCCGCCCTCCCACCCAGATTCTCTCCCGCCCTCCCGCCCGACGTACCTCGGCCCCAACCAGTACGGCAAAGCGGAGAACCGGGTCGTCCGGATCACGCGCGAGGGTGCCACCCACCACGTAAAGGACCTGAATGTCTCCATCGCCCTCTCCGGCGACATGGACGAGGTTCACTACTCGGGCAGTAATGTCAATGTGCTGACGACGGACGCCATGAAGAACACGGTCTACGCCTTCGCCAAGGAGTACGGCATCGCGTCGGCCGAGCGGTTCGGCATGCACCTGGCGCGGCACTTCGTCAGCAGCCAGGAGTCGATCCGGCGCGCCCGGATCCGTATCGAGGAGTACACCTGGGAGCGGATAACGGAGCAGCACTCCTTCGTCCGCAAGGGCCAGGAAACTCGGACCACCGAGATCAGCTACGACGGGGAGACGTGGCAGGTCATCTCGGGGCTGACGGGCCTGGTGGTCATGAACTCCACCGACTCGGAGTTCTGGGGCTTCGCGAAGGACAAGTACACGACCCTGCCCGAGACGCAGGACCGGATCCTCGCCACCGAGGTCAACGCCCGGTGGCGGTTCGGCCGCCCCGGTGACGACGGCGCGGATCCGGCGCCGGACTGGGACAGCCGGTATGCCGAGGTCCGCCGCCTCCTGCTGGAGGCGTTCGCGGGGACATACTCGCTCTCCTTGCAGCAGACGCTCTACACCATGGGCACCAGGGTCATCGAGGGCGTCCCGGAGATCGACGAGGTCAGGCTCTCGCTGCCGAACAAGCACCACTTCCTGGTCGACCTCGCGCCTTTCGACCTCAAGAACGACAACGAGGTCTACTTCGCCGCCGACCGCCCGTACGGCCTCATCGAGGGCACGGTCCTGCGGGACGGCGCCCAGGCCCGTATCCCCATCACGGACTGAAAGGCGCCTGCTTCAGTGACTGAGCGCATCGTCATCGAGAACTGTGCCGTCGCGACCGTCGACGCCGACGACACCGAGTACGCCGGCGGCCATGTCGTCGTCGCGGCCAACCGCATCGAGTCCGTGGGCGCGGGCCCGGCGCCGGCCGGCCTGGAAGGCGTTGTGCGCCGGGTGGACGGCACCGGGCATCTGCTCACACCCGGCCTGGTCAACACGCATCACCACTTCTACCAGTGGCTCACCCGGGGGCTGGCCCAGAACAGCAACCTCTTCAACTGGCTCGTCGAGCTCTACCCCAGCTGGTCGCGGATCGACGAGCAGATGGTGTACGCCGCCGCACAGGGCTCGCTCGCGATGATGGTGCGCGGCGGTGTCACCACGGCCATGGACCACCATTACGTCTTCCCCAAGGACTCCGGGGACCTGCTGGGCGCCGAGATCCGGGCCGCCGCCGAGATCGGGGTCCGCTTCAGCCCCACCCGGGGGTCCATGGACCGCGGAAAGTCCGACGGCGGGCTGCCGCCGGACTTCGCCGTCGAGACGACCGAGGCCGCGCTGATCGCCACAGAAGAGGCGATCGACACGCACCACGACGCGTCGTTCGACTCCATGCTGCGGATCGGTGTCGCACCCTGTTCGCCCTTCTCGGTCACGACGGATCTGATGCGCGAGGCCGCGGCCCTGGCCCGCCGCAAGGGCGTACGGCTCCACACCCACGGCAGCGAGACCGTGGAGGAGGAGAAGTTCTGCCATGAGCTCTTCGGGATGGGACCCACCGACTACTTCGAGTCCACCGGCTGGCTGGGCGACGACGTGTGGATGGCGCACTGCATCCACATGAACGACGCCGATATCGCCGCGTTCGCCCGTACGAGGACCGGCGTCGCCCACTGCCCGTCGTCGAATGCCCGGCTCGCCGCCGGCATTGCCCGCGTCCCCGACATGCTCGCCGCGGGTATCCCGGTCGGCCTCGGGGTCGACGGCACCGCCTCCAACGAGTCCGGGGAGCTGCACACCGAGCTGCGCAACGCCCTGCTCATCAACCGCCTCCGCGGCGGCGAGGCGGCGCTCACCGTGCGCCAGGCGCTGCGTCTTGGCACCTATGGCGGCGCCGAGGTGCTCGGCCGCCAGAGCGAGATCGGGTCCATCGAGGCAGGCAAGCTCGCCGACCTCGCGCTGTGGAAGGTCGACGGCCTCGGGCACGCCTCCATCGCCGACCCGGTGGCCGCGATCGTCCTGGGCGCCGCCGCCCCGCTGTCACTGCTGCTGATCAACGGCCGTGCGGTGGTCGAGGACAGCCACCTCACCACCGTCGACGAGGACGCCATCGCCCGCTCCACCCGTGCCGAGGCCCAGCGCCTCGCCAAATTCGCGGGGCTCATCGGCTGACAGCGCGGGGCCGGGAATCCGGCATATATGGTGGCTCCCATGGGGGAGTCCGGGCGTGTCGAGGCGTTCAGCGACGGGGTGTTCGCGATCGCGATCACCTTGCTCGTACTGGAGATCAAGGTGCCGGAGGGCGCCGGGGACCGGTTGTGGTCGGCGCTGGGCGACCAGTGGCCCTCATATGCCGCCTATGCGGTGACTTTCCTGGTCATCGGCATCATGTGGGTGAACCACCACACGGTCTTCGTCTACATCGCCCGGGTCGACCGCACCCTGCTCTTCCTCAACCTTCTGCTGCTGATGGGTGTGGCGGCGCTGCCGTGGCCGGCCGGGCTGCTCGCCGCCTATCTGCGGGACGGCCACGCCTCGCAGGCCGCCGCGATCGTGTACAGCGCCTTCATGGTCTACCACGCACTGACGTTCCAGGCCCTGTGGTGGCATCTCACCAGGACCGGCCACCTCTTCGACGACCGCGTCGACCGCGCCGCCGCCCGTGTCACCCGGTCCCGCTTCGCACTCGGCTCGGTGGTCTACCCGCTGACGATCGGCATTGCCTTTGTCTCCGCACCGCTGACGCTGGCCGTGCACGGGCTGCTGGCGCTGTACTACGCGTTCAACCAGGTGCCCGTGCCGACCAGGGCCAACGCGGTTTAGGGAATGGTGGTTCGGGGAGTGGTCGTGCTGCTCAGCCTGCCTGGGGGTGGTCCGTGACCGCTCTCAGGTGGGGCGCTAAATCCTGCAGGTCGGCGATGAGCTGTTCCAGGGACACCGTGTTGTCGTCCTTGTGGACCGTCCAGCGTTCCAGGGTCGCGGCCGCGGCACCGAGATAGTCCGCGGAGATGCCGGCCGACTGGCAGGCTTCGGCGATCTCGCGCATCTCCGGAGCCCATCGCCAGGCGCGGGGGCCGGCGGTGACCAGCTGGTCGGGGCGTCCCAGCGGCGTCTGGGGGAGGATGCGTCCGGCGAGTTCGACCAGTTCGTTCAGGACGCCGTGGCCGTGGGCCAGGGCGTAGGACTGGGCGGCGAGGACGTAGCTCAGCTTGTGGTACGAGGCGAAGGCCAGTTTCAGCGCGGAGGCGCGGCCCACCGGCCCCGCGATGAGGACCGGCTCCAGCGGGGAGCCTGCGAAGAGCTCGTTCACCTGGCGCACCGCCCGGTCCGGGCCGGAGAGGTAGAGCCAGGTCGCGCCGCCGGGCCAACGGGGCGGCGGCCCGACGATGCCGCCGTCCACGACGGTGATGCCGCGCTCGCTCAGCAACGCCGCTATGTACTGCGTCCGCTCGGGGCTGATCGCATTCGCGTCGACATAGATTCCTCTGAAAGGGCTCTGGGCGACCTGCTCGGCGACGTCGCCGGCCGCGGCCGGCGGGCAGACGCTGATGATGACTTCGCATGCCTCGGCCAGGCTGAAGAGGTCGGCTGCCGGCTCCAATCCGGCCGCCTCGGCCCGCTGCGCTGTCGCGGACCCGCGCCCATGCGGCAGCCACAGCACGCGGGCACCGCCCACGATCGCCTGTCGGCCGACGGCAGCGCCCATCGAACCGGGGTGCAGAATCCCGATCGTTTTGTGACTCACGCTCATGTCAGGACCATACGTCGATCGTGCGGAGTACGTACTCGAAGTGATCGAAGAAGTGTTCCCAATGGTCGTCGGGGATGCTCGGCCGCCCCCGCTCGGCCGACCCCGCGCTCAGCCGAGCAGCTCATACGCCGGGAGAGTCAGGAAGTCGACGTACTCCTCGTCGAGAGCGGTCTTCAGTAGCAGGTCATGAGCCTGCTGCCACTTTCCGGCCGCGAAGGCCGCCTCGCCGGTCTCGGCGCGGACCGCGGCCAGCTCTTCGGCGGCGAGCCGGCGGACGAGGTCCGCGGTGGCCTTCTCGCCGTTGTCGGCGAAGACCACCCCGGCGTTGATCCACTGCCAGATCTGGGAGCGGGAGATCTCGGCGGTGGCAGCGTCCTCCATCAGGTTGAAGATCGCGACGGCGCCGAGGCCGCGCAACCAGGCCTCGATGTAGCGGATGCCGACCTGGACGGCGTTGCGCAGGCCCTCGTACGTCGGGCGGGCGTCGAGGGAGTCGATGGCGATCAGCTGGCCGGCGCAGACGTGGACGTCCTCGCGGAGGCGGTCCTTCTGGTTGGGCCGGTCGCCGAGGACGGCGTCGAAGGAGGCGCGGGCGATGGGGACGAGGTCGGGGTGGGCGACCCAGGAGCCGTCGAAGCCGTCGGAGGCCTCGCGGTCCTTGTCGGCCTTGACCTTCTCGAAGGCCACGGCATTGACCTCGGCGTCGCGGCGGGAGGGAATGAAGGCGGCCATGCCGCCGATGGCGTGGGCGCCGCGCTTGTGGCAGGTGCGGACCAGGAGCTCGGTGTAGGCGCGCATGAAGGGAGCGGTCATGGTGATCGCGTTGCGGTCGGGGAGGACGAACTTCTCGCCGCCGTCGCGGAAGTTCTTGATGATGGAGAAGAGGTAGTCCCAGCGGCCGGCGTTGAGCCCGGAGGCGTGGTCGCGCAGCTCGTAGAGGATCTCCTCCATCTCGAAGGCGGCGGTGATCGTCTCGATGAGGACGGTGGCGCGGATGGTGCCCTGCTCCACGCCGAGGTAGTCCTGGGAGAAGACGAAGACGTCGTTCCACAGGCGCGCTTCGAGGTGCGACTCGGTCTTGGGGAGGTAGAAGTACGGGCCCTTGCCCTTGGCGAGCAGGCGCCGTGCGTTGTGGAAGAAGTAGAGCCCGAAGTCGACCAGACCGCCGGGGACGGGCTCGCCGTCGACGGTGAGATGGCGCTCGTCGAGGTGCCAGCCACGGGGCCGCATGACGACGGTGGCGAGCTCAGCCTCGTCCTTGAGGGCGTAGGACTTGCCCTCTGGGGTCGAGAAGTCGATACGCCGCTCATAGGCGTCGATCAGGTTGCGCTGGCCGCCGATGACATTCTCCCAGGTGGGGGCGGAGGCGTCCTCGAAGTCGGCGAGCCAGATCTTCGCGCCGGAGTTGAGCGCGTTGACCGTCATCTTGCGGTCGGTGGGGCCGGTGATCTCCACCCGGCGGTCATCGAGCGCCGCCGGGGCCGGGGCGACCCGCCAGTCGGGGTCCTCGCGTACTTGGGCGGTGTCCGCGAGGAAGTCCAGGGTGCCGGTGCGGGCGATCTCCGCGCGGCGCTCATGGCGGCGGGCCAGCAGCTCCGCGCGGCGGGGGGCGAAGCGGCGGTGCAGCTCGGCGAGGAAGGCGAGGGCTTCGGGGGTCAGTACTTCTGCGGAGCGCTCGACGGCGGGCGCATCGTCGGTAACGGTTGCGGACGTTGCGGACACGACAGTCACTCTCCTCTAACCCTTGAGCTTCAGCTCTTTTTGTGGAGCATAGTTTCTGCAATGCGGAAGTTCAACATTTTGTAGTGCTCGGTGGGTCCGACGCACCGTCACGGAGCAGGTGCAGATCCTCGGGGGTATCGATATCCGCGGGCCCCCCGATGTCCCCGCATTCCACAAGCGTCATCTCGCTCTCGTGCAGCTTCAGATACGAACGTGCCCCCTGGTCCCCCACCGCACGCGCCGCGATCTCCGCCCACCTCTCCCTCCCGAACAGCACCGGATGGCCACGCTTCCCCTCGTACGAGGCCGCCGCCAGACTCCCCGGCCCCCGGTACGCCGCCACCATCCGCGCCACCGCGGCCGCCCCGACGCCCGGCTGGTCCACCAGCGCCACCACCACCGCCCGCGCTCCCGTGTCGGCCAGCGCCTCCAGCCCGGCACGCAGCGAGGAGCCCATGCCGTCGGCCCAGCCGGAATTCACCGCCACCCGGTACGCCTCCAGCCTCGCCCTTTCCCTTACGTCGGCCGCTGCCGCCCCAAGCACCACCTGCACCGGCCCGCACCCGCCGTCGCGCAGGGCGAGCGCCGCGTGCTCGACCAGGGGCCGCCCTGCGTAGTCCAGCAGCGCCTTGGGCCGCCCGCCCAGCCGCCGCCCGCCGCCCGCCGCGAGCAGCAGCCCGGCGACCAGGAGCGGGCCGCCGTCCGCCGTTGTGGGCGTTGTGTGTGCCGCGTATGCTGTCATGCCTCCTGGATACCCCGGGAGGGGCCCGATTGTCGGCAAATCCTCTTGTGGCTACCCAAGTTCCGGCTACTTTTTTCGCTCTCTGTATGGCGAAGGGAGCGCTCTGTCGCGTTTACTGTGCTGCTCGCGCATCTTCATGGGAAGCGCACAAGAACGGCACCTGCCGAGGGCATAGCTGTGGGGGATATTCTGTGGTGAAGGACCGGGGCGGTGAAGCCGCGCGGACGGCCGCCAGCGCGGCGCTGTACGACGGGGGCGGCGTGGACCCGAGAGTGGAGGCGCTGCGCGCCGCCGTGGCAAGACTTCATCGCGAACTGGCCGGATACCGGGCCGACTTACCAGATCGTGGCATCGCGGAAGAGACAATCGTCGCGCTCGCTGCCGAACTCACCCTGGGCGTGCCCGAGACCGAGCAGCTGAGCCGCTCCCTCCTGGTCATAGTCGGCGCCCTCGGCTCCGTCAGCGCCCTGGGCGCCGCCCTCACCGACGTCCGTCGTGCCGTCGAACTCTTCGGCGGCGCCCCCTTCGCCGAGGACTGACCTCTGCGGTGCCGCCTCTCCTTGCCCTCAGGTGCCCTGCGCCGTGAGCGCGGCGGAGAGGCGGCGGGCGGTGTCCTGGAGGACGGGCACGATCTTCTCGGTCGCGGTATCGGTGAGGCGGCCGGCCGGACCGGAGACGGAGATCGCGGCGGCGGTCGGGGAGTCGGGGACGGTGACGGCGAGGCAGCGGACACCGACTTCCTGCTCGTTGTCGTCGATGGCGTAGCCGAGGGTACGGATCCGGTCCAGCTCGGTCAGGAAGGCGTCGGGATCGGTGATGGTCTTGACCGTAGCGGCGGGCATCCCGGTGCGGGCCAGCAGGGATCGAACCTCCGTGGGCGGCAGCTGGGCGAGGAGGGCCTTGCCCACGCCGGCGGAGTGCGGCAGCACGCGCCGGCCGACCTCGGTGAACATCCGCATGGAGTGCCGGGAGGGCGCCTGCGCCACATAGACCACCTCGTCGCCGTCGAGGAGCGCCATGTTGGCGGTCTCGCCGGTGGCTTCGACGAGCTCGGCGAGGTAGGGCCGGGCCCAGGTGCCGAGGAGGCGGGAGGCGCCTTCGCCGAGCCGGATGAGGCGGGGGCCGAGGGCGTAGCGGCGGTTGGGCTGCTGTCGTACGTAGCCGCAGTCGACGAGGGTGCGCACGAGGCGGTGAATGGTGGGCAGCGGCAGCCCACTGCCGGCGGAGAGCTCGCTGAGCCCGATCTCGCCGCCCGCGTCGGCCATCCGCTCAAGCAGGTCGAAGGCACGTTCGATGGACTGGACGCCCCCTGCACGGTCTGACGACACGTCGTTCCTCCCCTGGCGGTTTGCGCTGACTGCCGGGCAGCCTACCGGCAGCAATGGCCGTGACCTGGTGGTCGACCACTTTGACCGGGATCCCGGGCGGCCGGGGACGGGTGGACGGGAGAAGCGCGCCGCAGGCGGGCAGACTCTTGACGCCGTGAGGGACACAGGGCACATTCTTCAACGGAACGTTGAAATGGGAGGTCGTGCATGCCCGACGCAGTCGGTACCGTCGACACCGTCCTGCGCTCGACGCGGGTCGTCACCCCCGAAGGGCTCCGCCCCGCGGCCGTGGCGGTCGCGGGCGGCCGGATCGCCGCCGTATGGCCGTACGACGCGGAGCTCCCGGCGGGGACGGAGGTCGTCGAACTCGGTGACGACGCGCTGCTGCCCGGCCTGGTCGACACGCACGTCCACATCAACGACCCCGGCCGCACGGAGTGGGAGGGCTTCGAGACAGCCACCCGCGCGGCGGCGGCAGGGGGCGTCACGACCCTCATCGACATGCCGCTCAACAGCGTCCCGCCGACCACGACCACCGAACATCTGGCGGTCAAGCGGGCCACCGCGCTCGGCAGGGTGCACACCGACGTCGGGTTCTGGGGCGGAGCCGTCCCCGGGAACGTAAAGGACCTCAAGCCGCTGCACGAGGCGGGGGTCTTCGGCTTCAAGTGCTTTCTGCTGCACTCCGGCGTGGAGGAGTTCCCGCAGCTCGCGGCCGATGAGCTGGAGGACGCGATGACGGAGATAGGCCGCTTCGACGGGCTGCTGATCGTGCACGCCGAGGACCCCCGGCTCATCGACGCCGCCCCGCCGCCCGAGGGCCGGGCCTACGCCGGCTTCCTGGCCTCCCGGCCGCGCGCCGCCGAGAATGCCGCGATCGAGGGCCTGATCGCCCTGGCCAAGCGCCTCGGCACCCGGGTGCACGTACTGCATCTGTCGTCGGCGGACGCGCTGCCGCTGGTCGCCGCCGCCAAGCGCGAGGGCGTACGGATCACCGCCGAGACCTGCCCGCACTACCTCACCCTGACCGCGGAGGAGGTCCCGGACGGGGCGACGGAGTTCAAGTGCTGCCCGCCGATCCGCGAGGCCGCCAACCAGGACACGCTCTGGGAGGGGCTTTTCGACGGCACCGTCGACTGCGTGGTCTCCGACCACTCGCCCTGCACCGCCGACCTCAAGCGCTTCGACACCGGCGACTTCGGCCAGGCCTGGGGCGGTATCTCCTCGCTCCAGCTCGGCCTGCCGGCGATCTGGACGGAGGCCCGCAGACGCGGCCGTAGCCTGGAGGACGTGGTGCGCTGGATGGCCGAGGCCCCGGCCCGGCTCGCCGGACTGCGGACGAAGGGCGCCATCGCGGTCGGCTACGACGCGGACTTCGCGGTCCTCGCGCCGGAGGAGACCTTCACGGTCGTCCCGGCGGAGCTTCACCACCGCAACCAGGTCACGGCCTACGCGGGCCGCACCCTCCACGGCGTCGTACGCAGCACCTGGCTGCGCGGCGAGCGGATCGCCCACCGGGGGACCGTGTCGCCGCCCGCCGGACGCCTGATCACCGCCGCTGTCGAAGGGAACGCCGCATGACACAGACCGTGACGCAGACCGCCCGCTACACCGGCGACGCACGGCCCTACCCCGGCGGGGACCCTTACGCGGACTACCGGAGCGGCGAGCTGCCCTTCAGTCATCTCACCGACCTCGCCGACCGGCGGCTCGGCGGCGGGGTGATCGCCGCCAACGACGAGTTCTTCGCCGACCGGGAGAATCTGCTCACCCCCGGCGCCGCCGTCTTCGACCCGCACGATTTCGGCCACAGGGGCAAGGTCATGGACGGCTGGGAGACCCGCCGGCGGCGCGGCATCGCGGCCGACGACCCGCATCCGGCCGACGCCGACCACGACTGGGCGCTGATCCGGCTGGGCGCGCCGGGCGTCATCCGCGGCATCGTCGTCGACACGGCGCACTTCCGCGGCAACTATCCGCAGCAGGTGCGTATCGAGGCGACCGCCGCCTCCGCCTCGGCCGGCCCGGCGGACCTGCTCGCCGACGGTACCGAGTGGACGGAGATCGTCTCCCGTACCCCCGTGGGCGGCCACGCCGCCAACGGATTCGAGGTCGCGGTGGAACGCCGCTTCACCCACCTGCGGCTCAGCCAGTACCCCGACGGCGGCGTCGCCCGGCTCCGTGTCCACGGCGAGGCCGTCCCCGACCCGGCGTGGCTCGCCGCCCTGGGCACCTTCGACCTCCTGGCACTGGAGAACGGAGGATCGGCACAGGACGCCTCCGACCGCTTCTACTCCCCGCCCGTCCACACGATCCTGCCGGGCCGGTCCCAGCAGATGGACAACGGCTGGGAGACCCGCCGCCGCCGCGACAAGAGCAACGACTGGATCAGCTACCGGCTCGCCGAGCAGGGACTGATCCGCGCCATCGAGATCGACACCGGCTGCTACAAGGGCAACGCCCCCGGCTGGGCATCGCTCCAGGGCCGCGACGATGCCGGTTCCGACGATGCCGGTTCCGACTCCGATGAGTGGTTCGAGATCCTGCCCCGCACCCCTCTCCAGCCGGACACCGTCCACCGTTTCCTCACCGGCACCCATGGCGAGCGTCCGGTGACGCATGTCCGGCTCGACATCTACCCCGACGGCGGCGTCGCGCGGCTGCGCCTGCACGGCTCGCTGACGGACGCGGGCGCCGACCGGCTCGCCGCACGGTGGCACGCCTTGCGCTGAACCGCGCCTTGGGCTTGACCGGAACCGAATCGTCCAGGCCGCTCGTTGAGGAGGCAGCAAGCCCCCCTCGTCAAGGAGTCCCGCGGTGACCCTGCAACAGCAGATCGTCGGCAATGCCATGCAGATGGCCGTCTGCACCCTCCAGCCCGGCCAGACCGTCTACTGCGAGGCCGGGAAATTCCTTTTCAAGACCACCAACGTCACCATGGACACCCGCCTCGGCGGACCGGGCGGCGGCCAGCCGCAAAACGGCCAGGGCGGCGGCGCCGGAGGCATGGGCGGCATGCTGCGCCAGGCGATGGGCACCGCGATGCAGGTCGGCCAGCGGGCCCTGGCGGGGGAGAGTCTGGCCTTCCAGTACTTCACCTCGACCGGCGGCGAGGGCACCGTCGGCTTCGCCGGGGTGCTGCCCGGCGAGATGAGAGCCCTGGAACTGGAGGGCACCCGGGCATGGTTCGCGGAGAAGGACGCCTTCGTCGCCGCCGAGTCGACCGTCGAATTCGGCATCGCCTTCCAGGGCGGCCGGACCGGCCGCAGCGGCGGCGAGGGCTTCATCCTGGAGAAGTTCACCGGCCGGGGCACCGTCATCATCGCGGGCGCGGGCAATTTCATCGACCTCAACCCAGCGGATTTCGGCGGCCGGATCGAGGTCGACACCGGCTGCATCGTCGCCTTCGAGGAAGGTATCCAGTACGGGGTCCAGCGCATCGGCGGCCTTAACCGCCAGGGCATCATGAACGCGGTCTTCGGCGGCGAGGGACTCTCCCTGGCCACTCTGGAGGGCAACGGCCGGGTCATCCTCCAGTCCATGACCATCGAGGGCCTGGCGAACGCGCTCAAGAAGGCCCAGGGCGGCGACAAACAGGGCCCGACCGGCGGACTGTTCTCCACCAACGCGGGATGACCGCAGCGCCGCGGCCCTGAGCAGGCCGCCGATTCCGCTGCCCGTGCCGGCTGTCGCCGAAGAAGCCCGGATCGGGCTTGGCACAGCCCATTTGCCTGCACGACACTGGCGCCGGCGAGTCGGTTACCTGCCCAGCCATCGCGGTTTCCGCTTGGCGACGAAACTCGCAACACCATGGTGGAAGTCCTCGCTGCCATAAACAGTGCGCACGATGTCATCGCCGTTGGGTGTGTTGGCCTGCCGGAGCCGCCGCACCGATTCCTTGGCCGCCCACATGGTCAGCGGTGCGTGGGCTGACAACCGGTCGACGACGCTGCTTGTGCAAGCGTCCAGCTCGGCCTCGCCGCACAGCTCGGCCACGAAACCGACGGCGTGCATTTCCTCGCCGGTGAACAACCGCGCCCGTAGCAGCATATCCAGGGTACGTGCCTGGCCCAGATGGCCGACAAGCAGCGAGTACGTGCTCATGGCCAGGCAGTTGCCGAGCGTGCGGGCGATGGGGACACCGAAGCGCGCGGATGGCGTCGCGACGCGTATGTCGCACACGGCCGCGAGCGCCAGTCCTCCTCCGACACAGAAGCCGGAAATCGCCGCCACGGTGGGCACACGGACGCTCGCCAGCCGGTCCACGACGCTGCTGATCTTCCGCTCGTAAGCGATTCCGTCCTCGCCGGTGCGGAACTCGGAGAACTGGCTGATGTCGGTGCCGGCGACAAAAGCGGCGTCGCCGGCGCCGCGGAGCACCATCACCCGTATATCCGCATCGGTGTCGGCGAGCTCGCACGCCCCGACGAGGTCTGCGTACATCTGCCAGGTCAGGGCGTTGCGTTGCTCGGGCCGGTTGAAGGTCACCCGCAGCACGGAGCCGTCACGAGAGACGAGCAGGTCATCTGACATGTGTCACTTCTCCACCAGTGTCGGGGTCAGGGTCAGGGTCAAGGTCAGTGCCGGGGCCGGGGTCAGGCGGGCGTATCGCCGGCGGTCGTGTCCGTCCCGGCCTCGGCTGAGCCGGAACCGGGCGGGACGGCGACAACGCCCGCACCGATCAGCTCGTCGATGGTGGCCGGGGCGAAGCCGCACTCGGCGAGCACAGCTTCGGTGTCCGCGCCGAGCAGCGGCCCCGCGGCGCCACGTACCGCGGGCGTCGCCGAGAACCGCATCGGCGACCCGATCTGGCGTACCTCGCCCATGACCGGGTGCGGGGCATCCCAGAAGAACCCGCGCTGGTTCAGGTGTCGATCGTTGAAGACCTGCGCGGTGTTGGCGATGGGCGCGCACGGAACACCGGCGGATTCGAGCGCGGCGATCACGTCGTCGGTCTTCCGCTGTGACGTCACCGCCTCGATGGCGGGGATCAATGTTCCGCGGTGACCGTGCCGTTCGTGGGCGTCCTGGTAACGCGGGTCGTCCAACAGTTCGGTGAGATCAAACGCCTGACACAGGCCGGCCCACGTCGTGGGCGTGACCGCGCCCAGCGTCACCCAGCCGTCGGCAGTGCGGATCGCCTGGTACGGAGCGGTCGACTGGTGCGCCGACCCGAGCGGCTTCGCGACCTCGCCGGTGGCGAAGTAGCGGCCGGCCTCCCAGATCGCGAACGAAACACCCGATTCGAACAGTGAGACGTCGACGTACTGGCCGGTCCCGGCCGAGTCGCGGGCTCGCAGCGCGCCGAGCACCGCCATGGCCACGTACAACCCGCTCACGAGGTCGCAGATCGGCACGCCGACCTTGACCGGATCACCTTGCGGGCTGCCCGTGATACTCATCAGCCCCGAGCGAGCCTGCGCCATGATGTCCAGCCCCGGGAGTGTGGCCAGCGGACCGTCTTGACCCCAACCGGACGCGGACACGTAGATAATCCGCGGATTGATCTCGCGGACCGTCTCGTAGTCGTAACCCAGCCGCGAGAGAGCCCCTGGCCGCAGGTTCTCGACGAGGACGTCGACAGTGGCCAGTAGCTGCCGCAGAACCCGCTTTCCCCGCTCTGCCTTGATATCCAGCGCGATCGAGCGCTTATTGCGGTTGAGGCGGGCGAACGGGGAACTCTGTCCGGCAACGTATGGGCCTATCAAGCGGACCGGATCTCCGCCGTCCGGATTCTCCACCTTGATCACATCGGCCCCGAGGTCGGCAAGCTGCATGGTGCCAAAGGGCGCCGCCATAAACGCACCGATCTCCAGCACACGGATGCCGGAAAGCGGGGCGGCGGGCTCGGACGTACGATCGACGGCAGCGTTCATCTGCGTTTACTCCCCTGGCAGCAGCGAAGGACTGAGTGATTACATACGGCATCCGAACAGGTTCGGCACGGGCCTCGGCTCCTCTACTCCGGTGCCTGCGGGCCGGGGTCGGGAACATACCCGAGCCGGGCCGTGAGGGTTTTCGCCGCCTCACTCACCAGGGCGCCGAAAATGGATTGGGATTCATCGGTCACGCGGCTCATCGGTATGTTGACACTGAGGCTCGCGACGGGTTCCTCGACGCCGCCCATGATGGCCGCCGCGACCGAGCCGACGTCGGAGCGCCACTCTCCGCTGTTGGTGGCGTAACCCTGTGCGCGTACCGCGTCCAGCTCGGCGAGCAGCCGGTGAGGATCGGTGATCGTCGTGTCGGTGTAGCGCGGCAGTCCCTCGGCAAGCAGGCGCTCGACCACCTCGGGAGAGCTGTTCGCGAGTACCGCCTTGCCGTTGGCGGAGGCGTGAAGCGGAAGGGCATGGCCGAGGGCCATGCTGGTCCGTACCGCCTTGGCCGTCTCCAGCCGCTCGATCAGCACCATCTTGTCCCCCTCGGGAACCGTCAGGTGAATCGTCTCGTCGGTACGCCGGCGCAGCTCCTCCATGAGAGGTACGGCCGCGTCGCGCAGGCCGAGATCCCCACTGGCATGCCGGCCCACGTCAAGCGCCTTGGTGGTCACCACCCACCGGGTGATCTCGCCTCTCGCGGGGCGGATCCACCCCGCCTCATTGAGGGTCTGCAGCGAGCGCTGCACGGAACTCTTGGGCATCTCCAGCACTCGTGCCAGTTCGCCGACGCCGATCGGCTGTCGCGTCGCGACCTCCTCCAGCACCTGCAGGGTGTTCAGGACATTGCGCATCCATTGACTCCTCGGTTGGCTGATTCTAGCATCACCGTACCTCTTCACGGCACAGTGTGCCGTGAAACGGCACGGAAGATAGGACGAGTATCAGTGACCACTCGCAGTGGACGGCATTTCCTTCAGATCCCCGGACCCAGCAGCGTCCCCGACCGAGTGCTGCGGGCCATCGCGCAACCCACCATCGACCACCGCGGACCGGACTTCGCGGAGCTGGGACTGGACGTCCTGGAACGAGTCAAGCCGGTGTTCGGCACCAGCGGTCCCGTCATCATCTTTCCCTCCTCCGGGACCGGGGCATGGGAATCGGCCCTGGTCAACACTCTGAGCCCCGGCGACCGTGTGCTGGCGTTCGAAACCGGTCATTTTGCCACTCTGTGGCGCGGGATGGCCGAGGGCCTCGGGCTGGAAGTCGAATTCGTTCCCGGAGACTGGCGGCGCGGCGTGGACCCGCACATTGTCGCCGAACGGCTGGCCGAGGACAGGAACCACTCCATCGCCGCGGTGATGGTCGTCCACAACGAGACCTCCACCGGTGTCACCAGCCGTGTGCCGCAGATCCGTGCGGCCATCGACGAGGCGGGCCATCCCGCCCTGCTCCTGGTCGACACGATCTCCTCCCTGGGATCGATCGACTACCGGCACCAGGAGTGGGGCGTCGACGTCACCGTCAGTTGCTCGCAGAAAGGCCTGATGCTGCCTCCCGGCCTCGGCTTCAACGCAGTCAGCGAGAAGGCACTGGCCGCCGCCGGGCGGGCGCGGCTACCGCGGTCCTACTGGGACTGGACACCCATCCTTCAGGCCAACGAGCGCGGCTACTACCCCTATACCCCGGCCACCAACATGCTCTACGGACTGCGGGAGGCCCTGCTCATGCTCGAAGAGGAGGGCCTGCCCAACGTGTTCGCACGGCATGACCGCCATGCCCAGGCCACCCGCGCCGCCGTCCGGGGCTGGGGCCTGGAGGTGCTGTGCGCCGACGAGCGGGAGTACTCCAGTGTCCTGACCGCTGTACTGCTGGGCGAGGAATACGACGCGGACAAGGTCCGCCAGATCATCCTGGACCGCTTCGACATGTCGCTCGGTACCGGCCTCAGCAAACTCGCGGGGCGGGTCTTCCGGATCGGCCACCTCGGTCACTTCAACGACCTGACCCTGGCCGGAACCCTCGCCGGCGTGCAGATGGGGCTCGAACTGGCCGGGGTGGCGATCGACCCGGGCGGCCTGGGTGCCGCACTGGAACTGTTGCGCACCGAGTGAATCGCCCGGAGCGACGATCGGAAGGAGAAAGCGAACAGTGACCACGCTCAGCAACTCCGTGCCTACCAGCGAGAACGTTGCCAGTCAGGATCTGGCCCGCAGGCTCCGCCAGGAACTCCAAGGCGAGGTCGCCTTCGACGACTACACCCGGCACTTGTTCGCGCGGGATGCGAGCATGTACTCGATAACTCCGGTGGGCGTGGCGTTCCCGCGCCATGCCGGGGACGTGGCGGCCGCGGTGACGGCGGCCGCAGAGTCCGGCGTGCCGCTGGTGCCCCGGGGCGCCGGCACCAGCCTCGCCGGCCAGACCATCGGACCGGGCCTGGTGCTGGACCTGTCCCGGCACATGAACCGCATCCTGGAGATCGACGCCGAGAACCGCACCGCCCGCGTCCAGGCGGGTGTGGTGCAGGACCAGCTCAATCAGGCGGCCGCACAGCATGGACTGATGTTCGGCCCGGACACCTCGACCAGCAACCGCGCCACGATCGGCGGGATGATCGGAAACAACTCGGCCGGCAGCGGATCGGTCCGCTACGGCATGACCATCGATCACGTGCGTGAGCTCGATGTGGTGCTCTCCGACGCCGGCTTCGCCCACCTGGCCCCGGTGGACGAGACCGAGCGGGCACGCCGGGCACAGGCGGCCACCCTTGAGGGCGGCATCTACCGACAGCTGCCGGAGATCGTGCGCGCGAACTCCTCCGCCATCGCTGAGGGATTTCCCAAGTTCTGGCGCCGGGCCGGCGGCTACCGGCTTGACCGGCTCCTCGGGGACGGCCCGTTCGACCTGGCGAAGTTCGTCGTCGGCTCCGAGGGCACGCTCGTGGTCGTCACCGAGGCCGTCGTCGACCTCGTGCCCAAGCCACGCCGGACGGTGATCGCCGTCGGGCACTTCACCTCGACGCCCGCCGCCATCGCGGCCACCGAGGACGCGCTGTCCTGCGATCCGGCGGCCGTCGAGCTGATGGACCGGACGATCCTTGATCTGTCCCGGCAGAAAATCGAGTACGCGTCGCTGGGCACCATCCTCGAAGGCGACCCCGAGGCACTGCTCTTCGTAACCTTCACTGGGGACGACGAGCAGCAACTCCTCGGCCAGCTCCAGCGGGTGACCGCACTATGGCAACGCCACGGCCACGGTTACCACACGCTGCAGGCCGTCACGGCCGACCAGCAGTCGGCCCTGCTCAAGGTCCGCAAGTCAAGCCTGGGCCTGTTGATGGCCGCCAGTGTCGGCACGCGCCGTCCCCTGGCGTTCGTGGAGGACACCGCGGTCGACCCCGTGCACCTCGCCGACTACACCCAGCGCTTCAAGGCGGTGCTGGACCGCCACGACATGACGGCCGGCTTCTACGGCCACTGCTCGGTCGGCTGCCTGCACATCCGCCCCTTCGTCGACCTCACCGATCCGGCGGAGGTGCGGAAGATGCGCGCCGTAGCGGAGGAGGTCAAGGATCTGGTCAGGGAGTACGGCGGCGTCAACTCCAGCGAGCACGGCGACGGGCTGGCCAGAAGCGAGTTCAACCGGGAGATCTTCGGCGACAAGCTCTACGAGGCCATGCGCCAGGTCAAGCATGTCTTCGACCCGGACGACCGGATGAACCCGGGCAAGATCGTGGACGCCCCGTCGATGACGGACAACCTGCGTGACCCGGCGCTGCCACCGGCAACGCCGTTCCGGACGCGGCTGGACTTCGAGGTGGTCGGCGGCATGCGCGACGCCGCGGACCGCTGCATGAACATCGGGTTGTGCCGCAAAAGCACCACCGGCGCCATGTGCCCGTCGTACATGGCCACCCGCCAGGAAGAGCACTCCACCCGCGGACGCGCCAACGCCCTGGTCAAGGCGCTGTCCCAGCCCGACCCACGGGAGGCCCTCGGCGACGAGCGGCTGCACGAGATCCTGGATCTGTGCCTCGGTTGCAAGGCATGCAAGAGTGAGTGTCCGCTCGGCGTGGACATGGCCGCGCTCAAGAGCGAGACGCTGTCGCACTATCACGACCTGCACGGGACTCCCCTGCGGTCCCGGATCTTCGGCGCGATCCGGTTGCTGAACCGGTTGGGCTCGGCGACAGCACCGCTGTCCAACCTGCCCGGACGGAGCCGTCGGGTGCGCCGGCTGATGGACCGGCTGGTCGGCATCACGCCGGCGAGGCCGCTGCCGAAGTTCGCGCGGCTCAACCTGCTGCGCTGGTTCCGCCGGCGTACGAGTCCGGCGCCACCCGTCACCCAGGGAACGGTCACCTTCCTCGCCGACTCATTCACCACGTTCACCGAGCCCGATATCGGCCGTGCGGCCATCGAATTGCTGGAACGGGCCGGGTGGCAGGTCCAACTGGAGGGCGGCGGCTGCTGCGGCAGGTCCAGCCTGTCCAAGGGGCTCGTCGACGACGCCAAGGACAAGGCGCGCAAGCTCGCCCATTCGCTGAGCGCGACGGGGGAACCCGGCTCACCGATCGTGGGCTGCGAACCGTCCTGCCTGATGACCCTGCGGGACGAGCACCTGGCACTGCTGCCCGACGACGTGGCGGTCAAGGACGTCGCGGGCCGGGTACGGCAGGTGGAGGAGTTGCTGGGCGAGGCCATTGACGACGGCCGGCTGCGGCTGCGCGCGGATTCCTGGCTCGCCGGGCGGAGGCTGCTTTATCACGGCCACTGCCACCAGAAGGCGGAGGTGGGCACTGCCGCGACCATTGCACTGCTCAAGCGGATCCCCGGGGTCCAGGTTGACGAACTCGACGCCGGATGTTGCGGCATGGCCGGATCCTTCGGATTTGAATCCGAACACTACGACGTGTCGATGACAGTAGGAAATGACCGCCTCTTCCCAGCCGTCAAAGCGGCCTCTGAAGACACGGTCCTGGTGGCCACCGGAGTGTCCTGCCGACAGCAAATTGCCCATGGCGGCAGACGCCGTGCCAGTCACCCGGTAGAACTCATTCGCTCCGCGCTCGATTCGCCTGATTAGCCCGAACGTCCCGGCTTGATTCCGCCACGTCAACGAAGGTGCGCACGGTGACCAGCATCCTCGCCGGGCCGGCACGCCCGCTTGCTATTCCATCGTCTGCCCGGCTGCGGCGGCACGCTGAAAATATTCCGGCCGCTCGTGACCGGAGTATTGACTTCGCACTACAGGCTAAATATCTTTCCGAATGCGGTATTCGATCCCACCGGAAGACCATTCAGCGGAATATCCGGAAAGAACGATTGCCCGCTGTATGGGAGTCTCATTCCATCGGAGACGCCTTCAATCGGCGCTCGGCGCAGAGCCGAGCAGCCACCGTGCGAAAACAACCTACAAGGAGGTAGGTCGTTGGCCACGCAGAAATCCATTGTCCGGCGCCGGTCCGAAATGAAGCGATGGACCAGAATCCTTCCGGTCATCGTCATCATCTACGTGATCTGCTACATCGACCGCTCGAACATCAGTTTCGCCTTGCCTCACCTCCAGAAGGACATGCATCTCTCCGGGGCTCAAGCGGGCTTCGCGACCGGCATGTTCTTCTGGGGCTATCTACTGCTTCAGGTCCCCGGCGGCTACATGGCCGAGCGGTGGAGCGCAAAGCGGTGGGTCGCGATTCTGATAGTGCTGTGGAGTGCGGCCGCGGTCGCCTCAGGGTTTACCCACAACCTCACCGAACTCGTGCTCGCCCGTTTCCTGCTCGGGGTCGCCGAGGGTGGCGTGCAGCCCGCGCTGATGTCCACCATCCGGTCCTGGTTCCCGTTCGCCGAACGCAGCCGGGCATATTCGATCTTCAAGCTGTACACACCGATCGCGGCAATCATCGCCGCGCCGTCCGCAGGTTTGATCCTGACCTATGCGGACTGGCGCTGGATGTTCATCATCATGGGCGGCGGCCCACTCATCTTCGGGCTCGCCGCGTGGCTGTACATCATCCGCGACACGCCGGCGAAAGCGGAGTGGCTGTCGGACAACGAGCGTAACCACATCGAGAAATCTCGCACCGAGGAAGGCGAGCCGCTCAAAAACCGTGGAGGTTTCAAGGCTGCGTTCACCAGCCCGATCGTGTGGCTGTTCGCTCTCATCTACACGTTGACCCAGCTCGGCCTGCTCGGACTCTCCATGTGGTTGCCGAGCGTGCTCAAGACGGCCTTCCACACCGATATGAAGGTCGGTCTTGTGGCAATGCTGCCGCAGATTGCCGCCGGCCTCGCGATCATTCTGGTCGGTCGGTCGGCGGACCGTCACGGCAAGCACATCACCCATATGTGCGCCGTCCTCGGTGTCGGAGCCGTGGTTCTCGCCGGTGCGGGTCTGATCTCGGCTCAACAGAAATGGCTCGTTCTGGGGGCGATGATTGTAGGCACGGCGGCATCGATTGCCTGGTATGGACCCTTCTGGGCGACAGTCACCAAGCTCACGCCGGTGGCCGCCGCGGGCGCCGGCATCGGCATCATCAACGGGGTCGGCAACCTCGGTGGCTTCTTCGGGCCATACATCGGCGGATGGCTCAGCGACATCAGCGGCGGTGGATACGCACTCACTCAGGTCTTCTTCGGCCTGGTCTTCGCTGTGGCCGCGCTGCTCGTCCTCACGCTGCGAAAGAGGTTGCGCGAGGCCACGAGCGCCCCGCCAGCCGGTCCCGGAACGGCCGGGACGGAGGGAGCGCCCGCAGTCAGATCCGCCTGACGGTTCACATCCCGCGGTACCAGGCCGTCGGCTCCCGACGGCCTGGTACCGCGGCGTTCACGCTTCAAGGGCCCCGAAGGGCCCGGACAGGAGAGATGATCAGTGCGGTTGGTCAGGTATCGCAAGGGAGAGCACACCGGGGCCGGTGCGCTGGTGGGCGAGTACGTCCATGACATGGGGGACGGCCCGCTGGGCCGTACGAGGCCCGGCCCGAGGGTCGCGGCCCTGGACGAGGTCGAGTTGCTCGCGCCGTGCGACCCACGAGTGATCGTGTGCGCGGGGAGCAACTACGCAGGCCAGATAGCCGAGAAACAGCGGCCGTGGCCCACTCAGCCGGCGTTGTTCCTCAAGGCGCCCAACGCCGTGGTGGGGCCGGGCGCGGCGGTGATCCGCCCTGCGGGGCTGCGGCGGCTGGAGTACGAGGGGGAACTGGCCGTCGTGATCGGCCGCACCGCCCGCGAGGTCACCGCGGCGTCGTTCGCCGACTACGTGCTCGGCTACACCTGCGCCAACGACGTCACCGCGGACGACTGGCGCGCGGACGGACAGTGGGCCAGGGCCAAAAGCGCGGACACCTTCTGCCCGCTCGGACCGTGGATCGAGACCGAGATCGCTGACCCGGCATCACTGCGGCTGAGCACCCTGGTCAACGGCCGGACGGTCCAGGACGGCTCCACCTCGGAAATGGTCTTCGGCGTGGGGGAACTGCTGGCTTTCGTCACCCGCTGGATCACCCTGCAACCGGGTGACGTGCTGCTCACAGGCAGCCCCGCGGGCGTCGGACCGCTGGTCCCCGGGGACCGGGTGGAGATCCGGATCGAGGGCGTGGGCACGCTCTCCAACCCGGTCCTGGGACCGCAGCCCCCCGAAGTGTGAGGGGCGCGGCAGGCGCCGCAGAAGTCGAAGGGCGTAGCTGACGGCGTCTTCGAGGCTCAGGCTGCTGCCATAGCGGAAGGCCGCGCTTGGAACGCCTGCTCTCCGCTGCGGCCTTTCGCCGGTACTGGAGGGGAGGAGTGAGGGGATCGGGCGATCGGGCGCCAGCGGCGTGGACCGTGGCCGGGGCGTCGCCCGCCGCCCCACCTATCCGCGCGGCCTCTTAGGAACGCGGAGAACAGGCGGAGGCTGCGCCGGCCTTCGTCGACCGGCATGCCGCCGCCGCGCCCACCGGAGGAAGTGGGTGGGCGCGGCGGCGGGCAACGATCGGCCGGGCGGCGTGGGTTCAGGCCGACGGACCGGTCCGGCTGATCCGGGCCAGTCCTCCCGAGGGGACCGGCAGGATGGAGGCGCCGCCGCCGAGTTCGGCGTCGGCCTGGTGGGTGACGCGGCCGCGGGCGTCCCGGATCTCGACGCGCACGGCGACCGGGGCCCCGTCGCTGACCACGATCGGCGCGCTGTCGTCCGCATTCGCGATCAACAGTTCGCTCCACGCCGCCGGAAGGCGCACCGCGTGCGGCGCGTAGCGGCAGACGAAGTGGAGTCCCGCGTCGCGGGCGGTCACCAGCGGGTACAGCAGGTCAGGCCGCTCGGGCACCAGTTCACCGTGCAGGAGCGTGTCGCGGTGCTCGGACCAGACGCCGAGCCAGAACTCCAGCGCCTCGGACTGCGCGCGACCGAGGCGCATGAGGTCCATGGACACTTGCGGAACGCCGGGCAGCGCATTGATCAGATGGTGCGCGACGCGCTCGGCGGCGTCGTCCTCGGCCCACATGATGGGGTCGCCGTGGATCGGCGTGCCGGGCCGTGCCATGCGCAGATCGAGGATGCCGACCCGGTTCTGGGTCGCGCTGAGCGGGCAGTCGCCCACCCGCAGCATCGTGGCGAACCGGCCGATCTCCGGGTGGACGTACGGTTCGCGGAACTCGATCAGCGGCGCGGTGCCGGCCGCCTCGATCCCGGCGACGATCTCCTGAAGCAGTCGCGCGGTCGCCGCGACCGGCGACTGCGACGGGGGATCGTCCGGGTCGGCCTTGGCGAATCGTTCGAGGAAGTCGAGCTTGAGGCCGTCCGCTCCGGTGCGCAGGACGAGGTCCTGGATCCGTTCGACGAGGTAGCGGCGGGTGGCCGGGTCCCGGGGATCGAGCACGTCCGCTTCGAGCTCCGGCTCGCCGTACATCGTCGCCAGACCGAGCGAGCGTGCCCGGGAGTCGTACCCGGCGAACGGCGTGCCGACCCACCACATCGTGCGCAGCCCGCGCGAGCGCAGCGCCGCCACCATGCCGGCCGGGTCGGGGAACTTCTCCGGGGCCGCCTCCCAGTCGCCGCAGGACCCGTAGCCGCGCGCGCGGGACATGGTCTGCCAGCCGTCGTCCACGATGACCGTGCCGAAGCCGAGCGCGACGGCCCGGTCGGCCTGGTCCAGCACCGCGGCAGCGGTGACCTCCTGGTGTGCGAAGTACCAGGTGCACAGCACCGCGTCCTGCGCGCCCGGAACCGTGCGCACTCCACGGCCGCGCTGGAGCCAGCGCCCTGTTTCCGGGACCGCCCGTGCGAACGGCCGGCCGGAGACGTCGAGCAGCAGTCTGATCTCGTCATGCGGGGCCGGGTCGTGCACGGTCACCATGACGACGAACTCGGCGGTCTCCTCGACCAGCCCGGCCCGCACCGACGTGCGGCAGGCGCCGGCGTCGAGGGCGTAGACGAGCCCGGTGCGGTCCCGGCGCAGCAGGAGCGCCCCGATCGGGATGTCGGCCAGCGCGGTCGTGTCGACCGGCTCCGCCCACAACGGCGGGATGGTCGCGTGCGGGACGGTGCTGCCGGGACGCCACCAGGCGACCGCGTCCACGGCCGGCAGGACCACTGTGAGGCTGAGCGGCCCCTGGTGGGCGCGGAAGCTCACCTCGCACACGCCGTCGTCCGGTTCGCGGACGGTTGCGGTGACCGCGTCGGTGGCCTGAAGGCGAAGTCCTCTCGCCGCCGCGGACTCGCCCAGAGCGACGGGTTCCTCCGGGCGGGCATTGGTGTTCCCCGGCACCCAGAA
This sequence comes from Actinacidiphila oryziradicis, assembly GCF_005047355.1. GTDB lineage: Bacteria > Actinomycetota > Actinomycetes > Streptomycetales > Streptomycetaceae > Actinacidiphila > Actinacidiphila oryziradicis. The sequence goes on from NZ_SUMC01000010.1 coordinate 93,833, forward strand.
GGACAGGGGGGCCGGTGATCGGGTGTCGGTCATTTGCTCCCCGTGAACGATATGCCGCCGATGATGTGGCGCTGGGCGAAGAAGAAGATCACGACGCACGGCAGAGTCACCACGAGCGTCGTGGCCATCAGCAATGGCGTGTCGGTGCCGTTCACCGACTGGAATCCGGCGAGCGCCAGGGGAAGGGTCTTCCAGCGGTCCGTCTGGATGTAGATGGCAGCTTGGAAGAAGTTGTTCCAGTAGGACATGAACTGCATGACCGCGGTCGCGATGATGATCGGGCGTGACAGAGGCAGATAGATCGAGAACCAGATGCGGAACCAGCCCGCGCCGTCGATGACGGCGGCGTCGGTCAGCGATTCCGGCAGCCGCAGGTAGAACTGCCGGTAGAGGAAGATGAAGAAGGCCGACCCGAAGAACGTGGGCACGATGATCGGGTAGAGCGTGTTCATCATGTCCAGGTTCTTGAACAGGATGAACTGCGGGACGATCGTGACCTCCTGCGGCAGCAGGAGCGTGGCGAGGACGACGCCGAACAGCACACCGGCTCCGCGCGCCCGGATCCGGGCGAACGCGAATCCGATCAGGGACGACGAGTACACCACCGCGACGACCGGGATCAGCGTGCTGATGAGCGAGTTCTCGAAATAGTGCCAGAACGGAAAGGAATTGAGGCCGGAGGAGAAGTTCGACCACTGCCACTGCACGGGCCAGAGCGACGGGCCGGCGGAGGCGACCCCCTGTTGCGTCCGCAACGCGGTCGCGATCATCCAGATGAAGGGGTAGGCGAACAGGACCGATCCCACGGTCAGAACGGCGACGGAGACGTACCGCGACGCCGCGGTTCCGTCCTTCCGCCCCGGGCGTTCCTCCTCGTTGCGGGTGCTCCCGTTCGCCGGGGCCCCGGTCATGGTGTCACTTGACACGGAAACGCCGCCTCCTTTCCTTGGGGCGCTGCGACTCGTAGTACACCCAGAATCCGCTTCCTCTGAAGACGAGCGCGGTCAGTAGCATGATCATGAGGAAGAGAATCCAGGCGAGGGCTGACGCGTAGCCCATCTGGAAGAACGAGAAAGCGTTCTGGTAGAGGTACAGGACATAGAACAGCAGGGAGTTCGAGGGGCCGCCGCCGTTCTGGGTGACGACAAATCCCTGCGTGAAGGTCTGCATCGCGTAGATGATTCCCGTGACCACGTTGAAGAAGATGACGGGGCTGATCTGCGGGATGGTGATGTTCCAGAGTGTGCGCAGCCGGCCGGCGCCGTCGATCTCCGCGGCCTCGTACAGATCGGCCGGAATGTCCTGGAGACCGGCGAGATAGATGATCATGTTCCCGCCGACGGTCCACAGGCTCATGATGATGACGGCCGGCAGCGCCCAGCCGGGGTCGAAAAGCCACTTCGGGCCCTCGATGCCGAACAGGTGCAGGAATCCGTTGACGAGGCCGTAATCGGGGTTGAAGACCCAGATGAACAACACCGTCTGCGCGACGCCGGAGACCAGGGAGGGCAGATACCAGATCGTGCGGAAGACGTGGATGCCGCGGACTTTCACGTTCATCAGGAGCGCGACGACGAGCGACAGCACGGTCTGGAGCGGAACGCTGACGACCGCGTAGACCAGCGTGACCTTGATGGCCTGGCCCACGGCCGGATCGTTGAGCGCCTGTTTGTAGTTCGACAGGCCGGTGAACTTCGCCGGGTCGATGAGGTTCCAGCGCATGAACGACAGGACGAGTGAATAGACCATGGGTCCCCCGGTGAACAGGAGGAACCCGATGATCCAGGGGGAGACAAAGAGCCAGAATGCCGCGGTGTTCCGGTTGATCCAGCGTCTGCGGACCGCAGTCCACAGAGCGGCGCAGATGATCACGTAGACGAACGCCAGCATGATGATGAAGGAGACGATCGGCCTGAGACCTTGGTCCAGGTGGAACCAGGCCAGGAAATTCTCCAGACCGTGCACCATGTCTGACATTACGAGTGCTCTTTCTCTGCGCCGCTCATGATGTGCGGAATCGCTACTTGGCCGCGTCCAGCATCGACTGGCACTTCGCCTGGAGCTGGGGCAGGACCTTGGCGGGGTCCTCGTGGCCGGTGCCGATGGCGGTCCGGGAGTCCAGGGCAGTCGAGAAGGTGCTCTCGATCTGCACCTTGTTCTTGACGTACGGGACTGTCACGGCGTTGGTCACCGCATCGACGAACGCCTGGAGGTTCACCTTCGGGGCGACGGACTTGAAGGCGCCGAGGGAGCTCTTGACCACCGGCACGCCGAGCGCCGAGGTCTTCGAGGCCATGAGGTTCTGGGCGGCCGGATTCGAGCTCATGAACGTGGTGAACTTCTGCGCGGCGGTGGTCTGGGCGGCGTTGGCGCTCTTGGAGATGCCGAGGCTGTCGACCTCCATCGGCTCGCCCAGACCAGGCATCGGCACGATGGTGAACCGGGAGGTGTCCAGCGCGGCGATCTTGGAGATGTTCCACGGACCGAAGTCCGGCAGCGCACCCACCTTGCCCTGGGACAGCCACTGCATCATGTCCTGGCCCTGGATGGCGATGGACGTCGGGGCGAATCCGTTCGACGCGACCGAGTTCACCACGGTCTCCGCAGCGCGCACGCCGGCCGCGTTGCCCATCGTGCACTGCTTGCCGTCGGCGCTGTAGTACGAGCCGCCGTCGGCCATGAGCCACCCGTCGTACCACAGGGGCGCCGACCCGTAGATCTTCCCGGAACCGGTACCGCTGGTCATCTTCCCGGCGTCGGTGACGAAGTCCTGCGTGCTCATCGGCTTCGAGCCGGACGGCACCGGCAGGCCCGCCTTCTGGAAGCTCGTCCTGTCGATGGCCATGACCTTGCTCTTGGCCACAAACGGGACGGCGTAGTTGGTGCCGCCGACATCGCCGGCCTTGGCGACTGCGGGCGAGTAGTAGACGCTCGTGTCGACGGTGACCGGCTTGAAGGCGCTTGCGAAGGTCGGGAGCGCGGTGTTGGAGATCACGGCGACGGTCGGGGCGGCGCCGCCCGCGATCGACGTCTGCAACTTCTGCTCGTAGTCGCTCTGGATCCAGTTCGGCTGCACCTGGATCGAAGGGTTGGCCTTCTCGAAGGCGGAGATCATGCTCTTGATCGTTGCGGCCTCGGCGTTGTCGCCCCAGAAGGCGAACGAGATGGCCGACGAATTGCTGCCGGTCTCCCCGTTCCCACTGCTGCATGCGGCGAGAGAGACGAGCGAACCGGCGGCTATGGCGGCTGCCAGTGTTTTTCTCAACACGGGGGGCTCCTTGCTTCTTTCTTCGAGGGTTCAATCCTTCTTGGGCGACACGGCGGACGTGTCGCCGGCGGTGACGCGAACGCGTCCGCCGGAGGGCACTTGGGTCTGGGACACGAGCCCGTCGTGCCAGGTGGTGCTCCATGTGACACCCGGGCCCGCGGTCACCCACAACTCACTGGCCTCGCGTCCTTCGTGACGAATTCCGATGACCGAATCGCCGACGGTGATTCCGTCAACCTCCAGCCACTCGTCCGCGGGGATGTGGGAACGACTGTGTATTTCTCCCGCCCGCGCTCCGGGTTCGATTCCGGTCAGGCCCGTCGCGATGTGTGCGACGTGCGTGAACGGTACTTCCGGATAGTCGGCCCGTGATTCTGCCAGGAAGCGGATCCAGTGCAGGGCCTCGTCGTCGCGTCCGTACCGCAGGAACGCCTCGGGCAGGTAGGTGAAGGCCTCGATGTTGCCAGGGGGTGTCGTGCGCAGACCGGCGCTCAGAAAATCAAGGTGGCCGGCGCCGTGCTCGTCGCCGTGCATGATGCCCTTGACCGCTGGGAACCACGTGCTTTCGAGGCCGAATCCGGTGACCGGCCCCTCCGTGGTGAATCCGGAGGTGTAGTGGCCGTGGTCCGCCAGCCACCAGTTGCCGGCGAACTCGGCCTCGAGGGACGTCGCCCGCCCGGCGTTCCAGACGGAGAACTCCTCGCCCAGGACCGCACCGGCGTATTCGGCGAGCGCGGAATGCGCCGCCCACTGACTGGCGATTCCGTCGGCCGCTACCCGCAGATACGGGGGGCGTTCCACCTCGTTGTACGTGGCGGTGCCCTCGAAGATCCGGCCGCTGCCGCCCTCACCGGCGACCCCGGTGCCCAGCGGATTGTGGGACTCGACGAACAGCGTCATGGTGCTGCGGATGAATCCGGCGATCCCGGGAGAGCTCAGGTACCGCTCGTCGCGCGTCCAGCGGTATTGCTCGACGGTCTTCTCCACCAACTCGAACGGCGCGGGGACCTCACGCACGAAGTCGTCGTCGGAGTGGTAGTCCAGCGCGGCCGGCGTGCCGTCGAACATGAACGCCCACAGCGGATACCAGCCGCGGCGCTCGTTCGCCGAGGCGGCGAAGTGACGCAGCATCGTCAGGTTCTCGGTGTCGAGGCCCAGTAGGTGGGCGCCGAGCAACTGATGGCACAGGTCGCGCGAATAGAACATCGGCCGGTCGGTGAGGCCCGCCCAGTAGCTCGGCAGAACGTTTCCGCGCCCGGTCTGGACCCACTCCCGCGACCGCTGTGACGCCCAAGTGAAAGAGTCGACAAGATCCGTCATGCTCGACCGCGCCTGGATCGGGGCTGCAGCGAATACACCATGGCCGCTAACGGGCGCAGCCTGCCGGGTTTCTGACTCCTTCTTCATGAAAGGCAGTGTTGCATGCACGTCATTTTTGCGTCAATAGACCTGCATGGCATTCCTGTTTGGAGTCGCGTCGAGCCTATTTGCGCAGGTGGGAGGGTATACAATCGGTCGGTCGGCACGGAGCCCGGCAGCGCCGACCGGCATAGGGGACATAACGGCCGCTATGGGACGCCTCTGTGGCGGCGATGAGCCCACGCGGGGCCGTTGCGGGATGGCCGAAGGGTGATGGAACTGGTCAGGGATCAGTCAATCGCCCGGCAGTCCTGCAGTCGCCCGACAGTCCTGACCGCTCCCGGCCGGACGTGCCGACGCGCCGGCGGTGGCGCGGGACGGGCCCGTGCCAGGTGCGACGAACGGCCGGTGCGACGAACGGGTCAGGCGCGCAGAGCCGCTGTCGAGGCGCGCACGATCAACTCCGGGTCGAACAAAAGCTCGCCCGACGGTACCTGTGCCCGGTTGACCAGGTGCACCATCGCCGTCGCCACCGACTGCGCGATCCGCTCGATCGGCTGCCGCACCGTCGTCAGCGGGGGCTCGACGAATTCCATGATCTGCGAGTCGTCGTAGCCCACCACCGACAGGTCGCCGGGCACATTGAGCCCGCGGCGGCGGGCGGCCCTGATCGCGCCGAGTGCCATGTAGTCGCTCGCCGCCACGATGGCGGTCACCCCTCGGTCCAGCAGGGTCTCCGCGGCCGACATGCCGCCTTCGACACTGTAGACCTGGTGTACGACCAGCCGTTGCGGGTCCGTCGCGCCGCGGGAGGTCATCGACTCGATAAACCCGGCCAGCCGCCGGTCGCTCGGCCGGTTCCCCACTGGTCCGACGATTATCCCGATGTCCCGGTGGCCCAGGGCCCATAGATGGTCCACCGCGAACTCCGCCGCCACCGCGTCGTTGGTCGAGAAGCTCGGCGCCGGCACACCCTCGATCACGCCGTTCACCGAGACGACCGGAATCTTGCGCTCCTGGAGCAGTTGGTAGACGGTCGGGTCCGCGCCGACGAGCGTGTTGCTCGCCGAAGCGAAGACCGCGCCGGCAATGCCCAGGTCCATGGTCGACGAGATGAAGTCGATCTCCTGGAGCCCGCCGACCGTCGTCGACCCCACTATGGCCCGGAATCCCTGGGACGCCAGCGCCGCCTCGATCAGCTCGCAGAGGCGCCCGAAGAACGGCTGGGCCAGCCCCGGGCTCAGCACGACGATCAGCTGACTCTGCGCGCCCCGCTCATAGCCGAGTTCGCGGATGGCCTCCTCGACCACGCGCCGCGTCGCCATCGCGACCACCCCGCGCCGGTTGATGACACGGCTGACTGTGGCCTCGCTGACGCCGGCTCGCGCCGCGACGTCGCTGATTCCGACCTTGGCCATAGCTCCCTTTGAGATGAACGGCCACGCCCGACACATGATCATGGTGGCGGCGTCGTGCCCGGGATGACGCTACCGCCAAGTTGTCGCTTCGTGAAAGTGGCCGCGCGAACACGTCACGTACCACCGGCGGGATCATGCCTCGGCGGGCCGCGCCGACAGCCCCCCGCCCTCCGCGCGCGTCACGGTCCACGCGCCCCGGGAGAGGTCGACGTCGACCACCTCGCCGCCCGCCGACACCCGCACCGACCCGGGGCGGTGCGACCGGGCCCGCAGCTGTGCCTCGACCAGGCGGTGGTCGTCGTCCCACGCGACCTCCACGACCACCCCGGGCCGGGCGACCAGCCCCCGCACCCGCCCGGCCGGCCAGTCGGACGGCAGCGCCGGGAGCAGTTCGACGGCGCCCGTGTGGCTCTGCACCAGGCACTCCGCCAGGCCGGCCGTGAAGCCGAGGTTGCCGTCGATCTGGAACGGCGGATGGGCCGACAGACGGTTCGGGTACAGCCCGCCGTGCTGACCCTCGGCGTCCGGGCCGACCGGCCGCAGCGCCAGGTCGATCAGCGCCGGGAGCCGTTCGGCGTGCCGCAGCCGGGCGCGCAGGGCAAGCTTCCACGCCAGCGACCACCCCGTCGAGTCGTCGCCGCGCACGTCGAGCGTCCGGGCGGCCGCCCCGGCCTCCTCCGGGCCCACCCCCGTCCCGGGAAACACCCGGTACAGGGGCGACAGATGCCGGTGCTGCGGCTCCACCAGATCGTGCGGATCGCGCCACTCGCGCACCGTCCCGTCCTCGTCGGTGACTGCGCCGGGCAGCCGGCCGAGAGCGGCGTGCGCGGCGGCCACGACCGGGTCGGCCTCCTGCCCGGCCACGGCCGCGAGCTCGGTTATGGAGGTGAGCAGGTCACGCGCGAGCTCGCTGTCGACCGCGGAGCTGACGGCGATCGCCATCGGCCCGTCCGGAGTGCGGAAACGGTTCTCCGGCGAGGACGACGGAACGAAGCCGAGCGTGCCGTCGGGCAGTTCGGTCAGCCAGTCGAGCACGAACCGCGCGGCGCCCCTGAGTACCGGCCACGCACGCTCCCGGGCGAACGACGGGTCGGCACCGTACGCCACGTGGTCGGCCAGGTGCCGGCACAGCCAGGCGCCCGCCATCGGCCAGAACGCCCAGGCGGGATCGGCGTCGCCCCGGCCGACCGGCGAGGTGTACGCCCACGCGTCGGTGTTGTGGTGGGCGCACCAGCCGCCGGCGCCGTAGAGCCTGGTCGCAGTCGCGGCACCGCTGACGCTCAGCGCCTCGACCAGGTCGAACAGCGGGGGCAGGCACTCCGGCAGGTCGGTGACGTCGGCCGGCCAGTAGTTCATCTGCGTGTTGATGTTGACCGTGTAGTTCGCGCTCCACGGCGGCCGCATCGACGCGTTCCACAGGCCCTGGAGCGTGGCGGGCAGCCCGCCGGAGCGCGAGGCGCTGATCAGCAGGTACCGCCCGTAGTGGAACAGGAAGGCGATGAGGCGCAGTCGGGGATCCGCGCCGGAGAACTCCAGCTCCACGCGGTCGTAGAGCGCCGAGTGGTCGGCGTGCTGCCGCTGCCGCAGTTCACCGGCGCCCCGCCGGGTGGCGGCCGCCAGGTCCCGCCGCGCCGCCGCCAGGGCGTCCGAGGCGTCTCCGTGTGGCGGCTGCCCGATGGCGGTGAACGTCGTGGCCGTCGTCAGCACGATCTCGGCGTGCCGCACCCCGGCCGCCCGCAGCACGCCACCCCGCGCGCCGGACGGGTCGTCCGCGCCGTCGTGCGACCAGCCGACCACGATCGCTCCCCGCAGGCTCTCCCGCTCGTCGTCGTACACCGGCGCCGCCACGTCCGGCTCATGCGGCGGCGCGACGTCGGAGGGGAGTCGCAGGGTGAGCCAGGCGGTGCGCTCCGCCGCGCCCGAATCCAGCGTCATCAGCGGCGAGCCGAGGGCCACGATGACGTCCACCCCCTGCGGGCCGTCGACGTCGATCGTCATGACGAGCGACCGGTCGGGATGGGAGACGACGGTCCGCCGCTCCACCGTCACCGGGCCGACGGCGTACCGCACGACGTGTTCGGCGGTCCGCAGGTCGAGATGGCGGACGTAGCCGGTGACCTCGCCCTCCGGATGCGACAGGTCGACCGTCAGCTCGCCGAGTGGCAGATACGCCTGGCTCCAGCGCTCCTGAAGCCGCTGGACCTGCCGGGTGGCCCCCGCGAAGTCCCCGGCCGCCACCAGCCGGCGGGCCTCGGCGATCGCCTCGCGGGCGGTGTCCGCGGTGACCTGGCCGTCCGCGAACTCGCTCGCGGGGCTGCCCGACCAGGCCGTGCCGTCGTTGAGCTGGACCCGTTCGCGCCCGACGCCCCCGTGCAGCATGGCGCCGATGCGGCCGTTGCCGAGCGGGAGCGCCTCCAGCCAGTGCGCCGCGGGTTCGCCGAAGGAGAGCCGGTGGGCGTTCTGTGAAGGGTTCTGCGAGGGGCCGTTCGCGCGCGACGACATGGTTGCTCCCGTGGCTGAAATGGGATGGTTAGACTGACGCGCCAGAATTCGCCGCTGACCGGGGTCTCGTCTGCGGTGCGGACCGCCCCGCCGGATTGGAGAGCCCGAGTGGCGACCCGGACGATCGTCGATGTTACCGATCACGGTGCGGACCCGACCGGGACCCGCGATTCCGGCACCGCGGTCGCCCGTGCCCTGCGCGCCGCGCGCGCCGTGGAAGGGCCGGTGACCGTGCGTTTCGCGCCCGGGCGGTACCACTTCCATCCCGAGCACGCCGAACGGCGCGATCTCTACGTCTCAAACACCGTCGGTGCCGATGCCCGCTACGCGTCCAAGACGATCGCACTGCTGGTGGAGGACGCCAGGGACGTGGTGGTCGACGGTCAGGGATCCGCGTTCGTCCTCCACGGCGCGCAGACGGCCTTCGCCGCGATCGACTCAACCGACGTGCGGTTCGAGAACTTCTCCTTCGACTATGTGGCGCCCCGGGTGATCGACGCGACGGTCAGCGCCGGAGGCACGGACGGCGGCGCCGCGTGGCGCGAACTCTCCCTGCCCCGCGACACCCGGTTCCGCATCGACGGTACCCGGGTGGTCTGGCTCGGCGAACCAGCCCCGGACAGTGGGGAGCCCTACTGGACCGGCGTGGACGCGATGGACTACACGCAGGTGCACGACCCGGCCGCCGCCCGCACCTGGCGTGCCGACAACCCGCTGTTCGACGACGTGGTCTCCGTCCGCGCGGTCGCGCACGACCGTATCCGCATCCACTACGGCACCACCGAGAAGCCTCACGACATCGGGCTCGTCTACCAGATGCGTACGACGGTGCGCGACCATCCCGGCGCCTTCGTGTGGAACTCCGAGCGCGTCGAGATCCGGAACGTCTCGGCACACTATCTGCACGGCTTCGGCATCGTCGGGCAGTTGAGCCGGGACCTGACCGTGCACGACGTACGGTTCCGCGCGGATCCGGCCACCGGCCGCAGTTCTGCGGGGTTCGCCGACTTCATCAACCTGTCCTCGATGGGCGGCGAAGTCCTCATCACCGACTGCGTGTTCGACGGGCCCCACGACGACCCGGTCAACGTCCACGGCACGTACCTCGTTGTGCGGGAGCGCGTCGCGCCGGACACCGTCGTGCTGGCCTACCGTCACCCCGAGACGGCCGGCTTCCCCGCGTTCCGGCCCGGCGACGAGATCGAGTTCGTCGCGCGGGCGACGCTCGACTCCTCCGCCGGCTTCACCGCCAGGGTGCGCGCGGTCGACGGGCCGGACGGCCGGGGCGGAGGCCCCGACCCGTCGTCCATGGTCGTCACCCTCGACCGGGACCTGCCCGGCCATGTGGAGCCCGAGACATGGGCGGCGGAGAACGTCACGTGCACGGCCGCGGTGCGCATCGCGGGCAACTACTTCGTCAACGTGCCCACGCGCGGCGTCCTGGTGACGACCCGGCGTCCCGTCGTGATCGAACGCAATGTGTTCGACGGGATGAGCATGGCCAGTGTGTACGTCTCCGGCGACGCCGAGGAGTGGTTCGAGTCCGGACCGGTCGCCGACCTGGTCATCCGGGACAACACCTTCCTGCGCCCGTCCACCCCGGCGATCCTCTTCGGCCCGACCAACACCGTCCTCGACCCGGCCCGCCCGGTGCACCGCTCCGTCACCATCAGCGGCAACGTCTTCCAGGACGCCGCCGCCCCGATCGTGTCGGCGCGCAGCGTCGGCGGCCTCAAAGTGACCGGCAACCGCCTGACCGGCGCCCGGCCGCCGCGCAACGGCGACCTGGTGGAGACCGCCGGCTGCTCGGACGTCGTCGTGGCGGCGACGCGGGAGGCGCAGCTGCCGCGCCGGTGAACGCGCGTAGAAGTTTTGAGGTGAGCATGTAAATGGCTGATTACGGCAGCTGGAAGTCCCCAACTGCCCGGCTACCGTTGGCCAATGACTCGAATCCCCCCACGGATTGCCCGCATCGGCGCCCTCGGCGCCCTCGCCTCAGCCCTGCTGCTCGCAGGCCCGGCCGTCGCGGCCACCCCACCGCCGCGACCGTCACCGTCACCGCCCCGGCCGCCTCCCGCTGGCTCATATGCACCGCCCCGTCCGTCGCCCTCGGCGGCCTCGCCACGCAGGCCCTGCTCCGGCGTCGTATTCCGTCTACGGAGGACGCCGCGCCATGAAACCCGTCCGTATTGGTGCGGATCACGATGGCTACCCGTTCCGGATCGACGTGGGGACGGCCCGCATCGGCCGAAGCCTCGCGGGCGCTCGACATTGCGGCTTGGTCGCACTGGTCCGGCCGGCGGGCTTCTGTTCGCTGCATGACCGTCGCTGGGTCTCCCCACAGCCGAGCCGCCAACCTGACCGGCTGTTGGTGTTTGTGCACGCATCGCTTCGCCACCGTCCCCTCCGACCAGCGGCAGCAGCTGTCACCCGCGGTGGGTGAGTGGGGCGGCCTCGGAGCGCCGGGCTTGGGCGGGGGTGAGGTGACCGGTGGCGGCCAGGCGGGCGAGGATCTGGTTGCGGTGGGTGGCGGCGGCGCCGGGGTGGGTGAACGGGTCGTTGGTGCGGGGGCCTTGGGACAGTACGGCGATCAGAGCGGCCTGGGCCCAGTCGAGGCGATCGGGGGTGGTGTGGAAGTAGCCGGCCGCGGCGGCGGGCAGGCCCCAGCAACCGTGTCCGAAGGCGGCGGTGTTGACGTACATGCGCAGCAGTCGGGGCTTGGGGTAGGTGCGTGCGAGTTTGACGGCGAGGGCGGCCTGTTCGATCTGGGCGGCCGGGCCGGCCCGGCCGGGGGTATAGAGCGTCCGGGCCAACTGCTGTTCCAGGGTGGGGCTGCCGCCCGGACCGGTCGCCGAACCGCGCGCCAGCTGCAGTAGGCCCGTCGGGTCGATTCCCGGTGCCCGGTAGAAGCGCGTGCCGTGGGCGGCCAGCAGCGCGGCGGTGACGTTTGCCGGTACGGCGCTTTCCAGGTCTTCGGCTTGGTGGGCCTCGGTCTGGGCGTCGGCCCGCGCCTCGGCGTCGGCGGCCTTGGGGGTCAAGGCGAGCAGTCCGCCTGTTGCCGTCCCGAGCAGCGCCAAGGCTGCGCCAGTGGCGATGAGGCCGCGCCACAGCCACCGGCCCGCGCGCTGACTGCGCAGCCGGGCCCGCTGTGCGGCGCATTCACTGATGGCGGCTGCTGCTACCACCGTCGCGCCGATTACCGCGATGCTCTCCGACGTGCTGAAGGGTGCACCGCCCAGGAGTTTTTCGGTGCCGCGGATCACCAGGGCGCCCAGGCATGTGCCCAGTCCCGCGGCTCCCAGCAGCCGGTCGGCCCGGGTGGAGGGGGCGTTGGTGGAGTGGGGCATCGGTCACACCTCCGACGGGTGCGGGAGTAGTGGCGGTGGGCCCGGCAGTGCCTGCCGGAAACACTTATTACATGATGTAGTGGAGGGGATCATCGGCCTTCAGCGGCCTGGTGTGGCCTTCGGGGGTGATCGGGTTCTGCGGGCAGACGGCCCCGGCCGGGTTCCGCTCGTCGAACAGTCAGTTGATCAGCGTGCCGAAGCGGATGGTGGTCCGGGCCTTGCGTAGCAGTCGTCCTCGGCACGGGCGCCCTTGTGGCGGGCCTTGGCGGTGGCCGCGATCTGGTCGAAGACGCTTGAGGCGTTCGGCTCCGGGTGCGACCGGTTGCGCGACGCCCGCCCGCTGTCGTACAGGGGGCGGGCGCCGTGCGGCGGTTGCGGGGTGGTCAGCAGTAGTGCCAGTAGCGGCAGTAGTGCCAGTTCGCGGAGCGGATGTGACGGCGGAGTCGCGGTCCTAGGTGCCGTACGCCGGTGCCGTGGCGCAGGGTCAGCTGGTGTCCGCGGTAGTGGGAGCGGGCGTAGAGGGTGACGCTGCGGCTTCGGGAGTTGTTGTAGAGCGATTTCACGTGCTGGAAGGTGGGCGCGTGCCGCAGGTTGGAATGCGAGTGGGCGATCCAGGCCAGGTGGCCGGTGTAGTTGGCGCCGGTGTACGCGCACAGCTCGCCCTTGGGGCAGCCGCGCGGTGCATGCCGTCTGGCGGTGGGGCGGTGGTGGTGCCGGACCGTGTGGTGCTTCCAACCGGCGTGCCTGTAGTGCGTCGCATGGTAGGCGGTGGCGTGGTGGTGTGCTGAGTGCGGAACTGCGGCGTTCGCGCTGCTTGCGGCCAGCCCGAGAACGGCGGCGACCGCGGCGGCGAAGACAGCCAGGCGCTTGAAGATCGGCATGGTGTCCAACGCTCCTTTCGGATCGAGGGGGTGATCCCTCGGACTTGAGCCTTGCCACGCCGACACATCGGGGTACATGCGCAGGTGCTTCTGGGAGGAAGTGGGATATCCCAGCCCGCACGGTGCGGGGATGTCCCGCAGGATCGGCAGATTAGGTACGGGGATGGGATATGAGCCGTTGGCAGCCGCTGTCCGAATCGCTGGACCCCGATGTGCGCCTGTTCGTGGAGTCCGCGTGGCACCGCTACCTCGATGGCAGCAAGTTCCCGCCACGGCAGGCCGTCGAGACGCTCGGAATACTCGCGGGTGCGGACGCCGCCCGGCGGGCGCCGGTGGGGGAGCTGCGGGCGGGGGACAGGGTGGTGTTCGCGCTGGCCGGGGCCTACGCGTGGAACACGGCGACTGCTCGTCCGGACAACGAAGGCCGCCGACGGCGGTCAGAAGACCGTGGCAGGCATCCCCGGCCTTCAGACCGGGGAGCACGTCAACGCCGCCGAGTCCGCTGCACGAACGGCCCCCGGAATATCAACAGAGAGCACCGTCGCGAGCGACGACACGGCCGGACTTGAGAACGAGGGAGCGGGTGGGTCGGGCCATGACCGCCTCGGCCGGTGTACGTGCGTCTACGGTGACGAGGTCGGCGGAGGCGCCTTCACGAAGCCCGTAGCTGACCAGTCCGAGTGCGCGCGCTCCTCCGTATGTGGCGGCTTCCAACGCCACCTCGATGTCCTCTGCGGTCCGGAAGTAGCTTCGGTAGGCCAGGTGCATGGCCCGTTCGAGCATGTCGCCGTTTCCGTACGGACTCCAGAGGTCCCGGATGCCATCGTTGCCGAGGGCGACATTGGCCCCGGCGTTCAGGAGTTTGACGACCGGGGGAACAGGATCGCTGTAGATCGCGCAGGTGGTGAGCCCGACACCGGCCTCGGCCAGCGCCTCGGCCAGCCGGTCCTGCTGGTCCCCGTCCACTTCGCCGATGGCCAAGGCGTGGCTGATGACGACCCGGCCCTGGAGGCCTAGAGCTTTGGTGCGTTCGATGATGAGCTCGAACTCCCAGGCACCCAGGGAGCCGCGGTCGTGAAGATGGATGTCGACCCTCGCGCCGTGTTTGTCGGCCAGCCCGAAGACGATGTCGAGATGGCCGACCGCGTCGCGGTCCACACCGGCGGGGTCCAGGCCGCCGACCGTGCCGACTCCGGCCTTCAGCGCCTCCTCCATCAGTTCGGCGGTGCCGGGCTTGATCAGCAGGCCGCACTGCGGGAAGGCGACCTGTTCCACGGTCACCTTGCCCTTCAGCTGGGCGGCCGCCGCGAGCACGGCCTCGACACCGGTGAGACCGATTTCGGGGTCGATGTCAGTGTGTGTCCTCACGTAGGAGGTGCCCCGGGTCACCATTTGCTCCAGCAGGGCGGTGACATGGTCTTCGTTGGGGATGCCGAACTCCGCTCGGCGGGCCCGGCCGTTCTCGATCATCTGGACCAGTTCGGTCCCCGAGGTGTTGGGGACCCAGGGGCCGCCCCACAATGTCTTGTCGAGATGACAGTGCGCATCCACGAACGCGGGCAGGATCAGCCGCCCGGCGAGCTCCTCAACCTCGGCGCCGTTGGCGTCAATGGACGGCGCGATGGACGCGATGCACCCGTCCTTGATGAGAACGTCCGCCGGTGCTCCTCCTCCGGGGCGGCCGCCACGCAGCAGCAGATCATTCATGTCAGGTGCCTTTCAAGAAATGGTTACATAGTGGTATGCCACTAATTGCACTAGAGTGCGAGAGTGATGACATCCGTGGGGCGGGGCTCGCTCCGAGATCTGGCTTATGAGGCCCTCAAGAAGCGGATCATCCAGGTCGACCTACGGCCCGGGCAGCGGATTGTCGAGCGGGATCTGGCCGATGAGTTGAAGGTGTCCAGGATCCCGCTGCGTGAGGCGCTCCGGCTGCTGGCAGCAGAGGGCCTGGTGGTCCTGGTGCCGCACCGGGGCGCGCTGGTCAGTCCGTTCACCCCGACGGACGTCCGGGATCTGTTCGATATCCGCGAGAGCGTCGAGGTGCTGGCTGCCCGGCTTGCCGCGGAACGCGCCGACGAGCACAACCTCGGGCCGCTCACCCGGTGCCTGGAATCCGCGCGCGCCGCCACCGAGTCAGGTGATGAGGCGGAGATCGCGGTCGTGAACGCCCGCTTCCACGCCGAGATCGTAGCGCTCTCGGACAACGCTCTTCTCGAGACGATGATGCGTCCGCTGAACGCCCGCATGGAGTGGCTGTTCCGGCTGACCTCCGATCGCGATCCACACCAGCAGTGCGCCGAGCATACGGAGCTGTACGAAGCGATCGCCGCCGCGGACCCTGCCCGTACGGCGGAGGTCGCGTTGCGGCACGTCGTCAGCGGCCGGGACACGGCGTTGCGGCTGGCTGCCGGCTGGGCGGTCACCGAGACCGACCCCGTGAAGATCACCCACGGGCGCCGCCGGCGGCCGTCCTGAGAGCAGGCAGGCGCCGGATGGTGCGCTGATGCCCGCCACAATGCTCCGCCCATCCGCTCGATCAGCCCAGCTTGATCGAGGGATCGATGAACTTGTTGGTGACCAGGTCGGATGCCTTCAGCCCGGCGGGCACCGGTACGCCCTTGGCCTTGAAGATCGGCTCGAGCAGCTTGATCGACTGGTCCACTCGGGCAGGGTCGAAGTTGCCCAATGTCCCGCCTGGCCCGTTCGCGACAATCTTGAGCTTTTTCATAACGGTGACGGCATCGGCGTCTCCGGCCGGCGTCAGCGCAGGGCCGCCGGGGATCGCGGTCGCGATCTTTTCCAGCGTGGTGTTGGTCGCTGTCGGGTTCTTCATGTAGTCGGCCTGGGCCTTCTGGATCATCGGCACAAGCTTCTTCAGGCAGGCGCTGTCCTTGCTCAGCTCGCCGCTGCGGACGGCCAAACCCTGCGGGTAGACCGGCCAACCGGCGTCATGGACGAGCAGGTACTTCACCGGCTTCTTCCATGCGGTGACGTCGTGCTCCCAGCGGTACGGCTCGTTGCTGGCGTACCCCTGCTGGAGGACTTTGCCCTTCTCGGCGACGAAGCGGCTCGGGGTGCCGTCGAACGAGCTGTCCTCCTGGTCTTTGGTGATCAGGCCTTTGGCCAGCAGTGCGTCCATATAGGACAGGCCCTCGGTGTAGAGGATCTTGGCTTTGGTGCCCTTGATGTCCTTCCACGAGTTGATGGTGTACGTCGCCGGGTCCCACATGATGATCTGCGGGTCGATGTTCAGTGGCGCGACCACTGCGGTGGTCGGGAACTTCGCCTGCGACTGGATGGCGGTGTCGGTGGAGACGTAGGACAGGTAGATCGACTTGTCCTGGTACATCTGGGAGGCCGGCGACTGGAAGCCGATGGCCGACCCGCCGAGTCGTACTTCCACGTTGATGCCGGTGGAGCCGAGCGGGCCGGAGTAGGAGTTCTTGCTGGCATTGATCGTTCCGTTGGGCCCGACCAGCTGATAGGCGGCGGCTCGCTCGGCGGTGGCCTGCCAGTCGGTCTGGATGACGACGGTGCTCGGGCAGATTCCGCTGAGCGGTCCTTTGGCGGTCGACGCTGTGGTGCTCGGCGAGGCGGCAGATGAGCAGGCGGTGCTCAAGGCGCCGATCAGGGCGAGCGGCAGGGCGAGCCTGCGAAGGGGCATGGGCATGGCGGGGCTCTTTACCGGTGAGAGGGTTCGAGGAGCAGGAGTTAGCGGGGATTGCGGCGGCGAACGATGCGGTTCTCGAGGAGATCGAGGCCCCAGAACAGGACCAGGCCGACGAGGGAGGACAGCAGCAGCGAGGTCAGCAGCTGCTCGGTCTGCAGGTTCTGCCGGTAGACGTCGATGAGTCGTCCGATCCCGGGGTTGCCCTGGCGGAAGAAGAAGTCGGCGATGATGGCGCCGATGACTGCCAGTCCTGCGGAGATCCGGAATCCGGTCAGGATGGCGGGCAGTGCCGCAGGCAGCTGCAGAAAGAGGAGCCGCTTGAAACGGTTCGCCGCGTAGAGCGAGAAGAGATCGTGCAGGCCCGCTTCGACCGACTTCATGCCGAACAGGGTGTTGGTGATGATCGGGAACAACGGGATCAGCACACAGACGATGACCCGGCTCTTGAAGTCGAATCCGAACCAGAACCCGAACAGCGGCACCACCGCCAGGATGGGGATCGTCTGCAGCGCCACCGCGTACGGATAGACGGAGTACTCCACCCATCGGGCCTGGCTCATGAGGATACCGAGCGCGACACCGATGACCATGGAGATGGCCAGTCCGGTCAGCGCCACGCTAGTGGTCGTCCAGAGCGCGGAGAGGATTTCGCTGAGGTTCTGCCAGTCCAGCAGGCCGACCTTCAGCACTGACAGCGGCGGCGGCAGGAGGAAACGGCTGGTGGGATCGATGAGATGGTCGCTGGCGTAGGTCCACAGCCCGAGAACCAGCGCGAAGACGACCACTGGAGCGAGGATCCGGGCGAGGGAGCCCCGCCGCGCCCGGCCGTGGTCCGGGCCTGGGGTCCCAGCCTTCGGTGGGCGCCCGGGCGGAGCGGGAGCGGACGGCTCGGCGACGGGTGCCGGCAGGCCGGATGCGGCACTCATGCGGCTACCTCGCAGGCCTCGCGCAAGGTCTTCGAGACCGTGGCGGCCACTTCGGCGAATTCCTGCGTGTAGCGCAACCCGGGTTCGCGGGGGTAGTCGAACGGTACCGGGATGTCCGCCAGGATCCGGCCCGGCCGCGCCGACATCACGATGACCCGGGTGGCCATGAAGACCGCCTCGGTCACCGAGTGCGTGACGAAGAGCCCGGCGAACGGCTCGGCCTCGAACAACGCGTTGAGGTCCTCGTTCAGCCGCTCGCGTGTGATCTCGTCAAGTGCGCCGAACGGCTCGTCGAAAAGGAACAGCTTCGGCTGCAGGGTCAGTGCCCGTGCGATGGAGACCCGCATCCGCATCCCGCCGGAGAGCTGGGCGGGCCGGTGCCGCTCAAAGCCGCCGAGACCGACCCGGTCGATCGCCGCCCGGGCGCTTTCGCGGCGCGATGCCTTGGGTACGCCGGTGAGCTGTCCGGGCAGTTCGACATTGTGCAGCACGCTCCGCCAGGGCAGCAGCGTGGCGTCCTGGAAGACGTACCCCAGGGCGTGATGGCTGGTGGTGACGGCGCCCATGCCGGCCTTCTCGAATCCCGCGACGAGCCGGAGCAGGGTGGACTTGCCGCACCCGGACGGGCCGACGAGCGCGACCATCTCCCCGGCCGAGACGGTGACCGAGACGTCGTCCAGAGCGTGGGTGCCGTCGGGGAAGGCCAGCGAGACCTCCTCGACCCGTATCTGCGGGGGGCCGGTGGTTTTCATGTCATTCCTCAGGTTCGGTCGTGCGGGGGACCATCCGGCAGCTTTGGACGACGTAGCAGCGGTCCGGTCGGCGGTCGAGAAGCACGCTGCCGGCCACCCCGGGTGGGCCGGTAAGCACCTTGAGGGATTTGAGTACGACCGCATTACGGTATACCGCTAACTTTGTATCGTGTGCGTTACGGGATCCTCACCGTCCGGAGGGGGCAGTCACAGCCCGAGCTGTTCCGGGGCACGCCAAGCTGCGGACCGGTTGACGGGGGGCGTCTCATCGCTTCTTCGGGCCGGTTGCCGGGCGCCCGCTGGGCTCCACCTCCAACCTCATCAACAACGCGGCCCCGGGCCGGGCGCACCTCGCGAACCTCACGCCGTTTGCCACCACCAGAGACCAGTGCAGCGCCCGCACCGCCGTGACGGGGTGCGTTGTCGTACCGAACACGAGAGAGGCGCCGGACTCCCTCGGGAGGCGGCGCCGCTCAGCGGTTTCGTCGCGGACTGCGGACCGTCCTACGGTCAGCTTCGGCGCAGTGCGGGCATCGGGAGGGCCGGCTACGGCACCGAGTCTCCCATTAGGCGGCATGCGGCATCCCCCATGCCGGCCCTCCGAGGCCGTCTACCCGCGGGCCAGGCCCGCCCGCGGGTAGACGCTGTTCTCAGGCGTGCACGTGTGATCCATGCACGTGTGACCCGTGCAGATGTGACCGCGTGACTGCGAAGCGGTCCGCGAGCTCGTGGGTCAGCGCCGGCCACACGACGGGGTCGTGCCCGGGAATGAGGCGGTAGCCGCGCTCGGCGGCGATCCGCTTGAGCCGGCGGATCGGTTCGACGGTTTCGGCCGGATCGACGCCGATCACGCCTCCGACGGGCAGCTCGTGCTCGATGTTCTCGGTCAGATCAGCGGCGTCGAAGGCGAACACAAAGCCGCCGCCGCCCACCGACTCGTCCAGATCGACCACAAAGCTCTGGTGCCCTGGCGTGTGCCCGGCGGTGAGCACGGCGGTCACCCCCGGAGCGATCTCGACGTCGCCCGTGGCGGTGCGCCAGTCGATCCGCGGGTCGTCGAAGTCGATCCGGAATATCCCGTGCTGCTCCGGCTCGGGGTGGTTCGAGAGCCCGTAGTCGAGCTCCGCGCCCTGCACGTGCACCGGTACCCGGCCGGCGAAGTGCTTCAGCCCGCCGGCATGGTCGAGGTGCAGGTGGCTCAGGCCAACCGCGTGAATGTCGTCCATGTCGATGCCCGCCCTGCCCAGCGCCTCCTCCAGCGGCTCCCCCGGGCCGGGAAGGATCGCCCCGAAGCCGGGCCTGCCGTGGAAGCGGCGGCGCAGGACGGGGTCGTTGATGAGCGCCGAGTTGAAGCCGGTGTCCAACAGGAGCCAGCCGCCGTCGCAGCGCAGCAGCACTCCGGGGACTGGTTCACGCATCCGTTGCTCGGGCGGCGCGCCATGCACGGACACCGACTTCGGCAGGTCCTCCCAGCCCAGGGTGAGCAGCACGATCTCCCGTACGCCAGTGGCCATGTTCATTCCTCCTGTCTCGTCGGCTCCGCCGTCCATGTGCGGACGGCGGAGCCGTTGGGATGGTAAGCGGTCAGCCGACGGAGAGAGTCGCCAGGTTCAGCGTGTTCACCGTGCTCACCACATGCGACTCGGCGACGCCCTTCAGCCAGGGCTGGGCGACCATGAAGTCGTCCTCGTTGATCAGGTTGTCCCAGCACCCGGACTGCGCGGCGAGCTGCCCGACCTGGGAGAAGACGGAGTTGCTGCCAGTCGACAGTCCCTGGCCGACCAGCTTGTCGAGCTGGGGCGTGGAGCACTGGAAGTAGTTCAGACCGCCGCCGGTGACGTAGCTGATGTGCGCCCACATGTACGGCGGCGCTGCGTCAGGCCAGCCGGTCGTCAGGAGCATGTCCGGCGCGCCCCTGAGGTTCGTGACCCAGCCGAAGATCTGCGAAGTCGGGTAGCTCTGCACCTTCACGGTCACGCCGTAGTTGGCCAGCTGCGCAGAGAGCAGGTTCGCCACCACCTGGTTGTCCGACTGGCCGGAGTCGTAGCCGACGGTCAGCGTGCGCTGGGATGCCGGCAGCGACTGCACGATCTTCTGCAGCGCGGAGGGGCTGTAGGGGATGTTCTGCTTGGCCAGGCCCGGTGCCATCACGTTCGCCGGGTATGCCTGGGTCGATTTGGTCGCCCGGCCGGCGAAGACCTGGTTGTATATCTGGTCGACGTTGACGGCCTGCAGGAGCGCCTGCCGGTTGGCCTGGTTGGTGAGCATCGCGCTGTGCGGGTTGACGTAGAGGAAGTCCGACATCATGGTCGGCAGCGAATAGGACTTCAGGGTTGTGTTCTTGCGGTAGGCCTGCACCGCGGACTGCGGCAGATCGTGCATGACGATCGCCAGGTCGCCCTTGTTCAGCAGCAGCTGCTGGGTGGAGGTGTCGGCCTGCACGGGGATGTCCACGGTGGTGAAGTAGGGCTTGGCGCCCCAGTACTTCGCATACGCCTTGAGCTGGTACTGGGAGCCGGTCTTGGCCTCGGTGAGCTGGTAGGGGCCGGTGCCGAGATCGTTGGTGCGCAGATAGGTCTGGGCATGGTCCTTGCCGGCATGCTGGGTCAGCCCGGTCGGGCTCATCATCTTCGGACCGTACGGCGAGGCCATGTAGTCGGGGAACTGAGCGTTGGGCTGCTTGAGCGTGACGGTCACACTGTAGGGGCCCTGGGCGGTCACCGATTTGACGTCTTGGACCATATAGGCCGGCCCTGAGTTGACCGCGAGCCGGCGGGCGAAAGAGGCCTCGACGGCCGCCGAGGTGAAGGGCGTTCCGTCGTGGAAGGTCACCCCGTGGCGCAGCTGGAAGGTGAAGACACTGTTGTTCTTCGATGCCTTCCAGCTTGTCGCGAGGTTGCTGATGATCTTCGGCTGGGCGGTTCCGGGCTGGTACTGCAGCAGCCCCTGGTAGGTGTTGTTGGTGAGCATCAGCCCCTGCCCGGCGTAGTAGATGTCCGGGTCGGGCGGCTGTCCGGGGTCCTGCAGGAAAGCGAGCTTGAGCACGTGGTCGGTGGGTGCGGCGCCACCCGTCGGTTGCGATGAGCTGGACTGCGATGAGCACGCGCTCGCGAGAAGCATGCCCAGACCGGCGACGATGGCACCGGCCGCCCGGATCCGGGACTTGCGCCTGGCCAATGGTGCGTTGCTGGTCGTCATATCAGTGTCTCCGCTGGGGCCGGGCTCCGCTCGGCGGCCAGCCGAGCGAAGGCATCAAGAATCCGCGTAGTTGTCCGGCGCGCGCCCGCCTGCAAGTACTCCATCGCTTCCAGCGCCGCGTCGTGCCGGGCCTGGTTGGAACCGCCGACGCAGTCCTCGACCACGCGGACGTAGTAGTCGCGCTGGTGCGCGTCGGCGAAGGTGTAATGGACGCACACGTCCGTGTACACACCGATGAGCACCAGCGTGGAGACTCCCAGCCCGCGCAGCAGGATCTCGAAGTCGGTGCCGATGAAGCCGGAGTAGCGGCGCTTGACGATATGGGCCTCACCCGGCGCGGGCCGCAGGGTCGGCCACAACTCGGTCGACTCCTCGCCCTCCACGCAGTGCGGCCCCTCGGCACCGTCCAGCTCACGGCCGAAATCCACGCCGCTGCGCCGGTGCACCTCCTGGAAGAAGACCACTGGCACCTGTGCCTGGCGGGCAGCCGCGACGAGCTGTTCGGCCCGTTGGACGCGCTCCTGCCAGCCGGGCATATGCGTGATGCCGGCGATGTCGGGCGGCATCGAGATACCGCGCTGGATGTCGATGACGATCAGCGCGGGATCGCCGACGAACAGGGGTTGCTGGGGCAAGTGATCTCCTTGCGGTCTGGGGTGTGGTGCCGGGTCGCGCGTCTTGTCAGACATCGATCCGCGGATCCGCGGCGGCCTGCAGCAGGTCCACCACCGTGTTGATCAGGACGTAACCGATTCCCAGCACAAGCGTCACGGCGGCGATGGCCGGGAAGTCCGCGACCGGGATGCTCTGGGTCATGTACTGGCCCATGCCGGGCCAGGAGAAGACCTGCTCGATGACGAGTACACCGCCGAACATCAGACCCGCCTGAAGGCCTGTCATGGAAAGTGCGGGGCCGATCGCGTTGCGGATCACATGCCGGATGAGCACCTGCCGCTCCCGCTGCCCCTTCGCCCGAGCGGTGCGCGCGTAGTCGCTGCGGAGCTCGCTGACCAGACTCGACCGCAGCACCCGTCCGATCGACACGGCGGGGCCGATCGCCAGCGCCAGGGCAGGCAACAGCAGGTGGCTCAGCGCGTCGGTGACGACGTTGAATTGGCCGGCGAGGAGCCCGTCGATGGTCAGCAGGCCGGTGGGGCCGGTTGGCGGATTGGGGATGCTGGTCCGCCCTGTCGCTGGTAGCCACCCCAGGTTCACGAAGAACACCAGGATTCCGCCGATCGCAAGCAGGAACGGTGGCGTTGACGCGCCGACGAACAGGATCAGCCGGAACAGCCAGGCGCCCGGCCACCGCAGGGTCGTGGCGACAGCCAGCAGCACGGCAAGGATGAGCGCGAATATCAATCCGTACAGCGTCAGCTCGGCGGTGGCGGGGAAGGCCGTCCCGAGGTCGGAGCTGAGCGGATTGCGCGTGCGGTAGGAAGTGCCGAGATCGCCATGGAACAGCCCGGCCAGGTAGTGCAAGTACTGCGCGGTTATCGGCTGGTCCAGGCCGAGAACGTGCCGCTCCGCGGCGACTGCCTGGGCCGACGCGCTCTGGCCGAGCATGGCGTGGACCGGGTCGAGCGGCGAGATCTTCTGCAGCCCGAACATCACGGCGGTAAGAGCCAATATGATCACGACCATGGCGCCTAGGCGCTTGCCTGCCAGTTGGAGCACAGGGGACTCCTTGGGTAGTGGGAGTGGTGGGACGGCGTGACCTATCGGTCTTCCATGAGGTTGCGGATGGCGTCGCCCGCCAGATTTCCGACCATGGCCAGCACCAGCACGGCCACACCCGGCATCGTCGGAATCCACCACTGCTGCAGCAAGTACGACAGATTGCGCGCGGCGTCGGCGCCGAGCTCCGGGGTAGGGGCCGGCTGCCCCAGCCCGAGGAACGACAGCGCGGCCAGGGTGAGGATGAGGTTGCCCACATCCAGGCTCGCGGTGACCACGGTCGCGGGCACCGCGCCGGGGGCCAGGTGCCGTAGCGCGACGCGGAACGTTCCCGCACCGGCGAGCCGGGCGGCCTCCACATGTGGCCTGGCGGCCAGCGCGCGGACCTCACCACGGACGATGCGGGCATAGAACGGCCACCACACGATGGAGACAGCGAGCAGCGTGTGGACGAACCCGGGGCCGAGCGCGGCCACGATGGCGATCGCCAGCACCGGAGCGGGCAGTGCCAGGAAGCCGTCGGTGATGCGCATCAGTACGTTGTCCACGATGCCGCCGAAGGTCCCGGCGACCAAGCCGATGATCCCGCCGACGATCACGCCGCCGGCTATCACGAGCAGCGCCGCGAACCAGCTGGCCCGCAGACCGTACAGCACTCGGCTGAGCACGTCGCGGCCGATACCGTCGGTGCCGAGGAGAAATCCGCCCTGACCTGGGGCGAGTTGCGGCTGACCCACCGGTTGCAGGGGGTCATGCGGGGCGAGCACGGGTGCGAGGAGGGCGACCAGCGTGACCACGCCCAGCAGCCCCGCGACCGACCAGTTGGCCCATCGGGCGGCGTTCGCGGGCAGCAGCCGGCCGCTTCGCCGCCGGGCAGCGGGCGGAGCGGCAGGATGAGGTTCGGCCACGGCCATTTAAATCAACTCCGGTTTCAGGCAAGCCACAGCGCGATCGTGCGCCGTGCGCAGCCGCACCGGCCGCAGCCTGAGCTCCGAGTCGGCGCAGGCGTCGTCGGCCAGCGGGCAGCGGGGGTGGAAGGCGCAGCCGGACGGGGGCGCCAGCGGGCTGGCCGGCTCGCCGGTCAACACCATGGGGGCGGCCCCTGCCTCGGGCACCGCGCTGAGCAGCGCCTTGGTGTACGGGTGCGCGGGCTTGCTCACCACGCGCTCGGCCGGCCCCAGCTCGACGATATTGCCGAGGTACATCACCGCGATGCGGTCGCCGACGATGCGGGCAACGGACAGATCATGCGTCACAAAGACCACGGCCATGCCCAGTTGGCGCCGCAGTTGGCCGATGAGGTTGAGTACGCCTGCGGCCAGCGACACGTCCAGTGCGCTGGTCGGCTCGTCGCACAGCAGCACTTGAGGAGGGATCACCGTCGCCCTGGCCAGGGCGACGCGCTGTCGCTGGCCGCCGGAGAGCTGGCGGGAGCGCGCCTGTGCCACCTCGGGGGGTAGCCCGACCTGCGCCAGGGCAGCCGCGACGCGCTCCTGGCGCTCGGCGCGGGACAGGCCCTCGCCGCGTAGCCGTTCATCGATCAGCGCGCCCACGGTCATCCACGGGGTCAGGGACGCGCCGGCATCCTGGAACACCATCTGCGGGCGGGTGCTCCCGCCCAGCGCGACCTCTCCGTGGTCGGCGCGCTCCAGCCCGGCCATGACCCGCAGCAGTGTCGACTTGCCCGAGCCGCTCTCCCCGACGATCGCCACCGACTCGCCGGCCGCCACGTCGAGGTCGATCTCGCGCAGGGCTTGCAGGTCCTTGCGCCGGCCGCGCCCGGCTTTGACCCGGAACGTCCTGCGGATCTGCCGCACCCGCACGGCCGACGCCGCGCCCGGGGCTTCCGCAGCGAACGGTGCGGTGGATTCGGGCTCGGCTGCGTCGGGGTCCGGGCGACGCGCCCGGACCACCTCGGCCGGGAGCACACACGCGCTCAGGTGCCCGGGTATGACCGCTACCGGATCGGGCAGGAGCTGGGTGCAATCGTCGGTGGCCAGGTCGCACCGTGGTTGGAAGGGACATCCGGGTGGCGGTGCGGCCGGGTTCGGGACCTCACCGCGAAGGGTCGTCAGCGTCCCGGTCCTGGGCGAGGTCAGTGACAGGCGGGAGCGCATCAGCCCCAGGCTGTACGGGTGTGCTGCGCTGCGCAGCACGGTGTCGGTCGGGCCGAGCTCGGCCAGTCGGCCCGCGTACATCACGGCGATCCGGTCCGCCACCTGTGCGGCCACGCCCAGGTCATGGGTGATGAGCAGGAAGCTGCACCCGATTTCATCGACCAGGGACCGCAGCAGGGTCAGCACCTGGCTCTGCACCATGACGTCCAGGGCTGTGGTGGGCTCGTCGGCAATCACCAGCGATGGGTTGCCGGCCACAGCCATGGCGATCATGACACGTTGCCGGAGCCCGCCGGACAGCTCGTGCGGGAAACTGGATATCCGCCGTTCGGCGTCGGGTATGCCAACGGCGCGCAGCAGCCGTATGGCCTCCTCGGTCGATCCAGCGGCCTCGATGACCTGCCGGCCGACGCGCATCGTCGGATTCAGCGATGTCATCGGGTCCTGGAATACGGAACCGAGATGCTCCTTCCGTACCCGCCTGCGAACGTCCGCTGAGCCATGCAGCATGTCCTTGTCGGCAACCGCGACCCGGCCGGAGGTGTGCTCCAGCGTGTCCTCGGGCAGCAGGCCCAGCAACGACATGCCAAGCACGCTCTTGCCTGAGCCGGACTCGCCGACCAGACCGAGGATCTCCCCGGGCCGGATGTCCAGGCTGACCCCGCGCACGGCGTGGATCCGCCGATTGCCCCGCCGGAAGGTCACCGCGAGGTTTTCGACCTCGGCGACCGTCCCGGGCCGCGCGGGGGAAGAGGACACGTCCGGATGCGACGGCGCCGCACCGGCCTCCTCTTCACCCGAGCTGACTTGACGCGTCATCCTTTGACTCCCTTGCTCCGCCACTGGCGTCCATAGCGACCGCGATGCCGGGCGCCCATTCCGCTTGCGCGGGTATGGGTGCGGCCCGCGGGTCGAGGGGCTGCCGGGAGACAGCACGACCCGTGGCGTCCGCCCGTCCCGTGGGCAGAATTCCGAACAGCAGCAAGGGACTTTGGGGCCATTCGTCCGGCAGTGCCTTACTCGTCGGTCAGATGGAGATCCAACGGCCGTCGTATTACCGGCCGTGATTGGCCAGATTTCAAACAAGTAAATGAGACGGTCTTACCGCATCGATCGCGTTAACTGTCTGCGGCCTGGCTGGCGATGTGCTCTGCTGCGGCACCCGAGCGGCTTGCCCCAACCCCGGACCGTCTACCGCTTTGCCCAGGACTTACGCCGACGCACCGCCGGCCGGGCAAGCAGGCCGCGAGCGGGGAGCCCCGGTCGTCCGCCACGGGGGAGGCGGACGACCGGGGCCGTCATGTGCCGCATCAGGATGCGGCCCCGCCCCAACCGGCATTCCCCCCACGGGAAACGCCAGACCGGGACAGAAACTCGCTCACGGTTCGGGTCCGGGGCGAAGGACGGTCACTGCCTGAACAGCATGTCCACCTACCACAGCGCCGCCGGGCCCAGAAGTGTCACACCTGGCAGCGGCGATTTCTGAGAAATCGCCACGCTCGATGCCCTCGCCGCGCCCGCGAGGGTGACGCGCTCGTGGGTGTCCCGCTTTGGCAAATGAACGCCGTAGGGCCCCGGGCGGTGTGGCCGCGCCCGGGGCCCTGCGGCGGCTGCCGTCGCATTAGCAGCGGTAGCCGGATGGCGGTAGCCCGATCAGGGACGGACGATCACGGGTAGTTGGCGAGGTAGGCGATGAGGGGCCCACCTCCAACACGACCGGCGAGTGTGACCGGAACGCCACTCTCAGCCCGAACACCGGTCACACCCTGACTGCCTATCTCCAGGGCAACTACGCCTACGTCGGCGTCAGCGACGGAGCGACCGCCAGCACGTGGGCATCCGGCACTGGTTGGACAAAGCTGACGGTGCCGTTCACCACCGACTCCACCGGCAAAGTCACCGTCTACATCCACGGCTGGTACTGGACGCCAGGGACTTGGACGTCCGTGCAGGCAAGCACCTGTACCTGCACGTGTCGCCTGATCTGCTGGGGCGGTTGATCACCGTCTCGTGAGTCGCCAGTCTAGGCAGCAGCTACATTAGCTTTCTCCACCAACTGGGAAGAGCAACGTACCGCAATAGGCTCCGTACTCCGGTCTAACTTCCAAGGTACGGAGCCTCGTTGTGTGCTCTCCTACGCGCGCCGTCGGCGGCCGAAGGGCCACCACACCACCCCGTCCGCAAGCAACCGAAAACGGACACGGCGGAAGCCGCTGGGAAGAGGCAGGCAGCGTAAAATGCCAAGCTGTTGCCGGTAGAGGTCGGCTGCCGCATCGAGTCCGAACAGGACGGAGCTCCGATCGCCTCTGCAACCCGTCCTAGCAGGTCACAACCGGTTCGCCCCCGTGGAGACGCAGGTCAGAAAGGCGCGGTCGAAGTACCACGAGTACACCGTCAAGACACCCGGCTCCTCCACCCGCGGCGCGCGCCGCATCATCACGGGGGAAGCCACCGACGAGGACTACTACACCGCCGACCACTACGCGTCGTTCTCCCCGATCGCCTTCGGCTGCTGAAGCACCGTCAGAGCACCCTTTCGCGGGACGGCGGCCCGGTTCCCCGCCGTCCGCCGTCCCGCGGGTTACGTTGGAGACATGGAAACGGTCGATCTGCGTTCATACGGCGGGCAGTTCACCGCCGACCCGTATCCGGTCTACGCCGAACTGCGGGCGCGGGGGCCGGTGCACCGGGTGCACACCCCGGACGCGGGCGACCTGTGGCTGGTCGTCGGGCATGACGAGGCGCGGGCGGCGCTCGCCGATCCGCGGCTGGCGAAGGACCCGCGGGTCATAAACGGCAACTCCTACGACGAGGAGTTCTTCGGACCGCACATGCTCCTGGCGGACCCGCCCCGGCACACCCGGCTCCGCAGGCTCGTCGCGAGGGAGTTCACCCCGCGCAGGGTGGAGGCGCTGCGGCCGCGGATCCAGGAGATCACCGACGGGCTCGTGGACGCCATGGTGTCCTCGAAGGACGGCGGGGCGGACGGCCGGGCCGACCTCGTCGAAGCGCTCGCCTTCCCGCTGCCGATAACGGTGATCTGTGAGCTGCTCGGCGTACCCGACCTGGACCGCGCGTCCTTCCGGGCCTGGTCGAGCGAGGCCGTGGCCCCCACCGGGGCAGAGGCCGAGCTGGCGGCGTTCACGCAGATGAGCGCGTATCTCGACGAGCTGATCGAGGACAAGCGCCGCTCACCGGGCGACGACCTGATGAGCGGGCTCATCCGCACCACCGGCGAGGACGGCGACCGGCTGTCCACCGCCGAACTGCGCGGCATGGCCTACCTGCTGCTGATCGCGGGCCATGAGACGACCGTCAACCTGATCTCGAACGGCGTGCGGGCGCTGCTCTCCCATCCCGGCCAACTCGCCGCACTCCGGGCCGACTTCTCCCTCCTCGATGGCGCGGTCGAGGAGATGCTGCGCTACGACGGCCCGGTCGAGACCTCGACCTTCCGCTTCACCGCCCGGCCCGTCGAGATCGGCGGCACCGTTATCCCCGCCCACGAGCGGGTGCTGGTCGCCCTCGCCTCCGCCGACCGCGACCCGGCGCGCTTCGCCGACCCCGACCGGTTCGACATCCGCCGGGACACCCGCGGCCATGTCGCCTTCGGCCACGGCCCGCATTTCTGCCTGGGCGCGCCGCTGGCCCGTGTGGAGGGCCGGATCGCGGTGCGCACCCTCCTGGAGCGCTGCCCGGACCTGGTCCTGGCCGCCGACCCTGGGGAGCTGGACTGGCTGCCGGGCATGCTCATCCGCGGGGTACGGAGCCTGCCGGTAGGGTTCTGAAAGACCGGCTGTCGCGCACGTAGAATCGGCGCGGTCAGCAACAGCCGCTCCAAGGCCGGGAGGCCCATCGTGTCCGTCGTCGCCGTACCGGGATCGAAGTCCGTGACAGCGCGGGCACTCTTCCTGGCCGCGGCCGCCGACAGCACGACCACCCTGCGGCGTCCGCTGCTCTCCGACGACACCGACGGCTTCGCCCAGGGCCTGACCGCCCTCGGCTACCACGTCCGGCGCACCCCCGACACCTGGCGCGTCACCGGCCGTCCGGCCGGGCCCGCCGTCCCCGAGGCCGACGTGTACTGCCGCGACGCCGCAACCGCCTCCCGTTTCCTCCCCGCCCTCGCCGCAGCCGGCCACGGCACATACCGCTTCGACGCCTCCCCGCAGATGCGCCGCCGCCCCGTCGCCCCGCTCACCACCGCGCTCCGGCAGCTGGGCGTCGACCTCAGCCACGACGAGGCCGACGGCCACCTCCCGCTCACCGTCAACGCCGACGGCATCAAGGGCGGTGAACTGGACCTCGACGCCAGCCTCTCCTCCCAGTTCCTCACCGCACTCCTCCTCACCGGCCCGCTGACTGCCGAGGGGCTGCGCATCAATGTCACCGGGCTCGTCTCGGCCCCGTACGTCGAGATCACCATCGCCATGATGCGGGCCTTCGGCGCCGAGGTCGCCCGCGATGGCAACGCGCTGATCGTCCCGCCCGGTGGATACCGCGCCGCCGACTACGCCATCGAGCCCGACGCCTCCACCGCCAGTTACTTGTTCGCGGCCGCCGCCCTGACCGGCCGCGAGGTCACCGTCCCCGGCCTCGGCACGAACGCCCTCCAGGGCGATCTGGCCTTCGTCGACGTACTAGGCCGCATGGGCGCCCGCGTCGACATCGGCCCCGACGCCACCACCGTCTGCGGCACCGGGCGGCTCGCGGGCGTCACCGCGAACATGCGCGACATCTCCGACACCATGCCCACCCTCGCCGCCATCGCCCCCTTCGCCGACGGCCCGGTCCGTATCGAGGACGTCTACAACACCCGCGTCAAGGAGTGCGACCGCCTCGAAGCCTGCGCAACGAACCTCCGCCGCCAGGGTATCCGCGTCGAGACCGGCCGCGACTGGATCGAGATCCACCCCGGCACCCCGGCTCGCGCCGAGATCGCCTGCCACGGCGACCACCGCATCGCCATGAGCTTCGGCACCGCCGCCCTCCGGATCCCCGGCGGCGTCACCTTCGACGAGCCGGGATGCGTCAAGAAGACCTTCCCCGAATTCCACGAGGTCTTCAGCGCACTGCGCCGCGACTGGAACCTGTGACGGCCTCCCGCCCCGACGCCCGCCGTCGGTGCTCCCCGCTCAGCACCAGCCCCGGCGACTCCTCGTCATACGCTCCACAAGCCGTCGCTGCCCACAGTGACCACTGCTGCGGCACGGAGTAGTACGGCACCAACACCCTCACGGTGCGCCGCTTCGCCTCCTGGACCGGCAGCAACGCGGGCAGCACATCCGGCAGTTGGCCGGCCAGGATCGCGTTGCGGCACGCCTCGCACGCCGGCCTGCGATCCGCGGCAGCCTGACGCGGGCCGGGGCGACGACGCCGCTTCGTACACACCGGCACCGGCCGCGCCGCGCCATGCAGCGGGTTGTAGAAACACCGGACCAGTTGCGCCGGCATCCGCCGCCCCTCACACCGTGCCCGCGCCATCTCCAGCCGCTCCACCGCCCGCTCGGCCAGCACCACGACGGCCGCCAGATCGGGCAGGTCCGCGGCCTCGTCCAGCAGCTTCCCGGCCGCCTGGTAGGCGTCCAGCGCCCATACGTAATCCCGCCGCGCCGCCCCATCGCCCTGGCCCGGCAGCAGTTCCGCGGTACGCACGATGTCGGCCGCGTCGGCCACCCGCGCGGACGCTGCGCGACGCAGCCGGTCGCGCAGCACCTCCCACTCCCGGAGGACCAGCTCCTGCTGCCGTCCGGGAGCACTGTTGTGAAACAGCCTTACCAATACAAACCACCACCGGCGAAACACGCGCCAGACTATCGCTGACCTTCCGCCCAGACCTTCAACGCCGCGAAGTCATCGTCAGTCAGACCGATCCCGGGGTCCACGTAGTGCAGCAGCGCCGGCCCGGCGTGGTTCGCGGCGACCCACGCCCTCGCCGCCCTCACCCAGGCCAACGACTGGACCCGGGCGGTGCTCTGCACCCTCGCCCGCCGAGGGGCCGCGATGCGCCGCGACGAACCCGAACGGGCCCGGGTACTGCTGGACATCCTCGGTCCCTGGCCCCTGTTCAAGGCCGCCCAGTTCCTCTTCGACCTCATGGAGTGGGAGGACTTCATGGTCGACGGCGAACCGCCACCCCTGCTCCCCCTCGACCGCACCGCCGTACTCGACCTCCCACTGAGCCTGGTGCGCGCCGTCGCCAGGGCCTCACTTGACGGCCTGCCAGGGGGCTGGGAGCCCGTCAAGCACGCTGCGAGCTCGCACCCAACAACGACACCAGCGCGGCCACCCCCGAACTCCCCGAGCTGGAATCGGGCTTCTACCTCTGTCGCGATGTCGTCCTCGGTGCCCTCGGCGCCGCCGGTCCTCTTCTGCCCGCACGTCTCACGTCAGGCCGACCCCCCGCCCCCGACGATCCGGCGCCGACGCAGGACGCGTCGCACACTCCGTCGACCGAACAACCGGCGCTCACCCTCACCTGTTCCGGCGGCCCCGCTGCTGCCGTCGCCGGCTCGGAATTCCCCGCCATGAGCGTCGCCGCCCGGGACACTGCCGGAAACCCCTTTGCCGGTCTGCTCGTTCGCTTCGACATCACTGGCTCCACCGGCTCGGCCTTCTCCGACGGCGCCGTCTCGTCCACCGCGACCACGGGGCCTGACGGCCTCGCATCCACGCCCCGCATCACCGCCGGCCCGACGCCGGGAGACTTCACCGTCCAGGCCACCGCCCCCGGTGACAGCTTTGTCGCCGGCGACTTCACCGTCCGGGCCGCTCCCGCGGCGCCCCAGTCCGAATCCGGCAACGTACTGCGGGACGCCAATCAGCTATACGTGTTCCAGGTGACGCAAGGGGCTCTGTTCACGCCTAGCGCCGCGGCGTGGCCGCAGGCAGAACCCGGCGGGGACAGTCTCATCTGCCTCGGTATCTGCTCGAAGCAGAACCTGCCGGTGCACATCGCGGATCTGCGGCAACGGATCACAGCCCCATCCGGCTTCGTATTCACCCACGTAGCGCAGTACGCGTGCTTCATGGAATTCGCGGGATGGGATCAGGTGCGGCCCAAGACGAGTCTCTCCTTCCGGCTGGAGGAAGGCGGCACCGTCTTGGTGGTGACCGGCGGCCTCAAGGTGCCCGCCTCGGGGCCCGACAAGCCGTTTCTGGGCTGGGGCCTGCACGTCAAGGCCACCATGGACGCCGTCCCCGGGCCGTCATCACCGGGGAAGGCGGAATTCGGTCAAACCGACCCCGTTACCCTCAGCGGCGAAATTCTTCCGACGAAGAACGTGTGACCCGGTGAGGAGGTGCCCCGCCGGTGCGGCGGCGGGGCGCTGTTGTGCATGTGGGGGGGGTATTTCAGGTGCTGGTTCAGCTGAGGCCGAGGTCGGCCAGGGCCGTGGTCCAGTCGTCGATGATGTGGGTCCGGGCCTGGGCGAGGGTGATGGTGCCCGCGCAGACGGCCTTCTTGAGCTTGTTCTCGACGGTGTCCTTGTTGGAGGCGGTCACGCTGCCGTACTGGGGCTCGGGCCAGAGGTTGAGCGCGCTCTTGGGTGAGCCGCCGAGTTCGAGGGGGACGAAGTGGTCCTCCTCGTAGTCCGAGGTGGAAGTGTCGGTGTAGCCGTACTCGACGATCTGCACCTTCTTCAGTGCCGTGGTGTACGAGCTGGAGGGCCGCACGGTGGCGGTCCAGCCGGAGACGCAGATGGTGGTGTCGATCGTCGACTGGGTGACGTCCGAGTTGAAGGCGCCGGGCTGGCAGCTCGGGTCCGGCAGTGGGAGGTAGGCCTGGCTGCAGGTGGCAGCGTGGGCGGTGCCGGTGCCGGCGGTGAGGCCGGCGGCGGCAAGGGCGACGGTGGAAACGGAGACGGCCAGAGGCCGGCGTATTCGGGACATGGTGGGGGTCTCCCGAGTGGATGCCCGGCAGAGTTCCGGGCGGTTGTGTGCATGACAGCACCTCCCGTATCTATGCGGGTAGACCCTTTACTTCGAGCGGACCTGTCTTGGTGAAAACTTTGTGCCGGGCATGACATATCAGGATGAGGCCATGGGCAACGCTTGGTTGGCCGGGCCTGCCGGGATTATCCGTCTGTCAGTGCCTGCTGGCAGGATGGGATCAGGCGAACAACTTCGGGGGGCTGGAGGCGGCACGTGGGTACCTGGGACGTAGGACCGTTCGACAACGACCGCGCGGCGGATTTCGTCGGGGATCTGGACGAGCTGCCCGAGCAGGAGCGTATCGGGGTCCTCCGCTCGGCTCTGGCGACGGCCGCGGGTGAGGCGGCGTACCTTGCGGACGACGAGGCGGTCATCGCGATCGCGGCGGCGGCCATCGTCTCCGCAGCGATGCCGGGCGGCACCCCGATCGACTGGTCGTACGGCCCCGAGCAGCCGATACCGCAGCTTCCGCACGATTTCGCGGCGCTGGCCGTCCAGGCCCTGGACCGGGTCCTCGGCGACGAATGCGAGACCAAGGACCTCTGGGAGCATTCGGGGGCCGGGCAGGAGTGGCTCGAAGGAGTCGACGGCATTCGCCAGACGCTGCGCTCCGCCGCCGAAGCAGGCCTCCCGGGCTGACCCGCCCTCGCCGGGCCGGCCGGAGCGGTACCGGGTGCCCCCGGCGCGGGTTCCGCGCCCTCTGCACCTCCCGGCCGAAGGTTGGGGGAGAGAGTCAGCCCGGAGGCGACCCCGACCCACCCACCGAACAAGGCGCCCCGCGCAACGGCGCAGGGCGCCTAAAACCCGGCCTAGCTAGACCGCTGCCAGCCACGCCAGTGAATCGCGGACGTCAGCGATCGGGCCGCCGCCCGGCGCGGGCTCGGCGTCGAGGACGGTGTCCTGCTCCATGACGTACCAGCCGCCGTAGCCGGCGCCTTCAAGGGCGCCGATCAGCGAGGCGAGGTCGATGCCGCCCTGCCCGAGGGGGCGGTACATGCCGCCCGAGACGGCGCCTGTGTAGGTCGCGCGGCCTTCGCGCACCGCAGAGGCGGCGCTGGGGTCGACGTCCTTGAGGTGGACGTGGACGATGCGTTCGGCGGCGCGCCGGGCGAGGGCGACGGGGTCGGTGCCGCCGACGAGCAGGTGGCCGGTGTCGAGGCAGAGCCCGACAGCGGAGCCGTCGAGGACGCGGTCGACTTCGCCGGGGCCTTCGACCATCGTGCCGACGTGGGGGTGCAACGACCCGGTGATGCCGACCGAGGCGGCAAGCTCGGCGAGCCGGTCGAGGTTGGAGAGCAAGGTCTTCCAGCCGAAGGCGTCAAGCTCGGGCCGGGCGTCGTAGCCGTCGAGCCCGGTGGCTGCGGCGAGCACAAGCGTGCCGGCGCCGGCGGCGGTGAAGCCCTCCAGGGCGGTACGGACTTCCGGCACCGGGTCGTGGGAGGGATCGTGCAGGACGACGGGCACGAACCCGCCGACGGCGGACATGCCGTGCGAGGCCAGCACGGCGGCCTTCTCGGCGGGGGCGTCGGGAAGGAAGCCGTCGGGTCCGAACTCGGTGGCCGCGAGGCCGAGCTCGGCCATCTCACGCAGCACCCGCTCAGGGGTCAGCTGGTGGCCCCAGCCCGGCACCTCGCAGACGCCCCAGGAAATGGGGGCCGCTGCCACACGGTCGAGCTTCACTGAACTACTCCTCGTGATGTCGTTCCGGCCGCGAGTTTGGCGGCCTGTTCCTCGATTTCGGCGACCGCGACCGGTCGCCGGTCCCGCCGGGAGACCTCGCAGGCCTCGGCGACAAACAGGGCCCGCAGGGCATCGCGCCCGTCGCAGGGGTTCGCGATCCCCTCAGTGACCACGCGGATGAAAGCCGCGAGCTCAGCGCGGTAAGCAGGGGCGAAGCGGTCCAGGAAGCCGGTCCAGGGGTTGGGGACGCCGGTCGCGCAGCCCCGTTCGACCGAGGTGACCGGGGTCCGGGCGTCCACGCCGACGGCGATGGTGTCGGCGGTGCCGCACAGTTCGAGGCGGATGTCGTGGCCGGCGCCGTTGTAGCGGGTGGAGGTGGCGGTGGCCAGCGCGCCACCGTCCAGGGTCAGCAGTACGGCGGCGGTGTCGACGTCGCCGGCCTCGCGGAAGAAGTCCGCGCCGCCGTTGGCGCCGATGGCGTAGACCTCGGTGATCTCCTGGCCGGTGACCCAGTGCAGGATGTCGAAGTCGTGGATCAGGCAGTCCCGGTACAGGCCGCCGGACAGCGGGATGAACTGCGGCGGTGGTGGGGACATGTCGGACGTCAGGGCCCTGGCGGTGTGCAGCCGGCCGATGCGCCCGCCGTGTACGGCTTCGCGGGCGGCGTGGTACCCGGCGTCGAAGCGGCGGTGGAAGCCCATCTGGAGGATCGTGCCGGCGGCCTCGACCTCGTGGAGGGCGGCCATCGTATCCGCCAGGTCGATGGCGATCGGCTTCTCGCAGAAGGTGGGCAGCCCGGCTCGGGCGGCGCGCTTGATCAGCTCGGCGTGGGATGCGGTGGCGGAGGTGATGACGACGGCGTCGACGGCCCCGGGCTCGAACACCTCGTCGACCGTTGCGACGGCCCGCGTCCCGGCTCCGAGCCGGGCGGCAGCTTCGGCCGCCCGCGTGGGATCGGCGTCGGCGATCAGCAGCTCGCGGACGTCGGCATGGGCGTGCAGGGTCGCCGCGTGGAAGGTTCCGATGCGGCCGACGCCGAGCTGGGCTACTCGCATGGGGTGCAGCCTTTCTGCCGGGCAGGGCATGGTGCGGGAGGGGGCGGCGGGGGGGGGGGGGGGGGGGGGGGGGGGGGGGGGGGGGGCCGGGGGGGGGGGCCCCCCCCCCCCCCACGCCAGGGACGTACGCCGCAGGTGTTACCAGCCTGCGACGTACTCGTTGATCTTGTCGCGCATGAAGAGCGACGACTCGCGGGCGCGCTCCTCCCACGCGAAGACGCACGCCGTGAGCGTCCCGTCGAAGCCGCCCGCGCGCAGCTCGCGGAAGAGCTCGTCGAAGTCCACCTCACCCTGGCCGATGTCGAGGTGCTGGTGGATCCGGACGGGGGAACCCGGCGGGTTGACGATGTAGCGCAGCCCGCTGGAGCCGTTGTGGTTGAAGGAGTCGGCGAGATGCACATGCGTCAGCAGGGAGCCGGCGTGCTTGATGATGCCGGGCGCGTCGTCGCCCTGGTGGAAGGTGTGCGGGGCGCAGTAGAGGAAGGACACCAGCGGCGAGTTGATGCCGCGGATGAAGTCCACCGCCGCGTGCCCGTCCTCGATGAAGTCGTCCGGGTGCGGCTCCAGGACGAGCTTGATGCCCTCCCGTTCGAAGACCGGCAGCAGCTCTTCCATCGACCGCCAGAACTGGCTCTCGGCCTTGTCCGCGGCCTCCGGGCGGCCGTTGAACTCGGAGTTCATCACATCCACCCCGAGGTCCGAGGTGATCTGGATGGCCCGCTTCCAGTAGCGTACGGCGGCCTGCCGCTCGTCCTCGTCGGCCGACGACCACTTGTAGAGGGGGAGTACGGAGGAGACCCCGACGCCCGCCGCGCTGAGCGCCTTGCGGAACTCCTGGACCGTGCCGTCGTCGACGCGCGGGTGCAGGAAGAAGGGGGTGAAGTCCTCGCGCGGCGAGAGTTCCAGCCACTCGTAGCCCAGCTCGGCGACGAGCGCGGGGAGTTCGAGCAGCGGGACGTTGCGGAACATGTACGGGTCGAGTGCGATCTTCATGGCGGAAGGCCTCTCAGGCGATCAGCGATCAGCGATAAGCGGTCAGCGGTAGAAGGCGGGGCGCTCGATCATCTCGACCTCGACACGCCCCCCCTCGGCCTGGGCGCGTACGCCTGCCTCGCAGACGGCCGCCGCCGCGTAGCCGTCCCAGGCGCTCGGGCCGGAGATCTCGCCGCGGCGGGTGGCGTCGACCCACTGCTGCACCTCGCGGTCGTACGCCTCCTCGAAGCGGGCCACGAAGTCCGGGGCGATCCCGCCGCCCCAGCGGCCGGCGGTGTTGACCAGTAGGCCGTGCTGGTCGCCGATTCGCGCAGTGCCCTTCTCACAGACGGCTTCTGCCTGTACCTGGTAGCCGTAACCGCAGCTGACGAAGATCTCCACGTCGACGAGCGAGCCACCGTCGGTCTCGAAGACGACGAACTGCGGGTCGTGCAGGCCCTCGGGAGCGTTGGAGGACGGGTTCGGGTGGTGGACGGTGACGGCGGTGATCTCCTGTTCGAGCAGCCAGCGGGTGACGTCCATCTCGTGCACGACCGAGTCGTTGATCAGCATCGCGTCGGTGAAACCGGGCGGGCAGTAGGCGTTGCGGTGCCGGTTGTGCAGCATCAGCGTCCGGCCCAGTTCGCCGCTCGACAGCACCCGCTTGAGCTCGATGTACTCGGCGTCGAACCGTCGCATGAAGCCGACCTGAACCCGCCGGTGGCCCAGCTTCTGCTCCGCCTCCAGCACTCGCAGCGCGGACACGGCGTCCGGGGTGAGCGGCTTCTCGCACAGCACCGGCAGATCGTGCCGGAAGGCCTCCAGCAGGGCGGCCTCGTGCGCCGGGCCGGGGGAGGCGATGAGTACGGCGTCGACTCCGGGGTCGGCCAGCGCCTCGGCCGGGTCGGTGTACGCCGCACAGCCCTTGATGCCGTCGGCGATGGCCTTGACGCGCTCGGCGTCGATGTCGACGACAGCGGCCACCCGCGCGCCGCTGATCACATCGGTGATACGGCGGACGTGGTCTGCGCCCATCTTGCCGGTGCCGATGACGGCTACGCCGAGTGTTCCGTGCTGAGTCATGTCGTCCCTCGAAATACTGGTGCTGACGGAGGTTGCAGCGGCCGGGTCCGGAGGCAGCCGGCGTCCCGGCGGCAGGCGCGGGTGTGGTGCTACTGGTGTTACGGGTGCTACGTGCCTGCCGGGACGGCCTACGCGCCGCAGCTGCTCAGGAAGCGGCGGGTGCGCTGGGCGATCGGCAGCGGCTGGTCGGGCGGGCAGGGGTACATGTCCTGCTCGACGATGGCGAAGATGTCGGTGCCGAGCTTCTGGGCGGCGGCCAGTACGGGGCCGAGCTCGGGCACTCCGGACGGCGGCTCGCACATCACGCCGCGCTTGACGGCCGGCCCGAACGGCACTTCGTTGGCTATGACATCGGCGAGGATCTCGGGGTCGACCTGCTTGAGGTGCAGATAGCCGATGCGCTCGCCGAAGGTCTCGATCAGCTTGACGTTGTCGCCGCCGCAGTAGGCGTAGTGACCGGTGTCGAGGCAGAGGTTGACCAGCGCCGAGTCGGTGCCGTGGAGGAAGCGCGTGACATTTTCCTCCGTGTCGATGTGGGTGTCGGCGTGCGGATGGACGACGATGTCGAGACCGAAGGTCTCGCGCACCTGACGCCCGAGCCGCTCCATGCCGGAGCAGAGATCCGAGAACTGCCCGGCGTTCAGCGTGTCGCTCTCGGTGCGCTCGCCGCTCGTCGGGTCGCGCCAGAACTCGGGGATGACGACGAGATGCCGGGCGCCCATCGCCTTCGTCAGCTCGGCGACCTGGCTGACATGCTCCCAGGTGGCGTCCCAGACGGCGGAGCCGCGATGAAGGGCCGTGAAGACCGTGCCGGCGGAGACGGTGAGCCCCCGGCGGGCGGTTTCGTCGGTGAGTCGGGCCGGGTCGGTCGGCAGGTAGCCGTACGGGCCCAGTTCGATCCACTGGTAACCCGACTGCGCGACCTCGTCGAGGAAACGCTGCCACGGCACCTGCTGCGGGTCGTCCGGGAACCAGACGCCCCACGAGTCGGGGGCCGACCCGATCCGGATCCGGTCGAGGACGGGGGAGGGGGCGGCGGTCATGAGGAGCGCTCCTCTCGTAGGTGCGGGTGGTCGGGCGCCCGCGAAGCTCCGTCGTGTGGAAGCTTCGCCGTCCGGAGGGCGGCCGTCAATACTTGGTCATGACATTCGGACGTCATGTCAGAAAGACCTTCGTGGGAGTGTCCGTGGACGGGCCTGGCCGCGGTCAGGACGCGGCACTCTGCTTGAGGTCCCCGACCTCGGGCAGCTCGTCCACCGCGACCCCTTGGACCTGCGCCAGCTCGTGCTTGAGCGCGGCGAGCTCGGCGCCGCCCGCCATGTGGTTGGTGAGCTCCTCCAGACTCACCTCACTGCGTCCGGCGCTCAGCTCCAGGGTGCCGAGCCGCAGCACCGTGAAGTGGTCGCCGACCATGTAGGCGTGGTGCGGATTGTGGGTGATGAAGATGACACCCAGGCCCCGGTCGCGGGCTGCGGCGATGTACTTGAGCACCACGCCGGACTGCTTGACGCCGAGTGCGGCCGTCGGCTCGTCCAGGATGAGCACCCGGGCGCCGAAGTAGACGGCGCGGGCGATGGCCACGGACTGGCGCTGGCCGCCGGAGAGGGTGCCGATGGGCTGCTCGAGGTCGTCGAGGACGATGCCCATGTTTCGCAGCTCATCGTTGGCGGTCTTCTTCATGGTGGCGATGTCGAGGCGGCGCACCGGCCAGGGGCCGCGGGTCACTTCGGAGCCGAGGAAGAAGTTCCGCCAGACCGGCATCAGGGGCACGGTGGCCAGGTCCTGGTAGACGGTCGCGATACCGAGGTCGAGGGCCTCACGAGGGCTGCCCAGTTTCACGGGCTTGCCGTCGATGAGGTATTCGCCCTCGCTGTGCTGGTGCAGACCCGAGATGATCTTGATGAGGGTGGACTTGCCGGCGCCGTTGTCGCCGAGGACGCAGGTCACCTTCCCGGGCGGGACGGCCAGGCTGACCCCGTGCAGGGCGCGGACGTTGCCGTAGGACTTGCCCGCGCCGCGGAGCTCCACGATCGGCTGCCCGTCCGCTGCCACGCCGTTCGTCTCGTCGGTTGTCACATCGGTTGTCATGGGGTTCACCTCCGGGTCGCCTGGCGGCGGACCCACAGATTGACGAGCGTCGCCACGAGGAGCATCACGCCGAGGAAGAACTTGAACCAGTCGGGGTTCCAGTTGGCGTACACGATGCCCTGGGTCACCATGCCGAAGATGAAGGCGCCGATGACGGAACCGATCGCCGATCCGTAGCCGCCGGTGAGCAGGCAGCCGCCGATGACCGCAGCGATGATGTAGAGGAACTCATTGCCGACGCCCTCGCCGGACTGCACGGTATTGAAGGAGAACAGCAGGTGCATGCCGACGAACCAGGCGCCGAACCCAACTGTCATAAACAGTATGATTTTGGTGAATTTCACCGGGACGCCGACAGCACGGGCGCTTTCGCTGTGGCCGCCGACCGCGAAGATCCAGTTGCCGAACTTGGTGCGGAGCAGCACCCAGGTCGCCAGAGCGGCGAAGACCAGCCACCACAGGACGGTGATCTTCAGTGAGACCCCGCCGAAATCGATCTCGGAGGCGAAGACCTTCTTCGCTTGGTTGAAGCCGTCCATGTTGCTGATGTCGTCGGTGGCGACATTGCCCGTGAGCAGCTTGGTGACGGCCAGGTTGAGCCCCTGCAGCATCAGGAAGCTGGCCAGGGTGATCAGGAAGCTTGGCAGCCCGGTCTTCACGAGCATGTAGCCGTTGAGCGCGCCGACCGCGAGCGACACGATCAGTGCGACGATCACGCCGACCCAGACGTTCGTGGTCAGCTGGAAACTCAGCATGGCCGCGGTGAGCGCCGAGGTGGTCACCGCGACACCGGCGGACAGGTCGAACTCGCCGCCGATCATCAGCAGTGCCACCGGCAGCGCCATGATGCCCATGGTCGAGGCCTGGTAGAGCACGGTGGCCAGGGAGTCGGCCTGCCGGAAGGACGGTGCTACCGCGAAGAAGAAGGCGTAGACGCCAATGG
Organism: Actinacidiphila oryziradicis; assembly: GCF_005047355.1. Taxonomy (GTDB): domain Bacteria; phylum Actinomycetota; class Actinomycetes; order Streptomycetales; family Streptomycetaceae; genus Actinacidiphila; species Actinacidiphila oryziradicis. The sequence continues at coordinate 134,704 of NZ_SUMC01000010.1, forward strand.
CGGCGATCAGCGCGCCGATCTCCGGGCGGCCGAGCAGCCTGCGCAGCAGGGAGCGCTGGGCCGTGCGGCCGTCCTGGGCGGCAGGGGCTGTCGGCGACGGCGGCCCGCCCACTGCCGGGGCCTCTGTGTGAGCCGTTGCCATCACCGAGTGCCGTTCGCCGCGAACTTGGCGATGGTGGCGACGTTGTCCTTCGTGACGAAGGCCGGGCCGGTCAGCACCGGTTGCGCGCTACCACCGCTGAAGTTGCCGTTGAACTTGTAGAGCCACAGGGAGTCCACCGCGAGGTAGCCCTGCAAGTACGGCTGCTGGTCGACGGCGAACTGCACGGTGCCGGCCTGGATCGCCTTGACCACGTCCTGGTTGAGGTCGAAGGTCGCGACCTTCGCCTTGCTGTTCGCGTCGGACACCGACTGGACGGCTGTGAGCGCGAACGGACCGCCGAGCGTGACTATCTCGTCGATCGAGGAGTCCTGCCGCAGCTTGGCCGTGATGGTCGACTTCACAGACGGCATGTCGGTGCCGTTGACGTAGAGGTTCTGGACCTTGCCCTTGAAAGTCTTCTTCAGACCCGCGCACCGGGTTTCGAGGGCGACGTTCCCCTGCTCCTGCACCACACAGAGCGCGCTCTTGGCCCCGATGCTGTTCAGCTTGGTGCCGAAGGCCTGGCCCGCGATGTCCTCGTCCTGGCCGAAGTATTCCAGCAGCTTCTGCGACTTCCAGGCACTGAGACCGGCGTTGAAGCCGACGACCGGGATGCCGGCCGCCTCTGCCTTGGCCACTGCGGCCTTCATGGCGTCGGGCTTGGCGAGGGTGATCGCGATGCCGTCGACCTTCTGGTCGATCGCGTTCTGGACCAGGTTGGCCTGGTTGGCGGCGTTGGGGTCGCTGGAGTAGACGAGGTTGATGTTGTCCTTGGCGGCCGCGGCTTGGGCGCCCTTGCGGATGAGGTCCCAGAAGGTGTCGCCGGGGGCGGCATGGGTGATCATCGCGATCTTGATGCGGGCGGTGGTGGCCTTGCCTGCCGAGATGTTGTTGGCGGCAGTCTGGGCCTTCTTGCCGCCTGAGCTGCTGGAGCAGCCGGCCGCGAGCAGGACGCCGGCCGCGCATGCTGCGGCTATGGCGGTGGCCTTGCGGGTTCTGGTCTTACGGTCCATCGGTCCTGCACCTCACTGCGGTGGGAGGGAGTCATGAAGGGGGGCGCGGGGAGGAAGCTGTACGGCCCGGCGGCTGTCCCAATATCGCTGCCGTTAACGCGGCCGTCGCAGAACGGGAGCCAACCCCTTGCCAGAGCGCCTGTCAAGGGTTTGTTATGACATCAATTCATTTTGACGTAACGACGCGGTAACGTTCTCCAGGTTGGCGGTCGTTACGTTCGAATGTAAGGACAAACCGTTGACATCGGTCCGCCCCCGGGCTAGACCTGAGGAGCTCGCAGCGCTCCCCACCTGCCGGACGACGAGGAGTCCCCGCCCATGACCCCCCCAGTGTCAACGCCGTACGACCTGATCACGATGGGCCGTATCGGAGTGGACATCTACCCCCTGCAGACCGGCGTGCCGTTGCCACAGGTCGAGACCTTCGGCAAGTACCTGGGCGGCTCGGCGACCAATGTCGCGGTCGCGGCGGCCCGCCTCGGGCGGAGCGTCGCGTTGATCAGCCGCACCGGGCGCGACCCGTTCGGCGAGTACTGCCACCAGGCGCTGAAGGGCTTCGGCGTCGATGACCGCTTCGTGACACCGGTCGACCAGTACCCGACGCCGGTCACCTTCTGCGAGATCTTCCCGCCGGACGACTTCCCGCTCTACTTCTACCGCCGGCCCAAGGCCCCCGACCTGGAGATCTACCCCGGTGAGCTGGATCTCGAAGCGATCCGCGCCGCCCGGGTCTTCTGGATGACGGGGACCGGGATGTCCGAGGAGCCCAGCCGCACCGCGACGCTCGCCGCGATGGAGGCCCGTGCCGGTGCCGGGGCTGGTACGACGGTTTTCGACCTCGATTGGCGCCCCATGTTCTGGGGCGGCGAAGGCGGCGCGTCCTCCGCCGGCGGCGCCACCGGTCACGCCGCCATGGCCGAGGCCCGGCCGTACTACCGGCGCGCCCTCGCGCACGCCACGGTCGCGGTCGGCAATCTCGACGAATGCGAAGTCGCCACCGGCGAACGCGAACCGCACGCCGCCGCCGAGGCACTGCTCGCCGCGGGCGTCACTCTCGCCGTCGTCAAGCAGGGCCCCAAGGGCGTGCTCGCCGTGCACCGCGACGGCACCACCGCCGAGGTTCCGCCGGTCCCCGTCGAGGTGGTCAACGGCCTCGGCGCCGGGGACGCGTTCGGCGGCTCGCTCGTCCACGGCCTGCTCGCCGGCTGGGACCTGGAGCGGACCATGCGGTACGCCAACGCCGCCGGCGCCCTCGTCGCCACCCGCCTCGCCTGCTCCTCCGCGATGCCCACCGAGTCCGAGGTCGAAGACCTCCTCGCGCGCGGCTGACCGGCAGGACCCCCTTCACAGAAGAGAGCACCCCTTGAGCATCAGCATCTCCGACCTCGTCAAAGTGCGGACACGGCACCCGGAGGCCATCGCGGAGGCGGCCGGCCGCCGCGCCCGCCGCCCCCTGCTCGGTGAGAGCGGCCGGCTGATGATCGTGGCCGCCGACCACCCGGCCCGCGGCGCACTGGCCGTCGGCGACCGCAAGTTCGCCATGGCCAACCGCGCCGACCTGCTGGAACGGCTCTGCACCGCGCTGTCCCGCCCCGGTGTCGACGGAGTGCTCGCCACCGCCGACATCCTCGAGGACCTGCTGCTGCTCGGCGCCCTCGAAGACAAGGTTGTCATGGGTTCGATGAACCGCGGCGGCCTCGCCGGAGCCGCCTTCGAGCTCGACGACCGCTTCACCGGCTACCGCCCCCAGGACATCGCCCGGCTTTGCTTCGACGCCGGAAAGCTGCTGCTCCGTATCGACTACGAGGACTCCGGCTCGCTGTCCACCATGCTCTCCACCGCCCGCGCCATCGACGAGATGGCCGAGCACAGACTCCCGGTCTTCGTCGAACCGTTCATCTCGCGCCGCATAGGCGGCAAGGTGACCAACGACCTCAGCGCCGAAGCCGTCACCAAGTCCATAGCCATCGCCTCCGGACTCGCCGGCACCTCCGCGTACACCTGGCTGAAGCTCCCGGTCACCAATGATGTCGACGACATGGCCGCCGTTATGGAGACCTCGACCCTGCCCGCCGTACTGCTCGGCGGCGAGGTCGGCAAGGACCAGGAGGCGGCGTACGAGAAGTGGCGCAAGGCGCTGCAACTGCCCACCGTCCAGGGGCTTGTCGTCGGCCGCTCCCTGCTCTACCCCTCCGAGGGCAGCGTAGAGACAGCCGTGGACACCGCCGTCGGCCTGCTCTGAGAAGGGACTCCCGCCATGACTGCCACCGGACCTGCCGGACCCGCCGGCAACACCGAGTTCCACCTGTCCGCGGGGAAGGCCGCAGCCGGCCCCTACGCCGTTGACATCGACCCGGCGCGGGCCGGCTGGGGCTACTCCAGCCTGCGCGTCATCGAACTGCCGCCCGGCGGCTGGCACGCCTTCGACACCGGTGACAGCGAATGGATCGTGCTGCCGCTCTCCGGCGCCTGCTCGGTCGCCACCGAGGGCGAGACCTTCCAGCTCACCGGCCGTCCCGACGTCTTCTCGGGCGTGTCGGACTTCGCATATGTGCCGCGCGACGCCCAGGTCTCCATCGCCTCACGCGACGGCGGCCGTTTCGCCCTCACCGGCGCCCGCTGCAGCCGTCGTCTTCCCGCCCGCTACGGGCCCGCCTCCGGCGTGCCGGTCGAGCTGCGCGGTGCCGGGAACTGCTCACGCCAGGTCAACAACTTCGGCGCCGCCGGGGTCTTCGAGTGCGACAAGCTCATCGCCGTAGAGGTCATCACCCCCGGCGGCAACTGGTCTTCGTACCCCGCCCACAAGCACGACGAGTGCCGCCCCGGCGAGGAGTCCGAGCTGGAGGAGATCTACTACTTCGAGATCGCCGAGGCACACGGCGCGCCCGGACTCGGCTACCAGCGCGTCTCGCCCTCCGGCCACGGCCGGGGCACCGACGTTCTCGCCGAGGTGCGCAGCGGTGACACCGTCCTGATCCCCGACGGATGGCACGGCCCGTCGATCGCCGCGCCCGGCCACCACATGTACTACCTCAATGTCATGGCGGGACCGGACGACAACCGGGCGTGGCTCATCTGCGACCACCCCGACCAGACCTGGATCCGCGGTACCTGGCCCGACCAGACCACCGACCCCCGCCTTCCGCTGTACACCGCACCGACCACTCAAGGGGAGAGGGCTCGATGAGCAGCTCCACTCGCAGACTGACCGTCGCCCAGGCTCTGGTGGAGTTCCTCTCCCACCAGTACACCGAACGCGATGGGCAGCGCCGCCGCCTGATCAACGCCACCTGGGGCATCTTCGGCCACGGCAACGTCGCCGGACTCGGCCAGGCGCTGCTCGAAGCCGGGCAGGAGAAGATGCCCTATCTCCAGGGCCGCAACGAGCAGGCCATGGTGCACGCCGCCGTCGGCTACGCCCGGCAGTCCAACCGGCTCGCCGCCCACGCAGTCACCACCTCCATCGGCCCCGGCGCCACCAACCTCGTCACCGGCGCCGCACTCGCCACCGTCAACCGGCTGCCGGTGCTCCTGCTGCCCGGCGACAGCTTCGCCACCCGGCCCGCCGACCCCGTACTCCAGCAGCTGGAGCACCCCGTCTCCGGGGACATCTCCGTCAACGACGCACTGCGGCCGGTCTCGCGCTACTTCGACCGGGTGACCCGGCCCGAGGCGCTGATCCCCGCCGCCCTGCAGGCCATGCGGGTCCTCGCCGACCCCGTCGAGACCGGCGCCGTCACCCTCGCCCTTCCGCAGGACGTCCAGGCCGAGGCCCACGACTGGCCCGAGGAGTTCTTCGCCGACCGCGTCTGGCACGTCCGCCGCCCGGTGCCCGAGCCGGCCGAACTCGCCGCCGCCGTCCAGGCCGTACGCGACGCCCGGCGCCCGCTGATCATCGCGGGCGGCGGCATCCACCACAGCGAGGCCGAGGACGCGCTCAAGGCGCTGGCCGACGCCACCGGCATCCCCGTCGCCTCCACCCAGGCAGGCAAGGGGTCGCTGCGCTACGACCACCCGGCCGACCTCGGCGGCATCGGCCACACCGGCACCGCCGTCGCCGATGACCTCGCCCGTACAGCCGACCTCATCATCGGAGTCGGCACCCGCTACAGCGACTTCACGACCGCCTCCAGCACCCTCTTCGCCACGCCCGGGGTCCGCTTCATCAACCTCAATGTGGCGGCTTTCGACGCCCACAAGATGAGCGCCCTGCCGCTGGTCGCCGACGCCCGCTCCGGCCTGCTGGCTCTCGCCGAGGAGTTGGCCGGGCACCGCGTCGACGAGACCTTTGAGGCCGAGTACCGCACCGGCAAGACACGCTGGGAACGCCTCGTGGACGTCGCATATGGCGCCGACGACGAGGACGCCCGACCCACCCAGACCCAGGTCCTCGGCGCCCTGGACTCCGTCGTCGGCGACAACGACGTCATCATCAACGCGGCCGGCTCGCTCCCCGGCGACCTGCACAAGCTCTGGCGCGCCCGTTCCCCGCGCCAATACCACCTCGAATACGGCTACTCCTGCATGGGCTACGAGATCCCGGCCGGCATCGGCGTCCGCCTCGCCGCCCCCGACCGCCCGGTCTGGTCCCTCGTCGGGGACGGTACGTACCTGATGATGCCCACCGAGATCGTCACCGCCGTCCAGGAGGGCATCAACGTCAACCTCCTCCTCATCCAGAACCACGGCTACGCCTCCATCGGCGGCCTCTCCGAGGAAACCGGCGCCGAACGCTTCGGCACCGCCTACCGCTTCCGCGCCCCCGACGGCACCTACACGGGCGACCCGCTGCCCGTCGACCTCGCCGCCAATGTCGCCAGCCTCGGCATGGACGTCATCCGCGCCGCCACCGTCCGCGAACTGCGCTCCGCGCTGGCCACCGCCCGCGCCTCCGACCGCCCCACCTGCGTCTACGTGGAAACGGATCCCGCGCCAACGGCCCCCGCCGCCCAGGCCTGGTGGGACGTGCCCGTCGCCGAGACCGCCACCCGGCCCGCCGCCGTCAAAGCCCGTGAGGAGTACGACCGCCGTGCGGCGCAGCGCAGGCGCCACCTATGAGTCCGCTCTCGCCGCCGGACGGGTCGCGGCGGTCTCGGTCCGGCCGCGTCGCACATGCCGCGACCCGGCGGGGCGCTCCTGCGCCGGAGCTGCGGTCGCGGTCCGCCCGATACCGCCGTACCGCGCCGTTGTGGTTGCTCGCCGCTGCGGCAACATCTCCATCCGCCGCAACGGCGCGAGGTACGGCGGTGCGGCTCGGCGGTGTCGGACCGGCCGTAACCCGGTGGTGCGCCGGTGCGCCGGAGAAGTCCGGTCTGCAGCCTGCCGCGCAGGCGGCGAGGCCGAAAAACCCAGCCCGTCCGGCGTTTGAGGGCGAAGGCCTCAGCAACCCCAGCCCGTCCGGCGTTTGAGGACACCTCAATCCATCCCTCCACGGAAGGCTCCGCACCATGAGCATCACCACCATCGATCACTGGATCGGCGGCAAGCCCGCCGAAGGCACCTCCGGCAACTACGGCCCCGTCTACAACCCCGCCACCGGCGCCGAGGCCAAGCGGGTCGCGCTCGCCTCGGTAGAAGAGGTGGACGCGGCGGTCGCCGCCGCGCTGGCCGCGTATCAGACCTGGTCCACCGCTTCGCTCTCCAAGCGCAGCGCCGTTTTGTTCAAATACCGCGAGCTGCTTGACGCGCACCGCGACGAGATCGCCGCCCTGATCACGGCCGAGCACGGCAAGGTGCACTCCGACGCGCTCGGCGAGGTCGCCCGCGGCCTGGAGATCGTCGAACTGGCGACCAGCGCCCCGCTGCTGCTCAAGGGCGAGCTGTCCACGCAGGTCAGCACCCGCGTCGATGTGAGTGCCATCCGGCAGCCGGTCGGTGTGGTGGCGGGCATCACGCCGTTCAACTTCCCGGCCATGGTGCCGATGTGGATGTTCCCGCTCGCCATCGCCTGCGGCAACACCTTCGTGCTCAAGCCCAGCGAGAAGGTGCCGTCCGCCGCCTACCGCCTCGCCGAGCTCGCGGCGGAGGCGGGCCTGCCGGACGGCGTACTGAACGTGGTCAACGGCGACCGCGTCGCGGTGGAGCGGCTGCTCGACCACCCCGACGTCTCCGCGATCAGCTTTGTCGGCTCGACCCCGATCGCCCGTCATATCTTCACCACCGGCACCGCCAACGGCAAGCGCGTCCAGGCCCTCGGCGGCGCCAAGAACCACATGCTGGTCCTGCCCGACGCCGACCTGGACCTCGCCGCCGACTCCGCCGTCAACGCCGCCTATGGTTCGGCGGGGGAGCGCTGCATGGCGGTCTCCGTGGTCGTCGCCGTGGGCGCCGAAACCGGTGACGCGCTCGTCGAGAAGATCGCCTCCCGTGCCGCCGGGCTACGGATCGGCCCGGGCGACGACCCGGCCTCCGAGATGGGACCGCTGATCACCAAGCAGCACCGCGACAAGGTCGCCTCCTATGTGCACAGCGCCCGCGAACAGGGTGCGGAGGTTGTCGTGGACGGCACCGGCTACACCGTCGAGGGTTACGAGAACGGCCACTTCGTCGGGGTCTCCCTGCTCGACAAGGTCTCCACCGACATGGACGCCTACCGCGACGAGATCTTCGGCCCGGTGCTCTGTGTCGTCCGCGCCGAGACCTACGACGAGGCGATCCGACTGATCAACAGCTCCCGCTGGGGCAACGGCACCGCCATCTTCACCCGCGACGGCGGCGCCGCCCGACGCTTCCAACTGGAGGTGCAGGCGGGCATGGTCGGCGTCAACGTGCCGATCCCGGTGCCGGTCGGCTACCACTCCTTCGGCGGCTGGAAGGAGTCGCTCTTCGGCGACCACCACATCTACGGCAACGACGGCGTGCACTTCTACACCCGGGGCAAGGTCGTCACCACCCGCTGGCCGGATCCCTCCGACAGTGGAATCAACCTCGGCTTCCCCAGTAACAGCTGATGCCATATAGAGGGCGGACTGATGCAAATGTTCGGACAATCTGATGTCAGACTTTCCTGACCCCCGGACGGGCGGCTACTCTCCCCGTGTGTCCAAGCCTGAGTCCGCCCTCCTCGACTTCGCCGTGGACCGGTCCAGCCCGGTACCGCTCTACTACCAGCTCGCTCAACAGCTGGAAGGCGCTATCGAGCACGGCCGGCTCGCCCCGGGAAGCCTCCTCGGCAACGAGATCGAGCTCGCCGGACGGCTCGGGCTCTCCCGCCCCACCGTCCGGCAGGCCATCCAGTCCCTGGTCGACAAGGGGCTCCTGGTCCGCCGCCGAGGCGTCGGCACTCAGGTCGTGCACAGCCAGGTCAAACGCCCCCTGGAACTGAGCAGCCTCTACGACGACCTGCAGGCCGCCGGCCAGAGCCCCGCCACCCAGGTGCGGCGCAACGAGATCCAGGCCGCCTCCGCCGAGGTCGCCGCCGCCCTGGGGGTCGCCGAAGGCAGCGAGGTCGTCCTCCTGGAACGGCTGCGCTCCACATATGGCGAGCCCATGGCCTACCTCAGCAACTACATCCCGCCCGACCTCCTCAACCTCGACACCGCCAAATTGGAGGCCACCGGCCTGTACCGCCTCATGCGAGCCGCCGGCGTCACCCTGCACAGCGCCCAGCAGACCGTCGGCGCCCGCAGCGCCACCCCCGACGAGGGCAAGCTGCTCGCCGAGGACCCGGGCGCGGCCCTGCTGACGATGCGGCGCACCACGTACGACGACAAGGGCCGCGCCGTCGAGTACGGCACGCACATATACCGCGCCTCGCGTTACGCGTTCGAGTTCCAGCTGCTCGTACGCTCCTGACCCCCGGCGCCGCCCCCGGTGACCCCCCGGGCGGCGCGCTGCCGGCCGCCCGGCGCCACCGCCGCACGCCCGGGCAAGCGGGCTGCCCGAGGCGGCCACCTGCCGCTTCCGGGCGGGACCGGTGGGACGCAAGTGCCCACAGACGTGCACCGCCCCGCAGGATTGAGGCAGAATCGCCACGTACAGCCGCCGAGCCGGGGAATAACCTTGTCATCATCCGCCAGTAGTGACCGAGCCGCCCGCTATCGCACGGGCGCCGCCAGAGCGACCGTCCTGCAGACGGTCGGCCGCCGGGAACGGCGGTCGCACCTCACCGCGCCCCGGGTGCCGACCGTGGGGATCGACATCGGCGGCACAAAGGTGATGGCGGGCGTCGTGGACGCCGACGGCAACATCCTGGAGAAGCTCCGGATGGAGACGCCGGACAAGTCCAAGAGCCCCAAGGTCGTCGAGGACACGATCGTCGAGCTCGTCCTGGATCTGTCGGAACGGCACGATGTGCACGCCGTGGGCATCGGCGCCGCGGGCTGGGTGGACGCGGACCGCTCCCGCGTACTCTTCGCGCCGCATCTGTCCTGGCGGGACGAACCCCTCAAGGAACGCCTCTCGGAGAGGCTTCTCGTCCCGGTGATGGTGGACAACGACGCGAATACCGCCGCATGGGCGGAGTGGCGGTTCGGGGCCGGGCGCGGCGAGAGCGACCTGGTCATGATCACCCTGGGCACGGGGATCGGCGGCGCCATATTGGAGGAGGGCCACGTCAAGCGCGGTCGCTACGGTGTGGCGGGCGAGTTCGGCCATATGCAGGTGGTGCCCGGAGGGCACCGCTGCGCGTGCGGCAACCGTGGTTGCTGGGAGCAGTACAGCTCGGGCAACGCGCTGGTGCGCGAGGCCCGCGAGCTGGCGGCGGCCGAGTCTCCGGTGGCGTACGGGATCATCGACCGGGTCGGCGGCAGTGTCGGCGAGATCACCGGCCCGCTGATCACGGAGCTGGCCCGCGAGGGCGATGCGATGTGCATCGAGCTCTTCCAGGACATCGGCCAGTGGCTCGGCGTCGGCATCGCCAACCTCGCCGCGGCCCTCGACCCGTCGTGCTTTGTGATCGGCGGCGGGGTGAGCGCGGCGGACGATCTGCTGATCGGCCCGGCGCGGGAGGCGTTCCGCCGCAATCTGACCGGCCGCGGCTATCGTCCGGAGGCCCGTATCGCCAAGGCGGAGCTGGGACCGGAGGCCGGGATGGTCGGCGCGGCCGACCTCGCGCGGCTGGTCGCGCGCCGCTTCCGCCGGGCGAACCGCCGCAGGGTCGAGCGGTACGAGCGGCTGACCCGGGCGGTCGGACTATGACAAGCGCTCAACCCCTGAGGAAGCCGCCGCGCTGGGTCCGGTGGACGGTCGTACCGCTGCTTGTCCTGGCCCCGGTCGGATACGTGATCATCTCAGCGGAACAGAGCCGCGACAGCGGCATTGACAAGCAGAACCAGGCGGCCGCTACGCGGCTCACGCATTACTGGCCGAGCAAGGTGCAGCGCCGTATCTACCAGGTGCCGATCCCGCTGGGGGGAGTCGCGTCAGGCGTCGCGTACCTGGAGACGAATTCCTGGACGACCAGCACCCTCTATGTACAGTTCCGGACCAACGCCGGAGCCCTCGACTCCTTCCTCGCGCAGCTCGGCACCAGCCGGGCGGCCCTGAAGACGGGCGATATCACCATTACCGCGCAGCAGCGGAAAATGGTCCGGTGGAACTTCCGCCCCGCGCACCAGTGGGCCGGAGCGTCGCTCACCGAGCACGGCGACAAGCCGGATCACAACCTCGTCGTCGACCTCACCAACCCGGACCTGCCCGTGATCTATGTCGCGTCCACGATGAATTTCTGAGGGGGCCGGTCGGTGGATCCCCAGGTTTCATCGCTAGTGCTCTGACCGCATAGGTTCACCGGGTTGGTATCTCCGGCTCTGCACCGGACGGGAGTTCAAGGAGCGGTCGCCCAGGTACGGAACAGCGTGAGGGCCTCGGTGAGGTTTTTGGGGCCGCACGCGGCGTGGAAGGTTTTCTCAGCGGTCCAGGTCCGAACCCAGTCCTGCGTGCTGCGGTTGACGTCCTGACGGGGGTACTCGCGTTCTTCCAGGTCCGTCTCTTCCAGATCGATCTCGACGGTCCAACCGGGATTGTCGAGCGTGGCGATCCTCACGCCCCACACATGCTCCCAGTCGCCGTCGCACTGCCGCGCGTACCAGCTCTGCAGCCAGCCAAGAAGAGGCTCCGAATCGCTCATGGCAGGAGATGCTAAGCCAGACGCGCGCCGGGCTCGGGCGTGTGCTGGTCCAACCGGCAGGGGAGAAGCGATGGCGGAACCGGTACGAGTAGGCAGGCTGACCGACCAGGAGGGGCAACGACTGCAGCAGATCGTGCGCCGGGGCAGCACCAGCTCAGTGCGCTACCGCCGCGCGATGATGTTGCTGGCGTCAGCCGGCGGGAACCGGGTGCCGGTCGTCGCCCAACTCGTGGCGGCCGATGAGGACACCGTGCGCGATCTCATCCACCGCTTCAACGAGATCGGCCTGGCCTGCTTGGACCCCAAGTGGGCGGGAGGCCGTCCCCGCCTGCTCAGCGCTGATGACGAGGACTTCGTCGTCGCGACGGCCACCACTCGCCCGGTCAGACTCGGCCAGCCCTTCACCCGCTGGTCGATCCGCAAACTCGCCGCCTACCTGCGCAAAGTCCACGGGCGAGTCATCCGCATCGGCCGCGAGGCCCTGCGCTGCCTCCTGTCGCGACGCGGCGTCACTTTCCAGCGCACCAAGACCTGGAAGGAGTCCACCGACCCGCAGCGAGACGCCAAGCTGGGGCGAATCGAGCACGTCCTGGAGCACTTACCCGACCGTACTTTCGCGTTCGACGAGTTCGGGCCGCTCGGCATCCGCCCCACCGCAGGATCCTTCTGGGCTCCGCAGAACCGACCCCAGCGAATCCCAGCGACCTACCATCGCACCCACGGCGTCACCTACTTCCACGGCTGCTACTCGATCGGTGACGACACCCTGTGGGGCGTCAACCGCCGCCACAAGGGCGCCGCGCAGTCCCTGGCCGCGCTGAAGTCGATCCGCGCCGCCCGTCCCGACGGCGCCCCCATCTACGTGATCATGGATAAGCTTTCCGCTCACAAGGGCGCCAAGATCCGGGCCTGGGCGAAGAAGCACCGGGTCGAGCTGTGCTTCACCCCGACCAACGCCTCCTGGGCGAACCCCATCGAGGCCCACTTCGGGCCACTGCGGCAGTTCACCCTGGCGAACTCCCACCACCCCAACCACACCGTCCAGACCCGCGCACTCCACACATATCTGCGCTGGCGCAACGCCAACACCCGCCACTCACAGCCCAGCGACGAGAACGCGCCCGAATCCGCAGCGAGAAAGGCATGCGCTGGGGAGGACGCCCCCTCGCTGCGGCGTGACCGATCCGGCCGGTCCGCCTCGTCACGATCCGCCGGCAGCCGCCTCGGGGACGCCGCTCCGGTCCGGCTGGATCAAGTCCCAGCGGTTTCCGTACAGGTCCCGGAAGACGGCGACCGTGCCATAGGGCTCACGCCTGGGTCCCTCTTCGAAAGCGACACCGGCCGCGCGCATGCGCTGGTAGTCGCGGTCGAACGCGTCAGTGTTTAAGAACCAGCCGACGCGGCCACCGGTCTGGTCCCCGACCCGGGCCGCCTGCTCAGAGACCGCGGCTCTGGCCAAGAGCACACCCGTTTCCCGCGCCCCAGGCGGGGCGACGACCACCCAGCGCTTCGCGTCTTCCATAGTGTGTCTTCCAGTAGCTCGAAGCCGACAGCGCCAACGTAGAAGGCGATGGCCTCGTCGTAGTCACGCACGACAACAGTCACCAGTCCGATATGAGGCATCCAGCGATCCTGCCCGTCGGCTGACGAGATGCACCACCCCAACCCGGTGAACCATCTCGCTCAGAGCGTTAGCGGACTGCCCACTCCGTGGTCGGGACGCAGTCGTGCACCGTGTAGGCCCAGTCATCGAACTTCGCGAGGAACGCGCGGGACAGGAGGACGTCTCCCGCCCGCTGCGCGCGCAGCATGAAGCCGAGCTCGTCCGATGCTGCGTCGCCTTCGACGGACAGCGCGGGGCTCATGTCGCGCTCGGTCACGTAGTCGAAGACCTGCTCGATGAGCTCGGACGGCACCTGCCCGACCAGCCGTAGGGTGTCCAGCCAGACCTGCGGACCGCACAGGGCGTCGACGGCCACGCAGGCGAGGTTGTCGGAGTCCCGGAAGTAGGCCGTGCCAGCGGTCGACCATCCCGGTGCGGTCGTCGCCCGGAAGTCGGCCCGCCCGGTCAGGACGCCGCTCCGCGTCTCAGTCTGGAGCGCGGGGCAGGTGAACCCCTGGGCCTTCATGGCCGCGACCGCCTGCTGGTGGCCCATGCCGAAGCGCAGCGGCCCTACGCTCACGAACGGGGTGTAGACCCACCGCGCCCGCTCGGCCTCCTCGACAACCGGCCACACCACCCGGCACCAGCCCCCTTCGCCTCAAGCCCCTCGCTGTACCGAGGCCTCAGCACCCTACAGGCGCAACGCGATGCGCTGCAGAAGCTGTGACCTCACCAACCCGGCGAACCTTCCCGGTCAGAGCACTAGCGTGGCCGACATGAGCGACGAGAACCCCCTCCAGCACCGTTTCGACGGCCCGGATGAAGCCCCGGTGCTTGTGCTCGGTCCCTCGCTGGGCACCACCTGGCACAGGTTGTAGGGACCGTCCACGGGCGTCCGGCAAGTCCAAGACAGGTGCTTATTGCCAGGTCAGGGCCTCATTGTTCGGGGGAGTCCGCACAGTCGGTGAGACCTGTGTGAGAGCGCGTGAGACGGCGAAGCCCCGCCGGGATGCCCTGGCGGGGCTTCTGCGAGCAGCGGGCTACGATGGCGTGTTTCGTCCGGCGCGGCCACCGTTGTACTCCGGCTCACCGCTTTTGTCGCCGACGGGTGAAATGAGATTCACCCGACGCCGACACCCGTCTGCCCCGGAGATCCTGGCACCCAGCGGAAAGGAGTTCCTTATCGGGGACGCGCTGGCCCGAGGCCGTCGCCTCCGGGTGGAACTGGAATGCGGCATCAACGACCGCTCAACCACGGCACCGCCCGTTCAGCTCGAAATTTCAGAAGCCGACTAACGACACCAACGCCCCTTAGGCATTCCGGATACTCGTCTGTCCGGCGAAAGAGTGGCCGCTCACCTCACACCACCTGAGGCCACCGGAGACACCGAGATAGCCCCTCGCACCGTGCGTGCTCCCTGGCGACCACTCCGAGGAGGTAGCCGCGGCGGCCGCGCGCAGTGAGTCGCTGGCGGCGTGCGCGACGCTGGTGGTGGGCGGCGACTTGGTGGCGGCGATCTGGCAGTGGGCGGCACGCTCGCCGCAGGACAAGCTCGCCCGCATCGGTGCCCGCCTCGATCCGTTGACCGGCCGGTTCGAGGTTCCCAGCGAGCGCACCTTCCGCCGGGTGCTCGCGGATCTGGACACCGACGCCCTGGTCGCCGCCACCTGCGGCTACGCGGTGGACGTCGTACGCGGACGGCTCCGCTCCCTGAGGTCCCGCGCACTCCTGGCCCTGTGGAGCGCGAGGAGCGGCGCGCCGCCCAGCACACGGCCGAGCATCCGGCGCCGTTTGGCCGGCTGCCCGCGGCGGCCGTGGACAGTAAGGCCCTGCGCGGCGCACGCACCGAGCAGGGCAGGGTCTTCCTGGTCGGGGCGATCGGCCACGAGACCGGCGTGGTGCTGGGCCAGCGGCAGGTCGCCGACAAGCGCGGCGAAGGCTCCGCCGTCCGCGAGCTGCTGGCCTCGCTGGAGGTGTCCGGCATGGTGCTGACCCTGGACGCGCTGCACACCACCAAGAAGACCGCCCGCCTGATCACCGATGAGCTGCACGCCCGCTACGTCCTGATCTTGAAGGGGAACCAGCCGCTGGCCCGCGCCGCGGCCCAGGCCCTGCTGGCCGGCCCCGACGCCGACTGGGTGCAGACCACCCACGTCGACGAGGACCGCGGCCACGGCCGCGCCGCACGATCCGCACCGCCCCCGCCGACGACACGATCTTCCCCGGCGCGGCCCAGGCCTTCCGCCTGCGCCGCGACAGCGGCGACCTCGACGGCGCCTGGACGGGCAAGGAGATCGTCTTCGGTGTCACCAGCCTGCCCACCGCGCTCGCCGGCCCCGAGCACCTCAACCACTGCGAGAGGCCGCACTGGTCGGTGGAGAACCGGCTCCACTGGGTCCGCGACGTCACCTTCCACGAGGACAACTCCCAGGTCAGGACCGGTACCGCGTCCCGAGCCCTGGCCGGCTTCCGCAACCTGGCCATCAGCACGTTCCGCCTGGCCGGACGAGCCAACATCGCCCACGCCCGCCGCGATCTCCTCAACCACAACGACGCCTTCGCCGTCTACGGCATCTGATCAACTACCACGAAGTCAGACGCAACGGAACAACGCCGGGGCCGTGCCATTCGGCCATCATAGTTCTGTACGTCCTGTACATTTCTTTCCCGGAGGAGTCACCGCGGGGAATCCACCGCAGAAAAGAGGCAGCCATGAACCGGCCGTCGGGCCGCTACGTCCTGCCCGAGTTCACCGAGCGGACGAGCTACGGAAGCCGGACGCTCGGCCCCTACTCCAAGCTCCTCGAAGGGCGCATCGTCTTCCTGGGCACGGCGATCGACGAGACCGCGGCCAACGACGCGATTGCGCAACTCCTGCCCGGTTCGCCGACTACCCGTTCGTCGAGTTCGAGCTGATCGACATCAGCAACGAAAGCCCTCGACATGCCGGGCAAGGTCGCCGACTTCCTACTCGCGGCCGAACTGGACGACGCCGAGCGCGCCGCGCTCGACCAAGGCGTGACTGTACGGCGAGGTCAGGGCTACACGTTGCGCGTCAGCGCCGTGCCCTCGGTACACCGGGCACTGCTCGCCCACTGCCAGCCTCTCGACGGCGCCCCCAGCACTCCGGCGATCCCGGCGCAGCGCAAGGCCCGCCGCGAGTACGAGAACCGCGTCAACTCCCTCGTAGCCGACGCTCGGCGCTGATAGACCCCCGTGACTGCAGCCCAGAACGCTACACAGGGCTACTCGCCACCTGGCCGTAGCTATACGAGGACAGGGCCCAGGAGGAGGGCTACGCCATCGACCCCGAGGACCTGGCCCACATCTCGCCGTAGCTGACCGAGCACATCAAGCGGTTCGGCGAGTACAGCACCCGTGAGCTCGGCATCCAGCCGGAGGCGTACGACCCGAAGCTGAATGTGGATTTCACACGGCTGCGGGAGGAGAACCTCACCAGCGAGGGCTTCGGTCAGGCGGCCTGACCGAGCAGAGGAAGGGGGCCGTGGCGCGTTAGGGGTCTCGCTGGTCGAAGCGTATCCGCAGGTCGCCGCGATGTGGCTTCAGGAGCGCAACGGCGGGCTGACGCCGCAGAAGGCGACGCCGAAGATGCAGGTCGCGGTGTGGTGGCGGTGTGCGGCCGGGCACGAGTGGGAGGAGCGGATCTCCAACCGCACCGCGATGCCGAAGTGGAGAACGGCGATGTCGCCGCCTGCCGCGAGTGCGTCGACTACCGGGTCTCCCACACCTTCCCCATGTGCGGGCACACGGCGAGGGTGCGGGCGCTCGCGCCCTTCGGGCAGGAAGCGACGGAGCCGACAGGCGGCCAGGTCGGTGTAGCCGCCGAGGTCCGCTAGGCGGTGCTCGGGCTGGTCGACGAGGTGATCAGCGTGCGCGCAGGCGTACCGGCACAGCGCGGTCAGTGAACCGCTGACTCTCTGAGTGCGGCGTTACGAAACCAGCGATGGATGCCGTGTGACAGGCAGGACCGACTGATCCTCGACGGTTCGCTCTGCCTGGCTAATCTCGGCCCAGACGGCGTCGAGAGACAGGCCGAGGGTGTCGGCGATCGCTGCGATGGTCGGGAAGGCGGGGGTAGCCACACGGCCGGATTCGATCTTCCGCAGAGTTTCCGGCGAGATGTGCGAAGCAAGCGCCACGTCCAGCATCGAGCGGCAGCCCCGGGCTCGGCGGAGCAGGGCGCCAAGGCGTTGTCCGCGTTCTACCTCGGCGGGGGTGAGCGGCAACCTGACCATGACCCCATTCTAATACCGGTACAGTTAGACCGGGATAGTTATTGGACGCACATGAGAGGCCCCCATGATTGAGCTCCTGAACTCCGCGCGGCTTGAGCGGGCGAGGGACACCGGCGCCCTGGTCGGAAACATCCTGCACACGCTGAAGCAGCGCAGCACGGTCGGGACGAACCTGCTGGACATCGACCAGTGGGCCAAGGAGATGATCACCGAGGCGGGAGCGCAGTCCTGCTACGTCGACTACGCGCCTTCCTTCGGGCGCGGCCCGTTCGGGCACTACATCTGCACGGCCGTCAACGACGGAGTGCTCCATGGGCGGCCTCACAACTACACGCTGGCAGACGGGGATCTGCTGACTCTCGACCTCGCCGTAGCCAGGGGCGGGGTGGCCGCGGACGCCGCGATCAGCTTTCTGGTGGGCAAGGCCAGGCCAGCGGAGAGCGTCGCGATGATCGAGACGACCGAACGTGCACTCGCCGCCGGCATCGCCGCCGCCAAGCCTGGGGCGCGCATCGGCGACCTCTCCCACGCCATCGGCACGGTCCTCAGCAAGGCGGGCTACCCGATCAACACCGAGTTCGGAGGCCATGGCATCGGCTCGACCATGCACCAGGACCCACACGTCGCGAACACCGGACGGCCCGGCCGCGGATACAAGCTGCGCCCCGGACTGCTGCTCGCCCTGGAGCCCTGGGTCATGGCCGACACTGCCACACTCGTCACCGACGCCGACGGTTGGACGCTGCGCAGCGCGACAGGCTGCCGGACCGCGCACAGCGAGCACACCATCGCCATCACCGACAGCGGAGCCGAAATTCTCACCCGACCGTAAGGGGGGTAGCGCCGAGGTAAGCCCAAAAGCCGCCAGTTGTTGATCTTGGGGGCCGGAAGCGGGCGGTGTGGTACTGGATGGCCACCTTGCCCTTGCCGGTCCGACAGGGCGAGCCCGCCGGGGCGGCGCAGGTGAACATCGGGCAGACGTGCGATTCCACGCGCTTGAAGTCGTCGCTCACGCCCCAGATCGTTTCATCATGATCACCCCAGGTGGGCCTCCGGGTAGCGGGGTGTTTCATGAGCGACCACCTATGAAACATCGATGCCCGGCCCATCGGTGGGACCGAGGGCGCCTTCCGTGCACGTCTCAGCCCATACGCGTCCGAACGCGCTCACACGACACCGTCCGCCTCGCCCCCCCGCGGCCCTGCGCTGGTCTCGCCGGAGCCGACCTGAGTGGCATCTGTCCCGGGGTGGATCATCAGATCCAGGTGGGCACGTGCCCCTCGGTGTAGCGGGCGCCGAAGCCCCCCAGAGGCAGGATCTCGTCGATGGCCTTGACGTCGGCATCGGTGAGGGTGAGGTTGGCGGCGCCGGCGTTTTCCTCGATGCGATTCGGGCTGCGGGTGCCGGGGATCGGCACGATGTGCTCGCCCCGGGTCAGGAGCCAGGCCAGGGCTAGCTGGGAGACGGTGGCACCCTTGGCCGCCGCGAGCTCGGTGAGCCGGTCGACGGCTTCGACGTTCTTCTCGAAGTTGCCCGGCTGCCAGCGCGGGTCGACGTTGCGCATGTCGGTGGCTTCGTACTGGCCAGCGGGCTTGGCGGTGCCGGTGATGAACCCGCGGCCGAGGGGGGAGTAGGCGACGAAGCCGATACCGAGTTCGTCCAGGACAGCGAAGATTTGCTCGACGTCCCGTTCGAACAGGGAGTACTCGGTCTGCAGGACGGAGACCGGCTGCACGGCGTGCGCCTTGCGGATCGTCTCGGGTCCGGCCTCGCTGAGGCCGAAGTACTTCACCTTGCCCGCGTCGATCAGCTCCTTGACGGTGCCCGCGACCTCCTCGATGGGCACCTCGGGGTCGACTCGATGCTGGTAGAAGACGTCGATGTGATCCACGCCGAGGTAGCGCAGGCTGTTGTCGGCGACCTTGCGGATGTTGTCGGGTCGGCTGTTGAGAGCGCCGCCGATCTGCTCCGGAGGCACGGACATGTCGACACCGAACTTGGTGGCCAGGACCACGTCGTCGCGGAAGTCCCTGACCGCCTTGCCGACCAGGATCTCGTTGGATCCGGTGCCCCAGCCGTACATCTCGGCGGTGTCGAAGAAGGTGACGCCCAGGTCGTGGGCGCGGCGGAGGGCGGCGACGCCGGCCTCCTCGTCGGTGGGTCCGTAGGCCATCGTCAGGCCCATCGAGCCGTAGCCGATCGCCGAGACCTCAAGGCCCTGGCTTCCGAGCGTCCGGTTCTGCATGGTGCACTCCTCTGAAAGAAGCTGAAAGGTGATTTTTGGCGGACCGTTGTGTCAGTGCGTTGCGGCGGTCAGTCCGGCGCGGTGGATGCGGGTGTGCTCGGCGACGCGTCGGCCGAGGTGGCGGGCGGTGTTCAGGTCTGCGTCGTGGACCGCGGGTGTGTCGTTGAAGCTTTGTGCGCCGGCGCCGAGGTAGAAGCCGAGGCGGTTGTCGTCCTGGGGGCTGGAGGTGGTGGTGTTCCAGCCCGGCAGGAGGTTCAGGCTCACCCAGAGCATTCCGTGCTGGGCCGCCAGGAGCGAGAGGTACTGCAGGGTGTGCAGCTTGTCGCCGCTCATGGAGCCGGAGTTGGTGAATCCCGCCGCGAGCTTGTCGCTCCAGGCGCGGGTCATCCACCGCTTGCTGCTGGCCTCGGCGAAGGCATGGAACGCCCCCGACGCGGTGCCCATGTAGGTGGGGGTACCGAAGATGATGGCGTCCGCAGCGTCCATCAGTTCCCAGTGGGCGTCGCTGAGGGAGGCGACGTCCACGCGGTGGACCTGCGCCCCGGCGATGGAGCGCGCGCCGTCCTCGACGGCCGCGGCGATCTGCGCGGTGTGGCCGTAGCCGGAATGCGACGCGATGACGATCGAGATATCGGACATGGATGTTCCTCTCCTGCCGCGATGGCGGCGTGTTCGATGGTGGTGCCGGCGGACGACGAGCTGCCCGCCGCGGCGGGCAGCCGCACTGCTCCACGCGTGGGGGACCGACGGCCCCGGCCGAGGTACGGCGCATGCCCAGGTGGCGCGGGCCGGCATCGACCACCATCGGCATGGATCGTCGCTCCGCTTTCAACCGTAACACTGGAAAGGCGGCGATACGCAAGATGTGATATCGTTGTTCCATGAACGAGGGACGACGTGCCGCGCGGCGCCAGGTGCTGCAGGTGGCCGCCAAGCTTTTGGAGGAGGGTGGCAGCGAGGCGGTCTCCACGCGCGCTGTCGCTGCAGCCGCGGGCATCACGGCTCCCGCGCTGTACCGAATGTTCGACGACAAGGACGGGCTCCTGGCCGAGCTGGCCGCCTACGGGTTCGAGATGTACCTGGCCGAGAAGCGGGAGGCACTGGCGCTGACCCCCGACGACCCGGTGGCCGACCTCTACCGCGGCTGGGACCTGCACGTCGACTTCGGACTGCGGCACCCCGCGTTCTACATGCTCATGTACGGCACTGTGCAGCCCGGGCGGCGGCCCCCGGCCGCGGACGAGGCGCACGCCCTGCTGGTGAGACTGCTGGGCCGGGCGGCCGACGCCGGGCGCCTTCGGGTTCCGGTGGAGCAGGCGACCCGCGTCATCCACGCGGCGACAACGGGTGCCACGCTGGCGCTGATCGGCGAAGAGTCCTCGGAGCGGGACCTGGCCACTTCGGCACGGCTGCGGGACACCGTCATTGCCTCGATCACCACGGACTCGCCCGCCTCATCCGGGTCGGACCTGGCCTCGCGCGCACTCGCCCTCGATGCCGCACTGGAAACCGCGCTCACCACGGAGCCCCCGGCTGCGGGCGCCGGGGTACCTCTGCGAGACACGGAGGCGGCTCTGCTGCGCGAATGGCTCCAACAGCTGGCAGGCTGAACCGGCCGCGTGCACCGCAGCAGGTGGGCGCAGTCGGTTACGCCACCCGCGCGGTGGGCGTCCAGTCGCAGGGGCAGGCTGCAAGGGGCCTTGGGCGTGTTGGTACCCCCGGCTATCCGAAGATGCGCAAGGGCGTCAAGATCGGCAGGTTCCCTGGGCCGTGGGCGCTTCGGCTTCGGCGGATCCAGCCAGCCCCCGAGGCCCCAGCGCGTTTGCCGGTGACTTTCTGGGGGTTCGTCGGTGAGCTTGCGAAGATGGGGGCGCGCCGAGCAGGTCGCAAGGCTGCGGTTCAACTGGCCCGCGGTGGGAATGTGCCGCCACGCTGAGCACCCGCCTGGAGCAGAACGCGTCCGGTCTCCATCGGAACCCGGGATCGCCCTCCCCATGTATTCGCCTGCCCCGACAGCGCTGCGGAGCGCCTTACCCGGGCAGGCCCCGCACCAGCTGGCCGGATGGTCATGACAGCCATCGCGACAGTGGCCCTCGGCTCCCGCACGTTCCTCGGAGCTTTCACCCTTGCTCGCAGAAGGCTCGCCCTCTTCGGGGCAAGGGTGATGCCGGTGAGCCTGGGACCACAGATGCGGGAGCTTCTTGCTGATGAGGCATCGAGGCATGCTCTCAGTGGAAGGTGTTGTTCATGAGGCAAGAGAGGAGGCCAGTGATGGGCTGGACGCTTGGTGAGGAATTTGAGACGCCTGAAGGGGTGGTGCGGTGGGGGACCTTGGGTCGCGGAGACCCGATCGTACTGGTGCACGGCACGCCGTATTCTTCCTTTCTTTGGCGGGACATCGCTCCGGCCCTCGCCCGCACCCGCAAGGTCTTCTTTTTCGACCATCTCGGCTTCGGCCAGTCGGACCAACGCGAGGGCCAGGACCTCAGCCTGGCGGCTCACGCGAGGAACTTTGCCCGGCTCCTCGACCACTGGGAGCTATCCGACCCCAGTGTGGTCGCCCACGACATCGGCGGGGCAGTGGCGCTTCGGACATTGCTGCTGGAGGAGAGGAGCTACCAGGATCTGACCCTCTTCGACGCGGTGAGCGGTGGCGAGTGGGAGCGAGGGCTCTTCCAGCTCTTCCTGGAGCACGAGGAGGTCTTCCAGAAGCTTCCGGGTTACGCGCACGAAGCGCTGGTCGCCAGCCACCTGCGGCACGCCACGCACGTCGGCTTCCGGCCGGGAGTTCTCGATGCGTTCCTCGCGCCGTGGCGAGGGGACTCAGGGCAAGCGGCGTTCTACCGTCAGTACAGCCAGATCAGGCAGGCGGACACGGTCACGTACGAGCACTTGCTGGGCGGTATGTCGCTTCCGGTGCGGCTCGTCTGGGGCCGCGAGGACCGCATTCTTCCTCCGCCGTACGCCGAGTGGTTGCACGAACGCGTTCCGCACGCGGAGCTGCACTGGATCGAGGGCGCCGGCCACCTTCTCCAGGAAGACGCGCCGGGCCAGCTGTTGGCCTGCCTGACAGCCGGTTTCCCCTCGGCCTGAGCCGCGGTGCGCGCGGCGGTCCTCGGCTGAGCGCTCCGGCCCGAAGGCACACGCGAGTCCAGTGCACTGTTTTCCCTCGTGCGGGGGCGGGCTGCGGTACTCACTGCCCGGCGGACCCAGACGGGGCCCCGGATTCGTCAACAGAGCCAGTCCTCCCTTCAGCAGGAGAACGCCCACCTGTTGGGCCGCTCCAGCGGGCGGGAGCGGGGCAAGGCTGGTCGCCCGAAGGGCTCGCACTGTCCCGCAGAACACCGTAGTCAACCTTGAGGTGACCCCTGTGGTGTGGACACTCTGACAATGGATCTTGCAGATCCAAGGGAAGGTGTCCTGGTGGGACGTAAGTCTCCGTATCAGGCGGAGTTCAGGAACGATGCCGTCGCGCTGACCGAGCGGCTGGCGGGAAGCGCACGTACGCGGCGATCGCGGCCGATGTCGGGGTGACCGGCGAGACTCTGCGGAGCTGGGTGCGCCCGGCCGACGAGCACGCGGGCCGCGATCACAGCCGCCCCGGCCAGGTGTGCGACATCCCGTGAGTTCCCCTGAGCCCCGCCGAGTCCCCGGGCCCGTGGCCGGGGGCTCTTCCTCCTTCGTGTGCTCTGTGTGCCTGTGACGTAACTTCGGGATTCCTGAAGCGTTCTCATCTCGTCCGACCGATCCGCAGTCGGGCCGAAGGTGAGGAGGCTCGGGTTGGCGGCGCTGGCGGTCGTACGGGACCTGAGTGAGCACTGGGCGCCCGCGTCGGCGGAGGAACTGGAGCGGTTCGAGACCGACGTGCTGTCAGGGTTCGTCCTCGCACGGGCCTCGGCAGGGCTGGCGGACGGCACCATCCGCGGGGACGTCGGTCACCTGGATCAGATCAGGTCCTGGTTCGGCCGGCCGCTGTGGGGCATAAAGCCCGCCGACGCTGACGTGTACTTCGGGAAGGTGTTGCGGCACTCGC
The DNA here is from genome assembly GCF_005047355.1 of Actinacidiphila oryziradicis. Taxonomy (GTDB): domain Bacteria; phylum Actinomycetota; class Actinomycetes; order Streptomycetales; family Streptomycetaceae; genus Actinacidiphila; species Actinacidiphila oryziradicis. The sequence goes on from NZ_SUMC01000010.1 coordinate 158,066, forward strand.
CCAGCGGCACTCGGCTGGCCGGTCACAGGCGCTGAGTACGTACTTCATGTTCTTGGAGCTGCGGCACAAGGTCGAAATCCACCGGATGGCCGGCCGGGTGGTCGAGTGCCCGATCGACGAGATGAACCGGCCGCGCGGGGCCAAGGACGCCCAGTTGCGGATCCCACCGAGTGAGCCGGAGATCGGGACGCTGTTCACGGGCTGGGGCGGCGAGCTGGCGACCTGCCGCAAGTTCGCCCCGACCGCCCGGAACTACACCGCCTCGAAGCTGATGTCCCAGGTCGGCCTGCGGGTGAGCGAGGCATGCGGACTCGACCTGGACGACACCAAGTGGGACCTGGGCCGCTTCGGCAAGCTCCACGTCCGCCACGGCAAGGGCGCCCGCGGCTCGGGGCCGCGCGAGCGGATGGTGCCGCTGATCAACGGCGCCGACCGGACGCTGAGGTGGTTCATCGAGGACGTGTGAGGCCAGTTCGACGACGACCACACCCGGCCCGGCGCCCCGCTGTTCCTGAGCGAGCGGAAGAACACCGACGGTTCCGCCCGCCGGGTCGGCGACGACGCCCTGCGCAACGGTCTCGACAACGCCGTCGAGGCTCATCTGCCGGGCTGGACGGACAAGTTGACGCCGCACGTCCTGCGGCACTTCTGCGCGTCCCAACTCTACGGAAATGGGCTGCTCGCAATCCAGGAGGTCTTGGGACATTCCTGGATCGCCACCACCATGCGGTATATCCACGTGCAGCAGACCCGGGTCGAGGACGCCTGGGTCGCCGGGATGGAACGGGCCGCGAAGCGGCTGGAAGGACTGGCCCGATGAGGTGGAACCTGCGGCTGACCGCCGCGAACAAGGGTATCTGGAAGGCGTCCGAGCTCCAGCGGAGCCTGGCCGAGCACGGCCTGGTGATCTCGGCCGGGAAGATGTCCGGGCTGTGGTCCGGCCAGCCGGTCTCCCTCAAGCTGGACGACCTGGACGTCATCTGCGTCGTGCTCGGCTGCGAGATCGGCGACCTGCTGATCCCGGAACCGCAGAAGGTCACCCGCCCCGGCGAGGAGGACGTCACCCAGACCGCTGTCGGCGCCGCCGCACCGGCGCCGACGGTGGTGGTCTGACCTGCGGGTTTGGGTGATGTGCGGTATGTGCTTTGTGTGCGCTACGGGCGATATCTTGACGCTGAAATGACGCTCTCGGAGGTGTCTTGACGCTCATTTGACGCTTGTTCTGATAGGGCGTCAGGCTGCCGTGACCTGCTCTGATGCCATGCGCCTGGCTCGAGAGAATCCCCGCCCGCCGACCCGCTGCAGGTCGCCAGTACGACCACCACGGCACCCACCCACCACCGCATCCCAGCGCCTCCCGGCCCGATCCGCTCATGCGATTACCAGCAATGCCCCGCCTTCCAGGAACCGCGCTGGTGCGGGCCTGGGATACGGTCTGCGACGGCTTCCGCGCCGACGGCGCGAACCGCCGCGCCATGGCGGACGGTAGCGATCCGGACCGCCGGAGTGCACCAACTGTGACAGCCTAGTCACGCGATGGGCCGTATTTATGTCGCGCCGTCATGAGGTTGCCGGGAGGATGGGGCAGGGAGTCGGACCGGTCCGGTGCGGACCGGGGTGAGTTCGGGGTCGTGGAGGGGGTTGGATGCGGCAGGCCGGTGTGCTTGACGTCGGGTGCCACAGCGCTCTGCTCACTGTGGTGCGGTGGCGGGCGGGTGCGGCACTGGAGCCGGTGTTCTCCCGCAAGGTGCGGCTGCGGCTGCAGGAGACCCTTGACCGGAAGGGACGGCTGGGCGAGGCCGGGGTGGAGAGCGTGGAGCGGGCGGTGGCCGAGGCGGTGGCCGCTGATCCGGATCTGCGCCTGCCGGAGGTGTTCGCGTTCGCCACTTCCATCATCCGGGACGCGCCCAACCGCGATGAGGTGATCGCGCGGGTGGCACGGGCCACCGGCACCCGGCTGCGGGTGCTGCCGGGTGAGGAGGAGGCGCGGCTGGCCTATGTGGCCGCCCGCCAGTGGGCGGGCCCTGCGGCCGGCCCGTTGTTGGTCCTGGACATCGGCGGCGGCACCGTGGAGATTGCCTCGGGCACGGGGGAACAACCGAGCGCCGTGTGCTCGCTCCCGCTGGGCGCCCGCAGGATCACCCGGGACTGGCTGCCCGGCGGCTCCATCCCTTCCAAGCGGCGCCTGGCCGAGGTACGGCAGCATCTGCGCCGGTCCCTGAACGCGGCAACCGGCCTGCCGCAGGCCGAGCCGGGCTGGCCCGTGCTGGCATGTTCCAAAACCTTCGAGCAGCTCGCCCGGCTCGCCGGCACCCGGGGCACGGCACCACGAGCGCGGCGGCGGCTGAGCCTGCCCCAGCTGCGGGCGGCGGTCCCGCTGCTGGCCGGCGTGGGTCCGGCCCGCCGTGCCAAGCTGCCGGGCATCTCCCGGCACCGCGCCGAGCAGGCCCTCGCGGGGGCTCTGATCGCCGAGGCCCTCATGGAAGCGTGCGGGGTCAGGACCGTCGAGATCTGTCCCTGGTCCACCCGGGAAGGATTGCTGCTCGAACGCCTCGGCGTGCCCCTCACCACATCCCCCCGTCCACGCCTGGCCGGCTGAAGGACCCGGCAGACTGGGGCGTCGGGCCACCGGCTGACGCCGTGAGGCCGCGCCCGCAGCCGATCCCGCCGTCGAGGCCCTGCCCAGCGGTGGCTCAGGGCCCAGGCCACGTCCCTCGCCAACCGGGCGGGGACACGGAACGGGATCAGGGGCAACAAGTAGCCGCAGGGGCCCTGTGGGTCTCGGTGGAGCCGGTCAGTACCCACGGGTCAGGGAGTGGCAGCGGCGGGGCTTGGGACGCAGGGGTGGGGGCGCAGGCACAGGGCATCGTCTGCAGGTACCAGTCCCCGTGTCGTGGGCAGCCCTGCCCGCCGGGGTCGGGTTGCCCTGCCTCCGCGGGGGCCTCGTTGGAGCCGTAGCAGTAGGTGCGCAGCGGCGGCTGGGAGTCGTGCGGGGCCAGGGTGCCGTCCCGGAGGGGCACGACGCGGTTGCAGCGGGCGCAGCGGCCGTACGGGATCTCTGCGGTGTCGCTCACGTGGTTCCTCGGGGCCTTGGGCTTGTACTGGGCGATCGGGCGCAGGTCCACAGCGGCGGGCCGGAGCCCGGCCAGGCTGCTGAGCTGGCCGGTTCTGCTCTTCGGGTTGGGGAACCGCTCGACCAGGTGCGCGAGGTGGACCTCGACCACCTCGCGGGTCAGGGCCTCGGGCCCGTTCCGCAGGGAGGGGAACGACTGGGCGAACAACGTGATCGCGCGGATGTCGGCGCCGACGGTGGCAAGGGCGACGCCGGTGGACATTCGCCAACGGGCCCAGCGTTTGGTCAACTGCCGCAGCCAGAGCGGCTCGATGCCGGTGAACCGGAACCGGGCATCGCGGCCGGGGAAACCCAGACGGCGCAGAAGCCAGACGTCGCGGGGGAACTCCGCGTCCCAGCCGACGCCTTCTTCGACGTCGCGCAGATAGCCGATGGCGTCCAACAGAAAGCGGCGCTCGATGTGGCCGCGCTCGTTGGAGAAGCCCAGATATGTCATCCAGGCTTCGGGGCTGCGGTCCAGGAGTGAGGTGGCGCCGGCCGCGGGCAGCGCCCGCAGCAGTCGTCGGATGGAGTGGGGCCGGGTGATGGTGCGGCGTTCGTCGACTCGGCACTGGATCGCGAAGGCGACCCCGCAGATCAACTCAACGGCCGGATCCTATATTTGAGCCCCACAGGGTCAGGGCACGGGCAGCGCGGCGGGATGGCGAGGTCCCGCAGCCGTGTGTCGCGATGCCAGGTACTCTGTTGGTCACGGAGCGCGTGAGTGGCGAAGGGGGCCGTATGGATGCGGAGTTGGCCGCGCTGGCCGCGTCGGGGGCCACTACGGTCGTGCAGTTGATGGCTCAGGACGCCTGGACGACCGTCAGGGAGCGGGTGTTGGCGCTCTTTGGCCGTGGGGCGGCGGACAGGACGGAGTCGGTCAGGGCCGCGCTCGACGAGGCGCGGATCATCGTCGCGTCGAGCGGCGGGCGCGACGACGATCCGCGCCTGGTCGCGCTCACCTCCGACTGGCGGGAGCGGTTGCTCGTGCTGCTGCAACAGGAACCGGCGCTGGCCGAGGAGTTGCGGGCACTGGTGGCGCACGCGACCGATCAGCCGGGCTCCGTGCACAACGTCATCACCGGCGCCAAGGTGCGAGGCCCAGTGATCCAGGCCCACACCATCACCGGTGACCTGCGCTTCGGCTGATCGCCACAACGGGCCACGCGGCACACGCTGTTGACGGGAACACGGGCACGAGGGGGCGGGTCGTGGAGCAGCGGCGATCGGAGCATCCGGCAGCGGACGGTCAGGCAGCGGGTCACCTGGCGAGGTTGTTCCTCGGTCCGACCCATGGGGGCAGTCGTGGGGCGTATCTGCCGGGTGGCTTCGACCTCTATCTGCGCGGCCGGGGCGACGACGCCGAACGACTGGTCCATCATCACGAAGCGCAGCACGTCCTGTTGACCGACACCACCGCGTGGGGTGCCGCTCTCGTCCTCACGTCGCAGGTGCCTCAATGGGCTCAGTTGTTCAACCAGTTGCTGGAGCTGTGTCGCACCACGCACGAGTCGTTCGCGACGTACATGAGTTGCAGCGTGGTCGCGGCGAGCACCGGTTCGCCCGAGGCGGCGCTCGCCTCGTACCCGGACTACGTGGGTCTGGTGGATCGGCTCGACCGCCATCTCGCCGCGATTCCGGGAGAACACCGGCGCTCCCTCGCGGCGACGGCCCTGGCGCGGGCCTGTATGCAGACGCCGGTGATCGGACAGATGGCCGCGGCCTGGCCGCAGGCGTTGACACCCGGCGAGCTGCGCGAGATCGACGTACCGGACGGGCGTCTTCGCACCCTGTACCGGGACCCGGCCGGGCTGCCCGTCGACGTGGTGGCGGCGGCCGACGAAGCGGTGGTGGCCGAGTTCGGGCCGCAGCCCCTGTCCGCCGACCTCCCCGGTGCCGGGGCGGCCGCGCTCGACGACCGCTTCGACGAGGCATGGGCCCGGTGGGAGGACACCGTGTTCGCAGGGCTCGCGGCCCGGCTGACCGAGGCGGGAGCAACGGTGCTCGGCAGTCACGAACATCTGCCCGCCGCAGCCGAGTTGGTGGCACGGGTCGCCGTGACCGTTCCCGGACTGCGGCTGACCGTCGACCTCGATCCGGACCCGCCGGACAGGCGCATGGTCGCCCAAGTGCTGCGCCAGGCCCGCCTGTGGCTGACGACGGAGCCGCGGCCTGCGCGTCTGATCACGTTCGGGCAGGACGTCGATCCGGAAGAGGTGGTGCGGGTCGTGGACGCGACCACCCGGGTGGCCGGGCGTCCGAACGTCGTGTTCGGGGCGCGCCTGCCGACCCGGCTGCTGGACGGTTACGCCTTCCCGGAGAGCGACCGCGCGCGACTCGCCGGTCTCGACGGGCCGGTACTCGCGATCCGGACCCTCGCCGACGACGGCACCGACCGCGACACCGACGCCGTCTGGCACGTCCGGCTCAGCGATCCGGCGGACGTCGCGGAGCTCATCGCCGCCTGGGACGGCGGCGCGGACGTGACGTGCTGCGTGGCCGCGAGCTGTCTCTCCGACGAGCGGTGGCGCACACGGTGGCTGCCCGTCCTCCAGGACGCGGCACCCGTGATCTGGCTGATCGACGTCCCCGTGGCGTCCCTGGCCGGTGAGTTCACCGGGGGCCGGACCGTGCACGGCATCTACCTGGATCTCGGGGCCAACCCGACCGGTGCGCGACGGGCGGTGGCCTTCAAGGTGTCCGGGCAGACGGGGGCGTGGCTCGCGGTGGCCGACGACGTCGGCATCCAGTTGCTGACCGGGCAGTTGGCGGACCTGCCGGGCATCGATCTGCGGATGACGGGCGCCAACTGGACGGGCGCGGTGCCCGCCCTCCGGCTGGTCCTGCTCGACCTGCTGCGGACCGAGTCGTACGTCGATCTGCGCGCCCTGGTGGACCACGGGAACTGACGGGATCATGCCGGGAATCTTCCTCAGTTACCGCAACATCGAGCGGTCGTACGCGCCGATGCTCGTCGATCGTGAACTCTCCCGCCGGTTCGGCCCGGAGAACGTGTTCCAGGCCGGTCGGTCCAATCTGCCGGCCGTCCACTTCCCGACCGAGATCGACCGGCGGGTCGACGAGTGCGACCTGCTCATCGCCCTCATCGACCGGCCGTGGGTGGGCGAGGACCTGCATCTGCTGCGGGAGCCCGGCGACTGGGTCCGGCGGGAGATCGCCCGCGCGCTGGGGCAGGGCAAGCGGGTGCTGCCCGTGCTGCTGGACGGGGCGGAGATGCCCAGGACGGCAGAGCTGCCCGCCGACATCGCGCCCCTGACGCGGAACATCGCCCTGCGGATGCGTCCGCGTACCGTCGACACCGATCTGCTGCGGCTGATCGGTGAGGTGGAGCGGCTGGTACCCGAACTCGTCCTGGTGACGCTCATGGACTCGGCCCCGCCCAAGAACGTCGGCGGGCCCGCTCTGCTCCGCGCCGAGCACCAGGTCCTCCCGTTCCGGCACCGCGGCGAACTCGACCTCCTGGCCGAGTGGTGCTCGGCGCCGGCCGGGCCACCGGTCAAGCTGGTCGTGGGTGCCCTGGGCGCGGGCAAGACCCGGCTCGGGCTCCGGCTGGCCGCACAGGTGCGCGGGTCGGGCCGGCCCGGCGGGCTGCTGTCGGTGACCGCTCCGGCGGAGTGTCTCGATCGGCTGGGAGAGATCGGCAGTCCCTGCCTGGTCGTCCTCGACGACGCCGAGGCGCGTCCGGTACAGGTCCGCGCGGCGCTGCGCTCGCTCGCCGTCGCGCCCGAAGCCCCGGCCCGGCTGCTCCTGTTGGCGCGCTCCGGCGGTGACTGGTTGGACGACCTGCGCGACGACGCCGACGACGCGGTCGCGGACCTCGTGGACAGCATCGTGCCGCTGTCGCTGGCACCGCTGCGGCCGGCCGAGGGGGACTTCGCCACGGCGTGCGGCGCGTTCGCCCGGCATCTCGGACTGCCCCTCCCGTCCCTCCCCTCCGATCGGCCGGAGACACCCACCCTGCTCGAACTGCAGGCCGCCGCTCTCACCCATGTCCTGTCCCCCGACACGCCGTTGGACCGACCCCTGCGCCGGATTCTGGGGTTGGAGCGGGCGTACTGGCGCAAGGCGGGGACAGCGTTCGGGCTGCCGGTGTCGAGCGATCGCGTCCTGGCGGAGGTCATGGCGACGGTGACGCTGTTCGGTGCGGCCTCCGAGCCGGAGGCGGATGGCCTGCTGACCTCCCTGCGGGCGTTCCGGGGCGGGCCGGTGCATGCCATCGACTCCTGCCGCGACCTCCTGCGCACCGTGCTGCCGGGGCCGGCTCCGCTGAATCCGCTGCAACCGGAGCAGTTGGCGCAGGAGTTCGTGGCGGAGTTCCTGGACTCCGACTACCGGCTCGCGGACCTCCTGGACGGTGTCTCCGACGAGCAGGCACGGCGGGCCCTGCGGAACCTGGGCCGGTGTCTGGAGCGTCATCCCCGGATCAGTGGTCCCGTCGAGGACTTCCTCGCCGCGGCCCCGGGCCGACTGCTGCCCCTGGCGTTGACGGTGCTGCCCTCCGTACCTCAACCCCGGCTCCTGGTCTCGGCCATGTCCGGCGCCCTGGGCCGCACCCCCCAGGGCGAACTCCCCGCCGTAGTCGATGCGTTGCCACTGCGCAGCGACGCCCTGGCCCGGTTTGCCGTGGACGCGACCGAGCGCGCCCTCGGCGCACGAGACGCCGACGCGGGTGACTTCACCACGGCCCGGCTGGCCCGTCGGCTCTCGGTGCGGCTGACCTACCTCGGGGAGCGTCCCTCGGACGCCGTGGAAGCGGCTCGTTCGGCCGTAAGAGCCCTGACCGCGCTGACGGTCAGGGAGTCGGCACACGTGGAGTCCGTGGCCGCGGGCTCGGGCCCGGGCTCGGTCAACGCCGAACTGGCCGAGGCGCACGCCGCGTTGGCACTGGCGCTCGACCTCGATCCGTCGTCCAGGGACGAGGCTGTCGCGGTCGGTGAGACGGCCGTTACCCAGTACCGCGCTCTGCCGGGCGGGGACCGGCACGGCGCGGCGCTGGCAACAGCCCTGCACAACCAGTCGATCCGGCTCCGCCGGGTCCGCGCGATGCCGGCGGCCCTCGCGGCCGCGACCGAGGCCCGCCAGCTCGTCGAGCCCCTGCACGCGGAGCGGCCGACGCGATTCCGGTCGCTGTACGCGGACGTCCTAGACAACCTGTCGATCGTCACCCATCTGACGGGCCACCCCGAAGAGGCCGAACGGCTCGGTCGCGAAACCCTCGCCCTGCGCCGCGCGTTGGCCGCCGCCCGACCGGACGCCTACCGATCACAGTTGGCGGGCACGCTGTTCAATCTCGGTCTTCTCTTCACCGAGAACGAGCGAAAAGGGGCGGAGGCGAGGCAACTGTGGGACGAGTCGCTCTCGATCTACGATGCTCTGTCCGTTCGTCGGCCGGGGCACTACGACGAGCCGCGTGACCGTGTCCGCGCCCACCTCGACCGTCGGAAGGCGGACCACGATGACTGACCATCTGGCCCGGCTGTGCTTCGAGGGGCTGGGCAGCACCGGCCGCTACACCCCGCACGCTTACACCCTGCGGCTCCAGGGCGTCGAGCAGTCCACCGACCACGTGGTCTACTTGCACGAGGTGCATCACGCGACGCTGAACGACGTCACCGCCTGGGGCAGCGCGTTACACGTCTACGCACGCCTCCCCGCAGCCGCGGGCCAGGCCTTCGTCCACCTGCTGGACGCCTGCCGCACCACCCATGAATCGCTGGCCACGTTCGCGAGTGTGCGGCTCGCCGCCGCCCGGCACGGCGTGCTGGACGGCGTGCTCGCCGCCTATCCGGACTACGTGGGGCTGTACGACACGGCCACGCGGCTGGTCCAGGAGATTCCGGGGCCCGGTCGCAAGCAACTGGCGGTGAGCGCCCTGGCGCGGCTGTGCATGCAGACCCCGGTCCTCGACACCGTCGACGAGGTCGGTCTCGAAGCGTTCCGCCTTGCCGACGTGCCCGACGCGGACCGGCCCGACAGCCGCTGGAGATGGTTCGTCCGCCAGGGCCCGGCCGCGCTCGCCGCCGCGGCCGAGGCCGCCGATCGCATGCTTGCCGAGCGCTTCGGCCCGGCCGCGCTGGCCACCGACGGGCCCGACGGCGACCTGTACGAGTCGACGGCAAGCGTCCACGATGCCACGTGGGACGCCTGGGAGGAAGCGGCGTACGAACATCTGCGGTCCCTGATCGGCGCGACGGGGGCCCGCACGCTGGACCTGAACGGCCATCGGGAGAGCTCCGAGGCACTGATCAGCTCGGTCGAGGCGGTCCACGGCGACATCGGGCTGCGCGTCCCGATGAGCGACGAACAACGGCAGGACGACGCCGCCGTGGCCAGTTCGGTGCTCCAACAGGTACGGCACGACCTCGCCGCGGGAGACCGGCACCGGGCGCGGCTGCTGGAACGGACGCCGGCCGACCTGGTGGACGTACTCGCGCGGCGGGCCGTGCACGGCGACCGGCCGGCGCTGATCGTGGACGCCCGACCGGTCCGGCGGCTCGCGGCTCTCTACCGGTGGCCGGACGACACCCTGCCGGAGCCCTCGGGCGAGCCTCTGGTCGCCGTACGCGCTGTCGTCGACCACACAGAAAACGACACAGAGGACGGCACAGATCCGGACAAGGTCGTCGGACACGCGCTCGTGCCGGAGCCGGACGCGCTGCCCGAACTGGCCGAGCGATGGGGTGGCCGCGGCCCGCTCGCCGCCTGTGTGAGCGCGAGCTGTCTGGTCGACACCGCTTGGACGCGGCGCTGGCTGGAGCCGCTCGGCGCCCTCGGGCCGCTGTTCGTGCTGGCCGACGTGGAGCCCGACCGGTTCGTCCCGGCCTGGGTCAGGGACGACAGACAGGTCAACGCCCTCACGATCACCGTGGAGGAGACCGGCCGCCGCCGCGCCGCACTCCTGTTCACCGCGGGCACCGCCTGGTGGCTGGTGCTGGCCGAGGACGTCACCGTGGCGCTCATGGTCGAGTACCTGGGCAGGCGGCTCGGCCCCCGGCTGAGCAGCGACCTCGCACCGTTCGAGCCGGTTCGTGACGCCGCCACGGCGGTGATCGGCCATCTGCTCGCCACCGAATCGTTCGTGAGCTTCGACGCGCTGGGGAGCGGCCATGTCTGATCCGCTCGACCCGGTCCTCAAGGGTGCGGACGTCGACGCGCAACTGCTGCGGCGCGCCGAGCTGGAAGCGGTCGGGCGAACCGTCAGCGGCCTCGACCCGGACGAGTTCATCGACGCCGTCACCCAGGTCTGCGCCCGGTCCTGGGACGACGAACGCACCAGGCCCCCGGGCTACTTCGAGATCCACGGCCAGAACTGGTGGATCGACACGTCCGGGACCGAGAACCGGCGCGGACTGCTCCACGCCGTGACGGCGGCCGCGCTGGTGGACGCCATCGGACTCCCCCGCAGCACCGCCTGGGTGGCCCGCGTCCTCGCCGGCGTACTAACCGTCCAATCGATCAGCGGGAGCGCGTCGACCGGGCTGTGCTTCGTCCTCGAACGGCACGACGCGAGCCCGCTGCCGGACCATCTGGCCCATGACGTCCACCCCGGCGACTACGCCGAGTTCGCCACCGCGGTCGCGACCGCCGCCGAGGTGCTGTCCCTGTCCGTCGGCGGCTCGATCCGGTTCACCGACCCGCCCCGGCCCGCGCCATGACCATCTCGTCGCCGGACGCCGGCGAACCGCCGTACGACATCTTCATCTGTTACGCCTGGGACGACTCCAAGCAGTTGGCCGACGAGCTTCACCAGGCGCTGACCGAGGTCGGTCTGAACGTCTTCCAGGACGAACCGAGCATGGACGACTGGGACGAGATGGCCCCCGAGATCCGGGCAGCGCTCCTCTCGTCGCGCACGCTGCTCCCGTTGGTCAGCCCGGGTTTTCCGCGCAGCCCGCACTGCCGGCAGGAAGTGCACCTCGCGCTGGACTGCGCCTTCCGGCTGGGGCGCACGGACCGGGTCATGGCTGTGACGTCCGGGGTGCGGCCGGACGACATCCGGCCCAGCGAGCTCAGCCGGTACCGCACCCCGCGCCAGGGCAGGAGCGCCCGGGAGCTGGCCGTCGGCATCGCCGAGCGGGTGCGCGCGCTGGCGGCCGAGGACGACCGCACCTTCGGCGACGCTCCCCTGCCGTCGTCCCCCGACTGGTTCCCCGAACATCTGCCGGGCGGTCGGCACTTCCACGGCCGGCACGCCGAACTGTGGGAGATCCACGAGGGGCTGCGGGCCATGGACAAGGCCCGGAACATGGGACATCCCGTGGTGTCGGTGAGCGGTGTGGGCGGGCAGGGCAAGACCGCGCTGTGCGCCCAGTACGCCCGGCTGTTCGCCCTGGACCACTCTGGCGGTGTGTTCCTCGTCCGGCTCTCCGGCAGCGACCGGCGCGTCCGGGCCTCGCCGGACGCGGTGCGCGCCCAGTTCACGGAAGGGCTTCGTGCCATCGGGCTCAAGCTCGAGCTGACCGCCGACGAACTGGGGTCGGACCGTCTCCCCGGGGCGCTGCGAACCAGGTTGAAGAACCTCGCGCAGCCGTATCTGTGGATCGTGGACGACATCCCCTCCGGCTTCGACGCGGAACTGCTCCCCGAGTTGTGCGCGCCGACCGGGAACGGCAGGACGCTGCTGACCACCCGCGGACGGTTCACGAAGGGGGTGTCGGCGGAGATCGTGCTCGGCGGCCTCGATCCGCACGACGGACTGTCCTTGCTGACCGGTCACCGTCCGCCGGCGGCACGTGCGGAGACGAGGGCCGCGAGGCTCCTGACCGAACTCCTGCACGGCCACCCCCTCGGCCTGACCCTGGCGGCGGGGCTGACGACCCAGGACGACTTCGAGGGATACGCCGAGCTGTACCGACAGCTCGCGACGCCGGATCCGGAGGACGACCTGCTGGAGCTCGTCCAGTACCTGAGGGCGGAACTCCCCGCCGGGTACGCGCGGCCGTTCGCGGCGACCATGCTGCGCAGTTTCCGGGGGCTCACCGACGCGGGCCGCGACGTGCTGTCCGCCGTCGGTGTCCTGGCGGCCGAACCGGTGCCGCTTACGCTGCTCGACGAGATCATCGCCGGGTCCGGCGCTCCCGGCGGACCGGCGCGCGTGGCGGACGGCCTCGCACACGCGGTGCGCCACGGACTGGCAGAACTGACGGAATCGACGGATCTGACGGAACTGACGGACGGTCCGGACGACACACCGGACTCCCGTGCCTGCGCGGTGCACCCGCTGGTCGCCCGCGCGACCCGTGTGCTGAATCCACCGCCGACACGGCGAAAGCTCCGCGACGCGGCCGTGGTCGCGCTGACGCAGGCCCTCAGTGCCACGCGGCACTCGTTCACCCACCGTGCGGTCGCGCGCAGTCTGCCGCACGTACGAGCGGTGACGGGACTGCTGGCGGGCACGGACCAGTGGAGTATCGGCGCCGACGAGAGGTATCTGCTCGACGAGGCCGGTCGGGCGTACGAACAACTGGGCGACGGAGAAGCCTCGTTGCGGCTCTACGCCCCGCTGGCCGAGGCCTGCGAGGAAGCACCGGAGTGCGACGAGTACACCCGGCTCGTCGTCCGGCTCCATCTCGCCTCGGCCCACTTCCGGTACGGGCAGTTCTCGGCGGCGCGCAGTCTCCAGGAGGACGTCGTACCCCGGATGCGGGCCCTGCTCGGGCCCGCGGCACGGGAGACCCTCACCGCTCAGGACAACCTGGCGAACACCCTCGGCGCCCTCGGCCAGCACGAGGCGTCGCGCCTGCTGCACACCGAGGTCTACCGGGCGCTGCGCGACGGGACGGGACCGACGGACGCCGACACACTGCGCGTACTGGGGAACCTGGTCATCGCCGTGGGAAGGTGCGGCGACACCGACGCGACACGCCGACGGATGCGGCTGACCGCCGTCCGGTACGCCCGTGGGGCCCACGTCCTGTGGCGGCGCGCCGCGAAGGCCAAGGGGCCGAAGTCCTGGGAGGCACTGGGCGCGCTCGACATCATGAACACCCTCGGGAAGAACCTTCTGGCGCTGGGGAAGAAGGACGAGGCACGCGACGCCTTCCGCACGGTGTGGGAGGGGCGGCGAGCGGTTCTGGGAGAACACCACCCGGACACCCTCGACGCCTGGGAGAACACGATCATCGCGGAGGAAGGTCTGTCGTGACATCGGAACAGAACGGGGTCGCCGGGAGCAGGAACCCGTATGTGGCCGTCTACGCGCAACGGCTCGATGTGCAGGGCGCCGGGCATCCCGGCACCGTGGCGACACTGCTGAACGTGCTGGGACATGGGCTGTCCCACTCCGCCGGCCAGGACGCGACAGCGGCGAACCGACCGGTGCCGAGCGAACTACCGCCAGGAACCGGCCCGGAGGGGGTCAGGCTGGAGGGGGATCACGTCGACCTGCTGGCGGAGGCGCTCGAACGGGCCGTAGCGCTGCAGGAGGAGGAGACGGCGAGCCATGGGCCCGATCATCCGCGGGCGCTGCTGGCGACCTGTCTGCTCGCGCACGCGCTCGCCGCCGCGGACCAGTTGGACGGACAGCTGGAAGCGGCACAGGTGCTGATCGACGACGCCCATGACGGACTGGTCGAACTCGCGATGTCCCCGGGAGCCGTCGACCCCGACGCCGTGCGGATCGCCGAGGCGCTGCACCAGTGGATCCACGGCCGGATCGAGGACGGCGACGACGAGTCCGACGAGTGAACCGTCCCCCTTACCGGTCCAGCGTCGCCAGGTCCGCCGCGACCCTGTCGGCCTTCGCGGTCCCGAGCCCTTGGTACAGGGCCAGGGCCTGCGTCCAGTGACAGCGTGCCGCCTCGGTGTCGTGGCGGGCGGCGGCCACGGCACCGAGTCGGTGCAGCGCCCGGGCCTCCTCGTAGGTGCTGCCGCAGCGTCGGGCGACGTCGAGTGCCCGTAGGTATGCCTCCTGAGCCCGGTCGTCCTCGCCCGCCCGGTGCAGGACGAGACCCAAAGTGCTGAAACCCTTGGCCGCCTCCTGGTGGAGGTCCAGATCGAGGAAGCCGTCCAGCGCCTCCTCGACATGGCGCACGGCGTCGGCGAAGCGGCCCAGTCCCAACTCGTTGAGTGCGATGGCCCGCAAGGTGATGGCGATCTTCCGGGCGTCCGCCTCCTGCCGGTAGAAGTCCAGCGCCCGGTGGTTGTCCCGCAGGGCTTCCGCGTACTTCCCCTGCCCCCGAAGCATGACGGCCCGGTTGGCCAGCATGTCGCTGAGCCCGTGCCGGTCCCCCACTTCCTCGTAGAGCCGCAGGGCGCACGCGTAGTGCTCGGCCGCCTCGTCGTGCCGACCCCTCTCCAGCATCGCTCGTCCGAGGTTGTTGTGGGTGGTGGCCTCCGCGCCCCGGTCTCCGGAACGCCGGCAGGCGGCCAGGGCGAGCGAGTGCGTCTCGATCCAGTCGTCCCAGCGCTTCGTCAGGAAGAAGTAGCCGCGCAGAACATAGGCCAGCTGCCAGCGCCGTCCGTCCAACTCCGGTCGGTCCAGGCGGCACAGAGCCACCAGGTTGCGCCGCTCCTCGTCGAGCCAGCTCAACGCGTCGCCGTAGTCGTCGATCCGGGGTCCCGGTGAGGGCACGCCGTCGAGTGGCATCCGGTACCGATGCCTGTTCAGGACGCGGTCGGCTCGGTCGGCGGTGTGCAGGTAGTAGTCGAACAGACGGCACAGCGAGGCCTGCCGGGCGGTGTCGTCGTCGAGGGCCTCGCCGAGTTCGCGGGCGTAGACGCGCAGCAGGTCATGGATGTCGAAACGGCCGGGGGCGGACTCCGCGATCATCTGGGCCCGCGCCAGCCGCATGAGCAGGGCTACGGCCGTCCGGTGGCCGGTGCCCGCGCCGTGGCCGGTGTCTGTGCCGATGCCCATGAGGGCCGCCGCGGCGTACGCGTCGACGCCGTACCCGGGATGGAGTCCCAGCGCGCGGAAGAGCCCACTGTCCGCGTCCCCCAGCCGGTGATAGGACCAGGAGAAGACCGTCCGCACGGCGGAGCGTGGGTCGTCGCCGGAGTCGAGCACGTCCAGCCGGGTCCGTTCGTCGTCGAGTTCCGCGGCGAGCGCGGTCAGTGGGAGCGTCGGCCGGTCGGCGGCGTGCTCCGCCGCGATCCGCAGGGCCAGGGGAAGGCCCGTGCAGCGGCGCGCCAGCGACGCCGCGGCCTCGCGCTCCCGGGAGACCCGCTCGCCCAGGCTCTTCTCCAGCAACTCGACCGCGTCGTGGGCCGGCAGCCTGCCCACGGAGAGGAGTTTCGCCGCGTACTGCACCGCCAGACCCGTCAGTGGCTGGCGGCTGGTGACGACCACGACCGAGGAGGACGCCCCCGGCAGCAGGGGGCGCACCTGCTCCTCGGACGCCGCGTTGTCCAGCACGATCAGCAGCCGGCGACCGCTGACGGCGGTCCGGTAGCGCGCCGCACGGTCCTCGAGCGTCGTGTCGCTCTCGGATCCCGTCTCGTCCAGCGCCCGGAGGAACCCGGCCAACGCGGCGTGGGCCGGCACCGGTTGTTCAGGACCGTATCCGCGCAGATCGACGTACAACTGGCCGTCGGGGAACGCGTCGACCACCCGGTGGGCCCAGGCGACGACGAGCGCCGTCTTGCCCACGCCCGCAGTGCCCGACACCACGGCCAGGGCGGGCAGTGGGGAAGCGTCCGCCACGACGGCGTCAAGCCATGCCGACTCCGCCGTCCGGCCGGTGAAGCGCCGTGTCCCCATGGGGAGTTGTCGGGGTACCGGAGCGGCGGTGCGCTCGGCATGGATGTGCACGTCGCCGCGGATCACACCCGTCTGTACGACGGTGCCTGCCCGTCCGTCGAGCCGGTTCTCCACACCGGGCAGGTGCGGACCCGCCCTGTCGTCGCGCGCCATTGGTCCCCCTCCCACGGTGCCGGCGGCTCGGTCCACTCCCGGGGAAGCTCGCTCCAGCGGCTCAGGACGGGCGTGGACGGGCCTTCCCAGACATACCCCTCGACGGGGATCGACAGTCCGACGATCACGTCGGCCGACGAACATGCCACCGACCGCGCTCACGAAACACCTCCCGCCCCGCCAGCCGTCAGGCTTCGGCTCCGCGCACCGCGACCGGGTCGCCGGCCGACGTCAGCGGGTGGACGGCGGTCATGGCCTCGTCGAGGAGCCCGGGCAGCGGGAGACGGACGTCCTCCTGGACCCAGGCTTCGACGGCGGCGTCCAGACAGCTCAGAGCGCTGGCGATCAGGGCGGAGGCCGCGGGGTCGGGACGGCCGGTGGTGGCCGACGTGATGCGGCGGGTCACCTCGGGCAGGAGCAGTTCCCGCCAGCGCCGGTTCCGCTCGTGAAGGCGCGCGCGGGTGGAGGGTGACTGCACGACCACCTGGGCGGTCTGCAGGGCGGCGCCCAGATCCTTGGCCTGCTCGCGGACCGGCGGTTCGAGCGCGTGCCGCAGCGCCGTCCACACCGGTTCGTCCTCCGGGCGCACACCAGGGTCACCGAGGTCGCCGAAGCCATGCACTGGTTCTCCGACAACTGGGTGTCCTGGGGCCACTGGACCGAAATGTACGAGCGCGCCGCCGAGGCCGGAGCGGCCCTGGGCGAGCCGTGCTGGAAGCCACCCACCGTAACCTCATTAGGCCGAGTGGTGCCAAGAATCGCGACCAGGTTCCAACTAACGTGTCCCGGCTCAGGAAGTTGTCCCTCTCGATTGCGTTCGATGAAACGGCGACTGGGTTACGTGAGAACGGGAGGCGGTCGGCGGCTGTCCGGGCCAGCGATGTGGATGAGTTTTGACGGTACTCGTCCGCGGCGAAGGCTGGCCGGTGGCGGCGATGGGGACCGGCGGACACGGCTTCCACGGCCGGGGCCGGTGCGTTGACAGATCGCCGGCGTGGAATGATGAGCCGCTCCGACCGGGCCCCCGGGCCCCTCGGAGCCTTCCGCGGGTGTGCGCCCGCGGCGAGCGGGGGCCCGAGCCGGGCACCCCTCGTGGAACGTTCCCTGGGGAGGGACTCGTGATATCCAAGCGTGCCGTCACCGCTGCCGCCGTGGCCGCAACAACTGCCGTGCTCCTGGCCTCCGGTGACGCCTATGCCTGCAGCATCGGCGACTTCACCGCGAAGGCGACGTGCGACACCAGCACGGGCGAGGCCCGGGCCGCCATCACGGTCACGGACAAGGACCCCTCCGGCACGCCCGCGGACATCACCGTGCGGATTCGGATGGCGAGCGGTGCCGACGGCGAGAACGTCGGCAGCGGGCACATCGACCACGCCACGGCGGAAGGCGTGAGCACGACGATCTTGGTGCCGTGGCTCCAGGGCTACCAGTGGAACGTCTCGGTGACGGCGGGCAGCCTCGTCGACGAGCGGCTGACGGACCTGCCGATCTCCCCGGACACCCCGTGCGTGCCGGCCGCCTCCCACCCGTCTGGCACCCCGACGACCGGCCAGGCCTCCTCGGCGTCGCCGACCACCACCGTGACGCCGACCTCTCCGGCTGCCGCCGCGTCGGTGGTCTCGACTTCCCCGGCCCCTTCGACGTCCGCGTCCGCGCCCGTTGCGGGGACCGGACTCGCCGAGACCGGAGGCGGCAGCGACACCAGTCTGATCGCAGGGTCGGCCGCCGCGTTGATCGCTGCCGGCGCAGGCGTGCTGTTCGTGATGCGCCGCCGCACGGCGGCCGGACGGCACTGACCGCGGGCCCGCGCCGGGCCGAGGGCAGGGGGCCGTACGCGTCTGACGATGCGTACGGCCCGTGCCCGTCGACCACCGGCTTGTACGGGTCCAGGCGGTAGCCCCCTGGGGGATCCTCTTCCGGGGCTCGGGCCAAGCCGAGTCCATGGCCTTGCGGACTGTCCGCCATGACAGGTTGTCCTTGCGCTCAAGCTCGCGGGAACCAGCCAGGCGGGCGGCGTGTCGCAGGTAGTTCGCCGACGGCAGACGGCAATGCCCGGATCGGACTGGAGATGCGTTGCGGAGACATGTCAAAGTCGACCTGTTCCGAAAAACAGCAAGTCGCAGAGGGGATAGCCCGTGAGCACCGATCTGGCCCGGCCCGGTTTCTCCACCACCGTGGAGGCTCTGCGGCTGCGTCACTGGCGGCTCGGCGCCGGCCAGCCCACCCTGGTCCTGGACCAGTTCACCGATGTCGACTTCAAGCTCGTCGTCGATGACCGGGGTGATGTCCACGTCAACTCGCGTGACGGCCGCTTCTATCTCGGCTGGTTCCCCGACGGCCGTCCCGGCACGACCGGCGAGGGATGGAAGCTCGCCGTCACCGGCACGGCTAAGGTCCCTGGCTACCACGTCACGTTCGACCCCCAGACCCCGGCCGGTATCGTCGCCGCCGCCGTGGCCACAGTGATCGCCACATCCCGCCGCGTTCCGTTCCCCTGAACCCGGGGCCGGACCGGCCACATCCCCGATGCTGGTCAGGGTGGAGGCGGCGCCGATCAGGGCGAGGAAGGCTCCGGTATTTCGACGAGCATCTCGTTGAGGGTGTGCATGCCCCACGACGAGTCGATCAGATCGACCGCATGCGCCCGGTAGGACACCAGACCACCTCCCCGTCACCAAGGTGAAGATTCTGGCATGAGCATGTTGTGTCTTGAATTGCACCGCTGGATCGCTGCTCCTTCAACAGGACTGGGACGCCCCCAGCCTGAGTGGCATACAAACTGCTGTGGTCCTTGACCGTGAGGTCGCACAGAAGCTGCGGTACCGGCAGTACTGCCGGATGCATGGCGCTCGGCGGGGATTCGCCCACGGCAGATGCGACTTTTCGAGATAGGTGGCACCAGGGTCGCGGGCTGACCTGGTCTTTGGCGGCGAAGTTGTCGCGCCGCTTGACATCAGAAGGTCGATTTTGTTGACACCTGCTGCAAGTTTTTAGCCCAGTTGTCACCAGAGGCGGGACGTTTCCGCTGGTCGCAAGAGTCGGAGACCATCCATCGCCGTCGGCGCGTGCCGCTGGTGCCAGTCAGCTCGATCCGATGTCACCTATCTCGAAAAGTCGCAGCAGACGAGAAAGCGCCCAAAGGGACTGGAATGTTTTCCAGGACCATGTCAACGTACAACGCCCCCCGAAAACACCAGGTCAGCAAAGGGTCACGAGACCCAGGCCCTAGCCGGGGCGCCAGTAGACCGGCGACTGCGCATCCCCAGATGCGGGCCAGCCTCTTCGCTACTCCCCGCCTCACCCGAGGCCCGATCCAGGAGCCCACCTCGCGCCTCAGTTAGAGGGGTCTTCGTCCGGAGCCTTCGGCGGCGATGCGATGGCGAGCTGTTGGTAACTGGCGGGGGGCTCGGGGGTCTTACGGGAGTGCCGAATGGCGCCGGCGGCCACCGCAGGGAGAAGGCGCAACATAGCCGACCATCGCCGGTTAGCCAAACCGGGGATCGTGACGACCATGGAGGGTGTTCGCATTCGGCTGCGCTTGGCGGTGGAGTCGTAGCGGACGCAGTAGACAGCGCCGCAAACCCCCGAGGAGAAAGAGGGCGGCACCGTTTGCGGCTGCCCTGATGACCGCGGTGCCCTTCGCTGAAACGCAGCGACGCCTCCGCCTATATGGAGTTTCCACGCCCTTAAGGAGAGTGAGTGGTCCTGTCCGACCCGATCAAGAAGCTCCCGCCGAACGCGAAGGGGCAGATCCGGTACCGGTTCGTGGTCGACGTAGGGATCGACCCAGCCACCGGGAAGCGCAAGCAGCTGACACGCACCTTCGACACGTTGAAGGCAGCGAAGGCCGAGTACGCACGCATCACGAACCGTCGCCACGAAGGGACGTTCGTATCGCCCAACAAGATCACCGTGAACGAATGGCTCGATCAGTGGCTTGCCAAGAAGGCGGAAGACCTGGAAGAGACTACGATCTACAACTATGCGGTGACCCTGGGCCGTGTCCGGGGGAAGCTTGGGCACATCCGGCTTCAGGAACTCACCGAGGACCACGTCGAGACGTGGATGACGTGGGCGCTTCGGGAGGGCCGCGTTCGTGGCGGCAAGGCGGGCACGGGCCTAGGGGTGACCTCGGTAGAGATGTCCCTTGCGCGGCTGAAGGACGCACTTAACCGGGCGGTGACGCGGCGCTTGGTCGCCGTGAACGTTGCCCAAGAGGTCACGATCCCTCGGAAGGCACGCAAGGCGGAGCGCAGGACCAAGAAGGTGTTGCAGCCCTGGAATGTAGCGGAGGTTCACGCCTTCGTGCTCGCGGTGAAGGACGATCGGCTGTATGCCCCCCTCCTTCTCTCCCTGATGGGCCTGCGTCCGGCAGAGGTCTGCGGCCTGCGTTGGTCGGACATCGACCTGAACGCGGCCACCCTGGACATATCCAACACGCGAACACTCATGGGTAACAAGACGGTGGTGGAGAAGGACACGAAGTCGATGGCGGGCGAGCGACTGCTCCCCCTGCCCGCGTTGGTGCGTGAGGCCCTGAAGGAGTTCCGCGCCACGCAGGCGGCCGAAAAGCTGGCGGCGGGGGAGGCGTACAGCGGCAGCGGGTACGTGATCGTGGATGAACTCGGCGCCGCGCTGAATGGTCGGCAGTTGCGCGTGAGGGCATACAAGATCATGGACGAGAACGGTTTTCGCAGGGTCCGCTTGTACGATGTGCGCGCGTCGTGCTTGACGTACCTCGCGAACAGTGGTGTCCCGGATCACATCCTGGCCCGGTGGGCGGGGCACACCAATGTGAAGACGACCAAGAAGTGGTACGTGAAGCCGGACGTGGAGGATCTGCGTCCGGCGGCGGAAGCCTGGGGAGGTTTGGCGAGCCTCGCGACCCCCTTCAGTGAGAAATTGTGAGATGTGGGAGCGTGAGCAGGTGAGTGACACGAACGCCGAAACCCTGCAGTACCGCTTTGACGGGCCAGAAGACGCCCCGGTCCTGATCTTGGGACCGTCCCTCGGTACTACATGGCACATGTGGGACCGTCAGATACCCGAGTTGATCCGGCAGTGGCGCGTACTGCGCTACGACCTCCCCGGTCACGGCGGCGCCGCCGCCCACCCGGCGACCTCCACGGCCGAGCTCGCCGACCGGCTGACCGCGACCCTCGACCAGCTCGGTATCGAGCACTTCGGCTACGCCGGCTGCTCCATCGGCGGCGCGATCGGTCTCCAGCTGGCCCTGCGCCACCCCCACCGGGTCGCTTCGCTGGCCCTGGTCTCCGCCGCGGCCCGCTTCGGGACTCCCGACGCCTGGCGGCAGACCGGCGTCATCGTACGGGCCAACGGGCTCGGGCAGATCGCTCAGGGCACCCCCGAGCGTTGGTTCACGACCGGGTTCCGGGCCGCCCAGGGCGGCATCGTCGACTGGGCCGTGCAGATGGTGAGGACCACCGACCCCGGCTGCTACATCGCCGCCTGCGAGGCGATGGCCGCGCACGACTGCCGCCCGGACCTGGACCGGATCACCGTGCCCACCCTCGTCCTCTGCGGCGCCGATGACCCGGTCACCCCGCCGGCCGACGCCCGGGTCCTGGTCGCCGCCATCCCCGACGCCCGGCTCGCCGTCGTCCCCTCCGCCTCCCACCTGGTGCCGGTCGAGCAGCCCGCCGCCGTCACCGATCTCCTCGTACGCCACTTCGGCACCGCCTGGAACGAGCCGCCCGTCTCCGCCATCTCCGCCGCGCTGCCCACACGGATCCTGGCCGGTGCCGACCCTGCCGCCGTGCCCGCCGATGGTGCCGGATCCCCGTACGACGGCCGGCCGGACCCGTACGAGAACGGCATCAAAGTCCGCCGTGAAGTGCTCGGTGACGCCCACGTCGACCGGGCCGCCGAGAACGCCGACGACTTCACCGGCGATTTCCAGGAGTTCATCACCCGCTATGCCTGGGGCGAGGTGTGGGGCCGGCCCGGTCTCGACCGCCGCACCCGCAGTGTCATCACTCTCACCGCGCTGGTCGCCCGGGGTCACTACGACGAGCTCGCCTTCCACACCCGCGCGGCACTCCGCAACGGCCTCAGTGCGGCCGAGATCAAGGAAGTGCTCCTGCACACCGCCGTCTACTGTGGCGTGCCCGCCGCGAATTCGGCTTTCGCGGTCGCCCAGCGAGTCATCCGCGAGGAAACCGCTCCCCAAGGGTGAAGATTGACTCCATGAAGTTGACCAAGAAGGGCCACGCCTGCGTCCGCATCGAGCAGGAGGGCCGCACCCTTGTCATCGACCCCGGCGCCTTCACCGAGGAGGATGCCGTCGCCGGCGCCGACGCCATCCTCATCACGCATGAGCACTTCGACCACTTCCAGGAGGACCACCTCCGCGCCGCCCTCGACGGCAACCCCGCCGCCGCTGTCTGGACCCTCGCCAGCGTCGCCGACCAGGTCTCCGCGGCCTTCCCCGGCCGCGTCCACACCGTCGGCGAAGGGGACACCTTCACCGCCGCCGGCTTCGACATCGAAGTCCACGGCCAGCTCCACGCCGTCATCCACCCCGACATCCCCCGTATCACCAACGTCGGTTACGTCATCAACGGCTCCCTCTTCCACCCCGGCGACGCCCTCACCGTCCCCAACCGCCCCGTCGACACTCTGCTCCTGCCGGTGCACGCGCCCTGGAACAAGCTCTCCGAGGTCATCGACTACGTCCGGGCGGTCAAGCCGCAGCGCGCGATCGACATCCACAACGCCCTCCTCTCCGACATCGCCCCCGTCGTCTACGACCGCATGCTCGGCCCGGAGGGCCCCGGCGTCGGCGGTGCGGAGCACCTGCGGCTGGCTTCGGGGGAGCACGTCCAGCTCTAGGGCCTGTCCGGCCGATCTCCGTGGGAGAAGGAGCGGGGTCTGGCGCCTGTGATCGCAAGGCGGAGGAGGGAGGCGACGCGGAGCGTCGTCGACTGACGACAACGCCGCGAGCGCTGGTGCCAGGGCACGCGACGCCGCGGAGATCGGCCGGACAGGCCCTAGGCCGCCTGCGGCGCTTTCCCCTCCGGGGGCTCCGCCCGAGGACCTGGGGGCCCGGGGGCTCCGCCCCCAGGTCCTCAAACGCCGGACGGGCTGGGTTCAGCACCGTTGTGGGCAGGCGTGCCGCAGGCCACGGGTCCAGGGGTCAGCCCCTGGTGTCGGCGGCAGCCGGTAAGTTGGCCGGCATGGCACTACGTATTGCGACGTGGAACATCAACTCGATCACGGCCCGCCTTCCCAAGCTGCTCGGCTGGCTGGAGGCCAGCCGGCCGGATGTGCTGTGCCTCCAGGAGCTGAAATGCGCCGAGGACGCCTTCCCGTACGAGCCGCTGCGCGAGCTCGGCTATGAGGCCGCGGTGCACGGCACCGGCAGGTGGAACGGGGTGGCGGTGCTGTCGAAGGTCGGCCTGGCCGAGGTGGCGCACGGCCTGCCGGGGGAGCCGGAGTACGAGGGGGTGCTGGAGCCCCGGGCAGTGGCGGCGACGTGCGGGCCGGTGCGCGTGTGGTCGGTGTACGTGCCCAATGGCCGCGAGGTGGAGCACGCGCACTACGCGTTCAAGCTGCGCTGGCTCGGCGCGCTGAAGGCGGCCGTGACCGAGGACGCGGCCGGGGAGCGCCCGTTCGCGGTGCTGGGGGACTACAACATCGTCCCGACGGACGACGATGTGTGGGACCCGGCGCTTTTCGTGGGCCAGACGCATGTGACGCCGGCTGAGCGCGCGGCGCTTGAGGCGCTGCGCGAGGAGGGGCTGAGCGATGTGATGCCGCGCCCGCTGAAGTACGACCGGCCGTACACCTACTGGGACTACCGCCAGCTGGCGTTCCCGAAGAACAACGGCCTGCGGATCGACCTGGTGTACGGCAATGAGCCGTTCACCAAGGCGGTCGGCGACTCCTACGTGGACCGGGAGGCGCGTAAGGGCAAGGGCGCCTCCGACCACGCGCCGGTAGTGGTCGACCTGACCCTCTGACCGGGCCCGGGCCGGCCGGCCGGGGTGCGCGGGAAGCCGACGGCGAAGCGGCCGCCGAGGCGGCGCTGGAATTCGATGTGGCCGCCACGCAGCCCCGGCGGGGACGGCAGGTGCAGGGTGGCGGGAGCGGCGACCTCACGCAGGTCGACGACAAGGGCCTCGTCGGGCAGCCCGGCGAGCACGGCGGCGAGTTCCGGGTCCGCGCCGGGCCGGGCCTGCAGCACGGGGACACCCCGTAGATCGGGCCGGTAGGAGAAGACGTGCGCGGCCTCGGCCAGCCGCTCCAGGACGGGCTCCTCGTCCGGCGCGGCGCCGAGGGCGGCCCGGGCCAGCCCGGTCACCCAGTCGACCAGGGACGGCGCGACATAGGCCCAGGTCTCGCGGAAGTCGGCGGTGGCGGCGAAGACTCGCCCCCAGGCGCCGCTCGCGCAGTCCACGTCGACGAACAGGGCGTTCCCGCCCGCCTCGTGCAGCAGGTGCGCCGAGCCGGGAGGTCCGATCGACCAGCCGCCGGGCGTGAGCCCCCGCTCCGGGGCCAGCCGGTACACAGCCGCCTCCTCGGGTGCCCCGACCCGGAACCCTCGCACGCGGCGGACCAGCTGCCGCACATCCTCCGGCAGCGGTACGCCCCAAGCGGCGATCTCGTCCTCACCCGCGCCCGGCGCGAGCTGCATCGCCCGTGGCGCGCGCTGGGCCAGTTCCGCGAGCATCCGCCAGGCCCGGACGGCCGACCCGGCCGCCTCCGGTCCTGCGTTCATCGCATGCCCCTTCGTCCGCCGGGCAGGCCTTACGTAACGTATTGTGCGGCAACGGAACGTATACATCACGCGTTTCCGGCACCGTGTCACGTTCCGTGCGGGCCCGGTGTGCTCGCGGCCAGACGGCGATGGTGTCACGCCCCCGGATACGGAGCCGGCCCGGGAATCACTCGATCCGGGGTGGTCCTGTGCCACTCTGAGGATTATGGAGATCCCCTTTATGGACAAATGGCGCAAATGGCAGACACCGGCGCGTGGTGTCTCCGTCATGGCCCCGGAGGGCGCCATCGACCTGCTCGGGGAGTGCGACCTGCTGCGCGCACAGGCGTCGGCGGTGGGGATCGAACTCGATGACACCGTGGCGTCGCTGGAGCGGCTGGACCAGCTGCTGCCGCGCTGGCGCGACGACCCGGACGCGCTCAGCTGGCTGGGGAACGACGCGGGACTGTACCTGGGCACGGTGATCGTCCGCACCGTGCCGGGCGCCGCCTGGCAGGTATGGCCGAACGGGCAGCCGGTGGTGCGGCTCGCCTCCGGGCGCGAGATCGACGTCGTCGCGAACGGCCACGACTGGGCGGAGAGTGGCACTCCCGAGCTGTCGCAGCTCTACTTGGAGGCGTCGGAACGGTAGGGCAGGCGCCGGCGCCCCGCCCCGGAGCCGCCGGCGAGGATCCGCGGTCAGATGGCGCGTTCGGCGTCACCCAGTGTCGCCGCGAAGAGCCGGTCGAAGCCGTACGAGAGACAGCCCGGCGGAGTGGGCGTCAGCCGGTAGACGAGCGAGGTCCGCGCGTCGCTGCGGCAGCCGATGACGGAGGCGAACACCGTGGCGTCCAGCCGGATCATCCGCCACACCGGCGGTGTCCGGTACCGGTACACCTCCAGCCGTACCGTGCCGAGTTCCGCCATCTCGCCCAGCAGGTCCTCGGAGAAGCGCAGACTCGCGGCCAGGAAGCGCGGTGTCTCACCGATCTCCTCGGCGATCCGGGCGACGGCCGGGCTGTCCGGATGCAGCAGCAGGACCCGCACATGCGCAATCGAGTCGCGGCCCTCGCGGATCAGCGGGCCGCGCAGCAAGGAGTCGCCGAGCGCGAGCATGCCCAGCGCCCGTACACCGATCACATCCACCGTTTCGGCGGTCGCGGCGAGCGAGGTGATCTCGGATCCGGCCTCCGGCTTGGTGCGGGCGATGGCGGCGACCTGAGGGTGTTCCAGCAGATCCCTCGGCCCATGCCCGGAGAAGCGCAGGGGCGCGAGCCCCATGAGCATGCGTGCCGCGTCCGGCATGCCCAGGCCGAGGGCTATCCGCTCGAAGACGTCGATGCGCACGACCGATCGGCGACCTCTGACGATTTCGTTCACCCGGCCCTGCAACAGGCCGGTGGCGGTGGCTATACGTGACTGGCTGGCGCCGCCGTACTGCTGGGCGAAGCGCAGGATCGCCCCCGCGTCGCGCTCTCGCAGGGCTTCGTGGATCTCCGTACGCTCCCAGGCCCAGGCGGGAATTTCGACAGTAGCACCGGAAGCCGGAGCAGACATGGACGAACACTCCCGACGGCGAGGGCGGCCCACCCTGGCGTTACCAGGGGGTATATCGCCGTGAGAATAGCGCTGGGGTATGGCGCACACACGGTCTTCACAGGAATGCTCGGCGCCACCTGCAACCCATTGAGGTGGGCAAATGAGTGAAAACCTGGCCGCACAGGCGCCAGTCCGGCGATTCGCCGAAGGTGATTCATCGGATGTGACCGCGGAGCCCCCTCCTGAACCTTCCCTCGAACCGGTGGATTACCCGCCGACGACGACACTCGTTGGCGAGGTTTTTCTGCCTTGCGACGAACAGGCCTCCGGCCAGGCCCGCCGGATCCTGTCGGCCACCCTCGACGTCTGGGGGCTCGGTCACCTGTTCGAGACGGCGAGTACCGTGCTGGCTGAACTCGTCAGCAATGCCGTACGGCACGCCGGGGGGCGGCAGATCGGTCTGACGCTGTGGCGCAGGCTCACCCTCGTGCACATTTCGGTACGCGACTGCTCCCGCGCGCTGCCCTGTCTGATCATGACCGGGCCCTTCCCCACCACCGCCGAGAGCGGACGCGGCCTCCAGCTCGTCGCCGCCCTCACCTTCCGCTGGGGCACGGAACTGCTCCCGGGCGGCAAGCGTGTCTGGGCCGAGATCGCGGTCTGACGGGCCGTCGGGCAGTGCATGATGTCGGAATGGACTCCCTGCAGCAGATGCCCAATATCGGATCAGTCCTCGCGGGCCGGCTGCGCCGTGCCGGTGTGACGGACTCCGAGGAGCTGCGCCGCCTAGGAGCGGACCGCGCCTTCGACAGGATCCGCGCGGAACTTTCGGAGGACGCCCGCACCCACACCTTGCTGGCCCTGGAAGGCGCTATCCGCGGCACCAGATGGACGGCCATCCCCACAGCGGAACGAGAGATCCTCGTCAGCCGCGTGCTGGGCTGACGCGCTGGAATCTTGATCCTGTCTTTGTCAAAACCACAGGCTCAGCACAGCACTGTCACACCTTGGTGGGATGGACTCATGCGGGTCGAACGATCCCCGGGCGCGAGCGCGCCCGACCCCTGAGGAGCCATTGATCCATGACTCGTGTCCTGCGGACCCGCCGCCGCGCAGTGCCCGCCGCTGTCGCTTTGCTGGCTGCTTCGACCCTGTTGCTGGCCGGATGCGGCTCCAACTCCTCCTCGTCGAGTGGTAGCGGCTCCGCGAAGAGCGGCTCTTCGAGCTGTCCGAGCGGCCGCCCCGGCGGCGGTCGTCCGTCCGGGATGCGGAGCGGCGGCGCCCGTCCCAGTGGCTTCCCGTCGGGGAGCGGCAGGCCGTCCGGGATGCCCAGCGGCTTCCCTGGTGGCAAGGGCGGCGGTGGTTGCGGCTTCGGCGGCCGGGGCGGCGCGGCCCCGCAGGCCTCGCAATCCTCCTGATCGGGGCCAGGGCCGGGGTGACCCGGCCCTGATCGCCCGACCCCCGGGCGCGTGATGAACGCGTCCCGGGGGGTCGGGGCGTGTCGGGGCCGATATGCCCGTTTGCTGTGGATAGGTTGCCATCCATGGCCGACGAAACGGGCGATCCGCTGATCGTGCTGTCCGCAGTCAACAAGCACTTCGGGCCTTTGCATGTGTTGCGGGACATCGACCTGACCGTCGGCCGCGGCGAGGTGGTCGTGGTCATCGGGCCGTCCGGCTCAGGAAAGTCCACGCTCTGCCGGGCCATCAACCGGCTGGAGCCGGTGGAGTCCGGCACGATCACCATCGACGGAGATCCGCTGCCCGCCGAGGGCAAGGCGCTGGCCAGGCTCCGGGCCGATATCGGCATGGTCTTCCAGTCCTTCAACCTCTTCGCGCACAAGACCGTGCTGGAGAACGTCACACTGGCGCCCGTGAAGGTCCGCAGGCGCAGCCGCGCGGAGGCCGAGCGGCGGGCCCGCGAACTACTGGACCGGGTCGGCCTTTCCGGGCACGCCGACAAATACCCGGCCCAGATCTCCGGCGGTCAGCAGCAGCGCGTCGCCATCGCCCGGGCACTGGCCATGGACCCCAAGGTGCTGCTCTTCGACGAGCCGACGTCCGCCCTCGACCCGGAGATGATCAACGAGGTCCTCGACGTCATGCGGCAGCTCGCCCAGGACGGCATGACGATGGTCGTCGTCACCCATGAGATGGGCTTCGCCCGAGCCTCCGCCAACCGGGTCGTCTTCATGGACACCGGCAAAATCATCGAGGACCGGCCGCCCGAGGAATTCTTCACCGCGCCCCGCAGCGAGCGCGCCAAGGACTTCCTGTCCAAGATCCTCCACCACTGAGCGCGGGGGCCCGGACATGCACGGCGCGCGTATGATCCTGTGCTCCGCCCTGGCCTGCGTCGCCCTGCTCACCGCCTGCGGCAAGTCCGGCAGCCCGCCCGTAAAGGGTCCCCGCTCGGAAGATCTGCCCACCTACACGGTGGACGGCACCTTCTCCCTCCCATCGTCCCCGGTCTGGGGAAGGGCCCACCGCCGCGGCGGGGTCGTCGTCGGCGTCAAGGACGACCAGCCGTACCTCGGTCAGCGCGACCCCTCCACCGGCACCTACTCCGGCTTCGACATCGAGATCGCCAAGATGATGGCCGCCTCCCTCGGCTTCGGCGTGGACCACATCCAGTACGCGGCCATCGCCTCCGCCAACCGCGAAACCGCGCTCCGCAACGGCCAGATCGACTACTACGTCGGCACCTACACCATCAACGCCCTGCGCAAGAAGCAGGTCGGCTTCGCGGGCCCGTACTACCTCGCCGGGCAGAGCCTGCTCGTAAGACGCAACGAGAAGGGCATCAACGGACCCCAGGACCTGAACGGCAAGAAGGTCTGCTCGGCCGCCGGCTCCAGCTCGATCCAGCGAATCCAGGCCGACTACCCCAAGGCGGTGCCGGTCGCCTATGACAGCTACGCCGTCTGCGTCGACAATCTGCTGACCTACCAGGTCACCGCCGTCACCACCGACAACACCATCCTCATGGGTTTCGCGGCCAAGGCGCCCAAGGAACTGAAGGTCGTCGGCAGGCCCTTCTCCGAGGAGCCCTACGGCATCGGGGTGCCCAAGAGCGACCGGGCGTTCCGCCTCGCCCTCGACACCGCCATCGTCGCCCATGAGAAGAACGGCGACTGGCGGAAGGCCTACGACGCGACCCTCGGCCTCTCCGGGATCCCGGCGCCCGCCCAGCCTCCCGTGGACCGGTACTGAGAGGGCCGCAGCACATGGACGTGACATGGACGTACTGACCCAGAACTTCTCCCTCTACGCCAACGGCTTCCTCGGCACCGTCGAACTCACCGTCTACTCCGGCCTGCTGGCCCTGGCCGTAGGCATCGTCATCGCGGGCTTCCGGGTCTCCCCGGTCAGGTCGCTGCGCGTCTTCGGCACAGCCTGGGTCACCGTGCTCCGCAACACCCCGCTGACCCTGCTGTTCTTCGCGGTGCTGCTCGGGCTGCCGCGCTTCGGCATCATCCTGCCGTTCAAGACCTTCGCCGTATCCGCCCTGACCGCCTACACCTCCGCCTTCATCTGCGAGGCGGTCCGCTCCGGCATCAACACGGTGCCGGGCGGCCAGGGCGAGGCGGCCCGCAGCCTCGGGATGACCTTCGGCCAGACGCTCAGTCTGGTCGTCATGCCGCAGGCCTTCCGGGCCGTCATTCCGCCGGTCGGCTCCACCCTGATCGCGCTCGCCAAGAACTCGGCGATCGCCGGGTCCTTCTCGGTCACCGAGTTGCTGGGCACCTACCGGCCGCTCAACGAGCTCGGGTACAGCATCGTCTGGACCTTTGTGTGGATCGCCGTGGGGTATCTCGTCATCACCCTGTCGATCAGCGCGCTGTTCAACGCGCTGGAGAAACACTTTGGGGCCGCCCGGTGAACGGCACCGCGCTGTACGACATCCCCGGGCCCAGGGCGCTGGCCCGGCACCGCCTCTACGGTTCGCTGGCCGCGCTGGTGCTGCTGGCCCTCCTCGGCTGGGTGGTCTGGAAGCTCTTCGCCACCGGGCAGTTCGAGGCCGTCAAATGGCGGCCCTTCGAGTACACGGGTATCCAGCGGCTGCTGCTGAGGGGCCTGGGCAACACGCTGTCGGCGTTCGCCTGGGCGGCTGTACTCTCGCTCGCCTTCGGTGCGGTCTTCGCGGCCGGACGCCTCTCCGAGCACCGGCCGGTCCGCTGGGGCGCCACGGTCGTGGTGGAGTTCTTCCGGGCGATGCCGCTGCTGGTGATGATCTTCTTCATCTTCATCGCCCTGAAGGTCCCGCCCATGACCGCCCTCGTCGCCGGGCTCACCCTCTACAACGGTTCCGTCCTGGCGGAGGTCTTCCGCTCAGGCGTCAACTCGGTCCCGCGCGGCCAGCGCGAGGCGGCGTTCGCCCTCGGCATGCGCAAGACCCAGGCCATGGGGTATGTGCTGGTGCCGCAGGCGGCGCGGGCGATGCTGCCGGCCATCATCAGCCAGCTGGTGGTGACGCTGAAGGACACCTCGCTGGGCTTCCTGATCTCGTATCAGGAGTTCCTGTACGCCGGGAAGCTCATCGCGGCCAATCTCGACTACGACCTGCCCTTCATCCCGGTCGTGATGATCATCGCGCCCATCTACATCGGGATGTGCATGCTGCTGTCCTGGCTCGCCACCTGGGTCGCCCGCCAGGAGCGCCGCAACCCGAAGGTGTCCGCCAGGACGGTCGTCGTCCCGGTCACCTCTCACTGACCGGGACCGACACCTTGGGGGAGGTGAGGGCCAGCGAGCTGAACGCCGGGTTGTGCTCGATGTACAGCGGGTCCACCGTGTCGATCACCAGCGCCAGCCGGTGCCCGGCCGGGACGTCGTACGCGGTGGAGAAGAGCTCCAGATCCACCCCGAAGGACGTGCCGGGGGACCGGCCGGTGAACGTGTACGGGGCATGGGTGATCAGCTTGCCGGTGCCGAGCGCGTCCACGTCTTAGAGGTAGGCGATGAAGGTGCCCTCGGCGGCGCTGGGTGTCACGGTGGTGCTGAGCTTCACGGTGCCCCGGATGCGCTGGGCGGTGGCGTACCCGCCGGTCTGCCAGACCGCCGCCACGGCGCGTGGCAGCAGCGGTACGGAGACGACGGGCGGTGCCTGCGCTATCTGGTCCAGCAGGCTGGTGAGGAAGATGACGCCGCCGTCGGCCCCGGAGTCGATGTTGGTGGCGATCGTCCTGGTGCCGCCGAAGCGCAGCTCGCGGGTGGCGGTCGGGACGGCGGACCAGGCGGCGTAGCCCTCGTAGCCGTCCGATCCGTTACGGGACTCCAGCTGGACCGGGGCTTGTGTGTCGATCCCGTTCGGGGCGCCCTTGAGGTAGTGGTCGAACCAGCGGTGGGCGTCGGTCCACACGTCGTTCGGTAGCCCGAGCAGTCCGGTGGCCTCGGAGGTCGCGTGGTCGCCGGGGCGGAACTCCAGCCGCTTGGGGACCGTCAGCCTGTCGTAGAAGTCGGCGTAGGTGTTGGGCGGGAAGATGCTGTCGCCCCAGGAGTTGGCCAGCATGACGGCCGCGCCGCCTCCGTTGATCTGGTCGAGGTACGTGGCGGGGGAGCGGAGTTTGCCCCAGGCGGTGAGCTCGTCCTCGTTGTCGTACACCGGGCCGAGGAAGTCGGCCAGCACCTGCTGGAATTCGGCGCTGGGGCGGCCGGTCAGGTAGGCGGATCCGCCGAGCAGCGCTGCCGACTGGAGGTGCTGGGTGCGCCCGGAGAAGATCGACGCCACCAGGTCCGCCCAGCCGCTCAGCGCGGTGACCGCCCTGATCCGCTTGTCGTGGGCGGCGCTGAGCAGACTGATGCCGGCGCCGTAGGACACCCCGGCCATCCCGATCCGGGCGGGGTCGGCGGGGGTGTTGGCCAGCGTCCAGTCGATGACCGCGGAGGCGTCGGCGACGTCCTTGGGACCGGCGACATCGATCTCGCCGCCGGAGAGCCAGAAGCCGCGGGGTGTGTAACTGACGACCACATAGCCGGAGTCGGCGAGGCTGCCCGCCTGGGCGAGGTACTCCAGGTCGTTGATGCCCCAGCTGCTGGGGAGCACGATCACCGGGTAGTGCTGGGAGCCGTCGTAGCCGGCCGGGGTGAAGACACTGCCCTTGAGGGTCACCCCGCCGGAGCCAGGGATGTCGGTGAACCTCACCGACGCGGTGGCGGCGGAGGACGCCGCTGCCACTGGCGCTCCCTGGGCGGCGGGGGCGGCGAGACCCAGGGCGGCGCCGGCGGCGAGGATGAGGGCGGAGACGGAGGCGGCGGTGCGGGTGGTGTTCATCTGCGGCTCCAGTCACACCTGTGTAAGTGACTGGAGAGTAACTACTCGGGCTTACCGTCGGTAATACCCGCGCATGTTACGCGGAGGTAACGATTCCTCGCGGCGGCGCGACGGTGCCGCGTGGCCGCACGGCATGGTGGAGCGCGTACTCGCACCGCGCCGACGTGCGGTTTCGTCGTGCGGTACGGAGCCGGGGTTGCGTGGATCCTGTGTGGATTGTGTGTTCGCTCCGGCTTCTGCCGTTATGCCGCTCATGGGGGGCATCCCGCATTCGAAGCGTTTCGGTGCTTCCGAGTCGGATTCTGGGTCCCGGTGCGCGGGCCGCTGTTTGACTGATCGTCAATAACCTTTGTACGCAGTCAAGTCGTAGCATCGAATCCCTTGTTCCGAGCCTGCTGAGTGTGCAAAAGTTCGGCTGTCGGCACGCGAGCAATAACTATTACCGTGTGCCTGTTCGATGTGAGCTTCGTTCCGGCTCCAAAAGACGTTCGGGTGAAGAAGTCCCGACGCGAGGCCCTGCCTCCCCGGGAGCGCTGCCGCTATGTCGGCACTGGTCGCGTCGGGCCTGAGGGTGTTCGTGGATTTCTCCCGTTACCGCGCGGTCCTGATGGGCCGTACCATTTCCCGGCTGTCGGGTTACGGAAGGAAGGCGACCAGTGATGGATCCCCGAGGCTCCAATTCCGGCGGCGTCGGTCACCTGACCGAGGAGTCGGACCAGAGCCTGGCGGCCGAACTCAGGGGGAGTTCGGGGATGAAGCCCGGCGACTACCCCGTCACGGAGCTGCTGGCCCGGCACTGGGAGCCGGTATTTGAATACGCGACATTGTGCACCGGTTCCACCCAAGCCGCCGGAATGCTCACAACCGCGGCCTTCACAAGGGTCTTCGCCGAGGTACAGCGGCAGACCGGCCTGACCGCCGTGTGGCGGCCACGGCTGCTGGCGACCGTGCGGGCGATCGCCCGGGAATGGGACACCGATCAACGCCGTACGGCCCTGCACCCCGGTCTGCGGACCGGTGCCAAGGGCCGGGGCAGCGCGGACGCGCGGTTCACCACACCCGAGGACAGACGACTGGTCTTCCGGGCCTTCTCGGAACTGCCCAAACCCGCGCAGTGCCTGCTGTGGCACGCCGAGGTGGAGGCGGAGGACGTGGCCGTGCCGGCCCGGCTGCTCGGCCTCGGCCACGATTTCCACGGCGTGCTCGCGCAACTGGAACAGGCCCGCGAGCTCCTCCGCGACGGCTGCCTGCAGGCCCACCTGGAGCTCGCACCCGACGACAAGTGCCGCCAGTTCAGCCGCCTGCTGGACGTCTCCGTGCGGCGCGGCGGCACCGGCCTCGACCCCGACCTGCGGCGCCACATGGCACGGTGCGACCACTGCCGCTACACCGCCGTCCAGCTCGACCACTCCCGCGGACGGCTGGCCCTCTTCCTCGCCGAGGCGGTGATCGGATGGGGCGCCCGGGACTACCTCGGCTCCCGGCCTGCCCGCCGCGCCGCGCAACTGGGAGCCATCCCGGCTACCGCCCCCACTTCGGCGGCGGCAGCCGTACTCGTACCGGTGCCGGACGCCTCCGGGCGCGACGTCGGGCCCAGGCACTCGGTGGGCGGACGGCCGCGCGTCGGGTCCCGGGTGCCCGCCGGTAGACAGGCCCTGGGTGCCGTCCTCGACAGACGCCCGGTGCTGGCCGGTCTGGGGATCGCCGGGGGCGGTGTGCTCGCGCTGACCATGCTCTTCGGTGCCCTGTCGGGGCACAGCACTACCATCGGTACGACGTCGGGCGGTACCACCGTCGGCGCGGGCGCGGCCTCTCCCGCCCCGGACCCGGCCCAGTCCCAGGCCGCCGCCGGTTCGCTGGCGGACGGTGCGATGAGCGGCCGGCTGCGTAATGCCGAGACCGGCCTGTGCCTCGGTATCCACGGCGGCCAGCCCGAGTTGCACGCGGAGGCGGAGGCCGCCACGTGCACGGCCTCCCAGGCCCAGCAATGGTCGTACGAAACCGACGGGCTGCTGCGCAGCCTGGCCGACCCCGATCTCTGCCTCAACTCCCACCAGGACTTCGCGCTGGAGCTGGGCACGTGCACGGCCGCGTCCGAAGCGTCCGCCGCGGACGTCCGCTACGACCTGACCATCCAGGGCAATCTGATTCCGCAGTGGAACCAGCAGCTCGCGGTGGTCCCGGTCTCCCGGGAGCGCGCCGCGGCCGCCGTCCTCAAGTCCCGCGACGGCTCGGCGGCCCAACGCTGGGCGCTCGACACGTCGGGGCCCTCACCCCAGTACCAGTCCGTCGGTCTCACCGTCGTCGGCTCCCTGGCCCCGGTTGGGGTAACCCTCCCCCCGGCCCGGCCCACGCCGACAGCCAGTGCCACGCCCACCCTCTCGTCCTCGCCCTCGCGTTCGGCCACGGTCTCCCCGTCGCCGTCCTCCGCCGGCCCTTCCCCGACGACCGAATCGCCGTGCGGCGGCTACTGCGCTCCTGGCGACGGTTCCTGGGGCGGCGGCGGTGGTGGCTGGGGCGGGGGAGGCTCGCGGGGCGGCCACTGAGGCCGGTCGGGGGCGGCCATGGGTCAAGCCCGGCGCCGGGCAACACCCGCCCGTCCGTCCCCGGGGTGACGACCAGGACAGAGCGAGGCTGCCGCCGGGCCAGCTGAGCTGGCCGAATGACTTCCTGTCACACCATTGACTCCAGGCTCCCGCCGCACGGAGTCTTTCCTCGTCAGTAACCACGAGGGGGAGGGCCCATGGCTCACACAAGCACCGGCACACACACCGTCAGACACACGGCAGTCCTCGCGGCCGCCGCTCTGGCCCTCACCATCGGCAGCGCCGTCCCCGCCGCCGCCCAGCCCCGCCACGCGCGCTACGAGAGCTATGCCGCACTCGGCGATTCCTACGCCTCCGGCCCGCTCATCCCCACCCAGGTGGACGCCAACTGCCTGCGTTCCGACCATAATTACCCCTCGCTGACCGCCGCGCGGCTGCGCCCCGCCGCCTTCGCGGACGTCAGCTGCAGCGGCGCCACCACCGCCGAGATGTGGCAGGCCCAGGGCACCAACCCGCCGCAGCTGGACGCTCTGACGAGGCGGACCACACTCGTCACCGTCCAGATCGGCGGCAATGACATCGGCTTCGGCAGCATCATCCGCACCTGCGCCGGCCTCGCGGCCACCGACCCGACCGGCA
This sequence comes from Actinacidiphila oryziradicis, assembly GCF_005047355.1. Taxonomy (GTDB): domain Bacteria; phylum Actinomycetota; class Actinomycetes; order Streptomycetales; family Streptomycetaceae; genus Actinacidiphila; species Actinacidiphila oryziradicis. The sequence goes on from NZ_SUMC01000010.1 coordinate 193,771, forward strand.
GCCCCTGCACTAAGTACTACAACTCCGGCGGCACCGACCAGCTCCAGCAGAATATCCAGCTGACCGCCCCCAAGATCGCCGCCGTACTCGACGCCGTCCACCACCGCGCCCCGCGTGCCCACGTCGTCGTGGTCGGCTATCCCGACCTCATGCCCGAGGACGGCATCGGCTGCCGCCCCGCCGTCCCCTTCGCCGACGGCGACTTCGCCTACCTCCGCGACACCGAGAAGCGGCTCAACGCCATGCTCTCGTCGCAGGCGCGCGCCTCGCACGCGACATATGTCGACACCTACACGGCCACCATCGGCCACGACATGTGCAAGGCCCCCGCCGATCGCTGGATCGAACCCCTCACCCCCGCCTCACCCGCCGCCCCCGCGCACCCCAACGCGCTCGGCGAGCAGGCGATGGCGGCGGCTGTTCTCGACCGGCTGAGCTGCCTGCGCCACTAGTGTCTCGTGATCCTGCAGTCGTTACTTTGATCGATGGGGCTCGTTGGTTCTGGCATGGAGCTCTCTGTGGAACAGACCGCTGAGTTGCGGGAGTTGGTGAACAGTCGCGACGTGCCGGCTGTC
>NZ_SUMC01000100.1 GCF_005047355.1 Actinacidiphila oryziradicis
TGTCCTCGGCATCGTCGGGTCCTCGCTGCTCGGCGGAACGGCGTCGTCGGGCGGAGCCGTCGCAGCCGCCAACTCATCGGGGCTCACCTTTGCGGCCTACAGGGCGCTGTTCGACACCCCAGGCCTGCTCAGTCCCGTGTGGCTGTCCCTTCAACTCGGCCTCGCGGGGGCGACGTTGGCGGTGGCCGTCGGGCTCGTCATCAATCTGTGGAACCAGTACCGGGGCAGGGCTCGCGCCGCGGCGCTGATCGACATCGGCTTGGTGGCGGTGATCGGGCTTCCCTCTATCGTCCTCGCGGCGGGGTTCGTGTTCTTCTACAACCTGCCGGCGGTCTACAACGCCCTGCCGGTCTACAACACGCAATGGCTGCTGCTCGTCGGCTATGTCGTCGGATTCTCCCCCCTCGCCGTCCGGATGCTGCACGGCCCGTTGGCCCAGGCCGGGCGGTCTCTGTACGACGCCGGGCGGGTTCACGGGTTCATCGCTCTCCGTGCGTGGACCAAGGCGGTGCTGCCGCTCATCTGGCGGTCCCTCGTGTCGGTTTGGCTGTTCCTGGTGGCCGTCATCATGTTCGAGCTGCCGCTCTCGGAGGTCCTGCACGCGCCGAGCGGGGAGCCGCTCGCCGTGGCGGTCGCGGTGCAGTTCAAGTCGCAGATCGCGACAGGTACCGCGCTCACGGTCGTGGCCATCGCCGCGATGATCGCGGTGCTCGGAGCGGTCAACGGGCTGGTGTGGGCGGCGGGGATGCTGCACCGCGGACAACGCGCCCGTCAAGAAGCGGCCGTCGACTCGTTGGTCGCCGGCCTCACGACCGTAAACACAACACCCTGACTCTGGAGGAAACCTCATGACCGGAAACGGAAACGGAATCGGCTCGCCGCGCTTGATCTTCATGATCGACGGGCTCGGCTCGGACTACCTCGACAGCGGGACGACCCCGTTCCTGTCCAAGCTGTTCACTGAGAGCGGCGGTGAGGTGGTCGAGGGACTCTGGCCCACGGTCACCAACGTCAACAACGCCGCTATCGCCTGTGCTGCTCCGCCGGCCGTCACAGGGATCACCGGTAACTCCTTCCTCGATCCGGACACGGGCGTGGACAGGCACATGGACGCCGCGCACATGCTCAACGCGCCGACTCTCCTCCAGACCTGGGCGGAGGCGGGGCGACGGGTTTGTCTGCTCAGTGCCAAAAGCAAGACCCTGCGCCTGCTCGGGAACGGCTTGGACTACCTCGTAACCAGCGAGCACGCGCCATCAGAGGTGGTCGATGCGGTGGGCGCCCCTCCCAACATCTACTCCAGCGAAGTCAACATCTGGCTGTTGCGCTGCCTGGCCTGGCTGATCGCCCATCGCCCGGACCTGGACACCTTCTATGTGCACACCACGGACTACCCCATGCACATGTGGGCGCCGGGCGAGGCCGGCTCCAACGACCACCTGCGCCAACTGGACGCCGCCATCCAGGCTGTCGTCAAAACGGTGCCGGACGCCGAGGTGCTTCTCACGGCCGACCACGGGATGAACGCCAAGACCCGTGCCCTTGACCTGGGACGGATCCTGACCGCACGAGGAGTCACGGAGGTGTCCGCACTGTCTATAGAGAAGGACGGCTACGTGGGACACCACCGTGACCTCGGCGGCTCTGCGTGGGTATGGGTTGACGAAGCGCAACGGGACCGGGCGGCGGAGATCCTCGGCTCACTCGACGGCGTCGAGCAGGTGCTCCCGCGCGCCGAAGCAGCTGCCAAATTCCTGCTCGATCCGACCCGGATGGGCGACCTCGCGATCCTCGCGGACCGCCGGACAGTATTCGGCGACCTCGCGACCGAGACCGAGGAGCTGCCCCCCGGCTATCGCTCCCACGGCTCAGCCTACGAGCGTGAGGTACCCCTTTTCCGTTGGAATGTCCGCGACACCAAGGCGCTTCCAGGGTCCCCGATGAACTGGCACCTGCTCCTTCCCTTCAACGACGATCACGCACGTTGATGCCGTCATCGAGCCCGTTGCGACTCACCGGCCTGACCCGCCGGTTCGGCCATGTCATCGCCCTCGACGGCATCGATCTGACGGTCACTGCCGGGCAGTTCATGGTCCTCCTCGGGCCGTCAGGGTCAGGAAAGACAACGCTCTTGAGACTCGTGGCCGGGATCGACCGGGCCAGTGCGGGCAGCATCGCGATCGGAACGAGCGTCGTGGCGGACCAAGGGCTGCATGTGGCCCCTGAACGGCGCAGCCTGGCAATGGTGTTCCAGCAATACGCGCTGTGGCCCCAGGTCAGTGTCCTCGCGAACGTCGTCTACGCCCTGGAGCGGCTGCACCTCCCCCGCCAGGAGTCCAGGAGGCGTGCCCTGGCGATGCTGGACCGGGTGGGCCTGGTCCGACTGGCGAACCGTCGCCCTCCCGAGCTGTCGGGCGGGGAGCAGCAACGGGTCGCGCTGGCCCGGGCTCTGGTCGCCCGACCGGCGGTCCTTCTGTGTGACGAACCGCTCTCCAACCTCGATGCCGACTTGCGGGAGCGGCTGCGGGCGGAGATCGCCACGCTTGCCCGGGAGAACGACACAACCGTTGTGTACATCACCCACGACCAGGTCGAGGCCTTCGCCCTCGCAGACCGGATCGGTGTACTCCAGGACGGACGACTCGTCCAGTGCGACCTGCCGGAATCGGTGTATCACGTGCCCGCCACGCCATTTGTGGCCCGCTTCACCGGTGTCGCCGGGGAACTGCACGGCCGGGTTGCCGGCCGGCCGGACTCCGCCGGACGGTTCCTGGTGGACACGCCCAACGGTCCGCTGACGGCATCGGGGCCCGCGCCCGCGCCGCTGGGATCCGCGGTTACGGTTCTCGTTCGTCCCGCTGCGGCGCGCCTGGTCCCGAGGGTCGACGACGACAGTGGCCTCCTGAGCCGGGTACGGGATGTCGCTTACCGCGGCCACGGATATGACCACCTGGTCGAGCTCGCGGACGGCACGCTCCTCACCGGCGTCTTCGCCGAACAACGCCGCCGGCGGGGCGAAGAGGTCCGGGTCCGGCTCGACCCCGGCGGGAGCTTCGCGTACCGGGCCGACGCCAGCACCTGACCCGGAGGGGGGCCGGAACCGCGCCGATGGTCGGGGGTGGGGGTGAGGCGGGCGTATCACCGACGGTCGTCGGGGGCGCCCGCCTCACCCCTCTCTCGCACCGTATCCGGTGACCCGTCTACGCAATCGACGCCCACCGTAAGGTGAGGGCAGCAAGCAAGTTCAGGCGGGAGGTGAACCGGTGGTATCGACGGCTGGGTCGCAGCGGGCGGCTCAACCCGAGGAAGAGGTGAAAGGCGGCGGACGCCGCTGGCTTGTGCTCGTCTACCGGGTGCCGACGGAGCCGACCCGGTTGCGGGCGGCGGTGTGGCGACGCATCAAGGGACTCGGGGCGATCTACCTGCAGAACTCGGTGGCCGCGCTGCCTCGCACGGTTGCCTCGGAAAGAGCCATGCGGGTGCTGCGCAAGGAGATCATCGACATGGACGGTACGGCCCATCTGCTCGGCACCGATGTGCTGGCCGGAGAGGCTGATGTCGTCGCCGCCTTCAACACGGTCCGCAACGACGAGTACGAAGAGATCATCGACCGCTGCCAGGACTTTCTCGCCCAGGTCGACAAGGAGTACGTGGCCGAGCACTTCACGTACGCCGAGCTGGAGGAGAACGACGAGGACCTGACCAAGTTGAAGAACTGGTTCGAGAAGGTCCGTACCCGGGACGTGCTGTCAGCCTCCGGCCGTGCCGAAACGGCGGCGGCCCTCGAACGCTGCGAGCAGGTCCTGGAGGACTACGCCGCCCGGGTCTACCTGGAAGAGGGCGAGAGCCGCTGACGGCGGTCCCGGCCGGCGCAAGGCGGACTCGTACGCGATTGCGGGCCGACGGGAGCCGGATATCTCACCCGCTCCCGCCGGCCCGCAATCGGCTCGGCTCCCGCCGTCCTATGCGCTGGGACGGCTCGCCCGTCGCAGTGACAGGCCGAGCAGCAGCACCACGGCGACCGGAAGCACCCACCAGGCCGCGATAGCCCCTCCGGCGAGCAGTGCTGTGACGATGAGCGCGACCACCACGCCGACGGCCACGGTCCAGTCGTCGCCCACCACGAAGTCGTACCAGAAGTGCAGGAATCGCATGATCGGGTTCACGAGGTAACTCCATTGTGTGGCTGGGCCGTCTGCACCGTGCGCCGCTGCTGGTTGCGCAGCAGCGATACGTAGGCCAGCGAGACGGCGAGGACGGCCGGGATGAGGACGAGCAGGGCGGTGTCGGCCCCCGGCCAGTGGGCTCCGGCTCCTTCGGCTCCCCAGAAGAGGCCGAAGGACGTCAGCAGGATGCCCACCACGAACTTCATCGTGTTCTCGGGGACCTTGGCCAGCGGCGCCTTGATCAGCAGGCCGACGACGACCACCAGCACGACCGCGGCGATCGCCCCGAGCGAGGCCTCCGGGATCTGTCCCTGGACGGACCCGAAGGTGACGACGATGAACGCGACCTCCAGTCCCTCCAGGAACACGCCTTTGTACGCCAGTGTGAAGCCGTACCAGTCGGTGACGAACGCCCGGCCTTCGGTCGCCGCCGCCTGCGCGGCCGAGACCTGCTCCTGGTAGATCTTGTCCTCGTCGTGCAGCGCCTTGTAGCCGGATGCCCGCAGGATCGCCTTACGCAGCCACTGCAGGCCGAAGACCAGCAGAAGGCTGCCGATCACCAGCTGCATGGCGCCGATCGGGATCCGGCTGATCGCCGGCCCGAGCGCTGCGACCACGACGGCCAGCGTCACCAGTGCCGCGCCGACACCGATCATCGGCGAGCGCCAGCCTCGGGTGACACCCGCGGCGAGCACGATGGTGAGTGCCTCGACGGCTTCCACCGCACAGGCCAGAAAGACGGCGAGGACGAGTACTGTCCCGCTCATTCATACCTCCAGTTTTTGTGTTGCATCAGTTCGTCCCGCTCCTGCTGTCGCAGCCGCCTCGCGGTCAGCGCGCGGGTACGCGAAACAGCCGCTCGGCGTGACCGCAAGGGCCACCGACCGATCGCGCTGCCAGGGCTGTTGGTCGAAAACGCCACACATCAGAGTCCCGCCGGGCAGCTCCACGACGTGGTCGTAGCCGCGCCCCCGGTAGGCGGTGTCCCGGATGACGCCGGTGAGCGCGTGCGTACCTCCGGCCTGCTCCGTGGCGCTCAGCTTCAAGGCGGCCGGCCGGATCAGCAGGTCCACCGCCGTACCCTCGGCCAGGCCGGTCGGCGCCTGCGCCACCAGCGAGCGGTCCAGGGCGCGCACCTGAACACCGCCGTCCGCACGCACCTTCTCGACCTGTGCGGGCAGTTCGCCCGACAGCCCGGTGAAGCGCGCCACGAAGGGCGAGCCGGGGTTGTTGTAGATGGTTTCCGGTGTTCCGTGCTGGACCAGCCGGCCGTCACGCAGCACCCCGATCCGGTCCGCCAGTGCGAAGGCCTCCGACTGGTCGTGGGTGATGTACACGGCGGTGGCGCCGGTCTCGCGGGTGAGCGTGGCGATCTCGACCCGCAGCCGCTCCTTCAGGTCGGCGTCCAGATTGGACAGCGGCTCGTCGAACAGCAGCATCCGCGGGCGCCCCACGAGGGCCCGGGCCAGTGCCACGCGCTGCTGCTCGCCGCCGGACAGCTCCCCCGGATAGCGCCGCGCGTACCCGGCCAGGCCGACCCGCTCCAGGAGACCGCCGACCCGGTCGGCCACCTCCCGCCGCCCGGCCCGCTGCCGCCGCAGCGCGTACGCGACGTTGTCCGCGACGGTCAGGTGCGGCCACAGCGCGTAGTCCTGGAACACCATGCCCAGACCGCGCTGCTCGGGAGGCACGCACACGCCGCGGTCGGCCAGGAGCTGGTCGCCCAGCAGCACGCGGCCCTCGTCCACCCGCTCGATGCCGGCGATGACCCGCAGCAGGGTGCTCTTGCCGGAACCGGACGGTCCGAGCAGGACATGGAACTCGCCCGCCTCGGCGGTCAGCGAGACGTCTTCGAGGACCGTGCTGGCGCCGTACCGCTTGACCACGCCGTCGATCTCCAGCCGAGTGGCACGGCCGTCGTGTGCGGATTTCACCGTTGCTCCAATCGATGCCAGCCCGCCGGAGCGAGGAGGCGGAACAGTGCCAGGCCGAGGCCGATGACGAGGAGGATGCCGGCGCAGGCGACGACCAGCGAGGCGGTGCCCACCCCGAAGTCGTAGTTCACGATCAGCTTCGTGACTCCCACCGACAGCGGTTGCTGGCCCGGCGGGTAGAGCATCGAGGCGAGCGGGAGCTCCAGGAACCGGTCCGCGAAGGTGAGCAGCCACGTCCACAGCAGCCCGCGGGACACCAGCGGCAGCACGGTCGTGCTCCAGGCCCGCGCCGTTCCCGCGCCGTGCACCCTGGCCGCGGCCAGCATGGAGTCCTGCAGCTGCGAGAAGGAGCCGACGAGCAGCCGCGAGGCGGCCGGCAGCGCTCCGGCGAGCAGACCGATGGTCAGCAGCGTCAAGGTTCCGTAGAGGTGAATGCCGAGGGTGTTCATCAGCGGCAGGTTGTACGTGAAGATGTAGCCGGCGCCCAGCACGATCGAGGGCAGGGCCACGGCCCCGAGCATCAGCAGGTCCAGTACGCCGGCCGCCTTGCCGCGCCCCTTGCCGCCGCTGCGGGCGAGGAACCGGGCCACCAGCACGCCGCCGATCAGGGCCACCGTAGCGGTGATGACGGCCAGCCGGAGCGACAGCATGACGGGCGCCAGCAGGCTGGACTGCTGGAAGACCTGCCGGTAGTTGTCCAGCGTGAACGAGCGCGCGCTCAGCGCTCCGAACTGGCCCAGCATGGACGCGGAGACCACGCCCAGCGTCGGCACTCCGAGGGCGAGCAGGAAGAAGACGCCGAGCCCGGCGAGGGCGGCCGCGGAACGCCGGCCTCGTAGCGGCACCTGGCTGACCGGGCGGGTACGCCCGGACAGCACGGCGTAGGAGCGTCCACGGGTGGCCGCGCGCTGCGCCAGCATCGCGAACACGACCAGCAGCATCAGCAGCCATCCGACGGCCGCGGCCGTCGGGTAGTCCGCGGGGAAGTTGGTGACCGCGGCGGCGAGGGAGAAGGTGGCGAGGGGGAAGCGCGCGTCGGCCCCGAGGGTGGCCGCCACGCCGTAGTCGCTGATGGCCTCGGCGAAGACGATGGCCAGAGCCGCCCACAGCCCGGGAGCCAGCATGCCGATGGTGATCCGCAACCGGGACCAGGTCCCGGCGCCGTGCACCCGGGCCGCGTCCTCGAAGTCCCGCCCCAGTCCCGCGACCACACCGGAGACGGCGAGGAAGGCGAACGGGACTCCGCGGCTGCCGAGGACCCAGATCACCCCGACCGGCCCCATGACAAGGCTTCGCAGCCAGCCGGCGTTGATGCCGAAGATCTGGACCAGTACCCCGTCCGGTTCCACCAGGCGGGTCCAGCCGAGGGCTTCGAGGTACGACGGGGCGAGCAGGAGGGCCCAGATCCCCAGCCGCCACACACCGCCGCCGAGGACCTTGGTCCGGCCCAGCAGCAGTGCGAGCGCTGTGCCGATGACGGCGGCCAGCACCGCGGCGCCCACTCCCGTCAGCGCGGTGTTGAGCAGCGCCTGCGACATGGTTCCGCTGAGCGCGGAGTGGAAGGAGGCCAGGCTGAACCAGCTGGAGCCCTGACCGAACGCCCGGGGGCTGATCGCGACCAGCAGGAAGCCCGCCACGGGCGCCAGCAGGATCAGTCCCACCGCGACAGCGGCGAGTGGACCACCCAGCAGGCTCACCGCGCGGCCGCCGCGCCGCAGCCGCGCGTTCATCCGTCCACCTTCCCGCGTGCGGGAAAGGGGGACCGGGGCCAGAACGGACTTGTTCGTCGTCATGTGTCTACTTCGCGATGTTCGCGGTGAACCAGGAGTTGATCTCGGACTCCTTCGGACCCCAGACGTACGGGTCGACCGTCTGGTACTGCACCGACTTGAGCGCGGGCATGGCGGGCAGTGCCGAGACGCCCTGCACGACCGGCCAGTACAGCGAGTCGCTGCCGGGGGCGCCGTTCAGCATGGCCTTCTGCCCGGCCGGGCTGAGGACGAACTCCGCGAACTTCTTCGCCTCGGCCTGCACCGCGGCGGGCGCCTTGGCGTCGATACCGAGGACACCCGGGAGCAGGCTGACGCCCTTCAGGAAGGCGGTCTTGATGTTGGGGTTTTTCACCGTCTGGGCCGCGCCGAGCCCGGCGGAGCTCTGGATGAGGCCGACCTGGATCTGGCCGGTCGACATCGCGTGCAGGGTGTCGCCGTTGGTCGGGAAGACATGCAGGCCGTTGGCCTTCAGCTTGCTGTAGAAGTCCTTGCCCTGGGCCTCACCGCCGAGCAGGTTCATCATTCCGGCCACGAACGGGAACGTGGGGCCGGAGACCGCGGGGTTGTTCATGCCGATCCTGCCCTTCCAGGCAGAGGTCAGCAGGTCCTGCCACGAAGTCGGCGGCTTCGGGGTCTTGCCGGCGTCGTAGACGATGGTGCCGGCCATCGTGACACCGGTCGGGATATAGCTCTTGTCCTTGGGCAGCACGGCCTGGCCGGCGGCGTTGAACGTGACGCCGGGCTCGTATCCCTTGAGCAGCTGCCCCTGCTGGTCCAGCGAGGCGAACCCCTCGTCGCCGTCCGTCCACAGCACGCCCCACTGCGGGTTGGACTTCTCCGCGGCAACCTTCGCCAGCAGTGGCCCGGTGCTGTCGTCGACCAGCTTGGTCGTGATGCCCGTGGCCTTCTGGAACGCGTCCACAACCGCCTGGTCGTAGCCCTGCGCGGAGTACACGACCAGAGTCGGCTTGGCCGCGCTGCCCGTCGCTGCCGTGGTCGACGCGGAGGAACCGCATCCCACGGCGGTTCCCATCACTGCTGCGGCCACCAGCGCCACCTGCGTCCTCGATCGAATCCCTGCCAGCATGACGCCCGTCCTTAACCATCTGAATGCCTGCGATGTAACGACCGTTAGGAAGAGTTAGTGACGCGATTACCGAGCCCGGGGGAATTAATGGCCGCGAGCCGAACAGCGAGTGACCAATCCCGGAACGCGCCCCGCCGGGAGCCGCACGTGGTCCTCGCGCCAGGACACGTACTCCTTGCGTTCGAGAAATAAGTTGGAAACTTATAACTTTTAAGGTCTCGTGCATGGCCGCACCTACCTCTCCACCACTCCTCGGCTCGGCGGACGACCCGCTGCCGTTCGCGATCGACCGCAGCTCCGCCGTGCCGTACCACGACCAGATCTACCGGCTGCTGCTCGACGAGATCGTGTCCGGGCGGCTGACCCCGGGCGAGAAGCTGCTGCAGGAGAAGCAGTACGCGGTCCGCCTCGGGGTGTCCCTCGCCCCGGTCCGGCAGGCGTTCCTGGCCCTGGCCAAGAACGGCTACCTCAACCGCACCCGGGGCCGCGGCACGTTCGTGAGCGAGCCCAAGGTGGCGAGCAAGATCCATCTGCTCACCAGCTTCACCGCGACCCTCGGCGAGACCGGACTGCCGGTGAGCATGCACGTACTTGAGGCCGGGACGCGGCCCGCCGACGATGTCGCGGCCACGGCCCTGGACGTGCCCGCCGGGGCCGAGGTCTTCCGCCTGCGACGAGTGGCGTTCCTGGGCGCGGAGCCGGTGGCGCTGCTCACCGCCGTCCTGCCGGCGGCCCGCTTCCCGGGCCTGGCCGAAGAGGACTTGGACACCTCCCTGTACGGGGTGCTGGAACGCCGCCACGGCGCGGTGATGACGTCGGCCCGCAACATCATCGAGGTGGTCCGGGCGCTGCCCGACCACGCCAGTCATCTGCAAGTGCCGGTGGGGGAGGCGCTGTTGCAGGTGGAGGCCGTCACCCGCGACCAGCACGACAAGCCGGTGGAACTCTCCGAGGTGCTGTACCGGGCGGACCGCTTCCGCTTCGAGATCGAGAGCCACCGCGGGGACGGCGGAGTCCGCCACTCGACGGCACGGCCCGCCCAGGACCCCGCGTCCGCACCCTCGTCAAACCCCGGATCCGCCCCCTAGAGAGGGGTTTGCCACAAGTGCATCAAGTGCATCAAATAAAGAGAAAGAGACATGTACGGGCGTTGCGGCGTCCGCTCACCGCGGTGGCCGCGGGACTTGTCCTGCTCGGGGCGACGGCCGCCGCCGCCCTTCCGGCCGCCGCCTCGACCCCAGGGCCCGACACGGCCGTGGTCGATTCAGGAGCCGGCTGGACGGTGACCCGGGCGGCCGGCGGCTATGTGGTGTCGCTCGTGCTGGCCACCGCACTGCCCGTGAAGGACGACACACCCGAACTGCTCGCCGACGGGCAGGACTTGGGCCCCGCCGCGGAGTCGGCGGACGGGCGCACGCTCACCGTGACGACGGGCGACCAGTCGGTGGCCACCGCCAAGGCGGTCAGCTGGCAGTGGTCAAGCGGTGGCAACAGCACAGCCGTGGGCCCGTCCGTTCTGCCCTCCGAGGGCGCCCAGCTCAGGGCCCAGCAGAAAGCCCGGCCGACGACCCCTGGCGCCTCGGGCACGTCGGGGACGACGAGCGGTGATCCGACGACCATCGGCAAGGGCAGCTACACGATCGCCGACTACAACTTCGGCGCCCAGGCCATACCCCTCGCCGACATCGGCGGAATACGCGGGGAACTCGAAGGACGCATCTACTTGCCGACCGCCGGCGGGGCACACCCCCTGGTGATCTTCCTGCACGGCCGGCACAGCTCGTGCTACAACACAACGACCCTGAAGGGCGCGAGCGGAAGCTGGCCGTGCCCGGCCGGGACGGCCCCCATCCTGAGCTACGCCGGTTACGACGGCGCCGGTGAGGCGCTCGCCGCGGACGGCTACACCGTGGTGTCGATCTCCGCGAACGCGATCAACGCCAACGACAACCAGCTCTCCCCGGACGACGGCGCGGTGACCCGCGGCCAACTCGTACTCGACACCCTCACCATGCTCAAGGCGGCGAACGACGCGCGGCCGGTCAGCTACCACGATGCCGCGGCCGGCCAGGACGTGACGCTGGACCAGGCGCTGGCCGCCGGACGGTCCACGTACCCGGCCGGCACGCTGACGGCGAATCAGCTTGCGAACACGATGGACTTCAGCAAAATCGGGCTGATGGGCCATTCGCGCGGCGGTGAAGGCGTCGTCACCGCGGGCACCCTCAACAACGCCCTGCCCCATCCGTGGAACATCAAGTCGGTCTTCGCACTGGCCCCGATCGACTTCACCCGCGCCACCCTGCCGGACGTGGTGACGACGACGCTGCTGCCTTACTGCGACGGCGACGTGTCGGACCAGCAGGGCCAGCACTTCTACGCCGACTCGCGCGACAACACCTTCCAGGACAACGTGCAGCGCTCGGACATCTGGGTCATGGGGACCGACCATGACTTCTACAACTCCTCCTGGACCCCGCCGTATCCGGGTGCCGCGGACGACTGGTCGAACGTCAACGACCCGGTGTGCGGCACCAGCGCCACCGCGTTGGCCTCCGGCAAGAACACCCGGCTCACAGCGGCGCAGGAGTACCAGGTGGGCTCGGCGTACATCGCCGGGTTCTTCGAGTCGACCCTCGGCGGGCAGACGGGCTTCCAGGGCATGTTCGACGGCTCCGGGAAGCTGCCGTCGTCCGTGGCGCCCTACGCGGACATACGCACGGTGGCCCAGCAGCCCGCCGCCACACGCGAGGACGTCACCACGTTCAAGGATGCGTCCCCGCTCGTCAGCACAACGGGAGCGGTCACGGCCACGGTCTGCGCCAGCAAGTACGGGCGCACGGTTCCCGAAGTGCTCCCTTACTGCACCAACCCGGGCAGCACGCTCACCAACCAGCAGGTGCCGTACTGGACACCCGCCGCGTTCGCCCCGCCGCTGAACCCCATGACGCACGTGGCATGGACCGGCACGGCCGGCGGCCTCAGCGTGACGATCCCGCCCTCCGAACGCAATGTGTCGCACTATGACGAGATGACCGTGGACATGTCCCCTGACGAGAGCGTCACCACGGGGACGGACATGACGCTGAGCGTCACCGACAGCTCCGGCCACACCTGGAGCGACCTGGTGTCCCACCTCAACGCGTGGGGGGTGAGCCGGATGCCGGGCAGCACATCCACGCTGCTGGGCAAGATCGTGCTCCAGCAGGTTCACGTGCCGACCTCGGCGCTGAAGCAGGCGGGGCTGAACCTGACCCGTGTCTCCAAGGTCACCTTCACCCCGGCCGCCGGCGCCGACGGCACGACGACCGCCGGAGCGTACCTGTCCGACCTCGGCTTCGACAGCAAGGACCTGGGTACGGCCCGGGTACGAGTGCGGCCTACCGTCAACGTGGCGTCCACCACCGCGACGTCGATGCTGACCCGCATCATTCGCCGTTCTCCGCGACACTCGACTTGTCCCACGTGATCGGCAACGCGCGCACGCCGTAGACCAGCGCGTTGTCCTTGAACTTGATGTCCTCGAACGGCACAGCCAGCCGCAGGGCTGATGGAGCGGTTCAGCCCAGACTTCTGGGCAACGTTCTTCCCCGGCTCCTCGATGGTTCCCCTGGCCGACTTGACCATGTTCGTGATGGTGAGTGCTTCGACCACGACGGTGCCGTATGTGCGGGCGATGACGGTGGTCGTCTGGTGCTGCCAGTCCAAGGCCCGGCGCTTGGCTTTCGCGCGGAGTCCTGCGATCTGGTCGTAGGTGCGGTGCAGCCGGCGGCTGGTGCGCTCGCCGGTAGACCCCGGAAAGGACCGTTCTCCTCACCTCGTCACCGAGGTGACTGGTGCGCAGACGGTAGGCGGGTCAGGCGCCACCAGCGCATCGATTCCGTGGGCCTGTCCGAGGTCACCTGCCTGTGGTACGGCTCCCTCCACACCCGCACCGTCCGCGTGATCCTGCTGCGCGACGAGGACACCGACACAGGCTACGACCTGGCCCTGGTCACCACCGACCTCACCACCACCGCGGCCAATCTGATCAGCCGCTACGCGTCGCGCTGGTCGATCGAAGTCGGCTTCGCCGAGGCCCGCGACCTGCTCGGGGGAGTCGGGACTTTGATCGATACCGGGGTTACCCAGGTCGGCCATAACGCAGGCGTCGAGGAAGTCGCTTGTGGTCTGGACCAATGTATTGACAGATAGCGATCAAGGCCTCACCGTGTGATTCGGCTTTGATGGATCACCGCTTCGCCAGGAGGCGTTCGTGCGTGTGTTGTCCGGCAGACTCAAGTCCTTTGTCACCGCAGCCTTGTTGACGGCCGTCGTCGCCGTCGCGCCCACCGCCGTGCCGTCCGCCGCCAACGCTGCGGCCGGCTCTCTCCCGCAGGTTTACGGTGCGTGGCACTGCGGCGACGATGCCTGTACGTGGGCGACGGTCCGCGACATGGCCAACTTCGACCAGAACAACCACTGGCTGATCGACCGCGGCGACGGGCGTCCCTCGGTCAATCTCGTGGTACTCAGCTTCGTCAACCCGCTGACGCTGCTCAATGGCACGACCAACAGCGGCAACACCGGTGGTGTGCCCGTCGGCATGAACCAGGCCGTCGTCAACTACTTCACCAGCCACGGCATCCGCGTCATGCTCTCCATCGGCGGCATCAGCTACACCAACGACTGGGACACCGCGCTCGCCCAGAACCCCACCCTGCTCGGCCAGCGGGCCGCCGCGCTCGCAACCCAGCTCGGCGTCGGCATCGAGATCGATTACGAACAGAGCACGACCCCGAACACCACCGGGCTGCAGTCGTTCATCAACTCCTACCGGGCCGCCCACCCCTATGACGCCTCCGGCGCCGACTCAACCGCCCGGCTCACCCTCGACGTCGCGGCCGGCGACCGCTGGCTGATCGCACTGGACCAGTACGCCACCACGAACTGGCTGACCCCCGCGAACCCGGTCCTGGACTACGCCAACGCCATGGTGCCCAGCAAGCAGCCGTCCGCCAGCTCGGCCGAGTCGAACTGGCAAGAACACATCAGCGGCAAGCCCACCTACAGCCCGCCGATCCCGCCGCTGGCCCCCGCCAAGTTCACCGGCGGCCTCTACATCGCCGGGAGCTCCCAGGTCCTCCCGGAGTGCGACAACTTCGCTTCATCCCTGCAGAACGCCACCGGCACCTGGACCCAGAACGCCGCCCCGGCCGGCGCGGGCACCACCACCGGCCTGCTCGGCTACATGTTCTGGGCAGCGGAGCGCCCCTCCACCCGCGGAGTGACCACCGACCCGCCCAACTCCTGCGAGGGTGGCGTCGGCGCCGGAGCCACCGCCTTCAACGTCCCCCTCCCGATGCCCGCACTGCGCCAAAGCTGACCGTAGGACGCTCGGAGTCCGCGACGAAACGGCTGAGCGGCGCCGCCTCCCGAGGGAGTCCGGCGCCGCCCAGCCTCGAGAACACAGATCACCTGATCAGCGCTGCCTACCGGTCTCAACCCCGACTACGCCCGGTCCTGATCGGTCGACCGGTCAGGACCCCGCTGGTAGTCAAGTGGTGCGCTCTCGTACGGTTCGGTGTGTGGCTGCCGCGGGTCGCTGTACACGATCGGGCTGTGATGGCCGTAGTAGCCGACGCCGGCAGTCATGTCGTTGGCTCGGGGGGAGGCGTGTGCCTCGTGCAGCCAGATGTCGGCGAGGGCGGTGGGCACGGCCGGTACCGGCACCGCGGACGGCGGGGGCGGGCCGGTGGGGAACTGGAGGCTGCCGTAGCGTTCCATCCGCTGCCAGCGCAGCCGGGTGCCCGCCAGGGCGGTGAAAACCGACTGGACCACTACCAGGTACATCAGTTGCCGGTACACGAACTGCTGCAGTGGCAGGCTCCACAGCGAGCCGGGGTGTTCGTGGTCCAGTCGGAAGGCGTAGAGGCCCATCACCAGCTGCACCAGCACGAATGCCAGCCAGAGTCCGATGATGCGCACCGGGTCGAGGAAGATCAGTCCATATAGCGTGAAGACGTCCACCACCGGGCCGAGCAGCGGCAGCAGCGCCTGGAAGAGCAGCAGATAGCCCAGGCCGCGGCGGCCGAGCCGGCCGGCCGGTCCGCGCTGCAGCAGGGCGCCGCGGTGTTTCCACATGGCCTGGAGGGTGCCGTAGCACCAGCGGTAGCGCTGCTTCCACAGGGCGCCGAGGGAGGCCGGGGCTTCGGTCCACGCCTTGGCGCGCTCCTCGTAGACGACCCGCCAGCCGTCCCGGCACAGGGCCATCGTCAGGTCGGTGTCCTCGGCCAGGGTGGCGTCGCTGACCCCGCCGATCCGGAGCAGCGCCGCGCGGCGGAAGCCGCCCACCGCGCCCGGCACGGTGGGCATGCACTGGGCGAGGTCGAACAGCCGGCGGTCCAGGTTGAAGCCGACGACGTACTCGATGTGCTGCCAGCGGCCCAGCAGCCCGCCCCGGTTGATGACCTTGGCGTTGCCGGAGACTGCGCCCACCCGCGCGTCGGCGAACGGCTGCAGCAGCATCCGTACGGCGTCGGGTTCAAAGACCGTGTCGCCGTCCACCATCACCAGCAGGTCGTGCGAGGCGGCCGCGATACCGGTATTGAGGGCGGCCGGTTTCCCGGCGTTGCGCTGCCGGATCACGCGGACACCGGGCAGCCCGAGCGACTCCACCAGGTCGGCCGTGCCATCGGTGGAGCCGTCGTCCACCACGATGACCTCCACCGGGTGGTCGGAGGCGAGCAGTGAGCGCACTGCGGCCTCGATGCCGGCGCTCTCGTTGTACGCGGGCACGATGACCGACGCGGGCGCGGTGACCGGCGGCCCCCACGGGTTGCGGCGGGCCCGGCTGTGCCGGCGGGCCGCCACCAGCACCGCGACCGCGCGCAGCACGCTCAGGGCGCCGGCCGCGAGCATCAGCCAGTCCAGGACGGTCAGTACCAGGTCGCCGCTGCGCAGCACCCAGATCAGGCCGAGCCCCTGCCAGTGGTTGCCGGACGACGCGGGCCTGACCGGGTCGGCCATGCCGACCGAGGCGCTGACGGTCGCGAAGTGGAAGCCGCGCGCTTTGAGTTCGGGCAGCAGGGTGCGCAGGGCGGCGACGGTCTGGGAGCGGTCGCCGCCGGCGTCGTGCATGAGCAGGATCTGGCCGGCCGTGCCGTGCGGGGTGGCGTTGGCGATGATCCTCGCCACTCCGGGGCGCTGCCAGTCCTCGCTGTCCTGGGTGGTCAGTACGCTGAGGTAGCCCTGCTGCCGGGCACGTTGCATGCTGCGCCAGGCCGCGTCATCCACGGCGTCGTTGCCCGAGGAATAGGGCGGGCGCAGCAGTGAGGTGGTGACCCCGGCGGCGCCGGCCACGGCCAGCTGTGCCTCCCGCAGTTCCAGCGACTGGTACCAGGGCGGGAGGGTGGCCAGCTCGGCGTGGGTGAAGGTGTGGATGCCCACCTGGTTTCCCTCGGCGATGATCCGCCGCAGCAGTTCGGGGTGCTGGGCGGCCAGGGTGCCGACCACGAAGAAGGTGGCGTGCACGTGATTGCGCCGCAGGACGTCGAGGACCTGCGGTGTCCACTTCGGGTCGGGGCCGTCGTCGAAGGTGAGCGCGATGGTACGGGCCTGCGGGCGGGCGGTGTGCGGCCGGTCGCCGACGGCGTCCACCACGGGGCCGCCGTGGGCGACGGTGGCGGGCACCGACGTAGCCGGGCCGGGTGGGGCTGCCGTCCCGTCGGCGGCGTCGTTGAACATGTGCCTGCTGTAGCCCTGCAACAGCAGGGCTACAGCCAGGGTCACCATGAGTGTGCAGAGAACCAGCCAGTGGGTGCGCAGCGGTACTTCGCGGGCGTTGGCCCGGCGGCCGGGTGTGCGGCTGCGATTGCGGCTCACGGGTAGGGCTTCCTCTTCCGTCCTGGTCAGAACGTGGTGGCTTCGCTCAGGACTTGACGGGCCGGTGGGACGCGCCCGGGGCTGTGCTGGCGTGGCTCTTGCCGTTGGCGGTCGGTGCGGCGGTGGTCTGCCCGGGGCTCGCCGAGGCCGAGGGGCCGGCAGAAGCGGATCCGGTCGGTGAGGCGCTCGCCGAAGCCGAGGACGCCGATGAGGGCGACGCCGAAGCGGACGAGGCGGCGGAACCCGGCCGGGCAGTGCTGACCGCACTGTCCGGTCGGGTTCCGGACCCGGTCGTGCCGCCGGATCCGGGGGCCGTCCGGTGTTTCACGGACGGGACATGCCCGGAGGCATGCCGCGCGGTGGCGTCCGGCGGGGCGGGAAGCGGCAGGAACGGCGCATCCACGGTGGGGCCGCCCAGTGCGGTACTGACCACCAGGGTGAGGTACCCGGCGGCGAGGACCATAAGGATCAGGCCCAGGCGGCGGACCCGGCGCCTGCGTCGCCCCGAAGCGTCCACGAAGACCGGTCCGGCCGTCGGCGCGCTCCTTGTCCCCTCGGACCCCGGGTTCGTGGTGTGCACCGGGAACGCAAGCGTGCTGTCGGTGCTATCGGCGGGCCGGACGATGCTGATCGTGTCGTCGCTCACAGTCGTGGTCCCAGCGGTCGGGGCGCGAGCGTGTGGGGATGCGCTGCGGCGGGTCGGATCGGGTGCGGAAGGGGGCGGGCTGTCATGGTGATCGGTGCGGAAGGCCGGAGGAGAGAAAGCCCTGGGGGGATGGCTTCTGCCGGTCCGGAGTTTGTACGGGGCCGAGGCCGGTCGGCGGTTCGGCGTGGATGGGACCGGACGGGCTGCGGCCCGGGGGGAGTGGGCCACCGCCCGTCCGGGATCGGGGTGGTCACCCGGTACCGCTCGGGTGGCCGGTCGCGACGGCGTTGGCCTTCTTGGCCGTGGCGCCGGTGGTCTTCGTGGCTTTCGGGGTCTTGGTGGCCTTCGGGGAATGGCTCGGGTCAGCCTTCGCGGAGCCGTGGGTCGGTTTGGCGGCTTTGCCGGCCTTCGCGGAATCTCCGGCGTGGCCTGGGCTCTTGGTGCCCTTGGCCGGGTGGTGTTTACCGTGCAGGACGGCGGCGCAGTAGGCCGTGACCTTGCCTTTACCGCCTGCCACGCGGATCAGGCCCGAGAACGCGGGGGCGGCCAGCTTCTTGGCGCGGTCAGCCGCGGTGCTCGCGGTGTAGGCCTCGCACAGGGCGGTGGTGGCCGGGTCGGCGTCCGCCGTGGCGGTCGGCCCGCCGGCGTTCGGCGCGCCGGTGACACCGGTGGTGGGGCCCGTGGTCCGCGGGGCGGCGGCGGGGTGGCCGCCCTTGACGCCGGGCAGGTGGCCCGTGCCCGCCGCGACGGCCACACCGCTCAGGGCGGTGACGGCGAGTGCGGCGAGGAGCGCCTTCACACTGCGGCGCCGCGCCTGTGCTGCGGTGGTCATGGGCCTACTCCGGGAGTGCTGGGCAGGGCTGAGACGTCTCTCCCGGAACGCGTCCACAGCCGCGCTCTCGCCTGCCTGCTCGCTCTCGGCCGGAGGGGCCGCGAGTGTGGCAAGCAGGTCGACGAGCGCGTCATGACCGGCGTCCGGACCGAGCGGGCGGCCGTCGAGCAGTTTCTCGGCGGTGCCCCGGTCGATCCGCAGGAACCGGTGGATCCTCATCTCATATCCTTCAGCGTCGGCGACTTCGTCCGTGTCACACCCTCGCGGGAACTTTTCTGCGCGGGTTTTCGCGGCGGCGGTGCCGCCGGCTCAGCCGGGCCGGCCGCGGACTGTTCCAGCAGCTTGGCGAGCATCTTCAGTCCCCGGTGCGCGGCCATGCGTACGGCTCCGGGACGTTTTCCCAGCACCTGTGCGGCGGTGTCGGCGTCAAGGTCCATGACCACGCGCAGCAGCACCGCCTCGGCCTGGTCACGGGGAAGCCGTGCGACCAGGCCGAGCGCGGTGCTGATGCCCGCCGAGGACAGGGCGGCGCCGGCCGTGTCCTCGGTGCCGGGCAGGTCGGTCAGATACTCCACGGGTATGTCGCCGCGGGGGCGGCGGCGCCTGCTGCGCAGGTGGTCAAGGGCGCGGTTGCG
This sequence comes from Actinacidiphila oryziradicis, assembly GCF_005047355.1. Taxonomy (GTDB): domain Bacteria; phylum Actinomycetota; class Actinomycetes; order Streptomycetales; family Streptomycetaceae; genus Actinacidiphila; species Actinacidiphila oryziradicis. Next base: position 18,936 of record NZ_SUMC01000100.1, read on the forward strand.
GCTCATCGTCACGACCCAGCCGCGGAAACCGTCGAAGTCGCCCCGGAAGGCGTCGAGATCGCGGACGACCTGGAGCCACGTCTCGGATGCCACGTCCTCGGCGTCCTCGCCGACCAGCACGTACAGGTAGCGCAGCAGCCAGGGCTGCAGAGCCCGGAACACCGACTGGAACGCTCCCTCGTCCCCGCCCTGGGCCGCGCGCACCACGGCCGACATGTCCACCGGTTCCCCCGGTTCCGCCCTGCGATCGCAATCCGGGGACGGGGCGCCAACCCCCGCACCCGCCTCACCGTCGCCTCTGCCGTACCGCTGTGGTCTTTGCACTCACGACATAATGCGCCATCCCGGCCAACGGCCCCCTCCGGGTCTCGCGGGGCGGCGTCGGCCGGCGGCCGCCGTGTCCGGAGCCACCGGGCGGGCAACGCTCCGTAGCCCGGTTGGACGGGGCGAGGGCCGGGCTGGTCGTATGCGTTTAGTGAACGTTCCGTAAGTATTTCGTACGCGCTGTCCGGACAGTCGAGCGATGGGTACTGTGCGTCGCCGTGTCGCCCAGGGCCAAGCGGTCGGCTGGTCAGCGGACTTCTGCGGGGAACACACCGGCCGCACGCCGCTCCGCGACCAACCACATCGTGGATGCAATCTCGGTGGACGCGTGAGGTTGCGAGGGTCATATGATCCCCACGCTTCCGGCATATGGCCGGAATCGCCGTTCGGAGGGGTGGGCAATGAACTCACAGCGGACTGACAGGGTCCGACCGCGGAAGGCCCTGAGAGCCCGTACCTGCATGGCGCTGGGGGCCGTCGTACTGGGCGGGGCCGGGGTGGCGGTCCTCGCGTCGAGCGCATCGGACGGCGGCGTGGCTGCCGCGTCGGCCGGCACAGCACCGATCAAGACGTCCGTGCGTTCCCTCGGCCTCACTGGGGCGACGGCGTCGGTGAAGTCGCTGGCGGCCCGGTCCACGGCCCCGTTCAGCATGGTCGGCGTGACCTGGTCCGGGGCGCACGCCCAGCTGCGGGGCACGGTGGAGGTGCGCACCCGGTCTGCCGCGAGCGGCACCTGGACGCGGTGGCTGGCCATGGCGCAGCCCGACGAGATACCCGATCCGGCCGAACTGGACCGCCCTGGGGTACGCGGCGGGATGTCGCCCATGTGGTCCGGCGCCTCAAACGGAGTGCAGGTCCGGGTGGTCGCCGCACACGGCGTGGCCACGCTGCCGGCCGGCCTCACCGTTGACCTCATCGACCCGGGCAAGGCTCGCACCACCGGGGCCGTCGTGGCCGCCGGGGCTGCCTCGCCCGCCCTGGGCCTGGCCGGCTACGCCCTGACCGCGTCCGACACCCCCACGCCGACGGACACGACCAGCTACACCACCGCCCCGGCGGACAGCGGCAGCCCGACCGACACCACCACACCGTCCGACACCGCCAGCCCCTCGGACACTACGACCCCGACCTCGGCCTCTCCCTCGGACACCCCGACCTCGACTTCCCCCACGGACGCCACGACCTCGGCCCCTGCGAGTACGGCCACCTCCTCGGTCTCGCCGTCCACGTCCCTATCGCCCACCGCGTCGGCGAGCCCGTGGCCGGGTCAGCTCCCGACGCTGGCCCAGGCGTACCCGTCCTGCCCCGCCGCCTCGGGCAGCCCTTCCGCGTCGGCTACGCAGACCGAGCCGAGCCCACTGCCGGCCTCGACCACCTCGAAGGTCGCCGCGCCCACCGTCGTCACCCGGGCCGGCTGGGGCGCCGACGAATGCGCCCGCGAATCGGGTTACCCGGCGTACGGCGCGGCCGTGAAGGTGATGTTCGTTCACCACACGGACACCACCAACAGCTACTCCTGCTCCGACTCGCCCGCGATCGTGCGCGGCATCTACGCCGAGCACCTGCGTCAGACCTGGCGTGACATCGGCTACAACTTCCTGGTCGACAAGTGCGGCACCATCTTCGAGGGCCGCTTCGGCGGCATGGCGCTGCCGATCGTCGGCGCCCAGACCTACGGATTCAACACCAACAGCATGGGTGTGGCCGCCATCGGCACCTACACCGACTTCAGCGGCGGCGACTCCACTGCCAGCACGTTCCCGGGAGCCGCTCCCAGCAAGGCCATGCTGGGCTCCATCGCCCGCATCGCCGCCTGGAAGTTCGGCATGTACGGGGAGAATCCGAGCACCGGCACCGGTTCCCTGACCGAGGGAGCCTCCGACAGTCACGGCTTCACCCAGGGCACGAGCTACTCCTTCCAACCCGTCTCCGGACACCGCAACGGCTTCGCCACCGACTGCCCCGGCAACCAGCTCTACGCCCAGCTGGGCACCATCCGCTCCTACGCGGCCGGACCGGTGAGCGGGCTCAGCGTCACCGGGATGTCCGGCGGGGCTGCCAAGTCCGGCACCAGCTACTACACCAAGGGCGCGGCCAACGTGGCCTGGTCCGCCGCGACACCGTCCGCGGTGATCTCCGGATTCGACGTCCTGGTCGACGGAAAGGCCGTCGCGCACACCTCCGGCACGACCTTCTCCGCAGCGATCTCGGTCGCGCCCGGCAGCCACACCGTCCAGATACGGGCCACCCACATCACCGGCACTACCACGCTGTCCAGCGGCGTCTCCCTGGTCGGCGACACCACCGCGCCCACCTTCCCGGCAACCCCCAGTGTCCGGCTGCGCACCGGCACGGTGAGCTCCACCGCGGTCCCGGTCACCGTGGGCTGGAAGGCCGCTGACAACGCGGCGCTGTCCAAAGTCACGGCGAGCGCACCGAGCACGGCCACCTTCGGCCCGACCACCACCTCCTGGTCGACCAGCGCCAAGCCGGCCACCTCGGACCTGTTCGCGCTCAAGGCCTCCGACGTCGCCGGCAACACCGCGAGCGCCTCGGTGTACCGCACTCCGCATCTCATCCAGGAGACCTCCGCTACCCGGACCGGTACCTGGACCCGACGCAGCAGCAGCAACTACCTGGGCGGCTACTCCTACAGCTCCTCCGCCGCCAAGGCCTCGATCAGCTGGACCTTCACCGGTCGCTCCGTGTCCTGGATCGTCTCCCGCTCCTCGTCCTCCGGCCAGGCGTACATCTACCTCGACGGCACCAAGATCACTACGGTGGACCTCAAGTCCTCCACCACCCAGTACCGCCAGGCGATCTGGACCAAGACCTGGTCCGGCTCGGCCAAACACACCCTGAAGATCGTCGTGGTCGGCACCTCCGGCCGCCCGACCATCACCACCGACGGCATCGCCACCATCAGCTGACTCCGCCCCAGGCCGCCTGCGCCCGCGCCTCTGCTGCGCGGCGCAGGCGGCAGTTCCCAAGGCTCGACAGCCCCGGCACCGTCACCGATCGGTGTCCAGCGCGGCCCGCCCGCCCAGTCCAACCGCGTCGCGTGGTGCACCCTCGGCTCTCGCACGCCACTGCCCTTGAACGCCCTACACCGCGCGCGGCGCACAGCCGCGGTCGGGGCGATCGGGCCGACCGAACCGCCGCCGCGCAAGTCCGGGGAAAAAGTCCGCGCCAGGGTGTGACACGGACGGCGGACTCGACGCTGAAGGACATGGGGATCCACCAATCCCGACCGATCGCCCAGGACACCGCCGAGAAGCTGCCCGAAGGCCGCTCGCTCGGTCCTGACCACCGGCCATCACCCTCGGCCGAGCCATTCCCCGAAGTCCACCGGTGCCGTGACAAACAGGCCCACAGCACCGCGACAGGTCACCTCAACCATGACGACTGACGACATGCCCTGTTCCGGCGGTACGTCCGCCTGGAGGGAGACTTAATGAACAGCGGGAAGATACATACACCCGGGGAACGGCGGCGCGGGACAACCAAACAGCGTGCCGTGCCGGACGGTGAGCGGTGTCGGCGTAAGAGCGATCGATCGGACGGCGGGATGCCGGCATCGGCGATCGCCGGTGCCGGAAGTCTCGCGGTACTGCTCGGGAAATCAATCCCGGAGATCGCGACGCCGCCGGTCGGCAGGCTCAAGGCGCTGGCAGGGCAAGAACCGCGCCCCGCTTGGCCCGTACCTGGCCCGCCGAACCCGGTGGTGGCGAGTGCCCAGGGCAAAGGACTCCGCGCGCTGGGGACGCACATACCCGAGCCTAGGGAATCGTGCACCGGCGGGACCGGTACTCCGACCGCCTGCTGAACCGCTGTTATGGGACGCGAGGAGCTCGGCATGGGGATCTGGTGGGTGGTCGGCGATCTTCTCCTGGCCGTCCTTGGCGGCCTTACGCTGGTTGGTTTGGCGTTGCTGGTGTGGTTGCAGGTGGCGCGAGCGTCACTGTGCGGCGGTGGGCGAAGTGCCGAGGAGACGCCGAAAGTCCTGCGTCGGCATGTGGCCGGGGAGATCGATGGCCACGAGTGCGAACGGACTACCTAGCCTCCGCAGCGCGAGGTCTTCGAGATGCCGTACGGCGAGATCACCGAGGCCATCGGGAAGTCCGCGGCCACGGTGCGGCAGATCGCGCGGCGGGCACGCGAGCATGTGGCGGCTCGGCGGCCGCGGGTGCAGGTGAGCCGGTCGGAGCAGCAGGCCGTGGTGGAGCGGTTCCTGGTCGCGTTGCGAACCGGGCAGTTGCAGGAGCTGATGGAGGTCATGGCGCCGGACGTGGTCCTGATCGCCGATGGTGGCGGGCTTGCGGCCGCCGCTTTGGCTCCGATCCACGGGGCCGAGCTCGTGGCGAAGTTGCTCGCGCGCGCGAACCGGGTGGTGACCGCGTTCGAGACGACGACCGTGTGGCTCAACGGCGCGCCCGCGGGCCGGATCGAGATCGACGGCGAGCCGGCCGCGGTGAGCCTCGTGGTGGAGAACGGGCGGGTCACCCGGATCTACGTGATGAGAAACCCGCGGAAGCTGACGCGGCTGGATGAACCGACCGAACTCGCCAGGTAAGCCCGCTGCTGCTCTGGCGTCGTGAGTGTTCCGGGCGGTCAGAACCGCCCGAGGTGAGGCGTGCGGGCGTCAGCGGAGGTGGATGCGGTCGTCGGCTACCGGACTGCCGGTGCGGGTCAACTCCCTTTGCCGCCATGCTCCGGGCGGGTCTCCGTGATGGCGCCGGAAGGCTGCGGCGAACGCGTAGGGCGAGCCGTAGCCGGTCATGTTGGCGATTTTCGCCAGGCCCAGCTCGCCGTTGCGCAGGTAGTCGCGGGCCAGGGTCATTCGTCAATCCGTCAGGTATTGCATCGGAGTCTGGCCGAGCGCGTCTCGGAAGGTTCGTGCGAAGGCCGCCCGGGACAGTCCGCTGATCTCGGCGAGCTCGGGGACCGACCAAGGGTGCCCGGCGGCCCGCCCGAGATCCCCGTGCCCTATCGAGCGGGTGGCCCGCCGGCGGCTCCGGCGGGCCGAGCTGCGATCAGCCGCTGACCCACGCACCGTCGTAGAGCGATTCTCTGTGTCACCCACGGGTGAGCCCGCACGCCGAGGCTGCCCGCATAAGTAGGGAGACGGCGGCGCGGGACAGTCGGCCCCGGGACGCCACCGGTGCGGGCAACGGCAGCCTGGAGGTCTTCCACTCCTCGTGCCAGCCCGGGGCCAGGACGAGCACGAGAAGTACGAGCGGGACGAGCACGGCGGATACCAACGGCCAGTCCTTCCTCTTCGGCCAACGCGCTGGCGGACTACGGCGAATGCACAGCGCGCGGCTCGGCGGACAAAGAACGAGCGGCTCCCGGCCGGCTCCTGCGTCCGGCCTGGCCTGGTGGAACTGAACAACGACCCACCGCCGTTCTTCCAGGGAGCCTTATGGCCTTGCCCGGGCGCCTTTGCGCGATAGCCGGGAGCCGGTCGCCCGGCTCTCAGGTGGGCGCCCCGCCGACGCCGCGTGCTGCGCGGAGGCGTCTGGCCCAGGACCGGGGCGCCGGGTTTGCCGGGGGCGGGCCGGGCGGGCGGAGAACACCTTGTCCTCGTACCGGCTGAGCGCCAGGAGGATGCCGAGCATCAGGACCGGGACGATCACAGCGGCGGGGATGCCCACGGCGGCCTCCAGGGGCAGCAGGAAGACTCGGGTGGCCTGCCGGGCCAGGTTGAGCGGGTGCAGGACGGGGCGGCGGGGCTGGAAGTCTTCCAGGGGCTCGTCCAGGCGCCGCAGGTGTTCCCGGGCGTCGTCGGCGTGCTGCCGCAATGAGGGCCGGTGCGGCCCGTCGGGCGTGACGGCGTAGTGGGCCTGGAATGTGTCGGCGACCTTGGCCTGGGCATCGCGGACATCACGCAATGCCGGTATCACCAGCGCGGTGGCGGTGGTCATCGCATCTCCCTCGTGTAGTGCACGGAAGGGTTCGTGCCATCCTCATGCGGCATACGCCCGCCGGAAACCGGGACAGGCGGCCAGCCGGTGCGGCGGAGGGCCTTTCGCCCATGGGCCAGCAGGGTGAGAGCGGCCCATGGCATCGGAGGGCATTAGCCCGACCGGGTGAACGCGGTCGGCCAGGCACCCGCCGGGCGTCGACCAGCGCCTCAGTCACGCCCTCTAGCCGCACGCTGGAAGAGCAGGCCGATCCGTCGATCAGGTGAGTTCCAGTCCGCCATCGATGGTGAGAACCGGCCCCTGCACCACCTGCCACCGCCCCCTGCCGAAAACGTCCGGCAGGCGTCATCCTTCAAGATCCAGACCGACCTGACGGAGTCCTACTACCGGTTGGTGACGACAGCCTCGTCGGTGTGCCCTTGTCCCACTTGCGTGGGTGAGTTCGGGCCGCTGCGCATGGCGATGCGGGCACCCGCGTACAGCAGGGCGACGACGAGCAGCAGCGCTTG
>NZ_SUMC01000101.1 GCF_005047355.1 Actinacidiphila oryziradicis
CCATAACAACCAACCACATACCCCAAAAACCACCTCAACCACCCACCACACGCACCCACCACCCAACCAAACTGCAAAACCCCAGACCCCAAACAAGATCAATAAGCAACCTCAGCACTACGCCACAACTCCGCCGTAACAACCTGGCAGGAGCAGCACCGGCGGTCACAGACAGCACAGCACGGAGGACAGCGACCAGATGGGGCCCGCAACGATCCCGCACCCGGTGCGGCGCACCTGGACGGTGCAGGTCCGCCCCCACCCGGGCGGGCCGGCCGTGGCCTGCCATCCGTGCGGCCCAGTCCCCGCTGAACGCGGGGCTGCGGGCACCCGGGCGGCGGTGATGGCGCATCTGGCCCGGCATGCCCGCGACGAAGGTCTCGCGCCCCATCTGCGGACCTGCCAATGCGGTGAGCAGGGATGCCGGTGGCACCCGCGGCACCGGGGCTGCGACGGACCGATTCTACTGCTGCTGGCCCGCAGCGCAGGGGGCCGCGTTTGGCGGCTCGCCGACGTCTGCCGCGCCTGTTCCGCTGCCACGCAACACGCCGCCGTAGTCCCTGATTCCCGTGATATCGCCGACAATCCTCTCCCCCGCCCCGAGGTGGATCCGCTGGCCAGGTCTGACGGGGCGCCGCTGGCGACCGGGTGGGACGAGGAGCCGGTGGGGGACGAGCTGTGCTGGATCGACAGTGCGCTGTATGGCTGATCCGGTCTCCGGCGGTTCCGGCCCGATCGACCGGGCCCGGCGAGGCGCTGTGCCGTCAGTGAACACGGCGCTCATCGTGGTGCGGCGTCAGCACTGCCGGTGATGTGCTCGGCATCGGCCGGCTCATCTTCCCGGTCGTGTCCCTGCTCCGGGATGCCGGATGCTCTCCGACGCACGACGACTACTCGGCCCTGACGATCCCATCATCCCGGTCATCTCCGGCAACATCGCCTACTGGTTGGGACAAGCCGGGGTCCCGGCCGACGCGGCCGCCACGGACGCGAACCGACTGCGCGCCCAGCACCCCGACAGCCCCTACAGCCCCACCGCTTTCAAGGACGTCAACAGCCGGACGGATCCGGTGAAGGACGGCCGCGAGGCGTAGCAGCAGGGGCTGGTCCCAACCGCCAGGGTGAAGGTGCCGCGCTGGCCCGCACGGTCCGCAGAGCACACCGGCCTGGAAACGTCTGCAACTGGCAGAGCACAGGCCGGGGCTCAGGCCAATGGAACTGGGGCCCAGGCCTCGTAGGAGGCTGGGGCATCGCCTCCTAGAGATCAGCTGGATCCGCGCCCGCGTGCAGGCGGCGCAGCGCGCGCTCGGCCGGGGATTTGAGCGTCGGCGCTGCGGGAGGATGGGTGAGGGTGATGCCGTGGCGGGCGCAGAGGGCTTCGAGCGGGGCGCGAGGAGAATGGCCTCGGTCGATGAACACCTGCTGAGGTGCGGGGTGGTTGGCCAGCGCTTGGCGCAGGATGCCGGTCAGGTCTTGGGAGGTGAGGCTGTCGGCGGTGCGGTGGGCGAGGACGGTGGCCTGTTCGTCCACGACCACCAGGATGGTGCGGCGGCCGGCGGTGCAGGCGTGGTCGAGGTACCAGGTCGGCGTGTGGGGTGGTCGGGGTGTAGCGGTCATGTGAGCTCCAGAGGGTGTTCGGAAAGAGGCGGGACGGAGCGGGACGGGGGCCTGTGCGGCGGCAGCAGGTGCTGACGCCGCGGGTGTGGTGGGTGGTGCGGTATCTGCGGGGCTCAGCCGAGGTGGTCGTCGGGGTCGTCGTCGCGCCGGGTGGGGTCGAGGTGGCGGAAGATCCAGCGGATGAGATCGCGGCTGTAGGTGCGGCCGGGGGTGCTCAGGGCTTCGTGCAGGTGGTAGGTGATCTTGGCCCACTCGCGGAAGTTTCCGTGACAGGCGTCCGTGTTGATCCACCGGATGTCTTCGGCAGGGACGTCGGCCCAGGCCGGGTGGTAGGCAGGGATGAGGGTGAGGACCTCAGTGCTGGTGAGGGGCTTGTACTGCTGCCAGGAGGTGATGCGGCTGTCCAGGGGAGGGCGGCGCTTGATCTTGTGATAGCAGTTCTCGGCGCCGACGAGTACCACGGCCAGTTCGCTGTGCTCGTCGTCCCACAGTTCTTGGATGTACTCGAAGGCGCGGGTGTCCATCCACTGGGCCTCGTCCACGGCCAGGACGTGAAAGGTCTCGCGCAGGGCATTTTGGATCGCCTCGCGGAGGCCGGAGGACTTGCCGGGTGGTTCTCCGGGCAATTTGAGCCGACGGAACAGCGTGGTGCGGATGGTATCCAGGTTCGGCGAGCTCAGTTTGAGGCGCACGGTGCTGGTGGGGGCGAGTTCTTCGAGGTGAACGCCGACGGCGAAGGTCTTGCCCAGGCCTACGCCGCCGTGAACGCACAGCATGCCGCGGTCCTTGAGCGTGGAGGCCAGACGGTCGTGTGTCTCACGGCTGGCGCGGGTGGACATGGTGTTCGCGCCGGACAGACGCAGGTAGTGGTAGGGGTTGGGGTTGCGGGGGACGGGGGTGTCGCCGTCGGGTGCGGTCGTCGCCATGTCGTGTCCTCCTGGTCGAAGGTTCGTTGCGGTCATGTCGGTGCGTCACCGCCCCGGCTGGGCGTGGGGCGGTGACGGTTGGTGGGACTTAGGGCTCGTCGCTGTCAGGGGGCGGGGAGGCCGGGGCGGCTTCCGGTGAGGGCTGTGGGGTGGTCCACCGTGAAGAGGACTGGGAGGGCTCCGCGAAGTCCGGGAGGGCCTGGGCTGACAGGGGGCTGGTGTCCAGGCCGTGCGGCCTGTGGACGGCCTGGCGGCGTGTGGAGGGTTTGGTCAGGGGCTTCAGCGGGGCCGGCTCGCTGGTGGCGGCGAAGCGGACCGTGGCGGCCCGGTGTGCTTTCTTGGCCTTGTCCGCGTAGTACTCGGCTTCCCTGCGGCGGCTGCGGGCCACTGCCCGGTCTTTGTCGCGGTCCTTGCTGCCGACGCGGTCGGCGGGGCCCAGGTAGGTGTCGGTGCCGGCGACGTACAGCTCGACCTGGTCGAAGTGGTGGGGCATGTGCCGCAGATCGACCAGGGTGCTGCCGCCGCCGTTTCCGTTCATCCAGTCGGCGATGTAGTGGGCGCCTTTCCAGCGCACGCCCTTGCTGGTGATCTTCAGGGGGTTGCCCTTGCGTTTGATGGTGAAGGTGTGCAGTTCCTCTGGTGGGACCGCTTCGATGGGGGTCGGGTCGTCCCACCAGGCCTGTGCGGGGGTGCGGTTGCCCAGGCGGCGCATGGTGTGGTCGTGGTTCCACCACTCGATCCACTGCAGCACCACGTCGACGAACCTGTCGTAGGGCATCAGGTCGGCGGTGTCCCAGCGGAAGCGGCCCTTGTCGCCTTTGGCTGCCGGGGTGTGGCTGTAGCCCGGCAGGCGGCGGAAGAGGCGTTTCTTGACGGCTCCGTTGAGCGCCTCGACGGTGCCTTTCAGGTGGGGGCTGCGGGGCGGGAGGACGACCAGGCGGGTGCCGAGGGTTCCTATGGCCTGGTCCACCACGTCGCTGAGGAAGTCCCGGCCGCGATCGACGCGGACCAGGCGGGGCTTGCCGCCGAAGGGCCGGTGGTGGCCGCCGGTGAGCACCGCGTCGCGTACCGCGGCCATGATGCTCTCGCTGCTGGCGGTATGGGGGGTGATGGCCACTCCGCAGATGGCGCAGGTGGCGCAGTCGACGAACCAGGTGATGTACGGTTTGCGTCGCTCTCCGTCGACGTTGACCCACACGCTGGCTTCCACGTGGTCGGTTTCCCAAGCGGCGTTGCGGACGCCGAGGGGGCGCTGGCCGTAGACGTCGTAGCGGCGGCGGGCCGCCTCGCCCCCGCGCAGGGCGGCGCGCTGTCCGGGGCTCAGCTCCCGTACGACGGCCCGGTGGAAGGTGGCCAGCGACGGCGGTGGCTGTCCCAGCTGGTGGTCAGCGACCAGTTCGTCGTAGGCGGCGGTGATGTTGCCGCCCCATTCGGTGATGAAGATGTGCATGTCCTCGGTCAGGGTGAACGAGGCCCGGCGCGCGGGGGTGTACGTGCCGTCGTGGGTGCGGGCGTTGTCCATCCACCGGCGGACGGTTTTGGTCAAAACGCGGAAGGACCTGGCCGCCAGGGCGATGTCACCGCTGGTGAGTTCTCCGCGGTCTTGGAGGTCCAGCAGCCGCCGTACGGCTCCGGCGCGCAGCGACCTGGTGTCACCGGACAGCACAGACTCTGGCTCTGGTAGTGGTGTCATGTGGCTCTCTGTTGTCTTGTCAATTGTTGTAGCGAAGTGGGCGGGTTGCCTGCTGCCGGTCGAGGGGCTTGCGGGCGGTCAGGCGGGGGCGAGGGTGAGCAGGCCCGCCCCGTAGCTTTTGCCTTGGCCGATGCCGGTGCGCAGGGCATGGATGAGGGTGTCGGGGTCGGTGATGGTGGCGGTGCCCTCGAACTGGGTCAGGGCGTGGTAAGGGCTGTGGCGGGTGGGGCGGCGGAAGGGCCGGGGGGCGGCGTCGGCGGTGCGGGGGGCCAGTCCGGCGCCGGTGGCGCGGCGGTGCCACCAGGCCAGGGCGGCGTCGCCGCGCAGTGCGATGACTTTCCCGCGGGCGCCGGTACTCGGGGGGCGGGTGCTGGCGTTGGCGGTGATGCGGTAGCGGACGTGCCGGCCGGGGGTCAGGGCGTGGAACATCGGGGCCAGGTCGCGGGTTTCGGCGGTGCCGTAAGTGGCGGGCAGGTGGGTGAGCTGGGGCGGCTGGTGGGTCTGGACGAGCAGGACGGGGGGTTGGCCGGGGGCGGTTTCCAGGCGGAAGAGCAGTCCGGCCTGCTGTCGGGGGTGGGGGCCGAGGCCGTCGGGAACCAGGCGCATCAGGGTGCGGTGCAGGGCTGCGGGGTCGGCCAGGTCCCGGCGTACGACGGGGTGATGGGGGTTGAGGCGGATGCGGGTGAAGGTGGCGGGCGGGTTCACGCGGGGTGCTCCTGGTTCAGGACGTAGTCGGTGAGGCGGTCCAGGGGGCGAGGTCCGGCGTACAGGGCGGCGGGCAGGTGCTCGGTGGTGTGCCAGACGGGGCGCATGCGGTAGCGGCGGGTAGCGGGGGTGAAGTCGGCGGGGGTGTCGGCGAGGTGGTGCTCGGTGGCGGCGGGGGTGTGCGGGGGCGGGTGCTCCCACAGGAAGCCGACGGCGACAGTGTCCTGGCCGGGCGGGGGCGGCCGGTCCAGGGTGAGGGGGACGTGGCCGGTCAGTTCCCCGACGGGGTCGGGAACGCTGGCGCGCAGGACCAGGGGTTCGTCGGGGACGCAGGACCGGCGGCCCAGGAAGGGGGCCCACCGCGGCTGCTCCAGGGTGTCAGCGATGCGCTGCAGCAGTACCGGGGGGCCTTGGACGGCGACGGTGAAGACGGCCCCGGCCAGGTAACGGCGGTGGGTGACCAGGGTGGACTTGGCCGGCGGCCGGTGCCGGCCGTCGCTGGTGCGCAGGCCGCGTCCGGGCGGGCGGCCGCCGCCGGTGGTGTGGAAGTCGGTGTGCGGGGTGCCGGGCCGGTCGATGCGGATGGTCAGGACCAGGTCGGTGTAGCAGGGGGCGCCGGGCAGGTCCCGGTGGGGGTGCAGGGCGGTGTGGCGGGGGCGGCCTTCGGCCGCGGCGAACAGGCCGATCAGGGCGGAGCGGGTGGGGAACGGTGTGGTGAGGCGGTCGTGGAAGGCGGCGCTCTCCCCCCAGGAACTCTGCGGGCCGGCCAGGCGCAGCAGCAGGCCGCTCACGCGGGCACCAGCCGGGGTGCCGGCGGCAGGCCGGCCGGGGTGGTGGTGCAGGCGGCCGTGGTGCAGGCGGTCACGAGGTCTTCGAAGCTGGCGTGGTGGACGCCCAGGTGTTCCACGGGGTCGTCGCCGGTGTGGGCGTGGCCGTGGGCGACGCGGTGGCGGGTGCCGAGCAGGCGGGTGAGAGCGCCGGCGTGCTCGGACAGGGCGCGCAGCGCGGGCCGGGTGTAACCGCCGGTGCGGGCGGGCTGAACGGGCTGTTCAAAGGCCGCTGCGTAAGACACCGGGCGGCGGTCACGGACGGCGTAGTGGACCAGGTAGGGCAGGGTGTGCGGGGCGGTGGCGGTGCGTTTGGCCTGCGGCAGGCTGGTGATGAACGCCTCGGCGAACCGGGCCAGCAGGTCCCGGGCCTGCTCGTGGTCCCCGTCGAGGTGGGCGGTGAGTTCGGTGAGGTTGACGGTGGCGTAGCGGTAGAGCACGCCGGTGGTGCGGTAGCCGGTTTGCAGGTGGGCGCTGCCGGCTTCGCCGGGCAGGGCCCAATCCTCCACGGCGGTAAAGAAGTCGGGCTGCGGGTCGGAGCGGTGGACGGTAAAGGCCGGGGCGAGTTGGACGGCTCCGTCGACGTGGGCTTCGGGGACTTCGGCGAGCATCCGTCCGAACAGGTTGATGGTTGCGGTGCGCCGGATCACGTGGGCGTGGACCTCTTCGGCGGGCAGCACGGGCGCGTCGACGGCGGTTTTCGCGCGCCGCCGGCCGCTGTTCTTGCTCTTCGTGCCGGCCGTGGTGTTCTGGGGATCCGGTGCGGCGGCGGCGCGGGTGGCCCGTTCGGCGGCGGCCTGTTCCAGGGCGGGGCGGTGGCGCCGGCACAGGTCCACCAGCCCGGCAAGGATGTCCTGGGACGCGAACAGCATGGCCGCGGTACGGCCGCCGTGGTCGGGTTCGGTCTTCAGTCCTTCGCCGGGTGCGGCGGCGCGGGCGGTCTCGGCGGCGGCGAAGGCGGCCAGTTCCGGCGGCCAGCCCTCGGCGCGCAGCAGTGCGGCGATCCGCGGAGGCAGCATGCGGGTGCGGGCGGCGTACTCGCCGAGGTCGGCCTCCAACTGGTGGCGGAGGGCGTGCTTCCAGCACTGGCTGGAAACCGTCCACCGCGGCACTCCGCCCATCTGGAGGGTCTTCGGTTCGTCGTTGTCGTCCCGGTTCAGCAGGCAGGCGGGCATCTGCTGCAGGGCGTACAGGTCGACGTATCGGGAGGGGATCACTCAGCGCTCCTGGGCGTGGGCGGGGAGGGGCAGGGCGAGGTAGTAGGAGTCCAGCCAGCGGAGGGTGACCGCCTCGCGGTCCCACTCCCACCAGGCCAGGTCTTCCAGCAGGACCGGCCAGTCCACCCCGGCGCCGGAGTCGAGCAGGTGGTCGATCAGGCGGGGCAGGCGGGGGTGCAGCAGGTCTTCGCTCAGGCGGGTCAGCAGGTGCAGGCGGTCCTCTGTCGGGCCGGGGCGCATGCCGCGTCGGCGTACGGCGTCGGCCAGCGACGCGCCCAGGTTCGGGCGGGACCGCCATGGCCGTTCCGTCCATGCGATGGCGCTATCGGCCGACGGACCGGGGTCGGTATCGCGGTCCTGGGCCAGCGGGCCGGTGGGGGCCGCGGGGGCGGGGCGGGGGGCGGGCCGGCGCAGGGCGATCAGGGAGGCGACGGTGTAGTGGGCCCGGCAGGCTCCGTACCCGGCCACGAGCCGGGCCAGGTGGCGGTGCATCCGCGGGCACTGGGTGACCTCGCGGCCCCGGCCGCTGCGCAGGTCGGCGCGGAAGCCGGGGCTCGCGCACAGCAGGGGGACGTCGGTGGTGGCGAAGGTGTCGTAGTGCGCGCGGCGTTGCTCGGTGGTGATCATGCGCGGGGAGCCTTTCGGCCGGAGGAGCGGGAGGTGGTCCGGTTCGGGTCGGTGTGCAGGGCGGCGACGGCGCGGGCCAGGGCGGGCCCGGCTCTGCGGTGCTGGCGCAGTGTGGGTGCGGTGGCCTGGCGCAGCGCGGCGACCGCGTCGCGGACGAATGCCGGGCGGGCCTCGGCCTCCCGGTCGTCCTGCAGGCGCCAGAAGGTGGTCTGGGCCCGTGGCCAGTAGTGGGCGCGTGCCGTCCGCGCCCATGCGCTGCCGCCCCGGATCCGGCCGCTGGGGCTGGTGGTCTGCCGCCAGGCCTGGCCGGCCACCTTGGTCAGCAGGGCGGCGACCTGCTCGGCCTCCTGGCGGCAGGAGGCCATGCGCCGGGCGGCGGCCGGGTCGTTGTCCTGGGCCCAGGTCCACACCGGCGGGGTGAGGGCGGTGTACCAGGTCCGGTTGCGGGTCTTGCCGTCCTGGTCGAAGCCGCAGACCCACACCCGCAGGGTGCTGCGCAGTGGTTCGGGCAGGTCGTTGAGGGTGTCGAAGACCTGCGGGCGCTGCACGGTAGGGCTCTCGTCACCAGCCAGCAGCAGCGCGTCCAGTTCCCGCCACACCGCGCGGTCGGCGTCCGCCTGCCGGGGGCTGCGGCGCTGCTCGGCGTCCTTGCTGGTGTCGGTGTGGATGACCAGGTAGGGGTCGGTGGCCTCCAGCCGGGGGTGCTGAGTGCCCCAGGTGAGGTAGGCGTCGGCCACCGCGCTGCCGTCCGGGGTGGGCACCAGCAGCAGCGCGTGGCGGGAACGTCCGGTCAGCAAGCCGCCCAGCCAGGTCACCGGTTCCGCCGGCCGGAGCGGGTCGGGCGGGGCGTCCTGCTCCCAGGGGCACCGGTCCGGGGTGTCCTGGCCGTCGCCCAGATACTTCGGCAGCCCGGCCAGCAGCGACTCGTACAAAGTGGCGGCCAGTGGGTGGAAGGAGACCGTCGAGCGCAGCGGGCCCGCGGTGCCGTCCGCCGAGGACAGTTCGCCGACCGTGCGCGTGGAGCAGCGGCTGGCGGCTCCGTAGTAGTGCTGGGCCACCAGGTGCCACAGCGCCTCGTCGCACGGCAGGGGCACCGGCGCGCTGTCACGGTGGGCGGACAGCCACGCGAGGTTGTGGCCGGACGGACGGCCGAAGGCCACCTTGTTCGCCCCGGCGCGCTTCGTGCACTGCGCGGTGAGGGCCGGGTCCTGCCACCAGGGCCGTACCGTGTCGAACAGGTCCCACACGTACCGGCTCAGGTAATCCTCCACCCGCAACGGGTCGAAGCCGGCCGGTTCCTGCAGTAAGGCGCGGCGGCGGGCGGTCCACTGCCGTGCGCTCAGCTCCGGGTCGTCCAGGCCGGTCAGCCTGGCGGCGATTGCCGCCAGGACCCGCAGCAGGCCCGATTGCGCGGGCGGCACGGGGACGGCCAGGTCCTCGATCTCGTGTGCCCGCAGCAGCACTTCACGCAGGCTCAGCGCCTCGTGGCGGCCATGGACGCGGACGGGAATGCAGGGTTGCTCGGTGATGTCGTAGCGCGGGCGGTCGGACACCGGTCCAGATCACCTCCAGGGGCCGGCCGGATCACCGGACCCTGGGCAGGGGCGGCGACCGGCGGGGCGGGTCAGGGAGAAGCGCGAGGGCGGCGGGTCCGCAGGGCGCGGAGCCCGGTCGGGTCCCGCGGGCCGTCGGCCAGGGCCGATGCGGTGGCGGGTCGCTGTCGCCCGGGGTGGTACGTCGTTGTGCGGCCAGCCTGTCCGCACCAGCCCGTCCTCATCCCGCCCCGGGGGCAGGATCACCCGATGGCGGGCAGATCACCGGCGTCGCGTTTCATCTCCCGACCCCCACCGGTTCGGCCCTACCTCACCAGCGCTGACCAGCAGCAATTCAGTTGCGGGCGACCGGCGCGCAGCGCGGGGTCGCCCGGGCGCCGAAGCCCCGGCCACATGTCCGGCCGCACCGCACCGGTCGACCAGCCGAGGGCGGTCAGGGCCAGGAGGCCCTGCGCGGATCACCCGCGTTGGTGACCATTCGCGATATTCCCCACGGGGAAGTTCACGGCTCTCACCACAATTCCGTGACTGTGGTCAGCGGATGGGTGCGGGAACGTTTCATCAGGAGCTCCCCCTTCTTCATAGGGCTCTGTGCGATCGAGGACGTGCTGTTTCCCAGCGTCGACGTGCGGTGGACGCTGGGACGAGTGACCGCGGAGGTGCCGCTCGTGGAAGCAATGGCCTACGGTCCACCGCCTCCGTGCCCGCCGTACCAGTGGCGTAGCCGACGGATCCGCTCCAGCCGCATGCGGCGACTCGCCGAACGGTCATTTACCAGGAGAAAGCTGGCTGCCCGTCCATGGGACCGCTGCTTCCTCTGCGACCGGTCACGCTGCCGCCGGCGTTACCTTCATCGAGTCGAGCAGGTCGCCGGGCCCCGCGAGCAGCACGGCCGGTGCACGACACCAGGATGCAGGAGCGGCTGCGAACGGCGGCCGTCGAGGTCGGCAGCCGTACCGGTGAACGGCCGTTCCGCAAGCTTTACCTGGCACCTTCGCACCCAGATTCCCACTCGGCAGTGATCTTCATCGGCTCAACCATGCGCGCCCTGCCCCGAACGAGTTGTAGGGTGCGACGCCGTGAGTACGGACATCCACGGCGGCATCGAGTTCCGGCATCCCGGCGTCGGCACCGACTACGAGGGCGAGCCATGGATCGCGGCGATGGATCTGTGGCCTCTGTACGACCAGACCGACTACGCCGCCTTCGGCTGCCTTTTCGGGGTGCGCAACTACGCGGGATTCCGGCCCCTGGCAGCCGGCCGCGGACTGCCGTCCGACCTGTCCAGCGGGCTTCGCGCCCAGCTGGAGTCGTCGGTGGCGGCAGGCGATCTGACAGGGGCGAGTTGGGTCAGCTGGAAAGAACTCGCCAGACTGGACCTGACGTCCACCCCTGATCACTTCGTCGGGCGGCTGACCTGGTCAACGATGTCGTCGCCTTCCTTGCTGCATCAGCAGCTCGTGCCTTCCCCGTGGCCGCCGGACGTGCTCGCCGCGGTGGGACAACCGCCGCCTGAACTGGACCTCGCGGCTCACGGCCGGGAGTGGACCACCACGGACCTGCACTGCAGATACGAACCGCTGGCTGCTGGCGCCGTCCTGGGCGAGGGCTCCCACTGGCCGCATGTATTCACCGTGATGAGAGCCCTCGCGGATCGCTTCGGCGAAGAGACCGTGCGACTCGTCGTGACCTTCAACTGAACCCGGCGATGCCGTACCTGCCCGCTGCCCGCGCGCTTGCGGTAATGATCAATTACAGAGCTCCGGTCAGAGCCATGTCTGTGGCAGTCCCCGTGGGGGTTCCCGACGCCGATGCGTCGTCACTACTGATGATCTCCGCGTGGTGTCGCCGGACAGCCGTCAAGAACCGCAGTTCAGAGGCCATGCCGCCTCGCGACATCACGCCCGGAACCTCAGTAACTGGTGCCGCATCAGACAGCGTCGCCAGATCGCGGAGTCTTCGATGAGGCAATCCAGGCCCTGCGTCCCGCAGGCACACCATGCCCAGCGCTGCCTGAAGCAGGCTTGCCGGGCTCCCGGGAGGTCAGGATAAGCCAGGGTCTTCGATGCCCCACTTCATGAGCTGGGAACAGGGGTCCACGGCGTACCAGCGGTGACGTTTGTAGTCCCATCGCGCGCCGAACTCCCGAGCACGTTTTCTGTCTTCATAGGGCACGTCCAACCAGACCTTGCCCTTGTGCGCCGGCAGAGCCGCTAGCGACTCAAACGCCGATCGACGCTCCGACCTGAACCACTCCGGCGGGACGAGCAGATCGTTGCGCAGCGCAGGAAATCCGTCTGTCGGGTGCCTCGGACTCCTCATCGATCGCGCGTTGCCAGAGATCGTAGAAGCGCGGCAGGATCTCTTCCGGGGTCGCTTGCGGGTGCTTGGTGCCCAGGACTTCCACCAGCGCCTCAACGACGTGCCATGACGGCAAGCGCGGACGAGAGAACGCATCGTAGATGGTGCTGCGGGAGAAGCCCCTTCCAGAGCGCGAGCCATGGCGGAGAGCGACGCCAGGCCCGCTTCCTTGTGCAGCTCGTGGAGCGCGGTGTTCAGGCTGGCATGGCTGCCGCTCAGGTCGGGCTTACGAAGTCGCCCTCGCCGCCCCATCCTGCCAACTCCCGCCGTTTGAAACCGTTCGAAATCATGTGAGTCCGCCCGCCAATCTTCGCAGGCATCCGGTCTGATCAGGTCTCGTTCGACGTTCTCGCGCGCTGTTCCGGGCCGTCCAGAACAAGGGGGGCGGGCGCCAGGGTGGTGGGACTGCTGCGTTCCCGCGGCGTTCACCGCTCGTTGCTGGAAGGGGATCGGATGAAAGGGCCCAATCGCGAGGATGGCCGTCGGCTGGCGCGCGTTGCCGTGCTGGCCGTGGTGCGCGGGGCCGGAACGGCTGTCGGCGGATGTTTGGTCACCGGGACGCTCTGGTGGCTGCGCAACCGGTGACAACAAGGCGTTGGGGCGGCCGCACCGTCCGGTCGTTGGTCCGGCGCGTAGGCCAACTCAACGAGGCACAACGGCGACGGCCCCTCACCGTGTCGGACCGATCACGTGTGATCGGTCCGACCGCCCGGGACCACCCCACGGGCGGCAACCGAGCGGCAGGACGCACGGGGCGAACGGTGGCTGAGGCGGCACGAACCATCTCGCTGAGCGGCACCGCTGGTCCCGGGCCGGGCGCGGTCCGTCCGGGTGGGTGCAGCCCATCGCGTCGGCGGGGACGGAGGGGTCCTTGGGCGGTCAGCAGCCAGCGTGTACGGGCCGGGGCCGTGCTCCGGCAGGGGGCGGGGTCAGTCTTCGCGGTGGACCAGGCCCAGTTCCGGGTCCAGGGACAGGGTGTGGCGGCCGAAACGTTGTCCGGTGCCGGGGGCTGCGGCATCCAACGGGAGCAGGATCAGATCGGCCAGGAGGGCGTGGCGGTGCCAGCTGTCGGGGGCGGCGTGCTCGGGGCGGCGGCCGGCGACCCAGTCGGCGGGGACGGGCAGGGTGTGCTCCAGGACGGTCCGGACCTGGGCGGGGCGCAGGGGGCCTTCGGGGAGCCGGTGGCGGCCGTCGGGGTCGAGGGTCAGTCCGGCCCGGGTGCGGTAGCAGGGCAGCAGGCGTCGGGGGTGGGTGCCCAGGCGGGTGGCGGCGGTGGCGGAGGTCAGGAACTGGCGGTGCAGGTCGGCCAGGGAGGAGACACGGTCCGGGGTCGGGATGAGGTGGCAGGCCGCGTGGTGTTCCTCGCCCAGTTCGGCGGCGCGGTGGGTGCTGAGCCGGTGCTCCAGGTCGCGGGTGCGGCGGGCGAAGTCGGAGTCGGTGCCGTGGAGTTGCTCGACCAGGTGCTGTACATCGTCGGGGAGGTTCCAGGTCCGCGTCGGCGGGTGGGCCAGCAGGGCGGCGGTGGCGTGCAGCAGGAAGTCGGACTCCAGGCGGCGCCAGGCGGCGGGCAGGGCGGTCCGGCCGTCGGCGCCGACGGGGTTGAGCACGGTCAGGCGGGGGCCTTGGTCCTTGATCCAGTCGGGCCGGGGGCGGGGGCGGGAGGC
The DNA here is from genome assembly GCF_005047355.1 of Actinacidiphila oryziradicis. Classification (GTDB taxonomy): domain Bacteria; phylum Actinomycetota; class Actinomycetes; order Streptomycetales; family Streptomycetaceae; genus Actinacidiphila; species Actinacidiphila oryziradicis. Next base: position 13,191 of record NZ_SUMC01000101.1, read on the forward strand.
GGGGTAGCGTTTCCACAGGTTTTCAAAGCGCCACAGCCGGCCCACTCGTTGCAGGAGACGGCCCAGGGCGGCAAGGTCGCTGACCATCAGGTCAGTGTCGATATCCAGGCCGAGGTCGAGCATGGTGGTGGTGACGACGACCAGGCGTTCGGGGCGGGGCCCTTTCGGGCCGAGGACGGCGCGGACCGCACGGGTGAGGGCCTCGCGCCGGTGGCCGGGGAAGCGGGCGTGCAGCAGGACCAGGCTGTGCTCGGGGCCGTCGGGCCAGTCCAGCGTGTCACGCAGGTGCCTGTAGGTGTCCTGGGCGGCGGCGACGGTGGCGCACCCCACCGTCGCACACCCGCCCCGCGCGGCGACCGGGGCGATCAGGCCGGCGATCAGAGCGAGCCGCTCTCCGCCCGGGTCAGTGGCATCGGAGACGGCGGCGTCCGGGGGCGGAGGACCGACGCGCTCGGTGTGCACGGTGACGCTGCGATGCTGCCGGTCGGCGTGAGCGGTACGGCGGGAGCCGTCCATGACCAGCCTGGTGGCACCGGCGGCGTCGGCGAACAGCCATCCCGGGTACGGCGGGGTGAAGGACCGCCCGTCCAGATCCGCCCGCCGGCGGCCGGCACCGGCGAGGTAGGCACGGACCAGTTCGTCACCGGTGGAGGCCGGCAGGGTCGCCGAGAGCACCACCACCGGGCAGCGCAGCGCGCCCAGCCAGTGCAGCAGACGGCGCAGCTGCAGCTGGGTGAAGGGGGTGAAGGCGTGGGCCTCGTCGATGATGACGGTCTTGCCCGACAGGGCCAGCAGCCGCAGTGTGTTGAACCGGACCGGCAGGACCGCCATCAGGCCCTGATCCACAGTGGCCACGGTGAACTGAGCCAGCAGGGCCCGGTCCCAGCCGCGCAGCCACCCGTCCGGCACCGTCGCCCGCAGCTCACCCCGGCCCGCCGCCGCTTCCTCGTCGTCCTCCTCTTCGGCGGTCTCTTCGCGGTCGCAGGTGACCGGGCCGGCCTCGGCCACCTGGTGATCGGCGTAGGCGGCGTTCAGCCAGCTGTGGCTGTACACCAGCGCGACCGGGGCGTGCTGCGGGCAGTGCGCAGCCACGTACGCCTCAACAGTGTCGTAGGCCGCGTCCGCCACCGTGGTCGTGGGCAGCAGCAGGCACAAACCCGCTGTGCCACAGTGGTCGTTGAAGATCCGTCCCGCCTCCAGGGCGGTGATGGTCTTGCCGCCGCCGGTGGCGTCCGTGACCACTACGATCCCCACGCCTTTGGCCTCCACGGCCGGCGGGAGCTGTTCCATCAGCGACGCCTGCAGATCGTTGGGGGCCTCCAGGCCGCCGTGGGCCTGGGTGAAAGGGACCGGCGGCAGGTCGATACGGGCCAGCCCGGACCGGTCCACCAGGCCCACCGCCTCCTTGCGGGCCCTGGCGTAGTGCTCGGCCGCGCCGAAGGCCGGGGCCATGGCCCGGGCCAGCCAGTAGTGCCCCTGGCTGGCCAGCCGGTCCGCGACCGTCCCCACCGCGGTGATCAGCACCGCCGCCGTCACCGACACATCCTGCGGCACCACACTCGCCCCGGTCAGATGGCGGATCAGGTTCACGTAGCGGCGGCGCAGGTCCTGCCACACCGCACCGCCCAACGCCTCACGTACCCGGGCTTCACCGGCCGCACCGCCCAGATCCACCTGCAGATACCGGCCGTGGTGCCCGCCCAGGATCTGCGCCACCCGCACCGCCGGGCTGTCGTTGCCCGTGGCGTCGTAACCCAGATCGGCCAGCAGGTGCAACGCGGCGTGCATAGAGGCCCGCTCGTGCGGCATCCGCTGCCAGCCGCCCGTGTCCGCCCGCAGCGCTTCACCTACCCGCGCCCACACGAAACCCTCCCGCTCCTGCCACCGGCTGGCCTTCCCCAAGTCATGACAGGCCGCGAAGAACATCGTCAGCCGACGGGCCTGCCCCACCGTCACATCCAGACCGTCAGCGATCACCCGCCGCTGACTTCCCGTCAAGAATCGGTCCCACAACTCCCCCGCCACCGCCGCCACATCCAGCATGTGGAACAACAACGGGTGCACAGCCCGCAAACCCACGTCGCACTTCCCCGCCGGGGACAACGGCACACCGCCGAACCCCATATCCTCCGCTGCTCCCACCAGCACCCTCCGTATCCCCAGCCCACCCACACGGCACACGACAAAACCACCCGACAAACCCCGTAGAACACCATCTGCAACACACCGGCACGCGCCCAGAACAGCGGCGCTCACCACGCAGCATGGGAAACACCCGGACACACGAAACCCGCCTCCGCCCACGACCACCCTCACCGAGAAGAAATCAGAAAATCAACAAACGTCAAACCACGAACCACTCCGCATAATCCAGCGCCCACAGGTTTCACATCGCCTCGCCTGGAAAACACTCTAGAAACACACGAGGCAACCATGAAAACAGCAGCCCGGAAACCCAATGAACACCCGAAAGAGAACACCTCAAGAAAAGCAGAGATGCGAAACAAGGAAGAAAATCAGACCGGGAGACTCACAGCGCACAGCCCGTACACCGCACGGGCAACACCAGCACCGGACACCGACCCCCGGCAGACACCGTCAACCTCGCACGACCGAAGAAAAACAACCCCTCCCCCGGAATAAACCACAGGTCAGCAAGCCTCGGCTCCGCGCGCACGCGGGTGACTCGGCGAGCCAGACCACTTCCGGCGTCCCTTCGGGCTCGGCTCCGCGCGCACGCGGGTGACTCGGCATCATCGTGCACGCACCGGAGAGTCACGGACTCGGCTCCGCGCGCACGCGGGTGACTCGGTGCGAGGGTCCCGGCCGGACTCGTCGATCACCTCGGCTCCGCGCGCACGCGGGCGACTCCGCGTCGGCGACGCCGGCGTTCCCGTACAGCACCTCGGCTCCGCGCGCACGCGGGCGACTCCGACCCTCCTCCGCCCGACCAGCGGACCGGCTTCTCGGCTCCGCGCGCACGCGGGTGACCCGGGCTGCGCTCACACGGCGACGGCCTCATCGAGCCTCGGCTCCGCGCGCACGCGGGTGACTCGGTGCCGCTGAACGAGACGGTGCCGGGGCCGGACTCGGCTCCGCGCGCACGCGGGTGACTCCAGCTACTTCGGGAAGGGCTCCGGCGATCCGTGCTCGGCTCCGCGCGCACGCGGGTGACTCACCGTCGCAGCTTCCGGCGACGCCGCTGTCGCCCTCGGCTCCGCGCGCACGTGGGTGACTCGCCACCGAACGCGCCGACGCCCTCGCGGTGGAGCTCGGCTCCGCGCGCGCGGGTGACTCGTTCCCCCACGGAGACAGATCGAGACCCGTGCTCGGTTCCGCGCATACATAGGTGACTCCGGGCCGGCCAGCCGCATCCCAGATCCGGCCCTCTCCGCGCACACCCGGGCATCTCACACCATGCACAAGTACCCCAGTCCCAAACGCGTGGCCGAATCACGGCAAGACGGGAGCGCTATAGGACATCTCACCACTCTGTCCTGCGATTTCTCACAAGATGTCTCTAACGGACACCTCACACATCATCACCTGGCACAGGAAAACCCGCAGGTCAAAACAATAACCGGGCGACCCGCTGTGGACATTTGGATGAGAAACCAGCAGGACATCTCCGCGAGACGTCGCACCCTCACGGCTGTTGCCTCGCCGATAGGGCATGACAGAGGCCATGCGGACGGGACGCTGGGGGCCTTGCAGCGTTCCTCGGCATCCGGCAGATCACCGCACAGGACGCCGGTCGCATCGATCGTTCATTGCCACCGGCCGACGTGCACTCCATGGTCATCTCCCTCGCCATGACCTGGTCCCCCAACAGCCTCAGCTACACCGCCACCACCAAAGACCCGGCCGCTGACCATGAACGCCGCCGCGCCAGCCTCGCCGAAGCCGTACGCCGCGCCTTCCGGCCCCCGGCGCCGAACGGACAGATACGGACACCCCACCCGGCCGGAGTTCGACGAGGCCGCCATGGAGCCACCTCGCCGTGCCCCGCGCGCTACCGGCACTCCCCGACAGGCACTGCCGCACGATACCCGAGGCCCTCCCCGCCGCCATCCCGCTCGGCGTCAAACGCCAGGCTCACAGCGATCTCCCGGCTCCACCCCTGGTTATGCGAAGCCACCACGCGCGACGGGGGTGCGGTCCAGCTCGTGCCGGGCAACGGCCAACACCTCCGCACGCGCGGCTGCCTCCCCTGCCGGCGACCGGGTCTGCCACTCGGCCAGGACATCGCGCACCGCTGCGCACACCGCGCGCACCTGCTGGGCCAGGCCGTCGTCCAGTGCGGCCGAGCCGCCGTCCGGGCGGTTCGGCCCGGTCACCACGGCGGTCCCGTACAGGCCGTAGATCTCCATTCCCCGCCATGCGGAGGCCAGCGTCCAGGCGGCGACGTTCAGCGGCAGATCCTGCCCCCTCGGACCGCCGCCGTGGACGTGCAGCAGCGCCTGCCGGTGATACACGCCCGCATCCACGGTGCCGCCCAGCAGATCCCGCAGATCCTGCCGATGCGCGGCTTGCGCAGCGGGCAGCATGAACGGTTCGACCGTGGCGTCCGGGTCGATGCCCAGCGCCGTGATCGCCATGGATTGCGTCCCCTCTCTCCTGCGGGCGGGGGCGCCACCAGGATCGTCCCAGCGTAGGCGGAGCGACCGACAGCCGCGGGGCGATCGGTAACTGCGCAACTGCCGGACCGTGCGCCAACCGGCTGCGCACCGTACGGTCTTGCGCAATGTGCCCGGTGCGCAACGGCTCTCGGGCTTGCACAGAGCGAGCGGCGGGGCGGGTCAGGTCGGCCAGCTGCGCAGCAGTTCGACGATGCGGGAGGCGGTGCTGCGCGGGTTGTACAGTTCCTCGGCCAGGGCGCGGAGATGCTGCTTGTCGGGGTTGACGTTGATCCCGCTGGCGGCGAGGTACATCGTGGCGGCCGCGCAGGCGACGGTGAGGTTGGAGCGTTCCAGCCAGCGGCAGCGGCCCAGGGTGTGAGCGAGGGCGGCGGCGCGGGCGTACGGGCCGCCGTAGACCGGGGTGTCGAGGAGTTCAGCCTGGTGACGGGCTACTGCCGAGACGGGAACGCCAAGGTCCTCGGGGGCCGGATCGCTCTGCCCGGCACGCTGAGCCACTTCGAGGAGCCACGACAGGTCGATGTGCAGCTCCATCAGGCGGCAGCGCTCCCGCTGGAGCGCGGTGCACGCTGGTCGAGCTCCTGCTCCAGGCCGTCCAGGAAGGAGCCGAAGTCCTCGATGATGCGCTGTGCAGCGGCCATACCGCGGCCACGGACGCCGGAGACGTCCTCGGTGATGAGCCGCTCGACGTACTCGTTGAGCGGGATACCGCGGGTTTTGGCCGCTTCCTTCGCGGCTTCCAGGGTCTCCGGGGCCAGTCGCAGGTTCGTCTGGGGATTCGCCATACCCTCCAAGGTAGCAGGGTGATACCACCCCCCGCAGTGGGCCCGTCGCAAGCAGAGCATCGGGACGCCGGCCGGAGCTGCGTGGGTTTGTAGGTCAGGTGCTGGTGTCGGCCCAGTCGCCGGCGAGCGCGGCACGGCGCCGCGGGAAGTCGTCCAGGAGCGGCTTCAGTTTCGGCGCCTTGTACGCCGCCCCGCTGATGCCGCGGTCGGCCAGCACCACGGCGAGTTCGTCCGCCGCCGGCTCCATCCCCTGATCCTCCAGGATCTGCTGCCACGCGGCGTAGACGCGGAACTCAGGCAGATAACGCCGCAAGGTCGACGGGCTGACAGCCCCGCCCCCACGCCCGGTGAAACCCCGGTCGGTAAGGAACCTGGACAGCTGGTCGCCGTTCGGTTCCGACCCGAAGGACCTGACGTACTCCGCCCAGGCCCGGTAGTACCGATCGACCGTGGTGAGCTGCTCCCCCGCCGGCCGCCGCTCGGCGGCTGGGGGAATGGCTATGGCCGGCTCCTCGGCCACATCCGGGATCTCTACGGTGGCCGACGGCCTCTTACTACTGTTCGGCAGGCTGACCGCTTCGCTCTGATCAGCGGATTCGCGGTGCGGTGCGGACGACGCCGGGATCCCGCTCTGGCCAGGGGACGGAAACTCGCCGTACTCGCGCACGTGTGCCCGGACCGCCCCGGACCGGATCCTGCCCTCTTCGGCGGCCACGGCGGCGGCAGCCGGCTGCCGCCGTGGACTGGAAGGTGCAGGTTCCAACGCGGCGGCGGGCGCGATGGTTTCCTCCTCCAACGCCGGTTCCGACGCGACCTCGAGGCCCGCAGCAGCCAGGCCGGAGGGCCCGGTCTCCGGCAACGGCACTCCGAACTTGGCCAGTCGCAATGGCATCAGTGCCTCGATCGGCGCCTTGCGCCGCCAGGCCCGCCCGTACCGGGCCCGCAGCCGCGCCCGGTAGACGAGACGGTCCTGCTCCAGCCTGATGACTTCGTCGTACGAGCGGAGCTCCCACAGCTTCATCCGGCGCCACAGCCGGAAGGTCGGCACGGGGGCCAGGAGCCAGCGGGCGATGCGCACGCCCTCCATGTGCCGGTCGGCTGTGATGTCGGCGATGCGGCCGACCGCGTGTCTCGCCGCTTCAACGCTCACCACGAAAAGGACTGGGATGATGGCGTGCATGCCGACCCCGAGCGGGTCCGGCCACGCGGCCGCGCCGTTGAAGGCGATGGTTGCGACGGTCAGCAGCCAGGCGGTCTGCCGGAGCAGCGGGAAGGGGATCCGCAGCCAGGTCAACAGCAGGTCCAAGGACAGCAGCACGACGATGCCCGCGTCGACGCCGACCGGAAAGACGTACGCGAAGTTGCCGAAGCCCTTGCGCAGCGCGAGATCCCGTACGGCCGCGTACGAACCTGCGAAGCCGATCCCGGCGACCACCACCACACCGGCCACAACGACACCGATCAAGATCCGGTGAGTCCTGGTCAACTGCACCGGACGCCTAGACTCCGCTGACTCCACGACGCTCTTGTTCCTCCAGCATCCATCGTCACCGCTTGTCGAGTAATGGTCACACTCTCATGCCACTCCCACCCCAGCCGCATAGCAACACCTCACCGCCTCAGGCCCACCCACCCGACCTCGGCCAACACAGCGACCTCCCGCACGACCTATACCCCCAGACACTTCCCAGCGGCAGACCCACCACTGGCTTTCTCAGCCCGTAGTGCCGAAGCGGTCTCCGGCGGGTTCTGACCATGGAGGAAGACACCCTCATCGCCCAGCACCCGGCCCGCGTGACCGGCGCGAGGCCGAATCCCGCCGACGGGCCCTGCACACGAAGGCTTGGGGGTATGTTGGCCTGTCGGGTACTGAACAGCCGCCCGCACCGTCCACCAACCCGGACAAGCCCAACTCCCAACTGCCCGGGCGGGTAGTCCTGGGCGGGAACGGCAGGGAAGCGGGTGCTGAGCGGCCACGACGCCACGAACTCGATCACCTGACCACAACTTCTTGATCCACAGGTCCTGACGACTACTTCCGGAGCACACCAACAAGCTGTAGCGGTACATCCGGCCAGATGAGGTCGTTCGGTGGTGGTTAGTCGATCGTCACTGCCGCCGCCGGCCAACCGGCCCCGACTGACGGCAGTATCGTGGCGACAGCGCACCCCACATGAGCGGGTAAGCCAAGCCGAGCACGGTTCCTCATCGGATAACCAGCCGTGCCTGCAGCACAGAGCCCCCGACTGCACGAAGCGGCCGAGGGCTCTTGTGTGTCTACTGTCAGTTGTCGAACTCGTCTGTCTTGACGCCTTGGATGAAGGCGGCCCAGTCGCCCGCGGTGAAGCGGAAGAAGCCATCATCCGGGTTCTTGGAGTCGCGCACGGCCCGGCCGCCATCGGCCAGATCGGCTATCTCCACGCAGTCATTCGTACTGCCGCTGTAGCTGGACTTGCGCCAGTTGATCGGGGTGTCCATCGCTTACCTCTTGGCTTCCTTCGTCCCGAGTTCATGAGTGATCCTGGCGATGTATTCCAGGGAGTCGGCTGGGTTGAGCGCGGAGGACCGCAGGTCATCGAAGACGAGCGTGTACCCGGCTGCTTCGTCGGGCGTCTCCAGGTAGAGGCTGCTGGATAGGTTCTCCAGGAAGACGACGCCGGTGTCATTGGGCACGGCGAAGCTGAAGATGACGAACGGCCCGGACAAGCCAGCGTGAGCGCCGACTGAGTACGGCAAGACCTGAAGCGTGATGTTCGGCCGCTTCACCATCTCGGCCAGGTGGTGGAGCTGGGCGCTCATGACGTCGGCCCCGCCGATGGGCGTCCGGAGTGCCGCCTCCCCGATGATGGCCCAGAAGCGCACCGGTTCGGTGTCCCGAGTCAGGATGGCTTGCCGCTCGGCTCGCACCTTCATCAAGGTGTCCACGACTTCATCTCGCACCAGGGCCGGGTTGGCTCGGATGACGGCCCGGCTGTACGCCTCGGTCTGGAGCAGGCCCGGAATCAGGATGCTTTGGAACGTCCGGATGTAGTTGGCATCCGATTCCAGGTCGAGGTAGTTGGCGTAGGCGGGCTGGATGATCTGGCCGTAGGCGTCCCACCAACCGCGCTTATTGCCGTCCCGGGCCAAGGCCGCCAGGTGGGTGCGGAGGGTTTCATCGGTGACACCGTAGTCGTCCAGGAGGTCACGCACATCTCGGACGCGGATACCGAGATAACCCAGCTCGATGCGGCTGATCTTGGAACGACTGCACTCCAAGATGGTGGCGGCGTCCTCAAGAGAGCGGCCCGCTTCTTCGCGGAGTTTGCGCAGCTCAGAGCCCAGACGACGGCGACGCACCGTCGGTACCTGCTCAACCACCTTGATCCTCCCTCTCCCTTACGGCACCAGTCTGCCGGTTTTGCTACTGCAATGATACCCGACGATCTTGGAACCGTTCCTGAGTCACGGAACCGTTCCTAAGAACCGTTGCGAACAGAACAGGTTCCGGTCTACCGTGGGTGGCCGGTCACTGCGCGTACTTCACACAAGTACCAGCCGTAGCGACCGATCCCCACTGCCCTACGGCCGAGGAGTCACGTGTCAACAGAAGCCGGACAGACACCGGGCCTGCGGGTTTCGCTGCGGCGCTCGGTCGGACATCACGGCTTCCTTCTGCACTTCGGCCCCGATGGTCTGCGCATTGAAGCGATCACCGAGGCCCAAGCCATGACGCTCGGCCTGGTCCTCTCCAGCTCGCCTCGCCCGTCGTCCTAGTCCCCACCCTGGCGGCTGAGGCTTCATCGGCCGCCCAAGCGCAAAGGCCAAATGCCCATGCCCGTAAGGAATAAGAGCTTCACCAACGCCCCTCATCCGCTCGGCCGCACGGGGCTGCCGCCCGCCCACCGCATCGCGGAGGTGCGGTCATGACCGGTAGTCCGCAGCCCTGGTCCAACCGCCTGGAGCTGGCCTGTACACCGTCCGCTGTCCGGTGGGCCCGGCTTCATGCACGGGACGTTCTCAAGCAATGGAGCGTGCCCGAAGAGGTCATTGAGAAAGCGGTCCTGGTCGTCTCCGAACTGACGACCAACGCCGTCAAGCACAGCGGGCGGACCCTGGATGATCCGCCGCCGTGGGCAGTGCGCCCCCGAGTCCGCCGCTTCATCATGACGCTCTGGTGTCTGCCGGATCACGTCCAGATCTACGTATACGACGACGATCGCCGCCCGCCCATCCGTCAGTCGCCGACGCCTGATGGCGCCGGTGGGCGCGGCCTAGTCCTGGTCGAAGAACTGAGCGACCGGTGGGGCTACGTCTACCCCACGCCGCACGCCGATTCCGGCAAAGCCGTCTGGGCTCAGCTCGCACTGCCGGGCAACCCCAACCCAACTGACCTCGCGGGTAACGGCCAGTCAGTAGCGCCACCGGGCGGCCAAGACCGCGCGTACTGGCGCAATGATCCGGCCACCATGCACCGAGCAATCAGGCGACTCCGGGGAGGGCAGCCCCGTGACATCGCCGGAGCATGACGCCGAGACCCCGCCGCGCGAGCTGACGAGTTGGGAACGCCACTTGTTCGACGGCGTGCGCATGGTCGGCCCGGATGACCCGCCCGCCGTGTCTACTGGGTTTGACCCAGACGCACCATTCGACCGTATTCGCCCAGTACTTGCGCAATGGTACGGCTCCATCATTCAACCGGCGCTCCTGCTCGACGGGTACACCAACACCGGGAGAGATGCACCGTGAAGAAGCACATGACCGCAGTCGCGGCGGTCGGCCTGGCCTTGGCCGGGTACTCATCCGCCCCATCATCGCCACTACTGCCACTCGCCCCCGCCACGGTGGCCGCATCATCGCCGACGTGCGCGGCCTGGTCCCCATGTCCAACCGCGGCGGCCCTGCAGGGGCGGATCGGCCGCCAGCCGGGAGTCCAGGGCCCGCCGGGGGATCTGCTCCCGGAGTTGCTCGCGCGAAGCGTCCGGCCTGGTCAAGGTCCGCGACTTGTTCCCGCCCCTATCTCATCTCCGCGCGGCCGCCCGCCTTTACGGAGTCCGGGGTCGACCGGGCCTGCCGCGGAGCCCCGATCATCGCCGACGGCGGCTATCAGGGCACTGGCCTGCTCATCCCGCACCGCAGACGACGAGGCCAAACTCGCCTCAGCCCATGGCAGGAGGCGGAGAATGCGGTGCACCGCCGGGCCCGAGCCCGGGTGGAACACGCCCTGTCCCGCCTGAAGAACTGGAAGATCCTGCGGGACTGCCGCCTGAAGGGCAATGGTGTTCACCAGGCCATGCTCGGCATCGCCCGACTCCACAACCTGGCCCTCACCGGATAACTCACACCCCATACGGGACAACCTCTAGGGCCGGACTGATCGTGATCCTCCGGCTTGCCGAGGGTGGAGTGGAGCACTTGCCGTTCCTGCGTCGTCAGGACATGAGCGTCTGGCAACCGCTGGGCGTTCGGCAGGCCTCGTAGGACTTCTCGACCGGGATGTCGCGTGCATCCAGATCGGTGTGAGCGTGAGTACCTGCACGGTATCCCGGCGCGACTCCCCATGACTGAAAACGCTTTTCCCTGGTCGGCGCCTTCTGGCAGGGTGTGGCGCGTGACAGACGAGGACGATGCCAGCAGGAACGACGAGGCGTGGGCGATGGAATTCATCGACCGGCTGAACCGAGGCACACAGGAGGCGCATGAGCGTCGCGACGCGCTCGCGGTAGCGGTCGACGAAATAGCGCACGGATTCACGCAGTTGGGCCTCAAGCCTTGGAAAATGAGGCGAAAGAGCCCGGCGCGAGAGGACATGAAGGCCCCCGACGTCCTGCTCGGTGACCGCGCCGAACCAGCCGCAACGATTCTCAGGTATGAATCAGCGGTCAACATCCTTAGCGCCGCCGATCAGCTTCGGGGTTTCGCCGTGCTGCTTCGCGCAGAGGCATCGCTGATGGGCGCGGTCTCGGTCGCGCGCGGCATCTTCGAGGCGTGCCTGTGGGCCACAGCGGTAATCGACCCGACCATCACCACTGACGAGCGTCTGCAACGCGCCCTGACGCGTCGCCTCGCACGACTCTCGGCAGGTATCCGTCTCAAGGACATGCTCGACGGCGGCGTCGCTGACGCCGACCAGTTCATCGAAAACGACGGCGACGTCGATGACGAGCACGGGACCAAGCGCGATCCTGCGAAGGACATCGACGACATCGTGATTTACGCCAAGGACCGGGGCTGGCCCGTGAAGAAGGGCCGCCGCGCCTCCGAGATCACGCCCCTTTCGATTGACTGGCTCAGCGAGAACCTTGAGCGCCGAATCGGCATCGAGGGGTACGCCTGGACGAGCGGGTCTTCGATGGCGCACGGCGAGCATGCCGCCGACACGGCGTCGTGGGTTGAGCTGTCCCAAGACCTCGGCACTGCTCCGGCGTGGTTGATCCGATTGTGGTCAACCGGCGCTTGGGCGGGACCGCGTCTCTTCCTTGCAACGCTCGCCAACTACACAGGGAGGGTGAGCCTAGGCCGCGAGTATCAGCGATTCGAGGAGTTGTTCTGGGACGGGGGCGGCAAGAGCTAAGGGCTTGCAGATCATTAAGGTGTTGCTTTCAGTCTCATGGCTCGTTGATGTGGTATAGGCATCCCGGATGAGTTCCGTGCCCAACTCGCCAAGGTCCAGCCGTTCTTGCGCTGCAGCGGAGCGATCAGCCCTCTCATATATGCGAGAGCCGACTCGCGGGGTTCCGAACGGTTGAACCGATGCACGAACCGCTCATGCACCACGTCCAGTTCACGCGCCCACAACCTGACATCAGCAAGGTCTCCACCCATAACCAAACCAACGACCGAACTGGCCGGCAGCCACGGCAAGCACCGTTGCAGTACTAGTGTCTCGTGATCCTGTTTATGTCACTTCGCGTTGTTGTCGACGAGTTTCTTGATGTTGGTCTGGACGAGTCGGACCTTGGCGAGGATCTCGTCGGCGGTCGCGGTCCAGGTGAAGGGTTTGGC
>NZ_SUMC01000102.1 GCF_005047355.1 Actinacidiphila oryziradicis
CGGGCCATGCCGGCCGCGTCCCGGCTGACGTCGGGGTACGTCTCGGAGTACGTGCCCTCCAGCCAGGAATTGGCCAGCACCGCCGGCCCGCCGTGCCCGGGACCCCAGATGCACAGCGCGTCCTGGCCGCGGGCCTTGATGACCCGGTTGAGATGGGTGTGGACCAGGTTCAACCCGGGTGAGGTGCCCCAGTGACCCAGCAGCCGGGGCTTGACATGCTCCGGGCGCAGCGGCTCGGACAGCAGGGGATTGCCCATGAGGTAGATCTGGCCGACGGCCAGGTAGTTCGCGGCCCGCCAGTGGGCGTCCAGGGCCCACAGCTCCTCTTCGGCAAGGGCGGTCGGTGCCGGTGTCAGGACGTCGCGCATGGCTTCCTCCGAAGCATCGTGGATGTCACACCAGCCTGTGCGCGACCTCCGCGACGCCGATAGGGCCGCACGGGTGGCGGCGCCGGGGCCGTTCGGTCCTTCCCCGCCGCCTACCCGCTCCGCGTGGCGTCAGTGATGCGTGTGATGCAGCGGCCGCGCGTGAACCCCCGGACCGGCCGGCGCACGGCGGGGCTGAACCGCGCCAGGCCTGGCCGCCGCGGCTTCCGGAACTGTTCGACTGGATCGAGTCCGGGTTCCCGACGATGCCGGGAATGCGGTCCGTGCCCGGACTGCACGGGATCCGTATCGAGGAGCGGATTGACGACGGTACATACGCCGTCAGCGCCGAGCTGCCCGGCGTCGACCCCGACAAGGATGTCGAGATCAGCGTCGACGGCGATGTCCTGACCATCCGCGCCGAGCGCAGCGAGAAGTCCGAGAGCAAGACCCACTCGGAGTTCCGCTACGGCTCGCTCGCCCGTTCCGTCCGGCTGCCCGCCGGCGCACGGGCGGAGGAGGCCACTGCCGATTACAAGGACGGGATCCTGACCGTGAAGGTCCCCGTTCCGGAGTCGAAGACCGGGGCGCACACCATCAAGGTGAATCGCGCGGACTCCTGAGCTCCCGGGCCGGCGAGGAAGCCGGAACGGCGCGGCTCCGTCTGTAGGATTCCGGTCCGCGGGCGGGGCCGCTTCGCTGTTCCGGCAGGGGACATCAATGTCAGACATGCCAGGGTTCCCTTCCACGGACCGCTCGTGGCGGCGTCTGCTGCCCGGCCTGGCCGTCCTCGCCGGCTACCGGCGGGCATGGCTGCGGGGTGATCTGCTGGCCGGGGTGACCGTGGCGGCCTATCTGGTCCAACAACTAGAGACCCGTCGACATCGTCGCGATCACACTGTTCTCACCGGATTCTTGGCGGGGTGCGGTGACGATGTCGTGTCCGGAGCAGGACGATCCGCGGCTCCGCTCGAGTGCTGCGGGTCAGGGCTGGTCGCCCACGAGAGCGACTGCGCGCGTCTCGGGAACTCCCAGCATCAGCAGGCTCGTGATCGTCGCTGCTCGGGCGCCGAGGGTCCCGTTCGACAGGTCGCTGTCCGCGATGGCGAACACGACGCCGTAGGCAACCTGGCTCAGAATGCCCGCCGGCAGGTGCTGTGCGAACACGTCGCTGTCCTGGCCCCGTTTCACGAGGTCGGCGAGGAGCTCATCGACTGGCCCGAGCAGGCCGTGGATCGCCTCGCCGTACTCGCCACGGCGCAGCGCCAACAGCACTCGGTACCGGTGCGCCACCGGCCAGACGCGGGCGATGAATTCGACCCACGTCGCGTCCGCTTCTGCGTCGGAGGCGTTGACTTCGGTGAGCACGGCTGTCACCTCGGTGACGGCCCGTTCCGTGAGTGTCCGAACCAGGTCGAGGCGCGAGGGGAAATGGCCATAGACCGTGCGACGGACGACGCCGGCAGCGGAGGCGATGTCGCCCATTCCGGCGTCGGGGTTCTCTCCCAGCACATCGAGGGCGACGTCGAGGATGCGATCGCGTGTCTCGTTCATCGAGCGCACACGGGAGGACTCGGTGGGCACGACACCATTATTGCACACCAGTGCGCAATGAAGTAGACTGCACACCAGTGTGCAACGGAGAGTTGCGCTGTGCTTCGAAGCTCAGGAGAAGAGAAGAAGGCAATGACCGCACCGACGCCGCCGACCTCGACCCTCGTCCGCCCGTTCACCGTCTCGATCTCGGATTCGGAGATCGACGACGTGAAGCACCGACTGGCCAGAACTCGATGGCCGGATCCGGAAACGGTGGGCGACTGGTCGCAAGGGGTTCGCGTAGGGAACGCCAGATCTCTGGTCGACTACTGGGAGCGCGGCTACGACTGGCGGCGCTTCGAGTCCGAGCTCAATCGCTTCCCCCAATTCCTGACCGAGATTGATGGGCTGGACATCCACTTCATCCACGTCAGGTCCAAGAATCCCAACGCGATGCCGCTGATACTCACGCACGGATGGCCGGGCTCGATCGTCGAGTTCCTGAAGCTGATCGGCCCGCTGACCGATCCGGTTTCGTTCGGAGGAGACGCCGCCGATTCATTCGACGTCGTCGTCCCGTCGCTCCCCGGGTTCGGGTTCTCCCAGAAGCCCACGGAGACCGGGTGGACTGTATCGCGCATCGCAAGCGCGTGGGTGGAGCTGATGAAGCGTCTCGGCTACACGAGATGGGCCGCGCAAGGCGGCGATTGGGGTGCCGTCGTCACCACCGCCCTCGGGGCCATGCAACCTGAGGGGCTTCTCGGAATTCATCTGAACACCCAGTACGCCTTTCCCGCACAGATACCCGACACCTTGTCGCCCGAACAGCGCTACGCCGTGGAGACCCTCGCCCTCTACACCGGCGATCTCGGTGGGTCGAACCACCTTCAGGGCACGAAGCCGGAGACTGTCGGATTCGCCCTGGCGGACTCTCCCGCTGGTCAGGCAGCCTGGATCTACGAGAAGTTCCAGTCCAAGACCGACAACCACGGGCTCGCCGAGGACGTCCTCAGCATGGACGACATGCTCGACGCGATATCCCTCTACTGGTTCACCAACAGCGCAGCGTCGTCCGGCCGCATCTACTGGGAGAACAAATCGTGCACTCTCGCCGGCCCGAAGCTGACGCTTCCGGTCGCGGTGACCGTCTTCCCGAGGGACATCCCACGCCTGCCACGAAGCTGGATCGAAGACACCTACAGCAATCTGATCCACTACGGCGAGGCCGACAAGGGCGGGCACTTCGCGGCCTTGGAACAGCCCGAGATCCTGGTCAGCGAAATCCGCACCGGCCTGCGCACCCTTCGTTCCTGACGCCAACGCGCGAGCTCAGGAGCGTGCGTCGGTCTGGAGTCCGACGATCAGTTCGCGGTCGCGGTCGATGAAGCCCGGCCGGTGCGAGGTGATGGTGGACGGGGTGGCGGTGTCGACATCGAGGATGCCCTTGCGCCGCTCCTCGGCGAAGAGCGCGGAGACCTTGCCCCACACGGCGCGGGTGCGTTCGGCAGGGCCGGTCAGGAAGGCGGCGTCGCCCTTGTAGTAGACCAGGCGTAGCGGGATCCGGTGCCGGGACGCCTCGTCGACGGCCCAGTCCACCGCCTCCAGGCTGGAATCCGAACCGTCGACGCCGACCACCAGGGGAAACTCCACCGTTCCCACCGCCTTTCGCTCGTGAGCATTTGTGTTCCGTACGGGGAACGCCCTCATCCTGCGGCAGGCATCGTGTCCTGTACCGGGGCCGAAGGGCCCGGCCGGGACCGAAAGTCGCCAGGGGGCGTGGGCTGACCGGCCCTTGTACCGGCCCTGCCGCGCGGGCTTTCCTGGATTTCTCGTGGATCCGCGATCACCACGGAGGTACGGGTGCCTGCCACATCTGACGGCCTGACGGCGCATCGCACGGCCGGACGGCCGGCCTGCCGGGACACCGTCGTGGAACTGCACGGGGAGATCGACATCCTGACCGCGCCCTCCGTCACCGCACGCCTGGACGCCCTGACCTCGGCCGGACAGCCCCACCTGGTCGTGGACCTGCGATCGGTGACGTTCATGGACTGCAGCGGGCTCGCCACCCTCTGCCGAGCCCGGCGGCGTGCGCTCAATCTCGGCGGCCGGCTCGGCCTGGTCGTCGATGACCTCCGTCTTTTGCGGCTCCTGCGCCTCACCCGGCTCAGCGAGGCCTTTGAGGTGTACGACAACTTCCCCGGGCTTCCCGTGATGACGGTGACGGAGCCGCCTCCTGGCCTGGATATCGGTGTCCCTGCCTGAGGAGCGGGCGGCGGACCGGCCGCTGTCACCTGGCACCGTACTGACCGTCTGCGGCGATTGAAGGTGCCGACCGCCGGCTTCCGCACCAGTCCGGCTGCGGACCCTCGAGGTATGGGAGGAAACGTTCCGGACGGGGTGCCGGTGCTGGATACGGCCCGTAGCGGTTCTGGACCTGCAGCGTTGTCGAACCGCTCAGCCCGAATCAGCTCACCGCGTCGGCCGCCCGCCGCGAAGCATGAACGCACGTGCGGACACGCCCGGAGTGACACAGTGTCATACGTACCGTTCGGCCTGCCCGCCGAGAGCGTGGGTTCAGAGCGACGTCGCAGGCAGGGCCCGTGATGGTACTTCCCGCTCCGCCACCGCACCCCGGCCCCGGAACCGAATGAGCCGCTCAGACCGGCTGACCGGCACCGCCGCGCCAAGGGAGATCGCAGCCTAGGGCCTGTCCGGCCGATCTCCGTGGGAGAAGGAGCGGGGTCTGGCGCCTGTGATCGCAAGGCGGAGGAGGGAGGCGACGCGATGGGGGTCCCCCCTGCTCGAGCGGAGCCGAGAGCTTGGTGGGGGCACCTCCCGGACGGAGTCTGGGGGAGAGTCGTCGACTGACGACAACGCCGCGAGCGCTGGTGCCAGGGCACGCGACGCCGCGGAGATCGGCCGGACAGGCCCTAGTCCTCTGCTCAAGGGACGTTTCCCGGGCGGGATTTCACTGGCGGCCTCGTGCGGCCGCAGTTGCCCGCCTCGCGGGGAACGCCTGGGCGCCACAGAGTCCGATTCGCGAGGGCCGACCGGCCCCAGCACGGGACCTGTGGCCCCTGCGCAACGGCACACCGCAGGGCTGACGATCCCTTCGGAGCGGACGCCGGCGGCATCACACGCCAGGCCCCGCGCTCACCTTCGTACGTTGAACAGGAGTCCTCTTATGCCCGGAGCAGACAGCCGAGCGGAACAGCCCGGCGAGCGGGAGACAGGCTCGCCCGCGGACCGGCACAAGTCCTTCGGACTGCCGGCGGCCACCGCGCTGGTGGTGGGCAGCATCATCGGTACCGGAGTGTTCGCGCTTCCCTCGGCGCTGGCGCCGTACGGTCCGATCGCCCTGGTGGCGTTCGTCGTGGTCACCGTGGGGGCGCTGGCCCTGGCGGTGACGTTCGGGTCGCTGTCGAAGCGGGTGCCGGGCAGCGGCGGTCCATATGTGTACGCCCGGGAGGCGTTCGGGGAGTTCGCCGGATTCCTCACCGCGTGGTCGTACTGGATCACCGCATGGGCGGGCAACGCCGCCATCGCGGATGCGGCGCGTCGTCCCCTCACCGCGCCCACACAGCGTGCTGGAGGTTCCTGTCGTCCGTGAGCTGCTCGCCGGCGGCACCCTGGTGATCTGCGCCGGCGGCGGCGGTGTGCCCGTTGTCCGCGATCACGCGACCGGCCGCCTGCGCGGCGCGGAAGCCGTGGTCGACAAGGACCTCATCGCCGCGCTGCTGGCCGAACAGCTGGACGCCGACGCGCTGCTGATCCTCACCGACGTCACGCACGTCTTCGCGCACTACGGCAAGCGGCACCCCCGCCCGCTGCTCGATGTCGGCCCCGGTGAACTCCGCGACCTGGACCTGCCCGAGGGATCGATGCGGCCCAAGGCCGAGGCGGCAGCGCAATTCGTGGAGCGCACCGGTGGACTCGCCGGAATCGGGCCGCTCGACAACGCCCTCGGCATCCTGCGCGGCACCACGGGCACCCTGGTCCGGCCCCGTCCCGTCCGCTCGGGCTATCCCGCCGCTTGAGCGCGTGAATGCGTGTTCCGACGGCGACCCCTCTTGTCCCGTTGTCCCGCCCGCTCGTCCGCCCGTGCGCAAGCGGGCGGGGCTGTCGGGACGCGCACTTCGTTGAGGCGGCTTACGGACGAACACCGCCTTCGCGGGGCCACGACATTCGTCCATCCTGGTCGGCGCACTGGATGCCGTCGGTGCGACACGATGCTGTGGCCGCACCCCGCACCCTGCCGCTGGCCTGGACTGGCCAGGAAGGTGCGCCCGACTGCCCTCCCATGCCGACGGCACACGGTACGAGGGGGCCGTTTCATCGCGCGGGGCACCGCGCCGCCTTTCAGGACAAGTACCACCGTGACGGGGGCAGACCTCGCGGCGTGAGCCGCTGCACCCGCGATCCCGACAGGCTGCGCCGCCAGGCCCCCCGTGCCCGGGCAGCAGAGGCGTACGGCTGCCGGTCGGCCCCCGCCGGGCCAGGGACATCGGGGCCGAGCGGCCCCCACCCCGGCCCCGGACAGCCCTCTGCGGGCCGCCGCCGCGAGCGGAGGCTGGAAGCGCAACCCGACGACGAGGAGAGCCGTGATGACCGACACCGTGCGCCACGCATCGCAGACCCACGCGCTGCTGGCCGACGGCAGGACCGTGGAGATCAGGTCGACGCTGCCGGAGGACCACCAGCACGTGCTCGGCCTGTACGAGAAGATGTCGGCGGAGAATCTGCGGCTGCGCTTCTTCGGTACGAGCCGCCTGTCGGGCCGGCAGGCCGCCGACCGACTCTGCGCTCCGCCCAGGCGCGGCCATCACGCGCTGGCGGCGTTCCTTGACGGTCAGGTCGTCGGCGTCGCCGAGTACGAGACCGGCACCGACCCCGCCTCGGCGGAGATCGCCCTGGCGGTCGCCGACGACCTCCACCACCGCGGCGTGGGCACCCTGCTGCTGGAACACCTGGTGCACGCCGCCCGGCGGGAGGGCATCACCACCTTCACCGCCGACGCACTCGCCGACAACCACCTCGTTCTGAAGGTCTTCGGCGACCTCGGCCTCCGCATCGCCCGCTGCTTCGACGGCACCGAAGTGCGCTGCACCATCCGGCTCGACTCGGACGAGCGCTACCTGACAGCGGTCGACGAACGCGGCCGTACCGCCGACACCGCGAGCCTTCGTCCGCTGCTGCGTCCGGATTCCATCGCTGTGGTCGGCGCCGGCCGGAAGCCGGGGTCGGTGGGCCGGGCGGTCCTGAAGAACATCCGCCGGGCCGGCTTCCCCGGCCGCCTCTATGCCGTGAACCCACACGCCCACGCCATCGAGCACACCCCCTGCCACCCCTCGGTCACCGCGCTGCCGCACCCGGTCGACCTGGCCGTTATCGCCGTCCCCGCACATGCCGTGCCGGAGACCGCCGAGCAGTGCGGCAAGACCGGCACCCGCGCCCTGGTCGTCCTGACCTCCGGACTCGACGCCGATCAGGCCGCCACGCTGCACACCGCCTGCCGCCGCTACGGCATGCGGCTGGTAGGACCCAACTGCCTGGGCATCGCCAACACCGAGGAAGCCGTCCGCCTGGACGCCACCTTCGCCGCGCACCGCCCCCTGCCGGGCAGCGCCGGGGTCGCCGTACAGTCCGGCGGAGTGGGCATCGCGCTGCTGGGCGAGCTGTCGCGGCTCGGCATCGGCGTGTCCAGCTTCGTGTCGCTCGGCGACAAGTACGACGTCAGCGGCAACGACCTGCTCCAGTGGTGGGAGGGCGACGGCACCACCGACCTGGCCCTGCTGCACCTGGAGTCCTTCGGCAACCCCCGCGCCTTCTCCCGCACCGCCCGCCGCGTCGCCCGCCGGATGCCAGTGCTGACCGTCGACGCGGGCCGCTCGCAGGCAGGACGCCGCGCCGCCGCCTCGCACACCGCAGCCGCCGCGACCCCGACCATGACAAGGCAGGCACTGTTCACCCAGGCCGGCGTCATCGCCACCCGAACCATCGGCGAACTCCTCAACACCGCCGCCCTGCTGCACTCCCAGCCGCTGCCGACCGGAGCGAGGGTCGCCGTGGTGTCGAACGCGGGTGGTGCGGCCGTGCTGGCCGCCGACGCGTGCGCCGAAGTGGGCCTGACCGTGCCCGAACTCCCCGCAGGCCTGGTCACCGAGTTGCTCGGCCTGCTTCCCGAAGGGGCGAGCGCCGCCAACCCTGTGGACACGACCGCCGCTGTGGGAGACGATGCGCTGCGCGCCTGCGTGGACCGGCTCACCGAACACGGCGCCGTGGACGCGGTCCTGGTGGCCTTGGTCCCCACCGCCCTGGCTGCGGCGACCGGCGACGATCCCGTCCGCGCGCTGACCCTCGCCGCACCGGACGACCGCTCGCGCCCGGTCGCCGCGGTCCTGCTCGACCAGGCCGAACGCGTCCGCCTGCTGCACACCCCCGGCGGCGGCTCGGTCCCCGCCTACGCCGACCCACAGGACGTCGCCCGCGCCTTGGCCCACGCCGCCGAGCGCGCCCGCTGGCTCGCCCAGCCACCCGGCACCGTGCCAGAACTGACCGGCATCGACGCACCTGGCGCCCGCGCGCTTGTCGACGCGTTCCTCTGCGAGAACCCGGAAGGCGGCTGGCTCGACCCGCGCCGGTGCGCCGAGCTCCTGGACCGGTACGGCATCCAGCAATCGCCCCAGGTCTGGGCCGAGACCGAGCAGGCCGCCGTCGACGCGGCCGCCCGCCTCGCCGGGCCCGACGGGCGCGTCGTGCTCAAGGCCTACTGGCCCGGCCTGCTGCACAAGAGCGACCAGGCCGCGGTCCTGCTCGACCTGGACGGCGAAACCCAGGTCCGGGAGGCGTACCGCGACCTCGCCGCCCGTTTCGGCGGGGTGATGACCGGAGTCCTCGTCCAGCCCCTGGCCGGACGCGGCACCGAGTTGTTCGCCGGGGTCGTCCAGGACGAGGTCTTCGGCCCGCTGGTGCTCTTCGGTCTCGGCGGCACCGCCACCGAGCTCCTCGCCGACCACGCCGCCCGCCTCGCCCCGCTCACCGACCGCGACGTCCACGACCTGATCACCGCCCCCCGCAGCGCCCCGCTGCTGTTCGGCCACCGCGGCGCCGGCCCCGTCGACCTGGAAGGCCTGGAACAACTCCTGCTCCGGCTGTCTCGGATGGCGAGCGACCTGCCGCAGCTCGCCGAGGCCGACCTCAACCCGGTCCTCGCCCGTCCCGACGGCATCACCGCCCTCGACGCCCGCATCCGCCTGCTGCCCCGCGGCCCGCACAACCCGTACCTGCGCCGTCTGCGCTGAACCTCAAGGAGGAGGACACCATGAAGCACCAGATGACCGGCACCGTGATGACCAGCGATGTCATCCGGACGGTCGCCGACACACCGTTCAAGGATGTCGCCGCACTGCTCGCGCAGCACCACATCAGCGGACTGCCCGTCGTGGACGACGACGACAAGGTCATCGGCGTCATCTCCGAGACCGACCTCCTGCTCCACCACGCCGACCAGGAGAAAGCCGGAGCCGAACGGCGCTTCCACCTGACCCCCGCCGCCCGCCGGACCGCCACCAAGGCCCATGCCCGCACCGCCGGAGAGCTGATGTCCACCCCGGCCATCACCGTCCGCGCCGACGACTCCATCGCCAACGCGGCCCGCACCATGGCCCAGCACCGCGTCGAGCGGCTGCCCGTGCTTGACGAGGAGGACCGGCTGGTCGGCATCGTCACCCGCCGCGACCTGCTCCAGGTCTTCCTCCGCACGGACCCCGACATCCGCACCGAGGTGATCGACGAGATCCTCGTCCGCACCCTGTGGCTCAGCCCGTACGCCATCGGCGTCACCGTCACCGACGGCGTCGTGACGCTTGAGGGCCGGCTGGAGCGCAAGAGCGACGTCTCCATCACCGCACAGATGACCAGCCAGGTCGACGGCGTGGTCGCCGTCGTGAACCACCTCACCTACCGCTTCGACGACGCCGACCTGCGCCCCGCCGAACCGGCGGTGCACGGCGTCGCCGACAGCTGGCTCCGCAAGCTCTGAGCACCGCTTCAAGACCCCTGAGAAAAGGACGGACACCATGATGTACGGCTATGGCTACGGCAACGGAATGGGAGGCTGGGGTTACGCCCTGATGACCCTCGGCATGCTCGGCTTCTGGGCACTGGTGGCCATCGCCGCCTTCACCCTGCTGCGCCACCGCCCGGCGGCCGGCGGCCACGCCATGGCACCGTCGGCGCAGCAGCTGCTCGCCGAGCGGTTCGCCCGCGGCGAGATCGACGATGACGAGTACTACCGGCGGGGGGGCGGGGGGGGGGCCGGCCGGGCCCCCCGGGGGGGGCCCCCCCGGGGGGTAGCCCCAAGGCCCCCCCGCCCGGGGCGGGCCGCCCCCCCCCCCCCCCCCCGCCGGGGGCCCCCCCCCCCCCCCCCCCCCCCCCCCGCCGGTAGCAGGACAGGAAGAGGTGATCCGCCATGGCCGCACAGCGCGTGCTGGTCGCCTACGGCACGAAGAACGGATCCACGGCCGAGATCGCCGAGTGGATCGGCGAGGAGCTGCGTGAGCAGCACATCGAGGTGGACGTCCGGCCCGCCGCCGACGTCCACGGCCTCGGCCTCGGCCCGTACGACGCGGTAGTACTCGGCGCGGGACTGTACGCGGGTCGGTGGCAGCGCGACGCGGTCCGCTTCGCCCGCCGCCACCGCCAGGCGCTGACCAGGTGCCCCGTATGGCTGTTCAGCAGCGGCCCGCTCGACCCGTCGGCCACCGAGCGCGACCTCCCGGCCGCCCCCTCCGTGGCCCGGATCGTCACCCGGCTTGACGCCCGGGGCCACGCCACCTTCGGCGGACGGCTGGCCGAGGGCGCCCAGGGCTTCGTCGCCCGCCAAATCCTCAAGCAGGGCAAGGGCGACGACTTCCGCGACTGCGAGCAGATCCGCACCTGGGCCCATGGCATCGCGGCCCGCCTCGTCGGCACAACTGAGCAGGGCCTGCCGCAGTGAGCCCGGCCCGCGCGTCCGGCCGCCCCCGCAGGGGGCCGACCGGACGGGCATCGGGACCGGTCGGCCCCCTGCGGGGGCGACAGAGCAGACAGACGATGGTTGTAGAGCATTCGGGACGGAGGACCGTGATCATGACCACCACGACGAGCTTGCTTGACGTGCTGCCATCGGAAGGCCGCGAGCGCCTGCTGGCTCTCGCCCGAGAGGTGTCCTTTCCGGCAGGCACCCGCATCTTCGAGGAGCACAACAGGGCCGACCGGTTCTGGATCATCCAGAGCGGCTCGGTCGACCTGGACCTGCACGTCCCCGGCCGCCGCGCGGCTGTCGTCGGAAACCTCGGCCCCGGGGATCTGCTCGGCTGGTCGTGGCTGTTCCCGCCGTACTCCTGGCACCTGGGCGCCGAGGTCCACAGTCCGGTACGGGCGCTGGAGTTCGACGCCACGGTGGTACGGGCACTCTGCGAAGCCGACCCCGTTATGGGGCGGGCGATCTTCCGCACTGTCGCCGAGATAGTCGCGCACCGGCTGCAGGGAGCCCGCACCCGGCTGCTCGATCTGTACGGGCCGCAAGGCAGCGGGCCCAAGCGATGACCGCTGCCGTACTGGTGGCGCGACCGCCCCACGAAACCGCCGGGCCGGCCCCCCATCACCCGACAGCCGACCACTCCCGAGGAGGGAATCCCATGCACGGCACCCCGCACATCGTGAGCGACGTGATGACCCGGACCGTGGTCTCCGTCGGCCGCGATGCCCCGTTCAAGGAGATCGTCCAGACCATGCAGCAGTGGAAGGCCAGCGCCCTCCCCGTCCTGGAAGGCGAGGGCCGCGTCATCGGCGTGGTCTCCGAGGCCGATCTGCTGCCCAAGGAGGAGTACCGCGACAGCGACCCCTCCCGCTTCGAACAGCTGCGCCGCCTGGACGACCTGGCCAAGGCGGGAGCCGTCACCGCCGGGCAGCTGATGACGACCCCGGCCGTCTCCATCCACGCCGACGCCACCCTCGCCCAGGCCGCCCGCGCGATGGCGACCAAGCGCGTCAAGCGACTGCCCGTCATCGACGCCCAGGCGATGCTGGTCGGCATCGTCAGCCGCAGCGACCTGCTCAAGGTCTTCCTGCGGCCGGACGAGGACCTCGCCGAGGAGATACGCCGAGAGGTGGTCGAATACCTCTTCCCCGGCGAGCCGTCGCCCGTCCGGGTCCGGGTGGCGGAGGGCGTGGTCACGCTGTCCGGCCCGATCCGCGATACCTCGCTGGTCCCGGTGGCGGCCCGGCTGGCACGCGCGGTCGAGGGCGTCGTCGACGTCGAGTGCGAACTCACCGGCCCGGCACCGGAGCGTATGGGGCCGCCTGTCGTGGGCCCGATGTTCTGAACCGGCGTTCAGCAGGCGCCGGGCACCTCCTCGGAGGAGGTGCCCGGCGCCTTTCAGTACGCATACGCGGCAGAGTGACTACGCCCTCCGGTGGCCCCACTGCGGGCCGACCAGGGCCCACTCGTTCTCCCATTCCGCGTCACGGCGCCGGTCCAACCACACCCGTACGGCCCACCGGCCGCCCAGCACCAGCAGACACCTTCCGCCCGCGGCGAACGTACCGAACACGATCCCCGTTGCCATGAGCTGGCCGGGGGTGGCCAGGTCGTTCTTGAGCGCTCCTTGCCGGTCGAGCCAGACGGTGGTCCGGCTGCCGGCCTCGCTGCCAGGCTCGACCAGGCCCTTGCCGGTGGCGGAGGAACCGTCGGAGACGGTCCAGCGCACTGTCGCGCGGACCCAGCCGTTGCAGCGAGGACCACCCAGGCCTCCGCCCAGTCCGAGCGTCGCTTGAGCGGATTGCGCCGCCAGCGCCAGAGCTCATCACGCACCCTTCGGATTCGGATGCACTGACCATCGCACGCCCGCCAGATACCGGAAGAGGGCCGAGCAGGTCTCCGCCGGGGGGACATCCGGATCTGTCGTGGTGCCGAATGGGACCGTTCGGCCCTGGTGCGGACCCAGCCGGACAGTCCACGATCGAATCGAGGACCGGTTGAGACACCTACGACACCGCGGAGGACCTAACCAACATGGCCGAGGCACGGGAATTCTCACCGCAGGCACCGATCAGGGTGTTCCTCCTCGACGATCATGAGGTCGTCCGGCGCGGAGTGCGCGACCTGCTAGACGCCGAGCCCGACATCGAGGTCGTCGGCGAGGCGGGGACGACCGACCACGCTCTGGCCCGGGGCCCGGCACTGCGGCCGGACGTCGCCGTCCTGGACGTACGACTGCCGGACGGTGACGGGATCACCGTCTGCCGTGAGCTGCGCTCGCGCATGCCGGAGCTGGCGTGCCTGATGCTCACCTCGTTCGACGACGATGACGCGCTGCTGGACGCGATCATGGCCGGCGCGGCGGGTTACGTCCTGAAGCAGATCAAGGGCTCCGACCTCGTGGCCGCCGTACGCACCGTCGCCTCCGGGCAGTCGATGCTCGACCCGGCCACCACCAGCCGGCTGATGAGCAGCCTGCGCGGCAGCGACACCCCGGCCGAGCCCCAGGACGAGGCGCTGGCCGGGCTCTCCCCGCGCGAACGCGAAATCCTCGGCCTGATCGGCGAAGGGCTGACCAACCGGCAGATCGGCCAGCGGCTCTTCCTCTCCGAAAAGACGGTCAAGAACCACATCTCCCGGCTCCTCGCCAAACTCGGCGTCGAACGCCGCGTCCAAGCGGCCGTCCTGGCCTCCCAGTCCGCCCCGCAGGCATCGCAGCCCGCCTCCGACCACCGTCCCCACTAATCCACCCCGACCGGTCCAGGGCAGAGGACACATGGCCCCTCCGCGGCTGCCCCTCGGCACGGAAACCTGAAGCCAGACCGGGAGGAGAACACCATGGCACTCACGGCCCTCGACGCGGCGACCCTGGAGAAGCTCATCTCCGCCGCGGTCGCCGCGCCCTCGATCCACAACACCCAGCCCTGGCGCTTCCGCCTGGACCCCGACACCGCCACCCTGCGGGTGCAGGCCGCCTCCGGACGCGGCCTGCGCGCCACCGACCCCATGGGGCGGGCGCTGCATGTCTCCGTCGGTGCCGCCCTGTTCAACCTCCGGATGGCCGTCGCCCGCTTCGGCTGGGAACCGGTCGTACGGCTACTGCCGTGCCCCGCCGAGCCGGATGTGCTCGCCTCCGTACGACTGGCCGGCCCGGCCCGGAACAACGGGCACCGCCAGGATCTGTACAACGCGATGTGGCTGCGGCGCAGCAGCCGCTTCCCGTTCTCCGCGCACCGCCTGCCACCTCAGCTGCTCTCCGAACTGACCGAGGCCGCGCACACCGAGGGAGCGTCCCTGTCCCTCCCCGGTCCCGACGAGACCACGCGCCTGCTGCACCTCACCGCTGAGGCGGAGAGCCGCAACGCTCACGACCCCGTCCGGTGTGCCGAGAGCCGCGTATGGATCCGCGACGGTTCCCCTGACGGGCTTCCCGGCTCCGCACTGGGCCCGCAGGATGCCACAGAGCGCCTGCCGATGCGCGACTTCACCGGCACCGGTGCCGGGCCGCGCTCGGAGAGCCGGCCTCCGGCCGCCGCCTTCGAGAGCCATCCGCTCATCGCCGTACTCGCCACCGCGCACGACCGGCGCACCGACTGGCTGCGGGCGGGCCAGGCCCTGGAGTACGTCCTGCTCACCGCCACCACGCATTCGGTGCACGCCTCACTGCTCCACCAGGCTCTGGAGTGGCCCGACCTGCGGTGCGCGCTGCCTGACGCCCCCAGCGGCCCGGCCCACGTACAGATGCTGATCCGGCTCGGCTACGGCCCGGCCGGACCAGCCACTCCGCGTCGCCCGGCACGAGAGGTGTACGGCGGTTGACCCCTGGTCACCCGGCGTTCAAGGGCACTCGCCAGACCAGACGGGTGCCCCCGTCGGGCGGTGTGTCGAGCGTGAGTTCGCCGCCCAGTTGCCCGGCCCGTTCAGCGAGATTGCGCAGCCCGCTGCGCCGGCCGCCCTCCGTGACACCCACGCCGTTGTCCGCCACGGTCAGGGTCAATGTGCCGGACCGGACGACGAGCGACACCTCGGCGGCAGTGGCCCGCGCATGCCGCGCGACATTGGCCAGCGCCTCTCCGAGGACCGCGACCACATGCTCCCGGACCGGCCCCGGCACGTCGGTGTCGATGAGCCCTTCCAAGCGCAGCGCCGGGGTGAAACCCAGCACCGGGACGGCCTCTTCGACCGTGCCGGCGACACAGACCCGGAGCCCCTGGACCGCGGGGCCGGTCTCGTGCGACTGCAGGCCGAAGATCGTCGAGCGGATGATCTTGATGGTCTCGTCCAGGTCATCAACCGCCCGCAACAGCCGCTCGTTCGCCTCCGGATGCTGGACGAAACGCACGGCACTCTGCAGCGTCATCCCGGTGGCGAACAGCCGCTGGATCGCCAGGTCGTGCAGATCCCGGGCGATCCGGTCCCGGTCCTCCAGCAGGGCGATCTGCTCGGTGGCCCTGCGCCGCTCGGCCAGCTCCATCGCCAGCGCCGCCTGCCCCGCAAACCCGAGCAATGGCGCCGACTCGGCCTGCGTGAAGACGGCCGCCCCCTCGGCCCGGGCCAGCACCAGCACGCCCCGGACCCCGCCACCGGTGACCATCGGCACCGCCAGAGCCGGGCCCAGCGCCGCCCAGCGCGGCGGCCCGGCAGTCGCCCGGGAGTCCTTCCCGATCGCACTGCTGGTAATCAGCTCCCCTGCCGCCATGGCAGCCCCCGCGAACGAGCCCTCACTGGGCAGCACCAGCCCGCGGTGCGCCTCGGCGTCGATACCCGAGGCCAGGGCCACCTGAAGATCACCCGATCCCTGCACCGGCACCGCGAGGACCCCCAGATCCGCCGCGAGAATGCCGCGCGCCCGGTCCACGATCAGCTCCAGGACCTGCGTCTCTTCCGTCCCGGACAACAGACTGCCGGTGATCTCCGCGTTCGCCTCCAGCCAGCGCTGCCGGGAGCGGGCCTCCTCGTACAGCCGGGCGTTCTCGATGGCCACACCCGCCGCCACCGCGAGGGTGGACAGCACCGTCTCGTCCTCGCCGTCAAACCCCTCGCTGCCGCGCTTCTCCGTCAGATAGATGTTGCCGAACACCTCGTCGCGCACCCGGATCGGCACCCCGAGGAAGGAGTGCATCGGCGGGTGGTTCGCGGGGAAGCCGTACGACGCCGGATGCTCCGACAGCTCCTCCAGCCGCAGCGGCTCCGGGTGCCGGATCAACTCCCCCAGGATCCCGTGCCCGGAGGGCAGCGGTCCGATCGCCGCTATCTGCTCCTCCGCCACTCCGACCGTCAGGAACTGCGACAGCCGCTCCGCCTGCTCCTCGTCGATCACCCCTAGCGCCCCGTACTCGGCATCCACCAACACCACGGCCGCCTCGACGATCCGTCGCAGCACCTGCGGGAGATCCAGCTCCCGGCCGACCGACAGCACCGCCTCCAGCAGGCTGTGCACCCGGTCCCGGGTACCGCGCACCGCATTGATCCGGACCTGCAGTTCTTCCAGCAGCTCATCCAGCCGCAGCCGGGGCAGCTGCTCGCTGCCCTTCACCCATTCCTCGCCCACCGGGCTCCTCCGTCAGGCTCGAATCCACAGACCGTGCGCGGCCCACGCCCACACCGTAGCCGTCGACCGGGCCGCAACAGGAGCTGCGAGGCTGCTTAGCTATCCCCGGGCTACGCATCACGATCACCGAGGCGGAGTGCTCACGGCGCCTTATGACGGCGGCGGGGCCCTTCAGGAGCGGTCGACGGTCAGTTCGAGGAAGTGGGTGGAGCAGGAGATGCAGGGGTCGTGGTTGCGGATGGCCCGTTCGCACAGGGCGGTCAGTTCGGCATCGCCGGGGTCGCCGTCGTCCATCGCGGCCTGTACGAGGCGGCGCAGGTCCTCCTCGATCGCCCCCTGGTTCTGGGCGGTGGGCGGGACGAGGCGGGCGTCGCTCACCGTGCCGTCGGCGGCGAGCGTGTGGTAGAGCAGGCCACGCGGTGCCTCGGTGGCGCCGTGTCCGGTGCCGGCGTGGGGCGGCACCTCGACGGACGGGCGGGGCGGCGGCTCGTAGGCGTCGATGATCCGCATGGCCTCGTCGATCGCGTACACCACCTCCACCGCCCGGACGACGATGCTGCGGTACGGATTGCGGCACACCGGGCCGAGCCCGGCTTCGCGGGCGGCCTGACGGGCCGCCGGGGACAGCCACTGAACGTTGATCGCGTAGCGGGCCAGGGACCCGGTCAGATGACGGCGCCCGTCGAGTTCCGCCTGCAGCGCGGTGGAGTGCGGAACCTGCCGTTCGACGACGTGCTCGCCGAAGTCGCCTACAGGGAAGGCACGTTGCGGCCCACCGTCGCCTGGCAGCACAGTCGGCGTGCCCGAGGCGATCGCGTAACGGCCGGGTTCGGCCAGGGCGAGGAAGTCCTCGTCGCAATGAGCGTCGGGGAAGTCGAATCGGCTGACCCAGCGCACGGTGGCCCACGCATCGTCCATGGCCCGCTTCAACCGCCCGTGCAACGGCCGGAGTTCATCACGGGTCGGGGCCCGGTGGAAGCCGCCGACGCGGACGTTGACCGGGTGGATGGCCCGGCCGCCCAGCAGCTCCATCAGCGCGTTTCCGGTCTGCTTCAGCCGCAGTCCCCGCTCGACCTCGGCGCGATGGGTGCGGGCGAGGTCGATGGCGCTGACGCGTCGTCGACAGCGGCTCCTTCCCGTACCAGCCGGGACAGGCGACGCTCCGCAGGCATGCGGCGCATCACCACCAGCGGTTCGGGCACGTCGGTGTCCGGGCTCCGGAATTCCCCCAGGCCCAGGTAGACGTCGGGGGCGAAGCGCCGGTTGAGGGCGACTTCCCGCTCGCACGCGGTCCGCCGAGCCGCCACCGTCGTGTAGTCCAGGAACTTCAGGTCGACCGGTTTCTTGAGCTTGTAGGCGCGGTCCCCGACGAAGAACACGACCGCGGTGTGGGTCTCGCAGACCTCTGCGCGCGAAAGCGGCGCGGTGTCGAGGCCGGTGACGGTCCGAGGTACGGAGGTGTCGGTTCGGAGCGTGGGCATCGTCTGCCTCCCTGCGGCGGGTCGGCTCAGTCATGGGGTATGACGGCGAGGGGGGCAGGCCGCGTGGTGAGCCCCCGCCGGTCAGCTTCACCGGCGCCCCAGCGGGCGGCAGCCATGCTCTCGGGTGAACCCTCCAGGCCTACGGTGACCACTGACTCCATGGCGGCTGCCTCCGTCTCGACAGAAGGTGGATGCAGGGGGAACAACTCCGCTCGCCTTTCCAGCGTGCCGCCGTCCCGTATGAGGGCGACAGGGACCGTTGGTCCCCCGGCGGTTGCTTTTGGGGCCCTACGAGCGGGGGTGCCCGATCGACAGGAGCTTTCTGTGTCGTTATACCCAAGGAGAACCACTTACATTGACAAATACCCCAAATCGCCCCTCGGTTCATGCGGTCCACAATGTGACAGTGCTCGTCGAGGCGCGGAGACTGAGAGTGGATGACTCCTTCCGGCAGGTAGCCAGTGAGCCCGGACGGCCGCCCGCGCGGTGATCGGGCCACGGGGGCTGCGCCGGGTGCTGGAGCGCGGCCGGTGCTCGCAGCGGGAGGCCGAGCGGAGCCCCAGTAGTCCGCGCCGGTCCGCCGTCGCTACCCGCGTCGGGGTCTCGGCCGACGCCCCGTTTCTGGACTCCGCCCACAAGATGGTGGAATTCGATGGCCGGCCGGTGATGAAGCTCTCCTCGGCGAAGGTGACGGCCCCTGGGCAGAAGCAGGTACGCCGATGTGATCGGTCTCAGCGATGAGCGGCCGCCTGACGGGGGCATGCCGTTGCTGGAGACGGTGATGCGGGACGGGCGGCGCACCGGCGAGAAATCCATGCTCGACGAGTGCCGGGAGAGATTCGCCGCCGATCTGGCCGAGCTGCCACCAGCGGCGCGACCGATCCGAGCTCCCGTCGCTCCTCGGGCGGTGGCCTCCGGGCGCCTGACCGCGCTGGCCGACCGGGTCCGGCGCCGCATCGAGGAGAAGGCCCTGGCTCCCCGCCGTGGGGCTGCGGAGCCGTGAGCAGACCACATCCGGATCGCACAGGTCCGTGCCGAGGTGAGGAGGAAAGTGATGCCGCACACCGTGGAGTGGAAGGTTCGCCTCTACCTTTTCGAGGACGAGGGAACGACGAAGGCACGCGTGGTGGTGGATACCGGAGCCACCGCGCTCACCGGCCGCGGGGTCGCGCACCGCAACCCCGCGGACACGGATGTGCCGGAGATCGGTGACGAGCTGGCGGCGGGCAGGGCCATGCGCGACCTCGGCCAGCAACTGGTGGACGCCGCTCAGCACGACGTCGAGGGAACGGGCGCGCCCGCGACCGGACCGGGCACCCGCCCGGAGACTGGGTGGCCCATGTGACCGACGATGGCGGAGCAGCCTGGACGAATCCGTGCGGCGGGTACGGCTTGTCGTCTCATGCGGCAGGCACGCCGTGCGTGGCACATTGGGGTCAGACGTTTTCGAGGAACGGTGATGATCATGCGAGCTCACCTCGGCGATCAACTCGTCGTCGAAAGTCCGACCACCGGCGCTGCCAGGCGCGACGGCGAGATCGTCGGACTCCACCATGAGGACGGAACACCTCCCTACGACGTGCGCTGGTCCGATACGGACCACGTGACGCTCGTGTACCCCGGGCCCGACGCGCATGTCCATCACTTCGAGCGCGGGCCCGAGAACCTCACCAGCACCCCCGGCCGGGCACGGACGAGGTAGGCGAGGAGGCGGCTGCCTCGAAGGAGACCTACGACACGAGCGCGAGGCTGACCCGGCACGTCCCGGCGGAAGGGCTCAGAGTTAGCGGGCACGGCGCCGGGTGGCACGAAGCAGTGGATACGTCCCGGTGACCCGGTAACGGCTGCTCGACACCGGCTGAGTGGGCACTGCCGATCGCATGGGTGGAGGCTGGAGACAGGGCGACATCGTCCCTGCGGTCACCTGCGATGCTCTCGCGGCGGCGGCGGCCGCGCGGGCAGGCAGGAAGGAGAAGCCCATGAGGGTAGGTGTGCTGACCGGCGGCGGTGACTGCCCCGGGCTCAATGCCGTGATCCGCAGCGTGGTGCGCAAGGGCGTCCAGGAGTACGGGTACGAATTCATCGGCTTGCGAGACGGCTGGCTCGGCGCGATCGAGGACAGGGTCGTCCCGCTGGACATCCCTGCCGTACGCGGAATCCTTCCCCGAGGAGGGACCATCCTCGGCTCCTCCCGTACCAACCCGCTCAAGAAGGAGGACGGGGAAGGCCGGGTGCGGGACACTCTCACCGCACACGCCATCGACGCGCTCATCGTGATCGGCGGCGAGGACACGCTCGGCGTCGCGACCGAGCTGAGCCGCCGGGGGATCAAAGTGGTAGGCGTGCCGAAGACCATCGACAATGACGTGTCAGGGACCGACTACACCTTCGGCTTCGACACCGCCGTCGGCATTGCCACCGAGGCGATCGACAGGCTGCACACCACCGCCGAGTCGCATATGCGCGCCCTGGTGGTCGAGGTGATGGGGCGGCACGCCGGCTGGATCGCCCTGCACGCGGGCATCGCGGGCGGCGCGAACGCGATCCTCATTCCGGAGCGGCCGTTCGACATCGGGCAGGTCTGCGGCTGGGTGGAGAGCCGATTCAAGATCAACTATGCGCCGATCGTCGTCGTGGCGGAGGGGGCGGTGCCCAAGGAAGGCCAGATGGTCCTCAAGGACCGGACGGTCGACGAGTTCGGGCACGTACGGTTGTCCGGCATCGGCGAATGGGTGGCCCGGGAGATCACCGATCGCACCGGGGAGGATGCCCGCACCACAGTCCTGGGCCACGTCCAGCGGGGCGGCACGCCGAGCCCGTACGACCGGTGGCTTGCGACGCGCTTCGGCTTGCACGCGGTCGACGCGGTCAGGGACGGGGCCTTCGGCATGATGGTGGCCGTACGCGGTACGGACATCGTCCGCGTTCCCCTGGCCGATGCCACGGCCAAGGTCAAGAGGGTCGATCCCTCGCTCTACGACGAGTTCGAGGTCTTCTTCGGCTGACCGGCCGGGCCCCATTCCAGTCGCGGTCAGCCGGCGTGCGGCACGATCGCCACCGGACAACGAGCGTGGTGCAGCACCGCGTGGGCGACCGGCCCGAGCCGCCCCTCGGGCGCCCGTGGCTCAGTGCGCCGCCCGATGACCAGCAGGTCAGCACCCGAGGACGCGGTCACCAGCGCCATCGCCGGATGGAGCAGCCGGACATCGGGCTGGACGGCGACCCCGGGGTATTTCTCCCGCCACTCCCGCAGGGCGTCGGACAGCAACACAACCTCCTGGTCCTCCCAGGTGGCGCGGTCCTCCTCGGTGACATCCAGCATCAACGGGGACACCGAGGCGGCGGGAAGGGTCCACGCGTGCACCACCCGCAGGAGGGCGTAGTGCCGCCGGGCGGCAGCGAAGGCGAAGTCCGCTGTCCCGTCCACCGGCTCGTGCGCGTCAAGACCCGTCACTACGCGCGCCGAGCCACCCGCCACCGGGGCCGCCTCCTCGTCACCGGCATTGGCATCGGCCGGCTGCTCCGGGACCACCACCACGGGACAGGCGGCGGCCGCCGCGGCACGCAGCGCCACCGACCCCATCACGAGGCCGTCGAAACCGCCCGTGCCCCGGGCTCCGACGACCAGCAGCCTGGCGTTCGCCGCAGCCGACAGCAGAGTGTCGGCCGGACGCCCGGACACCTGCTCGCCTCGTACGACCAGGTCCGGGTACCGCTCACCGAGGTCGGCGACCGCATGCCGGAGTACCTCTTCGCCGACTTGTTGCCACACCTCCGCGGCAGTCACCGGCATGACCGGACCGGGCGCTGACGGTGCGGCGTGCACCAGCCGCAGCGGCGCCCGGCGAAGCGCCGCTTCCCGGGCAGCCCAGTCGGCCGCTGCCAGGCTGCGTGCGGAGCCGTCGATCCCCGCTACCACCGGCAGATTCATCGCGCCTCCTTCGCCTCGCCTGATGGCGCGAACGTGCTGCACGCCCCGAGCCGGTACTTCAACAGTTCCACGGCCGTCCCCATCCGGCCGCCCCTGCCGAGCCGGGCGCGGTTCCAGGCGCCCAGCCGTCGGGCAGCGACGCGGGAGCTACCCGGACATAGGTGCGCGCCCGGCGGGTCGGCGCAGCCAGCGTACGCGGCGCGGCAGCAGCCGGATTGGGGAGGGAGTTCCCGGGAGCCAGTCACCTCGCCAACACCAGACCGCGCGAAAGGCCTCGGGTGTGATTGGCGTCCCATAGGCGCCGGCGAACCGGACCGAGTGCCGCCTCCACGCGGACGACGTGAGCCACCTCCGTGCACCGCCGGCCGGTCTCAGCCGCCGGTGTCGTCGGTGTTATGGCCCAGGCGCTCCGAGACGTCGACCACGCCGTCCACGCCCCGGCACAGGCGCACAGCGACGGGGATGACGCTTCTGTGCTCGACGGTGCCGCTCAGGGTGACGCACCCGTCGGTGACCTCGACGGTGACCGCGGAGGGGGCCAGTCCCAGGGTGCGGGTGAGGACGTCCTCCAGGATTTCCTCCCGGATGGCGTGGTCCCGGCGCAGGAACACGCGCAGCAGGTCGCTGCGGCTGACGAGGCCTATAAGCCGCTCGGCCTCGTCCACCACCGGCAGCCGCTTGACCCGGTGCTTCTCCATCACCCGGGCGGCCTCCACGACCGTCCACTCGGGGCGGGCGACCACAGCCGGGCTGGTCATCAGCCCTTCGGCGGTCGTGGCCTGGGCCTTGGCGTGGTCACCGGGCCGGTCGGACGGGGCGGGCAGCAGGGCCGCCGAGTCCGGCAGACCCGCCTCCTTACGCAGCAGATCGGCCTCGGACACCACTCCCACCGGCCGTTCGTCCTCGTCCACGACGGGAACGGCGGTGATGTCGTACTCGGCGAGCAGATGGGCGATCTCCTTGAAGACGGTGCCGCGTTGCACGTGGACAACTGGTCTGGTCATCAGATCCCCGACGCATCGGTGCTGCTTCATCCCTGGTCCTCTCGCAGGAAGCGGCGGCGGCGAGTTCGCGAAGAGAGTTCTTTTCCGGGGGCCACTTCCACTGTGCGCCTGTCCGGCGGACCGCGCGCGGGGCGGCCCCTTGCCCACCCGATTCGCACATCCTCAAGCGTGATGTGCCGGCCGACATCGCACATCCCACCCCCGACGTCATGGCCCGGTACTCCGTGATTCGCCGTCGGCACACCAGCTGGTATCCGTTCGAGGACAAGGCGATCCCCGCCGATTTCCAGGGCACCCTCATATCCGCCGCGCGTCGGGAGGGAGCACAGCTTCTTATCCCTTCCGACGGACATCGAGCCCGGCGCGGCAGGCGGGCTACCCCCCAAATGCCCGGCGGCCACGCCCCGTACCCACCTGCGGATATTGAGGCGTGGGCCGCTCCCTGGACGTTGGCAGCCGGGACGGTGAGGTCACCGCCGTCCTGCCCGACGGCGACGGCCCGGTCGACCGGGGGCACATGCCTTCCGGGCATGTTCCGGGTGCGGCCCCGTGCGTCCGCCAGCGGCCCCGGACCTGGCGTGCCACGCCTGGCGGGACGGCACGTGCGGTGATGTCCTGGAAGTGACATCGGTCGGCGCGTGGCGCTGTGGCGGGCAACCGGGATGTCCGGAAGGTCCGGTGCGCGGCGGCGCCTGACCTGGAACAGAACCCGCCACAGCATGGACGGTACTCGCGATCGGCGCGTGCGCATCGCCCCCGACGTGCCATCGGACGCCGTAGGCGTCCCCTGAGAGGTGGTGGGAACGATGGAGTTTCCCGTAGTCGTGGGCGTGGACGGATCGGACGCCTCCTTGCAAGCAGTGGACTGGGCGGTGGAGGAGGCGGCGCTCCACAACCGCGTCCTGCGGATCGTCTACGCGTCCCTGTGGGAGCGGTACGAGGGTTTCGCCCGATCGATGGACACGGAGCCCTCGGCGGGCCGGGCGATGGCCGAGAACATCCTCGGGGTGGCCGAGGAGCGGGCCGCCCGGCGCCGTCCCGATGTGAAGGTCTCCCGTGACCTGCTGGCCGAGGAACCGGTCGAAGCCCTGGTCTACGAGGGCCGCAGCGCCTTCGCGCTGGTCGTCGGCTCCCATGGGCGCGGTGAGCTCACGGAAATGCTGCTGGGATCGGTGGGCTTGGGGGTGGCGGGCCACGCTTCCTGCACGCGCGACTCGACGCCTCGCTGTGGAACGGACGACTCATCTCCTACGGGGTTGAAGCCCAGCAGCTGCTCACCCTCGGCTTCGTCCTCGCACAGAACTCGACCAGCCGCGCACTGCACCAGGCCGGCACCCTTCTCCAGCCCACAGGCTGACCCCGCCCTCCATCCAGCGCAACCGCAGCGCCCGCCCCAGTCTCGATCCGGTACTCTGTGGATCGAGCGTCCGGAGCGGGCGTTGCGTTGTGTCACGCGGGGGCCTCCCGCACCCACACACCGCAGCCTCCTGGTCAAGACGCTCATGGCTTCGTCGGGAGACCTGGGCACGCTCTGTTATCGAGTTTCGTGCAAGGTTTCGCACAAGCCCCGCCTCAGTGGGGCTTGCGCGGAAGTCAGTTGCCGCAGGTCAGGGCAGGGACACGTAGAGCCTCCGGAACGCATCGAGGGTGGTCTGGGAACGCTCACCGCATTTGCGCAGGCCAGGTGCCGTCTACGGAGTAGTGCACCTTGAGGCTGCACCAGCTGAGAGCCCGTTACACGGGCAGGCACCCACCCTCAGCGGCGGGCGTCCTCTTCGCGCGTGAGTCATGCCGCGCAGGGAGACCTGAAGGAGCGGCGGACGCCTCGTCTTGCGGATGCATGCCAGGCTTGACGCGCCGCCGGCGCAGTTGGCCAGATCACTTCAGCGAACTGTTGGATTTATTTCCGATTCCTCCGTACGCTCCACAACGGCAGCGTCCCGCTTGATGCTGACAGATCATCAATGCATGAGTTGTCCCATAGTTCCACAACGACGCTATTTGCAGCAATCGGACACCATGAGCGAGTCCTTCTGCGACGACCTTTGGGACAGCCGATCTGGCTGCCGATCACGGCGAGAGTCGCCTCCATGCAACCAATCAGGATATCTTTCATCAAACTTCTCGAACCGCTTTCTTCTCCATGGTTCTTTGCTGCGACTCCCGTGGTGGGAAGATTCACACCCATCTCGGAGAGAAATCCAGACGGAGCTACCCGTTCGCGCCTGTTCGTCGCCCGCAGCGAAAAGGTTGGCGCAATCACCGTAGACGGATTCGGATCTTCGAGCGTTGAATACGCCTGGCGTCCGAATCTCGGAGGTAGAGGATGCGGGGTTCGATGTCTGCCCGCGCGAACTCGGCTTGTTCCTGCGCGGCTACCTAGTGTCTCGTGATCCTGCAGTCGTTACTTTGATCGATGGGGCTCGTTGGTTCTGGCATGGAGCTCTCTGTGGAACAGACCGCTGAGTTGCGGGAGTTGGTGAACAGTCGCGACGTGCCGGCTGTC
>NZ_SUMC01000103.1 GCF_005047355.1 Actinacidiphila oryziradicis
ACTTCGACCAGACCTACCAAGCCATCGCCGGCCTGGTCTCCGACCGCGCGGCCATGCGGTAATCAACCACCAGCCAACCCGCCAGGCCAGCACAGCCCGACCTCAATCGAGCACCACGTCGTAAGGGCCGGTGACGCGGGGTCAGCGGCGCCCGGTCGGTGAGGGAGGTGTGCGTGGACATGGACGAGGACATGGGACGTAAGCCTCCAGAGGCATGAAAATAAACGGAGGGTGCCTCCGGCAAGCATACGGAGGAAGCCTCCGGTTCTACAATGGGATTCCGGAGGACACGAGGTAAGGCGGTTGGGCATGACGGCGACCCAGGGCCGGCCGATGCGGGCCGACGCACGGCGCAACTACGAACGGCTGCTGGAGAAGGCGCACCAGGAGTTCTTCGTGCACGGCACCGACGCGTCGCTGGAGGACATCGCACGCCATGCGGGCGTCGGCATCGGCACCCTCTACCGCCATTTCCCGGACCGGTACGCGCTGATGAACGCGGTCTTCGAAAAGGAGGTGCACGCCCTGGAGGCCCACGCGGACGAACTGATCGAGACGGCCGAGTCACCCACCCGGGCGCTCGTCGAATGGCTGCGCGCGTCCGCCCGCCATTCCACTACATACCGCGGGCTGGCGGCGGCGATCATGGCGTCGCCGGAGGCCAAGATGCCCAACTGCAAGGGACCGATGCGCAGATCGGGCGGCAAGCTGCTGGAGCGCGCCCAGCAGGCCGGCGAGGTGCGGAAGGATGCCGCCATCGGCGACCTGCTGAGGCTCACGAACGCCTTGGTGTTGGCGGCCGAACAGACCCCGGACGACCCGGAGCTCTTCGACCGCCTGCTGACGCTCGCCGTGGAAGGTATGCGTACGAGAGCCCCGGAAGGAGCCCCGGACGGCTGGCGCTGACGCGACGGGACCGGCGCTAACGCCGACGGGGCGCCAGATCCGCGATCCTGGCCGCCGACGCCTCCCCGGACAGCTGTGCGCTGCGCAACGGCCCGCCCGGCATCCCGCCGCCGGGCTGCCCCGGATGCGGATGACGGCGTGGTACCGGCAGCGGCGGAGACAGGTCCCGACGACGGCCGCCACCACCCCCGGAGGCCTGGAGATTCTCCACTCCATTGAGTGAAGCGACGGTGACCTGGACACCCCGGTCGGCGAGCGCCTGGAGCTCGGTCGCCGACCGGTCGTCGGCGAGCGGTGGCTCGTCCGTCACCAGGTGGGTGATCACATCCGTGGGCACGGTCTGGAACATCGTGTCCGTACCCAGCTTGGTGTGGTCGGCCAGCACCACGACCTCCGCCGCGGCCTCGACCAGCGCCCGGTCGACGCTCGCCGAGAGCATGTTGGAGGTCGACAGGCCCCGTTCGGCGGTGAGCCCGGCGCCGGAGATGAAGGCCCGCGACACCCGCAGCCCCTGCAGGGACTGCTCTGCACCGCTGCCGACCAGGGCGTAGTTGGAGCCGCGCAAGGTGCCGCCGGTCATCACGACCTCGACCCGGTTGGCGTGCGCCAATGCCTGTGCCACCAGCAGGGAGTTGGTGACAACGGTCAGTCCCGGGACCCGCGCGAGCCGGCGGGCCAGCTCCTGGGTGGTGGTCCCGGCGCCGACCACAATGGCCTCGCCCTCCTGGACAAGACCTGCCGCGAGATCGGCGATCGCCGTCTTCTCCGCGGTCGCTAGATGGGATTTCTGCGGGAAGCCGGACTCCCTGGTAAAGCCTCCCGGCAGCACCGCACCGCCATGCCGGCGGTCGAGCAGTCCTTCTGCCTCGAGCGCCCGCACGTCCCGCCGTACGGTCACTTCGGAGGTCTGGACGACGCGGGCGAGCTCACGGAGTGACACCGCTCCGTTGGCACGCACCATTTCGAGGATCAGTTGGCGACGTTCTGCTGCGAACACGAAACTGACAGTAACGCCAACAGTCGTCTGCTTTCAGCTGTTTGCACCGATTAACAGAAGTTGTTCGCGAACTCGGACGGAGAGTGCTATACGTCCCACCGAACGTACGCCCGAACGCGCCCTGGGCCCGCCGCTACTCGGCGTTGGTCTTACGGGTGTGCAACTGCCGTGCCACCTCGGCGATCGAGCCCGACAGCGACGGATACACCGTGAACGCGTTCGCGATCTGTTCCACCGTCAGATTGTTGTCCACCGCGATCGAGATCGGGTGGATCAGCTCGCTCGCCCGCGGCGCGACCACCACACCGCCGACCACTATGCCGGTGCCCGGACGGCAGAAGAGCTTCACGAAGCCGTCCCGGATTCCCAGCATCTTGGCGCGCGGGTTGCGCAGCAACGGCAGCTTCACGGCGCGGGCGTCGATCCGGCCGCTGTCCACGTCCGCCTGGCTGTAGCCGACCGTCGCGATCTCCGGGTCGGTGAAGACGTTCGACGACACCGTCTTCAGATTCAGCGGAGCCACCGCGTCACCCAGGAAGTGGTACATCGCGATCCGGCCCTGCATCGCCGCGACCGACGCCAGCGCGAATATCCCGGTGACATCACCTGC
This sequence comes from Actinacidiphila oryziradicis, assembly GCF_005047355.1. Taxonomy (GTDB): domain Bacteria; phylum Actinomycetota; class Actinomycetes; order Streptomycetales; family Streptomycetaceae; genus Actinacidiphila; species Actinacidiphila oryziradicis. The sequence goes on from NZ_SUMC01000103.1 coordinate 2,514, forward strand.
CGCGTAGACGCCGGGGGCGCTGGTCCGGGACACCTTGTCGGTCCAGATGTGGCCCGACTCCTTCAGCTTGACCCCGGACTCCTCCAGGCCCATGTCCACCGTGTTCGGGATCGCGCCGACCGCCATCAGGCAGTGGCTGCCCGTGATCACCCGGCCGTCGGCCAGCGTCACCTCGACCCTGTCCCCGGCCCGTCCCTCCTCGCCCGCCTTCGGCGAGGAGGGTCCCTCCGTGGTGAACGGCCCAGGAACCCGCTTCGCGGAAACGGCACGCGAGCGCGCCAGCACATTCATCCCGCGCCGCCGGAACACGTCCTCCAGCACCGCGGCGGCGTCCGGGTCCTCACCCGGCAGCACCCGGTCCCGGGACGACACCAGCGTCACCTTCGACCCCAGCGCCTGGTAGGCACCCGCGAACTCGGCGCCCGTCACACCCGATCCGACCACGATGAGCTCCTCCGGGAGCTCATCCAGGTCGTACACCTGCGTCCAGTTCAGGATCCGCTCGCCGTCCGGCAGCGCGTCCGGGATCTCCCGGGGCTGCGCCCCGGTCGCGATCAGCACCGCGTCGGCAGTCAGCGTCTCGCTCGTGCCGTCCGCCGCCTCGACCACCACACGCCGCGAGCCGTCGATGCTCTGCTGGCCCTTCAGCCGCCCCCGGCCGCGCATCACCCTGGCCCCCGCACGGGTGACGGATGCCGTGATGTCGTGCGACTGCGCCAGCGCCAGCCGCTTCACCCGCCGGTTGACCTTGCCCAGGTCCACACCCACCACCCGGGCCGCCTGCTCCAGCGGTGGTGTGTCGTCAGCCACAATGATGCCCAGCTCCTCGTACGAGGAGTCGAAGGTGGTCATCACCTCCGCCGTGGCAATCAACGTCTTCGACGGGACGCAGTCGGTCAGCACCGACGCCCCGCCCAGACCGTCGCAGTCCACGACAGTTACCTCCGCGCCGAGCTGCGCCGCTACCAGTGCCGCTTCATACCCGCCGGGTCCGCCACCAATGATCACGATCCGAGTCACGTACCCCATTGTCCCGCACGCGCCAACTGATCACTTACAGGGGGCGCACACCTCTCCCGTACCCTCGTGACCATGTCGCTCTACGCCGCCTATGCCGGCAACCTCGACCCGCGGCTCATGACCCGCCGCGCCCCGCACTCCCCCCTGCGCGGCACCGGCTGGCTCGACGGCTGGCGGCTCACCTTCGGCGGCGAGCACATGGGCTGGGAGGGCGCGCTCGCGACCCTTGTCGAGGACCCCCTCCACCAGGTCTTCATCGGCCTCTACGACATCGCCCCGATCGACGAGGAACGCCTCGACGGCTGGGAAGGCGTCCCCCTCGGCATCTACCGGCGCGTCCAGCTGCGCGTCCACACCCTCGACGGCGACATCCCCGCCTGGGTGTATGTGCTCAACGACTACGAGGGCGGCCTGCCCTCCGCCCGCTATCTCGGCGAGATCGCGGACGCCGCCGAGTCGGCGGGGGCCCCGCACGACTACGTCATGGAGCTCCGCAAGCGGCCCTGCTGACGCCGGCCGGACCGGCCGGGTTCGCTCCGCCCGGTCCGTCTGCCGCCGCACGCCGGCAGACGGCCTGCGGCCGACGTGCCGCCGGCGTCTCGCCGGCGTGCCGTCAACCGGCGGAACCTACGAAAAACCTGCATCCTGCCCTTCGGACGTCTACGCGCGTAGGAACTTACCCGTTACGCTCATGCAGTGAACGCTTCCGCAACCCCCGACAACACCGGCGCCCCGCAGGACGACCCGCTCACGGCCGCAGAGGCCGCGGCGGCACGCCTGCGAGAGCTGACCGGTGCAGAGACCCACGACGTGGCCCTGGTGATGGGCTCCGGGTGGGTCCCCGCCGCCGACGAGCTAGGGGCGGCCGAGGCCGAGTTCCCCATCACCGATCTGCCGGGTTTCCCGGCACCCGCCGTGGCAGGCCATTCGGGCATGGTGCGCTCGGTACGGATCGGCAGCATCCGCGCGCTGATCTTCCTGGGCCGTAACCACCTCTACGAAGGCAAAGGTGTCGCGACCGTCGTACACGGCGTACGGACCGCCGTCGCCGCCGGTTGCAAGACCGTGGTCCTGACCAACGGCTGCGGCGGCGTGCGCCACGGCATGCGCCCCGGCCAGCCGGTGCTGATCAGTGACCACATCAATCTCACCGCGACCTCCCCCATCATCGGGGCGAACTTCGTCGACCTCACGGACCTGTACTCCCCGCGCCTGCGCGCACTGTGCAAAGAGGTCGACGAGACGCTGGAGGAGGGCGTGTACGTCCAGTTCCGCGGCCCGCACTACGAGACCCCGGCCGAGATCGGCATGGCCCGGGCGATCGGCGGCGACCTGGTCGGCATGTCCACCACGCTGGAGGCGATCGCCGCCCGCGAGGCGGGCGCCGAAGTGCTAGGGATCTCCCTGGTCACCAACCTCGCCGCCGGAATGACCGGCGAACCGCTCAACCACGAAGAGGTCCTCGAAGCGGGCCGCGACTCCGCCGCACGGATGGGCAGCCTCCTCGCCCGCGTCCTGAACCGCCTCTGACAGCTGATTGCGGAGCGCGGCAACCGGGTAGACGGACCGGCACCCTTTCCTCTCCCCCGCACGCCCCCACCCCCCGTACCCGTATCCCCACACCCGCAGGAGAATCCCGTGGCAAGCGCAAGCGACAAGGCCCGCGCCTGGCTGGCCGAGGACCCGGATCCGGAGACCCGTGCCGAGCTGCGGGCACTGCTGGATTCGGGCCCGGACGCCGCCGCAGAGCAGGAGCTGGCGGAGCGGTTCGCGGGGACGCTGCAGTTCGGGACGGCGGGGCTGCGGGGGGAACTGGGCGCGGGGCCGATGCGGATGAACCGCGCGGTGGTGATCCGGGCGGCGGCGGGGCTGGCGGCGTACCTGAAGGCGCGGGGCGAGGGCACCGGGCTGGTGGTCATCGGCTACGACGCGCGCCACAAGTCGTACGACTTCGCCCGCGACACCGCCGCCGTCATGATCGCCGCCGGGCTGCGGGCGGCGGTACTCCCCCGGCCGCTGCCGACACCCGTGCTGGCGTTCGCCATCCGCCATCTGGGCGCGGTCGCGGGAGTGATGGTCACCGCCAGCCACAATCCTCCCCGCGACAACGGCTACAAGGTCTACCTCGGCGACGGCTCCCAGATCGTGCCGCCCGCCGACGCGGAGATCGCCGCCGGGATCGCGGCGATCGGCGCGCTCGCGGACGTACCCCTGGTTCGCAGCGGCTGGGACGTACTCGGCGAGGATCTCCTCGACGCCTACCTCACCCGCGCGGCGGCCGTCGTGTCCCCGGCCTCCCCCCGGGACGTATCGGTCGTCTACACCCCCTTGCACGGCGTCGGCCGCGACACCCTCGCCGCCGCCTTCGCCCGTGCGGGCTTCCCCGCCCCGGCCGTCGTCCGCGAGCAGGCCGAGCCCGACCCCGACTTCCCCACCGTCGCCTTCCCCAACCCCGAGGAACCCGGGGCGATGGACCTGGCCTTCAAGGCCGCCGACGCGCACCACCCTGACCTCGTCATCGCCAACGACCCCGACGCCGACCGCTGCGCCGTGGCCGTCCCGGACCGCGCCGCCGACAGCGGCTGGCGCATGCTGCGGGGCGACGAGGTCGGCGCCCTCCTCGCCGAACACCTGGTCCGCGACAAGCGTGCCGGCGGCACCTTCGCGGCCAGCATCGTCTCCTCCTCGCTGCTGTCGCGGATCGCCGAGGCCGCCGGCCTGGACTACGCCGACACCCTCACCGGCTTCAAATGGATCGCCCGCGTCCACGGACTGCGCTACGGCTACGAAGAGGCCCTCGGCTACTGCGTCGACCCCCAGGGCGTACGCGACAAGGACGGCATCACCGCCGCCCTCCTCATCGCCGAGCTCGCCGCCGTCCTCAAAGCGGACGGCGGCCGCACCCTCACCGGCCTGCTCGACGAGATCGCCCTCCGCCACGGGCTGCACGCCACCGACCAGCTCTCCGTCCGCGTCGCCGACCCGTCCCTCATCGCCGACGCCATGAACCGCCTCCGCGACTACCCCCCGGCCGCCCTCGCCGGGCTGGCCGTCACCCTCGCCGAGGACCTCAGCAAGGGCACCGAGGAACTGCCCCCCACCGACGGCCTCCGCTACCACCTCGCCGGTGACGGCAACATCGAGGCCGCCCGTGTGATCGTCCGCCCCAGCGGCACCGAGCCCAAGCTCAAGTGCTACCTCGAAGTCGTCATCCCCGTCCCCGCCGCCGAGAACCTCCCGGCCACCCGCGCGATCGCCGCCACGGTCCTCGCCGCCCTCAAGGCCGACCTCGCGGCCGCCGCCGGCATCCAGTAACCGGAACCGCGCCCGCCATTGCGGCGGGCGCGGTCGTGGGCTGCCGTCAGGAGAAGACGAACGGCCCGGGTGTCTGCGCGGTCGTCGCCTTGCAGTCGACCGTGACACCGAAGATCACGATGCGCAGCGAGTACGCGGTGCCGGCGGTGAACGAGTCCAGGCTGTCGCCCGAGGCCACCGTCCCGGGGAGCGGGCCCACTGTCACCGGAGACCCGGTCGCGACGGCCGGATTGATCGTGCCGGTGAACGTCGTCTGCGTCGACCCGCCGTTCAGTGTGAGGTTCAGCGTCGATGTGATCGAGTTCGCCGATATGTCGAGCGGCGCGGTGAACGCCGACGACGTGACCTGGACCGTCGCCGCCGTGCCGTTCTGCACCACGGTGAGCGTGGTCGTACCGGTGCCCCAAATGCCACAGTTGTACGTCGCCGTGGCGGTCGTCGGCGTCACTGCCCCCGCCCCCGGCGCGAGCGCTACCGCCCCCGCCAGCATCGCGGTGGCCGCGATGGTGCCGGCGGCTAAGCTCCTGCTTCTGGTGCCTCTCATGGTGTCCCTTCCACAGGTGACGGCCTACCTGACGGACCGTCACATCCGCCGCCTATTGATGCGCGAGGATCTAGAGAAGGCAAGGGACGCAACCATTCCGTTCTGCGGATTGCCGCACACCGCGTCGAGGTAGCCGGCGATCGCGTCCCTGATGCGCGTCGCACCGGAGAACCGGACACTCCGAGGCGTCTCGAGGCACGGCAGAATCCGCCGGATTCCGTAGCGGCTCAGCATCGACCCCGACGTACCGCGCCACAGAAACAATCGGATCACTCATGTGGCGCGGCACTCTCCACCGCTCGGACCGGGCAGGACTACGAGAGGCAGACCCTGAGTTGGGCGGCCGTGTTGATTACCGCGTTGACCGCGGCATCGATGACAAGCGGGTTGGTGCCGGCCAGCGCGGCGTTGAGAGCCTGGAGGTTCGTCGCCAGCTGCGCTGCCACAGCGGCGCAGGTCGGCGGCACGGGGGGTGTTTCCGGCAGGCACCTCGCGACCTGCAGCTGTACGAGCGTGGCCTGCGCCGCGCTGACGGCAGTCTGTGCTGCCGCGACATTGGGCGGCGCTGCGGCCAGCGCTGCTGTGGCGACGCTCAGTTGAGTGTTCAGCTGAGCGGTCAGCGTCGCACAGGTTCCGTTCACCGGACCCGTGCGGACCTGGTGGGCAACGGGCGACTGCGCTTCGGCGGTGGCGGCGGTGGCGGCCGGGGCTATGGCCACGACGGCGAATGCCGCCGCGGTGGCGACAGCGGATCCGTAACGCTTGAGAGAAATCATTTCTGCGCTGCTCCTGTGAATGACTACTGGAGAGGGGGCCGTACCTGATCCGGCAGGCCGCAGCGCACGCTGTGAATCCAACACAGCGCGCTCTGTGACTACAGCGAGCCTCCTGCCGAGTCGGCGCGCAACCGCGTCCAACCGGCACGGCCCCCGCCAAACCCCTCCACATCATGAGCTCTCGCCACAGAAGCCCAGGTCACAGCCCCGCAGAGCAGTAGATGACAGGTACGGCGAAACTACTGTGAATGAGTGATCAACTACGCTGGGCGCCAGGGCGCAGCGAGGGGGGACGGCACCCTCAAACGGCAAGCAGAATCGCCAGCACAACCGCGCCCGCCGCAGCCGGCGCGACAACCTCCCAGACCCATCGCACGACAACTTCCCCCTGCGCGCCCTCTCGCGAGGCGTTCTTCTCCGCGAGATCGCGCAGCTCCTCGACCGCCTGGTCGGACCAGGCCCGCGCGGCCCGGTCAGCAGCGCCCCCGCCACCGAGCGCGGGGTCCCCCACGGCAGTGGAGCGCGACGCCTGCCGGGCGACGCGCTTGCGGGCCCGTAGGGAGACCGGCAGCGCCCAGAGCTGGTATTTGCGGCCGCCGGCCAGCAGCTCGGTGGAGTACCCGGCACGGACGGTCTCGACGGCGGCCCACGGCACGGTGATCGTACGGAACGGATTCCGCACCCGGAGCCGGTCGTCGCCGGCGAAGACGGCCGGGCGCAGGGTGAAGGCGACAACAAGGGGCACCGCGAGCAGCAGCCCGGCGAGTGAGAGCCACGGGACCCGGCCGGTGCCGCCGACGATGGCGTCGCCGCCGAGCCAGGCGCCGAGCGCGAGCAGCAGCACACCACTGGCGATGCCGGACGACGAGCGGTAGGAGCGCTCTGCGTAGGCGGTGGCGGGACTCTCGGGGCTCGGGCTCGTCATGAGATCCGATTGTGCCTGACGGGTGCAACGTCCGGCGCACCGGAAGGTTGCGGTACCGCATCGGACGCCGCCACCCTGGTGACAGGCTGCTACGCGCGTAGATATGCTGAGCTGGTGACCATGCAGTCTCTGCCCCCAGTACCCGCTTTCAGCCCCGACGCTGCGGCCCGGCTGGCGCCCATGGCGGACGTGACCTCGTCCGACAGCGCACTGCGCCGCTTCCTGCACGGGCTGCCCGGTGTCGACGCCGTAGGCCTCGAGGCCCGCGCCGCCATGCTCAGCAGCCGTTCGATCAAGACCACGGCGAAGGCGTACGCCATCGACCTCGCGATCTCCATGATCGACCTGACCACGCTCGAAGGCGCGGACACCCCGGGCAAGGTCCGGGCGCTGTGCGCCAAGGGCATCCACCCGGACCCGACCGACCGCGGCACACCGCACGTGGCGGCGATCTGCGTGTACCCGGACATGGTGAAGACCGCGAAGGAAGCCCTCCAGGGCACGGCGATCAGCGTCGCATCGGTCGCCACCGCCTTCCCGGCGGGCCGCGCCTCGCTTCCGGTGAAGCTCGCGGACACCGCCGACGCGGTGGCCGCGGGGGCGGACGAGATCGACATGGTGATCGACCGGGGCGCGTTCCTGTCCGGCCGGTATCTCAGCGTCTTCGAGGAGATCAAGGCCGTCAAGCTGGCCTGCGTACGCCCCGACGGGACCGCCGCCCACCTCAAGGTGATCTTCGAGAACGGCGAGCTGTCGACGTACGACAACATCCGCCGCGCCTCATGGCTGGCCATGCTCGCGGGCGCCGACTTCATCAAGACCTCCACCGGCAAGGTCGCGGTCAACGCCACTCTCCCCAACACCCTCCTGATGCTCGAGGCCGTCCGCGATTTCCGCGAGAGCGTCGGCGTCAAGGTCGGGGTGAAGCCCGCCGGGGGCATCCGCACCACCAAGGACGCGATCAAGTACCTGGTCACGGTCAACGAGACCGTCGGCGAGGAGTGGCTGGACCCGCACTGGTTCCGCTTCGGCGCCTCGTCGCTCCTCAACGACCTGCTGATGCAGCGCCAGAAGCTGAGCACCGGCCGCTACTCCGGTCCCGACTACGTGACGGTGGACTGATCCCCATGGCAACCACACCAGCCAAAACCTTCGCCTACGCCCCGGCGCCGGAATCCCGCGCCGTAGTGGACATCGCCCCCTCCTACGGGCTCTTCATCGACGGCGAGTTCGCCGAGGCGGCCGACGGCAAGGTCTTCAAGACCGTAAGCCCTTCCTCCGAAGAGGTCCTCTCCGAGGTCGCCCAGGCAGGCGCCGAGGACGTCGACCGGGCCGTCAAGGCCGCCCGCAAGGCCTTCACCTCCTGGTCCGCCCTACCCGGCGCGGAGCGCGGCAAGTACCTGTTCCGTATCGCCCGCATCATCCAGGAGCGCTCGCGCGAATTCGCCGTCCTGGAATCCCTGGACAACGGCAAGCCGATCCGCGAGACCCGCGACGTCGACCTGCCGCTCGTCGCCGCGCACTTCTTCTACTACGCGGGCTGGGCCGACAAGCTCCGGTACGCGGGCTACGGCCCGGACCCGAAGCCCCTCGGCGTCGCCGGCCAGATCATCCCGTGGAACTTCCCGCTCCTCATGCTCGCCTGGAAGATCGCTCCCGCCCTCGCCGCCGGCAACACGGTGGTCCTGAAGCCCGCCGAGACGACCCCGCTCTCCGCCCTCTTCTTCGCGGACGTCGTCCGCCAGGCCGGACTCCCCAAGGGCGTCGTCAACATCATCACCGGCGACGGCTCGACGGGCGCGGCGCTCGTGGAGCACCCCGGCATCAACAAGGTGGCCTTCACCGGCTCCACCGAGGTCGGCAAGGCGATCGCCCGCTCGGTCGCGGGTACGACAAAAAAAATCACCCTCGAACTGGGCGGCAAGGCGGCGAACATCGTGTTCGACGACGCGCCGATCGACCAGGCCGTCGAGGGCATCGTCAACGGCATCTTCTTCAACCAGGGCCATGTCTGCTGCGCCGGCTCCCGCCTCCTGGTCCAGGAATCGGTCGCGGAAGAGGTCCTGAGCTCACTGAAGCGCCGGATGGAGACCCTGCGCGTCGGCGACCCGCTGGACAAGAACACGGACATCGGCGCGATCAACTCCGCCGAACAGCTGGCCCGTATCACCACCCTGGCGGAAGCCGGCGAGGCAGAGGGCGCCGAGCGCTGGGCGCCGTCCTGCGAACTGCCGTCGGCGGGTTACTGGTTCCGGCCGACGCTGTTCACCAATGTCACGCAGGCACACCGGATCGCCCGCGAGGAGATCTTCGGGCCGGTGCTGTCCGTACTGACCTTCCGTACGCCCGCCGAAGCGGTGGAGAAGGCCAACAACACGCAGTACGGCCTGTCCGCGGGCATCTGGACGGAGAAGGGCTCGCGGATCCTGTCCGTGGCGAACCAGCTCCGGGCGGGCGTCGTTTGGGCCAACACGTTCAACAAGTTCGACCCGACCTCGCCGTTCGGCGGCTACAAGGAGTCGGGCTTCGGCCGCGAGGGCGGCCGTCACGGTCTGGAGGCGTACCTAGATGTCCGATAAATCCGAAGTGACACGGCTGACCGTCTTCAAGACCTACAAGCTGTACGTCGGGGGCAAGTTCCCGCGCAGCGAGAGCGGACGGGTGTACGAGGTGACCGACTCCAAGGAGCGCTGGCTCGCCAACGCGCCGCTCTCCTCCCGCAAGGACGCCCGTGACGCGGTCGTCGCCGCCCGCAAGGCGTTCGGCGGCTGGTCGGGTGCCACCGCGTACAACCGGGGGCAGATCCTCTACCGCGTCGCGGAGATGCTGGAGGGCCGCCGCGAGCAGTTCGTCCGCGAGGTGGCCGACGCCGACGGGCTGTCCAAGTCCAAGGCCGCCATCGTCGTGGACGCCGCGATCGACCGCTGGGTCTGGTACGCGGGCTGGACCGACAAGATCGGCCAGGTCGTGGGCGGCGCCAACCCCGTCGCGGGGCCGTTCTTCAACCTCTCCACCCCCGAGCCGACCGGCGTCGTGGCGGTACTGGCCCCCCAGGAGTCGTCCTTCCTGGGCCTGGTCTCCGTCATCGCCCCGGTCATCGCCACCGGCAACACGGCCGTCGTGATCGCCTCCGAGCACGCCCCGCTGCCCGCACTCTCGCTCGGCGAGGTCCTCGCCACCTCCGACCTGCCCGGCGGGGTCGTCAACATCCTCTCCGGCAGGACCGCCGAGATCGCGGCGCCGCTCGCCGCCCACCAGGACGTCAACGCGATCGACCTCACCGGCGCCGGCGACGAACTCGCCAAGGAGCTGGAGATCGCCGCCGCCGACAACCTCAAGCGCACCCTCCGTCCACAGGCTGTGGACTGGTCCGCCGACCCCGGCACCGACCGCCTGACGGCCTTCCTGGAGACCAAGACCGTCTGGCACCCCATCGGCGTCTGACCACTGTCGCCGTCCAGCCGGACCAGCACGGTTCCGCCCCCTCTGCCGGGGTTGCCGGTTCCGTCCTCAAACGCCGGACGGGCTGGGTGGTCGTGCGTGCCGGCACGCCTACTTCGTGGTGGGGGTCGGGGCCGCTGTGGGGTGATCTCCTCGGGGCTCGCACGTGCGGGTCCGCAGGAAAGGCGCCCGGGGTGCATGTGCTCGTCCCCTGCGGGGACACCCCGGCGCGTCCCCTCCCGGCCGGACGTGCGCGTGACGGCCGCTCGTGGCGGAGACCGTAAAACCAACGCCCCGCGCGCCGGGCAACCCCCGGGGTGACCGCGGGACACAACCCACCGTGAGGCGCTGTGACGGCCGGAGGGGGCGGTGCAGGGGTGTCCCCGCAGACTTTGTCGCCGTATGTCGGTGGCGATGGCGCAAAGAACGCCGGGTCCTGGCACACAGTCGTGGGGGCACCTCCCGGCCGAAGGTTGGGGGAGAGTCACCCCGGAGGCGCCACCGACCCACCCACCGAACAAAGCGCACCCCAACCCCGGCGCAGAGCACCAAAACCCAGCCCGTCCGGCGCTTGAGGACGAAGCGGCAACCCCGGCACTGGGGAAGGCAACGCACCGGGCAAGCCCGGCGCAGGCAAAATGCCCCGGACCGGCGAGACGGTGGTCTGGCCCGCCTCCCCACTGAAAGTCCTCCCGCCCGGCGACAAGGACGCCGAGAGCTTCGTCCTGACCCTGACCGGCAAGGCCTGAGCCCTCAACCGCACCTCAGGCAGCGACGCCGGTAGCACCCTGGTGGACGATCTCCACCCACAGCAACTTCCCCCGCGTCCCGAACAGCTCCTCCCCCAACACATACCCGCCCCAGTTGTCCGCGCAATGCAGCACCAGCAGCAGCCCCCGCCCCCGTGCCGCGTCCGCCCGGCAGGCGGGTGGCGCCTGCGGGTTGTCCCGGTTGCCGAACAGCGGCGGAATGGCGGGATTGGTGTCCAGCACCCCGATCCTGAGCCGGTTCTCCAGGTTCCGCAGCCGCAGCCACGCCGGGCCGTCCGAATACCGCACGGCGTTGGTCACCAGCTCGCTGACCAGCAGCTCAGCCCGGTCACCGAGGCCGGACCACATTCCGTACGACTCCAGCACCGCCCGCAGCGTCATCCGCGCGATACGCACGGCCCGCTCCTGCCGCGGAAGTTGCAGCGTGTACGACCAGAACTCATCGGGGCCGGAAGCGTTGGGGAATACGTTGTCCATGCGGACCTCCTACGGAAAGGCGAAGTTGGATCACCTGACGGCGACGGCATCCGGTGTCGATGCCGCTCCTCCGCTGCAGTCGGCGGGGCGGTGCGCTTCCGGGGCAATGACAGTGCCGTTGAGTGGCTTGAGTCACACCCTAGGACAGGTCCACCTAATGACTTATGAGAATCTACATAAGTCATTAGGCTTCCACTCGTGTGAGTGACGCCCACGCTCCGCGAATCAGAACGAGGAGACACCGCAGATGGCCGCCAGGGGCAACCAGACAGCCCGACAGCTCCGGCTCGGGATCGAGCTCCGCAGGCTCCGCGAGCGTGCGGGGCTGTCGTCAACAGAAGCGGGCCGCCTCCTCGGGACCAACCAGACGCAGATCAGCAACATCGAGGCGAGCCGCTTCGGAGTAAGCGCCGACCGCGTGCGGGCCCTGACCCGCAACTACTCATGTGCCGACGATGCTCTGGTCGATGCCCTCGTGACGATGGCGGAAGACCGGAAGCGCGGCTGGTGGGAGGAGTACCGGGAGATCCTGCCTGCGGGGCTGCTCGATCTCGCCGAGATCGAACACCACGCCACCGAGGTGCGCGTCGTCCACCTGATCAACATCCCCGGACTCCTCCAGACCACGGATCACGCGCGTGCGATCTTCGACGGGATCGTCCCGACGCCCGCCGCATACGAGGTGGAGCACCGCGTGTCGCACCGGATGAAGCGTCAGGCCGTCCTTCACGGTGAACATCCGACGCCATACAAGGCGATCATCCACGAGGCAGCGCTCCGGATGCAGTTCGGCGGCCCGGACACAGCCAGGAAGCAGCTTGAACATCTCGTCGGCATGAGCGAACGGGAGAACGTCTCCATCGTCGTCATCCCCTTCGGCGACAGGTCCTTTCCCTGCACAGGGGATGGCGTGGTGTACCTCTATGGCCCCGTGCCCCAACTGGACACCGTGCAGCTCGACACCCCGCACGGCAGTGAGTTCTTCGACGCGCCCACCCAGTTGGAGAAGTACCGGCTGACACTGGACCGCATGGAGCGGGTAGCCCTACCGCCGAAAGATTCGCGCGACCTCATCCATCGCATCACACAAAACCTCTGAAAGGGATCAGTCTTGACCATCCTCAACTGGCAGAAGTCCTCCCACAGCCAAGAAGCCTCCGCATGCGTCTACCTCGCCACCGCCCCCGACGGCACGATCCGCCTCCGCGAAAGCGACGACCCCGACGCGATAGTCACCGCCGCCCCCACCACCCTCCGCACTTTCCTCCGAGGCATCAAAGCAGGCGAGTTCGAGGAACTGGCGTGATCACAATGACGGGGCCCCTACCAACGTGAATCGATCGAGATACTGCGGGCCAGTGTCAGCGTTCCGTCGTTTAGGCCAGCCACCCAGCAGGTGGGCAGTCGATCGGAAATCCATGGCCGGCCACCTGCGGTATCACCGGAGTGTGACTTCGCTCGGGCCGTTGAACGGTGCCAACGACAGCACCGTCTTCGGCGTCCGCAGCCCCTCGTTCTCTGCGAACAGCTTCCGCGCCGCATCGAAGGGAACGTCGTCGCACACCACCAGCGAGGCCTGGTCGTACAGCTCACAGATCGCGTCCGTCATCTCCCTGTCGCCGCCCGCTCCCGTCCCCCAGGTGTCCCACAGCAGCGTCTCCACCTTGTTCAGCGCCGCGAGGTCGATCCGGATGTCGTGCGCCACGAACCACTCCCCGAACAATGGCCCCTCCTCCGGGAGGTGGAGCCCGAAGGTCTTCGGGTCCGCATCGCCCGCTCGGATGGCCTGCCACGCCTTGCCCGCGACCAGAAAGCGGTCGCGCGGCACGTCCATCGGGTCGAAGTCCACCTTCCACGTGTCGATGACCAGCGGGTCGGCCAGCTGCGGATCGGCGAGCAGCCAGCCCCGCTCGTTGTCCCAGTACTCGGTGACCACGTGGTCGGCGTGGAATCCGTCCGAGCCCAAGTAGGCGGCAAAGCCGGACCGCAGGCGCGCTGGTATGCCCGCGTGGCGCAGGAACGAGCAGTGCAGCAGCGCAAAGTCGCGGCAGACGCCGACGAACCGGTCACCGACCTCGCGCGGCTGCGTCAGCGGGGCGTCGTCCCGCTCGATGATGATCCGCAAGATGTCGTCGAGGTAGCGCGTCTCGGCGTCGTTGTGCAGGCGGTCCTGCGGGATGACATGGCGGAACGGCTCACCTTCCAGGCGGTGGACCACCAGATCGCGTGCTGTGCGGGCGAGCTGAGCCGGATCATCCGGCAGGCCGGCGTAAAGCGGGGCGAGGCCGTTGGGATCGGAGAAAGCGCTCTGCGCGGCATAAAAGGCGGCGGCGTCCGGTGCGAGGCGAGCGGATGGCATGACTGGACCCCCAGAAGGCATCGGCCACATGTTCGATTACTGGACCGGCGCACCTCACCGTGTCAAAATTTCCCCGTAATTGTCCAGATGCCTTGTGCTGACGACTGAGACCGGGGCACGCAGCCCACGCCAGGCGACTCAACTCGCTTTTCCGCACTACGCCATAGCCTCACCCGGCAACCCGGGCCTGCTGAGTACGCCCACAAGATTCCCGCCACAATCGAGAGCAGACGGCGCACCCGCTGCCCCAGCGGACACCCCGCCTACGCAATCTCGATGCTGAGCTGGGCGCCAAGTTCCCGGAAGCCCAGCGCGAGCGCGACCCGCCGGGACGCGGGCACCCGGGCCCGCCACTGCGGCAGTAGATCAGCCGCGAGCGCGTGCGTCACCGCCCCGGAGCCTGTCACCCCGGCCAGCCCCCGCCCTCGCCACGCAGGCGCGGTCAGCACGCCGATGTGGGCGGTCCGACTCGGCCAGACCCGGTATCCAGCAGCGGCAACCACCTGACCGCCCTCGCGAACCACGAACGCGGGGGAAGTGATCCGAGCCAGGTCGCTCTCATCGGCGTCCTCGTCGCCCGCCAACTTCTCCAGCGCCCGCAGGTCCGAATGCTCGCCCGGCAACTGTTCCAGCGTCAGCACACCAGGCTGCACGGGTCGGAACTCATCTGGGGACACGTAGGCCAAAGCCGCAGGGCCGAGTACTCCGGTCACCGACAGCACCTCGCGGACTGCGTCAGCATCGGCGACGGCCTCCACGGGCAGCGCCGCCAGCGCGTCGCGAACGATCACGGCAGCAAGCTCGCTGGGCGCGGTCACGATCGCCGATCCTCCCAGGGCCACCACGCCGACCCAGCCGACAGGGCACATCCCCGATTCCGGCGAGACGACCACGTTCACACCCCCCGTCGGCGCGAACGACACCGGCACCGAGGCCAGGTCCTCCCACAGCCCACGGGCTCTGACCAGCAAGGGATCTATCGACATACCCCGATCCTGACAGCCCGAGCACCCTGCTGACCTGCGGAATCAAACCACCGAAACTGCCATCAAGGACTATGAAACGCGCAAAACAGAAACGCCCGCCCGAACGCATACCTGTCGGGGGCGCAAACCCGGACGGACCAACGAACGGGAATCCCCGACCGCATCCGCCACGCTGCCCGCCACGCAAACGCCACCTCAGACACCGCCGCTCCAGCGCCATGTTGTGACCGGGGTCGAGGCCGCTGTGGGGTGATCTCCTCGTGGCTCGCACGTGCGGGTCCGCAGCACGCTTGCCCGGGGTGCATGCGCTCGTCCCCTGCGGGGACACACCCCGGCGCGTCCCCTCCCGGCCGGTGACGGCCGCTCGGGGCGGAGACCGTAAAACCAACGCACCCCAAGCCGTGGTCTGCACCGCAGGACACCACGCACCGCAAGGCGCTGTGACGGCCGGAGGGGGCGGTGTAGGGGTGTCCCCGCAGACTGTGTCGCCCAAGTGCCGGTGGCGATGGCGCATAGATCGCCGGGTCCTGGCACACAGGCGAGGAGTCACCCCGGAGGCGCCACCGACCCAAGAACCGCACAAGCGCACCCCACCCCCGGCGCCGGGCACCAAAATCGAGCCCGTCCGGCGTTTGAGGACGGATCGGCAACCCCTGCAGACGGGACGAAAACCACCCGGGCGCGCCCGGCGCAGGCAATGCCCGCGCCGCCCCGGCCAGCCCGGCGAGGGCAACTCAGCCGTGTGGGCGCCGCCCGAAGCCCGCCGCGAGCGGCATCCGCAGACCCAGTGGCGGTGGGGCCGCCAACGCGTCGTTGACGGGGCGGGCGAAGTGACGCCCGAGCAGCGAGCCGAGGACGAAATCGGCGGCCAAAGCAGCGACTTCGCCGCGGTGGTCGTGCAGGTCGTGACCGTCCGAATGGACCTCGAAGCGGCACACGTCCCGGTTGACCTTCTTCGCCCGCTCGGCGAGCTGGTACGACAGATCCGGATTCGTATCCTGATCGTTCGTGCCGTGCACGATAAGCACTTGACGCCCTATCAGCTGCTTGACGGGCTCGGGTTCCGCGCCTTCCGGAAGCCAGGGCGCCAGCGCGACCACGGAGTGGACCGCCGGATGGTCCGCGGCACGCAGCGCCGCGCGCCCGCCCATGTCGGTGCCGACCAGGCTGACCGGCACGTCGCCGTAGCGGCGGATGATCTCGTCGACCGCCCAGGCGGCGTCCTCGACGGGGTGGGCGTTGCCGCCGTTCCAGCCCCGGAAGCGGTAGTGGACGACGTGCGCGGCAAGCCCCTCGCCGCACCCGGCGCGCATCAGCGCGCGCCCGAGGGGCACCATCGCGGAAGCGGCCACGTGGGAGCGCCGACGGGTGCTCAGGGCGTCACCGGCAGGCAGCAGCAGCACCGCCGCCCGGACCGTGTCGTTCGCCTCCCGTCGGGCCGCCGGGACGATGCCGGAAGTCACCTGTTTGCCCAACCGCGCACCACGCACAGGCAAAGCTTGCGAAGCCATGGCGTAACCATGACAGAAAGCCAGGTGTGCACGACCCGGCCAGGCGGTCAAAATTCGGCATCATCCGCATGCTCTACGCGCGTAGGAGTTACATTACGGAAATGACGCGCCCAACCTCCCACGCCCCGACCCTCAGCATCCCCGCCGCCAGGACCCGAGCGTCCAGCACTCCGGACCAGGACCAGATCCGCCGCGCTCCGAAGGTGCTGCTCCACGACCACCTCGACGGCGGTCTCCGCCCCGGAACCATCGTGGAGCTCGCCCACGAGACCGGCTACCAGCACCTCCCGGACTCGGACCCGGCCAAGCTCGGCACCTGGTTCCACGAGGCCGCCGACTCCGGCTCCCTCGAACGCTATCTGGAGACGTTCTCGCACACCGTCGGCGTGATGCAGACCCGCGAGGCGCTCGTCCGGGTCGCCGCCGAGTGCGCCGAGGACCTGGCCGCAGACGGGGTCGTCTACGCCGAGGTCCGCTACGCGCCCGAGCAGCACCTCGAAGCCGGGCTGACCCTCGAAGAGATCATCGAGGCCGTCAACGAGGGCTTCCGGGAAGGCGAACACCGCGCCCGCGATGACGGGAACCGGATCCGCGTCGGCGCCCTGCTCACCGCGATGCGGCACGCCGCCCGCTCGCAGGAGATCGCCGAGCTCGCCAACCGCTACCGTGACGACGGCGTCGTCGGCTTCGACATCGCGGGCGCGGAGGCGGGCTTCCCGCCCACCCGCCACCTCGACGCGTTCGAGTACCTCAAGCGGGAGAACTTCCACTTCACCATCCACGCGGGCGAGGGCTTCGGCCTCCCCTCCATCTGGCAGGCACTGCAATGGTGCGGCGCCGACCGGCTCGGGCACGGCGTCCGCATCATCGATGACATCCGGGTCGCCGACGACGGCTCGGTGGAGCTCGGGCGGCTCGCCGCCTACGTACGGGACAAGCGCATCCCGCTGGAGCTGTGCCCGACGTCCAACCTGCAGACCGGCGCGGCGGACTCGTATGCCGGACACCCGATCGGACTGCTGCGGCGGCTGGGGTTCCGGGCCACCGTGAACACCGACAACAGGCTGATGAGCGGCACCAGCATGAGCCATGAGTTCGAGCAGCTCGTCGCAGCGTTCGACTACACGCTCGATGATCTTTTGTGGTTCACAGTCAATGGGATGAAGAGCGCATTCATCCCTTTCGATGAACGCCTTGCCATGATCAACGAGGTGATCAAGCCCGGCTACGCCGAGCTGAAGGCCGAATGGCTGTTCCGGTAGAGCGTCCCGGCACCCCCGGTGGCCAGCGGTTTGCTCGCCGGGCGGGGTGCCCGCGGGACCGGCCGAGGGTCACGGAGCGGGGCCGGACGGGGCCGGACCTATCCGTGCGAGCCCGTTTGCGCCCGACGTGATGGGGTGGCTACCGTCTGCGATCGCCGTGTTTCCCCACTCCGAGGACGTAGCCATGCAGAACCGAACCGTCAAGACCCTCGGTGCCGCCGTGCTCGGTGCCGCCTTCGCCGTCACCGCTGCCGCCGGCGCCGCCTCGGCCGCCGAACCGACCGCCCCGGCCCCCGGGGTCCCCGCGGATCTGCCCATCGGCGGCGGCCCTCTCAAGGCGGTCACCGGCGTCCTCCCCGGCACCACCAAGCTCGGGCCGGGCAACCTCACCGGCTCCGACCCGGTCAGCGGCCTCCTCGGCGGCCTCCCCACCCAGGCCCTCTCCGGAGCCGTCGGCCGCTGACCCCGCCGCGAACGGCCTACGGCCCGCACCCCTGACGGAAAGGAGTGCGGCCCGTAGGCCGTGGCCGACGCGGGTGGCGTCAGACGGCGGCATAGTTCTTCTCAGCGGGTACCAGCACCCACAGCGCCAGATACACCAGGAACTGCGGGCCCGGCAGCAGGCACGACAGCAGGAAGATCACCCGCATCGTCGTCGCGGACGTGCCGAACCGGTCTGCGAGCGCGGCGCAGACCCCGGCGATCATCCGGCCATGCCGGGGGCGGACCAGAGCGGACATCGGAGAGCTCCTTCGTGAGGCTTCCGGCCGGCTTCTCCGGCCTGTGATGCGACGCTACGCGCGCATACCGGCCCGAATCATCGCTCTCCGGGATGATCCCGACCCCCGGGAAACTCAGGGCCTGGATGTATACCGACCCTCAGGGTGCCCCCGGGAAATCAGGCCGGTCCGGCGATCGAGGACACAACGCCGTGTGGCTCCGGCGCCACGTCCGCCTCCTCCTCCGCCGCCGCGAGCGCCCGGCGTCGCAGACGCCGGCGGGCCACCGGGACGACGGCGAGATGGACGGCGGCGACGCCGATTGTGTTGAGCAGCAGCGCGTCGACGTCGAAGATCTGGCCCGGCACCCCCGTCTGCAGGAACTCCACCGCCAGCGACACCATCAGCCCCGCGAAGACCGTCCGGGCGAAGGAGCCGAGCCCCGACACGCGCAGCCGGCCGCCGGCCATCGGCAGAAGCACCCCCAGCGGGGCCAGCAGGCCCAGCCCGGCGCCGAGCTCGCGGGCAGCGTTCAGCGGCGGGTGGGAGAGGTCGGCGCGGATGGTGGCGAGCGGGCGCAGATTGGGTGCGGCGACCCAGGTGACGTACTGCGGGCGCAGCATCAGCCACCCGACCAGAGCCAGATACGCCGCGGCGAGTACGAGTCCCACCGCGCGCACCTTCAGGAGAGAGCCGTCGCGCCGCACTCTGTCAAGGACGCTGTTTACTTCACGGCGGTTCCAGCGGTCTGCGCCGCGTCCGGAAGAGTCCGCAGGTCGCTCGTGCAGCTGAACCGCCGGGCGGCCGCGGTACCGGAGAATCCGAGCACGACGGTGCGGTCCGTGGAGCCCGCCGCCGTGCCGGCGAAGGTGCACACGATCTGCGCCAGAGCGAAGGACGGCAGCTCGTCCTTCTCCACGCTGAGGCGCAGGGCGTCCGCCGGGTCGCCCTTGCGCGGCCCGGACACATCCAGATCCCCCGGTACGTCACTGATGAAACCGGCAGCCGTCTCCTCGGTCCCCGCCCGGCTCTGCAGCTCCGCCAGCAGCAGGCGCGCCGTCGCCAGCCGGCTCTGGGCAACGCCGTCCGGCACGAGCCGCCGCACCGCGGAGACCTGGGCGCTGCACACCAGGTACACCTGGATCGCCGTACGCCCCGTCGTGGGCGACGCGGTGGCCTGTGGCGCCTCGCACGACACCCGGGAGGGTGCCGCCCCGGCGTCCACCGGCACGGACGTCGGCCGGATGCCGCAGGCGGTCAGGGCCGCGGCCAGCGCGGCCACCACGCAGAGCAGGCGTTTCACCGCTGGTCGCCCTCCTTGTCGATCGGCAGTCGCAGGGTGAAGACAGCCCCGGCGTCCGGGGCGTTGGCGGCGGTGATCCTGCCGCCGTGAATATGCGCGTTCTCCAGCGCGATCGACAGTCCCAGCCCGCTGCCCTCCGAGCGGGCCCGGGAGGCGTCGGCCTTGTAGAACCGGTCGAAGACATGCGGCAGTACGTCCTCGGGGATGCCGGAGCCATTGTCCGCGACCTCGATCACCAACTCCTCGCCGACCTGCCGCACCTTCACCCGCACCGGCGAGCCGCCGTGCTTGAGGGCGTTGCCGATCAGGTTCGCGAGTATGACGTCCAGGCGGCGCGGGTCGAGCCGTACGAAGATGCCGCGCGGCGCGTCCAGCTCCACCGAGTCCAGCCACGCGCGGGCGTCCATGCACGCGGTGACCTGGTCGGCGACATCGACCTCGTCGGAGACCAGCTTGGCGGTGCCCGCGTCGAAGCGGGTGACCTCCATCAGGTTCTCCACCAGTTCGTTCAGCCGGTGGGTCTCGGAGACCACCAGCCGCACGGCGGGGGCGATCAGCGGATCGAAGGAGTCCGCCTCGTCCTCCAGCACCTCGGCGACCGCGGTTATCGCGGTCAGCGGCGTACGCAGCTCGTGCGACATGTCGGCGACGAAGCGCCGGCTCGCCGCCTCGCGGGCACTCAGCTCCGCCACCCGATTCTCCAGCGCCTCCGCCGTACGGTTGAAGGTCCGCGAAAGCTCGGCCAGTTCATCGGTGCCGGACACCTTCAGCCGGGTGTCGAGCTTCCCCGCCCCCCACTGCCGCGCCGCGTCACCGAGCCGCTGTACGGGCCGCAGCACTGTCGTCGCGGCGGCCTGGGCCAGCAGCGCGGCCCCTATCAGCGCCAGCGCGGTGGCGATCCCCAGGGACCAGGCCAGCGAGTTGAGGTCCTTCCGCTCCGCCTCCAGCGACTTGAACATGTAGCCGGTCGGGCCGCCGCCTATCACTTTGGCGCCGCCCACCAGATACGGCTGGCCGCCCAGGGTCACCCGCTGCCAGTAGAGGTGGTACGCGCTGCTGTCGGCCCGCGGTGTCGTGACCGCCTTCACCAGCGACGCCGGTACATCGCCCAGCAGGAAGCCGTCCGTCCGCGACTTGACCGTGCACTGCTTGCCCGCCACGTCCTTGCCGGTCAGCACCACTTGGTAGTTCTGCGTGTTGCTCCCTATCTGCACGGCCGCCGCTTCCAGCTTCTCGCACGACGGAGTCCCCGGCAGCGAGCCCGCGTTGCGCGACATCGACGCCCGGAAGTCATTGAGCGCGGCGTTCTGGGCGCGGGTCAGCACCGCGTCACGGTTCAGCCAGTACGCGATCCCGGACGCCGACACCGCCGCCGTCAGCGCCACCGCGGCGAACACGGCGACCAGCCGCAGCCGCAGGCTGGTCAGCCGGAAGAGCCGGGCCTTCCATCCGTTGAGCTTCGCGGAATTCCCGTGCGTGTCGTACGTATCGGTCACTGCGGCGTATCCAGGCGGTAGCCCACACCCCGCACGGTCCGGATCAGCGTCGGCGACGACGGTACTTCCTCGATCTTCGCCCGGAGCCGCTGCACACACGCGTCCACCAGCCGGGAGTCGCCCAGATAATCGTGCTCCCACACCAGCCGCAGCAATTGCTGCCGGGACAGCGCCTGGCCGGGGCGTCGGCTGAGCTCCAGCAGCAGCCGCAGTTCGGTCGGGGTGAGCTGCAAATCCTCACCGTTCTTCGTCACCGTCATCGCCGACCGGTCGATCACGACCGGCCCGAAGGCGACGGAGTCGGAGCTGTCCCGCTCACCGCGCCGCAGCACCGCACGGATCCGGGCATCCAGGACCCGCGGCTGTACCGGCTTCAGCACGTAGTCGTCCGCCCCGGATTCCAGGCCGACGACCACATCGATGTCGTCGCTGCGCGCGGTGAGCAGGATGATCGGCAATTGGTCGGTCCTCCGGATCCGGCGGCACACCTCGAAACCGTCAATGCCGGGCAGCATCACATCCAGCACAATCAGGTCCGGCCGCTGCTCGCGCAGCAGCTTCAGACCGTCCTCGCCGGACGCCGCGGCCACCACACGGTGGCCCTGGCGGGACAGGGCGAGTTCCAGGCCGGCACGGATAGCGTCGTCGTCCTCGATCAGCAACAGGAAAGGCACGCCGACATTCTGTCGCACGTGGTCGCCCGGAGGATACCGCCCTGGTCTGTGACGGGCCTGTGACACTCGGCGGACAGACCCATGAAACTGGCCCGGCAGTCTATTGCTCACCGGCGAGGCCATCCGCGAGGAGACCGCCGCCGGGAACAACCGCCGAGCAGGCTCCACCGACACAGGGGCGCGATATGAACGCACTGCACAGCACGACGACCACCGCAGTCCTTCAGTTGCGCCCGCAGCAGCACACTGTGGCGGTCCGGGGCGCAGAGAAGTCCGGTGCCGCGGGAGGGCGGGGGTGCTCTCGTGGCACCGGACGCCAGGTGATCCGTAACCGGCCGTCGTTCTTCACGGCGATCGAGAGCGGTCACGGGGGAACCAACGGGGGACACGGGGAAAATGGGGGAACCGCGTACAGGGAGGACACGGGGGAACGGCAGACCACGGCCGAGGCGGACTTCACCGCCTACGTCCAGGAACGCCGCGCCTCCCTGTACGCAACCGCCTACCACCTGACCGGCGACCGGTACGAGGCCGAGGACCTGCTGCAGAGCGCACTCTTCTCGACCTACCGTGCCTGGGACCGGATCAGTGACAAGGCGGCCGTCGGCGGATACCTCCGCCGCACCATGACCAACCTGCACATCAGCGCCTGGCGGCGCCGCAAGCTCAACGAATACCCGACCGAGGAGCTGCCGGAGCCCGTTGTGACTGCCGACTCCGACGCCATGCGCGGCACCGAACTGCGCGCCGTGCTCTGGCAGGCACTCGCCAAGCTCCCGGAGACCCAGCGCACCATGCTGGTGCTCCGCTACTACGAGGGCCGCACCGACCCGGAGATCGCCGAGATTCTCGGCATCAGCGTCGGCACGGTGAAGAGCAGCATCTGGCGCTCCCTGCGCCGGCTGCGCGAGGACGAGACGATCGCCCTGGGCTCGGACGACGAGGCGTCGTTCGGCGAACTGGTCGCCTGAGGGGGACCCCCAAGTCCGGGGGGATAAGAGGCCGCGCGAATAGGTGGGGTGGAGGAAGGAGCGGGGCGAGGGGCAAGTCTGGCAAGGCGGAGGAGGGAGGCGACGCGGAGCGTCGTCGACCGACGACAACGCCGCCAGGCGCCGCCCATCGGCACGCGACGCCGCCCCACCTATTCGCGCGGCCTCTAACGACGTCGTGCGCGGTAGCTGAGACCCCGGTCTGAGCATGCAAACGGCCGTGCGAGACGATCATGATTGTGACGTCAAGAGGGGCCCGCACGGCCTTGAGCCATCGTATCTGCACCGGG
>NZ_SUMC01000104.1 GCF_005047355.1 Actinacidiphila oryziradicis
GCACGGACCGCAATGACCACCCGCAGCCGGGCGGCCGGGTCGGTGGCGCTCAGGAGCCGGTCGATGAACTGGGTGCGTTCGGCGGGGTCGGTGCACAGGGTGTAGAGCTCTTCGAACTGGTCGACGATCAGCCACGTGTCACCGTCGGCGTCCTTCGGGACCAAGCGCTGCTCGTGGGTGCGCAGGGGATGGTCGCCGGGAGTGAGCACCCGTAGCGCGGCAGGTCGCAGGGCGGGGTCGTCGGTGTGCTGCAGGCGGGGGATGAGGCCGGCCCGCAGCAGGGAGGATTTGCCGCTGCCCGACGGGCCGAATACGGCGGTGAACCGGCGGGAGCAGGCCTGCTGGAACAAGCGCTCGGTGAGCTTCTCACGGCCGCAGAAGAGACTGGCATCGGCGGGTTCGAAGCGGGCCAAGCCCCGATATGGGGACTCGGCATCTCCGTCCTGGGCGCGGGGCACGGCCGCCTCCTCCGCAGCCGCCTCACGCCAACGGGCCTCCCACTCCCTCACATTACCGCCGCAGGCGCCCACAAAGGCCAGAACGACCGGCAGGGTGGGCAGCCGTTCACCCGCAGCCGCTTGCGACAGGGTGCTCGCCCCCTGACCGGTGCGCTGCGCCATCACCCGATAGGTCGGGCTCCCGGCCTCGGCCCGGAGTTTGCGTAACCCGGCAGCAAACCGCGCAACCGGCCCCGCACTCGGATCGAGCGGACTCTCAGGACGCCCGGCCATCGACAGCTCACCCCCACCGTCCGCCTCCCCCGTGGACGCGGCACGATCGCCCGCACACTACGCACGCCCGTGACGGGAGAGCAACCACAGGCGCCTTCTTCGGCCAGCGCCGCAACACTGCGCCCGTGACCTGGGGGTGCGGCCATTGATCAGAGCGGCAAAACCGTCTGCCCATTCAATCTCCAGCCCGATGAACTCGATGACACAAGCCCCACGGCGCACGGCACAGGCCCGATGGCCCATCAGTGCCCGTGAGCACGCCGGGGCAGCCGACAACGGAGAGGAAAGCTGTGAACGCACGAAAGCGTGTCGCGCTGGCAATGACGACCGCGGTAACGGCGGCCGGCTTGGCCCTGGGCACACCGACTGCCCAAGCGGACATCACGCCCACATCACTTCCGGGAGCGGCCGTCGCCACTCCGGGCCACGCCACGCCATCTCAAGGTACAACGCATCCGAATGCGGCGGCCGCCTGGAAGCAGCTCTGGGGCCCGACGGAGATCACCGCTTCCTATCTCAACCACCACGGCAAGAAGTGGGTATCGAGGTCGTTCGACGCCCACTCGACGCGGGTCATCGGCTCGTTCCGTTGCTGGAACGGGGGCGACCACAGCAAGGCGAGGCTGCGGATCTACAACGTCGAGACGCGTAAGTGGATCGGCGACAGCGGTGCCCAGCCTTGCGACTGGACGTACAACTACATTCAGAACGTGGCCGGTTACAAGGACGGTCAGCCACTGCGGTTCGTCCTCACCTCGGTGGGCAAGGCGCACACGACGTACGTCACGGCCTACCGTGCTGGCTGACCCTGGCACTGACTGCGTATAACCCCGTCCGTGGATATCTGGGGCAACTCCGGGTAGCCGCTGTCACCTGATGGCTGCCGAGTGAGCCGCCGAAGCCTCGGGGGTGGCGCAGTTCATCCGGGAGGTCAGGGGTGACGGTCCAGACGGTGCGGGGCCGCCGGCGGCAGCCCGGTCCCGCGCGTGGCGGGCCAGCACCCGCCAGGCCTGACCAGACGTCGAGGACCAGGTCCTCATCCTCGATGTGGCTGGCGGTCGTGTTCCCGTCGACCTGACCCAGCGGGGCAAGTGGGGCCCGGTTGCGGCGATGGTCGAGGTGCTGTCCAACTGCCGCGTTCCAGCACCTCGACCATCCGCGCACCGTGATCAAGGGCGACCAGGGTTCTTACGTCTGGGCCTCCGGCAAGCGGTGAGCGGCTGATGGCGCCGGACAGCGCTCGTACCTCGGCCCGCCCGGCGTCGTCCTCCCGCCAGCCCCCACGGCACGTCCTGAACACACACGCCCACGGAGGAAAGGAATCCACCCCATGAATCCACACAAAAACCCCGATGAAGTGCTGGACTTCGAGGAGTACGTCCGCACACGACAGGACACTCTGCTGCGCAGCGCACGGCGCCTGGTCCCCGACCCGCTCGACGCCCAGGACCTGCTGCAGACCGCGCTCGCACGCACGTACCGCCATTGGGAGCGCATAGCGGACAAGCAGCTCGCCGACGCCTATCTGCGCCGCGTCATGATCAACACCCGCACCGAGTGGTGGCGGGCCAGGAAACTGCAGGAGCTCCCCACCGAGCAGCTACCGGACACCAGCATCGAGGACCCCACCGAGCAGCACGCCGACCGCCAGTTGCTGATGGACCTCATGAAGACGCTGGCACCCCAGCAGCGCAGCGTCGTCGTATTACGGCACTGGGAGCAGATGTCCACGCAAGAGACGGCCACCGCCCTCGGCATGGCGCCCGGAACGGTCAAGAGCACGCTGCACCGGGCACTCGCCCGGCTCCGTCAGGAGCTGGAGCGCCGCAGCCTCGAGTCTTCCTGGTAGGCGGAGGCGCCGCCGCTCGCCAACGACCAGAACCTCAAGCGCCTCGACATCGAGGACCGTGGACTGCGGGACGTCTGGGAATCGATCACCATCACCGGCCGCCGCGCCAGTGAGGTCCTCGAACTGCGCCTGGAGTGCATCGGTCGGTACAGGAAGCTTCCCATCCTGTGGCACGACCAGACCAAGGTCGGGAACCTGGACGAAGGAATCCGCATCTCGGAACGGCTCTACCAGCGGCTCAAGGCCCGGCAGGCCGAGACGGTGGCCCGCTTCGCTCAGCGGCACGGGCGCCAGGCCACCAGGGCCGAATGGCGCGATCTCGCGCTATTCCCCCGGCGGATGACCAACCGCGCCTTCGTCAAGAGCGTGAGCTACGGCTGGTTCCGGACCCTGTTCAAGGAGTGGGTGGGCACCCTTAACATCGCTCACTCCGTGCCTTCGAGGCGATGACCGCTCGTTTGGGTGAGGCGGAGATGGGTGCAGCTCGTTTCAAGTGAGGAGTGGCAGCCTGCCGCTTTGCTGCGAGCCGGTCATGGGGGCGCGGCCCCCATCAGCTGGTCACGACGGCGGAGACGGCGTCGAGGGCCGGCCTGGGCGCTCGTCGCAGGATCGTGGCGAGATCGCCAGTGGGGGTGCCGGTCCAGCTTGCGCGGAATGCGCGGTAGACGCCGAGCAGGATGCCGGCCAGGTCAGCAGGGATGCCCTGCGCGGTGACGGCTGCCGTGAACTGATCGTCGCTGACGGGCTGGTACTCGACCGGGGTCCCGCTGATCGTGGAGGCAAGCCGGGCAAGGTCGGCCCAGTCGATGCTGTCGCCGGCCGTGAGGGTGTAGAGCTTGCCGCGGTGCTCGTCAGCGGCCAGGACCCGCGCCGTGGCCTCGGCCAGGTCGTCGATGTGAGCCGGTGCGGTGCGCGCCCGGCCGGCTGGGGCCGAAAGCGTTCCGCTGGCGGCCGCGGTGGTCACGTCGCGGGCGACGGTCTGCGCGAGGCCGTAGGTGGTGCGCAGTATCGTCGCGCCGGGCGACAAGCTGCGCAGCAGCGCCTCGGAGCCTGCGAAGTCGGCCATCAGCGGCAGCGGATACAGATCCGGGTCAGGCCAGCTCGTGTAGACGATGCGCTCCACGTCGGCCTCGGCTGCGGCCCTGATCGCCGCGGCGTGCTGGGCGCCCCGGCGGTCGGCCCGGGTGCCGTAGTTGGTGCCGTTGACCAGCACCGCCGTCGCGCCCGCGAACGCCGACTTCAGCGAGGCGGGATCGTCGAAGTCGACCCGGCGCACCTCGATCCCCGTCTGCGCCAGTCCCGGGGCCGAGCCGGGATCGCGGGTGCCTGCCACGATGTCGGCATCGGGCACCAGCCGGCGGAGCTGGTCGAGGACGGGGCGGCCGAACAGCGTGCCGTTGGCGCCGGTGATGAGGAACATGCGGTCTCCTGTAGCCTGGAAGACGGAACCGGGTCACTTGACCCGATTAGACTATACGGGTCACGCGACCCGGTTTCTACTGGATGGGCCCTTGCCGGTGAACGACCGTCCGCTCCGCGCTGACGCGCGCGGCAACCGCGCGAAGATCCTCGCCGCGGCTCAATCGGCGTTCGAGTCGATCGGCCCGGAAGCGAACCTGCGTGAGATCGCCCGGCGGGCCGGCGTCGCGCAGGGAACGGTGCACCGCCACTTCCCCACCAAGCAGGCGCTGTTTTCGGCGATCATCACCGAGCGGCTGCGGGAGCTGACCTCCCTGGCCCGGCAGCTGCGCGCCGGCCATGCCCCCGGCGAGGCGTTCATCGCGTTCCTGACGGCGACCGTCGAGCACGCCCGCCATAACCGGTCACTGGCCACGGTATTCGACGAAGCCGGCGGCGACGAGGACATGGAGGCCGCCGGCCGGGAGATGAACACCGAGCTTGCGCTCCTGCTCGGTCACGCCCAAGCCGAAGGCACGATCCGCGACGACATCGACCTCGCAGACATTCACGCGATCGCCGCCGCCATCCTCGCCATGGACACCCACCCGGCGGCCGGCGACGCGGACCGCGCCAAGCGCATCGCCATCGTGCTCGACGGCCTGCGCTCCGGACCTGAACGCCGATCCTGACCTCCCTCATCAGGGGCGCCTGCAGGCAGGCAGCCGCACGCAGCCCCTACCTGGGCGCACTCTCCCGGGTGACCTCCATCCGGGCCAGCGTGTCCCGCTCGGAAATACGATCCGCAGCTGTGGACTGCACGTTCGCTGATCCTGGCGATGCGGCCTCGACTGCTCTGGGACGATCTGCGGATGTCGCTGTCAGTCGTCTCCACGCTGCTCCGGAGTCTGATCACGGTGCCCGCGGCCGTGCTGCGCAGCCGCGTGGCCAAAGATGCGGAGGTGTTGGCGCTGCGGCACGAGAACGCGGTGCTGCGCCGTCAGATCGCCCGGGTCCGCTACGAACCCGCTGACCGGGTCTGGCTCGCCGCCCTCTCCCGACTGATCCCGCGCGAGCGCTGGCGCCAGGTCTTCGCGGTCACCCCAACTACACTGCTGCGCTGGCACCGGCAACGCGTCGCCCGAAAGTGGACGTTCGCCCAGGGCCGCCGCCCCGGCAGACCTTCCACCGCGCCAACCGTCAAGCAGCTCATCCTGCGCCTGGCCCGGGAGAACGACACGTGGGGCCACAGACGTATCCAAGGCGAACTCGCCCGCCTCGGATACCCGATCGCCCCGTCCACCGTGTGGGACATCCTGCACGCAACCGGCATCGACCCCGCCCCGCAGCGCTCCGGCCCGACCTGGCGGCAGTTCCTCACCGCCCAGGCCGACGGCCTCATGGCCGCCGACTTCCTGCACCTCGACACCGTATTACTCAAGCGCCTGTACGCCCTGGTCTTCATCGAACACGGCACCCGCCGCGTTCACCTTGCCGGCGTCACCGCCCACCCCACCGCCCAGTGGACCGTCCAGCAGGCGAGGAATCTCGCCATGACGCTGGGGTGCCGCATGGACTCGCTGCGCTTTCTCATCCGGGATCGGGACACGAAGTACACCCGTCCCTTCGACGCCGTCTTCGAAGCCGACGACATGGAAGTCCTGCTCAGCCCACCCCGGGCACCGAGAGCGAACGCCATCTGCGAGAGAGTCGTGGGCACCCTACGCCGCGAGCTCCTCGACCGGGTCCTGATCTACAACGAGGCCCACGCTCAAACAGTGCTCACCGAATACGTCCGGCACTACAACCAGCACCGCCCTCACCAGTCCCGACAGCAACTACCCCCGGAAAGCACCGAACCGCCCGCCCCGGCAACCGTCACCAACCTCCAAACCCACCGAATCCGACGACACCCCGTCCTCGGCGGCCTGGTCAACGAGTACCACCAAGCCGCCTAACCGAACGGCATCGCCGCAGCTCACAGTACCGAATCGTATTTTCAAGCGGCACAGGTCTCCACACCCCCTGTAGGGCCGTTCTCGGGGTTTCCCGCAGGTGGGCCGGGTGCTGGCGGTGGTGCTAGACCTAGCGGAGTGTGGTGCTAGGTCTAGCAGCGTCGGCGGCCCCGCTCCGGTTACGGAGGTGATAGAAGGACCGGCCTGCAGCCGTGCTCACCCTCTCAGGCGCCCGCAAGCGGGCGCGGGGGCACCGGGGCGGGGGTGGCCTATTCCCCTGCGACCAGGACGGACAGCCCGCTCCTTTAAAGTCTGGAATCAGGCCGACGGCTCACCCGTGATCACGCCGGAAACCGAAATGTTCTGGCCTAAGTTTTCAAAAATGATGCGCTGACGGGAGTAAAGTGCTATCAGCATCGAATCGCAATGCGTCCAATATGGAAACACGGTCGCAAAGTCAACAAAACACCCAAGCAGGACAATTGAGCAACCATTAAAAACTCTTACTGCATAGTGAAAGCACAAGCTAAGATCACCGTGACGGTGGCACATAGCGCGTCACCTTGGGGGGATGGGGGGCGTCTTCCGTTGGGCGCATTTGAAAGCGTGACCTCACGGGTGGCCGCTGTGGCTGGCGTGGCCGCTGTCGCACTGGGGTCGGGAGTCGCGACTCAAGCGTCGACGGTGACGCCGGCTCTCGGGGGTACGACCGGGTGCCCCAGTAGCGGGTACATCGAAAACTACTTCACCTGCACTTCCCTGTCCAACGGTGTGCTTCAGCACTACAAGTACACCAATGACGTGGCCACGACGGCTTACTACAAGACCGGAGGGTCAGCGGTCTCGGTCAAGGTCGGATATGCCCAGGGCAGCTCGACGCACTACAGCGTAAGTTCGACCATCAGCTCCGGTGGTTCAAAATCGGCTACTTGGACTGGTGTCGCTTACTGCACTACGACTGTCGGCCTCCTGAGCGCTTCCTCAGGTACCTATCAGACGCCTCCGGCCGTCTGCTGATACAGCTCCAGCTAAGGGTGTGCCGCCTGGCGCAGGCGGCACACCCTGCCTGTTTGAATGGGTGCTTATGTTCGCTGCCATTTTCAAAGACCAATCCTGGTTCCTATTCGTGGTCGCCGTCATCACGGTGATACTCGCCTGCGGCGTGTACTCACTTGCACGGAAACACGGACAGCGGCCGTACGCCTTCGCCGCCCTTACGGCCGTCACAGTGGTGGAAGTGTCCGTCACGCTCGCCATGCCGAACGGGGGGCGGACGACTGACGTCTGCGTCCTGAACAGGGATTTAGTGGAACCCTTCCTGACGACACAGGGGCTCCTAAATCTTGCCATGTTCCTGCCGCTGGGATTCGTGGGAGTACTCGCCGCACGCTCGGTCGTCCCAGTCGTTCTCGGAAGTGCCGCCCTGTCCCTGCTGTCAGAGGTCTGCCAGGCTGTCGTTCCTGGAATCGGGCGGAACTGCGACAGCAGTGATTTCTTCATGAACACACTCGGCGGAATCCTGGGTGCGGCTGCGGCTTACGCGGTGCTGCGGATGACAGGCAGTGTTCTGCAGTGGGACAGGTACTGGCGTCCCGCAGTTGTTGGCGCCGTTGTTGCGGGACTGGTTGTCGGCGTAACCGGGTTTACATTGATCACCATCACGCCGATGGATTCCACGAGTTTGCAGTTCGCGGATGGAAGCCAGAAAGAAGCGGCCGAGGCGGCGATACGGCAGGCATTCGGCAGCCATTATACCGTAACCCAGGTGCAATACCAGCCGGCAGCGGGAAGCGGCACTGGTGGAAACCTCCTCCTAAGACTTGACGAAGGGAAGGCAAGTGCCCAGCTGACGTGGCCTGACAAGCGCGCCCTGACCGTCAGCCTCGAGAACTCGTCGAAAGTGACGGCTGAAAGCTTCCCGATTCCCGGTTCCCGTGTGAAGCCTGACACGGCCCAGAGCGCGCAACGCATCGCTCAGACCTATGCACAGAAGTTCTACCCTGCCTCTATGGCCGGAGCAAAAACTATTGTCAAGCCGGTGGGCGCCAAAGCCGAGCTAGGGTGGATGGTCAGCTGGCGTCGGACAAACGCTGACGGTGTGCTCATGCCCATGCGTCTCGATGTCGAGGTCAATCGAGCCGGCCGAATTTCTCAGCTGGTATCCAGCCCAGTGAACGATCCACAGAACCTGCCGCCGATCACGCTATCGAGAAAAGCAGCCGAAGAAAAGGCGCTCAAGTCGATACACGGTTACCTGCAGACCACGCCACTCAAAGTCAGCGGAGTCCGATTGCAGGCCATGGAGCGCGCAGGTAAATGGCGCTCCGTCTACCTCTTCACCTACAGAACCGACAAGGGTGACGAGGTAATGTCCGTAACCTACGTCGATGCCACCACGGGTCAGGCAACATCCGAATAAACAGCGATTCCCCTCAACTGCGGACCATCTCGGCGAGGCGGAGAGCAAACAAAGCCCTGAACAGGCCGGCAATACGGGCGGTGCTGTATCACGCTACCCAGTCAGGGCTGTTTCAAAGTCCAGGTGGTGGCGTGAAGTTGCAGGTCACAGCGGTGTGACGTCTGCTGGCCGTCCCGTCTCATACGCAACGAAGCTCCGGTTGGAGCGGATGACCAACCAAGTCGCCCTGCCGAACCGGAGCTTCGATGTACCGTCAGTAGAGCCTCCTCTGCCGCAGGGGGCTGCCGATAAATAACTCGGTGGTTTCTGCGGCCTGTTGACCCTGCTCCTGCCGAAAACCTCATCCGCCCTGGTGGCAGCGGGTGTGAACGGATCCGCGGGTGTCGATTACGGTTGCTCGGAACTGGCACTCTCGCGCGGCTGGCGGTGGTGACGGCATGATGATCGACTGTGCTGCTGCGACTGGCTTACCTGGGTGTGGCGAACACGTTCGCGATGCTGCGCCTGTTACCGGTGAGCGATCGGGACAAGGCCGCTGAGATACTGGCGCTGCGTCACCAGATCATGGTGCTGGAGCGCCAGCTCGGTCAGGAGAAGGTGCGGTTCACCCCGGTGGATCGGGCGTTCCTGGCGGCGCTGCTGCACCGGCTGCCGTTGGACGTCCTGCGCGAGGTGCGACTGCTGGTGCGCCCGGAGACGGTGTTGCGCTGGCACCGTGGTCTGGTTGCGCGTCGCCATGCCTCCGCGTCCCGGCCGAAACGCCCGGGCCAACCGCGGACGGTGCACTCCGTCCGGGTACTGGTGCTGCGCTTGGCGAGGGAGAACCCGTGCTGGGGATACCTGTGGGGTTCCAAAAGTCCTGCGCATGCGCTGACCTGGGCGTCTGTCAGCTTCGCTGGTCTTCTTCACGTGGCGCCTCACTGCGGTACTCGTGGATGAGTCCGTTGAGGATGTTGTGGCGCTGGATGCGTTGTGCGGGGAAGGGGATGACGTGGGGTCATCGCCGGGAGACCGGAGTTGCAGGGCGCGGTGGGGTCGGCCGGTGTTGTAGTGCTCGGCGTATTCGGCGAGGACGTGCCTCAGGTGTTGTTCGTTGTAGATCAGTAACCGGCCGGCGCACTCGGCCCGGATCGTGCGTATGGCCCTTTCGGCGTGGGCGTTCATCCGCGGGGTCTGCGGTGCGCTCTTGAGGATCTCGATGCCGTCGGCGGTGAAGACGGCATCGAGGGCCTGGGTGTACTTGCTGTCGCGGTCGCGCAGCAGGTAGCGGAAGTCTGCGGCGCGCTGGCCGAGGTCGGTGAGGAGGTTGCGGGCGAGCTGGGTGGCCCAGGCCGCGGTGGGGTGGGCGGTGACGCCGAGGATGTGCACGGTTCGGGTACCGACCTCCACGGCGTAGAACACGTACAGCCGTCTCAGGGTCACGGTGTCGATGTGGAAGAAGTCGGGGGCGAGGAGTCCGGAGGCCTGGGTGCGCAGGAACTCGCGCCACGTAGGGGTGCTGCGGCTTCGTCGGGGCGCGGGGCCCAGGCCGGCGCTGCGCAGGATGCGCCGGATGGTGGAGGCTCCGACTCGGTGGCCGAGGCGTCGCAGTTCGCCCTGGATACGGGTATAGCCATGTCGGGTTCTCGTGGGCGAAGCGCAGGATGAGGGCGGTGAGTTTTTCGGAGAGCGGCGGGCGTCCGGTCCGGGCGGGTTTCTGCTTCCATTTCCACCGGAGCAGTCGGCGGTGCCAGGCCATAAGGGTGCCGGGGGTTACCAGGCGGTGGCGGCGCAGCCTGCTCGGGAGGTGCCGGGCGAGGGCGGCGAGCACGGCGCGGTCCGGCCACGTCAGGCGCGGCCGGACACCGATCTGCCGACGCAGCACCGCGACCTCGTGGCGCAGCGCAAGGAGCTCAACGTTCTTGGCCTCCTCCGAGCGCGACAGCAGCAGGAGCAGTCCGAGCAGCCGGATGAAGATCAAGTACAGCACGCGCAACGCCATGCAGTCCGAGCATGCCATGACCACCTGGAACTGCAAAGAGCCTGATCAGAGGCTACGCGCCAGTTTTGGCACCCTACAGGCCTATCGCAGGTGGTCGGACGTCCTAACAATCCTTAAACCCTTCTTGCGCGGTCGCACAAAAGGCCTAAAGCCGAGTCGCTGCGCTGGGCGGTCTACACTGTCGCCGTTGCCCATTACGTTCAACGGCCCAGCGTCCTGGGAGGAAGCCTCGAAGCGTTCCCAGGTCCCCGGATCGCCCCGGCCGTCTGCAGAAGGGACAATGCGATGGATCCTGATATCCGGACCAGGGCCGCACTCGACGAACACTGGCGGGCATCGGAACGTGGGGATACCGAAGCCGAGCACGCCATCTACGCTGCGGACGCGATACTCGACTACCCCCAGTCAGGTGAACGATTCCGGGGCCGCACGACGATTTCGGCGCAACGTGGCGGGCACCCTGCCAGTCGGCACTTCACCGTCCACCGGATCGTTGGCAGCGGGGATCTGTGGGTGAGCGAGTGTGTCATCACGTACGACGGGGTGCCCACCTACTCAGTGAGCATTATGGAATTTGCCCACGGGCATGTGGTGCACGAGACGCAGTACTTCGCGGACGCCTTCGGTGCGCCTGAATGGCGGACAGCACTCGCGGAGCCGATGCCGGGCAGGAAAATCGCCAGGGCCTGACCCAGGGCTAGCCTCGATCGTCCATGAGCCTGTGTCAGCTTGCTGACGCGGGCTCTGGGCTTTTGTGCGAAGGATTTCCGCAGCGACGGCCATAAAATCCCTGATCACAACCGGTGTCACCATTTTTGACCAGCACAGGGTACAGCGGCGGCCCGTCCTCGGCGGGCTGATCAACGAGTACCGACGAGCAGCATAAAATCCCTGGTCAAGTCCATAGTCGCCATTTTGGACCAGCACAGGCGTGAGGACCACCCGATTGGCAACTCACCGCGCATGCGCGGCTTCAGAATGCGAAGATTTCTTATGCATCGAGTCGGTGGCACATTAACGTGCGAAATTCCACCTTTGGCACGATAGGGGACACGGCCAATGTGGTCATGTGGCAAGTCTGCCGCTCGCGTGATCTCTGTCCACCGCTTTTGTGCACCGCTCGCGGCGAACCAGATCATCTGACGCAACGAGTGAATCGGACCAGATCACTCGAGACAGAGGCCAGATCGACAGAGACAGGGATTCCCAATCAAGTTGTCAAGGTCTATCGGACACGCATCGTGGTTCATGTGGAACGCCACGTAGTTCACCCCTCGCAGCGTCAGTCAGTCTCCCCGCCCAGCCGTCAGATCGCTGGACTACTGTGTCGGAGCATGAACCCGGACGGCTGGTTGGCGGACACCCGCACCTCATACGACACGGTCGCGGTCAGCTACTCGGACAAAATGCGCGAGGCTCTGGGCGGTGCGCCGTATGTCCGGGCGGCGCTGGCCCTGTTCGCTGACGCGGTTCATGACGCCGACGGGGGGCCAGTGGCGGACGTGGGATGCGGACCGGGCCACGTCACCGCTTACCTGCATAACCTGGGCGTCGACGCCTTCGGCATCGACGTCTCTCCCGGGATGGTCGACGTGGCTCGGGCTGAACATCCTAAGCTCCGGTTCGAGGTGGGCTCGATGACGGCTCTCGACCTCGCCGACGAGTCGATCGCCGGTGCGCTCGCATTCTCGTCGTTGATTCACGTCCCCGATGAAGCGGTCCCGACGGTCCTCTCCGGCTTCAGGCGGACACTGCGCCCTGGTGCACCCCTGCTGATCGGCTTTCACGTGGGTGACGAGTCGCAGCTGAAGACGCAGGGCTACGGCGGCCACCCGATGAAGGTCTACGTCCACCGGCGCCAGCCGGCCCAGGTGAGCGCGTGGCTGCGAGAGGCCGGGTTCACCGTCGAGACCGAGATGCTGCTCGACCGCGAGGGCAGTGCCCCAGGGGCAATCCTCTTCGCACGCCGTCGTTCGTAGCGGTCAGGCCGCTGCGGAATCGCCTCGGGGCGGTCGGCCTCCTCCCGCAGCTCGTCCACCCGACGGCGAGCACCCAGCTCGCGCTGTTCCAGCAGCCCGACCACTGACGGCATCCACGACCCCCACACAAGCGACGACACGACAAGCCGTCACTCCCACCAGATCGCCGACCCTATGCCCCACCAGCGAAAACGCAGTCCTCAAGTTCGGAAAGACAACAGCTTCTGAAAGCAGACCTCACCAGCGATCAGACCGGGTCCTCGTCAGTCAGCGAAGGCATCGCGCGTGGACGCAGGACCATGAGCGAGCCTTCCAAGGTCGCCACCATGGCAAAGGGGAACCGGTCGACCTCAAGACAGAGCGCAACGTCATCAGGATGGACTCCTTGGCGCACCCCCTCCGCCAGTTCGGCGGCGGCGCGCGACTCGGCAGCGCGGCGGAGGAACTCAGCAGCATCCGTCCCAGCCTCGGTGGCCCTCCGAGCGATGTATTGAGCACACGCCAGATCTTCATCGGCCTGCCCATCGTCGCCAGTGACCACGAACGTAACACTGTCACTCTCGCGCGTCCGCAAGAGCTGAGCCGTTGCCTCCGCCACCACGAAGCTGGCGCACAGCACCAGCGGCGCCTCCTTGACCGCAAGGGCGCCGACCGTCCCTGCCGTGGTTTTCTGCACAACGGTCCGTCCGCCAACGTCAATAGACCGCAGCAGGCCCGGGGAGTTGACAGTGTCGAACCCGGGCGCGGGCGGACCGTCTTTGAGCGCCACCCAATCCGGGTGGCGGGCCTTGAGCGCCAGGGCTTCGTCCAGCGACTCAGCAAGAACGATCTTTTCCGCCCCCTGGGCAAAGGCCCAGGCAGCCACGGTGAAAGCACGCATGACGTCGACCACGACCGCCACTGACGGGGCCTCGACCAGATCAGCGATGCCAAGGAAACGAGCGTCCATTCCGCTCATGATCGCGCATGCCCGACCCGAAGCACCCGGAGAGTGATACGGGTCACATCGACGGTCTCGGAATGCAACACCGCCGGCTGCCTGCGTCGCGAAAGTGGTCCGCAACGACACGCCTGCTCAATCGCCACACGGGGTCACCCGCACACGGCCTCTGCGGACACAAGCCGGCGCTACATCACGCATCTGACCGAGTTCGGCTACCCTGCCCGCTTCGTTCAAGAGCAGGTGGGCCATACCCACGCCTCTACGACGGCCATCTACATGGGCGTTTCTGACGAGTACCGGAACCAGCTCCTGGAAGCTTCGCTGAAGCGCCGGCTGGGTGACGACTGGGACCTTAAATGATCAAGAAGATGGGCTATGAGTGGTGTCTGCGGGCCACGATGGCCGAGCACCAGATGTTCCAGACCTCGGACTTGGTGCCGCTCCTGGCGGAACGTGGCGTGACCCTGTCGCGTGAGCAGGTCTACCGCTTGGTGACGCAGCCGCCGCAGCGGATGAGCATGGACACCTTGGTCGCGCTGTGCGACATCTTCGAGTGCACACCGAACGATCTCATCAAGCCGAAGGTGGTCAACGCCCAGGTCAAGAAGACCGCGGACGGACAGGCCGAGCCACTGCCGCTGAAGGAGCGGCGGACCACGATCCGGCGCCCCGGTCAGCCGTGAGGCCTCTGACACCGGACCAGGTCCGCCTACGCGCCGAGCTTGCTGCCGCCCAGGAGCAGATCGTCGCCCTGCTGCGGTCAGCGGTAGGCGATTCCCTTGCCCCCGAACAGGCTCAGGCCGTGGCGGAGGAGGCTCGGGCATGGCGTGGTGCGAACGCCTTCCGCCTGGTGCGCTATCTGTCCGACAGACCCGACGCCCTGAGCATGCCCAGTAGCGACTGCCCGACCTGCGTGGTGCGTTTGCTGGCAGCACTCACCGCCGCTGGGCACGGTGACAAAGTCGCCCTGGTGGCCTGCGGCGACTGCGGACGGACCGACCCGCTTCCCACCAACAACGGACCGGAGGGGCGACTGTGTTCACGCTGCGCCGGCCGACGTGCCAAGAAGCCGTGCGCCCGCTGCGGCAAATTGGCCAGCACCTACGCCCGCCGACCGGAGGGCGGCATCTGCAATCCGTGCAGGAACAAGGAGTCGGATGCCAAGGAGGAATGCGCCGACTGCCGCCGGATGATGATCTCGTACCGGCGCCTGCCCGACGGCACCAGCCTCTGCCAGACCTGTGCTCCCAAGAACACTCAGACCTGTTGCCGTTGCGGACGACTACGCCGGGTCAACGCACTGACCACCGACGGGCCGGCACGGTCCAGACCGGAAGGGTGCGGCACCACCTGGGCAATGTCGTGGTCACGACGACGGACGCCACCACCGCTGAGGTGCGGGCCTATCGGGTGCAGACGAGGAACACCGGTGAGAGCATCCAGATGATCTCGACAGGGGTCTACACGTTCGGCCTGCGCCGGTCCGACGGTGGGTGGCGGATCGCCGAGCTCACCCTGACGCTGGACAACGCCTTTTAGGGCGGGGCTAGGCAGTGTGTCCGGCGGATCATCGGGTGCCTGCCGGCGGCGCCCGGTTACCGATTGGGCCGACGACGAACAGCGCGGCCCTCTGTAGGGAGATGGTCAGCCGGTCGACGCGTTGTTGAACGCCAGCAGGTTCGGCTGCCCGCTGGCAGATCGAGCAGGCGGTCGGGGTGTCGTCGTACTCGCAGCCGCAGGGGTGATCCGGGTGCGGGGCTGCTCGCCCTGCGGGCGAATTCTGCAACTCTCGAATACCGACACTCCACCAGTGGCACGCTTCGCGCCAGGAGCTGAGCGTGGTTGGCGTCGTGGGACCGTCAGCGCGGCCGCGCACGGCGGTCGTGGACGCCGGGGCCGGTCTCTTGTTGTCCGCTCCGCTGGACGAACCGCTGCGAGGCGTCCTGGGTGCGATGGCGACGGGGGACACCGCGCGCCTTCCCGACAGCACCCTCTATCGGGCCTTGGCTTCGCCGGTCGCCGCGGAGGGGCGTATGGACACGACCAGGCATGCGCGGGTCGTCGTGGAGCGAGTGCTCCTGGACCGGTGAGCGCCTCGTCCCTCACCGGGCGGGGCGCTTCCCCCGCCTCCGGCGGATGGGCCGGAGACGGGAGACGGAGGACCGCGGACTGCCTTACTTGGCGGTCAGGAACCGTGGTCACCTTCGCCGCCCTCGACTGCATCCCCTGCCCCTACCGGCAGCAGTGCACCAGCGCGAAGAGCAACCGCCGTCAACTCTCCCTCCAGCCGAGGGAGATGACCCAGGCCCTGCGGCACGCCCGCGCGCAACAGCAGACCAAGGACTGGAACACCGACTACGCGCTGCGCGCCGGCGTCGAGGGCACCATCCGACAGGCCCCCGCCGTCACCGACATGCACCACGCCCGCTACCGCGGACTCGCCAAAACCCACCTCGAACACGTCTTCAGCGCCGTCGCCCTCAACCTGTTACGACTCGACGCCTGGCGGAACGGACACCCACTCGACCGCACCCGAACCACCCACCTCGCCCGCCTCGAGCTCTCCCTCGCCGCATAACCAAATGGGCAACAGGGTCCCACAAGGTCCGCGGCGGCCCGGGCCGCCGCCGCGATCCTGGCCGGGCCGATCGCCGCGAGCGCGCGCAATAGGGCGTACTGCTCGGGATGATCCGTAGGCTCCAGCGCGTCGAGTTCCCCGCCGACTGCCGCTTCGAGCCGTCCGTCCTCACCATCGCCAAGGCCGCAGGCATCCTCTGCAGCAAGGCGGGAACCGCGAACATCGTCGACGCCGCCGCCGTCATGGCCGCCACCCTCAGCACCATCATCTGGACCTCCGACCCGGACGACATCCGCGCTCTGATCGACGCCCAGGACGTCAAGCCCGCCCCGGTCGTCCGCACCATCTGACGGAAAGCCGCACCGCCGTGAGCCTTCCCGGCCGAGGCGGTCGATTGAGCGGCTGTGTCGCGTCCAAGAACCCACAGATCAGCGGCCGGATCCTATATTTGAGCCCCACACGGTTCATTTGTGACCGTGCTTCCGCGTTGGGCTCGCGGTGGGTGCGGGGCTTCCGCCGGGGAAGCCGGGGAGTCCGCCCGAGGGCGTCGGCTGCGTGGTGGGGCCGCACCTGCGGGCCGGGTGGCACACGGGGGTGGATGTGGTGGCCGTCGGCGAGGGCGTGGCGGTAGGCGTCGGCGGCGTGCTCGGGGATGGGGCGGGCGCGCCGTACTCGTTCGCACCCGTGCCGAGGTTCGGTGCCGCGGGGAAGTTCACGGTCGGCTGCCCCGCCAAGGCCGCGGTCATGTAGTCGGTCCACACCTGGGTCGGGATAACGCCGCCGAACACCTTGGTGTAGCCGCCGACGCCGGTCATCGATTGCAGCGTGGGGTGCTTCGGGTCCTCCTTGAACAGTACGACTGCCGTGGAGAGTTGCGGGGTGTAGCCGATGAACCACGCCGACTTGTAGTTGTCGGTGGTGCCGGTCTTGCCGGCCGCGGGGCGGCCCAGCACCTGGGCGTTGGTACCGGTGCCCTGCTTGATCACGCCCTGCAGCACGTTGGTGACCGTGTCCGCGGTGGAGGACTTGAGCGCCTGGACGGGGTTGGGCTTCGTGAACCCGGGCAGTGTCTCTCCGTTGCTGACAACCTTGCTCACCGAGTACGGGTCGTAGTGTGTGCCGCTGGCCGCGAAGGTGGCGTATGCGTCCGCCATCCGGATCGCCGACGGTGTGGATGTGCCGATGAAGAACCCGGCAGTGTTGTACTGCAGGCTGCTGCGCAGCAAACCGACGTTGATAGCGGTGTTCTCCACATTGGCGTAGCCGACGTCCTCGCCGAGCTGGACGTAGGGGGTGTTGACCGACTGCTCCATGGCCGTGCGCAGGCTGATGTAGCCCCACCGATGCGTCGTGTCGTTGTGCTGGTGCAGCAGCCCGCTCGGGTCGGTGCTGTCGGTGACGTAGTTGCCTTTCTGGTCCTTGATCTCGATGCCGTCGTCGCCGTTGAACCGGCTGGCCGGTGTGATGGGTTGTGGGCCCTGGCCCGGGGAGAGCACGGCGCCGTCCTGCAGGGCCGCGGCGAGGTCGATGGGCTTGAAGGTCGACCCGACGGGGACACCGGAGGCGTCGGCGTTGTCGGTGAAGTGGCCCTTGTCCCAGCCAGGTCCCCCGTACAGGGCGACGACCGCGCCCGTCGCGGGGTCCACCGAGGCGGCGCCGAATTGGACGTTGCGGTCCGCGGCGTGGTGCTTCGGGTCGAGGTGGGCACTGGATGTTTTCGTTACGGCCGCGGCGAGCTGGGTGACCTTCTTCTTGTCGAAGGTGGTGTAGACCTGATAGCCACCGTGGCTCAGGTCCTGCTCAGTGATCGAGGAGTGGGAGGTGACGTAGTTCTCCGCCGTCTGGACCAGGTAGCCGGTCTGGCCCGTCATCCTCGATGCTGGGACGTAGGGCTTGGGCAGGGGGAGGGTCCGGTAGGTGGCCCGCTGTGCCGGACTCAGCTTCCCGTCGGTCACCATGCGGTCCAGGACGTACTTCCAACGCGCCTCGGCCAGAGCCTTCGCCTTGGGGTCGCTGTCCGCGTTCATCAGCACGCTGGGCTCGTTGACCGCCGCGGCGAGGAAGGCGCCCTGGCTCACCGTGAGCTGGCTGGCGTGCACGTGGTAGTACGCCTCGGCGGCGGCCTCGACACCACTGGCTCCGCGCCCGAAGTAGCAGGTGTTGAGATAGCCCTGCAGGATTTGCTGCTTGGACATCCTGCTGCCGATCTTCACCGAGATCACGATCTCGTTGAGTTTGCGGGAGATCGACTGGCTCTGGTTGAGGTAGGTGTTCTTCACGAACTGCTGCGTGATGGTCGAACCCGACTGGACCGCTCCGCCCTTCACCATGTTCAGCACGGCACGCGCGATGCCCTGCGGGTCGATGCCGGGGTCGGTGTAGAAGGTGGAGTTTTCGGCCGCCAGGAAGTCCCACTGCACCAGCAGGGGCACCTGGCTGAGACCCACGTTCTGCCGGTTGACCTGGCCTGCACTGGCCATCTGGCTCCCGTCCGCCCAGTAGAAGACATCGCTCTGTATCTGGGTGCTGGGATTCACGGTGGGGATGATCGCGGTGGCATACACATAGCCGACCGCAGCCACCAGGCTGCCGAAGCAGAACACAAACACACCGAGAACCTGCTTCCAGGACGGCAACCACCGCCGTACGCCGTTCTTACGCGAGCGCGGATAGTCAATGAGACGCCGCTTGCCGGGCCGCCCCGGTGCGCCGCGTCGACGGCCGGCGGCGGGGGCAGCTCGTCCGGCGGTGTGCCGCATCTCACCGCCCGGTTTGTGAGGCGGCGCCGTGGTCGGCTGATGGCCGGAGCGCCGACCCTCGCCCTGCGCTGCGCGCGGGCGCGAACGCCCTGCGACACGGCGCCTACCGCCCGCTGCAGCAGGGATTCCGTCTCCGCCGTTCGACCGTGATGGGTTGCGCCGGTGCGTGCTCATGCTTCCAGGTGCTCCTCGACAGGCACTGCGACCTGAAGGGGGTCGTCGGCCCCCTGTTGGTCCCGACCTGGGTCCTGTCCCGTCGTCCGGTTCTGGGTGGTCACCACCCCTCCACTTATGGCAGATAAGAGTAACCGTTGCGTTTTGTGACTCCTCCCCCCGATAGATCCGGGGGGCTTCTCCTGTCGGTGGCTAGTGTGGTGACTCTCTCGGCTCTCGGGCCGCTGTCAACGCGTCGCGGCCGGTGACCTGCGGGGCTGAGCGGCGGGCGGACCGTGTCGGACGTCCACGGAACAAGATCGAACAACTCGTAATGCGTAGGCTCGCGCGCGCAGCATTGTTCTGATTTCCCTCTGAATCGGCAAACGAGGGGAACGCTCGCGGCCTTCCAGAGCTCTCGAAAAGTGCCCGACGCACGCGGACCACTCCGACGCACCACAAGCGCCGAGTCGACGAGAGGAGCCCTGTGTATACGACGTCCACGTACCGCAGCCATGCCATGGCCCGCCCCCCGCAGCTGGCCCTACCCCCGCCCCGCACCGTTCCGATCGTGGCCCAGCTGCTGATCTACGCCGGGGCCGCAGCCGTGGTGGGCCTGTGGTGGACGGACACCACCTCGGTGGTGGGTTTCGCCGGTTGGCTGACCAACGCCGGCCGGGTCACCGGCCTGCTCGCCGGTTACGCCTGCGCGGTGCTGCTCGCGCTGATGTCCCGCTTCCCGCTGCTGGAACGGACTGTGGGCTCGGACCGCCTCGCCCGCTGGCACGCGCTTGGCGGCCGCTACACCATCTCACTCACGCTCGCCCACACGCTGCTGATCATCCTCGGCTACGCGGCAAGCGCCCACATGAGTGTCGTCAGTCAGACCACCACGTTCGTCCTCACCTATCCCGACATGCTCAAGGCCACTGCAGGCTTCCTGCTCC
The DNA here is from genome assembly GCF_005047355.1 of Actinacidiphila oryziradicis. Taxonomy (GTDB): domain Bacteria; phylum Actinomycetota; class Actinomycetes; order Streptomycetales; family Streptomycetaceae; genus Actinacidiphila; species Actinacidiphila oryziradicis. Next base: position 19,693 of record NZ_SUMC01000104.1, read on the forward strand.
TGGTCGCCACCGGGATCATCTCGGCAAGCGCCGCGCGCCGCCGACTGCGCTACGAGACCTGGCACTACCTGCACTTCGCCACCTATCTCGCCATCTTCCTGGCCTTCTTCCACCAGCTCTCCGACGGCACTGACTTCATCGCGCACCGCCCCGCCCAGCTCGCCTGGTACGCCCTCTACGTCGGCGTGGCCGCGCTGCTGATCTGGTACCGCTTCCTCACCCCGGTGCGCCGGGCGCTGCGACACCGGCTGACCGTGGTCGAGGTGCGGCCCGAGGCGCCCGGCGTCGTGTCGGTCTTCATGACCGGGCGGCACCTGGAGGAGCTGGGCGCCGAGCCCGGCCAGTTCTTCCGCTGGCGTTTCCTCACCCCCGGGATGTGGTGGACGGCGAACCCGTACTCGCTCTCCGCGCCGCCCACCCGGGACTTCCTGCGGATCACTGTGAGGTCCGTCGGCGGCCACAGTGAGGCGCTGACCAGGCTCCGGCCCGGCACCCGGGTGTGGGCCGAGGGGCCGTACGGCGCCTTCACTGCGGCCCGGCGCACAGCGCGCAAGGTCCTGCTGCTGGGCGGCGGCGTCGGCATCACCCCACTGCGTGCTCTCTTCGAGACGTTGCCCGGCGAGGTCACCCTGATCTACCGGGCGCGCCGACCGGAGGACCTGGCGCTCCGGCAGGAGCTCAACGCCATAGCGGCCGATCGCGGCGCGACCGTGCACTACGTGGTCGACGAACCCGTCGAGTACTCGTCGCCACTCACCGCAAGGGGGCTGGCTTCCCTTGTGCCGGACATCGCCGAGCACGACGTCTACCTGTGCGGACCGCCGGGAATGACGGCCGCGGCGATATCGGCGCTGCGCCGGGCCGGGGTGCCGCGTCGCCGCATCCACCACGAGTCGTTCGCGTTCTGAGCGTTCCGAGGATCCCTGAAGGAGCAGTCCTATGGCGATGCGCCGTGCCGCCATTCTCACCACATCAACCGTCGCGGGTCTGGTCCTGCTGCTGTCCCTCAAACCACAACAGAGCGTCGTGCCGACATTGGCCGCTTCGGGCGGCGGTGCCTCGGACTCCTCGTCCGCGCCGGGCACCAACTCCACCCCGCCGGGTAAGTCCGGCCGCTCCAGCAGGTCGAAGAGCGGAAGCAGCCAGGGTGGCCCCACCGGCACCTACACCGGTGACGTCGAGCAGACCCCGTTCGGCCCCGTCCAGGTCGCCGTCGCCCTCTCACACGGCAAGCTGACCGACGTCCGAGCGCTGCAGACCCCCAGCGATGCGTCACGCAGCCAGAGGATCGCCGCCTACGCCGTGCCCACCCTGACCCAGGAGGCGCTGGCCGCGCAGAGCGCGCAGATCCAGGCCGTCTCCGGCGCTTCCTACACCAGCCAAGGCTATACGCAGTCCCTCCAGAGCGCCTTGGACAAGGCCGGTGCCTGAGATGGCCGCCGGGCCCGATGCCTGACAACGTGTTGAGCGATTGAGTCGGCGGGTCGCTGCCCTGGCGGAACATGGCGGCCGTCTGTTGGCGGCGGTCCGGGTCCCCGGCCTGTTTTCGGCGGCACGGTGAGTGCATGATGATCAGGTGAATGACTGGCTGCGCGCTCGGAATGGCTGGACACTCCTGCTGCTGCTTTGGGGCATCACGCTGATGGGCGGCCTGCTCGGGGTAGCAGCGTCGCGGACGCTCTACGACCCCACGACATCGTTTGCGTCGCACGTGCCGTGGGTGGTGGGAGGCTCCCTTTTCGTGGCCCTCAGCGGCACCGTGGGGGCTCTCCGCCGTCGGCGGCGGCAAGGCTGAACAGACCTGGACGCGCGCCGGTCGCTCAGGTAGACAGTCTCGCGGGGAAGGCTGCGCGAGTTGGTGTTGCTGTGACGCGTTCCCTGGCCCGCACGGCCTTGTCCCATCGTGTTTGCACCGGCCTGTCGCGCCGTCGACTCGGCGCGATCATCGGCGAGACGGTCGTGGTGTGGAGGTTCAGCGTGTGCGAACAGCCTGTGGCCTGCACTCCAGGAGCGCTGTGGTCGCCACGTCCGGCGCCGCACTGATGTCGGCGAGACGCCGGGTCAGCAGGTGTTAGGTGGCCGGGCGGCAGACGCCTGTGGGGTTCCAAAAGTCCCGTACAGCGCCGACCTGCAGCTTCTTCAGCCGTCGTGATCTTCGTCAGGCGGCGTTGTGGTACTCGTGGATGAGTCCGCTGAAGATGTCGTGACGGTGGATCCGCTGGGCCGGGAAGGGGATGACGTCGGGGTCGTCGGCTGGGGCGCGAAGCTGCAGCGCTCGGTGGGCCCGGCCGCAGTCGTAGTGCTGGGTGTATTCGGCCAGGACGTGGCGCAGGTGTTGCTCGTTGTAGATCAGCATCTGGTCGGTGCACTCGGCTCGTGCGGTGCGTACGAACCTCTCGGCGTGGGCGTTCATCCGCGGAGCCTGTGGTGCGGTCTTGAGGATCTCGATGTCGTCGGCGGTGAAGACGGCGTCGAACGCCTGGGTGTAGCGGCTGTCGCGGTCGCGCAGCAGGTAGCGGAAGCCGGAGGCTCGCTGACCGAGGTCGGACAGTAGGTTTCGGGCGAGCTGGGTGGCCCAGGCCGCGGTGGGGTGGGTGGTGACGCCGAGGATGCGCACGGTGCGGGTGCCGACCTCCATGACCGCGAACACGTACAGCCGCTTCAAGACCACGGTGTCGACGGTACCGATGGGCCGCTGGCGAGGTGCTCGCAAGTGCGAGTCCTTTTCCAGCGGCCCTCGGCCCGAACGGCGCATGCGACTTTCACCGCACGCCGCTCTCTGGTGACTTACGACGTGAGCTGCGCTGTCGGCTGTCCGGCGTGGATATCGTGGTGGCATGTCCGGCAGACGACCAGCGTCTTGCGTCGCCGCCGGGTCATCTCCCGCGCCCACGCCGGACCGGAGGCTTCCGGGCGATCGAGGTCCTTGAGACGCCGGATGTGGTGCACCGAGATGCCATCGGTGCCTCGACAGAGCTCGCACCGGTGGGCGAGGAGCCGAGTGATCAGTTCCTTGCCTCCGATGACGTCCGGGAGGGTGGGGCGGTCGGTGAGGACCGCCTTCTTCTGCTGCCGTAGTGGAATACCGCCGAACCGTGCGACCAGTGGTTTCCTGCCGTCGCGCTCGATCCTGGCCTCGAGGCACTGGCGTGGCCCGTGGAGGGTGTCGATGGTGGCGGTGTGTTTGGCTGCCATCTTCGACACCGACGAGCGGTGCTTGTTCGCCAGGGTCTTGAGCATGGACGTCTGCATGACCCAGTGCAGCCGGGTCAGTTGTGAGACATTCCCGGCGGGCAGGTAGTACTGGACGATGCCCCCGTACTCGGCCCCGTAGGCTGCGACGATGGTGTAGTCGTCTTCGTTCAGCAGTTGGGGTCGGCGCGCGGGTTTGCCGCGCTTGAGATATGGGGCGCATTTGGCCTTGATCACCGAGGAGGGGACACGCAGGCGGATCGAGCCGTTGATACGTCGACGGCCCGCGATGACCTTGGTGTCGCTGTTTCCCACGGAGATCTCGTAGCCGAGGAACCGCGCGGCCCCGGTACGGGCGTGCGTGATCAGCGTCTTGTTCTGGGAGAGCTCCAGCTTGAGGTCGTCGTGCAGGAACTCTGCCAGCCGCCGTTTGATCTCCTCGGCCTCGGCTTTCGGTCCGGTGAACCCGAGCAGCGTGTCGTCGGCGTACCGGCAATAACGAAGCCGCCGGTACCCGGGGTCATGGGTGTCCATGCTCGGCATGGTCCGCAGCCGCTTGAGCAGTTCCCGCGCCGTGGCGTGGTCACCGCGTCGGCGGGCGCGCACCCTGGCCGCCAGCACGCGGGCGTAGTCAGGATTGTGCTTCCTGACGGTCCCTCGGGTGTACTCCGGGATCAGAACCGTCTCGACGAACGTGTCCAGCCGGTGCAGGTAGATGTTGGACATGACCGGTGACACGCCGCTGCCCTGGGGAACCCCGGACAGTGTCGCGTTCCAGACCCAGTCCTCCAGGTATCCGGCCGTGAGCATGGTGCCCAGCAGCCTCAGGAACCGGTTGTCGTGGATTTTCTCGCCGAGGGACGAGAGCATGATCTGATGGTCAAAGCTCCCGAAGCAGTCGGCGACGTCTCCCTCGATGAACCAGGTCGTCCCCGTCCAGGTGTGAGCCACCTCGCGCAGCGCGGTGTGGCAGCCCCGGCGGGGACGGAAACCGTGGGAACGGTCGGAGAACGTCGGCTCGTAGTACGCCTCAAGCAGCAGGCGCACGACCTCGCAGACAAGTTTGTCCGACCACGGCGACAGGCCGAGCGGCCGCCGCTTGCGGCCGCTCTTCTTCGGGATGTAGACCCGCTTGACTGGACTGAACCGGTAGCGCTCGTGGCGCAGCGCGTCGATGACGCGCCCGATCTTGTCCAGTGACATGCCGTCCACGGTCTCCTGTGTAGCCCCGGGCGTCATCGCCCCCTTGTTGGAGTAGATGCGTCCGTAGGCCAGCAGATACAACTGCGGGTTGAACAACTGTCGATACAGCTCTTCGCACGGCAGGCCACGCCTACCGCGCTCACGCAGGACACTCAGCACCGTTTCGGCGTTCTGCATTACGCATACCTCCCGGTCCTCGGGTGTCCGATCACCTGGCCCCCTTCGCCCTGCGGGCGGCTTTCCCGCCCTCCTTGGCCGGTCGTGACTCCGACGACTACTACGGGGCCTCCGTCGCCGTAGGACTCGCGTCCCGTAGGCGATCCCATGTTCGTTCCGGTCGTACGTGACAGCGTGACGTAGGCGCCCCACTCATCCCCTTCAATGCCCGCACTGGGCATCGTTCCGCGCCCCGGAGGTTGCCCTGGCCCTTCCACGCAACCAGAGCAGGGCACGGCGTCGGTATCGGACGTCGTTCCGACGGATGCGACTTTCCATCACTGGGGATTGGGGTTCAGGCAATCCAGCTTTCGCCCTATCACGCGGGTCCCGCGACGCACTGCCCCTGACGTCTGGGCACAGTCGTCGCTTTCCTGGCATGCTCTGGTCCCCGTCACCATTTCGGATCAAGGTAAGCCATCGGACCCAAGAACCTCCCTCCGAGTTCCTCCCGGCTGAACCGGGGATACGAGCCAGACGCCTCATGGCGCACTGGAAG
>NZ_SUMC01000105.1 GCF_005047355.1 Actinacidiphila oryziradicis
CCGCGAATCGGCCCTGCCGTGGCTGCTCGGCATCGCCGACCGCCTGCTGTCGAACACCAGGCGGCGGCTGCGGCGGGCCGAGGCGCTGCTACACCGGCTCGTCTCGCATGACGAGCCAGAGGGCGACCACGCGGACCGCGTCGCCGGCCTGGTCGACGACGCGCGTCGGATGTCGCAGATCCACCGGGCGCTGGCCCGGCTCCCGCGCCACGAACGCGAGGTCGTCGAGCTGTGCATGTGGTCGGGCCTGGATCAGCAGGCGGCCGCGGCGGCGCTGGGGGTGGCGGTCGGAACCGTGAAGTCCAGACTGCACCGGGCACGGCGCAGGCTGGGGGCCGACCTCGCCGGCAGACCCACGGTTCCGACGTCGTCCAGTTCGAAGAATCCCGTCACCGCGGAGGAGGTCGCACGATGAATGACACGCAGGGTATCCCCGCGCCTCCCCCCGATCGTGATCTGCCGAACCACCGGCGGATCCGAGAGGACCTACTGATGAAGATCGATCCAGAGGACCAGCATGCTTCGCTGTCGCGCAGGTGGGGACTGCCGCTGGGTGTCGCCGCCGGTGTCGCGGCGGTGAGCGTCGCGGCCGTGGCCGTCTTCGGCGGGGAGGGGGCCGCCAAGCCTGTCCTGGCTGCCAGCGGCGGAAACCCGACGAGCGCTGCCACGTCACCGAGTCCGAGCCCGACGCGGGTCTCCCCGTCGGCCGGGGCCGGCTCGGCGCCGTCCTCGGCCCGCGTGACCTCCGCCCCCGCCGCGTTCACAGTCACCAGCGCGACCACGACCCCGATCGACGCCGGGGCCGTCGCCAAGATCCTGGCCTCCTGCCTGGGATCGGACGCCTCGAAATACCACGCGGTGATCGCCGTCCGCACCCCTGTCCCCTCGCAGGACTGGGACGGCGCGGTCATCGCCGTCGACTCCGCCGACCAGTACGTGCAATGCGAGACCAAGGGCGACCGGGGCACCAGCCAGGACGTCCCGCCGACGTTCATCAACAACCGCCTGTGGGGCACCGGTCACATCGTCGAGTACTTCGACTCCATCGGCGAGCCGGCCGGCCAAGGGCGGTATCTCTCGCTCGGTGCCGGGCACTACACATCGGACGTCGCCAAGATCACCATCAGCTACGGCGACAACCCGAAGCAGTACCCGGCGGTCATGGCGGGCGGCGCATTCTTCTACACGGCGGCCTTCTCCACCGGCACGTCTGCCACCAACCACTTCTCTGCGACGTCGGCCCCGTGCGTCCATGCCTACAACGCAGCCGGCAAGGAGATCTACAACCAGAAGAAGGACGCGCAGTTCACCGGCAAGGGAGTGTCATGAATTAGGCTCTGACAAGATTTTCGTAGCCGGTGATCGAATGCGTCGAGTTCGTCTTTGTCTCTGTTCCGGGTGCAGGATGGGACGTGTATGACGTCGAGTTGGAGATCCTGCTGCCGCAGCTGGCCGCGGTGCGGATCGAGGGTGTGCAGGTCGGCACGGAGCTGATCCGGATTTTGGCGCGGACCCGGGACGGCGTCTCGGTCGCGTGTCCGGGCTGTGGCTTGTCCTCGGACTGGCTGCACAGCCGGTACGTACGACACGTCGCCGACGAGGCGGTCGGCGGCCGTCCGGTAGTGCGACGACGTCGAAGTTGGCGTGCAGCTGCCGCAGCGTTTCAGGGGTGAAGATGCGCTCGGTCTTCTGCGGTGCGGGCGGGAGGACCACCAGTGGCCTGCCGTTCTCACCGGTCGCCGTAGCGGAGTGTTGTTGATCCTGGGTGGGTGGCGTTCACAGCTTTCTTCTCGGGGGTTTCGGGGCCGCTCGGCCGTGGCCGGCAGGAGCGGGTCCGCACGGGAGAACATCGCCGACAGGAGCGCGATGCCACCGCGGTGGATCCGGATCTCGCTGTAGCGCGGCTACGTCTTCCTGGGAACGGTCACGGCCGCGTCGATCAAGATCTGGCGGTCGGTAAACCCATGACTGCCGGACCGGAGACGGCCTATTCCATGGGGCCGATCACAGAGCGGCGAATGGAGACCCGCCGCCAGCAAGAGTGACATCGAGCGTGGTGGGATGCAGGACGTGATCGCGGACTAGGTATCCGGCTCCGGCGATACCGGCCCGGGACTTGTACTTGGTGGGCACGATCCGCAACTGGCGCGTGGCCAGCGGAAGCGCGCGTTGATAGATCACCTCACGAACGCCTGCCAGCAGGTGATCGCCGGTGGTGCCGAGGATGCCGCCAAGAACGATGACGTCGGGGTTGAGCAGGCTGGTCGCATAGGCGACCATTTCGCCAAGAACCCTTCCGGCGGCCCTCAGACTGGCGACAGCCTCACTGTCTCCTCGTTTGACCAGGTCGACGACGTCCCGGGCATCATGGCTGTTGCTCTGCCGGCGGCTACGCAGGTCACGAGCGAGGGCCCAGCCGCCGATGAGGGACTCGAGGCATCCCAGATTTCCGCAACGGCATTGCGGATCGCCGAAGCCGGCGATGTGGGTATGGCCGATGTCGCCGGCTGCGCCCTGGGCACCACGGTTGATGTGGCCGCTGATGACCATTCCGCTGCCGACACCGGTGCCGGCTTTGATGTAGAGCAGGTGTGGCTGGTCGCGCCAGAATCGTCGATGTTCGGCGAGGGTGAGCAGATTGACGTCGTTGTCGATCAGGATCGGGGCCTGCCATGTCCGGCGCAGGTGCCCGCGGATGTCGTAGCCGTCCCAGCCGGACATGATCGACCAGCCGAGCACCTTGCCGGCGTCGTAGTCGACGGGGGCGGGTAGGCCCAGTCCAATGCCTGCGACCGGTTTGTCGCCGAGGCCGGCCTGGTCGATCATGTCGCGCACCGTCGTCGTGATCTTGTCGAGCAGAACGTCGGGGCCTTCTCCTAGGGCGAGTCGCTCGACGCGGTCGACGAGGATGTTGGTGTTGAGGTCGGTGACGGCGATTCGCGTCCGCTCTTCGCCGATGTCGACGCCGATCATGAGCACGGCAGAGTGGTTGAGTTGCAGCATTCGGGACGGCCGGCCTCTCGAGGGCACGTTCTCATCGCCCTCTCGGATCAGGTCGGCGGCGAACAGCGCATCAAGCCTCTGGCCGACTGTCGATCGAGACAGACCCGACACCTGGGCGAGCGCGCTTCGGGTTCGCGCTTGACCGGTGGTGATGAGCTCCAAGATCCGTCCGGGCCCCTCGTCGGCCCGCCACGGTGACGGACTGCCTGCCGTCGTACTCGTCGTCTCGGTCATCTCACTCCACTTCGGACGTCGAACTACGTCTAGTGAAGCACGCTCTTTTGTCGGTGGAAAGACAAAAGACAGATTTTTTTGCTTGACAGCCAGTGAAACATTGCGAAACATCTTCGTCATCGCCTCGCGCTACACCGCCCGTCCGGGCTGGCAGCCCTGCATCCAGGAGGAATTTCATGAAGGTCACCCGACGGGCCCACAGGCCAACACAACTTGGCGTCATAGCCTTGGCCGGAACTTGTGCCCTCGCCCTTGCGGGATGCGGCTCGAACAGCACCAGCGCCTCCGCCGGCACCAGTGGAGGCGTCACGATCGGGATTGTCGAACTGAACCTGAGCAACCCCTTCTTCGGCACCCTGGAGAATGCGACCGAGTCCGCTGCGAAGGCCAAGGGCTGGAAGGTCATGAAGGCCGAGGCCAAGGTTCCGGGTGACTCGGCGACTCAGGTGACCGCGATCGAGAACATGATCGCCAACCACGTCAAGGCCATTGTCGTGGACCCGGCCAACTCAACGGCGCTGAACGGCGTGGTGAAGCAGGCCAGGGACAAGGGCATTCTCGTGATGACGGTCAACTCGAGCCTCTCCCCGCTGAACACCGCGGATGCCACGTACGCCACCGACAACCTCGCTGCCGGGAAGCTCATCGGCCAGTGGGCCAAGGCCTCGGCTCCGAGCAATCCGCACATAGCGATGCTGGACTTCGACCTGTCCGACGGGCCGGCCAGCGGACGGCACAACGGCTTCCTCAGCGGCTACGGCATCGACGTCAAGTCCCCGCTCGTCGCAGGCACCGCACTGACCCAGGGCACCATCGACACGGGCCAGTCCGCGATGGAGAACCTGCTGTCGGCCCACCCGGACATCAACGTCGTGTACACCATCAACGAGCCCACCGCCCACGGCGCGTACACCGCGATCAAGAACAAGGGCCTGGCAGGCAAGACGGTGATGGTCTCGGTTGACGGGGCGTGTACCGGCGTCGAGGACGTGAAGAACGGTGCTATCGGTGCTACTGCCATGCAGTTCCCCAGCAAAATGGGGCAGATGGCCGTCGCCGCCGCCGCCGCATACATCAAGGACGGCACCAAGCCCAAGGCTGGGCTGACCGACTCGGGCACCGTCCTCATCACTGACAAGCCGGTCCCCGGTCTCGCGTCCCAGACTTCGGCGTGGGGCCTGGCCCACTGCTGGGGCCCGAAGTGACGGCGACGACTCCGGAGAACGCGGACGCGGCGGCCCTCGAGCTGGGGGTCGGCCGCACCGGCCTGCTCCGTACCTTCGCGACCAATCAGATCTCCGGACCGCTCGCGGCCCTGATCGTTGCGGTGGTCGTCTTCACTCTCTCGACCAGCACGTTCTTCAACTCGGACAACCTGTCTCTTATCGCCCAGCAGTCCGTCGTGATCGGCACCCTGGCGCTGGGACAGACCCTGATCATCCTGACGTCCGGTATCGACCTGGCCAACGGCGCGATCATGGTGCTCGGGTCCGTTGTCATCGGAAAGATCGCCGTTCACGGCAACCCAGCCCTGGCCCTGTTGATCGGCCTGGTGGTCTGCGTGGCGGTCGGCGCGGTCAACGGCGGGCTGGTTTCACTCCTCAAGCTGCCGCCGTTCATCGTCACCCTCGGCGTGATGTCCGTCGTCGCCGCGGCCGCTCGCCTCTACACGTCGTCGCAGACCTACCCGGTCACCTCCAGCCTCCTGACCTACCTGAACAACGGTCCGACGGTCGGCGGCGTGACGATCACCTACGGCGTCATGCTGTGGATCGGTCTCACCGCGGTACTGGGCTACGCCCTCAGCCAGACCTCGTGGGGAACGCGGGTCTACGCCCTGGGCGACAACCACAAGGCCGCGGAACTCGCCGGGATCAAGGTCAAGCGCCTGCTCCTCAGCGTGTATGTGATCGCGGCAGTCGTCTATCTCTTCGCCGCCTGGCAGGCCCTCGGTCGTACCCCGACCGCTGACCCGAGCGGATACTCGACCGCCAACCTCGACAGCATCACCGCCGTCGTGATCGGCGGCACCAGCCTGTTCGGTGGTCGCGGCGGCGTCGTCGGAACGTTTATCGGCGCGCTCATCGTGACGGTGCTTCAGAACGGTCTCACCCAGGCCGGCATCGACTCGCTCTACCAGCAGGTCGCCACCGGTGTCCTGGTGGTCATCGCCGTAGGCGTCGATCAACTGGTACGAAGGAGGCAGTCACGATGACCCGTTCCGAACCCCTTCCCAACGTGCTGGAGGCCCGCGGTCTCACCAAGCACTACGGCCACGTGGTGGCCATGGACAACACCGACTTCGATCTGCGGCCCGGCGAGATCCTTGCCGTCATCGGCGACAATGGCGCGGGCAAGTCGACCTTGATCAAGTCGCTGACCGGAGCCGTCATCCCGGACTCGGGCACCCTGCGCCTCAACGGAGACGTGGTCCAGTTCCGCAGCCCGCTCGACGCGCGCAACGCGGGCATCGAAACCGTGTACCAAGAGCTGGGCGTGGCCCCGGCGCTCGACATCTCGCAGAACCTGTACCTCGGTCGGGAACAGCGTCGCCGCGGGGTGCTCGGCACTGTGTTCCGCCAGCTGGACAAGGGAGGCATGCGACGCGGCTCGGCCAAGCAGATGGCCGACCTGGGCATTCGCATCCAGTCCATCAGGCAGAAGGTCGAAACGCTGTCCGGCGGGCAGCGGCAGGCCGTCGCGGTCGCACGCGTCGCCGCATGGGCGACCCGGGTCGTGGTCATGGACGAGCCGACCGCCGCCCTGGGCGTACGCGAGACGAACCAGGTACTCGACCTCATCCTCCGCGTTCGCGACAACGGCCTGCCGGTCGTGCTCATCAGCCACAACATGCCGAACGTCTTCCAGGTCGCCGACCGGATCCACATCCACCGCCTGGGACGCCGCATCGCCCTGGTCGAAGCGGAGAACACCACCATGGAAGAAGCCGTCGCCATCATGACCGGCGCTAAGTCGCCCGACAGGCTTGAAGGGCTCGATCCCTCTCCGGAGCAGCCGAACGACCAGGCAGCACTGACGGCGCTCCCGAAAGGCGAACAGTGAACAGCCCGGAACCGGCCATCGACGTCCAGCAGCCACCCCGGATCGATGACGTCGACTTCGACGCTCTGGCCAAGGCAGCCCAGGCGCTGATCGCTTCCGGGCAGCGACGGATTCTCGGCATCACGGGCGCGCCCGGCTCGGGAAAGTCCACTCTCGCCGAAACCATCGTGACCGCGCTCGGTGATCAGGCGGTACTCGTCGGGCTCGACGGCTTCCACCTCGCCAACTCCGAGCTGCATCGCCTTGGTCGCCATGCCCGTAAGGGAGCCGCCGACACTTTCGACGCCGCGGGATACATCAACCTCCTGCGCAGGCTGCGCGCTGGCGAGGACGAAACCGTGTACACCTCCTTCTTCGACCGAAGCCTGGAGGAGTCCATAGCCTGCGCCGTGCCCGTTCCGCGAGACGTACCCCTGATCGTCACCGAGGGCAACTACCTGCTGGTCGGCGGCCCCCACTGGGGACCGGTGCAGACGCTGCTCGACGAATGCTGGTACGTCGAACCTGGAGAGGACGTACGCCTCGACCGGCTGATCGCCCGGCACATGCGCTTCGGACGGTCGGCGGAAGAGGCGCACGAACGCTCGCACGGTTCGGACCAGCGCAATGCCGAACTCATCCACGGAACGCGCTCCAGAGCCGACCGGATCGTCAGGGTGCCCACATTGAGGTCATCGCCGAAGCCAACCGAGGAGCAAACCGCGTGAGCGTCCTGGACCAGTTCCGTCTGAACGGCAAGGTCGCCGTCGTCACCGGAGGAAACCGCGGCATCGGCAAGGCCATCGCGGTCGCGCTGGCCGAGGCCGGCGCATCGGTCGCGATCGCCAGCCGGGACGAGGCGCGCAACGGCGAGGCCGTCGCCGAACTGACCGGCCTCGGTGCCACCGCGATCTCGACGAAGACCGACGTCACCAGTCGCGCAGACATCGTCGCCATGCGCGATCAGGTCACCGCACAACTCGGCCCGATCGACATCCTGGTCAACAACGCCGGCATCGGCATCCACGGCGAGTCCCTCACCATCGACGACGACAGTTGGGACCGGGTCATGGCCACCAACCTCGACGCGGTGTGGAAGGTCAGCCAGGTGGTCGGCGAGTCCATGGTCGAGCGTGGCACCGGTTCGATCGTCAACGTCGGCTCCATGTCCGGCATGATCATCAACCGTCCGCAATGGCACGCCCCCTACGGCGTCTCAAAGGCCGGAGTCCACCACCTCACCCGGTCCCTCGCTGCCGAATGGGCGCCCAAGTCAGTGCGGGTCAACGCCATCGCCCCGGGCTACACCAAAACCGAGATCTCCGACATCGACCTCCCCGAGTACAAGCACTACTGGATCGACGAAGTGCCGATGCAGCGCTACGCCCAGGCGTCCGAGATCGCACCGGCCGCCCTCTACCTGGCCAGCCCGGCGTCGTCCTTCGTCACCGGCGAGATTCTGGTCATCGACGGTGGCTACACCCTGTGGTGAGCCGGAACCGGTCCGGAGCCCGCGCCAACCGAAACGCGAGTGGGTGACGAGACCAGTCCCCCTCCCTGCGAACACCGCTCACATTTCCACACCCCAACCTGCACCTTGCCTGACACCATGAGGAACCTCTCGGCGCCGTGCGGATCGCGCGGTCGTGGCTCGGCCGGAGGTTCTTGACTGCCTCGTCCAGAACATACCTTGTTCTGGACGAGGCAGTCAAGAATGGGTATCGTGAGGCCATGGCACGACCCCGAAGCTTCGATGAAGGCGAGGTCCTGCGCGCCGCCAGGGACCAGTTCTGGTCGGCCGGTTACGCGGCGGCGAGGGTGGACGGCATTGTCACGGCCACCGGTCTGGGCAAGGGCGGCCTCTACGGTGCCTTCGGCGACCGGCATCGGCGGAGAACAGGAACGCGACGGCGCCCGCGATGTCCGTTGACTTCCATGGTCCGCCGCCAGACCGCGAAGTCCGCGTCCAGCAAGTGCGTATCGCGGCCTATGTTCTGTGGTGACACGTCGGCGCCGCAGTTGAACAGGCCGTGCACCGTGCCCCACTCGCTGACGGCCCGGTCGATCAACGCGTCCACGGAGGCGTCGTCGGCGAGGTCGAACTCGACCCCGATCGCGGTTCCGCCGGCGTCATTGATCGTTCCGGCTGTTCTCTTGGTACCGGCGGAGTTGACGTCGCCGACGACGATCCCCGCGCCTTCGTGTGCCAGCCGGATCGCCGTGGCGGCGCCGATTCCCGCGCCGCCTCCGCAGACGACGATGGTGTGGTCTGTGAGTTCCCGCATCGCGCTCGTCCGTTTGACCAGGTGACCGGGAGGGTGTCCAGGCCGCTGACGACCAAGCCGGTGCGCCGCTCCGGCGCCGCTACCGGGATGGCCAGGTCGAGACCTGGCATCTTGTCGAGGCCCGAGGCATCCTCACCGTTCCTCAGCACTGAGCAGGAGTGAGTCCTGGCTCGGTGCGCGCATCCCGAACGGTTTTGGATGCGCTGGTCGCCCGCATTCGCGTACCCGGTGGCGGCACCCGTCGTGCGGGTGGTCCGGTGTGAGGTGGCGTCGCCTTCACCGGGACGGTGCGGGGCGCTCCGGCGTCGGACGCCGCCGCGGTGGACCCACGGTCCACGCTCCGGGCGGCGCGGAGGCGATGGCCGGAGCGGTGGCGCACGCGCTCCGCGTCATCGGCTGGTAGACCGCGCTCCCGCGAGCCTTGCCCACACCACGTTGCCCCCGGTGAAGACGGACCGCGCGGCGCCCCACCGCTCGGCCATGTGCTGGACGAGTAAAAGGCCGCGCCCGCCTTCGTCATCCGGACTCGGACTGCAGGGGATCAGGCTGCGCGCGGTGGTGTCGTGGTCGTGCACTTCCAGATGGATCAGGTTGTCGGCGGTGAGCCCGAGGCAGCAGAGGAACTGTGCGCTGGGGGTGTGGCGTATCGCGTTGGTGGCCAGCTCGGACAGCACGAGGACCGCGTCCTCGCGGCTTTCCTCGGGCAGCCCCCATGTGCGCAGCCACTCACCCGCCGCGGAGCGGGCGGCACCGACGCTGGCCCATCTGGCCGGGAGCTCGAGCGAGTGGACTCTGTCCCGGGCGGCGTCGCCCAGGAGTTGGGGGGAGGGACAGGACGTGGTAAGGGGCACAGTTTCGCCTTCCGCCGGCGGACGGGCCTGCTGGGCGTGGGGAATCCAGATGGGGCGGGCAGCCAGTGACCGGTCCGGTCGCGGAGCGTGCCAAGCCCCGAGGGGCGCTGCGTGGTGACGGAGGCTATGAGCGTGGCCGGTGGGGTCGATCACGTTGACACTATGCTAGCTGCTGTCTTCAAGCCGCAACCAACTCTCTGATAATTTCAAGCCGTTGGTGTCTGCCTGTCGCCATCAGTCAGTTCTCTAATGGTTCGTGTTCGTGCTGGTGAAGGTCACTCAGGAGGTACGTCGTGAGCGAAGCCCGTCCCGTCGGCGGCGGCACCAGCGCTCCCACCGTGCTCCGCATCATCCTCGGCAGACGGCTGAAGGACCTGCGGGAAAGCGCCGGGGTGTCACTGGAGGGTGCGGCGAAGGCACTGCGCGTGAACTCCCTGACGATCCGGCGGATGGAGAAGGCCGAGGTCGGCCTCAAGATCCCCTACGTTGAGAAGCTCCTGCAAACCTACGGGGCCGACAAGCAGGAGACCGACGAGTTCATCGACCTGGCCGAACAGGCCAATCGGCCCGGTTGGTGGCACAGATACCGCGATGTGCTTCCGGGATGGTTCACCGCCTACGTGAGCCTGGAGAGCGACGCCCAGACGCTGCGCACCTATGAGCCCCACTACGTCACGGGACTGCTGCAGACGCACGCGTACGCCCGTGCCATCCTGCGCGCCGGATTCCCCAACGACAGCGACGAGGACCTCGAACGACGAGTGGACCTGCGGCTGCGCCGTCAGAGTCTGCTGGAGCGTACCGACGCACCCACCCTCTGGGTCGTGATGGAAGAGGCCGTACTGCACAGACTCATCGGCGGTGCGGCGGTGATGCGGGAGCAGATCGACCGGCTGCTTCAAGCGGCGGAGCTGCCCAACGTCACCATCGACATGGTGCCGTTCACGGCGGGCGCTCACGTGGGCGCGTTCGCGCCCTTCACTTACTTCCGGTTCGACGCTCCGGAACTGCCCGACGTCGTCTACACGGAACTCCTCTCAGGCGCTGTGTATCTCGAGCAGCGGCCCGACGTGGTCGCTCACCTCGAGGCGCACAACCGGATGTCCCTCCTGACCTCGTCAAGTGACAGCAAGGCGCTCTTGAACCGCATGCGGAAGGAGTACACGTGACTATCACCGACGGCGGTATCTACAACGGAATGCCCGCCTCCGAGCTCGGCGAGATGGGCTGGGAGCGCCCCTGGAGCGGGACCAGCGGTGGGCAGTGCGTGGAGATGAAGCGGCTGACCGACGGCCGTGTCGCGGTGCGGCAGTCGACGGATCCGGCCGGACCCGCGCTGATCTACACGCCGGAGGAGATCGGGGCCTTCGTCACGGGGGTCAAAAACGGCCTCGCCGATCACATGACGGCTCCTGAGCCATCCGGCAGCAGGACGGCAACGCCCAGGGCACAGCTCCAAGCGGCGCAAGCGGCGAGAGCAGCTCCGAGTTTCACATAGCGCAAGCAGCTTCACGTAGCACAGACAGCTCCAAGCAAGACCGACACACACCACTGGAGGAACGCGATGACCGGCTCCCACGCCGCGCGGGACATCGACACCAGCAAGCCGCACTCCGCCCGCATGTACGACTACTACCTCGGTGGCAAGGACCACTTCGACGTCGACAGGCACGCCGCCGAGCGAGTGGCGTTGGCATACCCCGGCATCTTCGTGTGTGCCAGGGAGAACCGGGCGTTCATGCACCGGGCCACCCGGGTCCTCGCCCGGGAGCACGGTATCCGGCAGTGGCTCGACATCGGCACCGGCATCCCCACCGAGCCCAACCTGCACCAGGTGGCCCAGGCCATCGTCCCCCAGGCCAGGGTCGTCTACGCCGACAACGACCCCCTCGTCCTGAAGTACGCCGAGACCCTGATGCGCAGCGCGCCCGAGGGCCGCACCACCTACATCGAGGCGGACGCCAACGAGCCCGATGCGTTGCTGAACGCCCCGGAACTGTCGGAGGTCCTGGACCTGACGCAGCCGGTGGCCCTGTCCCTCAACGCGCTCCTGCACTTCATCACCGACGCGCAGGACCCGTACGGGCTCGTCGGCCGCCTCATGGGCGCTCTGCCCTCGGGCAGCGCCCTGGCCATCAGCCACTGCACCCCCGACTTCGACCCGGCCACCTGGGCGAAGGTCACCCAGATCTACACCAGCGGCGGAACGCCTGTTCAGTTCCGGTCCAAGGATGACTTCGCGCGCTTCTTCGAAGGCCTCGACCTGCTCGAACCCGGCATATCCGTCGGCCACCGCTGGCGCCCCGAGGCCGGGGAGAACCGTCCCGAGGAGGAGATCACGGACGCCACGGTCAGCCTGTGGGCCGGGGTGGCCATCAAGCCGTAGCCGGCGGTCACAGCCGCAGCACCGGCTCCGCTGCCTGGCCTCCGCGTTTCGGTTGGGGCCGGCTGAGCTGGCTTGATGTGGTCGGTGGTGGTCGGCGGCTGCCCGGTGCCGGGAGGGCATGGCGGGGGCCCGGCGCGCTGGCCGGGTGCGCTGGCCGGGTGCGCCAGGTTCCTCGGGTTGTGGGCGGACGACGGCGGCTTCGCCGGTCAGGTGGCCGGTAGGGGCAGGGCCGCGAGGCGGGCGAACGCCGTGGTCAGGTCGTGGCGCCAGGGCCAGGTTTCGGCGATCCGCAGGTGGAGGCGACGGGCACCGCAAGTGATGCGGGCGCCGGCGTGCAGCAGCCGGTAGGGGAGTTTCTTCGGTTCGGCGGTGGCCGGTTCACCGTCCAGCAGCGGTTCGGGCCGTGGCTTGCCAGTACGATCCCATCTTCGAGAGCGCCAATGACCGACCTTGTCAGACTTTCCGGCCCGCGGCACGCCCGCGTTCCGGTGCACAGTGTGCTGCGTCGCATCTACCTGCCCCGCGCGGCGGATGCCACGGCGTCCTCCATGGCCACCTACGCGATCCCGCTGCTGGTGCTGGCCACCACAGACTCAGCGTCCCTTACTGGTATCGCGTTCGCGCTGGAGTGGGTTCCGCGGCTCTGCGCTTTCGGACTGGCCGGAGCAGCGGTCGACCGCCTCGGTGCCACCCGGGTCTTCCGGGTGGCTGCCACCGCTCGCACTGCCGTCACTGTCACAGCCGCGCTCGCTTTGGCGTCGATGGACGGCGGGGCTTCGAGGATCACGGTGATGCTCCTGGCCGCGCTCAGCGGCATCCTCGCCGAGTTCAGCTATGTAGCTGCGGAGACCGTTGGCGCCGTCGCCAGCCGCGAAGCCGGGGACGGCGCCCACCGAGCCCAGTCGGTACTCCTGGGCATCGACCAGAGCTCCGCGCTGGCCGGGCCCGCACTCGGCGGCGTCCTGCTGCAGTGGGCCGGCCCGGGCGGCATGCTCACCACCATCGGGTGCCTGTCTTTTCTCTCCGCCGTCCTCGCACCCAGGATCCGCCGCCCCCAACCCTCCGCTGCGATGCCCGTCACCGAGGGGCTGCGTGCCGGATGGTCCACGCTGCGCTCCATACCCACGCTGGCCTGGCTGGTTGCAGGGCTGACTCTCTCCAACCTCACCAGCGGCACCTTGCAGGCCGCAGCACCGGTGATCATGGTCAAGGAACTGGGGCACTCCAGTGCGTCGGTCGGCCTGCTCTGGTCCGCCGCCGCGGCAGCCTCCCTTATCGCCGTCGCTATCTGCCGGTACGCCATCGGCAAGTGGGGACTGTGGCCGGTCGGCTCTGTCTCAGCCACCGCCGCGGCCCTCGCCTGCCTCGCGGTCACCCAGGCCCACTCCTACCGCTCCTACCTACTGCTGATCTCGACCCTCATGGCCGGCGAGGCCGGCATGTCCATAGTCCTTCGCACCCTGCGATCCCGTCTGATCCCCCCTGCGGCGTTCGGCAGCACCCTGTCGCTCACGATCCTGATCCTCCTGCTCCCCTTCCCCCTCGCCGGCGCCCTGGTCGCGGTCACCCCGCCCCATGCCCTCGGCCACGTGATCACTGTCTGTGCCATACTCCAAACCGTCGGCCTGGCCATTGCGTTCAGCCGCATACGCACGGACCCGGTGTTACGAGCCCCGGAACCCCCCGTCCCGACCCCATGACCCACCCAGTCCGATCGACACCTGACACCTGCGATATCACCTGGCTGGGCGGATAGTCGCGATACGGGACGACGTGACCGTCGGCCCGACGTCACCGAGTGAAGGGACCGATGCCACCCCGGGCATCGGAAACGGAGCAGGGTCCGCCCCGGCGACAGCGACATTCTCCGTTCGAACGTCTTCCGATGTGCCGCCGCACCCGCACCATTGCAGGGCAGCTGAAAATGGCGAGGTCGGCGTCAGTCCGAGAGACCCTGCGTGGCCGCGCTCTTGGTGTCGTCCTCGCCGACCGGCTGCGTCCGGCCGCCGCCGGTCGCGGCTTCGGGCGACGGTTCGGCTCCGGGAGGCTGGTGGCGGCGCTGCAGCACGGCGAACCACACCAGCGCGGCCAGCGTCATCGCGGAAGCGATGTAGAAGTTGAGCCGCAGGCCGAGGAAGTACTGCGAGTAGTCGACCCGCAGCGATTCCTCGAAGATCCGGAAAGCGGAGTATCCGGCTACGTACAGCGCGAACAGGCCGCCCGGGGCGATGCTCCCGCGACGTCCGAGCCACACCAGCAGCCCGGCCAGCAGCAGGTCCCAGACGAGCTCGTACAGGAAGGTGGGGTGGAACGTGGCGTCCTGCAGATACCCCGGTGGACGGTACTGGGGGGCGATCTCCAGGCCCCAGGGCAGGCTGGTCGGTCCGCCGAACAGCTCCTGGTTGAAGTAGTTGCCGATCCGGCCGATTGCCGATGCGACCAGCAGGCAGGGGGCGAGCGCGTCCATCATGCCGGTGACGCCGGCGCCCGCCCGGCGCAGCCGCCACACGCAGACGGCGGTCGCCAGGGCGACGCCGCCCCAGATGCCCAGACCGCCGTCCCACACCGCCAGCGGCCCCCACCAGTGCGGCGGGATCTGCGACGGCGTGGTCAGGTCGAAGTAGAGACGTCCGCCGAGGATGCCGAACGGCACGCCCCACAGGGCGACCTCTTCCACCATGGCCGGGTCGCCCCCCACAGCACGCCAGCGGCGCCGGCCGATCAGGACCGCGAGGCTGATCCCGACGAGGTACATCAGCGCGTAGAAGTGGACGTACAACGGCCCCAGACGGAAACCGTTCACCGACGGGGACGGTATGGAAGCGAGCAGCATACAAACGAGCGTACGCGGCATGCCCGGCTGCACCGCCGCACGAGCGGAGACGGGCTGTCCGGGCGTCCGGCGCGCACTGATGACCTTTCCCCGGGGGCTGACGAGCCGGCCGCGCTTGCGGGCCGGGTGGCAGCGGTCACGTGTCCCACACCCCAGCCCGCCTGAAGCCCCCGCAGCGGGCATGACCCGACCGAGCCGGCCTCCGCCCGGCAGCGAGGAAGATCCTCAGCCTTTCGCCAGAAGCAGCAGCTCCGTACGGTGCCGTGCCACGCGGATCGGTGCGTCGCAGTGGCTGAATTTCGAGCCTGCCAACCCCCCGTCGTACAGCACCTGCACCATGTCCGCGTCACCCTCAGGATCGGCTGCCCCGGCCGCGTTCAACTCGGTCAGGAGTATCTCCCGAAGCCATGTGCGGTGCTGGGCAACGGCCTTGGATATCGGGTGCTGCGGGTCGGGGAACTCCGTTGCGGCGTTGAGGTAGAGGCAGCCGCGGTAGCCTCGACCCGGCGCGCTTGCGATGGCCAGATCGAAGAGGGCGAGGATGCGTTGGGCCGGCCCGGCCGCCTTCTGCGCGGCGGCTTGCCAGGCGGCACGGTCTGCCGCGTCCTGCTCGTTCAGGTAGGCGACCACCAGACCGTCCTTGGAGCCGAACGTCTGGTAGAGGCTGGCCCGTGCCACATTCGCCTCCGCGATGATCCGCTCGATGCCCACTGCGCGGATGCCTTCTAGCGCGAACAACCGCCGGGCCGCCCCCAGCAACCGGTCCGCCGGGGAGGAGCCAGGTTGCCGTACCTGCTCTCTGGCACCGACGGTACGCGGTCTGTCACTGTGCGGATTGCCACGGTGCGAGCGGGGCGACGGGCGCGGGGCTGGCATCGAGGGCATGGGCCAAATATACGGGTTCCGGCCGGGCTGCTTCCCGTCCGGCGAGCTCCCCCTCCCCGCCTGCTCCGGACCCCGACGGGGCTAGCAGACCGATCGATCTATCTGTTAGTCTCCGAAGCATGAGGCGAACTCTGCTAGTGCGCCGTTTGCACATCGACCTGCAAAGGGTTCACGGCGCTTCCTGTCCGGCCACCACAGATGGCTGACCTGCCCTCCGCGCGACGCGCGAAGCAGGCCCCCCTTCCCTGACGGACGCGTTCAGAGCTTTGCCACCGCTTCTCGGGACGGCCATGGCCGTCCCGACGACACCGGGCCGCCTCCTCTCCTGCCGGACCGGTTTGCCACGCCCAGGCGCAGCCCTGCGCCGGCGTCGTGCGCCCCTTTCCACATCGGCCCTTTTTCATGTGCTCACGGCACAGCCGTCGCTACTGCGAGCACGCATAACCACACCTCTGTCATTGGAGTGCCATGTCGCTGTATCTGTTCGAGATCAACCCCGAGCCGGCCGACCGGACCACCGTCGAGCGCCTGATCGCCGATGTGGGGGAGGGCGCGCGCAGCGCCGGTGGCGAGGTCGTCGAATCCCAGGTCTCCCGCACCTTTGACAAGGTGTTCGCCGTCGTCGAGGCCGGCTCGCCGGAGGAGCTCGCCGCCGCGCTCAACGGCCGCAGTCTCCCTCTCGCCTCCGCGGTGACCGGCCCGGACGAGGTCCGGCTGGTGGGCGCAGAACTGGCCGAGGTCAAGGCGGCTCGTCCGGAGGCCGGTTACCTCGTGGAGTGGGATCTGCCCGCCGGGCTGGACATGGAGGGGTACCTGGCCCGCAAGAAGGCCAACTCCCCCAAGTACGCACAGGTACCGGAGGTGGCCTTCCTGCGCACCTATGTCCGCGAGGACATGGTCAAGTGTCTGTGCTTCTACGACGCACCGGGCGAGGAATCGGTACGGCGTGCCCGCGAGGCCGTCGAAACCCCGCTGGACCGGCTGCATGCCCTGGACCAAGGAGATGACCACCAATGAGCGCCGGTCACACCGCTGCCGAGGTCCGCGGCCCGGCGCCGGGCGCGCCCGCGGTCCTTGAGCCGCTCCGCGAGGAATTCTTCCGAAACGCCGCCCAAGTGGACTGCGGCGAACGAGACACGCGCCCCGGTCTGCGCCTGCTCGGCGAACACGATGTGCTCGCCCTCGGCGCGCCCGGCAACCGTGACGGGCACCTACCCGAGGCGGTGCGACTGATCGAGGAGATTGCCGCCTCCTGTATGAGCTCGGCGTTCTCACTGTGGGCGCAGCGCATGGTCATCGAGTTCCTGGAACTCGCCGCGCACTCGGCTGCGGCGCGCGAGGTGCTGCCGGGTCTGCGCTCCGGGGAATTGGTCGGCTGCACTGCGATGGCCTCCGCGCTGCGTGACGTGTCCGGCATTGAGGAGGTGCCCGTGCGGGCCCGTCGTGTCGACGGCGGCCTGGTGCTGGACGGGCCGATCCGCTGGGCGTCCAACCTTTTCCCTGGCGCTGTGGTCGTGCTCCCCGTCCATCTTGGCGGCGAGGACCGCGCCGTGGTCTGCCTGCGGACCACCGATGCGGGGGTGCGGGTGCACGACGCCCCGACACTGATGGCACTGGGCGCCACGGCCTCCTCCGCGGTGACGCTGAGCGGAGTGCGGGTCCCGAGCGGCAACGTGCTCACCGAGGACCTGCCGGGGTTCGTCCAGCGGTTCCGGCCCACGTTCCTGCTCCTGCAGACCGCACTGTGCTCTGGGCTCGCGGGCCAGTCGCTCCGCGGCGTGACGCCCCGACTGGGGGGCCTGAACGCTGTGTTCGCCGACGATGCGGCGGCCCTGGAGGCACGGCACGCCTCGGTGCGTGGGCGTCTGCTCACTTACGCCGCTGCGCCGTCGACCGCTTCCGTCGCGGAGCTGCTGCGGCTGCGTCTCGACGGCGCCCACGTCGCGGGTGAGGCTACCCGTCTGGAGGTCACGGTGTGCGGCGGTGCGGGCTACCTGGCCGGCAGTCCGGCGAACCGGCGGCTGCGCGAGGCGGCGTTCCTCCCCGTTCAGTCACCCACGGAAGGACAACTGCGGTGGGAACTGTCGAAGTACGCGTAACCGCGGCCCGCAAGGGCTACGGGCACGGTTCAGCTGCGCGCCCGGTGCTGAAGGGCTTGGACCTGGAGGTCGAACGCGGCGAGTTCCTCGTCCTCGTCGGGCCCAGCGGCAGCGGGAAGTCCACGCTGCTGCGGGCGCTGGCCGGCCTGGAGCACCTGGATGCCGGACGGATCGAACGGCCGGCCGATGCCGGCACCGACCGCCCGGCGATCGGTGTGGTCTTCCAGCAGCCACTGCTGATGCCCTGGCTGACGGTGCGTCAGAACATCCACTTCGGTGGCCGTTACCGGTTTAACCACAAGCGTTTCGACATCGCCGCGGCCGACGCCCTCCTGGAGCGGTTCGGTCTGGCGGCCGTCGCCGACGCACGCCCGGACCAGCTCTCCGGCGGCCAGGCGCAACGGACGGCGGTGGCCCGCGCGGTGGCGGTACAGCCGCGGATGCTGCTGCTGGACGAGCCGTTCAGCGCGCTGGACCCGGCGACCCGCAACGCGTTGCAGGACTGGCTGCGAGATCTGGTGGCGCAGCTGGGTCTGACCGTGGTCCTGGTCACGCACGACGTCGACGAGGCTCTGTACCTCGGTGACCGCATCGCGCTCCTGGACGGCTCCGGTCAGGTGGCCGCCGAGTGGGCCAACACCCCGCCGAGAGAGCGGGCCGATCTGGCAGACCTGCCGACCCGCGCCGAGCTGCTGGCCCGCTACGCCACCGATGTCCCCCGGCGCTCCAACCTCCCACAGGAGACGCGTTGATGGCCGGCCCGTTCGGAGCGGACCCGACGCGGCGCGGGATGCTGCGCGGTGGAGCCGTGCTGGGCGGCGGCGCCCTGGCGATGGCGGCCGGGCTCGGCGGTATCGCGGACCTCGCGGGGCGCGCACAACTCGGTCGACCGCCGGGCGGCAGTGCGCTGCGGGTCGGCTACCTGCCCATCACCGACGCCACCCCGCTGCTGATCGCGCACGCCCAGGGGCTGTTCGAGCGTGAGGGGGTGACCGTGGAACGGCCGGTGCTCTTCCGTAGTTGGGCCGCGCTGGCCGAAGCGTTTACTTCCGGGCAGGTGGACATGGTGCATCTGCTTATGCCGTTGGCCGTGCAGCTGCGTTTCCAGCTCCGCGCCGCCGTCCGCGTCGTGGCATGGAACCACACCAACGGCTCGGCCCTGACCGTGGCCCCCGCCACGCGCGGCATCGAGGAGCTCGCGGGGACACAGGTGGCCATCCCGCACTGGTGGTCCATACACAACGTGGTCCTCCAGACGTTGCTGCGTCAGGCGGGCTTGCGACCGGTCGTGCGCCGCTCGCCCTCACGCGCCGCCGGGACGGTGGAACTGGTGGTGCTCAGCCCGGCGGACATGCTGCCCGCGCTCCAGGCAGGCACGATCGGCGGCTACATCGTGGCCGACCCGTTCAACGCCGCAGCAGAAGCCAAGGGGGTCGGCCACATTCAGCGTTTCGTGGGCGATGTATGGAGGCAGCACGCCTGCTGTGCCGTCCTGCTCCATCAGGACCTTCTCGACTCCCGGCCGCAGCAGGCCCAGCAACTGCTCCAGGCCCTGACACGCGCTCAGCTTTACGCCCGGGCGAACCGCCCGCAGGCGGCACAGCTGCTGTCGGGCGGCCATTATCTGCCGCAGCCGGTGAAAGCGATCACCAAGGCGCTGACCTACCCGCAGGCTCCGTACGAACAACGTGGCGCGCTGCACCACCCGCAATGGCAGGGGCAGCGGATCGATTTCCAGCCCTTCCCCTTCCCCAGCTACACCGAGCGGCTCGTCACCGCGATGCGCGGCACGCTGGTCGACGGCGACACCACCTTCCTCGACACCCTCGACCCCGCCGCGGTGCACCGCGAACTGGTCGACGACCGCTTCGTTCGGCGGGCGCTCGACCGCCTCGGCGGCCCGCAGGTGTTCGGCCTGCCCGGCCCACTGACCCGTACCGAAGAGGTGAGCCCCGCATGAGCGGCGTCCTGACCGACCGACCCACTGACCTGGACTCAAGCTCCGATCCGGTTTCGGGGCCCGGCTTCCGGCACCGGAGGTGGATTGCGCTATGGCCGCCGTTGGCGACCACCGCGGTGGCAGTGGTGGTGTGGTGGCTGCTGACCTCCGTGGCCGGCGGGAACAGCCAGCTGCTGTCAGCGTTCGCCCCCCAGCGCGCCATCCCCGCGATCGGCGAGCTTGCCACCCGCGGGGTGCTGCTACCGGACGTCGGTACCAGCCTGTGGCGGCTGCTGGTGGGAATCCTGATCGCCGCGGTGGTAGGTGTGCCGCTGGGTCTGGGCATTGGGCTGTCGCAGACAGCCGAACGGGCGACACGGCCGCTCTTCCAGTTCCTGCGCATGGTCTCACCGCTGTCGTGGGCGCCGGTGGCCGTGGGGCTGTTCGGCATCGGCGACGAGCCGGTCATCTTCCTCGTCGCTGCGGCGGCCGTCTGGCCGATCGTGTTGAACACAGCCGCAGGGGTACACGCGGTCGACCCCGGCCACATCCTGGTCGCCCGCTCGCTGGGCGCCCGGCGCGGCGAGATCCTGGGCAGCGTGGTGCTCCCGTCGGCTCGCGGACACCTCCTGACCGGGCTGCGGCTCGCCCTGGGCATCGCATGGGTGGTGCTTGTCCCCGCCGAGATGCTGGGTGTGACCTCAGGGTTGGGCTACGAGATCCTCAACGCGCGTGACCAACTCGCCTACGACCAGCTCATGGCCGTCATCCTGGTGATCGGATCACTCGGCTACGCACTCGACGCCCTGGCACGGAGGGCACTGAGGCGGCGACTACCTTGAGCGTGGCCCCGGCATCGGCTGTGATGCCCGCCGAGAGCGCTGTCTCGACGATGGCGCAAGCGGACCGTCCAATCCCGTGCCCGGACTCCAATCGGTGCTGCCCAGGCGCAGGTTGAGTCCGCCCCTCACCGTCGGCGACCTCGACTTCCCGCACGCGGCCCAGGTCGCACGCATCGTGCGTAGTCAACAAGCCTGTTCGAGCAGTTCACTCCCGGTCACGACCGGGGCAGTTCACACGGCAGTTCGCGGATCTTCCGGCTGGCCTAACCCGATCCGTTCCACGTGGCGCTGGCCGTACGGGCGCTGCCGCTGTGGCGGAGGCTGGAGGAGGAGACCGGGCGGCGGCTGCTGGAGCTGACCGGCGCCGTCGACCACGGGCCGGCCGAGGCGACAAGGGCACTGCACGATGCGCTGGCCGCGGCCGGGCGGCCGTCGGAATTCCTCACCCCGGCGCAGGTGGCCGAGCGGTGGCCGGGGCTGCGGGCCGACACCAGCGCCCTGTTCCACCCGGAGGCGGGACGGCTGCACGCCGACGACGCGGTCACCGCCTTCCAACAGCCGGCACGGCGGCATGGCGCCCGCATCCGGCACGGGGTCAAGGTCACTGGCTCCTGACGAGAACTTGGCCTGCTCCGGGCACCGGCAGCGGAGTTTGGACGACGGCGAAGTGCTCAGGCGCGGGCAGCCCGTCAGGGACGACGGAGAGTCGGACCTCGCGGGCGGTACGGGGCAGAATTGTGGTCATGCCCGGGCTCCTGGGCAGGTCGGTGGCGGCGACCAGACGCGTCCGACGTGGGCGTTCGGTGACGCCAACCGCTGCCCCGCGCGTCAGGGTCAAGCCGGTTCTGGTCGGCATCCCGGAAGGGCACACCGCCCGATTCCATGCGGACCTGTGGTGTGGCGATGCCGGCACGGGCCGGGCGTCGCTCGGAGGTAACCCTGGGCGACTGAGATGCGCGCGGCCGAGTGCTCGCGCCGGCTGGCTCCTTGCGGCGCCCGTGGGCTGACCGTTCAGTCTCAGGGCGGTCTGGTCCGCGCTGACTCGCCGTTGCCCGGGTTGGGGCGGGGCCCGCGCGGGCCGGGTGGCCTCAGGCCGTTCCGGGCCGGGGGCCGTCCGTTTCCTCGTCGCCGAGGACGTACAGCCCCGGGCGCCGGCGACGGATACGTGGATGCCCAGCCCCCCTCGACGACCACGAAGATCACCGGTCCCGTAGTGCTCAACGCCGGGTCCGACGCCACCGGGGTCAGCACCAACTCCACCGCCCTGTACGGCCTGGCCGCCATCCAGGACCTCGCCCTGGTCGGCGACCGGCTGCCCGACGGGTGACAGCGGCTGGCACGGCGCGGCGGATTCAGCGGGTGAGTTCGCGTACGAGCGCGGCGACCTGACCGGTTTCGATGAGGAAACCGTCGTGTCCGTACGAGGAGTCGATCACCCGCAGCCGGTCTGCCCCGGGGATGCCGGCCGCCAGCTCTGCCTGCTGCGAAAGCGGGTAGAGGCGGTCGGAGTCGACTCCGGCCACCAGGGTCCGGGCGGTCACCCGGCGCAGCGCGGCCTTCGTGCCGCCGCGGTCCCGGCCGACGTCGTGGCTGTTCATGGCCTCGGTCAGTACGGTGTAGCTGCCCGCGTCGAAGCGGCGTACGAGCTTGGCGGCGTGGTGGTCGAGGTAGGACTCCACCTGGTACCGGCCGCCGTGCCAGGGGTTTTCGGCGCCTTGCGGGGCCCGGCCGAACCGGGTCTGGAGTTCTGGTTCGCTGCGGTAGGTCACATGGGCCAGCCGCCGGGCCAGGCCCAGTCCGGCGTGCGGGCCGCGTCCGGGCGCGGCGTCGTGGTAGTCGCCGCCGTGCCAGTGCGGGTCGGAGCGGATGGCGTGCAGTTGGATGTTGGCCCAGGCGATCTGTTCGGCGCTGGCGGCGGCGGGGCTGGCGAGCAGCAGGAGCGCTTCGGTGCGTTCGGGGTGGGACACGGCCCATTCCAGGGCGCGCATCCCGCCCATCGAACCGCCGATCACCAGCGCCCAGCGGCCGATTCTGAGCGCGTCCGCCAAGTCGGTCTCGGCCGCCACCTGGTCACGCTGTGTCAGATGGGGGAAGGCTCCGCCCCAGCGTCGCCCGTCCGGCCGGAGGGAGGAGGGGCCGGTGCTGCCCTGGCAGCCGCCCATCACATTCGGTGCGACGACGAACCAGCGGTCGGTGTCCAGCGCCCGGCCCGGTCCGATCAGCCCCTCCCACCAGCCCGGGGTGGGGTGGCCGGGCCCGGCCGGGCCGGTGACAT
Organism: Actinacidiphila oryziradicis; assembly: GCF_005047355.1. GTDB lineage: Bacteria > Actinomycetota > Actinomycetes > Streptomycetales > Streptomycetaceae > Actinacidiphila > Actinacidiphila oryziradicis. The sequence goes on from NZ_SUMC01000105.1 coordinate 22,675, forward strand.
GGCTGTCGCCGGTGAGGGCGTGCAGCACGAGCACCGCGTTGGAGCGGTCGGGGGTGAGCCGCCCCCAGGTCTCGTACGCCAGCCGCACGCCCGGGAGTTCGCCGCCTGCCTCCAACGACAGCGGCTTCTCCCGTACGTGCCACTGGCGGCGGCCGGGAGGGTCCCCCTCCTGCCAGGCCCCGGAGGCCGGCGGGAGGGGGACCTCGGTGGCCGGTACGGTGTTCAGGACGCGCCCTTGGCCGCGCGGAAGCCTGCCTCCAGGTCCGCCTTGAGGTCGGCGAGGTTCTCGATGCCGACCGACAGCCGCACCAGGCCGGGGGAGGTGCCGGTGGCCGCCAACTGCTCCTCGTCGAGCTGGCTGTGGGTGGTGGACGCGGGGTGGATGATCAGGCTGCGTACGTCGCCGATGTTGGCGAGGTGGCTGAAGAGTTCGACGGCGTCCACGAAGCGCTTGCCCGCCTCCACGCCGTCGCGCAGTTCGAAGGCCAGGACGGCGCCGGCGCCGCGTGGCAGGTAACGCTGGCCGGCCTCGTACCACCGGTTGGACGGCAGTCCCGGGTAGTGGACGGCGGCGACCTCGTCGCGCTGCTCCAGCCATTCGGCGAGCGCCTGGGCGTTGGCGGAGTGCCGCTCGATGCGCAGGCTGAGCGTCTCCACGCCTTGCAGCAGCAGGAACGCGGAGTGCGGGGCGATGGCGGGGCCGAGGTCGCGCAGCAGCTGTACACGCAGCTTGATGGCGAAGGCGCCCGGGCCGAGGGCCGGCCAGTAGCGCAGGCCGTGGTAGCTGGGGTCGGGTTCGCTGAAGTCGGGGAAGCGGTCGGCGTTGGCGCCGAAGTCGAAGGTGCCGCCGTCGACCACGACGCCGCCGATGGTGGTGCCGTGCCCGCCGATGAACTTCGTCGCCGAGTGGACCACGATGTCCGCACCGTGCTCGACCGGCCGCAGCAGATACGGGGTCGGCACCGTGTTGTCCACGATCAGCGGCACGCCCGCCTCGTGCGCGGCGTCCGCGACCGCCCGTACGTCCAGGACGTTGCCGCGCGGATTGCCCAAAGTCTCGGCGAACAGGGCCTTGGTGTTCGGCCGGATCGCTGCCCGCCAGGCGTCGAAGTCGTCCGGGTCGTCGACGAAGGACACCTCGATGCCGAACTTGGGCAGGGTGTGCCGGAACAGGTTGTAGGTGCCGCCGTACAGGGAAGTGCTGGAGACGATGTGGTCTCCGGCGGACGCCAGGGTCAGGATGGCCAGGGTCTCCGCGGCCTGTCCGGAGGACAGCGCCACCGCCGCGACGCCGCCTTCCAGCGCGGCGATGCGCTGCTCGAAGACGTCCTGGGTGGGGTTGTGGATACGGGTGTAGATGTTCCCCGGTTCGGCGAGCGAGAACAGGTCGGCGGCGTGCTGGGTGTCGCGGAAGACGAACGAGGTGGTCTGGTAGATCGGGACCGCCCGCGCCCCGGTGGTCGGGTCCGGCGCGGCACCGGAGTGGATCTGTTTGGTCTCGAACGACCACGCCGACGTGTCAGGACCGGCGGGGGCCTCCTGCGGGGTGTGGCCCGCGGTGACGGAGTCGAGGGGCTGGCTCATGGTTCTCCCTTGGTACGGGTGTACGGCGTACGGGTGCGGGCGTGCCGAAGGCATGACGGGTCGGCCGTCGATGCCCGAGAGAGCGGCGGGGACGGCAGAGAACGCGCCGAGGGCACGGGGAAAGCGGGATGATCAGCGGCCGGAGACGGCCGCAGGCCGCCGGAAGCGCGGCGTCAGCGCACGGCGCAACAGCCCGTACTGGTGACACGCACGTAGTCCACGTGGCGGCGGGTCACAAGCAGGGTCATAACGCAAGGGAACCACAACGACGCGGTCCGCACCAGCGGATCACGCGGGTCGTGTTGGGCAGAACGCCTCTGGAGGTAACCGTTGCTTCGAGTCTCAGCGACTCTCAGCATTCCGGGCGTTTCCGCCCGGAAGGTTCGTGACGGTGTCACCAGAGCGCGAGTTGCTCGCGCATGGTGTCCTGTCGACGATCTCTCGTTTCCGTCCCCTGGCGGGGTGTTGCGCCAGCCGCCCGCGTGCCTGTCCCCTTGCGGGTTCGGGCGGTGC
>NZ_SUMC01000106.1 GCF_005047355.1 Actinacidiphila oryziradicis
CCCGCGGAGCGGGTACCACATCGCTGCGCGATGTGCAAAGTGAATACCCCCGCTTCGCGGGGGTATTGCGGTTCGCTTCGCTCACCGTGCCCGGCTTCGCCGGGGCGAGCTGTTTCCGCTTCGCTTCAACAGCTAGTGAGACGGCCCGCGTTGCGGGCCGTCAGCCCGTGCTTCGCACGAGCTGACTGATTGTGTGTCAGGGGTTCTTGAAGTGTGGGGGTTGCTGAGTGCTGCGCACTCAGCGGGGTGGGTCCGCTGCGCTCCCCCACACCCGGGTCCTTCCGGCTTCGCCTTCAGGACCAGGACCCGCTGCGCGGGTCCGGCTGGCAACAAGAGGGGGTGACGGGGGCTCGCCTGAGGGAGGCTCGGTAGTGTGTGTATCAGCTAGATGCAGCATGTAGACTTGGCGGAACGGTGGCACATCCCCTCCCTTTCACGGCCCCGGGATTTAGAACGGAGCTTTTCCAGTGTCTGCGATTCGGCTTCGTGAACACCAGGTCGACGCGAATTCGCGTATCCGTCAGTGGGTCGGATTCCCTTCGAAGAACCCTGTGCCGGAACACGGGGCCCGGGCCACCATGGTGTCCGCGACCGGATCCGGGAAGACCTACACGGCCGCCGCGGCCGCGCTGGACTGCTTCCGGGACGGCCGGATCCTGGTCATGGTGCCCACCCTCGACCTGCTGGTGCAGACCGCCCAGGCCTGGCGCACCATCGGACACCGCTCCCCCATGGTCGCGGTGTGCTCACTGGACAACGACGCCGTCCTGGAGCAGCTCGGGGTCCGCACGACCACGAACCCGATCCAGCTGGCGCTGTGGGCCGGCAGCGGGCCCGTCATCGTGTTCGCCACGTACGCATCCCTGGTCGACCGGGACGACCCCGAGGACATGACGGGGCAGGGACGCGTCCGCGGACCGCTGGAAGCCGCCCTGGCCGGCGGAGAGCGCCTGTACGGGCAGCGAATGGACCCCTTCGACCTCGCTGTCATTGACGAAGCCCACACAACCGCTGGCGATCTTGGCCGGCCCTGGGCCGCCATCCACGACCAGCAGCGCGTCCCCGCCGACTACCGGCTCTACCTCACCGCCACCCCCCGCATCCTCGCCGCACCCCGCCCACAGCGCGGCAAGAACGGCCAAGAGCTGGAAATCGCCTCCATGACCAGCGACCCGGACGGCACCTACGGAGAATGGATCTACGAACTCGGGCTCTCAGAGGCGATCGAACGCGGCATCCTCGCGGGCTTCGAGATCGACGTCCTGGAGATCCAGGACCCCGACCTGTTCCTAGGACTGTCGGACGAGGCACTGCGCGGCCGACGCCTCGCGCTCCTGCAAACCGCGCTCCTGGAACACGCCGCCGCCCACAACCTCCACACCGTCATGACCTTCCACCACCGCGTCGAAGAAGCCGCCGCGTTCGCAGCCAAGCTCCCGGAGACAGCCGCCGACCTGTACGCAGACGAGGTGACCGACCAGGCCCTGGAGGACGCGGCCGAACTGCCGGCATCCTCGATCGACGCCGAGTTCTACGAACTCCAACCCCACCGCCACGTCCCCGCCAACCGCATCTGGGCACAATGGCTCTGCGGCGACCACCTCGTCAGCGAGCGCCGCGAAGTACTCCACGAGTTCGCAGGCGGCATGAATGCGGAAGGCCAGCGGGTTCACCGGGCGTTCCTGGCAAGTGTTCGAATCCTCGGGGAAGGCGTAGACATCGTCGGCACACGGGGAGTCGAAGCCGTCTGCTTCGCCGACACCCGCGGCTCGCAGGTGGAAATCGTGCAGAACATCGGACGCGCCCTGCGCCCGAACCCGGACGGCACGACGAAGGTCGCCCGCATCATCGTGCCCGTCTTCCTGGAGCCCGGCGAGGACCCGGACGACATGATCGCCTCCGCCTCGTTCCGCCCTCTTGTAGCCGTATTGCAGGGCCTGCGCAGTCACGATGAGCGACTCGTCGAGCAGCTCGCCTCCCGTGCTCTCAGCCGCAGCAAGCGCGCGCGCAAGGTACACGTCCAGCGTGACGAGGACGGCCGGATCGTCGGCGCCGGCGAGGGTGACGGCGAGGACCAGAAGCAGGACGACACGAAGGCCGGGGTGGAGTCTGCGCTGCTGCACTTCTCCAGCCCGCGTGACGCCGCGACGATCGCGGCGTTCCTGCGCACCCGGGTCTACCGGCCCGAGTCCCTGGTGTGGCTAGAAGGCTTCCAGGCGCTGCGCCGGTGGCGGGCCGAAAACGAGATCACCGGCCTGTACGCCATCCCCTACGACACCCAGACCGAATTCGAAGTCGGGGTGATGAAGGCATTTCCGCTGGGCAGGTGGGTCCACCAACAGCGGCGCGCCTACCGCGCCGGCGAAATCGACCCCTGGCGCAAGGAGCAGCTCGACGCGGCTGGCATGGTGTGGGAACCGGGCGATGAAGCGTGGGAGACCAAGCTCGCGGCCCTTCGCAGCTACCACCGCGCCCACGGGCACCTCGCTCCCCGGCAGGACACCCTCTGGGGCGAAAGCGACGACGACGCCCAGCCCATCGGGCAGCACACGGCCAACCTGCGCAGGAAGGGAGGCCTGGGCAAGGACCCCGAGCGGGCCGAGGACCGGGCGCAGCAGCTCACCGCCATCGACCCCGACTGGAACTGCCCCTGGCCACTGGACTGGCAACGCCACTACCGCGTCCTCGCCGACCTCGTCGACGCCGACGGCACCCTCCCCCACATCCACCCCGGCGTCCTCTTCGAGGGCGATGATCTGGGGAAGTGGCTTCAGCGACAGGCCCGCGACTGGGCGCAGCTGTCCACCGAGCAGCAGGAGCGGCTGACCGTCCTGGGCGTGAAGCCCGCCCAGCGGCCCTCCCCCGCCCCGGCCAAGAAGAGCGCGGCTGGCGCGGGGAAGGCGTCGACGGCGTTCCAGCGGGGCGTAGCAGCCCTGGCGCAGTACATCGCGCGGGAGGGCGCCGACGTGCCGGTGCCGCGCGGGCACCTCGAACCGATCGTGGTCGAGGGCCAGAAGCAGCCCGTAGAGCATCGGCTCGGCGTATGGATCTCCAACACCAAGAGCCGCCGGGACAAGCTCACCGAAGCACAACGCGCCGCACTCACCGAACTCGGAATTGAATGGGCATGACACCAGGCGCAACCGGACGCAGGCAGACAGGGGTGGTGAAGCAAGCTGCCAGAGCCGTTTCAGCGTCAGGGTAGCTACTGGCGTGAGAGCGGCTGAATGAAGAGTGCGTCCATGGGCTTCGAGGAATGAGGGCGCATGACTTCCAGCCAGCTCAATCCGTCGTCGAGAAGGCGCCCCATGTACCCGAAACCGCTCCAGCCCAGGTCGACGAAACAACGCTCGGCCTGGCCACGGCCGAACAGCCGCTGACCGTGAAGCACAACGTCGTTCAAGTCGACACCTTGTTGCTCCAGAACGTGCAGGGCGCAGCTAGCGGCTCGGCGCAGCGGGCTTGTCTCCACCCAGCGACGTCGCACATGCTGGGCAGCCTCGGGGTCGGTGGGCTCACCATCGAGCAGCCTCAAAGGGACAATGCTGATCTTTCCTGCTGCATGGCGATTGAACAGCTCGATCCTCGCCGGCCTTGGTACCAATCGTTCAATGCCTTCGAACTCGGCAAGCATGTGGTCTCTGGGTGCCGTGCCTGCTGAAGGGTCCTTCTTCAACGAGGCAAGGCGCTCGCGGGCCAGGGAGAAGGGCTCGCCCCTGCGCCACAGCAGGAACAGTTCGAAGCCTTCGGCGAGCAGAGAATCGCGCTCGCGGAACTGGAAAGAAATGCCGCGTGTACGGCCACGCAGAGCCTGGCGCATACCCACATACGCGTCACGGCCGTTGATCGACGCATGCAGCGACTCACCAAGCCACCGCTTGTCCGTACCGTGTTGCACCACCACGTCGATATCGTTCGGCTCCAGCGCGCCGCGCGCGTACGAACCGAAGACGTACACCTCCTCCACCAGGCCCAGCGGCCAGCCGTGCTGCTCGAGACGCGTGATCATGTCGTCCAGCAGACGTGTCGCCCGCTCGCGCTTCACCCCGGCAGACTCTCGGCGTAGGCAGCGCGAAACTCCTGCGCCGTCACCAACACAGAGCCCGGTACTGACCGTCGCTTCCCGTCCTGAATCGTCTGCGACACCACCTCGGCCGAAGCCCGCATCCACGCCATCCGATACTCCTCAACAGCGGCGGCGAACTCCTCCGGGATCTCCCGCTGATCCACCACGCCGGCGAGAGCGGCTTGGGGGTAAGAGCCGCCGAACGTCTGCAGCCTCGACCAGCCCAGAGACCGTGCGGCCTTACGCATGGCAGACCGGATCAGATCAACCCCGCCCAACTCCTCGGCCTCATCGACAGCCAGCCTCAACTCGTACGACCCGCCGAACCCGCCCCCACCCGGCGGACACGACCGGCGCAGCAACGGCACAAGGACAGCAACGAGACGCTCATGACGCGGATCACCCGCAAACGACGGCATAAACCGAGCGTAACCAGACCCCCGAGTCCACCGCCTCGGGTTCATCTATCTCCGCCATCACAAGCGCCATCCCGTAGAGCTGCACAACGACAATCCCGGTGCCCAGCACGGGTGCCGGGGACGGCGGGCACCACGGCAACCCGGCCCCGGGGCGCCCGGGACCGGCGACCACCTGGCCACAGCCACGGCTGCAGGCGTCCCCTTGACCAAATGTCACAAGGCGGGAGGTCGTGCCCACCAGCTGGTGGCAGGCTTCGGGTCAAGGGTTGCCGTATGGAGGGCGCGAGAGCGTGATGGGTGCGGGTGTGCTGCGGGTCGCTCCCCTGCCTGGGGAGACGACGTGGTCGCTGCTGTGCAGGATCGCCACCCGGTATGCGATGGCACCCGGCGATCTGCTGCCCGGCTGGCAGTGGGCGAACGCCCGCCCCCAAGGGCCCGGCGGGGCGACGCGGCCGGACGCGGAGGTGCTGCTCAACCGGGCCGGGCAGCGGGCGCTGGTGCGGCTGTCGCGCACTGGCGAGGACAGCTTCGCGGGGGCGCTGCCGTCCTGGCCGGACGGGCCCGGCGCGTTCGCCGAAACAGCCGACGACGACCGGCTGCTGGCCCGGTGGCAGGTGGCGTCCACGGCGCTGGGGCCGGTCGCCTTCGGATGCCGGCTGTGCACGGCCCGGCGTACCGGTCAGGCGTCACCGGTGATGCGGTACCTGCCGCGGTGGGCGCGGGTGTGCGGGCGGCACCAGCGGTGGCTGCTGGACGCCGCAGACGGCCACGAGTTGGAACACCTCGACCTCGCGGACTGCCCGCAGGTGTGGGCGGCGCAGCGGCGGTGGGCGGGCGTGGCCCGGCGGGCGGCGCAGGCGGGAGCCGATCCTGAGCGGGTGTTCGCGATGGCGCGTGCGGTGGTGTGCCAGTGGTGGGAACAGGCCCTGTCCTGGGATCAGGAGACGGTGTGGCCGACGCGGCTGCACCACGTGGCGGGCGGGGACGCCGGACCGAGGTTTTGGTGGTGGCGGGCCGTCGCCCGCGACGCGGTCACCTTCCCGGAGGTGGTCGCAGTGGCCCGCGCGCTGACTGATCCGGCGGTTCAGGAGCAGGTGTGGGACGACCACGGCGGCAGAGGCCCGGTACGGGCCTTCCGGCCCGACGGGGCATTCGGCTGTGAACTGGCCGCGCGGCTCGGGCGGCCCTGGATGACCGAGCTGCCAGCCGACTACTCCGGCGCTCTGGGGGCGTGGATGGGCGCGGTGGTCCGCGGCCGGTTCCGCGCCGAGCATGGGATCACCCCAACAGGCTGGCCGGACGACCCGTGGTTCCTGAAGAAGGAGCACCGGCCGGCACCGGTCGCCGTGCAGCTGCGGAACCTGGACGAGCACGCCGAGCGTGCGGCCCGGCAGGCGTCGGCCGCCCAGGTGCGGGCGGGCCGTGCCGGTGATGCGGCCTTCACGCGGGTGGCCTACGTCGACCGGCGCGGCCGCCGGGCGGTGGCGTACTACCGGCGCCCTGCCCCGGCCGACGCGGCCCGCGGACAAGGCTGAGCGCGGGACCGGCATCTGATCCACGGATAGCCAGAAGGCTCCGCGGCCATCGTTGCGGACAGGCGGCAGGGCAGAGGTCTGCACTGGATGCACGCACCGGTGACAGACCATCATGGACGGCCTCAGCAGGTAAGAAGCAGGGCAGGCGCCGGGCGTTGCCGAGCCCAGGGAGGGAACAGCCGATCAGTAGGGCTACTCGCCGGTTTCGCCGATACGCGTGGCCGGTGACCGCTTGACTGGAGCACGTGATCGACAGCAACGCCGGACAGCCGCCGAACGGCACCGGATTACAGCCGCCAGGCCCGCTGCAGGATCCGGGAACGGTGAGCGGGATGGAGGCGGTCTTCGCCTCTCCCACCGGCCAACTGGTCCAGCAGCGCTGGCTGGACGCCGCCCAGGCCGCGCGGTTCGAGGAGCTTCCGCCGGTGTCGGCGTTCCCGGTGGTGCCGGGCCGGCGGTGGGGGCCGGGCTGGTGGTGGTCAGCCACCACCGGGCGGCACGTGACTCACGGATCAGCCGCAATGCGCACCCAGCTCATGGTCCTGGACCGGAACCCGGACATCGTCGCTCTGGCGGGGCGTCCGGTACGGCTGGTCTGGCGCGACCCGGGCGACGGGCAGGTGCACTCCTGGGTACCGCAACTGTTCGCCCGCTACACCGACGGAACCGGGCTGCTGGCCGACTGCCCCAGCACGGCCGGGGCAGCCGGGACCCGCGCGCAGCGGGCCGCCGAAGCGGTCGCGGCTGCGTGCGCGGCGGTCGGCTGGTCGTACCAGCGGCTGGAGATGCCGGAGGCGGTGACGACGGCGAACCTTCGGTGGCTGGCCGGATACCGGCATCCGCGCCACGCAGGCGGGCCAGAGCTCGCGACGGCGGTACTGGGCGCGTTCGCGCAGCCGCGGCCGCTGGCCGAGGGCGCCGCGGCGGTGGGCGATCCGCTGGCGGTGATGCCGGTGGTCTACCACGCACTGTGGGCGGGATGGCTGCAGACGGATCTCGCCCGGCCGCTGCACCAGCGCACTGTCATCGGGCCGGGCCGCACCAGGGATCAGGAGCAGAGCGAGCAGTGAGCAAGGCAAGCGGAAAGCCCGGCGGGCGGAAAGTGGAGCCCGGGGCACATGTGGTCTTTGAGGGCCGCACCTGGCAGGTCGCCGCCCTGGTCGGCGCCACGGTACGGCTGGTCGACCAGGAGGGGACCACAGCGTCAGTGCTGCCGGCATACCTGTTCGCCGACCCCGGCTTCGAGGTCGCCGGCGTCCAGGCGCCGGCCTCGGCGCCGCAATGGGGCCTGTTCGAGACCGTGCCGGTCAAAGAGCGGGAGCGCGCTCTGGCGTGGCAGCGGCACATCCGCGAGGTCGAGACCGGCCTGCCCGCAGGCCCCGGAAGCGGTGGCGTGCCGCGGCCGCAGTACGACCCCGAGCAGCGGACGCTGGCCGAGCGCGAGCAGGCCAAGGCCGAGGAGATGACCGCGCTGGGGTGGGCGAAGGTCAGCAGGCCCACGGTGCACCGCATGCGCTCGCGTTACCGCGCGCAGGGGCTGTGGGGGCTGGTCGACGGGCGTACCCAGCGGTCTTCCAGTCCCACCGGGCGCACTGATGAGCGGGTGGTGGCCGCCGTACTGGAGGCACTGCGCCGGCAGCGGGGCCGCTCGAGGGGCACCTTGCGGGGGCTGCGGGAGCTGACTGGCCAGATCCTGCACGACACCTACGGGGCGAAGGTCAAGCTGCCGCCCGTCTCGACGTTCAACCGGCTGGTGAACGCGCTGGCCGACCCGCTGGAGCGCCCGGGCAGCCCGGCGCGCACCGCCACCACGGCGGCCCGGCCGTTTACGCCGACGGTGGCACTGCGGCCGGGCGAGATGGTGCAGGTCGACACCACCCGGCTGGATGTGATGGCGGTCCTGGACGACGGCAGCCTGGGGCGGCCGGAGATGACGATCGCCCTCGATGTGGCCTCGCGCTCGATCCTGGCCGCCGTGCTGCGCCCGGAAGGCACCAAGTCGGTGGACGCGGCGCTGCTGCTGGCCGAGATGGCGGTACCGCACCCGGCGCGGGACGGCTGGCCGAAGGCGCTTTCGATGGCGCACGCGGCGGTGCCCTACGAGCGGCTGCTGTCCCTGGACGAACGGCTGGCCGGCGCGGCGGCGCGGCCGGTGGTGGTGCCCGAGACCATCGTCGTCGACCGCGGGCACGTTTTCGTCTCCGAGGCCTTCGTCGCCGCGTGCGAGACGCTGGGGGTGAGCGTGCAGCCCGCCCCGCCCCGGCAGCCGACCGCGAAAGGCGCGGTGGAGCGGACCTTCGGTGCCATCAACACCCTGTTGTGCCAGCACATCGCCGGTTACACCGGCTCCAACGTCACCCGCCGCGGCCCGGGCGTGGCCGGTGAGGCGTGCTGGACGGTAGCGCAGTTGCAGGACCTGCTCGATGAATGGATCACCGCCTGGCAGAACCGGCCCCACGAAGGCCTGCGACATCCGGTGCTGCCCAAGACCGCGCTCACCCCCAACGAGATGTGGGGCGCCCTGCTCGCCGTGAGCGGCTACGTGCCACTTCCCTTGAGCGGGCGGGACTACCTGGAACTGCTGCCCGTGCGCTGGCAGGCGATCACCGACCGCGGCATCCGCATCAACTACCGCACCTACGACGCGCCGGTGCTCAACGAGCACCGCGGCCGGCCCTCCGCCACCGCCTCCCGGGGCGGCAAATGGGAGGTCCACCACAACCCGCACGACGCACGGCAGGTCTGGCTCCGCCTGCCCGACGGCGAACTCACCGAACTGCCATGGATCCACCGCGACCACGTCCACCGGCCCTTCAACGAACGCACCTGGCGGCACATCCAAGCCACCGTCGAACAGCGAGCGGACCGCGAGCAGCACGAGGCCGACCTCGCCGACGCCCTCGACCAGCTCCTGCGCCGCGCCCGCCCCGCACCCGCAGCGAACACAGGGGCAGCGGCCGCAGGAAACACGGCATCGAGGGTCCGCGCGCCAGCAGCCCCACCGGCGACCGTGCCCAGCACCAAGGCCGCCGGCGCAGAAGGCAGGGCGCCGATGACCGAGGGCGGGCTCCAGGCCCCGGGAGCGCACGAAGCGGTGTCGGCGCAGGCCGAGTGGGGAGCAGGCGACAGCCTCGACGACCTCGAGCACGCCGTCGGCCCGACAGACGGCATCGAAGACCGTGACAGCGCGCCTTACAGCGAACTCACCCCGGATCAGGGGACGTTCGTGCTGTATGACGCTTACCAGGAGGCCGAACAGTGGTGAACACCTCCCGCGCCACGGATGCCCAGGAGCAGGAAACGGTGGAGCCGGGCGCGGTCACCACCTGGGACGGCTTCGCCCGCTTCGCCGCCACTCCCCCAAGCGCGCCTCCCCAAGCTGGAGAGCCACCGCGCACGGTCGAGGAGCGTCTGGCCTACCACTCGGCGTTCGTGACGGTGCGCACCCCGGCCCTCGACGCGCTCTCCCGCAGCGTGCGCACCGTGATGATCCTCGGACGGCACCAGCCGGTCACCGCCCGCCCCTCCCTCATCGTCACCGGCCCGGCCACCACCGGCAAAACGACCGCGCTGCTGCAGGTCGGGCGGGCCTGCCACCTCGCCCACACCCGCCGCGCCCACCCAGGCGACGAGAGTGTGCCGGTCGCCTACGTGCTGGTGCCGCCCGCCGCCACCGCCAAGACGCTGGCCGCCGAGTTCGCCCGCTACCTCGGCATCCCCGTCACCGCCCGCATGACCCAGGCCCAGATCACCACCGCCGTCTGCCACACCTACACCGCTGCCGGCGTGCGTCTGGTGCTCATCGACGAGATCCACCGGCTCAACCCGCGCACCACCAGCGGCGCCGAGGCCGCCGACTGGATCAAGGACGTCACCGAGCGCGTGCCGGCGACATTCGTGTACGCCGGGATCGATGTGGCCAGTACCGCCCTGTTCAGCGGCGTGCGCGGGGCGCAGCTCGCCGGGCGTGCCTGCCTGATCGACTGCGGCGCGCTGCCTGCCCGCCTCGGCACGCGCGAGCCCTTCCGCGATCTGATCACCGCGATGGAACAAGCCCTCGACCTGCACGCCCACCGCAACGGCAGCCTCCCCCGGCTCGCCCCGTATCTGCACGAACGCACCGCCGGACGCATCGGCAGCCTCGCCCGCCTCATCCGCCAGGCCGCCATCGAAGCCCTCCTGGACGGCACCGAAAAAATCACCAAGGCATCCCTGGACTCAGTCCGCCTCGACCACCTCGCCGAAGAGCACTACCGCCCCCGCACCCCCACCACCCGCCGCCGAGGCAGCCCCGCGTGAACAGCAGCACCACCGCGCCGAAGGAGGCGGCACCAAGCCATGCCCCCGCGCCGGCAGCGGCCTGGGCGGCAGCAGCCCACCCGGCGCCGGGCGTCTTCCGCGTGCGGCCGCTACCCGGCGAGGCCACCGCCTCCTACCTGACCCGCCTCGCCCACACCTGGCGCCTTCCCCTCCCCGACCTGCTCGACGGCCTCGGCATCCACCTGGCCACCGGCCCCGGCAGCGCGGACGGCACCACCCCCTCAGCCGAGCTCCACCTCAACACCGCAGGCCAGCAGCGCCTTTCCGCCCACGCCCGCATCCCCCACCCGCACCTGCTGCGTGCCCTACCCCGCCTCAGCCCGCCCGACCGCACCGGCACCGCCGAGGCACTGACAGGCCCGCCCGCCGCACACTGGCAGCCCACCCCACCGGCACTCCAGCCCTTCCGCGCCTGCACCACATGCGTCCAACACCGCAGCCACGGCACCGCCACCACAGCATGGGCATACCCACCCGCCCACACCCCCCTGATCTGCACCCGGCACCAGCAGGCCGGCGCCGACCCCCGCCACACCACCCCGCTCGACATCCGCACCCTGCCCGAACTCACCCACGCCCACCAGCGGCTTACCCGCCCCACGACCACCCCGACCGCCCTCACCTGGGCGGCCACCATCACCACCCGCTGGTACGACCACCACCAACACCTGAACCAACGCTGGCAGACCCGCCTGGCCCGGCTCACCGCCGCCAACCCCCACACCCGCCACCACGGCACAGCATCCCCCACGCTCACCTGCCGGACCCTGGTCACCTACCCCGAAACCCTCACCCTCGCGGCAGCCCTGACCCACATCCCCCCACACGGCCTGACCCGAACCGATCAGACCCGCTTCCTCCAACACCTCGCCAACAAAATGGGGTTGCCCCGCCTCGCACCCGCCACCCACGACCCCCTCTGGGCCCGCCTCCACAGACACTGAACCCGCCACAACCCGCCCAGCAACACACGGAGGATGCCTTACGGCGCACCAAAACAACTGCACCGAAAAGAACACTCCACCCAGGACAACTGCACAGCCTCAAAAAACCCAGGACAACGACCACACCCAGCCGCCATAACAACCAACCACATACCCCAAAAACCACCTCAACCACCCACCACACGCACCCACCACCCAACCAAACTGCAAAACCCCAGACCCCAAACAAGATCAATAAGCAACCTCAGCACTACGCCACACTCCGACAGGCGTTCGGCCGCCGGGCCGGTGATGGGCTGATGCACATGCGCAGCCAGCGAGAAGAATCCGTCAGGGGCTCGGGCGAACCGTCGACCGCCGGTTCGAGGGTGGGGCCGAAAGACCTTGGAACCGTGGTCCCAACTCACGTGCTCACAGACACGCCGGCTCATCGTGTCCATCAGGTCACCCTGGTCTGTGCCCGGTCCTGTCTGCCGGGTGCTTGTGCCCCTGCGGCCCGTTAACCCGGCAGTGACGGCCTTGCTCCTGCCCCGTCGCTGTTCGAAGTCGATTACCTCACTGTCGAACGCACGGAAATCTATGTTGGCCGGAGTAGACATTGGGTGGTGGCGTGGTTATGGTTTCTCTCGTAGCCCAGAGAGACAGCAGAGCCTGGCAGAGACGAACTGCCGGGCAGCAGTACACGCAGTTGCAGTTCGCAGGACGGTGCGGTGGTGGAGTTCCGAAGCCAGGGTTGTTGCAGGACAGCGACGGGACTGACGACCGGACCGGGTGGCCCGCAGTAAGTCAGGGGCCGCCGTGAGCAGTACCGCAGTGGCAGTACCCGTAAGTGCAGTTCGCAGTACCCAGCAGTGAAGTCAGTGAGCAGCACCTCGGTGAAGGCGTCGGCTGCGGACGCGCGCACCGGGAAGTTCGGCAGTGGGGTTCCAAGCCAGAGCAGACGCAGGACGGGCGACGGGGCTGGCTGCCGAACAGTGGCGCTATCGCAGGCCACTGGGTAGTTCGCATCACCAGCAGTACGCAGTCCCCCGCTTGGTCAGCAGTTGGTCCCAGAGGGAAGAACGGAGGAGCCAGGCGCCATCAGGATCGCCCGGGCGGAAGTCTTGAGCCCGGGTACCGCAGGACATCGATAGTGAGGTGGTCTCCGGTCAAGCAACCGCGATCCCCGCACCCCCGACAGCATCTCGGTCGGGTCTGCGGAAACACAAGGTCGGCGCAGTATCAGGGCCGGCAGATGGTGTAGCAGTTTCCTTCGGGGCCCTGGTGCCATACGCCACCAGGGCCCCTCCAAGCGTTCCATGAGAGAGGCGAGATGACAGCAGACGACTCGTACGACCGTCTCGACGACGACGACTACCCCGCCTACACGATGGGCCGGGCCGCCGAGATGCTCGGCACCACCCAGGGCTTCCTGCGCGCCCTCGGCGAAGCCCGCCTGATCACCCCGCTGCGCTCCGCAGGCGGACACCGCCGCTACTCCCGCTACCAACTGCGCATCGCCGCCCGCGCCCGGGAACTCGTCGACCACGGGACCCCCATCGAGGCCGCCTGCCGCATCGTCATCCTCGAAGACCAGCTCGAAGAAGCCCAGCGCATCAACACCGAATACCGCCGCGCCACCGAATCCACGAACCCAACGGCCGCGGCCTGAGACGGCTAAGACCTGCAACTCCCCCCCCCGTTACCTAATGGGCCATGAAGCCGGTGGATCGCTACCCGTTACCCGGCCCACGAGGTCTGGAAAAAGACTGCGGCCTCCGGCTTCTCATCTCATGCGTTGTGGTGGTAGCGGTCGGTGCCGGGGAAGTCGCCAGCAGACCCCCGGGACTTGAGCCCCTGGACAAGAGCCGGCCCCCGGCCCCGTCCGCTACCACCACAACGAGCACGCCGTATCCAGTCCGATGATCAGATCGTTGAAGTCCGTGGTCCGAGCCGTTCGCGGGGGTCACCTCTCAAAGAGCCAGGAGCCGCACGAGCTCCCTCACAGACCGAGGGCCCTGCGGACCGCTGGGGTCACGAACGGCTAATCGGATGCAGGGCCATCGAGCCCTTCCATTAGGGAGACGCGTGCCCCCGCACGGCTGCGACCAGCAGCAACCCGCCCCCGAACGAGAGGACCTGAACCACACGATGAAAGTGTTCTGCGGCATCGACTGGGCCAGCGACCACCACGACATCGCCCTGGTCGACCACGAAGGAACCCTGTTAGGCCGGGCCCGGATCGACGACGACGCCACGGGCCTGCAACAGCTCCTCGACCTCCTCACCGCCCACGGCGACACCGCGGACACGCCGATCCCGGTGGCCATCGAGACCTCCCGCGGGCTGCTGGTCGCCTGCCTGCGGGCAACTGGACGGCCCGTCTACGCGATCAATCCGATGGCCGCTGCCCGGTACCGGGAGCGCCACGCGGTCGCCCGCAAGAAGTCCGACCACCTCGACGCCATGGTCCTGGCGAACATCCTCCGCACGGACATGGCCGTCCACCGGCAACTGCCAGCCGACAGCGAACTCGTCCAGGCCATCGCGGTGCTCGCCCGGGCCCAGCAGGACGCGGTCTGGGACCGCACCCAGGCCGGCAACAAGCTCCGCTCCCACCTGCGGGAGTACTTCCCCGGCTTCCTCGGCGCCTTCCAGGACACCCGCGAAGGGCTGTGCCTACCCGCCGCCCGCGTCATCCTGGCCGCCGCCCCCACCCCGGCCCAGGCCGCCAGACTCACCCGCCCCCAGTTGCGGTCACTGCTGAGGAAAGCCGGCCGCAAGCGCGGCATCGAAGAGGCAGCAGACCGCCTCCGCGAGGCCTTCCGGCTGCCGCAGATGAGGCACCTGCCCCAGGTCGAGCAGGCCATGGGCCGCAAGACTCTCGCGCTGTTACGGCAACTTGCGGCTGTCTGCGAGAGCGTTGAGGACCTCACCACCGCGACGGTGGAATCTTTTGACATGCACCCGGACGCCGAGATCATCACCAGCTTCCCAGGGCTCGGATCCCTCACCGGTGCCCGGGTGCTCGCCGAGATCGGCGACGACCGATCCCGTTTCTCCGACGCCAAGGGCCTCAAGGCCTTCGCCGGGGCCGCGCCGGTCACCCGCGCGTCCGGCAGAAGCCTCGCGGTGATGGCCCGACGCGTCAAGAATCAGCGACTGGCCGCCGCAGGCTACCTCTGGGCCTTCTCCGCCCTGTCCGCCTCGCCCGGCGCCCGGGCTCACTACGATCGTCGCCGCGAGGCTGGAGACCGGCACGCCGCCGCCCAGCGCAACCTCTTCAACCGCCTGCTCGGCTGCCTCCACCACTGCCTCACCAAGCGCGTGCGCTATAACGAAGCAACCGCCTTCCCACCGCCCGAGACCGCCGGCCTACCTGTCGCCGCTTGACAGATCAACCGCATCGGATCGGGCAGGTCGGCCAGTTGCCGGTACGGGCCGGGGCGCGAGGGGCCAGTGGACCGCATCGACTTGTTCCGAGACGTATTCGGGCGCTGCCCGCAAGTCCTATGGGTGCTATGCGAGTTATGGGGGCGTATCAACACCGAAAACACAAGCCCTGCTCCATGACAACGTGGTTAGTGTGATCAGGTGACGGAATTCAGCGCTCTTGGTGACAGCACGGAATGGCAGAAGGACTTCGAGCGGCGGCTTCGCGCCTCGTACGCTGCCGCAGGGCTCGGTGCGGCTGCGGCGGAGCGCAGGCTCAAGGGCGTACGCGATGGCATCGGCGACTGGACCGTCGCCGAAATCACGGACGCCGGGACCCGGGTGGGATACGTCGCCGTGGCTGTGGCCGACGACAACGGCACGCTCGCAGGCCGTATCGGCGATCTCCGGGTCGACGCGCCCTGCGCCGACCGGGGGCATGAGCAGGCCGCCCGCGCCTGGGCTGAGGTCTGGTGCGCGGAGCGCGGCGCACGCCGGCTGGACGTACGGCTCATCGAACCTGCGGAAGAGCTGTTCGACGGCTACTCCGTCCAGGGCCAGACCAGGATGCGCCTCATCACTTTCCCGCCGGAACCCCTCGACGGCGTCACGGCACGGCCGATGACCGAGGCCGAATATCCCCAGTGGCTCGCCTCCGAGAAGGTCGCCTACGTCGGCGACATCGTCCGGGCGGGCGCCCTGAGCCCCGAGGAGGCCGTACGCAAGTCCGACCGCGACTTCGCGGAGCTGATCCCCGAGGGCCTGGCGACGCCCGACAACACGTTCCTGGTGCTCGAGGCAGCGGGCGAGCAGATCGGCACCGGCTGGTTGAAGCACGGCTTCCTCCCCGGCGTCACTTTCGGCTACGCGCTGCACGTCCACGAGCAGCACCGCGGCAAGGGGTACGGGCGGGCCGCGATGGCGGCCGGTGAGCAGGCCACGCTCGCGGCCGGCGACTCGGCGCTGATGTTCACCGTGTGGGGCGGCAACGAGGTGGCCATGAACCTGTACACAAGCGCCGGCTACCGGGTCATGGAGGAGAACCGTTCCATCGGCCTTCCCCGCACAGCCGACTCCGGCTCGGCGGCAGCCTGAGGCACGGCGGAACCGCCGACCCCCTGGGGAACTCCGGCACGGCTTGACAGATCAACCGCATCGGATGTCTTTTTCGTGGCCCCGAAATGGGGCTCCCGGCCTCCGGGCCCGGCATGACTGAGTCCCCCTGTCGTAGGCATGATCCGGGGGGTGGTGTCACCGGGCACCGGAGGCACCGGTAGACCGCTGATTAGGGGCACGACCGCCGACCCGGCGACGGGTACGGCAGGCCTTCGTAACGTGGATGCCGGCATCTGGTGCCGCAGGTAAGGCCGGGGACGCAACAAGCGCATCAGCGGAGGCTGTACGTGATCGAGATCGGTGAGGTGGCCGTCTTCCTCGGCCTGGACGTCGGCAAGGGCGAACACCACGGGCGGGGCCTGACCCCGGCCGGCAAGACCGTCTTCGACAAGCGGCTGCCCAACAGCGAGCCCAAGCTGCGGGCCCTGTTCGACAAGCTGAGCGCGAAGTACGGCACCGTGCTGGTGGTCGTCGACCAGCCCGCCAACATCGGCGCCCTGCCGCTGGCCGTCGCCCGCGACGCGGGCTGCCTGGTCGCCTACCTGCCCGGCCTGACCATGCGCCGGATCGCCGACCTCTACCCCGGCGAGGCCAAGACCGACGCCCGCGACGCGTTCATCATCGCCGACGCCGCCCGCACCATGCCCCACACCCTGCGCGCCCTGGCCGCCACCGACGAAACCATCGCCGAGCTGGACATGCTCGCCGGATACGACGACGACCTCGCCGGCGAAGTCACCCGCACCTCCAACCGGCTGCGCGGCCTGCTCACCCAGATCCACCCCTCGCTGGAACGGGTCCTGGGCCCGCGCATCCAGCACCCGGCCGTACTCACCATCCTGGAGCGACACGGCTCCCCGGCCCTGATCCGCAAAGCCGGACGCCGCCGCCTGATCGCCCTGATCCGGCCCGAGGCACCGAGGATGGCCGAGCGCCTGGTCGAGGACATCTTCACCGCCCTCGACGAGCAGACCGTCGTCGTCGCGGGCACCGGCGCGGCCACCACCATCGTGCCCGGCCTCGCCGGCCAACTACGCGCACATCTGTCTCAACGCGCCGCCCTGGAACGGCAGATCGCCGACCTCCTGGAGGCCCACCCTCTTTCCAAACTCCTGACGTCGATGCCAGGGATAGGCGTCAGGACCGGCACGCGCATCCTCATCGACGTCGGCGACGCCAGCACCTTCGCCACCTCCGGACACCTCGCGGCCTACGCCGGGCTGGCCCCCGCCTCCCGCATCTCCGGCTCCTCCATCCGCGGCGAACAACCCTCCCGACGCGGCAACAAGCAGCTCAAACGCGCCTTCTTCCTCGCCGCGTTCGCCTCCCTCGCAGACCCGGCCTCCCGCACCTACTACGACCGCAAACGCGCCCAGGGCAAAACCCACACCCAAGCACTCCTCTGCCTCGCCCGACGCCGCATCGACGTCCTGTTCGCCATGCTCCGCGACGGCACCTTCTACGAATCACGACCGGCATCCGCAGCCTGACCCGTGTCGCAGGCCGCGCAGCTACGGGACGAGCCCGTCACCACGTGGTGACCACGAACCCAGTGCTGGTGATCTTGCGTGCCTGATGACGTCTTTCACTTCAAGAGACGTGCTCCGTCGGTGAGTTACGCAGGGACCTCTCCGAGGGCTCGGAGGCCGGATAGGGTGAGCCAAATGGAACAGCGCATCAGTCTGATCACGCTGGGTGTTGCCGATCTTGGACGTGCCCGGTCGTTCTATGAGTCCCTGGGCTGGGAGGGGCAAACGGTTCAGGAAACCGTCTTCTTCCAGGCGGGTGGCCTCGGGCTCGTCCTGTGGGCCCGCGACAAGCTCGCGCTCGACTGCGGCGTTGAAGATCGCCAATCGGCTGGGTTCGGCGGGATCGCACTCGCTCACAACGTGCGATCCCCAGCCGAAGTCGACGAGCTCATAGCGACAGCGGAGCAAGCGGGCGCTACCGTCACGCGTCCTGCGGCCACGACGTTCTATGGCGGCTACGCAGGTGTCTTCGTCGACCCTGACGGCCATGCCTGGGAAGTCGCTCACAACCCAGGTTTCCCGCTTGCCGCAGACGGCTCAATCACCGTCCCCGACTTCAACAGTCTTTAGGATCAGCCCGCTCGCTCCAGGACGAGCCAGCCCACTGGACCGGGGTCAAGGTGGGCTGGCCCACCCTCATCGTCATGGCTGACATCGTCGCCGGGCTTGACGAAAGAGATAGGGGCACCCCCCCCCGAGCTTCGCGGCTGCCGCCCATGGATATCCGTCCCCCCGCGGATACGCGTGTGAGGGCCCGAACCGCCGATGTGTGGTCGGGTAGCCGGGTCACGGCAACGTGATCCGGCTACCCGACCACACGATGGTTCGGGCCCTCATCCGTGCTCGGGGACCTACAGGTCGAAGTCGATGTGCTGCACGTCGGTGAAGCGCACCTCCTCCAGGCTGCCGGCGCGGCGGCCGCCGTCTTGGAAGGACACCTCCTTGAGCGCTTCGGCGGCGATCTTCTGGAGATCCTGGTCGGTGGCTCCCTGCTCCTGGGCGTCGAAGAGGCGGGCGGCGTACTGCGGCGGCAGGGCCACGGTGAGGTGGCGGATCCGGTCCTGGTCGGTGGTGCCGATCGGGGCGGTGTAGCCGAGCCGGGCGCGGGTGTCGATGACGATGCCGCCGGTGGTGGCCGCCGTCTTCTTCGCCTTCTCCCGGATCTGCGGCTGCCACCGCCTCTTGACCTCACCCTCTATGCGTGGAGGCAGTGCCGGCGCCGTATGGGCCGGGGCACGTTGAGCACCTGGACGACAGCGAGCGGGCCGACCTGGTGACGTGCGAGCAGGCCGTAGCCGGGCTGCACCGCGCCCTGGCCGTCGCCGGCAAGGCCCTGGCGACCATTCAGAAGGCACGCCTGTACCGCGAGAGTCACCCGACGTTCGAGGCGTACGTGGAAGACCGGTGGGGCATGAAGCGCGCCCACGCCTACCGGCTGATCGACGCGTGGCCAGTCGCCGCGGCTCTGTCTCCAATTGGAGACAACCCCATCAACGAGGCGCAGGTCCGCGAGCTGCTGCCCGCCGTGAAGCGGCACGGCCTCGAAGCGGGCACAGCCGTCTACAAGGCGCTGACCGAGGACAGCGGCCGCGTCACCGCGGCGCGTATCCGCGAGGCGGTCCGTGCACTGCCGAAGCGGCTCGCCAACCCGGAGGACGTCCCGTACCTGGTACGCACGGCTGCACGCGAGGCGGCCGTCACCGCGCAGAGCACGGGCCGGGACGCCGAGGGCCAGGGCGACGGCGAGGTGGTCGACGCCGAGCTGGTCGAGGACGGCTCGCGGGCCGTCGCGGTGCTGGCGTCGGTCCTGGACCGGCAGCGGCGGGTTGTACGACGAGCTCGGCGGCGGCGTGGTCGCCGAGGCGCTGGTGTCCGATCCGGGCCGGGCGGAGCACCTGTTGCGGGAGATCGGGCAGTACGCGAACCGCACGGCGTGGCGGGTCCGACAGACCAACACGGAGGAGTGAGCGCGGCGGGCGGATGCCGTGCTGTCCGATCGGGTGTCCAAGTATTGGCGCTCTCCCCGGTGGCCGAAGGTCACCCCCTGGCGGCGGTCCTCCAACCGCTTCACGGTCGCGGTGTTGATCCCGGACAGGTGGGCTGCCTGAGCCGGGTTCATCCCAGACGCCAGGGCCTCCAGGACTGTCGTGCGGATCTCGGCGAGGTTGGCCGCGTCCGCTGCCCTGATCTGCTGTCCCGCAGGGCGGACCTACGCGACGGCTTCAGCGTCCAGCGGTTCCGCGACGACGTCGGGCAGCGGCGGTACGACGTCCCCGCACTGGCCGCAGCAGTAGCCGCCCCGGGGACCGTCCACCACGTCGGCCTGACACCGGTAGCAGCGCGACACCATCAGCTCCCGGGCCGCCGGGGCAACGCCGGTACCGCCGCAGTTCCCGCATGCCCAGTCGCCGAGTGGGCCCTGTTGCATCGACGCGCCGCAGTTGGGGCAGTTCATCGCATCCTCCGTCGGCTGGTGCTCGGTCCTGGTGTCTAGCGTAGGGACCGCGACGGCCCGCAGGAAGCGGAGCGACCCAAACCGGCCCCGGCCACATCGCGGCAGCAGCCAGCTCTACGCCCGCCAGAGAGCCGCTGTACCGCCTCTCACGCTCCCGTCGGTCCAACCAACCGGCCGAGGAACGGCGACCAGGCCGCCAGAGAGCCGCACATGACGTCGAGCCGCACCGGGGCGAGTGCGAGTCTCACCAGCCGATCCGCTGGGGTGGTGCTCGTGTCGGTCATGCCGTGCTCCTGGTCATCGTCGTGGCGGTGGTGGGTCCGGGCGGGGTAGCCCGCGACGTCCGCCTGGGGGCCGTTGACCGCCTCGGGCGAGGTTTCCCCCACCCGGAGCGGTCTTCGTGCGCCTACGGCCGTCTAGGGCCGTCAGCCTGCGCGGTGGCGACGACGCTGGGGACGGCCGCCGTGGGCACCTTCCACGACGGCGCGGCGAAGGAGTGCCCTTGCTTCCTCGGCGGACAGTCGCTCCTCGGCGGTCAGCGGGTCGTCGTCCACCACGGCAGGAAACAGCGGGCGGTCCTGCGATGCGGTGGCCTGCCTGACGCCCTGCCGAGTGCCCTGGACGACAGACAGCGTGGGCGGCTCGGTGGCGGTCGGCTCTTCGGCCTGCTGCGCGGTGGAGGCAGCGGGCGCCGCTGACCATGCGGGCAGCCGGTCCTCCCGGGTCCGTGCATGCCCGGCACTCCTCGCCGGTGTCCACCTGGACGTGCTCGTCGGGGGTTCGCTCGTATAGCTGCCGCGAGGAGACAAGTAGCTGAGAGTGACGAGTCTCCGGGGTCCGTCGCGGCTAATGCGTACATTTTCACCTGGAAACGCGGACGTCGTCCTGTTGGCGATGTTCACCGCCGCAGTAAATACGCGGTTCACCGCGGCGGCTTGGCAGCGCTCTGACCAGTGAGTTCACGTCTAGCTGTTACCTGGCGGCAGCTATACGAGAACTGGGCCTCCACGGATATCACCCTCTCCTCCTGACCTTCGAATCAAGATCAGGATGATCGGACGACCACCAGGCGGGTCAGACAAGCGGGTCGATGCTGGTCCGACCGGTGGGGATGATTGCCGCCGGTACTCTGCACGACATGATCAACTCATATGCGGGCTTTGACGATGCCGGGGTTGCGATAGCTGCGGCAGGTGCCGGTGCGGACGTGGTGCGCAACATGTACGGCCAGCGGCTCACCCGCATCGACAAGGGCGCCGGGGACTTCGCCACCGCCGCCGATGTCGAGGCTGAGAAGACGATCCTCGGCGTCATCCATTCCGCTCGACCCGATGATGCGGTGCTCGGCGAGGAGGGCGGGCAGCAGGGTTTTGCCGAGGCTGTGCGCCAATGGTTGGTGGATCCCTTGTGCGGCACACTGAACTACGCCGTCGGCAACATGCTGGTGGCCGTCAACGTGGCGCTGCGGAACGGGGCGGCGGCGGTTGCCGACCCGTTCAGCGGCGAGGTCTTCTTCACCGACGGTGAGACCGCCTGGACGCGGTACGAGGGGGCCGATGTGCAGCTGGCGCCTACCTCCGCCACCCAGCTGGTGGACGTCAACCTGGATCCGCCGTTCCCGAGCGCGCCCGGATTCCGGGCCGTGGACCTGCTGGCCCGCCCGGGCTTCGTCGAGCGGTTCCGGCCGCGAGTCGTGTCCACGACGCTGGCGTTGGCCTGGGTAGCCGCCGGCAAGCGCGCCGCGTATGTCACCGATGGCGGCGACCTGTCCGGGAGCGTGCATTTCGCCGCCGGCATCGCTTTGTGCCAGGCCGCCGGCTGTGTAATCACCGGGATCGACGGCGCCCCGATCGGACAGGCAGGCCGCGGCCTTGTCGTGGCCGCCGACGCCGAAAGCCATGGGCTGCTGATGTCGATGATCCGCAGCCGAAGCTAGTGCCGCATCAGACAACGTTCGCCCTGTTGTGACTGGATAACCATCCCGAAAGGAAGATCGCGATACCTGCCTTCTGGCGTCGGGGACAGGCACCACGAGATGATCATCCTATGGCGGATGTGATTTTCTTCGATCTGGACGGCACCCTGGTCGATCATCGAAGCGCGGTCTTGGAAACGATCGGCCAGATCGTCCAGGCCGCGCCGAATGCGACGGCTCCATCGGAGGAGCTGGTGACGTTGTGGTGGACGCTGGAGGCGCGCCACATGCGGGAATACCTGGCCGGTCAGTGCTCCTTCGCTGAGCACCACCGACGCAGGCTCCGTTCCTTCCTGCCGATGCTCGGCGAGCCGGTTCCGACAAGTCCCGGCCGTCTGGACGCCTGGATCGCCGAGCGCTACCTCACCGTGTTCGAGGACTCCTGGCGGTGCTATCCCGATGTCCAGCCATGCCTGGAGACCCTGAAACGGCTTCCCCGAGGACCGCGTCTGGCTGTTCTCACCAACGGGGACCCCGAGCAGCAGCGCGCCAAGCTCGCCCGCTTCGGCCTCCTCGAATACTTCGAAGCCGTCCTGACCCCAACCGAGCTCGGTGCGGCCAAGCCCGTCGCCTACGCCACCGCCTGCCGGCGGATGCGGACGGACCCCGCGCAGACGGTCAACGTGGGCGACATGCTGGAAAGCGATGTAAACGCAGCCGCCCTCGCCGGGCTCACCGGCATATGGCTGGACCGCGGCATCGACTTCGTCACCGGTGGACCATCGCCGACGGCAGACGAGACGGTGCTCCGCATCGAACAGCTCACCGACCTCCCCGACCACCTATCACGCACGAGCGCCTGACCGGCTCTCACGGCCGTCGTAAGTGAGCGACCCGGGTCAACGCCTTCCCCGGGGGCACGCATCAGCTGGTTCCAAGAATCATGGCCTCTACGGCCACAACAAGGAGACCAAGAACCGCTCGAAGTTCCTGGAGTTCTGCCGTTACCTGCGCAGTCTCCACCCGGCTGACGTGCGCATCGCCATCGTCTGCGACAACTTCTCCCCGCACCTGACCACCAAGCGCTGCCGCCGGCCCCGGGCTCGCCCGGGAAATCCGCCAGCACTCGGCGTACGCCCCTCCCACCGCGCTCACCCGCTGGGACCCGTGGACGCCGGTTGCGATACCTGCCGCGCTTTACCCCGCAGACCAGCAGGGGCAGACAGCACAGCAGCGGGGAGGCGGACCAGTCCCTCGGCAGAACCCGCCGCCGCCCGTCAACGGCCAGCCGGTGCGTCTGCCCACCGCGAGGGTGACAGACAGCCATGCTGGGAGTGGCAGAGAGGGAGGCGGTCGGCGTGGCGGAGAGCGACGTGTGGGTGCGGGCCAGGGAGCAGCAGCTGGTGCGGGCCGACGCGATTCAGCGGATCGGGTGGGAGGCCGGCTCTGGGTGTCTGGCGCTGGAGGTGACCGGCGTGCGGGAGCCGGTGGCCGTCGACATCCCCGCGGCTGCCGTCCCGATGCCTGGCGAGGCGCAGCGTCGGGCGGGTGGTGAGGTGCTCGCGGATCTGTTGCTGGTCGCTGTCGCGGTGTGCGTGGGGCTGCCGGGCACCCACCGCTTGGCGCTGGAGGACGACGGGGCAAGCGTGCGGTGGGTGCGGGAGACCTTGACTTCCGACGGGTCCTGCCTCACCGTGCCCGTCGACGGCCTCGGCGGGTTGGCGCTGCCCGATCTGGTCCGGTCCGGGGCCGCCCCGGTGGGATGGGCCACGCCCCGGGCCTTGGCGCAGCCGGACGGGCTGGGGCCGGGTGCTGGCGGCTGATTCTGGAGGTCACTTCCGGGCGTTGGCCCCGGTGGCCAGGAGGATGACGCGGTTGGCGACATTCACGGCGTGGTCGGCGAAGCGCTCGTAGTACCGGTTGAGCAGGGTCAGGTCCACGGCGGCCTCCATGCCGTGGGGCCAGGCGCCGTCGGTCGTGTGCTGGAAGATGCTGCGGTGGACGTCGTCCATGACATCGTCATCGAAACGCAGTTCCGCCGCGGCCTTAGGGTCCTTGGTCTCCAAGATCTGTCGCATCTTGGCCGCGATTCGCAGCGCGACCCGGCCCATCTCCTCGATGGCCGGCCGCAGCACCGGTGGGAGGGGGCCAGCACCGCTTCGGCAACGGCAGGACCTGCGAGACCGGCCACCGCAGCGAGCTGAGCGCGTGCCGCCTCAATGACCACATGACGGGCGCCGCCGTGCTCCCGCCGGGGTGCGCAACGAGCGTCCCGGTCAACTGCCGAGGACGATGTCCTTGTACTTGGCGGGGACGAGCTTGTCGTTGTGGGGGCCGCCGAGTTGGTAGGCCGGGAGGTCGGGAGCGGCCAGGACACTGAAGCCGTGGCCGCCGTTGTCCAGAATGGTCTTGCCTGCCTTGCCCGCGGCCCCGGGCCGGGGTCTCCCGGACCTTCCTCTACGACGCTGCCCAGGCGCCATTGCTCGCCAGACTGCGCGGCCTCGCTGACAAGCAGCCCTCCACGGGGCGACCTGCTTTGCCCGATCAGCAGCGGATCACCACCAGGTCACACGAGACGGTGGTCAGAGCCCTGCGGGACGCCAACCGCAAACTGCACGAGGAGAACGAACGGCTTCGCAACGAACTTGCAGTGGCCCTCGGCCGGCTCCGAGACCTCCGCCGAGGCATTCCGGTTGAATGAGGGCCTTCAGGGCCTGTTTGGAGTTCTGATCAGCACCTGCAGCGCCTTCACCAGGCGCGCCGCGTCCTTCTCGCCGAGCGGGGCGAGGAACTCGCGTTCCGCCGCCTCACGGGCGTCCTCCGCATCGGCCCGCGCCCGTCTGCCCCGCTCCGTCAACTCAACGACGTTGCGGCGGCGGTCCTCCTCACTGCGGCGCCGCTCCACCAATCCCTTGCCCTCCAGCGCGTC
>NZ_SUMC01000107.1 GCF_005047355.1 Actinacidiphila oryziradicis
CCGCCGTCCCGGAAAGGAGTAGACCCGCACCGCCCTCGGCACGTGGAAGTCGACGCTGACCCGCGACGACACGCGGGCAAATCGCCAACACCACCCAAAGGACGAACCGGGCCGAATCACCAACCCCAGCCGATCACCCCAAGCCGGCGCGCGCACGTGAATGATCGAGGACAGTCGCGCGTTCCGCACTACCAGGCTGAGGGATGTAGGCGAGTAGGCGCCTCGCTTAGCCTGAGACCAGGGGAGGGAAAACCGCGTCATCAGGCGGTTTCAAGCTGCCCGGAATTCGTGTCGAGCGGAAAGACTAATCCATGAGCGACGCAATCTCCTACGAGGTGCCGTGGGCCCGGACTCATCAGTTCGACCCGCCGGCGGTATTCGATTCGCTGCGCACAGAACGTCCGCTCGCCGCGATGACGTATCCCGACGGCCACGTCGGCTGGCTCGCCTCCAGTTACGAGCTGGTGCGCAAGGTTCTCGCCGATCCTCGGTTCAGCCACGACTCGGAGATCTGCCACTTCCCCGTGACGCACCAGGGCGAGATCGTGCCGACGTGGCCGCCGTCGCCGGGCATGTTCATCCACATGGATCCGCCGGACCACACCCGGTACCGCCGTCTGCTCGCCGGCGAGTTCACCGCCCGGCGTTCGAAGGAGCTCGCGGCGAGCGCGGACGCGGTCGCCGCCGAGCAGATCGAGGCGATGCGCGCCGCCGACGGCCCGCTCGACCTGGTCACCGGCTTCAGCCGGCCGTTCGTGCTGCGGATGCTCTCCGAGATCGTCGGCCTTCCCTACGAGGAGCGTGAGCGCTACGGCAACGCGCCCACGCTGCTGCACGACCCCGACGCGGACAAGCAGGAGGTCGCGGCCGCTTACGAGGCGGTGACCGCCTTCATCGTCGAACTGGTCGAGAAGAAGCGGCTGGAGCCCGGCGAGGACCTGATCAGCCGCCTCGTCGCGCGCGGGGAGCTGACCACCGAAGAGGTCACCAACATGGTGATCCTGCTGTTGTTCGCGGGTTACGAGACCACCGAGAGCGCGTTGACCGTCGGCGTGTTCGCGCTGCTGCACCACCAGGATCAGCTCGCGCTGCTCCGCGCCGAGCCGGAGAAGCTCGACGCCGCGATCGAGGAGATCCTGCGCTACCTGACCATCAATCAGTACCAGGTGTATCGCACCGCGCTCGAGGACGTCGACCTCGACGGGGTCCTGGTCAAGAAGGGCGACACCGTGACCGTGTCGCTGCCCTCGGCCAACCGCGACCCGGCGAAGTTCGAGTGCCCCGAGCAGCTGCGCATCGGCCGCGAGACCGCCGGGCACCTGGCTTTCGGCTTCGGCGTGCACCAGTGCCTCGGCCAGAACCTGGCGCGCGTCGAACTGCGCGCCGGCCTCTCGGCGCTGCTGCGGGCCTTCCCGGACTTGCGGCTGGCGTGCGCCTTCGACGAGGTTCCGCTGCGGCTCAAGGGGTCCGTCTTCGGAGTGAAGAGCCTTCTCGTCTCCTGGTGACAACGATCCACTGATATCGGACGGATGGCAAATGGCTGATATGTCGGCCCGGGACGAGCAGATCGTCGACGCGCTCCGTGCGTCGCTGAAGGAGAACGCGCGTCTGCGGCAGCAGAACAAGCAGTTGGCGGACGCAGGGGCCGAACCCATCGCCATCGTGTCCATGGCTTGCCGATACGCGGGCGGTATCCGAAGCCCCGAGGATCTCTGGCGGGTCGTCACCGACGGGACCGACGTCTACACCACCTTCCCCGAGGACCGCGGCTGGGACCTCGAGGGCCTCTACAACCCGGACCCCGACAACCCCGGTACCACCTACGTGCGTGAGGGCGCGTTCCTGCACGACGCCGCCGAGTTCGACGCGCCCTTCTTCGGGATCTCGCCCCGCGAGGCGCTGGCCATGGATCCCCAGCAGCGGCAGTTGCTCGAAGTGTCCTGGGAGGCGCTCGAACGGGCCGGCATCGATCCGCAGTCCGTCCGCGGCCAGGACATCGGCGTGTTCGCCGGGATCGTGCACCAGGACTACGCGCCCGATCTCAGCGGCTACGAGGGCTTCCTCAGCCTCGAGCGGGCCCTGGGCACCGCGGGCGGCGTGGCGTCCGGCCGAGTGGCGTACGCGCTCGGCCTGGAGGGTCCCGCGGTCACCGTCGACACGATGTGCTCCTCGTCGCTGGTCGCCGTCCATCTCGCGAGCCAGGCGCTGCGTCGGGGCGAGTGTTCGATGGCGCTGGCCGGCGGCGCGACCGTGATGTCGACGCCCGGCGGGTTCGTCGGCTTCGCCCGCCAGCGCGGCCTCGCCTTCGACGGCCGCTGCAAGTCTTATGCGGCGGCCGCCGACGGCTCCAGCTGGGCCGAGGGCGCGGGCGTCATCCTGCTCGAACGGCTGTCCCAGGCAGTGGAGCGCGGCCACCGGGTGCTCGCGGTGATCCGCAGTTCCGCGCTCAACCAGGACGGTGCCTCCAACGGTCTCACCGCGCCGAACGGCCCTGCGCAGCAGCGCGTGATCCGCAAGGCACTGGCGGGTGCTGAGCTGACACCGGCCGATGTGGACATGGTCGAAGGCCACGGCACCGGCACCACTCTCGGCGACCCGATCGAAGCCCAGGCCCTGCTGGCCACCTACGGCCGCGAGCGCCCGGCCGGCAGACCGCTGCGGTTGGGGTCGGTCAAGTCGGTGATCGGCCACACTCAGGCGGCCTCGGGCGTGGCCGGCGTCATCAACATGGTGCAGGCGCTGCGGCACGGCACGATGCCGGCGACCCGCCACATCGACACTCCGACGCCGCAGGTCGACTGGACCAGTGGCGCCGTCGAACTGCTCACCGAGTCGCGCGACTGGCCGCGGACCGATCACCCGCGGCGCGCCGCCGTCTCCTCCTTCGGCGCGAGCGGCACCAACGCCCACCTCATCCTCGAACAAGCCCCCGAACCCGAACCCGATCGGGAGGCTCCCGCAGCAGCTCCCTTCGACGCCGTCCCGTTCCCGATTACGGCCGCGTCGTCGGCGTCCCTGATCGGCCAGGCCGAACGCCTGCTCGCCTACCTCGGCGATGCCGAGCAGGTCGCGCTACCGGATGTCTCCGCGGCTCTCGCCACCGGTCGCGCCAGGTTGGCCGAGCGTGCCGTGGTGATCGCCGGGTCTCGCGAGGAGGCGTTGGCCGGGCTCGGCGCAGTGGCGCGGGGCGAGTCGGCTCCCGGCGTGCTTTCCGGCCATGCGGGCGGCCTCGGGAAGACGGTGTTGGTGTTTCCGGGTCAGGGTTCGCAGTGGGTGGGGATGGGGCGTGAGCTTTTCGATTCGTCGCCGGTTTTTGCGGCTCGGATTGCTGAGTGTGCTGCGGCGTTGGAGCCGTGGGTGGATTGGTCTTTGACTGACGTGCTGCGTGGCGGCCCGTTGGATCGGGTGGATGTGGTGCAGCCGGCGAGTTTCGCGGTGATGGTCGCGCTCGCTGCGGTGTGGGAGTCGCTTGGGGTGGTGGCGGATGCGGTGGTGGGGCATTCGCAGGGGGAGATCGCGGCTGCGTGTGTCGCTGGCGCCTTGTCGTTGGAGGATGCGGCGCGGATTGTCGCGGTGCGCAGCCAGGTCATCGCCGACAGCCTGGCCGGTCATGGCGGCATGGCATCGGTGGCGTTGTCCGAAGCCGAGGCCCTGGACCGGATCGAACGCTGGTCTGGGCGCATTGAGATCGCTGCGATCAACGGGCCTGCCTCCGTCGTGATCGCCGGTGACGCCGATGCCCTGGACGAGGCCCTTGAAGTCCTCGAGGACCAAGGCGTGCGGGTGCGGCGCGTGGCCGTGGACTACGCCTCGCACACCCATCACATCGATGCCGTCCGACCGACTCTCGCCGAGGCGTTCGCGGATATTCGTAGTCTGGCTCCGCGGATTCCGTTCCTGTCCACGGTCACCGGTGAGTGGATCGAGGATGCCGGGGCGCTCGAGGGCGAGTACTGGTTCCGCAATCTGCGCCAGCAGGTACGGTTCGCACCCGCGATCGAGACTCTGATTGCCCAGGGGCACAACGTCTTCATCGAGTCCAGCGCGCATCCGGTGCTGATGCAGCCGATCGCAGAGATCGGCGACGAGCTCGTCGCCACCGGATCGCTGCGTCGTGACGAAGGCAACCTGCGCCGCCTGCAGACCTCGGCGGCCGAACTGTTCGTCCGTGGCGTGGCCATCGACTGGACCGCCCTGCTGCCCGCGGGTGCCGACGCCAACGCGGTCGACCTGCCGACGTACGCGTTCGACCACCAGCACTACTGGCTTCAGCTGACCGCGTCCGCGACCGACGCCACGTCACTCGGCCTCGTCGACACGGATCACCCGCTGCTCGGTGCTGCTGTTGCTCTGCCACAGTCCGACGGCCTGGTCTTCACCTCCCGGCTCTCCCTGCGCACTCACCCGTGGTTGGCCGACCACGCGATGCAGGGCGTGGTGATCGTGCCCGGCACTGCCTACGTCGACCTGGCCGTGCAGGCCGGTGACGAACTGGGTTGCGGCGTACTCGAAGAGCTGGTCATCGAGGCGCCACTGGTATTGCCCGAACAGGGCGCGGTGCGCGTGCAGGTCGCGGTCGGCGCCGTCGGCGCGGTCGGTTCCCGTCCGGTGGACGTCTATTCGCAGCGCACCGACTCCCCGGACGACACCTGGACCCGGCATGCCACGGGCCTGCTCTCGGCCACGGCTCCCGCCGGCGCCGACACTCCGGCCGTCGACTTCACCGCCTGGCCGCCGACCGGTGCCGAGCCGATCGCCATCGAGGACTTCTACACCAGGCTGGTCGAGCGCGGATACGCATACGGCCCGGCCTTCCAGGGACTGCGTGCGGTGTGGCGGCGCGGCGACGAGGTCTTCGCCGAGGCCGCGCTGCCGCAGGAACAGCAGGAGAACGCGGACAAGTTCGGCCTGCACCCCGCGCTCCTCGACGCCGCCCTGCACACCAACGCCTTCGCGAACCCCGACGACGACCGCAATGTGCTTCCCTTCGCGTGGAACGGTCTCGTGCTGCACGCGACCGGCGCGTCCGCGCTGCGAGTCCGTGTCGCGCCGTGCGGTCAGGACGCGCTGACCTTCCAGGCCGCCGACGAGACCGGCGACCTCGTCCTCACCATGGATTCCCTGGTCTCCCTGCCGGTGACCGCCGAGCAGCTCGGCGCGGCAGCGGCCGCCGACAGCCGCGACTCGTTGTTCCACGTCGAGTGGAACCAGCTGCCCGCGCCCGAGGGCACCCGCCCGGCCCCCGCCTGGGTCGCCTTGACCACGGCCGATGGCATCGCGGCGGCTGCGTCCTCCGCGGAGCTGGCCGTCCTCGACACCGTGACGGGCGGCGACGCGCTGACCGTCGCCTGCCAGGTCCTCGAGACGCTCAAGACGTGGCTGGCCACCCCCGGCCTCGACGAGTCCCGGCTGGTGGTGACCACCCGGGGCGCGATGGCCGCGGGCGGCAGCGCCGTAACCGACCCGGCGGGTACCGCGGTCTGGGGCCTCGTCCGCGCAGCCCAGGCCGAGAACCCGGACCGGATCGTCCTCGTCGACCTCGACCCCGCCGCGGCGACGGGTGTCGGTCCCGTGCTCGCCGCGGTGCTCGCCTCCGGCGAGACGCAGCTCGCCGTGCGCGGCTCCGCGCTGCTCGCGCCCCGCCTCCTGCGCGCCGATCCGGCCGCGGGCACCGAACCGACTGCGGCGACCGCTGCGGCAACCGAACCGGCCTTCGACCCGGACGGCACCGTGCTGCTCACCGGTGGCACCGGCTCCCTCGGCGCCCAGGTCGCCCGGCACCTGATCACCGCGCACGGTGTCCGGCACCTGGTGCTGGCGGGCCGTCGCGGCGGCGGCGACGAGCTGAGCCGCGAACTGACCGAACTCGGCGCCGCCGTGTCGATCGTCGCCTGCGACGTCTCGGACCGGGCCGCGGTCGCCGAACTGCTCACCGCGGTTCCCGCCGAGCACCCGCTGACCGGCGTCGTACACCTCGCCGGCGTGCTCGACGACGGCGTACTCAGCGCCCTGACCGCGGAACGCATGGCCGGAGTGTTCGCGCCCAAGGTGACCGCGCTGCAGCACCTCGACGCGCTCACCCGGGAGCTGGCTCCCGACCTGCGCACGTTCGTCGCGTTCTCCTCGGCCGCGTCGCTGCTCGGCTCGGCCGGTCAGGGCAACTACGCCGCGGCCAACGCCTTCATGGACGGCCTGATGGCCAACCGTCGAGCCGCCGGACTGCCCGGTGTCTCGATGGCCTGGGGACTGTGGGAGCAGAGCACCGGCCTCACCGCCCACCTCAGCGAGGTCGACCAGGCGCGGATGAGCCGGGGCGGCGTGCTCGCGCTGAGCCCGGCCGAGAGCCTCGCCTTGTTCGACATCGGGTTGAGTGCGACCGAGGCGCTGCTGGTGGCGATCAAACTCGACCTGCGTACCCTGCGCTCCGACGCGGCGGCCGGGGGTACCGTCCCGCATCTGCTGCGCGGTCTGGTGCGCAGCGGGCGTCGTGCGGCGCGAGGGGCCGGCGCCGGGGACAGCAGCGGCCTGGTCCGCAGGCTCGCCGGACTGTCCGAGGCCGAACAGGAGAGCATCCTTCTCGGCATCATCCAGGCCGAGGCAACCGCCGTGCTCGGCTTCAACGGCGCCGAACTCGCCCAGGGCACCCGCGGCTTCAGCGACATCGGGTTCGACTCGCTCACCGCGGTCGAGCTGCGCAACCGGCTCAGCGCGGCCACCGGCGTCAAGCAGCCCGCCACGCTGATCTTCGACTATCCGACGCCGATCGCGCTCGCCCGCCACCTGCGCACAGAGCTCGGCGATGCCACGACCGACGTGCCCGCCGCCGTTACGGTCGTCGCGGTCGATCCCGACGAGCCCATCGCCATCGTCGGCATGTCCTGCCGGCTGCCCGGCGGGGTCACCGACCCGGAAAGCCTGTGGCGGCTGCTCGCCGAGGGCCGCGACGGCATGACCGAGCTGCCCGGCAACCGCGGCTGGCACCTCGACGACCTGGCCGCTGCCGCCACCCACCCCGATCGCGCAGACACCGAGGTCACCTACCAGGGCGGCTTCCTCCCGGACGCGGGCGAGTTCGATGCCGGCTTCTTCGGCATCTCGCCGCGCGAGGCGCTCGCCATGGACCCGCAGCAACGGCTGTTGCTGGAGGCCACCTGGGAGGCGCTGGAGCGCAGCGGCATCGACCCGGAATCGCTGCGCGCCAGCGACATCGGGGTCTTCTCCGGCGTGTCCATCCACGACTACGTCGAGTCGCTCACGGCGATGCCCGCCGAGCTCGAAGGCTACGCCACCACCGCGACCGCGGGCAGCGTCGCTTCCGGCCGCGTCTCGTACGTGTTCGGATTCGAGGGGCCTGCGGTGACCATCGACACGGCGTGCTCGTCCTCGCTGGTGGCCATCCACCTCGCCGCGCAGGCGCTGCGCCAGGGCGAATGCTCGCTCGCGCTGGCCGGTGGTGTCGCCGTCATGGGCTCACCTGTCGGCGTGCTGGGCTTCTCGCGTCAGGGCGGGCTGGCCGGCGACGGCCGGGTGAAGGCGTTCTCCGAAGGCGCCGACGGCACGATCCTGTCCGAAGGCGTCGGCATCGTCGCCCTGGAGCGCTTGTCCGTCGCGCGTGACCGCGGACACCGCGTGCTGGCCGTCGTCCGCGGCTCCGCGGTCAACCAGGACGGTGCGTCCAACGGCCTGACGGCGCCCAACGGCCCCGCGCAGCAGCGTGTGATTCGCAAGGCTCTGGCCAGCGCCGGACTGTCCGCGTCCGACGTGGACGTCGTGGAGGGCCACGGCACCGGAACCGCGCTCGGCGACCCGATCGAGGCACAGGCCCTGCTCGCCACGTATGGCAAGCACCGCGAACCCGGTCGGCCGCTCCACTTGGGCTCGTTGAAGTCCAACCTCGGCCACACCCAGGCGGCTGCGGGCGTCGCGGCCGTGATCAAGATGGTGCAGGCACTGCGTCATGACACCATGCCGGCCACGATCAACGTCACTGAGCCGACGTCCAAGGTGGACTGGTCCGACGGCGCCATAGAGCTGCTGACCGAAGCGCGCGAGTGGCCGTGCAACGGCCACCAGCCGCGCCGCGCCGCCGTGTCCTCCTTCGGCATCAGCGGCACCAACGCCCACCTCATCCTCGAGGAATCCCCCGAACAGCCCGTGGCGCCCGCCACGTCGCAACCGGCCGCTCCTTCCTCGCCGAACGGGCTTGTTCCGCTGGTTCTGTCCGCCAAGAGCACCGGATCGTTGGCAGGCCAGGCGAAGCGCCTGCTCTCCCACCTGGCCGGCGCCGACGAAAGCGCCCTGCCTGACGTGGCCGCGGCGCTGATCGCCCACCGCGCGACCCTGTCCGAACGAGCCGTCGTCATCGCCGAGACCCGTGAGGAGGCGTTGGCCGGACTCGACGCCCTGGTCCGAGGCGAGTCCAGCGCGACCGCGGTGAGCGGTAGCTCGACCGCGCCCAGCAAGACAGCGTTCGTGTTCCCCGGCCAGGGTTCGCAGCGCATCGGCATGGGCCGTGAGCTGTACGACCGCTACCCGGCCTTCGCCACCGCCTTCGACGAGGCCTGCGATCTGCTGGACCTCCACCTGGTCGGCTCCGTCGAGCACCCGGTCCGCGACGTAGTGCTGGGCAGCGCAGCCGAACTGCTCGATCAGACCGTTTACGCTCAGGCAGGCCTGTTCGCGATCGAGTGCGCGTTGTTCCGGCTCCTCGAGTCGTGGGGCGTGCACCCGGATGTGGTGCTCGGCCACTCGATCGGCGAGATCAGCGCGGCGCACGTCGCGGGTGCGCTGTCGCTGGCCGATGCGGCTCGAATCGTCGCGGCGCGCGGCCGGCTGATGCAGGCTCTGCCACCCGGCGGCGCGATGGTCGCCGTCGCGGCCACCGAGGCGCAGGTCTCTGACCTGCTGCGCACGGCGGACGTGGAGATCGCCGCGCTCAACGCGCCGTCCGCGCTCGTCCTGTCCGGTGACGAGGAGCCGGTTCTCGCCGTGGCCGATCGGCTGCGCGCCCAGGGCCACAAGACCAAGCGGCTCGCGGTCTCGCACGCGTTCCACTCGGCGCGCATGGAGCCGATGCTGAAGCAGTTCGCGGCCGAACTGGAGCAGGTGAGCTGGCAGCCCCCGACCCTGGCGGTGATATCGAACCTCACCGGCCGCCTCGTCGAACCCGCCGACTACGCCGACGCGGCTTACTGGACCGAGCACGTCCGCCGCCCGGTGCGGTTCGCCGACGGTATCGCCGCCGCGGCCGCGGCGGGCGTGACCACCTTCCTCGAGCTGGGGCCCGGCGCGGCGCTCACGGCCATGGTCCAGGAGTCCGCGCCCGACGGCCGGTGCCTGGCCGCCCTGCGTGACGACCGGCCGGAACCGCAGAGCCTGCTCAACGCGACCGCCGACCTGTTCGTGCACGGCGTCCGCACCGAGTGGGCGGCGGTGCTGCCCGACGGAGCCCGGCCCGCGGCGGTCGAACTGCCGACCTATGCCTTCGATCACCAGTACTACTGGCTGCGCTCGACCCCGACGGCGACCGACGCGGCCTCGCTGGGCCTCACCGACGCCGAGCATCCGTTGCTCGGTGCGGTCGTCCCGCTCCCGCACTCGGACGGCCTGGTCTTCGTCTCCAGCTTGTCTCTGCGCACTCACCCGTGGCTCGGCGACCACGCCGCAGTCGGCGGCGGAACGGCCGTCCTACCGGCGACGGCGTTCATCGAACTCGCGCTGCGTGCCGGGGACGAAGCCGGCTGCGCGCATGTTCGTGAGCTGACTATCGACGCACCGATCGTCCTGCCCGAGCAGGGCGGTATCCGCATCCAGGTCGCCGTCGGCGAGGCCGGGCCCGACGGCGCGCGGCCGATCGCGGTCTACGCGCAGAACGACACCGGCGAGTCCTGGACCAAGCACGCGACCGGCACCCTGACGTTCGCCGCGCAGCCCTCCGCGCCCTCCACGACCGCCGACTTCGGCGCCTGGCCGCCATCCGGCGCCGAACCCGCCGACGTCGCCGCCCGCTACGCCGAACTGGCCGAGCACGGTTTCGCCTACGGTCCACAATTCGCGGGCCTGCGGGCACTCTGGCGGCGCGGCGAGGAGGTGTTCGCCGAGGTCGCCGCCCTGCCCGAGCAGGACCGGGTCGCCGGATTCGGCATCCACCCGGCCCTGCTCGACGCAGCCCTTCACCCGATCCTTCAGGGACAGCAGCAGGCCCTTGACTGGTCTGGCGTGACGCTGCGCGCCATCGGCGCAGGCGGCGAGGGTGCGCTGCGGGTGCGGCTGCTGCCGACCGGTCCGGACACGGTGTCCCTGGACGTCGCCGACGAGTCCGGTGACGTGGTCCTCACCGCGGATTCGGTGATGCTGCGCCAGATCTCGATCGAGCGATCCGCGGTCGCCGCCAACTCGCTGTTCGGCGTCGACTGGATCGAACTGAACCAGCGCGCCTCCCTCTCCGGCACCGAGAGCGCACCGCCCTGGGCGCTTGTGGCCACGGCGGAGGACGTCGCTGCGCTGGCCGAGCACGCGCCGTCGCTCGCCGTGCTGACCACCACCGCCCCCGGCTCGGCCGCCGAGCCGCTCACCTCGATCTGCCGCGTGCTTGTGGTCGTCCAAGCCTGGCTCGCCGAGCCGCGCCTGGCTGAGTCCCGGCTGGTCGTCGCGACTCGAGGCGCGGTGCCTGCCGGCTCCGACGCCACCGCTACCGATCCCGCAGCCGCGGCCGTCTGGGGACTGGTTCGCGCGGCCCAGGCTGAGAACCCGGGCCGGATCACCCTCGTCGACACCGAAGATCCTGAGGTCGAGTCCTTGCTGGGCGCGGTGTCGTCCGACGAGCCGCAACTCGCGGTGCGCGGCGGGACGACGTTCGTGCCCCGGCTCGTCCGGGTCCCCGCGAGCTCCGCCGCCTTCGACCCGGACTCGTCCGTGCTGCTCACCGGTGGCACCGGCTCGCTGGGCAGCCTGCTGGCTCGACACCTGGTCACCGAGCACGGCGTCCGCCGGCTTGTGCTGGCCGGCCGTCGCGGCCTGGAAGCCGACGGCGCGCAAGTCCTCCTCGACGAACTCACCGAGCAGGGCGCCCAGGTCCGCGTCGTGGCCTGTGACGTGTCCGATCGCGATCAGGTGTCTGACCTGCTCGCCTCCATCTCCGACCTGACCGGCGTCGTGCACACCGCGGGCGTGCTCGACGCTGGCGTCATCGCGACCGTCACGCCCGAACGCCTCGCCAGGCTGTTCGCTCCCAAGGCCGACGCGGCGCGACACCTCGACGAGCTGACCCGTGGCCGCGGTCTGACCGCGTTCGTCGTCTACTCCTCGGTCTCGTCGGTGTTCATGGGCGCCGGCAGCGGCGGCTACGCGGCGGCCAACGCCTACCTGGACGGGCTCATGGCCGACCGCCGGGCTGCCGGTGAGCACGGACTGTCGATGGCGTGGGGTCTGTGGGAGCAGACGACGGGCATGGCACAGGGCGTCGACGAGCTGACCCGCACCCGGATGAACCGGCGCGGTGGTCTGCTGCCGATCACGCTGGCCGAAGGCATCGCGTTGTTCGACGCCGCCGTCGGCTCCGACCGTTCGCTGTTGGTGCCGGCGAAGCTGGATCTGCGCGGGATTCGCGCGGGCGGCACCGTCCCGCACATGCTGAGCGGTCTGGTGCGGCCGGCGCGACCGAGCGGCCGGTCTGCCGACGGTGTCGCAGAACCCCGCGGACCTCGGCAATTCGTCGAGCGGCTGGCCGCGCTCTCCGCCGCCGAACAGGACAAGGCCCTGCTCGAGCTGGTCCGCACCGAGGCCGCGCGCGTGCTCGGCCACAACGGGCCGGCGGACGTCCGAGCCGACGTCGCGTTCAGCGACGCCGGGTTCGACTCCCTCACCTCGGTCGAGCTGCGCAATCGGCTGGGCGAGGCGACCGGGCTGCCTCTGCCCGCCACGCTGGTCCTCGACTATCCGAACCCGCAGGCGATAGCCCGGCACCTGCGCGGGGAACTGCTCGCGGACGACGGCGCGGCCGTGGAGGACGAGGCGGAGTTGCGCCGCGCCCTCGCGACCGTGCCCCTGGCCCGGTTCCGCGAGGCCGGACTGCTCGGTGGGCTCATCAAGTTGGCCAGTGCGATCGACAGGGCCGCCGACGGACGGACGAAGACCACTCATCTCGCCGAACTGGACGTCGACGACCTCGTGCAACTCGCGCTGGCGGCGAAGAGTCCGGCACAACCTGTGAACAACGATTAGGAATCCACGTGACTGCGTCGTATGCGAAGGTTGTCGAGGCGCTCCGGACGTCGCTGGAAGAAGTCGGCTCGTTGCAGGCGATGAACCGGCAGCTCCTGGACGCCTCCCGTGAGCCCGTGGCCATCGTCGGCATGGCGTGCCGGTTGCCGGGCGGCGTCGGGTCGCCGGAGGACCTGTGGCGGCTGGTCGCCGGCGAGGTCGATGCGGTGTCCGGCTTTCCCGAGGACCGGGGCTGGAAGCTGGAGGGTCTCTTCTCCCAGGACGGCGACGACCGTCCCGGGACCTCCTACGTCGACCGGGGCGGATTCCTGCACGAGGCCGGTGAGTTCGACGCGGGCTTCTTCGGCATCTCGCCGCGCGAGGCCCTGGCGATGGATCCGCAGCAGCGGCTGCTGCTCGAGACCTCCTGGGAGGCGCTCGAGAGCGCCGGCATCGACCCGACCTCGCTGAAGGGCAGCGACGTCGGCGTCTTCGCCGGAGTGTTCAGTCAGGGCTATGTCGCGCCCGGCGCGAGCGTGGCCAGCCCGGAGGTCGAAGGGTTCGCGGGCACCGGCGGGTCGACGAGTATCGCGTCCGGCCGGGTGTCCTACGTGTTCGGCTTCGAAGGCCCGGCGGTCACCGTGGACACGGCGTGCTCGTCGTCGCTGGTGGCGATGCACCTGGCCGCGCAGGCGCTGCGCCAGGGCGAGTGCTCGGTCGCGCTGGCCGGCGGCGCGACCGTGATGGCGACGCCGGGTGTGTTCGTCGAGTTCTCCCGGCAGCGCGGCCTCGCCGCCGACGGCCGCTGCAAGGCGTTCGCGTCGACCGCCGACGGCACCGGTTGGGCCGAGGGCGCGGGCATCGTCGTGCTGGAGCGGTTGTCGGTGGCGCGTGAGCGTGGGCACCGGGTGCTGGCGATCGTGCGCGGCTCGGCGGTCAACCAGGACGGCGCGTCGAACGGTCTTACCGCGCCGAACGGCCCGTCCCAGCAGCGCGTGATCCGCAAGGCTCTGGCCAACGCGGGATTGTCCACGTCGGATGTCGACGTGGTCGAGGCGCACGGCACCGGGACGGCGCTCGGCGACCCTGTCGAAGCCCAGGCTTTGCTCGCCACCTACGGCCAGGGGCGCGAGGCCGACCGTCCGCTGTGGCTCGGCTCGCTGAAGTCGAACATCGGCCACACCCAGGCCGCTGCGGGCGTGGCGGGCGTGATCAAGATGGTGCAGGCCCTGCGCCACGACACCATGCCCGCAACGCTTCATGTCACCGAGGCGACGCCCAAGGTCGACTGGACCAGCGGCGCCGTCGAACTGCTGACCGAGTCGCGCGACTGGCCGCAGATCGGTCATCGCCCGCGCCGGGCCGGCGTGTCGGCGTTCGGCTTCAGCGGGACCAACGCTCACGTGATCCTTGAGGAAGCGCCAACCGCAGACCGAACGCCCTCTTCTGCCACGGGCGTGGCGCCGCTGGTGCTCTCGGCGAAGACATCGAGCGCGCGCGCCGCACAGGCCGGGCGTCTCGCCGCGTTCCTCGACGGTCACGATGCCGCCGCGCTACCGGACGTCGCCGCCGCTCTTGCCACCGGTCGCGCCAGGTTGGCCGAGCGCGCCGTGGTGATCGCCGGAACTTGTGCGGAGGCCTCTGCGGCTCTGGCCACGTTCGCCGGTGGTGGGTCGAGTCCGCTGGTGGTCTCGGGTTCCGCGACGGGGCTCGGCAAGTCGGTGTTGGTGTTTCCGGGTCAGGGTTCGCAGTGGGTGGGGATGGGGCGTGAGCTTCTCGATTCGTCGCCGGTTTTTGCGGCTCGGATTGCTGAGTGTGCTGCGGCGTTGGAGCCGTGGGTGGATTGGTCTTTGACTGACGTGCTGCGTGGCGGCCCGTTGGATCGGGTGGATGTGGTGCAGCCGGCGAGTTTCGCGGTGATGGTCGCGCTCGCTGCGGTGTGGGAGTCGCTTGGGGTGGTGGCGGATGCGGTGGTGGGGCATTCGCAGGGGGAGATCGCGGCGGCGTGTGTGGCGAGTGCGTTGTCGTTGGAGGATGCCGCGCGGATCGTGGCCGTGCGGAGCCAGGTGATTGCGCGGGATTTGGCTGGTCGGGGTGGGATGGCGTCGGTGGCGTTGTCCGAGGCTGAGGCCCACGAGCGGATCGAGCGTTGGTCGGACCGTGTCGAGGTCGCTGCGGTGAACGGTCCCTCGTCGGTGGTGATCGCCGGTGACGCAGAAGCGTTGGACGACGCGCTGACGGCTCTTGAAGAGCAGGGTGTGCGGGTTCGGCACGTGGCGGTGGACTATGCCTCGCACACCCGTCATATCGATGCGATCCAGACTGCGCTCGCCGAGGCGTTCGCGGATATTCGTAGTCTGGCTCCGAGGATTCCGTTCCTGTCCACCGTCACCGGTGAGTGGATCGAGGATGCCGGGGCGCTCGAGGGCGAGTACTGGTTCCGTAATCTGCGCCAG
Organism: Actinacidiphila oryziradicis; assembly: GCF_005047355.1. Classification (GTDB taxonomy): domain Bacteria; phylum Actinomycetota; class Actinomycetes; order Streptomycetales; family Streptomycetaceae; genus Actinacidiphila; species Actinacidiphila oryziradicis. The sequence goes on from NZ_SUMC01000107.1 coordinate 14,658, forward strand.
CAGGTACGTTTCGGCCCCGCGATCGAGACGCTGCTCGCCCAGGGGCACGACGTCTTCATCGAGTCGAGTGCGCATCCGGTTCTGGTGCAGCCGATTGCAGAGATCAGGGACGACGCCACCATCATCGCCACCGGATCGCTGCGGCGCGACGAGGGCGGTCTGCGCCGCCTGCTGACCTCGGCGGCCGAACTGTTCGTGCATGGCGTGCCGGTGGACTGGACCGAACTGTTGCCGGCGGATGCCGACGCCAACGCGGTCGACCTGCCGACGTACGCCTTCGACTACCAGCACTACTGGCTGGAGGCCGTCGATGCGGCGACGGATGCGGCGTCGCTCGGTCAGGTCGGTTTGCGGCACCCGCTGCTCGGTGCCGTCGTCGGGTTGCCGCAGTCCGACGGCCAGATGATGTTGTTCACCGGCCGCCTCTCGCTGCGCACGCATCCATGGCTTGCCGACCACGCGGTCCGCGGCGTGGTGATCCTGCCGGGCAGCGGGTTGGTCGAGATGGCCGTGCGGGCCGGTGACGAGCTCGGCTGCGGAACGCTGGACGAGCTGGCCATCGAGGCGCCCTTGATCATCCCCGACCAGCACGGTGTGCGTGTCCACCTCACCGCGGGAGCGCCCGGCCCGGACGGGTCGCGTTCGATCGAGATCTTCTCACAGCGCGAAGACGACGCCGCGGAGCGGTGGACCCGCCACGCGACCGGCACGCTGACGGACACCGTCGCCGCCTCGACGCCGGAATCCAGCAGTGACGCAGCGTTCGACTTCACCACCGCCTGGCCGCCGGCTGACGCCGAATCCGTCGACGAGGTCGGCACGTTCTACGCGGACCTGGCCGCTGCCGATGGCGGCGGCGGCTTCGGCTACGGTCCTGCCTTCCAGGGCGTGCGTGCGGTGTGGCGGCGTGGCGAGGAGATCTTCGCCGAGGTCGCGCTGCCCGAAGGGGAGGGGGTGCGAGCCGCGGCCGACGCCTTCGGTATCCATCCCGCCCTGCTGGACGCGGCGCTGCAACTGGGCATGTTCCGCGGTCCCGCCGGCCAACCCACGTTGGCGTTCGCGTGGAACGGCGTCGCGTTGCACGCGGTGGGCGCCGACGCGCTGCGGGTGCGGGTCGCGCCTGCCGGTTCCGACGGCTTGTCACTGGAGGCTGCCGACGAAACGGGCGTGCCGGTCGTGAGCATCGCCTCGATGGTGTCGCGCCCGGTGTCGGCCGATCAGCTCCAGGCCGCCGCGGCGGAGACGACGAGCCCGCTGTTCCGCGTCGACTGGACCGAGCTGCCCTCCGCGCGGTCGCTCGAGCCCGCGCCGACGTGGGTGCCGGTGACCATCGCCCAGGACATCGCGATGCTCGCGGACGACGCGGTGCCGGTCGTGCGGGCGTTCAGCAACGACGGCGAGGTCAGTGCGTTGGCGCTCTCGTGCCGGGTGCTCGCGATCCTGCAGGCCGCAGCCCAGTCCGCTCTGCCCAGGCTGGTGGTGGTGACGCGCGGCGCGGTCCCGGCCGGAGCCGGCGGCGCGGTGACCGACCCGGACGCGGCGGCCGTGTGGGGTCTCGTGAGATCCGCGCAGTCGGAGAACCCCGACCAGATCGTGCTTTTGGATCTCGACCCCAGTGCCGACCCCAGCGGCGACGTCGCCGATCTGAACTCGGCGTTGGGCTCAGTGCTGGGCGCCGTGCTCGCGAGTGGCGAGCCGCAGGTGGCCGTGCGCGGCTCCGACCTGTTCGTGCCCCGGCTCGCCCGAGCCACCGCCGCTCCGGCTTCTGACGACGCGACCGCGGTCCTCGGCCCGGACGACACGGTGCTGATCACCGGAGGTACCGGTGCGCTGGGTGAGCTGGTCGCCCGGCATCTGGTCGCCGAGCACGGGGTGCGTCACCTCGTCCTGGCCAGCCGGCGCGGCCCCGACGCCGACGGCGCGCAGGCCCTCGTCGACGAGCTCACCGAGCAGGGCGCCCCGGTCCGCGTCGTCGCCTGTGACGTGTCCGATCGCGATCAGGTGTCTGACCTGCTTGCCTCGATCCCCGATCTGACCGGCGTCGTACACACCGCGGGCGTGTTCGACGACGGTGTGATCGCGACTCTCTCGCCGGAGCGGCTGGCGAAGGTGTTCGCGCCGAAGGTGGACGCGGTACGGCATCTCGACGAGCTGACTCGCGAACTGGGGAACCTCGCGGCCTTCGTGGTGTTCTCCTCCGCCGCGGGCATCTCCGGCGGTGGCGGCCAAGGCAACTACGCGGCGGCGAACGCGTTCCTGGACGGCCTGATGGCCAACCGCCGGGCCGCCGGGCAGCATGGCCTGTCCTTGGCCTGGGGCCTGTGGGAGCGAACCCTGGGCATGGCAGCGCACCTCAGCGCCGTCGACCAGGCGCGGGCCAGCCGAAGCGGTGTCCAGGAGATATCGCGTGCCGAGGGTCTCGCCATGTTCGACGAGGGCCTGTGGCTCGGCGAGTCGCTGCTCGTGCCGATCAAGCTCGATGTCGCCGCCCTCCGCGCGGACGCCGCCGCGGGCGGCGACGTTCCGCACCTGATGCGCGGCCTGGTGCGGCCGAGCCGACAGGCGGCAGCAAAGGGGCGATCGGCCGGCGGCGAGGGCGGCGGTGGTCTCGCCGAGCGGCTGTCCGGGCTCGCGCCCGAGGAGCAGGAAGCCCGGCTGCTGGAGCTGGTCCGCGGTCAGGTCGCGGTCGTGCTCGGTTATTCGGGGCCTGACGCGATTCAGGTGGAGACGGCGTTCCGGGACACCGGATTCGACTCGCTCACCTCGGTGGAGCTGCGAAACCGCCTGCGCGACGCGACCGGCCTGACTCTGCCGGCGACGCTGGTCTTCGACCACCCGAACCCGCGCGTCCTCGCTCGCCACCTGCGCAGCCGACTCGCCCCGCAGGGCGAGGCGTCGACGCCCCGGGACCTGGACGACGAGCAGCGGCTGCGGCGCGCACTCGCCTCGTTGTCCCTCGCCGAGTTCCGCGAGGCCGGGGTGCTGGGTGCCTTGGTCAGGCTCGCGAATCTCCACGAGGGGACGTTCGCCGAGCCCGCCGGGCCGGACGGGCCCGACGAGCAGCGGCCGATCGCCGAACTGGACGTCGACGATCTCGTGCACCTGGCGTTCAGCGATGACTAGTGTGAGGGGAGCGATCTGGTGAGCGCGACGTACGAGAAGGTCGTTGAAGCGCTGCGGAAGTCGCTGGAGGAAGTCGGTTCGCTGAAGGCGCAGAACCGACGCCTCCTCGGCGCCGCACGCGAACCGCTCGCGATCGTGGGCATGGCGTGCCGCTACCCGGGCGGGGTGTCCTCGCCCGCGGACCTGTGGCAGCTCGTCACGGCCGGGGTCGACGCGATCTCCGACTTCCCCGAGGATCGGGGCTGGGACCTCGGCGGACTCTTCGACGCCGACCCCGACAGTTCCGGTACCTCCTACGCTAGGCAGGGCGGGTTCCTGCACGAGGCGGGGCAGTTCGATGCGGGCGCCTTCGGCATCTCGCCGCGCGAGGCGCTCGCGATGGACCCGCAGCAGCGGCTGCTGCTCGAGACGTCGTGGGAGGCGCTGGAGAGCGCCGGCATCGACGCGACCTCGCTCAGGGGAGAGGCCGTCGGCGTGTTCACCGGGGCGTCCAGCCAGGGCTACGGGTCCGGCGTGATCGGGCCGAAGATGCAGAGTTTCGCCGGTACGGGCGTGGCCTCGAGTGTCGCGTCCGGCCGCGTGTCGTACGTGTTCGGATTCGAGGGCCCGGCCGTGTCGCTGGACACTGCGTGCTCCTCGTCGCTGGTCGCGATGCACCTGGCCGGCCAGGCGCTGCGGCAGGGCGAGTGCTCGCTCGCGCTGGCCGGCGGCGTGACGGTGATGTCGACCCCCGACCCCTTCGTCGGCTTCTCCCGCCAACGCGGCCTGGCCTCGGACGGACGCTGCAAGGCGTTCGCCGAGAGAGCGGACGGCATGGGCTTGTCCGAGGGCTGCGGGGTGGTGGCATTGGAACGGTTGTCGGTGGCGCGTGAGCGTGGGCACCGGGTGCTGGCGATCGTGCGCGGCTCGGCGGTCAACCAGGACGGCGCGTCGAACGGTCTTACCGCGCCGAACGGCCCGTCGCAGCAGCGCGTGATCCGCAGGGCTCTGGCCAACGCGGGTTTGTCCACGTCGGATGTTGATCTGGTCGAGGCGCACGGCACCGGGACGGCGCTGGGCGACCCGATCGAGGCGCAGGCGTTGCTGGCCACCTACGGCCAGGACCGCGAGACAAGCAATCCGCTGTGGCTCGGGTCGTTGAAGTCGAACATCGGTCATACGCAGGCGGCCGCGGGTGTGGCCGGCGTCATCAAGATGGTGTTGGCGTTGCGGCATCGGAGGATGCCCGCCACTCTGCACGCCGCCGAGCTCACCACCCGGGTCGACTGGTCGGCAGGCGACGTCGAGGTGCTCACCGAGGCGCGGGAGTGGCCGTCGCGTGAGGGTCGTCCGCGGCGGGCCGGCGTGTCGTCGTTCGGGATGAGCGGCACGAATGCGCATGTGATTTTGGAGGAGGCACCGCCGGTCGAGGAGTCCGCGTCGTCTGGTGACGTGAGTGTGGTGCCGTTGGTGGTGTCGGCGAAGAGCGCGGAATCGTTGGCTGGTCAGGCTGGTCAGGCTGGGCGGTTGGGCGTGTTCCTCGGTGAGGGGCATGCGTTGGCTGATGTGGCGGGGGCTTTGGTCGGGCGGCGGTCGTTGTGGTCGGAGCGTGCGGTGGTGATCGCGGGGTCGCGTGATGAGGCGCTGGCCGGGTTGGGTGCCGTCGCGCGCGGCGAGGCGGCCGTCGATGTCGTGTCCGGTCACGCGGGGAGTCCCGGGAAGACGGTGTTGGTGTTTCCGGGTCAGGGTTCGCAGTGGGTGGGGATGGGTCGTGAGTTGCTTGATTCGTCGCCGGTTTTCGCGGCTCGGATTGCTGAGTGTGCGGCGGCGTTGGAGCCGTGGGTGGATTGGTCTTTGACTGATGTGTTGCGTGGTGGGGCGTTGGATCGGGTGCATGTGGTGCAGCCGGCGAGTTTCGCGGTGATGGTCGCACTTGCTTCGGTGTGGGAGTCGCTCGGTGTCGTGGCGGATGCGGTCGTTGGGCACTCGCAGGGTGAGATCGCGGCGGCGTGTGTGGCGGGTGCGTTGTCGTTGGAGGATGCTGCGCGGATCGTGGCCGTGCGGAGCCAGGTGATCGGCAAGAGCCTGGCCGGTCATGGTGGCATGGCGTCGGTGGCGTTGTCCGAGGCTGAGGCCCACGAGCGGGTCGGGCGGTGGTCGGGTCGGGTTGAGGTGGCTGCGGTCAACGGGCCCTCGTCGGTCGTCCTGGCTGGCGACGCCGATGCGTTGGATGAGGCGTTGAAGGTTCTCGAGAGCGAGGGTGTGCGGGTTCGGCGGGTGGCGGTGGACTATGCCTCGCACACCAGTCATGTGGTGTCGATTGAGGGTGCGCTGGGTGAGGCGTTCGCGGGTATTCGCAGTGCTGCTCCGCGGATTCCGTTCCTGTCCACGGTCACCGGTGAGTGGGTCGAGGATGCGGGGGTGCTCGATGGTGGGTATTGGTTCCGGAATCTGCGGGAGCAGGTGCGGTTTGCTCCGGCGGTCGAGGGGTTGGTCGCGGGCGGGTATCGGGTGTTCGTTGAGGCGAGTGCGCATCCGGTGTTGGTGCAGTCGATCTCGGAGATCGCCGATGACGCCATCGTGGTCACCGGGTCGCTGCGTCGGGACGAGGGCGGTCTGCGTCGTCTGCTGACCTCGGCGGCCGAGTTGTTCGTGCGTGGTGTGCCGGTGGATTGGACGGCGCTGCTGCCCGAGGGCGCCGGGGCCGCTGCGGTCGAGCTGCCGACGTACGCGTTCGACCACGAGCACTACTGGCTGCCGGCGGCAAGGTCGATCGCTGATGCGACCGAGCTGGGCTTGGCCGATGTAGACCACCCGATGCTCGGGGCGATGGTGGCTCTGCCGCAGTCCGACGGGTTGGTCTTCACCTCGAGGCTTGCTCTGCGCAGCCACCCGTGGCTCGCCGATCACGTGGTCGGCGGCACGGTGATCGTGCCCGGGACGGCATTGGTCGAGCTGGCGGTCCGAGCGGGTGACGAGTTGGGCTGCGGCGTGCTCGAGGAGTTGGTGATCGAGACTCCCCTCGTTGTCGCGCCTGACCAGTTCGGGGCGCGCGTCCAGCTCACCGTCGGCGGTCCCGACGCTGATGGGTCGCGGCCCATCGAGGTGTACTCCCAGCTGGGCGACGACGCGTCGCCGTGGACGCGCAATGCGACCGGCACACTGGCTTCTGCCCCCACGTCCTCGACGCAGGGAGGCGGCGCGAAGTTCGACTTCACCGTGTGGCCGCCCTCCGGTGCCGAGTCAGTGGATGTGAGCACCTTCTACGCGGACCTGGTCGAGTCCGGGTTCGGCTACGGCCCGGCTTTCCAGGGGGTGCGTGCCGTCTGGCGGCGTGGCGAGGAGGTCTTCGCCGAGGTCGCGCAGCCTGACGAGCTGAAGGATGCTGAGGCAGCTGCCAGGTTCGGCATCCATCCGGCGCTGCTCGACGCGGCTGTGCAGGCGGGCATGTTCCGACACCATGCGGAAGAAAAACAGCCGGGCGAGCCTGCGCTGGCCTTCGCCTGGAACGGCGTGGTCCTGCACGCGGCGGGGGCGGAGACGTTGCGCGTTCGGGTTTCCGTGGCCGACGTCGGCTCCGACGCGCTGTCGCTGGAGGCCGCTGACGAGACGGGCGGCCTCGTCGTGACGATGGACTCACTCGTCTCACGGCCGATCGCGACGCAGGACCTCAACGCCCGTAATGTAAAATCTCGGACCGACGCGCTGTTCCGGCTCGACTGGACCGAGCTGGAGCCGGCACATCGCGGCGAAGCCGCCGAGCCACGATCGTGGGTCCGCGTCGAGACCGCCGAAGACATCGACGTTCTCGTCGGCCGGGGGGAAGAAGGATCCTCGGTTGCCGTCGTGGAGGCCGTCGGCAGCACGGAGGACGTGCAGCACGCGGCGCTTGCCGTGTCCTGCCGCGTGTTGGCGGTCTTGCAGGCGTGGCTGGCGGCCGATGGGCTTGATGAGCGATCACGGCTCGTCGTTCAGACGCGAGGTGCGGTGCCCGCGGGCACCGAGGGCGGTGGCGGCGTCGGCGATGTGCTCGACCCGGCTGCGGCCGCGGTGTGGGGCCTGGTCCGTGCCGCGCAGGCGGAGCATCCGGACCGGGTCGTGCTTCTCGATCTGGACCCCGCCGGTGCGGACGAACTGGATTCGGTGTTGGGCGCGGTGCTGGCCTGCGGTGAGCCGCAGGTGGCGGTGCGGGGCTCGAATCTGTACGTGCCTCGCCTCGCGCGCGTCGGCGGCGTCGTCGGCGGCGACGTCGGCAACGACGGCCGTTCCGATGATGTATTCGCTCCCGACGGGACCGTTCTCGTCTCGGGCGGGGGATCGCTGGCCGCGCTGCTGGTCCGGCACCTGGTCGCCGAGCGCGGGGTGCGGCGGCTGTTGCTGGCCAGCCGACGTGGCCTGGCGGCGGAGGGTATGGCCGGCCTGGTCGCCGAGCTGACCGAGCAGGGCGCCGAGGTGTCGGTCGCCGGTTGCGACCTCGCGGATCGCGACGAGGTGGCGGCGCTGTTGGCGTCGATCCCCGCCGAGCATCCGCTGACCGCCGTCGTGCACACCGCAGGGGTCTTCGACGCCGGCGTGATCGGCGCGTTGACACCGGAGCGGCTAGCAAAGGTGTTCGCGCCGAAGGTGGACGCCGTGCGACACCTGGATGAGCTGACGCGCGCAATGCCGAACAGCCTCGGCGCGTTCATCGTCTACTCCTCCGCGTCCGGTGTGTTCGTCGGTGCCGGCAGCGGCGGCTATGCCGCGGCGAACGCCTTCCTCGACGGCCTGATGGCCAACCGCCGAGCCGCCGGGCTTCCGGGGTTGTCGCTCGCCTGGGGACCGTGGGCACACACGAGTGGCCTCGCCTCCGGCATCGACGACCTCACCCAGGCCCGGATGACCCGCCGCGACGGGCGTGGCGGCGTGCTGGGATTGGAGCCCACCGAGGGACTCGCGCTGTTCGATGCCGCGCTCGCCTCCTCCGACGAAGAGGCGCTGTTGGTGCCGGTGAAGGTGGATGTCCGAGCGGTGCGCGCCGACGCGGCGGCCGGTGGCCTGGTGCCACATGTGTTGCGTGGTGTGGTGCTGCTGCGGCCGTCCGGTCGGCAGTCGGCGAAGGTCGCAGGCTCGGTCGGCGACGGTGGTCTGGCCGCGCGGCTGGCCGGGTTGACGCCCGGCGAGCAGGTGGCCGCATTGCTGGACCTGGTACGCAATCAGGTCGCCGTGGTGCTCGGTTATTCGGGGCCGGAGGCGATCCAGGTGGACACGGCGTTCGGCGACGCCGGGTTCGACTCGTTGACGTCGGTGGAGTTGCGTAACCGTCTGCGTGAGGCGACGGGGTTGAAGCTTCCGGCGACGCTGGTGTTCGACTACCCGAACCCGCAGGCCCTGGCCGACCACCTGCGTGAGGAACTCACCGTCGACGGCGGCGCGTCCCCGGACGCCGCGGCGCTGGCCGGCCTTTTCTCAGGTATCGAAGTCGCGATCGCGCACGCCGCAGACGACGGCGAAGCCCGGAACCGGATCACCACGCGCCTGCGCGAACTGCTCAAGGCCGCCGAGGCGCCCGGCGGCGACTCCGACGACGATCTCGACATCGCGACCGACGAGGAACTGTTCGCCCTCGTCGACCGGCGCGACTGAGCTCCGGCACCCTTCCCCCGCAATCCGCACACATCCTGGGAGCTGAATTCAGTGGCTGACGAGGCGCAACTCCGCGACTACCTCAAGCGGGCCATCGCCGACGCCCGCGACGCCCGGAAGCGGCTGAAGGAAGTCGAGGACCAGGCGAACGAACCGATCGCGATCGTGGGCATGGCGTGCCGCTACCCGGGCGGGGTGTCCTCGCCCGAAGACCTGTGGCAGCTGCTCGTCGACCGCCGGGACGCCATCTCCGGCTTCCCCGAGGACCGCGGTTGGGACCTCGACGCGCTGTTCGACGCCGACCCGGACCAGGCGGGGAAGTCCTACGCCAGCCACGGCGGATTCCTGCAGGGTGCGGGGTTGTTCGATCCGGCGTTCTTCGGGATCTCGCCGCGTGAGGCGGTGGCGATGGATCCTCAGCAGCGGGTGTTGCTGGAGGCGTCGTGGGAGGCGCTGGAGAGCGCGGGGATCGACCCGGCCACGCTGAAGGGAACGGACGTCGGCGTGTTCGCCGGTGTGTCGAACCAGGGATACGGGTTCAGCGGCGGTGCGGTCCCGCCGGAGTCGGAGGGCCTCGCGAGCACCGGCAGCGCGCTGTGCGTGGTGTCGGGCCGGGTGTCGTACGTGTTCGGTTTCGAGGGCCCGGCCGTGTCCCTGGACACCGGCTGTTCGTCGTCGCTGGTCACCATGCATCTCGCCGGCCAGGCGCTGCGCCAGGGCGAGTGCTCGCTCGCGCTGGCCGGCGGCGTCATGGTGACCTCGACGCCCGGCAGCTTCGTCGCGTTCTCCCGCCAGCGTGGCCTGGCCGCGGACGGCCGGTGCAAGGCGTTCGCCGACGGAGCGGACGGCATGGGTCTGTCCGAGGGTGTCGGGGTGGTGGCACTGGAGCGGTTGTCGGTGGCGCGTGAGCGTGGGCATCGGGTGTTGGCGATCATGCGTGGTTCGGCGGTGAATCAAGATGGTGCGTCGAATGGGTTGACGGCGCC
>NZ_SUMC01000108.1 GCF_005047355.1 Actinacidiphila oryziradicis
TCGGCTCCGTTTGGAGTGCCAGGAGTCCAGGATGTGTGTGCGCATCGCGGTGCGTGCCGCGAGCTCGTCGGCGTCGGTGATCGCCTGCGCGATCGCGGCGTGACCGATGTGGGCGGCCGCGATCTGCTTGTCGAGCTCACCGCCGCAATACCTGCTGCTGACTCGGGCATGGTTGTGGATGTTTGTCACGACCGCCCGCGCGACGTCGTTGCCCGCCATCCACATGATGTGATCGTGGAACTCGACATCCAGGGCGAGGTACTGCTCCGGCTGCCTGAGCACGCACTCCATCGCCGCCAGGACGCTGTTCATCTCGGCCAGCTGTTGCTCGGTACGCCGGGTCGCCGCCGTTCCCGCGAGTTCGGACTCCAGTGCGCAGCGCACCTGGACGAGGTTGTCCAGCAGACCGAGGCCGTCGTCGTGCCGGATGCGGGCGTTCAGGACCGTTGAGTCGAGCGGATCCCAGCGGGTGACGGGCGCGACCACGGTTCCCTGTCCCTGCCGGATGATCAGCAGTCCCTTGTGCTCCAGTGCCTTGAGCGCCTCGCGCACGACCACGCGGCCGACGCCGAAGTCCTCGCACAGGGCTTGTTCGCCAGGTAGCACGGAGTCGGCCGGCAGCCGGCCACTGACGATGGCGCCGATGAGGTCCTCAGCCACCGTTTCGGCGAGCCGCGCCGGGCGCCGTGGATTCGTCCGGTCGGCGAGCCTGACGCGTGGTGAACTGGCCAATTTGTCCCCATCCCCCGAGAGTTGCTGACCTTGTGGGATCTTGGTGGTTAATTGGCGCAGCGTCACGGCGGCGGTGACAGGGGCGCCGATTCCTGTCTGGTTTGTCGGCAATGAGGGTGCGCTCGCGGCTGGCGGCCTTCGGCGTTTGACCACGTTGAGTAATTAACCACCAGGATCCTTGTGGGTGCCGATAATTGCATCCACGCAGTTCAAGCGGCGTGTGCGTACTCATGGAGGGTGCCGCCGAGTCGATCACGCCGGTGGACGTCGAGGCGGTCGAGTCGGTCCGGCTCGGTGATCGGTTCGGGGACTTGCAGCAGGGGTGCCGCGCTGTGCAGGGTGCGGTGGGGCCGATGCTGGTTGTAGAACGCTTCGAACTCGGCGAGCGTGTGGAGCAGGTGGGCCTGGTTCCAGATCAAGGTGCGGTCGAGGAGTTCGTGCCTGCAGGTCTGCACCCAGCGTTCCATGATCGAGTTCATCCGGGGAACCCGGATGCCAGTGGTGACGATCTCGATGCCCTCGGCGGTGAAGACCGCGTCGAACGCGCGGGTGTACTTGGTGTCCCGGTCCCTGATCAGGTACGTGACCGCGGCGCCGACGTCCTCAAGGTCCATCACCAAGTTCCGGGCGGACTGGGTGACCCAGTCCGCAGTGGGATGGGCCGTCGCGCCGAGGATACGGATGCGACGGTTGGCGTGCTCGATGACGGCGAAGACGTACACGCTCGCACCGTTCAGAGTGGTGGCGGTGAAGAAGTCGCACGCCAAGATCACGTGGGCCTGGCCGCTCAGGAACACGGCCCACGTCTGACGGTCGCGTTCGGGAGCAGGCCCGATCCCGTGCTGCTTCAGGACCTCCCACACCGTGGAGAGCGCGACCTTGATACCCAACGCGGCAAGTTCCCCGTGGATCCTTCTGTAGCCCCACCCGCCGTTCTCCCAGCCCAAGCGCAAGACGAGAGCCTGGATGGAGCGAAGGGTCGGCGGTCTGCCGGGCCGCTTGCGACGGGAAGCGTCGGCGTGGCGACGGCGCATGAGATCACGATGCCACCTCAGGACCGTGTCCGGGGAGACGATCAGGTGCAGCCGCCGCAGCGTGGGCCCGGGGAGCCGGTGAAGGAGCGCGGCAAGGAAAGCACGGTCCACCGCAGTGATGCGCGGCCTGTCGATCTGCCGCTGCAGGACCGCCAACTGATGCCGGAGCGTCAATATTTCGATGTCCTTGTCCAGATCGCTCATCGGCAGCAGCCGTAGGAGGGAGAACACGCTCGACACGGCGAGGTAGGGCAGTCGCAGCAGCACGATCCATCAGCCTGACACGCCCGCCCTGCGATCAACGGCCGTTCGCGAAAACGCGCACGTCACAGGCCATGGATGGGGTTTTCGGCACCCGCAGCCGCTGCCGCTCGTCGAGATGCGGGAAGATCGCCTCGAACTTGGCCGCCATCGACGCCCGCAGTTCCTCCATCGCGCTCATATCACAACAACGAGCACGGAATTGGGAAGCTACGGGTTATTCCGCTGCGCGTCCTAATCTGAGCGCCCTCGATCCGCACACCCGAACTGCACGTCCGGCCCCGCTACCTCGCCGGCCCCGGCGAGCCGGGAACAGCCACCTCGGCCGAGTGGCCGTTCCACCACCGTGACGGCTGGGCAACGCACACCCCGCCGGCCGGCTACCTCCTGCGCGCCAGTCCGTGCCAGCGCATCAAGGCCGGCTTCCGCCCCGGCGGGCCGCGCGGCGGGGTGTGGAAGACCGCCGTCTACGACGACCCGTTCGAACCGCCGCGCTGGACCGCTGTCTTCGACTACGGCGTCCCGGAAGGGCTGCTGGGTGCCTTCCACCAGGCCCTGGACGCCGACTACACCGCGGGGGACGGGTACCTCTCCAGCGACCAGCCCCTGGCCGCCGCCTATCTGCCGCTGTTGAACGCCGGATGGACACACGCCATCGGCGACCGCCAGCAGGCCTTCACCGCCCCCGGCAAACTCGCCCGTCTCACCCACACCCATGGACTCCTCAGAGACGACTCCTTCGGCTGGCGTCTGCTGGCCGGCCCCGCTGACAGTGGCGGTCACTGGACCGCGGCCTTCACCGCGCGCAGGCCGCCGCAGTTGATCGCCGCGTTCACCAGGGCCCTGGCCTCCCCCGAGCCCCTGGCACGCACCGCCGACCAGCTCCCCCTGGACAACCGCCCCCACCTGACCATCACCCCGACCCCGGCACCCACCGCCCGCACCACCAACGCGCCGCCGACACTCCGCGTCCCGGACCCCGCCCTGCCCGGCGGGTGACGGCGTACACCGTGGACAGATCACGAAGCATGACCCAGACGCGCCAGAGCCGCTGCTCAGGGACCTGGGCTCCCGGTTCCCCGCGGTGAAGGACCTCAAAGCCGGACGACGATTTGTGATTTTGAGCCCCACAGGCTCGCCGCCCTCCGAACGAGGAGACACGGGGCCCCGGCCTCGCTACTGCGTGCGTACCGCCACCGCGATCAGGTCGCGTACCGCTCCTTGCGGTGGCTGGGAGCCACCGACCCAGACGGCTCGCAGGTCGCGGACCAGGCTCAGCCCCGTGACGGTGACGGCATGCAGGCGGCCCAGCGTGATGTCGTCGGCCACCGCGAGCGACGAGAGTGCCCCGGGCCCCGCGCCCGCGGTGATCGCCGACTTCACCGACGCTGTGCCCGTCAGTTCGAGCACCGGCTCGGCTTGCGCCGCGTCGGGCAGCGCGGCGGTGAGCGCCGCCGCCAGGGCCTCGCGCGTGCCGGAGCCCGACTCGCGGGTCACCAGTGGCGTCGCCGCCAGCTCGGCCGGCGTGACCGGAGCGCGACGCCTGGCCCAGGGGTGGCCCGCGGTCACCACGACCAGCAACTCGTCTCGGGCGACCGTACGCGAGCGCAGCCCGCGCGGCGCGCGCGGACCCTCCACGAAACCGAGGTCCGCGTCACCGCGCCCGACCGCCTCCGCGACGGCGACGCTGTTCGTCGCCTCCAGCTCCACACTGGTCAGCGCCCGTCCCGTCAAGCGCTGCTGGTCGCGCAGCGCGACCATCCAGCGCGGCATGAGATGGCCGGCGACCGTCAGGCTCGCGGCCACCTTGATGTGCCCCGCGCGGTCCATGCGCAACGCGGCGATCCCCGCGTCCAGTTCGGCCGCCGCGTCCAGCACGCGGGAGGCCCACTGCTCGACCAGCCGGCCGTCCGGCGTGAGCAGCGAGCCGCGCGGGCCCCGGGCGAGCAGCGGAATACCGACGCGCGACTCCATGGCCCGTACCCGCTGGGACAGCGCCTGCTGCGTCACGCCCAGTTCGGCCGCGGCCATCCGCAGGCTGCCGGTGCGGGCGACGGCCGATAGTATCTGGAGCCCGGCGAGCTCCGGAACGTGGGAACTGAGCATCACATCCTCCTTGTGTGACAAGGTTCCCTTGTCACTGGAACAAGCAATTGCAGGCTACTCCCGCGCCCGCCCACCGCGCAGTGTGCAGTGATGAACGCCTCGCACACTCACGCGCACACTCACGCGCTCCCCCGACCGGCGCGCTCACCCGTGGTGTGGGGGCCCGGTATCGCGGTCACGGCAGTCGCCGCGGCCGTCGCGTACGCCGTGGCCCACTGGGTGCCGGGGCTCAATCCGTCCATCGTCGCCGTGCTGCTCGGCGCACTGGTGACCAACCTCCACCTGCACCGATCCGTGCTGCACGCCGGGACCAAACTGGCGGGCAAACGCTTGCTGCGCTGCGCGGTGGTGCTGCTCGGCCTCCAGTTGTCATTGCCCGAACTGGCCCATCTCGGCGGCCGTGGCCTCGCCGTCGTGATCGTGACGGTGGCGATCACCTTCGCCGGCAGCCAACTGCTGGCGCGGTGGCTCGGCGTGTCGCCCGCACGCGGCCTGCTCGTCGCCACCGGCTTTTCGATCTGCGGCGCGTCCGCGGTGGCCGCGATGGAACCTGTCGCCGACGGGGACGAGGAGGACACCGGTGTCGCCGTGGCGCTGGTGACGCTGTGCGGCAGCCTCGCGATCATCGTGCTGCCGCTGCTGCGCGGGCCGCTGGGACTGGATGTCACCGACTTCGGATCATGGGTGGGCGCGAGCGTCCACGACGTCGGCCAGACGGTGGCGACGGCACAGCGCGTGCCGGGCGCCCTCACCACCGCAGTGGTCGTCAAACTCACCAGAGTCGTGCTGCTCGCGCCGCTGGTGGCCGGGGCGACCTTCGCGAAACGGCGCCGCAAGCTGCGCGCCGACCAGTACACGGAGAAAAGCGGGTCGGGAGCAGAAGGTGACGCGAAGAACACCCGTATGCCGCCGCCCGTCCCCCTGTTCGTGGCGGGCTTCCTCGTCGCCATCGCGCTCACAAGCACCGGCTGGCTGCCCACGGGACTGCTCTCGGCGGCCAAGACCGCGCAGTCGATCCTCCTGGTGGCCGCGCTGTTCGGGCTCGGCACGGGCATCCATGTGCCCGCCTTGGTGCGCACCGGCCGCCGCTCGCTCGTTCTCGGGCTCGCGTCCTGGGTGTTGGTGGCGGCCGTGGCGTACGCGGGTGTCCGTATCGCGGCGCTATGACCGTTGTCGCGGCCGGTGGTTCGGCCGGTGGGCTGCTGGTCACACTGCCGGAGGGGTGTCATGATGCCGTCTTGTGACCATCGAGCGGCAGACATACAAAGGGCAGGCATACATAGAGATCCGCCAGATGCTCGTCAACGGGGAGCTGCCGCCGGGGACGAAGGTGGTCGTACGCGTGCTGTCGGAACGCCTGAAGCTCTCACCGACCCCGATCAAGTCCGCGCTGGCCGGGCTCGAACGCGACGGCTTCCTCGTCGCCGTGCCGCACCGCGGCTATTTCGTGCCGCAGGTCGCGCCCAAGGACATGCGGGAGATCTACGAGTTGCGCGAGGCCCTGGACGGCATCGCGGCGCGCAAGGCGGCCTCGACGCCAGGTGTCCGCGAGTTCGTGCGCACGACCCTGCAGCCCCTCTACGACGAGCAGCACCGGCTGCTCCACGAGAACGGCGGCCAGGGCTACAGCGACGTCGACATCAACTTCCACCGTGCGATCTGGCACGTCTCGGGCAACACGCGTCTCGTCCAGTTCCTCGACAACCTCGGCGGCCAGCTGAGGTTCGGCTCCGGTTCCTCGTCCAAGGTGCCGGGCCGGATCTCCGACGCCCTCCATGAGCACGTCGCCATCATGGAGGCGCTGGCCGACGGCGACGCGCCGCGCGCTGAGCGCCTTGCGCGCGAGCACGTACGCCGGGCGGCCGATGCCTTCGGAGACGTGGTGACGACGGACACGGCCGACGAGGCCGACCGGCCCGGCCGGAGCACCGAGCACACGGCCTGACGCCACGCGGCGGCCGCCGCACCCTGCGCCTGCCGTCGCCCACCGTGCTTCCTGTCACCCGGCGGACGGGACGGACCTGGCCCTGCGGCCTCCCGCACGCGGCTCGGCCCCGGCTCACCACACGGGCTGTGGTGTGACGGCGATGTTTCCGGTGGGCAAAAGCTGCGCCAGGCATTTCCTGCCATTCCCCGTATTTCCCGGCCACGGACACACCGAAGCGCCCAGGACGCTCACGCGGACGTGAGACAACCCTTGACGGCCATCGTTTTTGGATTCAAAATTCAATCCACTCCGCTCCGCCCGTTTGAGGAGACCCATGCCTTACTCAGCCCTCAGTCACCTCGACTGTTCCAAGACCGGCAAGCGTTACGAGGCCGACGAGGTTCAGGGCGTGAGCGACGCGGGCGTCCCGCTGCTGGCGCGCTACGACCTGGAGCAGGTCGCGGCGACCGTCAGCCCCGCCGAGATCGCCTCGCGTCCGGCCACACTGTGGCGCTACCACGAGGTGCTTCCGGTCCGGGACGAGTCCAACATCGTCTCGCTCGGCGAGGGCATGACCCCGCTGTTGCCCCTGCCGTCGTATGGTGCCGAGATCGGTGTGCCCGGCCTGCTGATGAAGGACGAGGGGCTGATCCCCACCGGCACCTTCAAGGCGCGCGGCGCCGCTGTCGGTGTGTCACGGGCGAAGGAGCTCGGTGTCACCGGTGTCGCGATGCCGACGAACGGCAACGCCGGTGCCGCCTGGGCCATCTACGCGGCGCGCGCGAAGATGAAGAGCCTGATCGCCATGCCGGTGGACGCGCCGTCGATCACCCGCGCCGAGTGCGTGGTGGCCGGAGCCGAACTCTACCTGGTGGACGGGCTCATCGGCGACGCGGGCAAGCTCATCAACGCCGCGGTGGCGGGACGTTCCGGCTACCAGGAGGTGTCGACGCTCAAGGAGCCCTACCGTCTCGAAGGCAAGAAGACGATGGGCTACGAGATCATCGAACAGCTCGGCTGGCAGGGCCCGGACGTCATCCTCTACCCGGCCGGTGGCGGCGTCGGCCACATCGGCATCTACAAGGCCCTGCTGGAGATGCGTGAACTCGGCTGGCTGAAGGGCGACCTGCCTCGGCTGGTCGCCGTGCAGGCCGAGGGCTGCGCGCCCATCGTCAAGGCGTACGAGCAGGGCGCGACCGAGAGTGTCGCGTTCCCGGACGCCCACACGGTCGCCTTCGGCATTACCGTGCCGAAGGCACTCGGCGACTTCCTCGTCCTCGAGGCCGTACGGGCCACTGAGGGCACCGCCATCGCGGTCAGCGACGAGGCGCTGCTCGAAGAACAGCGCCGGCTCGCCGAGCACGAGGGCACCTTCATCTGCCCGGAGGGCGCCGCCTGCATGGCGGCGGCCAAGCAGCTGCGAGAGTCCGGCTGGCTGCGCGAGGGCGACCGCACTGTGGTGCTGAACACCGGTGCGGGCATCAAGTACCCGGAGACCGTCCACGTGGACGTACCGACCCTCGCGATCGACTCCCGTATCCCGGCCGCGTCGGCCAACTGATCCGCCCCCCGCGCATTGGCCCAGCACTCGCGCCGACACGGTCGGAGCGACACTTGAGGAGTACAACCATGAAAGCCTTCCGGAGGCTGATACTCGGTGGCATCGCGGGTCTGACCGCTGCGGTGCTGGCGGCCTGTTCGACGCCCGCCACCAACAACAGCAACGGCACGTCCTCGGGCAACTTCTCCACCTCCGCGAGCCTGACCGCGGACCTGGCGAGCTACCCGGCCACCCTCGACCCGGGCCTGCAGTACGACACCGACTCCTACTCGGTCTACCGCAACATCTTCGACCAGTTGCTGCACCGTGACGCCAAGACCAACAAGATCGTGCCGTGGCTCGCGACGAGCTGGAAGCAGACGGACTCCAAGACGTGGGTGTTCACCATCCGTAAGGGCGTCAAGTTCAGCGACGGCACGCCCCTGACGGCGGCCGACGCGGCGTTCAGCATCCAGCGCATCCTCGACCCGAGGTTCGCCAGCCAGCAGAACGCGAACTTCTCCGCCATCGCCTCGGCGACCGGTTCAGGTGACGCCCTCACCATCAAGACGAAGTACCCCTCGCCCACCCTCCTCACCTACCTGACCACGCTCTCCGTCGTACCGATGGCGGACGTGAAGAAGGTCGGCGACGCCCAGTTCAACCTGCACCCGGTCGGCTCGGGGCCGTACGCCTTCGTCTCCTCGATCCCGGGCTCGCAGATCGTCCTCAAGCGCAACGACTCGTGGTGGCAAGGCAAGCCGCAGATCGCGAACGTGACGTTCCGCGCGGTGCCGGCCGCGGCGAGCAGGGTGGCGGACCTGAAGTCGGGCAACGCCCAGATCGCGGACTCGATGACGCCTGACACCGCGACGCAGATGAAGGGTGCGAGCAACCTCAAGGTGCTCTCCGCGCCGACCGAGCGCGTCAGCTACCTCGCATTCAACACCATCGGGGGCGGCCCCACCAACGACCCCCGGGTCCGTAAGGCGATCAGCCTGGCGATCGACTACAAGTCACTGATCAGCAGCCTTGAGCAGGGCTACGCCAAGCAGGTCAACAGTGTGCTCACCCCGCTCGCGGTGGGCTACCCGAAGGCACTGCCCGACTACTCCACCAACACCGCCCAGGCCAAGAGCCTGGTCCAGCAGGCGGGCGCCACGGGCAAGACCATCGTGATGGCCACCTCGCCCACGTACGACCCGCAGATCGTGCAGGCCATCCAGGCGGAGATCCAGGCCGTGGGTCTCAAAGTCTCCATCAACAACACCGACCAGGCCACCTACTTGAAGAAGGTGCAGAGCCCGACCCACAACTGGGGCTCGATCCGCTTCGGCCAGTGGTCCTGCTCCTGCCTGGACGCCGACGGTGTCGCCTACCCGCTGTTCCGCACCAGCACGGTGTGGAGCTCGTACAGCAACCCGCAGTTCGACACACTCGTCGACCAGGCGCGCCAGACCATCGACCCCACCAAGCGCACCGGCCTGTACGCCCAGGCGTACGGCATCCTCAACAAGGACCTGCCGGGCATCGGACTCTTCCAGATCTACTCCATCTACGGCGCCAGCACCCGTCTGGAGTGGACACCCGACGCCCAGCAGAGCTTCTTCGTCGCAGACATGAAGCTCGCCTCGTGAGCGGAACGATAAGGACGGCCTGCTCCTACCTCGGTCTCAGGCTGGGGCAGGCCCTCATCGCGCTGTGGGGAGTCACCACCGCGGTGTTCTTCGCCCTTCGCCTGTCGGGCGACCCGGCCCAGCTGCTGGCGCCGCAGGGCGCGACCCAGGCGCAGATCGCCCAGCTGCGCACCCAGTTGGGACTCGACGTCTCGGTGTGGCACCAGTACGTGAACTTCCTCGACGGCCTGTTGCACGGCGACCTCGGCTACTCGTACGTCCAGCACGAGCCCGCCCTGTCGCTGATCACGCAGCGCATCCCCTACACAGTCAACCTTGCCCTGGCCGCCCTGGTGCTGTCGGTCGTGTTCGGAGTGGGCGCAGGAATGATTATGGCGCTGGGCAGGGGGCGCTGGCCCGAGCGGGTCCTGATGCCGATCGTGCTGGTGGGACAGGCCATGCCTGCCTTCTGGACGGGCATCCTGCTGATCCTGGTCTTCTCGGTGACCTTCCAGATCCTTCCGTCGACCGGGTACAGCGGCTTCACTTCGCTGATCCTTCCGGCGATCACCCTGGCCTCGCTCTCGGCGGCCACCATCGCCCGGATCACCCGCGGCGCGGTGCTGGAGCAGTTGGACCGGGACTACGTGCGCACGGCCCGCTCCAAGGGAGCCGGCATGGCCCGGCTCGTGTGGCGGCACCTGGCGCGCAACGTGTCGATCCCCGTGCTGACAGTCGTGGCCCTCGAAGTGGCCAACCTGCTGGGCGGATCCGTGGTGACGGAGCTGATCTTCGCCTGGCCCGGCCTGGGACAGCTCACCGTCCAGTCCGTGGACGGGCGGGACTTCCCGCTCGTGCAGGCGATCGTGATCCTGGCGGCCCTGGTCTTCATCCTGGTCAATCTCGTCACCGACATCGCCTACGCCTTCATCGATCCGCGCATCACTACTCTCGGGAAGGCTGCCGAGGCATGAGCGACATCGTCAGCGCGCAGGCGGGCACCGGCACGGCGGCGGGGGCCCCGGACCCCGGCACGGGCGCCCCGATGACGGGGGCTGACACCGGCCGCGGGTCACGCACGAAAGGCCGCCGCCGCAGTCTCATACCGGCGATCGTGGCTGTCGTGTACGTCCTGGTGGCGATATTCGCGCCGCTGATCGCCCCGTTCGACCCGAACCACGCGGACCTGGTGTCCCGGCTGCACGAACCGTTCGCCTCCGTGCACGGCCACTTCCACCTGCTGGGAACCGACGCGCTCGGCCGCGACGTGCTGAGCAGGGTCATCTTCGGCTCGCGCGTCTCGATCGCCGTGGCCTTGGCGACCGTCATCGTGTCCGGTGCGTTCGGTGTGCTGGTCGGTGTGCTCGCCGGCTGGTACCGCGGCTGGGTCGGTGTGGTGGTGATGCGGCTCGCGGACATCGCGCTGTCCGTGCCGTTCTTCCTGCTGGCGATCCTGGTGGTGGCCGTACTCGGCCCCAGCCTCGTCAATGTGGTGGTGTGTCTCGCACTGGTGCGCTGGCCGCGCTACACCCGCATCGCCTATGCCAGTGTGCTGGAGACGCGTGAGCGCGGATTCGTGCGCGGCGCTGTGGCGGTGGGGGCGTCGGGCCCGTGGATCGTACGCAAGCACGTGCTGCCCGAGGTGCTGCCGCTCGCTGTGGTGGTCGCCACGCTCGAACTGGGCCTGATGGTGGTGTTCGAGGCCTCGCTGTCCTTCATCGGCCTCGGCGTGCAGCCACCGACGGCGTCCTGGGGCTCGATGCTCTCGGACGGACAGCAGTACGTGGCGACGGCCTGGTGGCTCGTGACGTTCCCAGGGCTCGCGCTCTTCGGCCTGGTCCTCGCGGTGAACCTGCTGGGCGACGACGTACGCGACCGGCTCGACCCGAGGCGCCGGGTTCCAAAGCGGATCCGGCGGACCAAACCGCAGGCCGGGCTGCTGCGGCGCTCGGTCATGCCGGGACAACGGTCCCGAACGGCCGGGAAGTCCGCGTCCTTCGGCACGCGTTCATCCACCGACACATCCGAGGAGGCGCGCCATGCGTGACTACCGCGACGAATTCACCGGCGCCCGTGTGGTGGTGACGGGAGCCGCCGGTATTTTCGGCACGTGGATCGCCGAAGCCTTCGCTGCGACGGGCGCCGACCTGCTGCTCAGCGACGGACGGCCGGAGCCGCTGGCCGCGCTGGCCGGCCGGCTCGGCGCGCGGCACGTCGCTGCTGACCTGACGGACGCCGAGGGCCTGAAGGTGCTGGGCGATGCGGTCGCGGGCACCTGGCAGGCCCCGGACGTGCTGGTGAACAACGCGGGCGTCTATCCCCGTACGCCCCTGGCCACGACCGATCCTGACGAGGTACGGCGGGTCCTCGACGTCAACGTGATAGCGCCGTTCGAGCTGACGCGGCGCGCGGTCGCGGCGATGATCACCGCAGGAGTGGCGGGCCGGATCGTCAACATCAGCTCGGGCGCCGCGGTATGCCCCGGCGTGGGCGGCTCGGTCTACGCGGCGAGCAAGGCCGCGGTGGAAACCCTGACGCGCTCTCTGGCGCTGGAGGTGGCACGGCACGGCATCCGCGTCAACAGCGTCCAACCGGGCTTCGCTCCCGGCAGTGAGGTCAGCGAAGTGTCCGAGGACCACATCGAGTCGATGCGGGCGCGCATCCCGCTGGGCCGTATGTCCGGGCCGCAGGACGCGCCGGCGGCCGTGCTGTGGCTCGCGTCGGGAGATGCGTCGTTCGTGACGGGCACGACGGTGGCGGTGGACGGCGGCAGGACGGCGGGCGACTACAAGCCGCCCGTCCAGGAGCAGGGGGCCCGCGCATGAGCCAGAGGTATCCCTGGCCGGACAGCAGGCGCGCAGCGTTGTGCGTGACGTTCGACTTCGACGGCGAGTCCCCGCTCCTGTGGCGGCGGCGCGACGACCCGCCGGACGACGTCGCGGAACTGGAACAGCGCAGATACGGGCCGCGTCGCGGCATCCACCACGTCCTGGACGTGCTGGAGCGCACGGGCATCCGTGCCACGTTCTTCGTACCCGGCTGGATCGCCCACACCTACCGCTCGGCGGTCGAGGAGGTGCACGCGGCGGGGCACGAACTGGCCCTGCACGGCTGGTGCCACGAACCCCCTGCGGCACTCGGCGAGATGGAGTTGCGCGACACCCTCACCCGCGCGGCCGACCTGCTCGCCGAGATCAGTGGGAAGCGGCCCGTGGGCTACCGCTCGCCCAGCTTCAAGATGTCCCCCGAGGGCTTCGGCGTACTGAGCGACCTGGGCGTGCGCTACGACAGCTCCGTGATGGGCGACGACCGCCCGTACCTGATCGGCGACCTGGTCGAGGTGCCCGTGGACTGGGCGACCGACGACGCCATCTACTACCGCTACACCGGCGGCGAGAGCCGGCCTCCGTACGGTGCGAACGCCCTGTACGAGGCGTGGCACTCGGAGATCGAGGGCGCGCGGGAGGCCGGCTCGCTGGTCAACCTCACCATGCATCCCTGGCAGTCGGGCCGCCCTGCCCGCGCCCTCAGGCTGCGCCGGCTGGTCGAGGCGGCGCAGGAGTACGGCGACGTGTGGATCGGTGCGGTCGGCGACCTGGCAGAACACCACCGGGAGACCGGCAGGCACGCCGGCGGCTCCCTCGACGTCCCGACCGACACTCTGGGGTGGCCGCGATGACCATGACGCAACCGGCAGACGCGCGGTCCGACGCGGCGGACGCCGTGCTCGACGTGCGCGACCTGCGCGTCTCGTTCGGCCCTGGCCTCGACGCCGTGGACGGCCTGACGCTGACCGCGCGCCGCGGCGAGACCGTCGCACTGGTGGGCGAGTCCGGCTGCGGCAAGACTCTGAGCGCCCTGACGCTGAGCGGTCTGCTGCCGTCCGGCGCCGCGGTGAGCGGGTCGGCGGTGCTCGACGGCCTCCAGCTGGTCGGCCGCCGCGAGAAGCAGTGGCGGGGGCTGCGCGGCTCGAAGGTCAGCATGATCTTCCAGGACGCGGCGACCGCGCTCAATCCGCTGATGACCGTGGGCGCCCAGATCGAGGAGGTCATGGCGATCCACGGTACGCACGGCAGGGCAGAGCGCCGGGAGCGCGCCGTCCAACTGCTCGCCTCGGTCGGCGTACCGGACGCGGCGCACCGGGCACGCAACCACCCGCACCAGCTCTCCGGCGGCATGCGGCAGCGTGTGATGATCGCGATCGCACTTGCCGGCTCCCCCGATCTGGTCGTCGCGGACGAGCCGACCACGGCGCTCGACGTGACCGTGCAGGCACAAGTGCTCACGCTGCTGCGGGATTCCACGCGGGACGCGGCCGTCCTGTTCATCACGCACGACATGGGCGTGGTGGCGGAGATCGCGGACCGGGTGGTGGTGATGTACGCGGGCAAGGTGGTGGAGAGCGGCACTGTCACCGAGGTGCTCGAACGCCCCCACCATCCGTACACCGTGGCGCTGCTTGCGTCCGTGCCGGACCCCGACACCCCGCGTGTCGGTGAACTCCCCACCATCCCGGGCCGGGTGCCGCCGCTGGGCGAGCGCGGCACGGGATGCCCGTTCCGCGACCGCTGCCCCAAGGCCCAGGAGCGGTGCGCCGAGGCGCCGCCGCTCGCGGCCGTGGGAGACACCGGCTCGGTCGCGGCCTGCTGGTTCCCCGAACACACTGCTCAGACCGACCCGGCCGAGGAGGCCACGCCATGACCCAGGAAGGGTTGCCCACCGAGGCGGGCACCGGCCCGCGCGAACCCCTGGTCAAGGCATCGGGGCTGACCAAGCGCTACGCGGTACGCACCCGTTCGGGCCGGCGCACCCTGACCGCCGTCGACAACATCGACCTGACCGTGGACGCGGGCCGTATCGTCGCCGTTGTCGGCGAGTCGGGCTGCGGCAAGTCCACGACGGGACGACTGCTGCTCGCGCTCGAACGCCCGAGCGAAGGCACTGTGACGGTCGAGGGCAAGGACGTCAACGAGCTGCCCAAGAAGGAGCTGCGGCGGCTGCGCAGGGACATCCAGCCGGTTTTCCAGGACCCCTACGACTCGCTCAACGGCCGGATGACCATCAGCCAGATCCTGTCGGAACCGGCGCAGGTGCACGGCATCGCGCCGGGCGGGTCCCGGTCGGTCGCGGATCTGCTCGAACTCGTGGGCCTGGGCTCCGGGTACGCGGAGCGCTACCCGCACGAGCTGTCGGGCGGCCAGCGGCAGCGGGTGGCGATCGCACGCGCGCTCGCCCTCGACCCGAAGTTCATCGTGTGCGACGAGGCCGTCTCCGCGCTCGACGTGTCCGTACAGGCGCAGGTGATCAACCTGCTCAGCAGGCTGCAGCGCGAACTCGGCCTCGCTTACCTGTTCATCAGCCACGACCTTGCGCTTGTGCGGTACCTGGCCCACGAGACGGCCGTGATGTATCTGGGCCGTGTCGTCGAACAGGGCCCGACCGAGGCGCTGTTCGCGGATCCGCGGCATCCGTACACACAGCTGCTGCTCGCCGCGGTGCCCCGGCCGCGCGTCCGCGGCCACGACAGCAGGGCCGCGGTGGCGATGGGTGACCTGCCGAGCCCGCTGGAGCGCCCCAAGGGCTGTGTGTTCTCAACCCGTTGCCCGCTGGCGACCGACCTCTGCCGTACGGAGGAGCCCGCGCTGCGGCCCGTCAAGGACGGCACGAGGACCGCGGCCTGCCACTATGCGGAGACGGCGGAGGCAGTGGCATGAGCGAGCACACGGCCGACGCACCGGCCGGTACGCAAGCGAGCGGCGTCGGCGAACTCGCCCGCGAGGCACGCGCGCACACGGGGAAGCTGCGTGCCGAGCTGCTGTCGCTCAGCCACGCCATCCACGGCGCACCGGAACTCAGGTTCGAGGAGCACGCGGCCGCAGGGCGGCTGCGTGACGCCCTCAGTACGCACGGTTTCGACGTGGAGGCGGGGATCGGCGGTCTCGACACGGCGTTCCGAGCCTCGCGCACCTTCGGCAGCGACGGCCCGACGGTCGCGGTGTTCTGCGAGTACGACGCGCTGCCGGGCCTCGGGCACGGCTGCGGACACAACATCATCGCGTCCGCCGGTGTCGGCGGTGCGCTCGCCACGGCCGCACTGGTGGCCGAACGCGCGGGCGCCGGACGTCTGTTGGTGCTGGGCAGTCCGGGTGAGGAGGGCGGCGGGGGCAAGGTGAAGCTGATCGAGGCCGGTGTGCTGGACGGTGTCGACGCGGCCGTGATGACGCATCCGGCGGGCTTCGACGCGGTGTCCCGTACGAACCTCGGTCGGCTGTCGCTCGAAGCGGAGTTCACCGGCCGTGCCTCGCACGCGTCGGCCGCGCCCGACGGCGGCAGGAACGCGCTCGACGCCGCGACCCTGCTGCTGGTGGCGATCGGCCTGCTGCGCCAGCAGATCCAGGACGGCTCCCGCATCCACGCGAAGGTCGCGGAGGGCGGTCAGTCCATCAACATCATCCCTGAACGGGCCCGCGTGGAGCTGTTCGTGCGGTCCATCGACAGTGAGTACCTGCGCGGGCGGCTGCTGGACGCCGTACGGGACTGTGTGCGTGGCGCCGCGATCGCCACGGGCACGACGGCGCAGTTCGCGGAGGTGGCACCGGCCTACGACCCGGTGCTGCCCAATCCGGTACTCGCGGACCTCGCGGTAGAGGCTTTCGGCGCCCTGGGCAGACCCATAGCCCACGGCACGGGCTGGTCGGGGCCCGCGGGCTCGACCGACATGGGCAACGTGAGCCAACTGCTGCCCGCGCTGCACCCGTACATCTGCGCGCAGCCCGGAATCGCCCTGCACACAAGGGACTTCGTCGGCGCCGCAGTCGGCGACGGCGGGGACGCGGCGGTCCTCGACGGCGGCGCGCTGCTTGCGACGCTGCTGACGACGCTGTTCACCCGGCCGGACGTACTGGAGCGCGCGAAGGCGCAGTTCACGGCGTCGAAGGCGGCGGCATGACGGGGGCCGTGCCGGAGGACCTGGCAGAACTGCGCCTCGTCGGAGCGCCCGGACTCGCGCCGGACGGCACGTGGACGGCCGCGGCCGTGCAGCGTGTCGACCCCGGGCACGCCAGGTACCGCAGCCGCCTGTGGCGGTTCGCGGCGGACGGCCCCGCCCTGCCGTTGACTCCGGACGAGGGCGCCTTCTCGGACACGGCGCCGCTGGTCTCCCCCGACGCCGCCCTGGTGGCGTTCCACAGCGACCGCGGCGGGGCGCCCGGCGTGTGGCTGGTGGCGGCCGGCGGCGGGGAGCCCCGGCGACTCGAAGGACCCGACGCCCGCCCCGTGCGGACGATGTGGCTGGACGGCGGCCGGCTGCTCACGCTGTTCGCGCGCCCGGTGGCGGAGCCTGCCTCGGCGCCGGTGGTGGTGGACTGGCTGCGCTACAAGAGCGACGGCGCCCGGGGACCGCTGGAGCCGACGAGCGAGTTGTGGGTGCTCACGGCGGACGGCGAGCAGGCGCCGGCTCTCGTGCGGAGCTGGGAGCAAGACCGGCTGAGCTGTCCGGTCCTGGACGGCGACGGCGGTGTGTACTACGCGGCGCATCCGCGGCACAGCGACGAACTCCAGCCCGGCGGCGAGGTGCGCAGGCTCGATCTCGCTACGGATCGTGAGGAGTTGGTGTGGCGGAGTGCCTCTCCGGTGCGTGCGCTCGCACTGACGGCGTCCGGGCGGCCAGTGGCGCTGTCCAGCGGGGCGCCGGGGCAGAGCATGAAGGCGCCACGGGTGTGGTGGGCCGACGAGGGACGCAGGGTCTTCCCCGACTCGGACCTGGAGTGCGAACGGGCCGTGCTGGCGGACTCGCGGCCGCAGGGTGACCCCGCGCTGCTGGCCTGCGTGGGCGAGCGGATCCTGTTCGTCGCGACCGTCGACGGCGAAGTGGCGCTGTACGAGAGCGAGCCCGGCGACGAGCCCCGGCGGGTCAGCCCGGCGGGCCGGTCGGTCGTGGACTTCGCGGCAGTGGGCGACTCAGTGGCACTGTGCCTGGAGTCCGCCACGCGGCCGGTGGAGCTGTTCTTGGACGGCGAGCAGGTCTCGGACCTCAACACCGCCTGGGCCGACCGGGTGGCGCCGGTCGCGCCGGAGGCGATCGAGGTCACCTCGGCAGACGGCCTCGTGCTGCACGGCCTGCTGTACCGCTCCGCCGGCGCCGTGCGGCGCGATGTGCTGATCCGTGTGCACGGCGGCCCGCACCTGGCGTTCGGCAACGCCTTCGACCTGGAGACGCAGGTACAGGTCGCCGCCGGCTTCCACGTCCTCGTACCGGGTGTGCGCGGCGGCGCGGGCCACGGCTCCGAATTCCGCGCGCTCAGCGTCGGCCAGTGGGGCCGCGCGGACTTCGACGACCTGACGGCCTTCGCGGACTGGGCGGTCGGGTCGGGCACCGCTGCGGCCGACCGGCTCTTCCTCGCGGGCGGCAGCTACGGCGGCTACCTGATCAACTGGGCCCTCACGCGGACCAAGCGGTTCCGGGCCGCCGTATCGGAGCGGTCGGTGTCCAACCTGGTATCCAAATACGGGACTTCGGACAACGGATTCACCGTCAACCGCTTCGAGTTCGACGGTCTCGACCTCTTCGACGCGGGCGCCGCCGAACTGTGGGAGCGCTCGCCGCTAAGGCACGCCGCGTCAGTGACGACTCCGCTGCTGCTGGTGCACGGCGAGAGCGACCAGCGCTGTCCGATCGAGCAGTCGGAGCAGTTCTACGCGGCGCTGCGCAGACTGGGCCGCGAGGTGGTCCTGGCCCGCTACCCGGGCGCCTCCCACGGCTTCACCGCGTCGGGCCGCCCAGACCACCGCGTGCACCGTCTGGCGCTGATCCTCGACTGGCTGGGCAGGCACGCGGCTTAGAAGGCGTTTGATTTAGACCAATAGCACCTTATTTCCCGTGGTCGAGCAGTCGAATTCCTACGGCGTTCTCGGAAAGACTTGCGGCGGTGACGGTCACGGCGAGGAGCAGGCCGAGCGTGTCTGTGACGATGCCCCGTTTCCGGCCGACGATCTTCTTCCCGGCGTCCGTTCCTTGGCTGGTCAGAGGCACGTTGGTGGAGGTCTTCACGCTCTGGGTGTCGATCACGGACGCGGTCGGCTCGGGCTTGCGGCCGTGCTTGACGCGGGCCAGGCCGGTCAGGTCGTAATTGAGCTGGACGAACATCCCTTCGTCACGCCAAGCCGCGTAGTAGGAGTAGACAGTGCCATGCGACGGGAAGTCATGGGGCACAGGGTATGCCCGTACGGTTCACGTACAGGATCGCGTTGAAGACTTCCCGCAGTTCGACGGAGGCCGGCTGGCCGGTGGGCCTGCGGTCGAGCCGGGCTTTTCGCCAGGCGGCTAAGGTCGGCTCGATCAACGCCCATCGCGCGTCGGACAGGTCGCTGGGGGTGCGGGTGCCGATTATTACGTCCGCGCAGCTCAGGCGGCATGTGCGTACTCGTGCAGGGTGCCGCCGAGTAGGTCGCGTCGATGGACATCGAGTCGGTCGAGTCGGTCTGGTTCGCTGATCGGTTCGGGAACCGGCCGCAGGGGTGCCGCGCTGTGCAGGGTGCGGTGAGGCCGGTGCTGGTTGTAGAACGACTCGAACTCGCCAAGCGCGTGGAGCAGGTGGGGCAGGTTCCAGATCAGGGTACGGTCGAGGAGTTCGTGTCTGCAGGTCTGCACCCAGCGTTCCATGATCGAATTCATGCGGGGGACGCGCACACCGGTAGTGACGATCTCGATACCCTCGCCCTCGAAGACTGCATCGAACGCCCGGGTGAACTTGCTGTCGCGGTCCCTGATCAGGTACGTGACCCTGGCGCCGGCGTCCTGGAGGTCCATGACCACGTTCCGGGCGGCCCGGGTGACCCAGTCCGCGGTGGGGTGGGTGGTAGCGCCGAGAATGCGGATGCGGCGGCTGGCGTGCTCGATGACGGCGAAGACATAAAGAGTCGCGCCGCTCAGGGTGGTGACGGTAAAGAAGTCACAGGCCAGGATCGCGTGGGCCTGGCCGCGCAGGAACGCGGCCCAGGTCTGACGGTCGCGTTCGGGCGCCGGCTCGATCCCGTGCTGCTTCAGGATCTCCCAGACCGTGGAGGGTGCGACCTTGATGCCGAGGGCAGCGAGTTCGCCGTGGATGCGCCGATACCCCCAGGAACTGTTCTCGCGTGCCAGGCGAAGGACAAGAGCCTGGATGCTGCGCCGGGTTGGCGGTCTGCCGGGCCGCTTCTTGCGACCAGACGCCTCGGCGTGGCGACGGCGTATCAGGTCACGGTGCCACCTCAGGATCGTCTCCGGGGAGACGATCAGGTGCAGCTGCCGTCTCTTCAAGCGGCTGGTTTGGTCTAGGTCGGGGGCAACGGATTTTCGTAGGTATGATTGATGTCGCCGCGGACCTGGGCATCATGCGGGAGACACTGAGGTTGTGGGCTCGGGGGGCTGAGGGCGGCGGAGCCCGCCGCGCGCCGTTTCCTTGTATTTGACCTTCATGTAGACGCCGGAAGACTCAGGCGGACTGCGTGGTCTTGATCGGGTCCGGTCTCCTTGGGGCTTTCCGTGGTTCCTCACCAAAAATGCCAGTGGGAAGCATCGGCGGAATTCCCACGTCAGCGGGTTACAGATACCGCCGATGCTTCCCTCACGGCACCTCACGATTTACAACCGCCGGCTACTGGCGGCCACCACCTTCCGCGATCGTGAAACGTGCGAAACACGAGGGTGGACTTCACCCTCGTGTTTCGCACGTTTGGTCAGCTGCCGTAGACAGCGAGCTCGCTGATGGCCATCTGGCCACCTGTCTGCCCGCCGCCGTCCGGCTTGACCGCCACGATCCGCAGGTACCGCGCGGTGACCGGGGTTGTGAGGTTCTGCGTGCTCACCCCGCCCATGAATCCGGTCACCTTGTCGGCGACCGTCCAGTTCTGGCCGTCCTGGGAAATCGCGATGTTGTACTCGGTCGCGAACTTGTCCGACGGCATCGTGGTCACCACCGAGGAGATGGAGTGCGACGAGCCGAGATCGATCTGCAGCTGCCAGGCGTACTGGTTTCTCGCCTGCGCGTAGGTCGACAGGTCGCCGTCCACCGCGAGAGCCGGTGTCGAGTTCGTTTGCATAGCGGCCGGGCTGCCGTCGAGGAACAGCGCGGTGGCCGGCGCGTTGGACGCAAGGTTGGCCGATTTGGGCGTCGTCGCGCTGACCGCGGGGCTGGCCGGTGAGAGGTTGCCGGCCTCGTCCCGTGCCTTGACGGTGAACTGGTAAGTCTGGCCAGGAGTCTCGCCGTAGACCGCCGTAGAGGTGTCCGGCGTCGTCGCGGCCAGCACGCCGTCCCGGTACACCAGGTAGTCGGTGACCGCCCAGTTGTCGGTGGACGCCGGCCACGACATGTTCACCGTGGTCGCGTACGGCGCGGAGATCGTCGGCGTCCCCGGAGTGGTCGGCGCCTGGGTGTCCGCCGCCGGCATCGACACCGAGACTTCGCTGGCGGGCGAGAGGTTGCCGGCCGCGTCCCGCGCCTTGACGGTGAACTGGTAAGTCTGGCCAGGAGTCTCGCCGTTGACCACCGTAGAGGTGTCCGGCGTCGTCGCGGCCAGCACGCCGTCCCGGTACACCAGGTAGTCGGTGACCGCCCAGTTGTCGGTGGACGCCGGCCACGACAGGTTCACCCTGGTCGTGTACGGCGTGGAGGCCGTCGGCGTCCCCGGAGTGGTCGGCGCCTGGGTGTCCGCCGCCGGCATCGGCACCGAGACTTTGCTGGCGCTGGACAGGTTAGCGGCGAGATCCCTTGCCCGGACGCTGATCTTCGTGACCTGGTTCGGGGTCAGGCCGGTGAACGTGGCCCCCGGCGTGGCGGTCACCTGGACAAGCTGGCCGTTGATGCTGATCTCGTATCCCGTCACGCCGACGTTGTCGGTCGACGCGTCCCAGGTCAGCTGGACCGAGGTCGGGTTGAGGATCTTGGTCTGCAGATTCTGCGGCGCGGTGGGTGCCTGTGCATCGCTGGGCGCTGTCGGGTGGAGGTCCTTGAACGCCGGCTCAAGCCCGGCCGCCTGGATGATCGAGGCGGGCAGTTCGCCGGTGGTAACCGTGCTGAGGTCGCTGACGGCCACCTGGTTCGCGTCGTCGGCGAGGTACGTCATGTCGACGTAGTTGTGCGTGGCGACGAGGTTTGCCGTGTAGGGCTTCCACGGCGGCGGCGTGCTGCGCAGCCAGGTGGTGCCGCCCGATTCGACGTTGTGGGTCATGGTCCAACCGGTGCTGCCCTGGTCGAGGTAGATGTGGCCGCTGTCGTGAACGACCTTCCCGATGTAGTTGCCGGACATGACGCCACCGGGCTGCGGACCGAGGGCGTAGATCCCGCCGCCGTCGGCAAGGGTCTGCATGACGTCGTGGATGTAGTTGTTGGTGACCTTGTTGTTCTGGTCGATCGAGGGGGTGGTGTCCTGCGAGCCCCAGCCCCAGCCGATTGACATGCCGGTGTAGGGCAGATCGGCGATCTCGTTGTGCGAGATCAGGGTGTCGCGGACGTAGCCGAAGAACATGCCGACGCCACCGAGGAACTCCGCGTTCACGGCGTGGACATAGTTGTCGGTCACGGTGTTGTAGGCATCGATGAGATTCGGGTCCTTCTGGTTGGGATCAGCGCCCGATCCCACCTGCAGGCCGTTGCCCGATATGTCGGTCATCACGTTGCCCACGACCTTGTTGTGCTGGCTGCCCTGGTCGAGACCGAGCCCGGCGGCGCCGAGGTGCACGAAGGTGTTGCGGACAAAGCTGATGTTCCTGGCGGCGTGGAACTCCACCGCGTCCGGCATCAGGACGGCCTGGCTGCCGTAAGGGGTGTTGTTCCAGGTCTTCCCGCTGGTGGGGGTAACGAAGGAGGACGGGCTCCAGTTGTAGGACGCGTCCTTCGAGGTCAGCATCAGGTTGGCCTGAACCTCGGCGAAGCCCAGGTCCTCACTGGGTTGCATCCAGGTGGCGTAGGCGAAGGTGAGCCCCTGGAATGTCATGTCGTGCACCGGGGCGGTGGCCGTTCCGGCGCCGGTCACCAGATTCTGCAGGACCGGAGCCACCACGTTCGCCGTGGACATGTTCTGTCCGGATCGTGGGATGTAGTAGACCCGGTGCGCGGCCGTGTCGAGATACCACTGACCCGGCTGGTTGAGGAACGAATAGTCGTTCGCGAGATACTTGGGCAGGTCCGCCCGCTCCGTGCCGCCGTAGAACGACTGCACGGTGTCCCAGCAGGGCTGCTTCATGGTGATGGTCGTCTGCGCGGACGTCCCGGTGATCGAGGCGGCGTTGCAGCTCTCCTGCACCCAGTCCAGTGGCCGGTAGACGAATTCGAGGTCGGCGGGGTTGCGGACCGACTGGAGGCTGTTGCCGGGCACGGTGTATCCGGTGGCGGTCACCGTGCTGCCCGCGGGAAGTCCGGACGCGGACTGGGACAGGTCGGCGCGAACGCCGTTGACGTAGAGCTGTCGCGTGTTCAGGTCGGCGGGCACGCTGGCCGACCAGATGTTGTGGGCCGAGTCGCTCAGGCTCCACCCGGAGACGTTCCGGCCGCCGGAAAGCACCGGATGCGCGCCGGGAGCTGCCTGCCACCGAACCTGGTGGCCGTTGTTCCCCGAGTCCGCCGCCGTGAAGGTGAGCGGCTTGCTCATCGAGTAGGTGCCGCCGGCAAGCTGGACAACGATGTCATGCTGCATGTTCTGGTTGAACTTGCGGACCAGCGTCTGCGCCTCGGTCAGCGAGCACGCGTTGTTCTGGGCGCACGCCGAGCCGGTGCCGTCCGGGGACGCGTAAAGGTAGCGCGCTCCCGGGTCAGCGGGCGCCGCCGCCTGCGCCGGGCCTGCGGTGAGGAACCCAGTGGCTCCAACAGCGAGGGCGAGGGCTCCCACCAGCACACGCAGTCGACTCTGTTTTATCCCCCCGCCTGACGGGTCGCGGGTAGTCCCGTGATCGCCTGGATCAGGCTTCATTGCCTCTCCTTGTTCTCGGTGATGAAGTGTTACTCCGACCGCTGACCGGCCTGCCGCACCGAATGCGCGAGTTGCTCCTCGGCGCGGTCCGGCAGGCCGACGACCGGCTCGGTGGATGCGTGCACAGGTGCTGGACTTCCGGGCCCGTGGCGAGGTCGGTCAGCCCGCCCTTGTAGCGCGCGACGCTCGTCCTAACGGGCGTGGCGCAGCCCGACGCGATGACGTCAGCCGCGTTGTGGTGGGCGCCGTCAAAGGCCGCCGCGAACAGCGGCATGTTTACCCGCTCGCTCAGCCAGCGTCCCATGATCTCTCCAACTTGTAGGACATGATGACAGCACACGAGTAATGAATTGACAAGCTCTTGGTATGCTAGGCAGGTCAGCAACTCTCGGGGGATGGGGACAAATTGGCCAGTTCACCACGCGTCAGGCTCGCCGACCGGACGAATCCACGGCGCCCGGCGCGGCTCGCCGAAACGGTGGCTGAGGACCTCATCGACGCCATCGTCAGTGGCCGGCTGCCGGCCGACTCCGTGCTACCTGGCGAACAAGCCCTGTGCGAGGACTTCGGCGTCAGCCGCGTGGTCGTGCGCGAGGCGCTCAAGGCACTGGAGCACAAGGGACTGCTGATCATCCGGCAGGGACAGGGAACCGTGGTCGCGCCCGTCACCCGCTGGGATCCGCTCGACTCAACGGTCCTGAACGCCCGCATCCGGCACGACGACGGCCTCGGTCTGCTGGACAACCTCGTCCAGGTGCGCTGCGCACTGGAGTCCGAACTCGCGGGAACGGCGGCGACCCGACGTACCGAGCAACAGCTGGCCGAGATGAACAGCGTCCTGGCGGCGATGGAGTGCGTGCTCAGGCAGCCGGAGCAGTACCTCGCCCTGGATGTCGAGTTCCACGATCACATCATGTGGATGGCGGGCAACGACGTCGCGCGAGCGGTCGTGACAAACATCCACAACCATGCCCGAGTCAGCAGCAGGTATTGCGGCGGTGAGCTCGACAAGCAGATCACGGCCGCCCACATCGGTCACGCCGCGATCGCGCAGGCGATCACCGACGCCGACGAGCTCGCGGCACGCACCGCGATGCGCACACACATCCTGGACTCCTGGCACTCCAAACGGAGCC
>NZ_SUMC01000109.1 GCF_005047355.1 Actinacidiphila oryziradicis
GAGAAGTACGACGGCATCGTGGAGTTCTCCGGCATCAACGAAAAGGGCGACTTCATCTCACTGCCGATGCGCACCTACTCCTCCGGCATGGCCGCCCGGCTGCGCTTTTCCATCGCCGCAGCCAAGAACCACGACGTCCTCATGATCGACGAGGCGCTGGCCACCGGCGACCGCAAATTCCAGAAACGCTCCGAGGACCGCATCCGCGAACTCCGCCAGGAAGCCGGAACCGTCTTCCTGGTCAGCCACAACAACAAATCCATCCGCGACACCTGCGACCGCGCCCTGTGGCTCGAAAAGGGCGAGCTGCGCATGGACGGCCCGACCGAGGAAGTCATCGCGGCCTACGAGGACTTCACCGGCAAGTAGGGACGGCGGCGGGGGCAGGCAGCCCTGGCCCCGCCTGCCCGGCCGAGCCCGCGTATCGTACGGGTGGCGGCCCGGAAGCAGTCCTGCCACGAAACGTAACAGTCGGGTACGACAACAGCCGTCCGGCCGTACCATCACGGTCGTGACGTCCTATGAGTTCTCCACGCATCCCGACGCGCGGCTGTCGGACGCAGAGCGCGAGCATGCGATCGAGGTGCTCCGGGAAAGCGCGGTCGAGGGCCGGCTGTCCCACGACACCTTTCTGCAGCGGATGGAACTCGCCCTGGTCGTACGGGGACGTGACGAGCTGGAGGCGCTCACCGCCGACCTGCCGCCGGCAGAGGAAGGCCGGCTGACGCGGTTCGTGGTACGCGCCGTCGGCAAAGTGTCCGCGCTTCATATGCGGATACGCAACGCGTGGCGGGTGGAGCGGCTGCCGACGCTGGTGCTGCCCGTCGCCGACTCCGAGCCGATGCCCTTGCCGCTGCGGATAGGCCGGGACCTCTCCTCCGGGCTGCGGCTGAGCGACTCCTCCGCCTCACGGGTACACGCGGAGCTGCGCCGTGACGGGGAGACATGGACGCTGCGCGACCTGGGATCGATGAACGGCACCTTCGTGAACGGCCGCCGGGTGATGGGGGCGGTGGTGGTACGCCCCGGCGACCAGGTGACGTTCGGCCGGATGAGCTACCGGCTGGCGGCCGGGCAGGCGTGACGTTGTCCCAGGGGCAGCCCGGAGCGTAGGGCGGGTCGGGCGGGAAGCGTCCGGTCCGGAGGACGGTGTACGGGGTGGGCGTGGAAGATCCGCTGCTGGGTATCGGAGTGTTCGCCCGCCGTTGGCGACTGTCGATGAAGGCGCTGGGGCTCTACGACAGGCTGGGCGTGCTCGCCCCTGCGGAGGTCGACGAGGGCAGCGGCTACCGCCGCCGCCCGCCCAGGCCGCGGAGGTCGTCGCGGCCCCGGGACCGCGCGGAGCCGCGCTTGTTGCCGCCTACTGGGCGGTGGTCGAGCAGCGTGTCGCCTCGCAGCGGGAGCTGTTGAACACTCCACGCCGGTATTTGGTCACAAAGACCAAATGAACGTGCATCGCCGAAACCACATGCCTGCCATGCCGAAGCCCGTCATTTGTGTCCATGAGACCAACCCCAGTACGGTCGCTCGGATGCAGCTACGGTACAACTACCGTGTGTACCCGGATGCCTTCCAGTGCCGCGCGTTGGCGAGCTGCGTTCGGGTGTGCCCGGGTGGTGTGGAACGACTGCCTGCGGGCCCGCAGGGAAGCACAGGCGGCCGGACTGCCGTACGTGGCCTCGGCGGAGCTGTCCAAGACGCACATCACCCAGGCCAAACGCACGATCGAGCGCGGATGGCTCGCCGAAGCCGCGGTCGTGCTCCAGCAGTCCCTGCGCGACCTGGACACCGCCCCAAGCCCCTCCACGTCCGGGGATGGACGTGTCAGGGCTGCGGGACCGTCCACGACCGCGACCAGAACGCAGCACACAACACTCTGGCCCCGGGACGGGCGGACAGGCTAAACGCCTCGCAGAGCGCAGGTAAGACCAGGACGAAAATCCCGGCACAGCGCGTTGAAGCAGGAAGCCACCCAGACGGTCACAAGACCGTGGCAGGAATCCCCGGTCTTTAGACCGGGGAGCACGTCAATGCTGCTGCAGTGTCAGCAGCGCCACCGGATGGCGGTCCAGAAGCTCCTCCAGCGGGACGCCGCCCGAGTGCGGACGGTCCGTCAGCAGGTCCCTCCACTCCCCTTCGGGGAGGGGGAGTACAGTGCCGCGCCAGCCGCCCGCGTCCAGCAGCCGGCGCGAGAGGCGGGTGACCACGGTGACGGCCCGCCCGGTGCGGACAAAGGCCAAGCAGTGGCCGGCGGCCGGGCCCCGGGCGGGCAGCGGCTCATAGGTGGCGCTCGCGCCGAACCACTCGGGGTGCTCGCGGCGCAGGCGGAGCGCTGTCGTGGTGACGAGCCGCTTGGGGCTCTCCGGGGCGGCCGGCCGGGGGACGTAGGGGGCACGGTTGGCGGGGTCTACCAGCAGCAGCTGGCGCTCCTCGTCCCCCTGGTAGATGTCCGGGACGCCGGGCATCGTGAGGTGCACCAGAGTCGCGCCGAGGGCGTTGGCGATGGCGGGGCCCTCGATGGCGCGGGCGATCGCACCGGCCGGGCGGGAGACCACCTCGCGGGTGAGTTCCGCGAGCCTGGCCTCGTACGCCGGGTCCTGCTCGGTCCAGCTGGTGCGCAGCCCCGCCTCGCGCTCCGACTTGAGCATGGTGGCCGCGATCACATCGCCGTCCGTGTCGGTCCGGCCGGCGAAGACGACCGCGTACTGCCACGCCTGGTAGGCCACATGCGGCTCCACGGTGTCGCGGGGCACCGAGCCGGCCCAGAGGTCCGGGACCTCGGACAGGGCCGCCAGCCGGGCCCGTACCTCCGCGCTGCGCTTGGTGTCGTGTGTCGACAGCACCGTCCCCGTGGTGGGCCAGTCGCGCTGGAGACGGGCGCAGAAGGCGTGGAAGCCGGCGGGGGAGACGGCCGGCCTGGCGGGGTCACGGCCCACCTCGTTCAGCGACAGCAGGGGCCCGTAGCGGTAGAAGGCGGTGTCCTCGACCGACTTGGCTCGCAGCGCGGAGGAGACCTGGGCGAAGCGGATCGCGAAGTCGTCCTTGCCCGGGCCGCGGCCGAGCCGGCCGAGTGCGAGGTCGCGTACGGCATCGGCGCCGGGGACCGCCGCGTCCCGGGCGGCCGCCGTCACCATGGCGACGGACTCCTCCGGCGCCGACACGCCCGGGAGGACGTACGGCCGGTACACAGGGATGCGGACCAGCACCTCCCGGATCGCCTCCCTGGACACGGCCGGGCCCGCCGCCCGGGCGAGCCGGTCGACCTCTGCGGCGAGGTCGTGGGTGACCAGGCGGTACGCGGCCCGGCGCACCGTCGGGGCCCATGCGCCGCCGAGGTCGTCGGGCTGTCCGGTGAACTCCCGGTAGAAGGCGGTGATCC
Organism: Actinacidiphila oryziradicis; assembly: GCF_005047355.1. Taxonomy (GTDB): domain Bacteria; phylum Actinomycetota; class Actinomycetes; order Streptomycetales; family Streptomycetaceae; genus Actinacidiphila; species Actinacidiphila oryziradicis. Next base: position 3,380 of record NZ_SUMC01000109.1, read on the forward strand.
GGTCCGCGCCGGCCGGGTCGGTGAAGAGCCCGTCGATGCGGTCCAGCGCGTCGTACCCCGTCGTGCCCGCGCACGCCCAGCCGTCCGGCAGCGGCTCGTCGCCGGTGAGGATCTTCTCCACCACCGTCCAGCGGCCCCCGCAGGCCTCGCTCAGCCGCCCCAGGTACCCCGCCGGGTCGGCGAGCCCGTCCGGGTGGTCGATCCGCAGTCCGTCGGCGACGCCGTCCCGCAGCAGCCGCAGCAGCGTCGCGTGCGTGGCGGCGAAGACCTCGGGATCCTCGACCCGCACCGCGATCAGCTCGGAGATGGTGAAGAACCGCCGGTAGTTGATGTCGGTGCCGGCCTGCCGCCACCAGGCGAGCCGGTACCACTGCGCCTCCAGCAGCTCGGGCAGCCGCAGCTGCTCCGTGCCGGGCCGGAGCGGGAACGCGTGCTCGTAGTAGCGCAGCACAGGCTCGCCCGCGTGCTTCCCCAGTTGGAGCCCGCCCTCGCCCTGTATGTCCTCCAGAGGGGCGCCCAGGACCGGCAGCAGCACCTTTCCGCCCTGCGCCTGCCAGTCGATGTCGAACCACCGTGCGTACGGCGACTCCGGCCCCTCCCGCAGGACCGACCACAGCGGGCGGGCGAGGTGCTCCGGCGCCGGCACCGCCATATGGTTCGGCACGAGGTCCAGGACCAGGCCGAGCCCGTGCGCCCGGGCCGTGCGCGACAGGGCCCGCAGCCCGTCCTCGCCGCCGAGCTCCTCCCGTACGAGGGTGTGGTCCACCACGTCGTAGCCGTGCGTCGAGCCGGGCACCGCCTCGAGCACGGGGGACAGGTGCAGATGGGACACCCCCAGCGCGGCGAGGTGTGGCACAACGGCCTCGGCGGCGGCGAACGGGAAGTCCGGCTGGAGCTGCAACCGGTACGTGGCGGTCGGGACGCCGGGAGTGGTCGGGGCGGTGCGGGCGGGACGGATCAGGGACGCCATGCATTGCTGCCTACCCCGTCATGCGGTCCGCTGATCACACCGGGCCCCGCGCCGTTACGCCGGGCGCTGCAGCACCACCATGCTGCGGTCGGCCAGCCGCAGCCGGTCACCGCCCCGCACCGGCGCCCCGCCGCCCGGCTCGACCCCGTCCCGCAGCTGGGTGTCGACGACGGTCCGCCACTCCTTGCCGTGGTTGACCGGTACGACGAATTCCAGCGCCTTGTCCTGCGCGTTGAACATGAGCAGGAAGGAGTCGTCGGTGACCGGCTCGCCGCGCGAGCCCGGCTCGGAGATCGCGCTGCCGTTGAGGAAGACGACCAGCGCCTTGGCGTGCGCGTCCCGCCAGTCCTGCTGCGTCATCTCCTCACCCTCCGGGGTGAACCAGGCGATGTCGGAGAGCTCGTCATGTGTCCCCTCCACCGGGCGGCCGTGGAAGAAGCGGCGGCGCCGGAAGACCGCGTGGTCGCGGCGGAGCCACACCAAGGTGCGGGTGAATTCGTGCAGCCGCTGTGCGTCCGGGTCGCCTTCCTTGGGCCAGTGCACCCAGGCGAGCTCGCTGTCCTGGCAGTAGGCGTTGTTGTTGCCGTCCTGGGTCCGGCCGAATTCATCACCATGGGCGAGCATGGGCACGCCCTGGGACAGCATCAGGGTGGCGATGAAGTTCCGCATCTGGCGGTCCCGCAGCGCGAGCACTTCCTCGTTGTCGGTCTCGCCCTCGGCCCCGCAGTTCCAGGAGCGGTTGTGGCTCTCGCCGTCCCGGTTGTTCTCGCCGTTGGCCTCATTGTGCTTCTCGTTGTACGACACCATGTCGCGCAAGGTGAAGCCGTCGTGGCAGGTCACGAAGTTGATGGAGGCCAGCGGCCGGCGGCCGTCGTCCTGGTAGAGGTCCGACGATCCGGTCAGCCGGGAGCCGAACTCGGCGAGGGTGGCGTTCTCACCGCGCCACAGGTCGCGCACAGTGTCGCGGAATTTCCCGTTCCACTCGGTCCACAGCGGCGGGAAGTTGCCCACCTGGTAGCCGCCCTCGCCGACATCCCACGGCTCGGCGATCAGCTTCACCTGGCTGACCACCGGGTCCTGCTGCACCAGGTCGAAGAAGGACGACAGCCGGTCCACCTCGTGGAACTGCCTCGCCAGGGTCGCCGCCAGGTCGAAGCGGAAGCCGTCGACATGCATCTCCGTCACCCAGTAGCGCAGCGAATCCATGATCATCTGGAGTACGTGCGGGCTCCGCATCAACAGCGAGTTACCGGTGCCGGTGGTGTCCGTGTAGTAGCGCGGGTCATCGGCCAGCCGGTAGTACGAGGCGTTGTCGATGCCACGGAAGGAGAGCGTCGGGCCCAGGTGGCTGCCCTCGGCCGTGTGGTTGTACACCACGTCGAGGATCACCTCGATGCCCGCCCGGTGCAGCGCGCGCACCGCCGTCTTGAATTCCAGCACCTGCTGCCCGCGGTCGCCCATCGACGCATATGCGCCGTGCGGCGCGAAGAAGCCGATGGTGTTGTAGCCCCAGTAGTTCGACAGACCCTCGTCCATCAGCCGGTGGTCGTTCACGAACTGGTGCACGGGCATCAGCTCCAGCGTGGTGACGCCCAGCTCCACAAGGTGCGAGATGACCGCCGGGTGCGCGAGCGCCGCATATGTGCCGCGAATCTCCTCCGGCAGCTCCGGGTGGAGCTTCGTCAGGCCCTTCACATGGGCCTCGTAGATCACCGTGCGGTGGTAGTCGATCCGCGGCGGCCGGTCCTCGGACCAGTCGAAATACGGGTTCACCACTACTGACGCCATCGTGTGCGGTGCCGAGTCCAGGTCGTTGCGTCCCTCCGGCTGCCCGAAGGGGTAGCCGTAGACCGCCTCGTCCCAGTCGATCGACCCGCTCATGGCCTTGGCGTACGGATCCAGGAGCAGCTTCGAGGAATTGCAGCGGTGCCCGCGCGTCGGCTCATGCGGCCCGTGGACCCGGAAGCCGTACCGCTGCCCGGGCATGATGCCCGGCAGGTACGCGTGCCGCACGAAGGCGTCAGCTTCCCGCAGTTCGACGGCGGTCTCCGAGCCGTCGTCCTGCAACAGGCACAGCTCGATTCTCTCCGCCACCTCCGAGAAGATGGCGAAGTTGGTCCCGGCGCCGTCGTACGTGGCGCCAAGGGGGTATGCCTGACCCGGCCAGACCTGCATGTCACCGACTCTTCCACTTACCGGCCTGGAGCCGCCAGGCCGTCTCCGGGCCGCACCCCGGCCGCAATCTGCCGAAAGGTGCATCTTCACGCACCCGTGCTCGCTTTGGTGCGTAGTCGTCAACATCTTCCCCAGTACGGGTGTCTCAATTCCCCTGGGTGATGCAAGAGTCGGGCGCCTTCACGACACCATACGGCGATTGGGTGGTCGTATGAGCGGTGATCGCGGTTCCGCCACGACGGGACGCCGCCTGGACGGCGGCCCGCGTCCAGGGACGGTCCCCGGTCGGCGGACACCAAGCGCTTCCACTAGGATGCGCACGCGCGTGCCGGTGGGGGGCGAAGGCAGAAGCCCCGACGGTCACGCCAAGGAGGTTGACGGGGGCAATGGCCAGGGGCGCGGGACGACATGCGGATACCGTGAAGTAGCGTCGTTACTGCTGCACAGCCACTTTGCCCGCAGTACCCTTCCTTGATCGTGGACGGGGGCGGAAGGCGGGTGCAGTCGTGATGTCGGGAGGTCTGGTGCTCCCAGGCGGTGGAGACCAGGGGGACCAGAACGGCGGCATCAGCGACGGGTCGGCCGGATCAGTTTCGCTGGCCCTGCCGCTGGAGATCGGAGCGGAACTGGACTGGGGTGCCGAGGCCTGGGCCGAAGTGCGTACCCGGGCCCGCCGTGCCGGGCGGGCGTATGTCTGGCTCAACCTCGTCGAACAGCGGCTGCGCGCCGTCGTGAACGCCATACTCCGTCCGATCTACGAACCTGTGCACGGCGACGAATGGGTGGTCGCCGCGGCCGGCCCGGCGGGGCACGAATGGGTGCAGCGCGCGGCGGCCGTACGGGAGGTCAGCCGCCGCAAGGGGTTCCTCCTCGACCCCGCCGACGACAACATCCTCAGCTTTCTCACCCTTCCTCAGCTGCGTGAACTCGTCGTCCAGCACTGGCCCTGCTTCGAGCCCTACCTCGACGACCGCCGCGAACTCGAACTCGCCCTCGACGAGCTGGAGGTCGCCCGGCACGTCGTCTCCCGCAACCGGGCCCTCTCCCGCACCGTCCTGGACCAGGCCGAGCGGGCCGCCGCCCGGCTCCTGGACCTCCTCGGCTCCGGTCCCGACTACCCCTCCGTCAACCGGCTCCCCGTCGACGTCATCGAGCAGCTCGTCGCCGACCGCTACGCCGATGTCGTCGGCGTCTACCCCGACCGGGTCCGGCTCCAGCGCCAGCTGCCCGCCGAGGACCTCTTCGGCGGCGCCCGGCGGCTGGACGCCGTGGGCATCGGCCTGAACCTCCTCGTCCAGAACTTCTCCGGCAGGCGCCTGGTGCGGCTCGCGGAGGCCGGCTGCCGGGTGCGGCTGCTCTTCCTCAACCCCGCCAGCAGCGCGGTCCGCCGCCGTGAGCGCGAACTCGGGCTCGGGCGGGGCGAGCTCAGCCGCTCCGTGGAGATGAACATCATTCACATGCGCCGGGTCAGAGCCCGGCTCCGTGACCCTGACGCCTTCGAGATCCGGGTCTTCGACGAGACGCCGCGCTTCACCGCCTACCTGGTTGACGGGGACGGCGCAGACGGCCTCGCGGTCGTCCAGTCGTATCTGCGCAAGGCGCGCGGCATGGAGTCCCCTGTGCTGATCCTGCGCGGCGGCCCGCGCGAACTTGTGCAGGAGGAAGGCGGGGCGGCCACGGACAGCGGCCGGCATGGCGAGCACGGGCTTTTCGAGGTCTACCGGGAGGAATTCGAGGGGGTTTGGGCCGATTCCCGACCCGTCTCCTGACTGTCAGTGGTGCGCGAGATGATGGCAGAGCACACGGGGGAACTGTGGGAAGGATGCTCACCATGGCATGGCGCCGCGATAAGTTGACCGGTTTTGAGCTGGAGACGACAGGTATGGCTCGGCGTGAGGCGCGGATCGCCGCCGTCGTCGTCGTTGTCTGCGACGCCAAGCGGTCAGGGACCCTGCGATGAGCTGGACGAGCGCACCATTGCTGGCCTTCGACCTCGAGACCACGGGCACCGACATCGAGACCGACCGCATCGTGACCGCCGCGCTCATCGGACTGGAACCAGGGACCCCGCCCAAGGAACGGATGTGGCTGCTGGACCCCGGGGTGCCTGTACCCGATGAGGCCACGGCCATCCACGGCATCTCGACGGAGTACGCCCGCGCACATGGCGGTTCCGCCGCAGAGGGGATCGAGGAGATCACCCGGGCGATAGCCGAGTCCCTGGCTTCCGCGACGCCGCTGGTGATCATGAACGCGCGGTATGACCTGTCGCTCCTGGACCGGGAATGCCGGCGGAATGGAGTCACCCCGCTGGCCGAGCGCCTGGGCGGCGGGCTGTCCCCCGTAATCGACCCGCTCATCCTCGACAAACACGCGGACCGCTACCGCAAGGGCAAGCGAAACCTCCAAGCCCTCTGCGCCCATTACGGTGTGCCGCTGAACGACGCCCATGAGGCAGGCGCCGACGCGGTGGCGGCCGCCGGCGTCGCCCGAAGGCTGGGGGAGAGGTTCCCGGACGTCGGATCGGTCTCCCCGGCCGATCTGCACGAACTCCAGGTGCGCGCCGCGGCCGACCAGGCAGCCTCATTCCAGCAGTACCTGCGCAGGACATCGGATCCGCACGCGTCCATCGACCCCGCCTGGCCGGTCGTCCCGCACATACGGCAGTCGGCGGGCCATCCATGACCGGGGCCCGGCATCAGCGCCGGCGCACGTGCCAACCGGCAGATCCTCAGCGAGGCCCTGACTGCCGCAGGCCTGGTCAACTACCCGACCGAGTGGCACTGGTCCCACGGTGACCGCTATTGGGCGCTGGCCACCGGTGCCGCCCACGCCATCCACGGACCATGGGAATTCCGCTGAGTCCGGATCAGCTGCCGGACGGGGCTCTGCTCAGAACGAATACCACCGCACCGCCGGGTCGCCGTCCCGCAAGGATGCGATCCGGCGCCGGAATTCCGCCAGCGCCGCCGGATTACCCGGCGCGTGCTGGGCGGCCCAGGCGCAGCTTGCCGTCTCCCGCGCCCCGCGCAGTACCGCGCAGCCGTCCCACTCGCGCACATCCCAGCCGTACGCGGAAGTGAAGTCGTCGTAGGCGGCCGGGTCCAGTCCGTAACGGTCCCGGGTGAGCGCCATCACCACCAGGTCGTGTTCACGCAGGTCCGCGGCGAAGGTCTCCAGGTCCACGAGCACCGGCCCGTCCGGCCCGATGTGCACGTTGCGCGGCAGCGCGTCCCCGTGGATGGGTCCCGGGGGCAGGTGCGGGACCAGGGCGGCCGCCGCCTCGGCGAAGCCGTCCCGCCGATCCCGCAGGAAACCGGCATCGGCCGGGTCGATCGCCGGGCCGGCGAGCCGCAGCCAGCGCTCCACGCCACCCAGCAGGTCGCGCGGCGGCAGGCCGAACTCCGGCAGCGGCAGGGCGTGGACGACGCGCAACAGCTCCGCCAGATCGACCGGCCCAGCAGGCCGTACGGCCTCCGGCAGCCGCTCCCAGTACGTCACCGGGTGCCCGTCCACCAGCCGGGCGTCCGGTTCGGCCGCCCGCACCGCCGGCACCCCGTGCTCCGCCAGCCACGCCGCCGTACGCACCTCGCGCTCGGCCCGGGCCAGCAACTCGGCGCCGCGGCCGACCTTGGCCACCACGTCGCCCACCGCGAACACCGCGTTCTCGCCCAGCGAGAGCAGCTTCGCGTCCCCTGCCGCTCGCCCGTCGGCGGCGAGCACCGCCCGTGCCGGCTCTTCCGTAAAGGCCACGCGTGTCCTCCGTCGTTCTGTGCCGCCGTACTGTGCTCACTGACGGTATCCGGCCAGAAAGCGCCCGATGCGACTGATCGCGGCGTCCAGGTCATCAGCCCTCGGCAGCGTCAGGATGCGGAAGTGGTCGGGCTGCGGCCAGTTGAACCCGGTGCCCTGCACGACCTGGATCTTTTCGCGCAGCAGCAGGTCCAGGACGAACTTCTCGTCGTCATGGATCTTGTGCACCTTGGGGTCCAGTCTCGGGAACGCGTACAGCGCGCCCTTCGGCTTGACGCACGACACGCCCGGGATTTCGTTGAGCCTCTCCCATGCGACGTCCCGCTGCTCGTGCAGCCGCCCGCCCGGGAGTACGAGATCCTCGATGCTCTGCCGGCCGCCGAGCGCGGCCTGGATCGCGTACTGGGCGGGGGCGTTGGGGCACAGCCGCATCGACGCCAGCGTCACCAGTCCCTCCAGGTAGCTCTTCGCGTGCTGCCTGGGGCCGGTGACGACCACCCAGCCGCTGCGGAACCCGGCGACCCGGTAGGCCTTGGACAGGCCGCTGAAGGTCAGGCAGAGCAGATCCGGCGCGAGGACGGCGGTGTGGTGGTGAACAGCGTCGTCGTAGAGGATCTTGTCGTAGATCTCGTCCGAGAACACCATCAGGTTGTGCCGGCGGGCGAGATCGAGGATCCCTTCCAGGATCTCCTTCGGATAGACCGCGCCGGTGGGGTTGTTGGGGTTGATGATCACTACGGCACGCGTACGGTCGGTGATCTTCGCGGCCATGTCGGCGAGGTCCGGCAGCCAGTCCGCCGACTCGTCGCACACATAGTGCACGGCCTTGCCGCCGGCCAGCGTTGTGACCGCTGTCCAGAGCGGGAAGTCCGGCGCCGGGATCAGCACTTCGTCGCCGTCGTCGAGCAGCGCCTGTACGGCCATGGAGACCAGCTCCGAGACGCCGTTGCCCAGAAAGACATCGTCCACCCCGACATCCGTCAGCCCGCGCTGCTGGTAGTGCGCGGCCACCGCGCGGCGGGCGGGCAGGATGCCCTGCGAATCGGTGTAGCCATGGGCCTTCGGGAGGCTGCGGATCATGTCCTGGAGGATCTCCTCGGGCGCCTCGAAGCCGAAGAGCGCGGGGTTGCCGGTGTTGAGCCGCAGCACGCTGTGCCCGGCCTCCTCGAGCGCGTTGGCGTGCTCGATCACCGGCCCGCGGATCTCGTAGAGGACGTTGGCCAGCTTGCTCGACTGCTTGAACTCCATGCTTGGTTTTACCAAGTATCCGCTTGGAAAGTCCAACCATTTCACTACACTGACCTTCATGCCGCGCCGAAGTTACGACCAGTACTGCTCCGCCGCCCGCGCCCTCGACACCGTCGGCGAGCGCTGGACCCTCCTGATCGTCCGGGAGCTCCTTGCCGGCCCCCGCCGCTACACCGACCTCCACGCGGACCTCCCCGGCGTCTCCACCGACGTCCTCGCCGCCCGCCTCAAGGAAATGGAGCGCGACGCGCTCGTCACCCGCCGCCGCCTCCCCCCTCCCGGGGCCGCCTACGTCTACGAACTCACCGCCCGGGGCCGCGACCTGCTCCCCGTCCTCACCGCCCTCGCCGAGTGGGGCGCCCCCGCCCTCTCCGAGCGCCGCCCCACCGACGCCGTCCGCGCCCACTGGTCCGCGATCCCCCTTCTCGGCCTTCTCCGCCGCCATGACGGCACCCTTGAAGTCCGCCTCCCCGAAGGCACCTTCCACCTCCGCCTCGGCCACGACGCCCCCTCATACGCCGACGGCCCCGCCGAGCACCCCGACGCCTGGCTGGCCCTCACCGACGGCACCGCCCTCGCCCTCGAACAGGGCCGCCTCTCCCTGGCGGAGGCCGTCAAGACCGGCGACGCCGAAGTCGGCGGCGACACCCCGCTCGCGGCGGCGCTGCGCGACGGGTAACACCGGCCGACGGTCCCGGGGCGGAGGACGCCGTGGTCTTTCGCAGCCGCCCCCGCTGTGGTCCGATGGAGGTATGGGCGGACGGGTGCGCGAGGGTTACCAAGGGACCGGGCCGGGAGCAATCACGCCGGACGGGTGTTCAGTCGAGCTGTACGAGCGGCTCCCCGTGCGCGACGAGCCCGACATCATCGAACGGGCGGTCCCCGCCCAGGCCCGTATCCTCGAACTGGGATGCGGTGCGGGCCGCGTGACGCACCCGCTGGTGGAGCGAGGCTTCACCGTCACCGCCGTCGATGAATCTCCCCAGATGCTGGAGCGGGTCCACGGTGCCCGGACCGTCTGCAGCCCGATCGAGGAGCTGGAGCTCGACGAGCGCTTCGATGTGGTGTTGCTCGGGTCATTCCTTGTCCACGCCGGCGATCCCAGGGTGCGTCAGGGGCTGCTGCGGACCTGCCGACGGCATGTCAGACATGACGGCTGTGTGCTGATCCAGCGAGAGAACGACGGCCGGCACGAGAACCTGCCACGAGAGCGGAAGACCGCCGGCGGTCTCATCCGGGTGGTGTCCTCCGAGCCGGCGGGACCCGGTGTGCAGTCCGTCCACGTCGAATACGTCTTCCCGGACGCGCAGTGGAGCCAGACGTTCCTGTCACGTCCCCTGACCACTGAGGCCTTCGAGCTCGCCCTGAGCGAGGCAGGGCTTGCCGTCGACGCCTACCTGGCCGGCGACCGCATGTGGGTGCGGGCTCTGCCGGTCCCCGGCCGGCCGTAGCGGTTTGAACAGCTCCCTGGTGGAGGCCGCAAGACTGGCGACGCCGAGGTCGGCGGCGTCCCCCACCCGCGGCGGCGCTGCGCGACGGTCAGCGCCGACCGACGGCCCCGGTCCCGGGCCCGTCCTCACGCCCTTCCTGCCGGGCACGGAGTGCCGGTGGCCCGTTCGCATGCGCATAGCGGCCAGTTGAGCGAACTGCCGAGCACATCCGGGGGCTCGGCGGTCGTCACCCGGACCTCGGGACGCTCCCAAGCGACAACGCCGCTCCGGTCGACGGAGTAGACCCGAACTGTCATCGGATGTCCTTCGTGGATACCCCGGTCTTCAGGCCGGGGAGGAAACGAAGCTTCTGCGGAGCGGGGCGGTGGGTAGGCGGTTCGCCGCCGGGCGGATCGCCGTTGTATGAACCTGGGCCTTGGATCAAGGCGTGGTTCCTTCGGGTTGGCGGGTGTAGGCGTAGCCGTCGGCTCGCTGGAGGAGGCGGAAGTGCTTGTGCCGGGCGGTGTAGAGGCCGCTTGCGGTTCGGATGGCGAAGTTCCCGGAGGAGCGGACGGCGACGCGGCCGGTGTGGGTGCCCGCGTTCTTCCCCGAGGGGACGACGGCCCGGACGAGGTCGCCGGTGGCGTAGCCGAAGAACTGCTTGACGCGGGGCAGGCGTAGGCGGGGGAAGCCGTGCTTGTCGGTGCGGGTGCGCTGGTACTGGCCGCGTCCGGTCGCCCCGATGACCAGGACGGTGCGGGGCCAGGCGGTGACGGTGTCGAGTTCGCCGACGGCGAGGGCGTCCAGGGTGTGGGTGTTGGGCAGGGCGCACCGGGTGCGGTTCCACTTGGTGCGCCCGCCGGACGCGGTGCGGGTGGGCATGCGTGCGTCCAGGGCCGCCACAGCGCCCACGTGGTGGCGTTGACGGCGGCGGCGTCCCGCAGCGGGGCCTTCGCGCGCTTGAGGATCTCGGCGGCGCGCTTGGGTGCGAACTCCTCCACGGGCCGACTGCTCTTGGCCTGGTTGCAGGGGATGCACGCGAGGGTCAGGTTGGCGACCCGGTCGGATCCGCCCCGGGAGCGGGGCCGGATGTGGTCGATGTTCAGCGGCACGCCCATCGCGCCGCAGTAGACGCAGGCGCGGCCGAACTTCGCGAGGAGGTACTCACGGACCTCGGTGCCGTGGAGGGTGCCGTGCTGGTACTCGGCACCCTCCAGCGGGCGCCCGGCGCTGATGGCGTTGGTGTCGAACGCGACCCGCTCGACGTGCACGGCCTTGACGGGTGCCCAGCGGGCGAGACGGTCCACCCACGATGTGGTGGTGTCGACGCGGTGCCGGAGGGACGGCGGCAGCCACCCCTTCGGGCGGGTGCGGTTCAGGAAGCGGGGTGCGCGGTAGCGCAGGTTCCGGGTCCGGCGGCCCCGCCGGTAGGCGGCGCGCCGCTCCAGCTTCTTGCGGATCGCCGCGCCCCGGTGGTCGAGCTGGATGCTGTACCGGCCCCGGCGCTCCCCGGTGACGGTGGTGAAGACGGCGATGCCGGTGTGCTTACTGCCGGGGTCGATACCGATCTCGACACCGTCGACCTGCGAGTGGTTGGCGGTGCGGTCCTTCAGGCGGATCACGAACGGTGTGTGCCGGGCCACGACCGCCCGGCCGGACGCCAGGAGCTTGCGGGCCCTGGCCGGGGTGGTGGGCTGGAGCGGGGTGCCGTGCTTGTCCAGGACGAACACGGCGGGGTCGGCCTCACGGCCGGGCTCCCGGACCTGGTGGTCCGGGGTGACGCCGCCGGCAGCAGGTGTACTGCTGGTGGTCTCCCCTCGCACATGTTTCACGCCGGGTGCCTTGCGGCGTTCGAGCCCCGTTTCGTCCCTGATCCCGGGGTTGTCTGCTGACTCGAATTCCAGGGCCAACTGCTGAGGAAGCACAGGTGGTGGGTCTTCTGTCCTGCGTGGAACGTAGCCAACTCGGGTCACCTCCCATGGGTGTTGGCTGATGCTGGTAATGGCGGGCTCTCAGCCGGTCGGGCTGAAAGCCCCCGCCTTCAGGACTCCGTTGGTAAAAGGACAAGGCGGGCAGCGCAGCTCGCTTGCCGGTCAGAAGTGGATCACTCGACCTGCGAGTTCGCGACCGAGGTAACCACCTCGTTCGGCGGTTCGTCCCTTTCCCAACGGAGTCCTTCAGGCGGGGGATCCCGTTACGCGGTGTGCGCTCCGTCTCCCACTCCCTCAACCGTTCCGCCAGCCACACCGCGACATCCGCGCGCAGCGGCGCGATTTCCACGTAGCGCGTCCGCTGATGGGGGACGCGCCGTGGATGTCCAGCCGGAACCCCGCTGCCGCGAACCGCGTCTGCAACTCCCGCGCCACCTGCGTCCCGATTCTGCGGGCGTCGGTGCGGGTGTCCTGCGGTCTGATCTCCATGGTGAATCTCCAGCTTCAGCTGTTGGTTCTGGTTTTCCGTGGATGCGACCCTTGGCCCGAAACGGTCGCCATGGGCTCGGTCATTCAGCGCTCACCGGCTGTCCCGGCGAGTTCCCTCTCATACACGCGCCTCGGAATCGGCGGAACCCGCAAGGCAAAGAACACTTCCTTGCCCCCGCCGTCCGGCCGAATACCCCAGTCAGCGACGAGCGCTGCCACGATGCCGAGTCCCCGGCCGCACTCGGCATCACTCGCCGGGTGCTTGACGCGCGGGGCGCCACCGGCGCAGTCGTATACGCCGACCGTCAACAGGCCGTCGTTCACGCGGACCCGGACCACGCATTCCGCCGTGCCGGCCGCGTGCTGCGTGGCGTTGGTGATGACCTCTGATGTGAGCAGTTCTGCGACGTCCGCGAGCTCTTCGCCGTACTCCCAAGCGAGTACGGCGTTGCGCACGGCCCGGCGTGCGCGTTGGGGTGCCTGGTCGCTGATCGCGAACTGAAAGGTCCGCCCTACTTGTTGGGTCACGCCCTACCTCCAGCGAGCACAAGGATGGTCGGTCGCAGATAGCAACTATTCGAGTGCTGTATGTGACGTTAGCTACCGTAGGGGGACTGTGCGCTCGACTGCAACTGATACGACTGAAAATTGCGCTAGTCCGAGATGGTGAGCTCTTGTTGGTCCTACGATGCTCCTGCGAGACAGATCAAGAGCAGCTGAAGGAGGAGGGGCTATGCCCGCAGGTGGGAGGCCAACGGTGCGGAGCCGGCGGCTGGGCGCGGCGTTGAAGGCCATGCGTCTTGCCGCAGGCTTCGACCAGGCCACAGCGGCGGAGGCCATCGTCGGGTCGGTGACGAAGGTTTCGCGCATGGAGACCGGGCACGTGAACGCCAACCCCCTCGCCGTACGGGTGCTGTTGGACCTCTACGGCGTCCAGGACCAAGTAGAGCGCTCCCGGCTGGAGCAGTTGGCACGCGAGAGCAGCAAACGTGGCTGGTGGGTCGACTACGCCGACACTGTGGGGTCGACGTATGCCCAGTACATCTCCATGGAGCAGGACGCGACCTACATCCGGACCTGGGAAACGGTCCTGATGCCCGGCCTGTTGCAAACGCCGGAGTACGTTCTTGAGTTGCTGGAGTCCAACCCCACTATCGTGCCGCCCGATCGTGCGCAGGCGTTTGTCAAGGTGAGGCAGGAGCGGCAGGCTCGGATCGAGGAGGCAGGCGCCCGGTTCGCGGCGATCATTTGGGAACCCGCCATCACGGCTTCGATCTCGTCGCCCGAGACACGTAGGGCGCAGCTGTCTCGCTTGCTTGACGTCGGGAAGCGGCAGAACGTCACCGTTCAGGTGCTTCCTCTGTCGGCGAGGGCCGCGACTGCCTCGGGGCCGTTCGTTGGGTTCTCGTTCAGCCCGGAACTGGCGATCGAGGCTGTCACTGTCGAGAGTGCGACTGGCACGATGGTTGTGGAGAGCCAAGAGGAGATCACCAGGTACGTGTTTGCCTTCGACGCTCTCGCGGCTGCGGCTCTGGGGCCGGATGCCAGTGCGGCGTTCATCCGGGGGGTCAGAGACACGATCTGAGAAGAGGAAAAGTGAAGGACATTCGCATTGTCACGGGGTTCAGGAAGTCGTCCTACTCCGGACAAGCCGGTAACTGCATAGAGGTCGCCCGCACCGCTGACGGCGGAACCGCCGTGCGGGACAGCAAGCGCCGCGACGGCGCGAAGCAGTTCTACGGCCCCAGCGGGTGGGCCGCGTTCATCGCCGCCGTGCGGACCGGCGCGTTCGACGGCTGACCCTCGCCGGTCGAGCGCACCGACCGCTCGGCGGGTACGACGGAGGAGCCTGGCGTGACCCGGGTGACGGCGGACGACCTCGTCGCGGCGCTGGCGCCGGACATGGAGTCAGGGGTGGACATCCGGGACCACCACGGGTCTGCTCAGGGGTGAGCCAGGGGACGCCCGGATGGCGGTGCGTCGCTGGCCGGACAGTGTAGTCGGCATGACTTCTTCTCGTTTGTCCCGCCGGGCTCTTGTCGGCTCCGCCCTGTCCGGAGCGGCGCTGGCTGCCGCCGGCTTTCCGGCGCGCGCCGTTGCTGCGGCGGCTACGGCTGTTGCCCTTCCGCCGCTGGACACCCAGGCATTACGTGCCGCGATCTCGGACCTCGACCACCCGCAGGTCACCGCAGCGCAAGTGGTGGACGCGACGGATGCCGAACGGCGCCGTATCGAGCGGGATCTGCACGACGGCGCGCAGCAGCGCCTGGTCTCACTGGCGGTCAATCTCGGGCTGGCCAGGGCCACCATGCGCGATCTGCCCGACGACGCGCGGAAGGTGATCGACGAGGCGCACCGTGAGGCGAAGGAGGCCATCGCCGAGCTGAGTGCTCTCGTGCGGGGGCTGCACCCGGCTGTGCTGGAGGACCGGGGCCTGGACGCCGCGCTGTCCGGGATCGCCGCCCGCCTTCCCATTCCGGTGACGCTGACGGTGGATCTGCCGTCACGCCCGTCGCCGACGGTGGAGGCGGTGGCCTATTTCGTGGTGTCCGAGGCGCTGGCGAATGTGGTCAAACACGCACGGGCGTCGCGGGCCGATGTCACGATCAAGCGCCTGGACGGGACACTGCTGGTCGTCATCGCCGACGACGGTGCGGGCGGCGCGGACACATCCGGCGGCACCGGGCTGGCAGGCCTCGCCGGACGGGTCGGGTCGGTCGACGGCACGTTGTCCGTCAAGAGTCCGGTCGGGGGTCCGACCGTCGTCACCGTGGAGCTGCCGTGCGCGCCGTGATCGCCGAGGATTCCGTTCTGCTGCGCATCGGGGTGGTCAAGGTCCTGGAGACGGCCGGCTTCGAGGTGGCGGCGCAAGTGGGCGACGCCCAGGCCCTGCTGGCGGCGGTCGAGGAGCACCGGCCGCACATCGCGGTGGTGGATGTGCGGATGCCGCCGGGCTTCACGGACGAGGGCGTACGGGCGGCGCTCGTCATCCGGCGGCAGTGGCCGGACACTGCGGTGCTGCTGCTCTCGCAGTACGTGGAGGAGCGGTACGCGGTGGACCTGCTGGCCGACAGCTCCGCCGGGGTCGGCTATCTGCTCAAGCAACGGGTCGCCGACGTCGAGGAGTTCGCCGAGGCGGTGCGCCGGGTCGCGAAGGGCGGCACCGCGCTGGACCCGCAGGTGATCTCCCAGCTGCTGGTGCGCCGTCGCCGCGATCCGCTGGACCGGCTCACCGCGCGCGAGCGCGAGGTCCTGGAGCTGATGGCGGGCGGTCGCTCCAACGCCGGGATCGCGGCGCAGCTGGTGGTCAGCGAGAGCGCGGTGGCGAAGCACATCAACAGCATCCTCGCCAAGCTCGATCTGCCGAAGGCCGACGCCGATCACCGCCGGGTGCTCGCGGTGCTGCACTTCCTGGGCGTGGTCTGACCCGGCCTCACTGACGGACGGCGGTTTCCAGGAACCGGACCGGCAGCCGGACCAGCTGCTCCCGCTCGTCCCGTCAGCGGGCGTGGACCTGACGAGCCGAGTGGTCTGTCCGGGCAGGGCCGGGCCGGGCTGCAGCGGTTGGCGCGCGATCCGGCGCGGCCGCCCGGTTATATGAGCGTCCAGGCCACCCGGCCGCAGACCCTGGCCCACGGGCTGCCGGCCACTGCCGTGCCCGGTGCCGCCGGGGGTGGCGTGCGGGCGTTCTTCCGGGAGACGCTGCGCGGATGAACCGTCGGGAGAGTCGTCCGGGCGTGGGAACTCAGCGCAGGCCACGCAGGACGTTCCCCTCCGTGGAGAGGTAGTTGGACTCGTAGTCGAAGCGCGGGGCGTTGGAGAAGAGAAGGTAGTAGTACTTCATGTTCTCGCTCCACCAGTAGCCCGGGGTGAGGTCGCCGAGCCGCATGGGGCTGGTGGTCACGTCGTTGACGACGGTGTAGCCATTGGCGACCTTGCAGTACTGCCTCTGCCGCTGCCACATGGTGCGGGCCCGCGAGCGGTAGCGGTCCTTGCCGGTGGCCATCCAGAGGAAGAGACAGGAGTCGACGTACTCGGGGCGGAGCGGGTAGGCGTGGTTCACCACGGCCAGGGTCCGGTAGTCGATGTATTCGGGTGGCAGCCGGTGGACGGCCAGGACATCGGTCCAGCTGTCGTGGTAGAGCTCGCCGTCGGCCGTGCGGCCGCTCTGGGCGAGCAGCCCGGCGTAGTAGGCGGTGAGCTCGGACTGCGTGTGGCCGGCGTCGGCGCCGGTGGCCATGTGGGCCTGACGGAACCACAGGCGGCCGTCGCGGCGGTCGGCGAGGCGCTGGAAGACAGCGGTGGTGAGGGTGGTGTACCAGGTGCGGAGGTCGCGGTCGGCGAAGAGGGTCCAGCCGTCCCAGAGGTATTCGAAGAAGGAGTCGACGGGCGGGTCGAGGGTGGCCGTGGTGTCGGTCCAGGCTCCGGTTTCGACGTTGAGCGCGGTACCGACGAGATCGAGGGCCGAGCGGCGGTCGTAGACAGCGCGGAGCGCGGCCTTGGCGGCGTTGTAGTACTTATGGTCTCCGGTGAGCCGGGAGAGCTCGCCGAACTCGGCGATGCAGGTGCCGATCTCGGCGAGATAGTTCTCGGTGCCGCTCACACTGCCGGTGGCCAGATTGACGTATCGGTACGGCGCCCCTGTGGGCGACTTGGTGAAGGCGGGGAGCAGCCGGTCGGCGAGTTCCCGGGCGAGGGCGAGCAGGGTGGCGTCCTTCGTCGCGAGATGGCCGGACAGCAGCCCGCCGACGAGGCGGATGATGGTTTCGAAGACCTGGACGCGGGCGTCCTGGGCGACGTCAAGGTTGTCCTTGACCCAGCGAACTCCGCTGTCCAGCTCCGCGTCGAGCCGCATCAGGTAAAGGGTGTCGAGCGCTTCGACGATGGTCAGGCCGAGGGTGCTGCCCTGGATGAAGAAGTCCGAGCCGGTGGCGGCCAGCGGGCGCAGTTCGTCGCGGCCCCAGGCGTGCCGCCGATAGGCGCTCCACGCGGTGCTGAATTCGTTGACGACTTCGGCGCCGAGCGCGGCGTACGGATCCGGGGTGGCAGCGCGGGTTCGGGCATGGGCCCCGGCGGTGCGGACGGCCGGCAGCAAGGGCGTGGCGGCAGCGGCGGCAAGCAGCCGGCGGCGGGAGAGCCGGCCGGGGCGCGGGAGTTTGGTCATGCCCCGAAAACCACTCCCGCCCCCATGGCGTTACGGGATGCAGGGCCAAAGGTGTGCGGCGGGTGCCGTGGCACACCTCGCGCGCCCTAGGCGTCCCAGACCCCGACGGCGGTGCGGTCGTCGGCGTAACCCTTGACCCGGGTCTGGGCGTCGCTGAGGAACGCGGCCAGGCCCGGGGGCTCACCGGTGCCCCACTGCTCGCGCAGGCGGGCGGCGAGGGCGGGTTCGCCGCGCAGCGGTTCGGCGAGGCCGGTGCTGCAGAGTATGAGCGCGTCGCCGGGCTGGGCGACGGAGAAGCGGAAGCGGAACGTTACGCCTATTTCTTCCTTACCGTCCTTACCGTCGCCTGCTTCCCTGCTGTCCCGGCCCTCCCGGCCTTCCCTCCCCGGCGCCTGGTCGAGATCCTGCCACTCGCCGCCCCGGATCCGGAAGAGGCCGCCGTCCCCGACGCCGAGGAAGAGCCGGATCCGGCACTCCGGATCGGCCGGGACCAGCAGACAGCGCAGTGCCGCCGAGTACTCGGCCGGGGCCAGGCCGAGTTCCTCGCCCCGGGTCCGCAGCCGCCCGTAGCACCGGTCGGTCAGCCGGTGCAGGCCGGACTTCAGCGAGCCCCGCCGCGCGGCCCTGATGTCCTCCGACAGCCGTACGTGGCTCCGCCCGACCGCCTCCGCGATCCACCGGCACGCATCCCCCGCAGCCCGGTGCGACTCCTCCGCCGCGCGCGCCCCGGTAGCCACCGCCAGCAGCAACAGCGCGTCGTCGCCCGCCCCGAAACGGGCCGTCAGCAGCGCGTCCCGGCGCGGCTCGCCCCGGTACCGCGCGGAGTCCCCGCGCACGGACGCGGTCCGCAGCGTGAGCACGCCGTACCGCGCCCCGTCCAGCACGGTGTCCGGCACGAGGGAGTCGAGGTCCTCCGGGTCGGCGGTGGGCCAGGCGGTGGGCTCGGGCTCGTACGTCGGCGGCCGGTCGCCCACATACGGGACGGACGCGACGGCGGGCGGGAAGCCCGGCACCCCGTCGGCCGGCTCCTCCGGCGGCGCCATGGGCTCCGGCGGCGCGACGGGCTCGCGCGGCTTCGCCGGGGCCAGTTCGAACCACGGGGCCGGCTCCTCCTCGGGCGCCGGCGGATCGACCGGGGCCCAGCCGGGCGGGAGTTCCGGGGCCGGTGCGGGCCAGCTGGCCTCGCCCTGGCCGGACGACGTCGGCCGGGCGGGGCCACGGGTGGGCTGCGGCCGGCCCCCGAGGGCCGGCGGCGCGGGGTACGGCCAGCGCGGGTCGGCCGATCCGGCCGGATCCGGCTCAGGAACCGGTTCCGGTTCCGGTTCCGGTTCCGGTTCCGGGGCCCGGGACATGTCCAGATCCAGGACCGGGTCGGGATCCGGAGCGGCGGCCGGAGGCGGGGGCGGGGTCGGGGCCGCAGCTCCCCCGTACTGCCGGGGCAGGCCGGCCGACGGGGCGTCATCCGGGGAATCGGCTGCGCCCAGGGCCCCGATGGCGGAGGTGAAATGAGCGTCGACACTGTCTCGTGGTTCGGAGGCGGCCGATGGACCCGTATCAGGCGCTTCGGGTGCGCCGGGCCGGCCGTAAAGCTGCTGCCACCAGTCGTCCTCTTGGCGGTGGTCCGTCTCGCCCTGCTGACTCATGCCCTTATTGTCCACCGCGGCACACGTCGGGAAACAGCGAAAACAGGAAGATCGGCGAGCGGGCCGTCTATCAGCCCTCCCCCCTTGGGCCGGGCTGATAGACGGCCGGTCCGAACACACATTGCCAGATCAAACATTTGATCAGCGATGATATGTGCGGCGGTTTTACGCCATGGCTCGTTTCCGCCATTGCCCGCACCACAGCCAGCACCAACGGAAGGAACACCCGTGCTCGGTGCCACTGGACTCGACGAGGCCCAGGAGGCGGCCTATCGCACCCTGGTCGGCATCGGCGCCGCCGAAGTCGCCGAAACTCTCGCACCAGCTGGGACTGTCCGAGGAGGACACCGTACGAGCGCTGTGCCGGCTCGAACGCCACGGCCTCGTCGCCCAGGCCTCGGCCCGGCCCGGCCGCTGGCTGGCCGCGCCGGCCGCCGTGGCGTTGAGCGCACTGGTCAACCGGCAGCGGCACGAGCTGCAGCGGGCCGAGGTGGCCGCCGCGCTGCTGGCTGAGGAGTACCGGGCGGAGGCCGCCGAGTCCCCGGTCCACGATCTCGTGGAGGTCGTCCAGGGCACGAGCGCCGTCGCGCACCGCTTCCTGCAGCTCCAGCTGGGCGCGGTGGACGAGGTGTGCGCTCTGGTCACCGGCTCCTCGGTGGCCGTCACCGGCCTGGACAACCACGCCGAACAGCAAGCGGCGGACCGCGGCGTGCTCTACCGCGTAGTGCTGGAGCGCGAAGTGCTGGCGGGCCCGCATGGGGTCACAGAGCTGTCCGCAGCGCTGGAACGCAACGAGCAGGTGCGGGTGGTGCATCAGGTGCCGACAAAGCTGGTGATCGCGGACCGTACGACGGCCATGGTGCCGCTGACGCGCCGCAGATCCGCGCCCTCGGCGCCGGTGGTGCACGCCAGCGGGCTGCTGGAGTCATTGGTCGGCCTCTTCGAGGCGGTCTGGCGGCAGGCACTGCCCCTGCGGCTGGACGGCACGGGGGCTCCGGAGGAGGTCGCGGACGGCCCGGGCCACGCCGATCTGCTGATCCTGTCTCTGTTGCTGGCCGGGCTCACCGACGCGAGCGTCGCCAAACAGCTCGACCTGGGCCTGCGGACCGTGCAGCGGCGGGTGCGGCGGCTGATGGAGCTGGCCGGCGCGTCGACCCGGCTCCAGCTGGGCTGGCAGGCGTACGCGCGCGGCTGGGCGTGAGAGGCCGCTCCACCTGTCCGCGCGGCCTTCAAGGCACGGGCTTTCGGTCAAAACCGGGAAGCGCCCCGCCAAGGGTTCCGGCACAGTTGCCTCATGGGGATCGCACAACTGTGCTTGGTGGGTGCGGTGATGCTGCTCGGTCTGGTCGGCGTGCTGGTGCCGGGAGTGCCGGGAGCGCTGCTGTGCTGGGCGGCGGTGCTGTGGTGGGCGACGAGCGTGCACAGCTCACTGTCGTGGGGGGTACTGGCGGCGGCGAGCGGGCTCCTGTTGCTGAACAAGGTGCTGAAGTGGCTGCTGCCGTCCCGTTCGATGCGGGAGAGCGGCGTTCCGTGGCGCACCCTCGTCATCGGCGGGGCCGTCGCGGTCTGCGGTTTCTTCATCATCCCGGTGGTCGGCGCGCCGATCGGTTTCGTCGCGGGGATCTACGGGACCGAGCGGCTGGGCCTCGGCAGCCATGGGGATGCGCAGGCGGCGACACGTATGGCGATGCGGGCGATCGGGCTCGCCATGCTGATCGAGCTGTTCGTGTGCCTGCTGGTGGCCGGGGTCTGGCTGGGTGCGGATGCGCCCGCATCCGCCACCTCAACGGCGCGCTGGCGTGGTCGGCGGCCCACTGGGCTGTCGGCCAGGCCAGCGCGCTCGGCGCAAGCGTCATCTACCTCGAAGACCTCGCCACCCTGGAAGCCCGTGGCCGCAGGCGCGGCAACGCCCGCCTGTCGGGACAGGTGCGCGGCACCGTCGCCGAAGCGATCCGGCACCTGGCCGCCAAGGCCGGTATCGCGGTGGTCACCGTCCCGGCCCGGGGCACCTCCGCGATCTGCCCGGGGTGCCTGGGCTCCCTGGGCCACCACCCGGCCCCCGACCG
>NZ_SUMC01000011.1 GCF_005047355.1 Actinacidiphila oryziradicis
CCGAGCTTGATGAGATCGCTGCGCGACTGAATGGACGCCCTCGGCAAACGCTGGGATGGCGGACTCCGGCAGAAAAATTGCAGGAATTCATCGCGTCAGCTTGATGCGCTCACCACTTGAGACCGCCGACATTCTTGAATGGCACGGTTGACCTGCGCAGCGGCGAAATGAAGGCGCACGAGCCGGCGGACATGCTGACGCTGCATGCGCTGGTTGACTACGTGCCGGGCGCGCCCTGCCCTCGCTGGGAACGCTTCCTCGAAGAGGTTTTCCCGGATAAGCCCGAGCTACAGAGCTACTATCAGCGATTCCTAGGGCTGTGCATCACGGGTGAAGTCCGGGACCACGTTCTAGGCGTCTGGTACGGCGCTCAGGGCCGCAACGGCAAGGGGACGACCGTTCGCACCATGCAAGCTGCGTTCGGCCCTCAGATCGTCCGTGAGGTCGATTTCGGGCTGTACGAGGGTGGCCGGGGGCGAGAGCCGCACACCGAACAGCTAGCGGCACTTCGCGGTGCGCGCATGGTTGTTGCCCAAGAGGGCGAAGCGGAAGTTCCGATGAATACCGCGCGTCTGAAGAAACACAGCGGCGGAGACCGTATCCAGGCACGCCACCTGTACGGCAAGGAATTCACTTTCGCGCCTACGTTCACATTGGTGTTGTCTACGAACCACCTACCGGAATTCTCGGCGGGCGGAGCGGCACTGTGGGCGCGGACTAAGGCCATTCTTTTTGGCGAGTCGTTCACGGGCGACAGGGTAGACCCTGACCTCGAACCGACCATTCAAGGGCCCGAAGTGGAAGGCGTAGCCGTTTGGGTTGTTCGCGGTGCAGTGGAGTACTACGCAGCGGGCCGGCTGCGCGACATTGACGATATCCGGGCGGCAACCGAAATGCACAAGGAAGAGGTTGACCCGCTGAAGGCGCTCGTTGGTGAGCTGTTCGAGTATGACGACGGTTGCGAGGTCCTACGCACGTCGTTTAACGGACGGCTGAAGGACTGGCGAGACAACAACGGGGACAAGTCCGCTAAGTACAGCCCATCTAGCGTTAAGAAGCACCTTCTTACGCGAGGAGTGGCCGAGCAGCGACGGAAGGCCGGTTGGGTCTACGTCGGAATCAGACTCCCGGAAGACCGGCCGACAGCGGAGCATCCTCCCGGCACCGTGGCGGACATCTTCGGGCAGGCCAAGAACAGCGCGTAGCGAAGGGGTGCAAAGAAATCGTGCACCGGTAGGAACTTCTCTTACGCAGAAGGAAAGTTTAGACCGGTGCACGAAATCCTTGCACCCTCTCGCTAGCGCGCCCATCCCGCTGTGCCGGTAAAACCCCACTTAATCAAGAGTAGAGAAGGCTTCGTCATGCCAGAAATACGCCCAAATCCCAGCGCGATGGCTGCCAGCCGGCCGTACGAGCACTACGAGACCGGAATAGTGGGGAATTTGAGGGGTCGCCTCGATGTGCTGACCGCCGAAGTCCTCTCAGCCATCGAAAAGACCGGTGCCGTAGACGACCAGGGCAGGCCAAATCCGCTAGTAGCCACGCTTACGGCACTCGTTGACGCTGGCACGAACAGCCGCCAACTGGCCGTTTCCCGCCGCACGCTGTCTATCGATATCGCCGACGCACAAGCCTAAGAAAAGGAAGAAACCCAGTGACAAAGACCGAAATGATCACAGCCCTACGGGCGAAGCGCGCTGAATCGAATGCGCAGGCCACCCGCCTAATCAATACGGCGAAGTCCGAACACCGCAGTCTCACAGCCGTCGAGGGCACGCGATTCGATGCGCTTGAGACTGAGCTGCGCGAGTTTACCGAGCGAATCGAAGAGCTTTCCGAGCAAGTACTAGCCGATGCCGCTGCCGCACCGATGCAAGCCCGTTTTTCACCCAATCAGAACGGAAACAGCAATATGGACCAGACCCGCAACGCCATGCCCGGCAAGGCTTACGAGCCGCGCGCGACTGTCAGCAAGTCGGAAGAGATCTACAGGAAGTACGGGAAATACTCCTATTTCCAGGACCTTTACCGCGCTGACAACAAGCACGATGCCGACGCTGCCGACCGGCTACAGCGGAACAATACGATTGTGCAGGAACGCGATAAGGCTGCCGGCGAAGTCCGTGCGCTGACCACGACCGATGGCAGCGCCGGCGAGATGGTGCCTCCGCTGTGGCTCACCAACGAATTCGTGCGCCTCGCGCGTCCTGGGCGGGTCACAGTCGATCTCACGGATATCCAGCCGCTTCCGCCGGGCACCGATTCGATCAACATTCCGAAGGTCAATTCCGGCACTTCGGTAGCCCAACAGCTCGTCCAGAACTCGGCGATCTCACAGACGGATATGACAACTTCGTCTATCGCCTCGCCCGTCATCACGCTGGCCGGCGGGCAGATCCTGGCTATGCAGCTTGTCGAGATGTCTCCGATTACCGGCGGCATGGACAGGATGATATTGGACGACCTATCGTCCTCGTATGCCGTACAGCTCAATTCGGCCATCCTCTCTGGACCCGGTACCGGCGGGGCGCTAACCGGCATTCTTTCGCTGGCCGGTACGCAGCAGATCGCGTATACGCAGACGACTCCGACTCTTACCGGTATAGGCGGATTCTTCAGCATCCTTGCGTCCGCCATTTCGGCCATTCACTCCACTAGGTTCAAGGCGCCGGATGCGATCGTCATGCACCCGCGACGGTGGGCCTATCTGTGTGCGCAGGCTGACAGCACCGGCCGTCCGCTTGTCCTGCCGAATGGCAATGGCGCATTCAATTCCATGGGCCTTTCGACAGAGGTTACGGCAGAGGGTTCGGTTGGGACTTTGCTCGGTCTTCCGGTCTACGCCGATGCGTCGATACCGGTCAACCTCGGAGCGGGCACCAATGAAGACAGGGTGATCCTGATTCGCCGGGAAGAGCTGCTTACCTGGGAGTCCAACATCCGCTGCCAGGCATATGAGCAGACCTACGCCAACAACCTTTCGCTGTACGTGCGTCTGTACAACTACGTGAGCTTCCAGGCAGGGCGCTACCCGGCTGGTATCGCGGTCATCAGCGGCATCGGTCTCAAGACTCCGGGCTGGTAATCAGCAATGGGCACGGCAGTCTCTAACCATGTGGCTGCCGTGCCCGTGCTCAGCGTAACCAATGAAGAACACAATGAGGACACGATGACCTTTGAGCAGCACAACCAACGAGACGTAGCCAAGATGTTCGCCGCGCGGAGTCGAGGACGTACAGCCATAATTGGCAAGCCAGTCCCTGTCCGTCGGCTGAAGGCCAGTACTCGCAAGCGTGCAGCCACCTAGTCACGTGATTAGGTGTGCGGCTGCCGTGGCCCTGCCTCGCTGTCACATTGAGTGACTAAGAATGTCCGTATTGCCCACCTATAGGGGGGCGTGGGTCAAAGTTCCGTTACGCGGCCTTTAGGGACCCGGCCCCCCTAGAGACGCGCATTCGCACGAGCTGAACCAAACGGAGATTAGGACATAATGGACATGCCAGTTACGCGCGGTGACAACTTCCGAGCATCGGTCGTCGGTCGCTATGAGTTGCAGGATCACGAAATCGTCCTACTGGACGAAATCGCGCGCACCATGGACGACTTGGATGCTCTCGCTGCGCACGTGGCTTCCGCCGGCCACACAATCGCCGGTCGCGTGAATCCGGCACTCACGGAAGCACGTCAGATGCGCATAGCGCTCGCACGGCTCGTTGCTGCGCTGCGCTTGCCCGAAGATGACAGCGAGAACGTCCCTCAGCGGCGCGTAGGCGTGCGCGGAACCTATGCCCTAGGCGGTAGTCAGTGAAGCCCCGTAGGACGTCTGCAACCGCCTTTCATCGCACCGACGCGGAATGGAAGGCACTAGGTGAGCAGGAAAGCTCCGTGGCATTCGGTCGCGCCATCCCGGTATGGGCAGCAATGCGGCTGGTCGGTTTCGGCGCGCTGACAGCGGACGAGGACCAGCTATTGCGCGGTATAGCGGCCGGCACGGCTGTGCATCCCCGTATCCCCGCTGAGCGCGCGCGCGAGCTTGTGCAGGATATCGACAGCGAGGACGGACCGAACGATGCCTAGCATGTCGATGCGGCTAACCCAGGGCATGTCCGACGACCTAGCCGTAATACAGGCGCACGGATGTGATACCGCGACAGAGGCCGTCCGTGTGGCGCTGGAACGGCTGGCGGACGCCTACCGCTATGCCGCAGATTATGAAGACGTCCCACCTGGTGTAATACCACGTATCACAGGGTTCATAGTCGGTAATACGCGCGTCTCAACCGTGTAGGACGCCTGTCATACAGCACAGGGGCCCGTACCCGCTGCCATCCGGTGGCCGGTGCGGGCCCTTTCGCATGTCGCCCTTCCCGCTGTCCGCCATGTCCGGTTTAGCCGTCGGCGAGTCGTTGGCCCGGAACCCTTGACGAGTCAGCGGAGATGGTATAGGCGGAAAACCTGACTTTAACTCAGATTGGTTGACGCTTTGTGATTGAATTTTGCTGACTGGAAGTCAGTTTCGCCAAAGTGAGCCGTTTGCCAAACCGGAGGAAGTATGCTCACAGCGCTGACCTGCCAACTTGTGGGGACCGTACAGGCATGCTAGAGGGCATAGTTGACAGGCTGCGCAGCATGCACTAGGACCGATTAGAGATTTTACTTGACTTACTCGCCGGTAGGTGCACCGGCTTCAACGACTGCCCGAGGGACATAGCGGACATGCGCCCTACTCCGCTGCCTGGTCAACGACGTACGTCCCTTTCGCTGCCAGCGTGGCGACCAACCCGCGTTCCCGCAGCTCTCGCACAGCACGGCGGACCGTTCCAGCGGACACCCTGTAGGCCTCCGACAGTTCCAGCTCGCCCGGCAACTTCGCGCCCGGTGGGATCTTCCCGCTTTCGATCTGCCGCTGTAGGTCGTCGGCAATGCGGATGTACTCGTATTACATGATCCGAACCTACGTGCGCCCTGTGCACTCCGCGCGAGGGCTAGCACACTGTGCGGACTGTGCAGAGGGTGCACAGTGGAGTAGCTTTGGTCATGAAAGAGCCCGGCAACGGCGGTAACCGTCCCGGGCCATGGCCGACGCTTATGGGAGCGCCAACAGTGCTTGAGCTTATCCGCAGGATCATCGAATGCGTATTCCCGCCATCTGGACGACGTAGGGCTACACCGACCCCGACACCGCCGCCGGTACTGCCCCGCCGCCCACACGTCCACCTCGCGCTGATCGATGGCGAGGAAACGGCACTTGTCCGCCCGTATCTCGTGGCGTTCGAGCAACAGCGGGAGCGCGAGCGGCAACAACACCGACGACGCGCGCTCGTGCTGGCGACTATGGGCATGGATCTCCCGGCGGTGGCACTGTGAGCGCGCCATATGTGCCCGTGGTGGGGACGCTCGCGGTAGATACCGAGCAGAACCGCGTAGGCAAGGTTACGGCGTTGGACGGAGAGACAGTCACTCTCAAGCCGCCGGCCGGAGGAGAAGAGTGGGAAGCCTTGTGCGTGCGCCCCGCTGATGAGTCAGAGCGACTGCATGCCCGCGTCGCTGAGTCGAATGCCCGTAGTCGGGGGGCACTGTGAGCTGTCGAGAGTGCGTAGAGCTTGCGCGTATCGAGCGGGCAGCCAAAGAGGCTGGTGACAGGACAAAGGAAATCGACTGCCGAGTCTTGGTCCGGCGACACCCAGCGCACACCCCTAGGCCGAAAGCATGGGGGCAGCGATGAGCCGCAAGGTCTACCGGTACGTGAGCCATACGATCACGGCGCATCCGAATACCGACGTCACGTACGAAGCGGAGTGCCTGCGCTGCGACTGGCGGGACGTCCAGGGCGACGACAGCGGGCCGGTTGACATCGCGTGCATGGAGCACACGGGGCGGACCGGACACGCGGGATTCCGGCGCATCTGCACGTCATTCGCGCTGGTGACGAGAGACGAGTGACCCGAGCAAGCGACCCCGGTTGTCCCGTGTGGATGATCGGGGTCTTTTGCTGCGCTGACCTGCAAGTTCATGCTAGAACTAGAAGTGACAGGCGTACGGCAACCCCTACGGCCACCCCTCCCCGCACACCGTCCACACCCTCCGCGCTGAGGGCGCGACGGTGCTGCGTACGGACACCGACGGCGCGATCGCCGTCACCGGTGACAGAAAGGCTCTGCGCGCATCCAGCGCGGGCTAGTGAGGGATGTCGTCGATGACGCCCCGGGCGCCCTGCTTCAGCAGGGAATTGGCGACGGAGGCCCCGAGCGTCTCCGGGTCGGCTGCGTCGCCCCACTCGTGGGCGTCCAGCACGGTCCTGCCGTCGGGGCTGAAGACCTTGGCGCGCAGCGAGAGCCGGCCGTCGGGTTCGGTGTTCGCGTATCCGGCGATGGGGGAGTTGCAGTGGCCCCGCAGGACATGGAGGAGCGTGCGCTCGGCGGTGGTCTGGCGCCAGGCGTCGGCGTCGCCCAGGGGGGTGATCAGGCCGATGGTGGCGGTGTCGTCGTCGCGGCACTGCAGCCCGAGCACTCCGGCGCCGACCGGCGGGCACATGGCGTCGACGGACAGGATCTGCGTGATCCGCCCGGCGTGGCCGATGCGTTCCAGGCCGGAGACGGCGAGCAGCAGGGCATCGGCCTCACCGGCGTCGAGCTTGGCCAGGCGGGTGTTGGCGTTGCCCCGGACCGGCACGGTCTGCAGGTGCGGGTGCAGCTGCCCGAGCTGGGCGATGCGCCGGACGGCGGAGGTGCCGACGCGGGTGCCGTCGGGGAGTTTGCCGAGGGCGAGCCCGCCGGGGTGCACCAGAGCGTCGCGGATGTCGTCGCGCGCCAGGTAGGCGGCGAAGAGGGTCCCGGCCGGGACGGGGTGGTCGCCGGGGACGTCCTTCATGCAGTGCACGGCGAGGTCGGCGCGGCCGTCGAGCAGGGCCTGGTCGACCTCCTTGGTGAACGCGCCCTTGCCGCCCAGCGCGGACAGCGGCCCGGCCCATCTGTCGCCGCTGGTCGTGACCGGGACGATCTCGGTCTCCAGCCCGGCGTGGAACGCGGTGAGTTCACTTCGTACCCGCTCGACCTGGGCGAGGGCCATGGGGGAGGAGCGGGTGACGATTCGCAACGGCGCTGTCATGGCGTTCAGGGTAGGGGGTCGGCCCATCCAAACGCTTGTAAAGGAATCTTTCTAAAGATAGCTTTACATCATGTCCAGGATTACCCGGCTCACTGACCCGCGCGCCCTGCGCGCCTACGCCCACCCCACCCGCATGGCCCTCGTCGGTCTGCTCCGCCGAGAGGGCCCCTTCACCGCCACCCGGGCCGCCGTACTCACCGGAGAGTCGGTCGCCAGCTGCTCGTACCACCTGCGGATGCTCGCGAAGTACGGCCTCGTGGAGGAGGCGGAGGGCGGCCGGGGCAGGGAGAAACCGTGGCGGGCAACGGCCCGGTACACCGACTGGCCCGGCTACTCCGACGACCCCGCCGTGGCCGAGGCGGCCAACGCGCTGACGCTGGCCGTCGCCGAGCGCTGGTTCGAACAGATGACGCACGCCGTGGAGGAGCGCGGGAATCTGCCACAGGAGTGGCAGGAGGCCGAGCAGTACGGCGACGACATGCTCTATCTGACGGCGGGTGAGCTCAAGGAGCTGGGGGAGAAGGTGACCGAGCTGCTGGAGCCCTACACCGGCCGGTTGGGCGATCCAAGCCGACGCCCCGAGGGAGCGCGTCTGGTGACCCTCCTCCGGATCGCCTTCGCCGCCCGCGAAGTGCCCGGCGCCGGGCAGAGCGAGTGAGCCTCGCCAGGCGCGTCCCCGAGTTATTGCGCCAGCGCCCCTTTCGCCGCTACTGGACCGGTCAGTCCGTCTCCCTCTTCGGCGACCAGATATCCCTGATCGCCATCTCGCTCACCGCTGTTCTCGTCCTGCACGCGGACGCCGCACAGATGGGCTGGCTCACCACGGCCGGACTGCTGCCCGCGCTGCTGCTCTCGCTCGCGGCCGGTGCCTGGGTCGACCGGCGGGGCAGGCGCCGCCATCATGATCGCGGCCGACCTGGCCCGTGCGCTGCTGATGGGGTGGCTGCCCGTTGCCTACATCCTCGGCGCGCTCAGCCTCGTCCAGCTGTATTTCATCGCCTTCGCCGTAGGCGCGTTCAGCGTGGTCTTCGACGTCTGCAATGCCACGCTCTTCGTCTCGCTCGTTCCCGCCCGGCATTACGTGCAGGGCAGCTCACTGATGAACGGCAGCCGGGCGATGTCCTTCGTCGCGGGCCCCAGTATCGGCGGCCTGCTTGTCGAGGTTTTGGCCGCGCCTTTCGCGCTCGCCGTCGATGCCGTGAGCTACCTCGTATCGGCCGGCTGCCTCGCCCGGATATCACCGGCCGAACCGCCGCTCGCCCACCCGACGAAGGGCCATTTCACCGCCGGACTGCGCTGGATCGCCCGCAACCCGGTGATGCGTTTCGCCCTCGCAGCCGTAGCGACGCTCAACTTCTTCAACTTCATCTTCCACGCGCTCCTTGTGCTCTACGCGACCACCGCGCTCGGCCTGAGCGCCGGGACCCTGGGCGTGGTCCTTGGAGCTGGTGCCGTGGGCGGACTGATCGGTTCGGTCCTCACCGGCCGTATCGTCCGCCGGATAGGCATCGGCCCCGCCGTCGTCCTCGGCTGCGTCGCCTTCCCGGTGCCGCTCCTGCTGGTCCCGCTCGCGAGCGGCCCGACCCCGCTGGTACTCGGGCTGCTCTTCCTCTCCGAGTTCGGCAACGGCATCGGCGTGGTAATCCTCGACATCACCATCGGCGCGGTCCAAGCCGCCCTCATCCCCGACGAGCTGCGGTCCCGCGTCACCGGCGCCTGGCGCACCCTCAACTACGGCATCCGCCCCATCGGCGCCCTCACCGGCGGCTACCTGGGCACCGCGCTCGGCCTGCGCCCCGCCCTCTGGATCGCGACCACCGGGGCACTCCTCGGCGTCCTGTGGCTGATCCCGTCCCCCGTGCCCCGGATGCGGGAGCTCCCCGGCCGGGACGATGAGGCTCCGGCCGGGGAGGCGTCCGCGATCGTTCAGTCCAGCCCGAGCTGATCCTCCGGTACGGAGATCACCCATCGCGTGTCCTGGTGCGGCCGCAGGTAGAAGAGCCAGTACAGCCCGGCCAGTGCCACGATGCCGCCCGTGACGACCAGGTCCCGCACCGTCTGCTGCGTCAGGACGTAAGCGAGTACGGCGATGAGCACCACCGGGACCGCAGGCCAGAGCGGCATCCGCCATGCCGCGCGCTTCCCGTGGTGCCCCCGGCGCGCCGCCAGTGCCGCCACCGCGACGACGATGTACATGGCGGCGACCGCGACACCGGTCACCCCGCTCAGCGTCTCCACCGGCACGAAGCACAGCACCGCGCCCGGCACCCCGACCGCCAGGGTGGCGATCCAGGGTGAGCCGAAACGCCTGCCCAGCGTGCCGAAGGCCCGGTTGACCGGCGTCGGCCAGGCGCGGTCGCGGGCGGAGGCGTACAGGATCCGGGAGTTCTGGATCACCATGACGATCCCCGCGTTGATGATGGCCAGCGCGATGCAGAGGCTGATGAAGGTGCCGACCGCCGAATTGCTCCAGCCCTGCACCAGGGCGGAGAGGTTGCCCTCCGCCAGCGTCCGCATGTCGGGCGCGCCGAGTGTGATGGCGATCGTCGGCACGATGACGACCAGCGCGCCGATCCCGAGCGTCCACAGCACCGTACGGGACACATTCCGGCGTGGGTTCTCCATCTCCTCCGACAGGTACACCGCCGTGCTGAAGCCCTGGAGCACGAAGAGCGCGATGGCCAGGCCCGCGATGATCGTGCCGGTGGTCACCACCGAGGTCGTGCCGTGCCCGGCCGCCGTCACCGGGTGGATCAGCGTCGAGACCGGGCGTGAGGAGTGCGAGAAGCCGAGGAAGGCGACCATACCGGCCGCAATGACCTCAAGGCAGAGGAAGATGCCCGTGATCCAGGCGTTGGCGCGCAGGTCGAGCAGGCCCATGACGGTCGCCAGCAGCATCACTCCCGCCCCTGCGGCCTGGCCGTTCAGGTGCACGATCGGTTGGAGGTATTCGCCGGTTCCGAGGGCGATGATGGGCGGCACGATCATCACGACGATCAGCGACAGTACGAAGACCACCCATCCCGCCAGCCGCCCGACCAGCGTGCCCACCATCGCGTACTCGCCGCCCGCGCTCGGTATGAGCGTGCCCAGCTCCGAGTAGCAGAAGGCCACGCCGATACAGAGGAGCGCCGCGATCACGATCGTCAGCGCCGTCCCCGTACCCAGATCCGCGAAGAGCGGCGGCACGATCACGAACAGCGACGACGCAGGCGTCAGGCAGGACAAGGTCAGCAGCGTGCCGCCGACGACCCCGATGGACCGCGTCAGGGCCTTGGGCGCCCCGATCGGCGGCGCGAGCGGGGCGGGCGGCGGCGTGGCGGCCTCGCGCAGTATGTCGGTCATACGGGTCCGATCGGCTCGGGCTGAAGGGGGCTACCGTCTCCGGTTCCCGGCATCAAACCCCGGTACCAAGAACGCGTCAATAGCCCGCCGACGACGGAATCCGTAGCGAATTCGGTGATACGAACACGCAAACGCCGACCAAACCCCATCCGGAAACGGATCCGCGCACATGCGCGATCAGAACAACCACACCCCGTCCCGCATCAAATCCCGGTCCTGCATCTCCACCACCGTCCCCCAGGCCTGCACCCACCACGGCCGTACCGCGTAGTACACATACGCCGGGCCGCTCTTCCGTGGATCCCAATCGCCCTTCGCCGCGAACGCATCGCCCACCCCGGCCGGCAGCTCGTCCGCCGTCATCATCCGTGCCGTCCCGCCCACCAGCACCACGTCTCGTGTGTCCCCAAAGCTCAGCCGCACCCGCCCCGAGGCCGCCAGATTGCGTCCCGTCGGATTCGATTCCCGGGTCGACAGCCACACCTCCTCGCCGTCCCACCAGAAGGCCAGTGGCACGAGGCACGGCTCACCATCGGCATCCGCCGTGGCGACCCATACGTCCTTGTCATGCTCCAACCGGTCCAGCGCCTCACGGTGACGCTGCTCAAGGGGGCGCGGCCCTGCGTTTGTTCCCATGCGCCGAGACGCTATCGGCGCCATGCGGTGCCGCACCTGAGCCAAAGGCCCTAGGACCCGTGCCTTACGCCATCCTCCGGTCACAGGCCGAGGTGTACGGGGCCGCCCTTCGGGTCGACGTCGCCCAGCACGCTCCACGGGATCCGGAAGACGCGCCCCGGGGAGGCGGGCCAGGGGACCAGGCGGCGGGTGAGGACGCGGGAGTCCTGGCGGACCACCACATGCGGGACGCGGACCAGGCGGTCCGTCCACAGCAGCAGGCGCTCGCGCGGCGGCGCCGGGTCGCCGGGCCTGAACAGGCCGGGGGCCACCCAGCGGAACGGGGCGTCGGCGGTGATCGGGACGGCGGTCGGTGCCGGGGTGTGGCCACGCAGCCACAGGCGGACGTGCTCCGCGGCATGCCGTCCGTCAAGCGCCGCGATGTCGGCCGTGTCGGCCGCGTGCAGCACATTTCCGGCGGCGAACACGCCCGGGCGGCTGGTGCGCAGCGCCGTGTCGACCAGTGGGCCCTTGGTGCCGGGATCGAGGTCGAGTCCGGCGCTGCGGGCGAGCTCGTGGTCGGGGATCCAGTCGCCGGTGAGGACGAGCGTGTCGCATTCGACGGTGCGGCGCTGCCCCGTGGCACGGTTCTCGATCTCCACCGCCGTCAGTGCGCCGTGGCCGATGACCTTGGTGACCCGGGTGCGGGTGGCGACCTGCACCTTGAGGAGGGTGCGTCCCGGCAGGTTGAAGGCGGCGTAGGACTCGGGCGCGGGGTGCTCCGTGGTCATCAGCACTGTCCGGCAGCCTGCCTTGCGCAGGGTGAGGACGGCGGACCAGCTTACCGGCTCCGCCCCGACGACCACGGCTCGCCGCCCGACCTGCTGGTGGTGGAGGTGCACCAGGTTCTGCAGGTGTCCGGTGGTGTACACCCCGGTGGGGCGGTCCCCGGGGATGAGCCGGGCGCTGCGGGGGCGTTCCCGGGCGCCGGTGGCCAGGACGACAGCCCGGGCGTCGACGCGGACCCGGCCCTGGGGCGTGGTGACGTCGAGGGAGTGCTCCCCGGCCCAGCCGGTGACGGTGGCCTCGGTGCGGATCTCCGCCCCGGCGCGGGTGGCCCGGTCCACGAGGGCGCGGGCGTAGGCGGGGCCGCTGACGAATCGCCTGAGGTCGCGGATTCCGTAGCCGGGGTGGTCGCTGTGGCGGGGGATGCCGCCGGCGGACCGTTCCCGTTCCAGGACCAGGACGCGTCCGTCCAGGTGCGGGGCCAGGCGGGCAGCGGCGGTGAGTCCGGCGGGCCCGGCGCCGATGATCACGACATCGGTGGTGAGGCGAGAGGTCATGCGTTCCCCTCCCGGGAGGCCGAAGCCGCCGCCAGCAGGGCGCCGGTCTCCGCTTCGCAGTAGAAGCCCTGGCAGCGCCCGTTCGTCACCCGGGTGCGGCGGGCGAGCCCGTTGAGGGATGCGGGCGGCAGCGGGGAGCGGAGGGCGTCGCGGATCTCACCCTCCGTCACTCGCTCGCAGAAGCAGATGACGCGCCCGTAGGCGCTGTCCCGCGCGATGAGTTCGGCGTCCTGGTAGGGGCGGACGAACGCTTCGCCGAGGTTGGGCATGCGCGGCGGTTCCGGCAGGTCCGCGCGTGGCTCCAGCGCCAGTCCGGACCCGGCCAGCACCGAGCGGACGTACTCGGCGATGGCCAGCGAGGCGGTGAGGCCGGTGGAGCGGATGCCGCCGACCAGGAGGTACCGCCGGTCGGGGTCCGGTTCGATGAGGTAGTCGTCGTGGTCGATGGCGGCGCGCAGCCCCGCGTAGCTCGCGGTGATCTCCTCCTCCAGCAGGCGGGGCATCAGCCGCGCGCCCTTGGCGAGCAGGAAGTCCAGGCCGGATTCGGAGGTGCCGGTGTCGGTGCGGTCGGTGAGGTCCTCGGCGGTGGGGCCGAGCATGACGTTGCCGTAGATGGTGGGGCAGATCAGCACGCCCTTGCCCAGCGAGCTGGGTACGGGCAGCACGATGCGGTCGGCGAGGGGACGGGCGAACTTGTCGTAGACGAGGAGTTCGCCCCGGCGCGGGGTCACGGTGAACCGACGGTGGCCGAAGAGAGCGTCCAGTACGTCCGCGCCGAGCCCGGCGGCGTTGACCACCCACCGGGCGGTGACGGGGCCGCGCGAGGTGTGCAGCGTGGTCGTGCCGTCACTGCTCTCGACGCTGTTCACCCGGTGGCCGAGGAGCAGCCGGGCGCCCCGGGCGAGGGCATCGGTGGCCAGCGCGAGCGCGGTGGTCCAGGAGCAGATGACCGACTCGTCGGGGACGGTGAGGCCGCCGAGTGCTCCCGGGCCCAACGCCGGGACCTGGCGGTAGACCTCCTCGGCGGTGACGGGCTCGCAGTGCCGGTAGCCATTGGCCTCGGCCTTGTCCCGTAGCCCGGGGAGGGCGTCCAGCTCCTCCAGGGTCCAGGCGACCAGCAGGGCTCCGGTGCGTTCCACGGGGATGCCGGTGGCCTTGGCGTACTCGGAGAGCAGTTCGTAGCCGCGTCGGACCAGGCGGGATTCGACAGTGCCCGGCTTGGCGTCGAAACCGGTGTGCAAGATGGCGGTGTTGGCCTTGCTCGTGCCGTCGCCCACATCGTCGCGGGCGTCGAGGAGGGCCACCGAGACCGCGTGTCCCGACAGGTCCCGGGCGATCGCCGAGCCGACGACGCCCGCACCGATCACGGCGACGTCGTAGACCTCCGGATCGCCGGTCATGGGGCGTCCTCCTGCGGGTCCCGCGCAATGGTCGCTTCCACTGCGGCCCGCCACCGGGCGCGGTGGTCCTCCGCCCGGTCCTTCGACCAGCGCGGCTCAAAGGCGGTGCCGGGTGTCCAGGCCGGTACGGCCGCTTCGAGGGTGAGCCCGGGTTCCGCCGCCAGCCGGGCCAGGGCGGCGGCGCCCAGCGCGGTGGCGTGCGTCGAAGGATAGACGTCGACCGGCAGTTGGGCGAGATCGGCCTGGGCCTGCATCAGCGCCCGGCTGCGGGTGAGGCCCCCGTCGACGCGCAGCCTGGTCAGCGGAGCGCCGAGGTCGGCCTCGACCAGGGTGGCGAGTTCGGCGACCTGGGCGGCGATGCCCTGCAGCACGGCCAGCACCAGGTGCTCACGCCGGGTGGAAAGCGTCATCCCGGTGAAGGCGGCGGTGGCGTCGGGCCGCCACCAGGGCGCGGCCAGCCCGGCGAGGGAGGGAACGCAGAGCACTCCCTGTGCGTCGCTCGCGGCCGCCTCGTCGAGGTCGGCGGCAGAATCGACAAAGCCCAGGTCCTGGAGCCAGCGCACCGCCGAGGCAGCGGTGTACACCTGGCCGTCCACGCAGTACGGCGTCTGCCCGCGCGCCCGCCAGGCGACGGACGAGGTCAGGCCGGAGGCCGGCCGCAGTGCCTTCTCACCGGTGTTGGCGAGCAGGAACGCCCCCGTACCGAAGGTGCACTTGGCGGTGCCCGGGGTGAGGCAGCCCTCCGCGAGCAGGGCCGCCTGCTGGTCCACCACCAGGCCCGCCACCGGTATCTCCTCGCCGAAGGCCGTCGTCGTGCCGACGATCTCGTCGCAGGCGGCGATCCGGGGCAGCCCGTCGGGGTCCAGCCGGAAGAGCGCGGCCAGTTCCGGGTCCCACTGGACGGTATCGATGTCGAGCAGCAGCGAACGGCTGGCGGTCGAGGCGTCGGTGACGAACGCCCCGCCTCCGGTGAGCTGATGGACCAGCCAGGTGTCGGTGGTGGTCACCACCCCTCGCCGGGTGACGTTCTCCCGCAGCCACATCATCTTGGGCGCGGAAAAGTAGGAGTCGAGGACCAGCCCGGTGCGCTGCCTCACCCAGTCCCGCGCGTCGGCGCGCTCGGCGCAGAGTGCCTCCGCCCTTCGGTCCTGCCAGACGATGGCCGGGGACAGCGGACGGCCGTTGCGGCGGTCCCAGGCGAGGACGGTCTCGCCCTGGTTGGCGAGGGCGACAGCCTGTACGGGGCGGCCGCCTGCCAGCTCGACGGCTCGCCGCCCGGCCTTCAGGACAGAGGCGAGCAGCTGCTGCGGGTCCTGTTCGACCCCGCCGCCGGGCAGGTAGACGGGGGTGACCGGCACCTCGGCGACGGCGACCACACCGTCCGCCGGGTCGACGACGAGGGCTTTCGTCCCCGAGGTGCCCTGGTCGATGGCGAGCACGGTCACAGTGCGCGGTCCTCCAGTCGCAGCAGCGTGGCGAGGCCAGGCTTTGAGGTCGTCGCGGCGGAGGAGGGGGAGGCCGCCGTTTCCTTTGCCGGTCTGGGGGGCTGGGTCATCGATCGACTCCTTATGATCTCCGGGCCGGAGAAAAAGAGCGTGAAGCCCCCTCAGGTGCACGTCAAGGGGGCCTTGCCCTCCAGGCTGTGCTCGCGCTATGCGGTCAGCGGCTCGCCGCGTGCGTGACGAACGCCGTCCAGGCGGCGGGGGTGAGGGCGAGTTGCGGGCCCTGCTTGTCCTTGGAGTCCCGTACGTGGACGGTGCCGGGGCAGGCGGCGACCTCGACACAGCTGTCGCCTTCGGAACCGCTGTGACTGGACTTGTGCCAGGAGAGGGCGACTTCGAGGCAGTCGTCGCCCTGCGAACCGCTGTAGCTGCTCTTGAACCAGTTCAGCTCGCTTGTGCTCATAGCGCTCCTCGCATTCGCTTCAGCAGGCCCACGGAGTCCTCCGGGGTGAGAGCCTGTGAACGCATCTTGGCATAACGCCGGTGCAGCACGCTGACGTCCTTCGGCTCGGAGATCAACTGGCCGGTCTTCTGGCCCTCGCTGTAGGCGACCCACCGGTGGTCCGGTGTCTCCAGCAGCTGCATAGGCCCGTCGAAGCCCGCGTGGTCCGGCTGTCGCAGCGGCATGAGCTGTAGCTCGACGTTCCACAACTCGGTGCAGGCCAGCAGGTGGTCGATGAGTTCCCCGGTGGCCTCGGTGCCGCCGGTGTGCCGTTCGAGCAGTGCCTGCTCGATGATGAAGCTGAACGCGATGGGTTGCTTCCGGCGCAGCAACTGCTGGCGTTCGAGGCGGGCGGCGACCCGCTGCGCCACCCGCTCCTCCTCAACCAGCGGGGGGACGCTCAAGATCACCGCCCGCGCGTACGCCTCCGTCTGCAACAGCCCTGGGACCACCCGGCACTCGTACGTACACAAGCTGACCGCGTCCTCCTCCAAGCTCGCCCACTGCCGGAACCACACCGCCAGACCCTGCCGCCGCGTCACCCGCTTCGCCGCAGCCGTGAGCACCCCGTCCGCGTCCAGCACTTCCTCCGTGCGCTCGACGAAGTCCTGCGGCGGGAACCGCCGTCCCTGCTCGATCGAGGCGACGGTTTCGACTGAATACCCCACCTGGGGGGCCAGTTGTTCCTGCGTGAGCCCCGCCCGTAGGCGAAACGCCTTGACGACTGCCCCGAACACCTTGAGGCTGTCCGAGGGTTCCGGCTCGCCGTTCCCTGCCCCCATACCACTGCCGCCCGCCATATCCAGCCACCTCCGGTGCGCGTTTCCTTGCCAACCGCCCAACTGGCTCATGGTTACGGCCCGTTACGGGTACTGTCCACTCTCCGCACTCGTACGCTCACCCAGCGTACGAGTGGCTGACCTGGTCGCGCCCCCGGAAGGCCCGCCACCGTAGGGGCATGTCAGCCCCCTCCGTGCCCCAAGCACCCGCCACCGTAAGTGTGTTCGCCCAGCGCTTCAGCCCTTCTCGCAAGGGTGCCCGCCTCGCCAGGCTGCTCGCCCTGTACGAGCTGGACGCGTGGGGCTTCCCGTACGGCAGTGAGCTGTCCGACGCCGTCGCCGCGATCGTGGCCGAGCTGGCGGCGAACGCGGTCACCCACGGTCGTGTCCCGGGTCGGGACCTGGAACTGCGCGTCGTGCTCACCGCCGGGCAGGGGATCCGGATCGAGGTCTCCGACGCACGGGACGAGAGTCGTCCGCCCGCGCGGCCCGCCGCACCCGAGCCGGACGCGGAAGCGGGGCGGGGTCTGCTGGTGGTGGCCGCCTTGGCGAGCCGCTGGGGCGTCGCGGACTGTGAAGGGCCGGGCAAGACGGTCTGGGCGGTGCTGGATATCTGACGATGACCCCCGCCAGGGGCATCAGCGGAGCAGCGTGTCGACGAGCTCGCGCGCCCAGCTCGGCTCGGCGGGCTGCTGGGTGAAGATGGCGCGGTAGTAGAGCGGCCCGAGGAGGGTGTCGGTGGCGCGCTCGACGGTCGGGGGATGGCCGCCGCGGGAGCGTTCGTGGTCGAAGATGGCGGCGAGCTGGGCGTGGCGGTCCGCAGTGCAGGCGCAGGCGCCCGCGGGGCTTGAGCCGATGCTGGCGCGAATGAGGGCCAGGGAGTCGGGGTCGGCGAGGTCGGTGGCGACATCGGTGACCCAGCGCTCCAGGTCGTCGGGGAGAGCGCCGGTGTCGGGTACGACGATGTCGCCGCTGAAGCGGCTGGTCGCGACATCTTCCAGGAGCTCGGCCAGTGATCCCCAACGGCGGTAGACGGTGGTCGGGTGGACGCCGGCACGGGTGGCGACCAGGGGCATGGTCAGCGTTTCCGGCGGGCCCTCGGCCAGGAGTTCCTCGACTGCGCGATGCACGGCGCCGCGAACGCGGGCCGAGCGCCCCCCGGGGCGGGTGTGGCTTGAGATCTCGGTCATTTTTTGATTATCGCACCGATCGCTGCGTTTGCTGTAGGCTCAGCCGCTAACGCAGCGATCGTTGCATAAGAAGGAGTGAGATGTCCGACTCATGCGCCACCTCCGTCAGGGAGCCGCTGGAAAGGCCGATCGCCCGCTCCAGCCGTCTGTCCCACCCGGTCGCCTTTTCCGCGATCACCGCGATCTTTGTGCTCTTCACGGCGGCCTCCAGCGCGCCATCACCGCTGTATGTCGTCTACCAGCAGGAATGGGGCTTCTCGGCGACGACGCTCACCGTCGTCTTCGCCGTGTACGTCGTGGGCCTGATCGGCTCACTGCTTGTCGTGGGGGCCCTGTCCGATCACGTCGGCCGCCGTCCCGTCCTCGCTGCGGCGATCGCGCTGGAAGCTGTGGCGCTCGTACTGTTCATCACCGCGAACGACGTCCCCGTACTGCTCCTCGCCCGCGTCGCGCAGGGAATCGCCACCGGGGCGGCGATGACCACCCTCGGAGCCACGCTGGTCGACCTGAATCCGCCGCACGCGCCCGGCCGGGCCGGGGTCGTCAACGGCATCGCGCCCACCAGCGGCCTGGCGGTGGGGGCGCTGGGCTGCGGGGTGCTCGTGCAGTTCGCACCGGCCCCGACACGCCTCGTCTATGCCCTCCTGCTCGGCGGCATGGCTCTGGCGGCCCTGATCGTGGCCGGGATACCCGAGACCTCGGCGCGGCGCCAGGGCGGCTGGGCCTCGCTCGCACCCCGGCTAGGCGTTCCGGCCCGGCTGCGCCCCGACCTCTACTCCCTGCTCCCCATCCTGGTGGCCAGCTGGGCGCTCGGCGGGCTCTACCTCTCCCTCGGCCCGTCGGTCGCCGTCGGTCTGTTCGGCCTGGGCAGCCACCTCGTCGGCGGGCTCGTCGTCACTCTGCTGTGCGGCACCGCGGCCGTGACCGCCTTCGCCCTGCGGAGCCGGCCGACGGGCCAGGTGCTCAGCATCGCCGCCGTTCTGCTCACGGCCGGGACCGCGCTCGCGCTGGCCGGGGTGGAGGCGGACTCGGTGGCACTTGCCGCCCTCGGGACGGTCATCGCGGGCATCGGTTTCGGCGCTTCCGCCCTCGCCTGCTTCGGGGAGCTGGGCCGCCTGGCCGCGCCGGATGAGCGTGGCGAGCTCTTCGCCGTCGTCTTTGTCATCGCCTACCTGGCCTTCAGCCTCCCCGCCGTGGCCGCAGGTCTGGCCAGCACCTCGTTCGGCCTGCACACCACCACGGTCGTCTACAGCCTCGGCGTCGTCGCCCTCGGCCTCATGACGCTCGGCATCCAGCGCGTGCGTTCCACCGCCGGACGCTGACCCCGGCTCACTCCTCCTCGTCCTCCTCCTCGCGCCAGCCGTCGAACTCCTCGGCCAGCGAGTGCAGCGCCTCGGGGTCGAGGAAGCCGTCCTCGTCCTCTATGACCACCAGCCACTGGGCGTCCTCGGCGTCGTCCTCCCCGGCCAGGGCGTCGCGGACGAGCCGGGGCTCGGCGGGAAGATCGAAGCGGGCCGCGGCTTCGTCGGCGGCCTCCTTGGCGGCGTCGCGGTCGGGCAGCACCAGGACATGTCGTAGGTCGTTCACCGGGACATTGTGCCGGACGCCGGACGGGGCGCAGGACCGGCGTCCGCTGTCCGACCCGCGTGGGATGCTGGACGACGATGGCCAGGAAAGCTTCACCAGACGATCTGCTCGCTCCCCTCACACTCGCGGTGGGGCAGGAGGACCTGCTGCTCGACCGCGTCGTGCGGCAGGTGATCACGGCTGCCCGCGCGGCCGATGCCGACACCGATGTGCGGGACCTCACTCCCGACGCGCTGCAGCCCGGCACCCTCGCCGAGCTGACCAGCCCCTCGCTGTTCGAGGAGCGGAAGGTCCTGGTCGTCCGGAACGCCCAGGATCTGTCGGCGGACACGGTCAAGGAAGTCAAGGCGTACATAGACGCGCCGGTCGGCGAGATCATGCTCGTCCTGCTGCACGCCGGCGGCGCCAAGGGCAAGGGACTGCTCGACGCGGCCCGGAAGGCCGGGGCGCGGGAGGTCGCGTGCCCGAAGATGACGAAACCAGCGGACCGGCTGGCGTTCGTACGGGGCGAATTCCGCGTCCTGGGACGGTCGGCGACGCCGGAGGCGTGCCAGGCGCTGGTGGATTCGATCGGGAGCGATCTACGGGAACTGGCGAGCGCGTGCACGCAGTTGACCGCTGATGTCGAGGGCACCATCGATGTGGCCGTCGTCGCCCGGTACTACACCGGCCGCGCCGAGGCCACCGGCTTCGAGGTCGCCGACCTGGCGGTGACGGGCCGTGCCGCCGAGGCACTGGAGCGGCTCCGCTGGGCGCTGGCGGTCGGGCAGCCGCTGCCGGGCATCACCTTCGCCCTCGCGTCGGGGGTACGGTCCATCGGCAAGCTCGCCTCGGCGCCGCGTGGCGCGAATCCGGGAGTCCTGGCGCGCGAGCTGGGCATGCCGCCGTGGAAGATCGACCGGGTCCGGCAGCAGATGCGCGGCTGGACCGGCGACGGCGTGTCCGCCGCGCTCCGCGCCGTCGCGGAAGCCGACGCCGCAGTCAAGGGCGGCAGCGCGGACCCTGCGTACGCGCTGGAGAAGGCGGTCGTGGCGGTGGCCCGCGCGGCACGTTCACGCGACTGACCGGGGCCCGGTCCGGGCTGCTCAGCCCGGTTGACGAGGACTTCGAGTGGCCACGGCCGGCTCCCTCCTGACCCGGGCTCGGTCAAGGGACCATGCGCCCAGGCCTACCAATACGGCCGCCCCGGCTCCGAATACCGGCAGCCACAGGGTCGTAGTGGTTGCCAGGCAGTCAGCGACGACGGTATGGCGCTGGATGTCCTGTGCCTGGGCCAAAGCGGCACCGTCGCGACCAGCCAGATTCCCCAGCGAGGCCTCCACGCGCAGGCCCTCGTACCTGCCCAGCCCACGACACTCACTGCGAGTGCCTGGCATCGGAAACAGCCACGCCCAGCGCTGCAGCATGGGGGCTAGCACGATCGCGACGCACAGGCCCACGACCAGCGAATACGCTGCCAGATTCCGCACATATTCAGACCCGAGGCGGGGCATCCACGTCGGCAGGCGGTAGAAGGAGAAGACCACCGCGAGAAGTGTCACGCCGATGTATGTGGCCCACCACTCCCACGAACCCTGCGCGAGCGCGGCCGTCAGCACGGCGGCGAGCGCGATGCCGATGACCCCCGGCTGACCGGCGGGCCACGGCCCGCATCGGCGGAGGCCACCAGTGTCCGGACACATCTCGCCGCAGGACCGACACCCTGCCGGACCGGACCGGAAGCCTCGCCCGATTGGCGGCGCCTCCGCAGGCCGGCATGCGTACAAAATGCGTACTGCCCGCCGGGGCAACCCCGGCGGGCAGTACGCGACTGGTCTATGACCAGCTACTTCGTGGTGCAAAGGTGCGCCGCACCCGCGTGGCGAACGACCGCGTGCGGCGCGGTTGGTGCAGGTTGCCGGTCGGAGCGGGTGAGAGGGACCGCTGTGCCCGTACCGGCGGAAGAATAAAGAGAGAAGCTCAGGCCTGGAGGGCGGCGACCTTCGTCGCGATCGCCGACTTCTTGTTGGCGGCCTGGTTCTTGTGGATGACGCCCTTGCTCACGGCCTTGTCGAGCTTCTGGGAGGCCTCGCGGGCAGCCACGGTGGCAGCCTCGACGTTGCCGGCCTCGACGGCCTCACGGGTCTTGCGGATCGCGGTCTTCAGCGAGGACTTGACGGCCTTGTTACGCAGGCGCGCCTTCTCGTTGGTCTTGTTCCGCTTGATCTGGGACTTGATGTTCGCCACGAAAGAGCCTTCTCAGGTTCGATTGGATCTGGGTTGGATCTGGTGTTCCTCGGGTTAGAGGGCACGAGGCACAGTG
This sequence comes from Actinacidiphila oryziradicis, assembly GCF_005047355.1. Lineage (GTDB taxonomy): Bacteria > Actinomycetota > Actinomycetes > Streptomycetales > Streptomycetaceae > Actinacidiphila > Actinacidiphila oryziradicis. Next base: position 21,613 of record NZ_SUMC01000011.1, read on the forward strand.
CTCCAGACTACCAGCCGCCCGGGGAGCGCCCAAACCGCCTGCCGGTCCGCAATCGTGGGACCATGGTCTCCATACAGTCCCCTACGTATCGATCCGACCAGACTGGACCCTGCGTGCCCGCGACCCCAACCCACGTGCCGGAGCCGAGCCGTACCGACCCGGCCGTGATCCGCAATTTCTGCATCATCGCGCACATCGACCACGGCAAGTCGACGCTCGCCGACCGCATGCTCCAGATCACGGGTGTGGTCGACCCGCGCCAGATGCGCGCCCAGTACCTCGACCGGATGGACATCGAGCGCGAGCGCGGTATCACCATCAAGTCGCAGGCCGTCCGGCTGCCCTGGGCGCCCAGGACCGGCGAGAACGTGGGGAAGACCCACATCCTGAACATGATCGACACGCCTGGCCACGTGGACTTCACCTACGAGGTGTCGCGCTCCCTGGCGGCCTGCGAGGGCACCATCCTCGTGGTCGACGCGGCCCAGGGCATCGAGGCGCAGACCCTCGCCAACCTCTACCTGGCGCTGGAGAACGACCTCACGATCATCCCGGTGCTCAACAAGATCGACCTTCCGGCCGCCCAGCCGGAGAAGTACGCCGCCGAGATCGCGCACATCATCGGCTGTGACCCGGAAGAGGTGCTCAAGGTCAGCGCCAAGACCGGGCTCGGCGTCGAGGACCTCCTCGACCATGTCGTCGCCAAGGTCCCGGCCCCGGTCGGTGTCGCGGACGCGCCCGCCCGAGCGATGATCTTCGACTCGGTCTACGACTCCTACCGGGGCGTGGTCACCTATGTCCGGGTCGTCGACGGCCAGCTCACCAAGCGTGAGCGGATCTCGATGATGTCCACGAACGCCACCCACGAGCTGCTGGAGATCGGCGTCATCTCCCCCGAGCCCAAGGTCGCCGACGGCCTCGGGGTCGGCGAGGTCGGCTACATCATCACCGGTGTGAAGGACGTCCGGCAGTCCCGGGTCGGCGACACCATCACCTCTCTGAACAAGGGCGCGGTCAAGCCGCTCGGCGGCTACAAGGACCCCAGGCCGATGGTCTTCTCGGGGCTCTACCCGCTGGACGGATCGGACTACCCGCTGCTCCGCGACGCCCTCGACAAGCTGCGGCTCAACGACGCCGCACTGGTCTACGAGCCGGAGACCTCGGTCGCCCTCGGCTTCGGCTATCGCTGCGGCTTCCTCGGCCTGCTCCACCTGGAGATCATCCGGGAGCGCCTGGAGCGCGAGTTCAACCTCGACCTGATCTCCACCGCCCCGAACGTTGTCTACCGCGTGGTGATGGAGGACGGCAGCGAGCACACCGTCACCAACCCGAGCGAGTTCCCGGCCGGCAAGATCGCCGAGGTGTACGAGCCGGTCGTACGCGGCTCCATCCTCGCCCCCAATGAGTTCGTGGGCGCGATCATGGAGCTCTGCCAGGGCCGCCGGGGCAGCCTCCAAGGCATGGACTACCTCTCCGAGGAACGGGTCGAGCTGCGCTACACCCTCCCGCTCGCGGAGATCGTCTTCGACTTCTTCGACCATCTGAAGTCCAAGACCCGGGGTTACGGCTCCTTCGACTACGAGCCCATCGGCGAGGAGGCCGCCGACCTGGTGAAGGTCGACATCCTCCTGCACGGTGACCCGGTCGACGCCTTCTCCGCCATCGTGCACAAGGACAAGGCGTACAACTACGGCGTGATGATGGCCGGCAAGCTGCAGAAGCTGATCCCCCGGCAGCAGTTCGAGGTGCCGATCCAGGCGGCCATCGGCTCGCGGGTGATCGCCCGCGAGACGGTCCGCGCGATCCGCAAGGACGTCCTCGCCAAGTGCTACGGCGGTGACATCTCCCGTAAGCGGAAGCTGCTGGAGAAGCAGAAGGAAGGCAAGAAGCGGATGAAGATGGTCGGCCGGGTGGAGGTGCCGCAGGAGGCGTTCATCGCGGCGCTCTCCACCGACTCCGACGGCTCGGAGGGCAAGAAGAAGTAGGGGTTCGCGGCTCCTGCGGCATTCGGGTGATTGGTGAAAAACCCGGCACTTCGCGGTTTCTGGGGGCGCGCTGCCACCGTTACGGATGGTGGCAGCGGTGTTCTGGGCGGCACGAGGGTCGTGCCCGAAGGAGAACGCCGCTTCGGAAAGGGTTTGAAGTGAAGTACTCGAAGGCCGCTGCAGTCGTCGTCGGTTCGCTCGCCATGCTGGGGGCGGCGGCCCCCGCCTTCGCTCAGGGCGGGCTCCCGGACCTGTCGCTGGTCAAGGGCGCCTCGAAGGTGCTGTCCAGCGACGCGGTGGGGCGGCTGGGGTCCCACAGTCAGCTCGACAAGGTGGAGCCGCTGGTCGGCCAGGCGAAGCGGGTGCTGAAGAAGGCGGACTCGGATGCGGCCGTCAAGACAGTGAAGGCTGTGTCACCTCTTGGGGCCCTGCCCATCGGTGGCTGAGTCAGGCCCCATTTGTTGATGTTCAGGATGGGCCCGCCGCTTCCGTGGCGGGCCCATCCCCATATGCGTGTATGCAGCATCTGTCTCGTCGGTCACTCTTGCATCGAGGGGCCCGTAGCCCCTTACGCCCCGCGCACTGGCCCTTTACTCTGATCTCTGCTGGGATAGTTACTCGCGAGTCACCCCAGTAAAGACGCGGGCCCCGGAGGTTGTCGTGACCGATACGCAGACGTTGATCGAGAACCGGCCGCCCTCCGTGGCGACGCTCTTCCTGGAGCGGGTCGAAGCCACGCCCGATGCCGAGGCGTACCGCTACCCGGTGCCCACCGAGGGGCCGGGCCCCGACGGATGGGCATCGCTCACCTGGGGCGATGCCGCCTCCAGGGTCTTCTCGATCGCCGCCGGTCTGATGGACCTCGGGGTGCGCCCGGAGGAGCGGGTGGCGATCGCCTCCGCAACCCGGGTCGAGTGGATCCTCGCCGACCTCGGCATCCTCTGCGCGGGGGCGGCGACGACCACCGTCTACCCCAGTACCAACGCAGACGAGACCACCTTCATCCTCGCCGACTCCGGCAGCCGGGTGCTGATCGCCGAGGACGCCCAGCAACTGGCGAAGGCCCGCGACCGGCGCCCGGAACTACCTGACCTGAAGCATGTCGTCGTCATCGACCCGAAGGGTCTCAGCGCCGGCGAGGACGACGGATGGGTGCTCTCGCTCGAAGAGCTGGAGCGGCGTGGCGCCGCGTATCTGGAGAAGCACCCCCAGGTGGTCAAGGAGACCGTGGCGGCGCTCTCCAAGGACCAGCTCGCCACTCTCATCTACACCTCGGGCACCACCGGACGCCCCAAGGGCGTACGGCTGCCGCACGACTGCTGGTCGTACATGGCGCGGGCGATCGAGGCGATCAGCCTGCTCGACAAGGACGATGTGCAGTACCTGTGGCTGCCGCTGGCCCATGTCTTCGGCAAGGTGCTCATCGCCGGGCACATCTCCGTCGGCCACATCACCGCCGTCGACGGCCGGGTTGACAAGATCATCGAGAATCTCCCCGTCGTCCGGCCGACGTACATGGCCGCCGTGCCGCGCATCTTCGAGAAGGTCTACAACGGGGTCGCCGGCAAGGCCCGGGCCGGCGGCCCGGCCAAGTACAAGATCTTCAAGTGGGCCGCTGAGGTCGCCCGCGAATACGCGAAGGCCTCCCAGGAGAACCGCCGCCGCACCGGCAGCCCCACCGTCCCCTTCGCCCTCGCCGCACAGCACGCCATCGCCGACAAGCTCGTCTACGCCAAGATCCGCGAGGCCTTCGGCGGCCGGCTCCGCGCCTGCGTCTCCGGCTCCGCCTCCCTCGCCCCCGACATCGGCTACTTCTTCGCCGGCGCCGGCATCCACATCCTCGAGGGCTACGGCCTCACGGAGTCCAGCGCCGCCAGCTTCCTCAACCCCGGCGAGGCCTACCGCATCGGCACCGTCGGCAAGCCCTTCCCCGGCACCGAGGTCCGCATCGCCGAGGACGGCGAGGTCCTGCTGCGCGGGCCCGGCATCATGCAGGGCTACCACGGGCTCCCCGAAAAGACCGCCGAAGTGCTGGAGCCCGACGGCTGGTTCCACACCGGCGACATCGGCGAGTTGTCGGCCGACGGCTACCTCAAGATCACCGACCGCAAGAAGGACCTGATCAAGACTTCCGGCGGCAAGTACGTCTCCCCGGCAGAGGTGGAGGGGCAGTTCAAGGCGGTCTGCCCGTTCGTCAGCAACGTGCTCGTCATCGGCGCCGATCGCAACTTCTGCAGCGCGCTGCTCGCCCTCGACGAGCCGACGATTCTCGGCTGGGCCGAGGAGAACGGGCTGGGCGGCCGGCCGTACGCGGCGGTCGTCGCCTCCCCGGCGGCCCGAGAGCTCATCGACGGCTATGTGCAGCGGGTCAACGCGGAACTGCAGCGCTGGCAGCAGATCAAGTCCTTCCGGCTGCTGCCGCGCGATCTCGATGTCGAGCACGGTGACTTGACGCCGAGTCTCAAGCTCAAGCGGCCGGTTGTCGAGCGTGAGTTCAAGGACCTCATCGACGAGATGTATGCGGGGTCGCGCGAGATGTAGTTCGCGTTTGTCCGGCTGGACCAGCGCTCCGGGTTGCCCCGGCCCCGGGGCTGGGTTTGTCCGGCCGGACCGGCGCGGCTGGTTGTCCCGGCTGCGGGCGTGTGGGTTCCGCCCCCTCTGCGGTGGTTGCCGAGCTGTCCTCAAGCGCCGGACGGGCTGGGTGGTCGTGCGTGCCGGCACGCGAGGTGGTGGTGGGGGTCGGGGCCGCTGTGGGGTGATCTCCTCGGGGCTCGCACGTGCGGGTCCACAGACCGCTTGCCCGGGGTGCATGTGCTCGTCCCCTGCGGGGACACCCCGGCGCGTCCCCTCCCAGCCGGACAGGCGCGTGACGGCCTCGCCGTGGCGGAGACCGCAAAACCCACGCACCGCACCCCGGGGTTCGGACCCCAAGGAACCACGCACCGCGGGGCGCTGAACCGGGCAGAAGGGGGCGGTGTAGGGGTGTCCCCGCAGACTGTGTCGCCCAAGTGCCGGTGGCGATGGCGCATAGATCGCCGGGTCCTGGCACACAGTCGTGGGGGCACCTCCTGGGGGCACCTCCCGGCCGAAGGCTGGGGGAGGTAGCTGGTGGGGGCACCTCCCGGCCGAAGGTTGGGGGAGCGAGTCACCCCGGAGACGGCACCGACCCAACCGGCAACACAGCGCACCCCGCCCCACGGCGCAGGGCGCCAAAATCCAGCCCGTCCGGCGTTTGTGGGGGCACCTCCTGGGGGCACCTCCCGGCCGAAGGCTGGGGGAGGTAGCTGGGGGAGGATCGGCAACCCCGCCGGGGGCGGCGGGGCACCCCGCGGTGGGCCCGGGCCCCCCGCCGGGGGCGGCGGGGCACTTCGCGGTGGGCCCGGGCCGGGACTGGGGGCTCATGCGTCCGGGACGGGGGGCCGGGGACCGTGAGGGTGTCGTCGCGGGGCCCGTGGGTGGAGGGGCGCCGCATCCTCGCGGAAGGCGTTGATGAGGGTGTGCAGGATTTACGGTCATTTCGGTGCCGATGTGTCGGCACACGAACTGAAACTGGCGTCGGCCGCCCAGCGGCACGGCGGTCCCGATGCGCAGCACAGCTCGTACGGCCCGGGGTGGGGGCTCGGGAGCAATCGGCTGGCGATCACGGACCCGGGGGGGCGGCCGGCAGCCGTATGAACTGGGCGCCGGGATCAAGGCGGTATTCAACGGTGAGGTCTACAACCACGAGGCGCTGCGGGCCCGGCTGAAGGACCGGGGTTACCGCTTCCCGGACGCCTGCGACGGATCCGTGCTGCCCGCGCTGTACGCGGAGTACGGCGAGGGATTCGCCGAGCACCTGGACGGGATGTTCGCCGTGGCGCTGATGGACCTGCGCCGGGAGCCGACCCTCGTACTGGCCACGGATGACGCGAGCATGAAGCCGCTGTACTACCGGTGGGACGCGGCCCGGCGCGAAGTGTACTTCGCGTCGGAACTGCCGGCGCTGCTCGCGCTCCAGCAGCGACGTCCCGCGCAGTGGGCGCCGGGGCTGGACGCGTATCTCGCGACGAAGACGCCGTTCGGCGAGGAGACGATGGTCGAGGGCGTACGGGTGCTGCCCCCGGGCGCCACGTTGGTCTGCAGCCGGAGCAGGGGGTTGCGGCTGACGCGGCGCACGGCGCGGGACGCCGTCGGGGAAACCGACCGGGCCGGGCAAGAACTGCGGGGCTCGGGGGAGCGGGTCCTCAACGCCCTCCGGGACGAGGTCCGCCGGCTGGCCGTCGCCGATGTGCCGGTGTGCGCGGTCACCAGCGGGGGATTGGACTCCAGCCTGGTGACGGCGCTGATGGCGCAGCGCGGCGCCGGGCCCGGACTGCACACGTTCAACATCGCGTACCAGGGCGAATGGCCCTGGGACGAGAGGCACTTCGCCCGCGAGGTCGCTGAGCTGTGCGGGACCAGGCACCACCAGGTCGAACTCGATGTCGCAGATATCCCCGGGATGCTGCCGGAGGTCGTGTGGCACTCGGGCCAGCCCAACGCGGACCCGATCACGGTCAGCACGTACGCGCTGTTCGAGGCGGTCCGGGCCGAAGGCTTCAAAGTGGCCCTGACCGGCGACGCGGCGGACGAGGCCTTTGGCGGCTACGCCCGGGTCAAGGCGGCGCTGCGGGCGGACGGGGCATGGATCCCGGCCTACGTGGACGCGCTGGCGGCCGTACCGGCGGCGGCGCGGGAACGTCTTTACAGTTCCGACTACCGGGCCTACGTCGCCGATCGGGGCAGCGCGTCGGACCTGATCGCGAGGCGGCTCTCCGAAGCCGAGGCGCAGGCGTCCCGGCTGGATGTGCTGACCGCCTTCGAGACGGATATCCGGCTCCCCGCGTACCACCTGCGCAGGGTGGACCACCTGAGCATGGCGCACTCCGTCGAGGTACGCCTTCCGTTCTGCCAGCGCCCGGTGTCCGGGCTGGCCCGCTCCCTGCCCGCGGCGCACCGGGTCGACGGGCCGCGCGGAAAGCTCGCACTGTACGAGGCTGCCGCCGGGCTGCTGCCTCCCTCCGTGATCGACCGCCCGAAGCAGCCGTTCACGCTGCCGGTGACGGCGATGCTGAGCCCCGGCTCGCCGCTGACGGCCTACGCCCGGGAGCTGCTTTCGCCGGGGCGGCTGAGGGCGGCCGGGCTGCTGGATCCGGCGGCGGTGGGCGTGCTGTTCAAGGCGCAGCGGGAGCGGCCGGCGGACGGTACGGCGCTGGCGATCTGGGCGCTGATGGTGTTCGAGCTGTGGCGCGAGCAGTTCGCGGTGGCCACGGCCTTCACACCTGTCGTACGCGAACGCAGTCCGGTGCCGCTGCCCGTGCTCACCCGCCGGCCCTCGCTGGTGGAGGTGGAGTCATGACACCGGTGATCGCGTACCTGTCCCGCGCGGTCGGTGCCCCCGGTCCCACGCTCGTCATGGACCGGGCCGCCCTGCCGGCCGGGGAGGAGGCGTTGCTGGCCGCGCTCGCGGACATCCGGCGGCGGCTGCCCGAGGTGTCCGGCGCGGAGGTGCTGAAGCTGGCCCTGATCGGGCCGGCCCGGCACCCGCTCTACGACCTGGACTACCGCTTCGTTCAGGCCATGCCAGGCGCGCCCGACCGTTTCGACTTGCGAGGCAACTGCGGCCACTCCATTCTCGCGGCCATCACCGCGGCCGAGCGGATGGGCCTGCTGCCGCGCCTCGCACCGGGCCAGCGGGTGCGCGTCAACGCGCTCAACAACGGTGACCGCGTGGTGTGCGAGGTCGACCAGGCGGGGCGGCGCGGCTCTGTGTTCACCGCGCATTTCCTCGCCGAGCCGGGCACCCGGCTCGGTTCGCTGCTGATGACCGGGAAGCCGGTGTCGGAGGGGGCGGCGGCGGTGGCGTCGTCGTACGTACGGATGGGCAATCCGTACATCTTCGTGGACGCGGCGGACCTGGGCGTACGACACCAGGACGGCCTCTTCCGCGACGACCGGAAGCTGTTCGCCGCGCTGACGCGGCTGCGCGAGGACGCGGCCGTCCGGCTGGGCTGGGCGCCCGAGGGCGCGTTTCCGAAGATCGCCGCGGTCGCGTCCTTCCGGCCCGGACGTCTCGCGGTGCGCGCCCTGACGGTTCCCGGCTGGCACCCCGGCCTGGCGCTGACCGGCGTGGTGTGCCTCGCGGCGGCGACGGCGATCGGCGGCACGGTGCCGAACCGGCTGCTCGGCCCCGACCGGGCCGCCGCCGGGCGGATCGCCGTCGACACGCCCGGCGGGCCGGTGACGGCCGCCTGTGCGACCACCGGCGACAGCACGGACGACGAGCTGATGTGGATCAGCGTCGGCGAGAAGGAGTCCAACCCCGTCGGGCCGGTGAACCTCGGTCCGCTCACCGTCACCCCGATGCCCGAGGAGGCAGCGCCATGCCTGAGCCTGTCCGCGTAACCGGCGGCAAGCACGCCGGACCGGCCGAGCGGCCGTACGACCTGGTCCTGACCGACGTCCGGGCCGTCACCCCGGCCGGGGTGATCCACGGCGGCGTCGCAGTACGCGACGGGGTGCTGCTGCGGTTCCTGTCCGCCGAGGAGCGCCCCCGGGCGGCCCGCACCGTGGACGGCGGCGGCAGGTATCTGCTGCCGGGCCTGATCGACTCGCACGTCCATTTCCGCACCCCCGGACTGACCTACAAGGAGGACTGGGAGCACGGCAGCAGGGCCGCCGCAGCCGGCGGAGTGACCACTGTCATCGACATGCCCAACACCCTGCCGCCACTGCTCGATCCCGCCGACGCCGCCCGCAAGGCGGCCATGGTGCAGGGCCGTTCCCTGGTGGACTACCGCTTCCACCTCGGTGTCGCGGGCGACGACCCGTCCCCGCTGCTCGATGCCACGCCGCGCGAGGCCACCAGCGTCAAGGTGTTTCTCGCCGGGCACCACACCGCGCCGACCGTCGTCCGCGATCCGGCGAGCCTGACCCGGATCTTCGGTTACGCCCGGGAGAGCGGGCTGCGCGTGGTGCTGCACGCCGAGGACGACGGTGTCTTCGAGCTGCTGGACAGCTGGACCGGCGCGCCCGGCCGCTACCTCGACTACGAGCGGGTCAGGCCACGCAGTGGCGCCATCGTCGCCGTGGCGAAAGTGCTCGAACTCGTACGGCGGCACGGCACGGCCGTCCACGTCCTGCACGTCTCCACGGCCGAGGAGGCCGACCTGCTCGCCGCCGCCGCGCACGCCGGGCTGCCAGTCACCTTCGAGGTGACGCCGCACCACCTGTCCTTCACCGCCGCCGACAGCGCCCGGATCGGGGCGCGGGCCCGGCTGAGTCCGGCGATCCGGCACGAGCGCGACCAGCGGCGGCTGTGGGAGGCGGTGCTGGCCGGGCAGGCCGCGACCATCGGCAGCGACCACGCGCCGCACACCCGCGAGGAGAAGCTGCGCCCGGTCGCGGACGCCCCGCCAGGGCTTCCCGGCGTGCAGGAGATGCTGCCCGCCGTCTTCACAGGCATGCGGCGGCACGCGCCCTGGCAGTCACCCGGCACGCACCTGGAACTGATCGCGCGTCTGCTGGCCGCCAACCCGGCCGACCTGTTCGGCATCGACGGCCGCAAGGGCCGCCTCCTGCCCGGCCGCGACGCCGACTTCGTCCTCTTCGACGCGGACACCCCGTGGATGGTCACCGGCGCCGCCATGCACTCCAAATGCGGCTGGTCCGCCTACGAGGGCTGGACCATGGCCGGCCAGGTCCGGCTCACCGTCCGGCGCGGCCAGATCATCTACGACGCCGACGCCCCCGGCACCTTCGGCCCGCCCGACGGCCGCTGGCTCGACGCCGCCCGCCCCGCCACCCCGGCCCACCCCACCCGGGGAGCCGTCCGATGACCGGCGAACCCGGGCCCGAGGCCGAGGCCGGTGCCGCGGGGCCTGTCCGGCGCCTGTTCGGCTGTGGGCCCCGCTGGTCCGCGCCGTGGGGGCGGGAGGAGATTTTTCCGGCGCGAGGGCGGGCAGCCGCCACTGCGCGGATCGGCGGTTATGAGGTGGCCGCAGGCCAGCGGCTACGTCCTGCCGGGCGAGGTCTGTCGACGCCGCCCGTCGCTGGGGAGCCCCCGGTGCCCGTCGGGGCTGCCGGAACGGCGACCGGGACCGGTCCCGGGGGGCACGCCCTCGCGGTGACCGCTGCCGCGTGTGGGCTGTCCGTCGCGAGCATCTACTACGCCCAGCCGTTGCTCCCGGAGCTCACCCGGAGCTTTCACGTCCCGCATGCCGCCGCCACGGCGGTGGTGACCGCCGGGCAGGTCGGCTACGCGTGCGGTCTGGCGCTGGTCGTACCGCTCGGCGACATCGTGGACCGGGTGCGGCTCGCGTCGCGGTTGCTGGTGCTGGCGGCCCCGGCGTTGCTACTGGCGGCGGCGGCACCGGCGCTGTGGGTGCTGACGGTCTCGGCCGGGCTGCTGGGCATCGCCGCCAGCGCGTCCCAGGTGCTGGTGGCGCTCACCGCCGCCGCCTCGCCGGAGCAGATACGGGGCAGGGCGGTCGGCACCGTCATGGGCGGGCTCACCGCGGGGATACTGCTGGCCCGGGTGTTCGCCGGAGCCGTAACCGGCCTCCTCGGCTGGCGCGCCGTATATGTGACCGCCGCGGTCCTGGTCACCGGCATGGCCTTCGCCCTGCGCGCCGTGCTGCCGCAGCAAGCGCCGCAGGCACGAGGAGGGCACTACGCGCGGCTGCTGGCCGGCACGCTGCGGCTGGCCGCCGCCGAGCCGGTGCTGCGCCGGCGGTGCGTGTACGGCTTCGCGGCTTTCGCCTCGTTCTCCGCGTTCTGGACGCCCAGCGCGTTCCTGCTCACCGGTGACCCCTACCACTTCGGGGAGAGCGCGGTCGGGGCGTTCGCCCTGGCGGGACTGGTTGGGGTGCTGTCCGCGCGGCCGGCGGGCCGGATGGCCGACCGGGGCCACGCCCGGGCGGCGACAGGGGTGTTCCTGGCGCTCATGGTGGCGTCGTTCGTGCCGCTGGCACTCGGCGGGCGGCACCTGGGGGCGCTGATCGCCGGGGCGGTGCTGCTCGATTTCGGACTGCGCGGCGCGCAGACCGCCAACCAGCAGCAGATCTACCGCCTGCCACGGGTGGCGCACAGCCGCGTGACCACCGTCTACATGACCAGTTACTTCATCGGCGGCGCGGTCGGCTCGGCGGCCTCCGCGTCCGTCTACGCCCATTTCGGCTGGCCGGGCGTGTGCGTGCTCGGAGCCGCCCTCGCCGCCGCGCCGCTCCCGCTGTGGGCCGCGGAGAGGGACCGCCCCACCACCCGCACCACTCCTGTGGAGGACACGGAATGACCACCGACCTGACCCAGACGACAAGCGCCCTGCCGACAACCCTGCCGACAACCCTCCAGAAGTTCGCCGATCCGCTGCGGATCCCCCGCCGGTGGCACCCCGAGCCCGGCCCTCAACACATTCCGCTGACCGTGCGCAGCCGCTCCGCCGCGATCCGGCTGCACTCGCAGCTCCCCCCGACGCCGCTGTGGACGTACGAGGGCGACTTCCCGGGACCCGTCATCGAGGTGCGCCGGGGCCGGCGGCTCCGTGTTTCGTGGACCAACGGCATCACCAGCCCCTACCCCGTGGTCGCCGCCCACCTGGACGACGCCGCCGGCAATCCGTCGCTCGCCATGAACGACCCCGGGGTCGGCGCCGCCACGATCACACCGGGAGTGGCCGCGCTGCCCGCCTGGAACGTCGTCCATCTGCACGGAGCGGTGACCGGCGGCGGCAGCGACGGCTGGACCGAGAACGCCGTGCTCTTCGGCGAGTCGCAGCTGTCCGACTACCTCAACGACCAGCCGGCGATGACGCTCTGGTACCACGACCACGCGATGGACATCACCCGCTACAACGTGATGGCCGGGCTCGCCGGGATGTACCTGCTGCGGGACGAGGAGGAGGACCGGCTCGGGCTGCCCTCGGGCGACGCCGAGGTACCGCTGGTGATCTGCGACCGCAATTTCGTCACCGACGACAGTGGCGGCCTCACCGGGCAGCTGCTCCACAAGACCACCGGCACCCTGCCCTTCTTCGGTCCCTACACCCTGGTCAACGGTGTCATCTGGCCGCACCTGGAGGTACGTCCGCGCTGGTACCGCTTCCGGGTGCTCAACGCCTCCAATGCCCGCGTCTACCGTCTGCACCTGCTCGGCGAGGACAATGAGCAGGTCACCGGCGCCGGTTATCTGATCGGCACCGACAGCGGCCTGCTCGGCGAGCCGCTCGCACTGCCCGCCGGGGGCCTGACCCTCGCCCCGGCCGAGCGGGCCGACATCCTCATCGACTTCGGCGCGCTCAAGGGCCGGAGGCTGCGGCTGGTCAACTCGGCGCAGGCCCCGTTCCGCGGCGATCCGCTCCCCGACGGCGTACGCCCCGGTGATCCACTGCCCGGCGCCCGGCTCCCCGAGCCCGATGTCATGGAGTTCCGGGTGGCCGACGCCCCGGCCGACGACCCGTTCCGGCTCCCTGCGACGCTCTCCGCGGGCTTCCTGCGCCTCACCCACGACAATGTGGCCGCGCACGAGCACCGCATGCTGATGCTGGCCGCCGACAAGGAGGGCACCCTCGGGCTGTGGGAGATGGCGGAAGCCGACGCGGGCCAGGCGCCCACCGGGCCCGGCACCGTGCTGGACGGCATCGTCCAGGTCAAGGACGACAAGGGCGTCACCAAGACGTACCAGCGACTGGCGTCCCGCTTCGACGACACCCTCAACTGGCATGTCCGCCTCGACGGTTGGGAGCAGTGGAAGATCCTCAACGTCAGCGGGATCCTGCACCCCATCCACATCCACCTCATCCGCTTCCAGGCCCTGTCCGTCGAGGGTTACGACACGGCGGCGTTCCTCCCCGCCGGCGGCGGTACGGCGAAGGACGCGCCGGTCGCCTACACCGGGCCGCTGGACATCGAACCGGCCGAGCAGGGCTGGAAGGACGTCATCAGGGTGCCGGCCGGCACGATGGTCTCCGTCGCGGGCCGCTTCGGCGGCGCCACAGGGCGGTTCATGTACCACTGCCACATCCTGGAGCACGAGGACGCCGGGATGATGCGGCCCTTCTCGGTCATGCCGGGAGCGGTGATGGACACGGATCCCGGCATGGGACACGGCGGGGACCCCGGACACGAGCACGCTTAGGGGCCGCGCGGCCTCTTAACGCTGAACACGAGTACCCTCCGGCGCCGGGCTTGATGGGTCCGGTGAAGATCAAACACGCTGAGTTGCACGACTGTGCCGGTGATGATGGGCTGAAGAAGCCGTACGCCGCGATCCGGCACGGCCCGGGCGGCCCTCCCAGCGGTAGTCGGGGGGAGATCGTGGCATTGCCGGAACGCTCTGGTAGCTCCGCTATGACGGCAACCCGGCGCCTTGCGATCGCAGGCGCCGCTGCGGACATCAGCCTCCCCCAAGGTGCCGCAGCACGGCGGGCCGCTCCCTTGCCCACGGAAATCGGCCGAACAGGCCCCAGCTGCCGGGAGGGCAGGCATGACGACAGCAGTGATGCGCACGATTCCGCTCCCCTCGGGGGAGGAGATCCCGGCTCTCGGGCAGGGCACCTGGTATCTCGGCGAGGACCCGAGCCGGCGTGGCGACGAGATCGCTGCCCTGCGGCTGGGCCTGGACCTCGGCATGACCGTCGTCGACACGGCGGAGATGTACGGCGACGGCGCCGCCGAGGAACTCGTCGGGGAGGCCATCGACGGGCGCCGTGAGGAGGTCTTCCTGGTCAGCAAGGTGCTTCCCGGCCACGCGAGCCGCCGGGGCACAGTCTCCGCCTGCGAGGGCAGCCTGCGGCGGCTCGGTACGGATCGGCTGGACCTCTATCTGCTGCACTGGCGCGGACGGTTCCCGCTGGAGGAGACCCTCGCCGGATTCGCCGACCTGGTGGCCGCGGGAAAGATCCGCCACTGGGGGGTGAGCAATCTGGATGCCGCCGACATGGTCGAGCTGACCTCCCTGCCCGGCGGCGGCGCGGTGGCGCTCGACCAGGTGCTCTACAACCTGACCCGACGCGGCATCGAGTGGGACCTGCTCCCCTGGTGCCGCCGGAACGGGGTGGCCGTCATGGCGTACTCGCCCATCGAGCAGGGGCGGCTGCTGCGCGCCGAGACCCTGCGGGCCGTGGCCCGGAGCCTCGGGGCCTCTCCCGCCCAGGTGGCGCTCGCGTGGGTGCTCGAACAGGGTGTGGCCGCGATCCCGCGGTCCGGACGGCCGGAGCACGTCCGGGAGAACCGCGGCGCGGCGGACCTCCGGCTGCCTGCGGAGGTGCTCGCCGTCCTCGACGAGGCGTTCCCGCCGCCCAGCGGGCCCGTACCGTTGGAGGTGCTCTGACCGTTCCTCAGCGCTGAGCGGGAGTGTGTCCTGGCTCGGTGCGCGTGTCCCGAACGGTGTTGGGTGCGCTGGTTGCCCGCGTTCGCGTACCTGGTGGCGGCACCCGTCGTGCGGGTGGTCCGGTCCGAGGTGGGCGGGTTTCCATTCGTACGCAACGACCAACAGCTCACCGATCCCACGGAAGGGATGGACCAGGATGGCGCACCCGGTGCTCGTCGTCGGCATGGGCGGTTCGCTGCGGACCCCTTCGACCAGCCTCGCGGCCCTGCTGGTTCCGTTGTCGTTCCGTCACTGCGGGGCACGCATCTCGTCGCCGTCCCTTCACTTGGTGCAGGGCTTTCCCGGCGAGCAGTGGTCCGGCTGGGGCGGGCTCTTGCGGTCCTTGTCGCCGCCGCCACCACCGTTGCCGCCGCCACCGTCCTCGTCCCCGGGTGCCCCCAGGACCCGGAGCCGCCGCATTTCCCTGATCCAGGGAAATGTCACCGCGGCGGCAGCGGCCAGAGCCGACAGCGAAAGTGCCATGATGTTCATCCGGCGGGCCTTCCGTGACATCGCGAACCTCCATACGTTGTGACCGGTCATCCAGTGCTCCAAGATTTGCCCGCCCGATGTCCCAGGCGCATGTGGCACAGGTCATGAAATGGACCCAGAGCCACCCGTAAGGGCACCGCCGACCGGCGGGATCGAGGCGCGCACCACCACCCCCAGGGGGCCGTTCTCGGCCGTGAAACTGCCGCCGAGCTCCTCCGCCCGCTCGGCCATCGACCGCAGCCCCACGCCGCCGCCCGTACGGTGCGGGGGGAGCCCGCAGCCGTCGTCGCTGACCTCGACCGTGATCGCGCCGGGCGCCAACCGCACCGCCAGCAGGGCGTGTGCCGCCCCGGAGTGCCGTACGACGTTGTTCAGCGCCTCGCCGCCGATCCGGTAGACGGCCACTTCCACCGCGGCCGGCAGCGGCGGCAGCGGATCGGGGTGCACGATGACGTCGATCTGCGGACGCCCCGCCGACCGGCCGCCCAGCCGCTCCGCGAGCTGTCGCAGGGCGCAGGGCAGGCCGAGCCGGTCCAGGGCCGCCGGGGACAGGCCGTCGGTGATCCGGCGCAACTCCACGATGGCCTGCCCGATGCCCTCGGACACGTCCAGCAGCGGCAGCACGGCCGGGGATCCCGCGGTGACCGCCGCGCGGGCGGTGTCCACCTGGAGGCGCAGCGCGGACAGCGTCGGTCCCAGCCCGTCGTGCAGATCGTGGCGCAGCCGGCGGCGGGCTTCCTCGCGGGTGATGACGAGCTGCTCCCGGCTCGCCTGGAGGTCTTCGTAGAGCCGTAGCGAGGCGATGGCGGGGGACGCCTGGTCGGCCAGGAAGCGCAGGACGCCATGGTCCTGGCGGTCCAGCGTCCGGTCGCCGGGCCGGGGCGGTACGAGCAGGTGCCCGATGGAGGCGCCCTCGTACGTGAGCGGGAAGACCACGCAGTCCGGGCCCGGGTCCCCCGCGACGGCCAGCTCCCGGGGGCCGGCGCGGGTGTGGACGACGACCCGGGCGCCGGGCAGCCTGAGCGTGCGGACCACGGTCTCGCTCAGCAGCCGTGGTGCGTCGCCCGGCCCCACGGCCCGGCTGAGCCGCTCGGCGAGGTCGCGCACGACATGGTAGGGGCGGGCCCGTTCGCCGTAGTAGAACCGGTCGACGACCCGCAGCGCCCAGCGTCCGGTCGGGCGCAGCACGAGCCCGATCGCCAGGGCGGCCCCGGCCAGCGCCAGCGCGCCGGTGGTGCGCGCCCCGGGCAGCGAGCGGGACAGCGCCAGGGCCAGTGCGGTGTACGCGGCGATCAGGCAGACGGCGAGGACGAAGGCGGCCAGCACCCGGCGGGTGGAGCGGTCCGGGTGAGTGGACCGGTCCCGGGCGAAGACGTATCCCAGCGTGAGCGGCCACACGGCGGCGTCGGCGTAGTAGACCACCCGGGCGGGCGTGCCGCGCAGGCCGACGTAGTAGCCGAGGAAGATCACGCCGACCCAGAGCAGATAGGGCAGCAGCAGGGCCGCGTGCCGCAGCGGATGCGGCCCGGTGGCGCGGGGCCGGCGGACCAGCAGGACCGTGAGGCTGACCAGCAGGATCGCCAGCGGGACGATCATCACCGGCTTACCCAGCGCGGAGTCCGCCCGGCCTGCCAGGTCTCCCCACATCCCTCGCTGGTACGGGTTCGGCAGCCCGTACCAGTCGGCCGACGTACCGGTGTCGTAGTACTCCTCCAGCACGCTCCATCCGGTGACGGCGACCGCGTACACCCTGCCCCGCCGGGGGCCCGGCAGCCGTCCGGAGGGAAGCCACAGGGGCAGCGCGAAGATGACGAAGAAGTAGAGGGTGTCGGCGGCCATCACGAGGGTGACGACAGCGGTGACGGGTCCCGGCCCCGGCCGGATCAGGGCCGCGGTGATCGACACCGCGTGCGCCAGCGTCAGGGCCAGTCCGGCGGACAACAGCAGCACGCCCACGGCGCGGCCGGAGCGGTGGGTCGTGGCGAAGACCCCGGACAGGGCGAATCCGGTTCCCACCACCACGTAGATCCCGTAATCCCCGAGCCCGGAGTCCCGCAGCCCGGGGTCGTCCAGGTGCGTGAGCGCCAGCACCACCCACACGGCGGCGGACAGCAGTGCCAGGCCGCACGCGGCGCAGGCGCAGGCGCGGGCGAGAGTCGAGTCGGGTGCGCTCATGGCCCTCCTGACAGCGGGCCGCCGTGGGCGGTCGGGGCTCCACCCTCCGGCCCGGACAGTCCCGGGCGCACGGGGCGGTTGTCCCGTCCCGGTCCCGGTCCCGGTTCCGGACCGGGTGCGCCGGCCGGGCGCTCCGCTGTCGGCCGCTGTCAGCGCTCGTCACCGAGGCCCATGTCGCGGGCGAGGGCCACCGCCTCCGCGCGGGTGGCCACCTGGAGCTTCTCGAAGATGTGCGTGACGTGGTTGCGTACGGTCTTCTCCGCCACATACAGCTCACGGGCGATCCGCCGGTTGTCGTACCCGCGCGCGACCAGGGTGAGCACCTCGCACTCCCGCACGGTGAGCGCGGGGAACAGGGCTTCCGCGGCGCGCTGCCGGCCCCCGGTGATCAGCGGTGTGATGCGGTCCGCCATGACCTTCCCGAAGACCGCGCCGCCCGCCGCGACGGTACGTACCGCGTAGAGCACCTCGTCCCGCCCGGCACCCTTCACCAGGTAGCCGCGGGCCCCGGCCTGCAGCGCCGCGAGCAGGCTGCCGTCGTCGTCGGACATGGTCAGCATCAGCACCGGCACCGGGGTGTCGCCGTCCATGAGCCGCCGGGTGGCCTCGATACCGGAGGCGTCCGGCAGCGACACGTCCATCACCACTACATCCGGCCGGTGCCGCGCCACCGCGCCGGGCACCGCCCCGGCGGTCTCGGCCTCCGCGACCACTTCGACGCCGTCCGCGCTTTCCAGCGCCGCGCGCAGGCCCGAGCGGAACAGCGGGTGATCGTCGACGATCAGCACGCGCACGGCGTCGGGGTTCTGGAGTGCCTGGGTTTCCTGCTGGACTTCCTGACCGGCCACAACTGCCCATACTAACCGTGTCCGTGTGGATACTCTGCGAATTCACCTCGGCGGGGGCCGCCCTGCCCGCGACGCTCCCCCGGGCCTGGCGGCTGGGAGGTGCGCCCAGGCACGCACGCTCGCCGCGTTGTCGAATCGTCCGCCACGAAAGACCGGCCCTGGGGCCGCGCGGTGCGAGACCGGCGTCAAAGGTTGCGACAATGGATCGCATGCCTTCCGTACTGCCTGACGGCGAGCCCGTGCCCGAGGACGGAGCGCTGCCCGCGAGCGCGCTCGCCGGGGCGGCGGACCGGCCGCTCGGGTTCTATCTGCACGTCCCGTACTGCGCCACCCGCTGCGGCTACTGCGACTTCAACACGTATACGGCCAGTGAGCTGCGCGGCTCCGGCGGAGCCCTCGCCTCGCGCGAGAACTACGCCGACACACTCATCGACGAGATCCGGCTGGCCCGGAAGGTCCTCGGCGACGACCCGCGCCGGGTCGAGACCGTCTTCGTCGGCGGCGGCACACCGACCCTTCTTCCCGCCGCCGACCTGGCGCGGATGCTGGCGGCGATCCGGGACGAATTCGGCCTCACGGACGACGCGGAGATCACCACCGAGGCCAACCCAGAATCCGTCGACCCGGCGTATCTGGACCGGCTGCGGGCCGGCGGCTTCAACCGGGTCTCCTTCGGCATGCAGAGCGCCCGGCAGCATGTGCTCCAGGTGCTGGACCGGCGGCACACCCCGGGCCGGCCCGAGGCCTGTGTCGCCGAGGCGCGGGCGGCGGGCTTCGAGCACATCAACCTGGACCTGATCTACGGCACCCCCGGCGAGTCCGACGACGACTGGCGGGCGTCGCTGGACGCGGCGACCGGCGCGGGGCCCGACCACATCTCCGCCTACGCCCTGATCGTCGAGGAGGGCACCCAGCTCGCCCGCCGGATCCGCCGCGGCGAGGTGCCGATGACGGACGACGACGTCCACGCCGACCGCTATCTGATCGCCGAACAGGCGCTCGCCGCCGCCGGATTCGAGTGGTACGAGGTCTCGAACTGGGCGACCTCGGCCGCCGGCCGCTGCCGGCACAACGAGCTGTACTGGACGGGCGCGGACTGGTGGGGCGCCGGGCCGGGCGCACACAGCCATGCCGGCGGCGTCCGCTGGTGGAACGTCAAGCACCCAGGGGCGTACGCCCAGGCCCTCGCGGAGGGCCGCACGCCCGGCGCCGGCCGCGAACTGCTGACGGACGAGGACCGCAGGGTGGAGCGGATCCTGCTGGAGCTGCGGCTCGCCGCCGGGTGCCCGCTGGACCTGCTCGCCCCCGCCGGGGCCCGTGCAGCAGCCCGCGCTCTGACGGACGGGCTCCTGCAGTCCGGCCCCTACGAGGACGGCCGCGCCGTCCTCACCCTGCGCGGGCGGCTGCTCGCGGACGCCGTCGTACGGGATCTGGTTGATTAGGGGGTCTGACCAGGGTCTACTGCGAGGGGCAGTTGAGCTCCGTGAGCTTCGGGGTACGAAGACCGGAGCCACGACCGCAGAGGATCCTGGAACTGGCTTCGACCTTGCCTGGGGGGTACCAGACGCGGATCACATCGATGCCGTGCACGTCCTGGGGCTGGTACGGCTGGGTGCCGGTGAAAGTGACCGTCCCGGTAGGCATGTTTTCGATCATGACGTTGCGCAGATTGCCCCAGGTCTCTGCGGCGTTGTGCGCCTCACCGCCGCGTGAGGCGGCCGTGTACATGGCGGCTGTCGCCTCGTACGCCAACACGATCTGACCGCTCGCGAAGACCTTGTCCTTGTACCAGGGATTCGCCGCAGCGGTCTGTTGCGCATCCAGTTCCTGGAACGTCTCCCGCGCCCGGGGGTAGAAATTGCCCTTGCCCTGATCCATGGGGGCGAGCGAGGTGTAGTAGACCGTCACATTGGGCGCGTTGACGGTGTCCTGGTTCTTGGAGATGTCATCGCCGGTGTAGACGGTGATCTGCTTGTCGGAACAGCCCGATGTCTGGTTCAGCTGGTCCATGAGCACGGGTATGTCCTCCACGCGCCCGGCGAAGTACAGCGCGTCGGGCACATGGGCGGCGCTGCAGATCGCGGCGACCGGCCCCTGGAGGTTGGCCGATCCATTCTCACCGAGCTCGTAGCTCTGGCTGTTGTTGGGGACGAAGCCCGCTTCCCGCAGCATGTTCGTGCCGACGCGCCGCTGCTCCGTGGCGTACCGGTCGTGATCGTTGGTGACGGTCTTCCGGGAGAGCACGACGGAGTACTTCTTCGGCCCCTGCTGGGCCTGACGCCTGGCTATCCCCAGCATGGCCTGGGCCTCTTCGTCGTCGGTCGCGGCCAGCCCGAAGTAGTTGGCGTAGCTCTTCGCGAAGTAGCTGCCGGAGTTGGTGGTGTCGACGACGGGCAGCCCGGCCCGTGCCAGGGCCTTGGTGGCGGGGTCGCTGAAGTCCGTGTCACGTCCCATGCCGACGACTCCGACGATGCTGTGGTCCTGCGCCGCCAGCCGGACGATGGAGTTCACCATGGCCGTCGTATTGAGCATGTCGTTGCCGCCATTGGCGAGCAGCACCCTGATTTTGACCTCGTAGTTCGAGCTGTTGCTCTCGTGCTGGTAGAGGTAGACGCCGGTCAGCTCCTCAAGCCCCTTCTTGGCGCTGTCGTTGCCCGGGGTGAGCGGGCCCGCGTAGACGATGGTGGCGATCTTCTTGCTGCTTTTGACCGTCGCGTTCTCCGCGCGGACCGCCTGCTCGACCTTGGCGAAGGTGACGCCCTTGCCCGAGCCGTCCAGCTCGAGCCCGCTGCGCTTGGCGAAGAGCACGCCGCCGGTGGCGACGCCGATGCACTCCTTGTGACCCGCGCGGTCGGGGAGCCACACCGAGTCGGTGTTGGAGCCGATGAGCTGGCCGTCGCAGTAATGGTGGGATATTCGGACGTTGGCCAAGGAGCCGAGGGCGAGGGCGGCTGCGAGAACGACGCCGAGGCCGGTCCGGGACCACAGCACCCTGGTGGCGGTCCGCCGGATGCGGGTGGTGGAGCGTTGCACGGGGCGGGGGCGCAGCTGGTCGGCGGCGAGCGGCAGCCAGAGGATCCACGGCAGCCGGGGGGCCAGGCTCGGGGACTGACCGACGCTGAGGTTCACCACCCACTGCTCGTAGCGGGCGTACGGCCCCGAGGGCTGCTCGTCGTCGTCACCGGCGAAGTCGCCGTCGGCGGGTTCCGCGCGGGGCCGCAGGGCCTCGGTGGCGGGGATGGCGGCCAGCACGAGCAGCGGATCGACCTCGCTGCGGCGGCTGCGTACGTTGCTGATGGCGCGGAGCAGCAGCATGCCGCCATTGGTCGCGGTGGCGTGCGGGAGGAAGACCACGGGCGGCACGGTGCGCTTGCGCCGCCGCAGGTCGAGGGAGCGGGGGCGGAAGTTGTACCGCAAGTCCTCCAGCAGGGCCAGCACCCGCAGCTCCAGGTAGAACTGGCGGGCCTTGGCACGTTCCTCGGACTCTGTGCGGGACTCGGCGGCGACGAACTGCTCGGCGACGGCGAAGGCGCGCCCCTGGATGGTCTCCCAGGACTTGGTCGGCCGCCAGCGCGACCACTCGCCGGTCTGCGGCCGGGCGGCCGAGGGGGCGAGGAAGGTGGTGGTGGCGAACCACTGGCTCGCGTGGCGCAGCCACAGCAGCGGCGGGGCCTTGCGGGCCAGCCACCTTATGGCCGTGAAGGCCGCGAAGGCCCCGACGCCGACGCCCATCGCGGTCTGCCAGCCGGCCGCGCCGAGCAGCACGCTGAAGCCCGCGAGGAAGATGGCCCCGGCGAACCCGGACGGGTTGAGAGCGGACCGTATCGAGTCCTGCAGCCCGGCTATCCGCCGGCTGGCCCCCGGCCGCCAGCGCAGCTCGGCGAGCCGGGCCAGGAGCCGGGCTCTGCGGTCGGCGGTGGTCAGTGGTCTGCGGCCGACCGCGTCGTCGGCCTCGGAGGCCGCCTGTTCGATGGCGGACAGCAGCCGGGAGCGCGGGAAGGTGAAGGGCCGGTACTGCGAGCGGGTCTGGTTCTCCCACGGGTGCTCGCTCAGCTCGCGCACCCTGGCCACGGCGCCCGCGTACGGGCCCTCGCCGTGGTCACTGTCCTCCAGCAGCTTCGAGAGCAGCCCCCGTGGCTGCTGGGCCTTCTGGACGAAGTGCACGATCTCCCGTACCCGCCGCTCCAGGACGCCGGGGCGGTCGGATTCCGCCGCCTGGAGGACGACGAGCGGCAGTAGCGGCCCGTTCCTCGGGTAGTCGTCGATCAGTCGTTCAAGCAGATCGAATACGGACTCGGCCGCTTCGACCTCCACCGTGCCACGCCAGACTTCGGGCGCCATATGTGCCTCCCCCGCAACGCCGTAGCTGAGGGACACTCATATACCCAGATGCCGGTCCGTGTAGAGCGCAATCAGGGCATCGTGACGAAATCGATCAATTCCTCCACCCGGCCCAGGAGTTCCGGCTGCAGATCCTTGTAGGAACGGACCGAGGACAGGATGCGCTGCCAGGCGGCCCCTGTATTCGGCTCCCAGCCCAGTGCCCGGCAGACACCGGTCTTCCAGTCCTGCCCGCGCGGGACGGACGGCCAGCCGGGAATGCCGACCGAGGACGGCTTCACGGCCTCCCACACGTCGATATAGGGATGCCCGACGACGAGCACATTCGCGTCCGTCACCTCGGCGGCGATCCGGGATTCCTTGGAACCCGGGACCAGATGGTCGACAAGGACGCCGAGCCGGGCGTCGGGACCGGGCGAGAAACCGGCCACGATGGCGGGGAGGTCGTTAATGCCTTCGAGGTACTCGACCACGACGCCCTCGATCCGCAGGTCGTCGCCCCAGACCCGCTCGACGAGCTCCGCGTCGTGCCGGCCCTCCACATAGATCCGCCCCGCGCGGGCCACCCGGGCACGTGCGTCCGGCACCGCGATGGACCCGGAGGCCGTCAGCCGGGGCGCACGCGGGGCGCCGACACCGGCTCCTGGCCCTGGCCGTACGAGCGTGACGGGGCGCCCTTCGAGCAGGAATCCACGCGGGGTCATCGGAAAGACCCGGTGCTTGCCGAAGCGGTCCTCCAGAGTCACCGTCAGGCCCTCGGCCGTCTTCTCGCAGCGGACTACGGCGCCGCAGAAGCCGCTGTCGGCCTCCTCGACCACCAGGCCCGGCTCGGCGGCGGCTTCCGGGGCCGGGACGCTCTTCTTCCAGGGCGGGGTGAGATCCGGGCCGTAACTCCTGCTGCGCATGGCAGGGATCGTAGCGGCGGCTGTTCAGAGCGGCTGCTTTACGCCTGGCTACGACACGCCGGTGGTTACGACACACCGAAACGGGCGGCCAGTTCGTCCCTTTGCGCCCGGACGAACCGCGCGTCGACCACCGCGCCGTGTCCCGGTACATAGAGCGCGGTCTCGCCGCCCAGCCGCAGCAGCCGGTCCAGGGTCGCGGGCCACTGCCGGGCCAGTGAGTCGGGGCCCGCCTGCGGCTCGCCGGACTCCTCGACGAGGTCACCGCAGAAGACGACAGCGGGCGTGCCGGGCACGACCACGACGAGGTCGTGCGTGGTGTGGCCGCCGCCGGGGTGCACCAGCAGCACCTCTCGGGCGCCGCCGAGGTCGAGCGCGTACCGCTCGTGGATGAGATTGCCCGGCCGGACCAGGGCCTCGATGGCCTCGGTGGCCTCGTCCGGGGCGACGCCGTGCGCCACAGCGTCGTCGCGCAGCGTGACCCCGCCGCGCTCCAGGTAGCCGTCGAGGGACATCTCCCCGTACACCTGCGCGTGCGGGAAGACGGAGGCGCCGAGCACATGGTCGAAGTGGCCGTGGGTGAGCACGATGTGGCTGACCGGCCGTCCGGTGAGCTCCATCACTTGTTGCCGGAGCTCCTCGCCCTCGCGTGGGGTGGAGCCGGCGTCGATCATGAGCACGCCCTCGTCCCCGACGACGATCCCGATCGTTACGTCCAGGAATGGGAGCCGGCGCCGTGCGACGCCGGGGGCGAGGTGCTCCCAGCCGCCGAGGTCTCTGCGTGTGCTGTCGCTGTCCACGGGGTGAAGGTATCGCCGGTGGCCTGAAGTTGCCGGTAGCGTGGCCGGTCATGGCGGATCACGGCGGTCATGACAAGTGGTTCGCGGGGCGGTTCGGACCTGGCCTTGCCGTGGCCTTGCTACTGCGCCGTACACTGACTGCGGGGAGTTGGCACTCAAAACGGAAGAGTGCCAGGTGACGGCCGAATGGCGGACTGGAGGTGTACGCGATGCTCAGTGAACGGCGGCTCGAAGTGCTGCGTGCGATCGTCCAGGACTATGTGGGCACCGAGGAGCCGGTCGGCTCCAAAGCACTCACGGAGCGGCACAGCCTCGGCGTGTCACCCGCGACCGTCCGCAACGACATGGCGGTGCTGGAGGACGAGGGCTACATCCACCAGCCCCACACCAGCGCCGGGCGGGTACCCACCGACAAGGGGTACCGGCTCTTCGTCGACAAGCTCGCGGGCGTCAAGCCGCTGTCCACGGCCGAGCGGCGGGCGATCCAGAACTTCCTCGACAGCGCGGTCGACCTCGACGACGTCGTGACCCGTACGGTGCGGCTGCTGGCGCAGCTGACCCGGCAGGTCGCTGTCGTCCAGTACCCCTCGCTCACCCGCTCCACCGTGCGCCATGTCGAGCTGCTCGCGCTTTCACCGGCCCGCGTCATGCTCGTACTGATCACGGACACCGGGCGGGTCGAGCAGCGGCTGGTGGACTGCCCCGCCCCGGTGGGCGAGACCGTGCTGGCCGATCTGCGGGCCCGGCTGAACAGCCGGGTGGTGGGGCGGCGGTTCGCCGATGTCCCACCGCTGCTGCAGGATCTGCCGGACAGCTTCGAGCAGGACGACCGGCCCGCCGTGTCGATCGTCCTCGCCACCTTGCTGGAGACGCTCGTCGAGGAGACCGAGGAGCGGATCATCCTCGGCGGCACGGCGAACCTCACCCGGTTCAATCATGATTTTCCGTTGACGATCCGCCCGGTGCTGGAAGCGCTGGAGGAGCAGATGGTGCTTCTCAAGCTGCTGGGGGAGGCCAAGGACTCGGGCATGACCGTACGTATCGGTCATGAGAACTTCCACGAGGGCCTCAACTCCACATCCGTCGTCGCGGTCGGCTACGGTTCGGGCGAGGAGGCCGTCGCCAAACTCGGCGTGGTCGGACCGACCCGCATGGACTACCCCGGAACGATGGGAGCGGTACGCGCAGTGGCACGTTACGTCGGACAGATCCTGGCGGAGTCGTAAGTGGCGACGGACTACTACGCCGTCCTGGGTGTGCGCCGCGATGCGGGCCCGGACGAGATCAAGAAGGCCTTCCGCCGCCTCGCGCGCGAGCTGCACCCGGATGTCAATCCGGATCCGAAGACCCAGGAGCGGTTCAAGGAGATCAACGCCGCTTACGAGGTGCTCTCCGACCCGCAGAAGAAGCAGGTCTACGACCTCGGCGGCGACCCGCTCTCCGCCAACGGCGGTGGCGCGGGCGCCGGCGGGCCGGGTGGCTTCGGGGCCGGGTTCGGCAACTTCAGCGACATCATGGACGCCTTCTTCGGGCAGCAGTCCCAGCGTGGACCGCGCTCGCGGACGCGGCGCGGCCAGGACGCGATGATCCGGCTGGAGATCGAGCTCGACGAGGCCGCCTTCGGCACCACCAAGGACATCCAGGTCGACACGGCTGTGACCTGCGCCACCTGCTCCGGCGAGGGCGCGGCGCCGGGCACCGCCGCCCAGACCTGCGACATGTGCCGCGGCCGCGGCGAGGTCTCCCAGGTCACGAGGTCCTTCCTCGGCCAGGTCATGACCTCGCGGCCGTGTCCGCAGTGCCAGGGGTTCGGTACGGTTGTGCCCACTCCGTGCCCCGAGTGCGCGGGCGACGGGCGCGTTCGCTCCCGGCGGACCCTCACCGTCAAGATTCCGGCCGGCGTCGACAACGGCACCCGGATCCAGCTCGCCGGCGAGGGCGAGGTCGGGCCCGGCGGCGGCCCCGCCGGTGACCTCTACGTCGAGATCCGCGAGTTGCCGCACGCGGTGTTCCAGCGGCGTGGTGACGATCTCCACTGCACGGTCACTCTGCCGATGACGGCCGCGGCTCTCGGCACGAAGTGTCCGCTGGAGACGCTGGACGGCCTGGAGGAGGTCGACATCCGGCCCGGCACCCAGTCCGGCCAGTCCGTCCCCCTCCACCAGCGTGGAATCACCCATCTGCGGGGCGGCGGGCGTGGGGATCTCATCGTCCACGTAGAGGTCCAGACCCCCAGCAAGCTCGACCCCGACCAGGAGGAGCTGCTCCGCCGCTTCGCCAAGCTGCGCGGCGAGGAGCGGCCGTCGGGCCACTTCCAGCCGGGCCAGCAGGGGCTGTTCTCGCGGCTGAAGGACGCGTTTAACGGGCGCTGAGTTTTGGCGCCCTGCGCCGGGGGTGGGGTGCGCTTTGTTCGGTGGTTGGGTCGGTGGCGCCTCCGGGGTGACTCGCTCCCCCAACCTTCGGCCGGGAGGTGCCCCCACGACTGTGTGCCAGGACCCGGCGTTCTTTGCGCCATCGCCGCCGGCACTTGGGCGACACAGTCTGCGGGGACACACCCCTGCACCGCCCCCTTCGGCCCGGTTCAGCGCCTTGCGGTGCGTGGTTCCTTGGGGTCCAAACCACCGGGTGCGGTGCCTTTGGTTTTACGGTCTCCGCCACGGCGAGGCCGTCACGCGCTTGTCCGGCTGGGAGGGGACGCGCCGGGGTGTCCCCGCAGGGGACGAGCGCGTGCACCCCGGGCAAGCGGGCTGTGGACCCGCACGCGCGAGCCCCGAGGAGATCACCCCACAGCGGCCCCGACCCCGACCACAACATCGCGTGCCGGCCAGCACGACCACCAAGCCCGTCCGGCGCTTGTGGGGGCACCTCCCGGCAACCACCGCAGAGGGGGCGCGGAACCGGCACGCCAGCGCCGGAGCACCCCGCCGCGCCGGTCCGGCCGGACAAACGGCACCCCCGAACGGGGGGACCCGGCACCGCCCCGGCCAGCCCGGCGAGGGCGACGTGAAACGATGAGCTCATGTCCGAGCTCTCCGAACTCGCCCTGTATCCGATCGTTCAGGCCCCGATGGCGGGCGGGGCGTCCAGCCCAAAGCTTGCCGCTGCCGTGTGCGAGGCGGGCGGGCTGGGTTTTCTCGCCGCTGGGTACAAGACCCCCGAGGCCATGTACGAGGAGATCAAGCAGGTCCGGAGCCTCACCCAGCAGCCATTCGGGATGAACCTGTTCATGCCGCAGCCGCACACCTCCGACCGCTCCGCCGTCGAGGTCTACGCGGAGCAGCTGGCGGGGGAAGCGGCCTGGTACGAGACGTCCCTCGGGGACCCCGACTCGGGCACGGATGACGCGTACGAGGCCAAGCTGTCCATCCTTGTCGACAATCCGGTGCCGGTGGTGAGCTTCACTTTCGGCTGTCCGAGCGGCAAGGCGCTGGCCTCGCTGGCCAAGGCCGGGACGTTGACCGTGGTCACCGTCACTTCTGTCGCCGAGGCGCAGACCGCCGAGCGGGCGGGTGCGGGGGCGGTGTGCGTCCAGGGCATCGAGGCGGGCGGCCACCAGGGCACCCATCGCGACGACCCGCGGCTCGACGGCGCGGCCGTCGGCCTCCTGGCGCTCGTCCCGCAGGTCCGCGAGGCGGTGGAGGTGCCGGTCATCGCGGCCGGCGGCCTGATGCGCGGCGACCAGATCGCGTCGGTGCTGGCGATCGGCGCGGACGCCGCCCAGTTGGGCACCGCGTTCCTGGTCTGCCCCGAGTCCGGCGCAAGCGCCCTGCACAAGCGGGCCGTCACGGATCCCGTCTTCACTCACACCGAGTTCACCCGGGCCTTTTCCGGCCGTCCTGCGCGGGGTCTCGTCAACCGCTTCATGCGCGAGCACGGACGGTATGCCCCGGCGGCGTATCCGCAGGTCCACCACTTGACGTCGCCCCTGCGCAAGGCCGCCGCCGCGGCCGGTGACCCGCAGGCCATGGCCCTGTGGGCCGGCCAGGGCCACCGTCTCGCCCGTGACCTGCCCGCCGGCCAGCTCGTCGAGCTCCTGGCCGACGAACTCGACGCCGCCCGCAACGCGATGGCCGCATCGTGACCGCGCCGGTCTTTGTCGTCGAGCCCGGGCGGCTCAGCGGCGACCGGATCGTGTTGTCCGGCCCCGAGGGCCGGCACGCGGTGTCGGTGCGCCGGCTGCGGGTCGGGGAGGAGATCGTCCTCACGGACGGGCGGGGGAGGGCGGCTTACGGCTCCGTCGCCGCGGTCTCCGGCAAGGACGAGCTGGAGGTCGCCGTCGATGAGCTACGGACCGAGCCGGAGCCCCGGCCCCGTATCACTGTCGTCCAGGCACTGCCGAAGGGCGACCGCGGCGAGCTCGCCGTGGAGACCATGACCGAGACCGGCGTGGACGCGATCGTGCCGTGGGCGGCTGCGCGCTGCATCACCCAGTGGAAGGGCGAGCGCGGCGCCAAGGCTCTGGCGAAATGGCGTTCCACCGCGCGGGAGGCCGCGAAGCAGTCGCGGCGGCTGCGGTTCCCTGACGTGGCCGATGCCATGACGACCCGTCAGGTCGCTGGGCTGCTCGGCGCCGCCGATTTTGCCGCGGTCCTGCACGAGGAGGGCGCGGAGCCGCTGGCTGCTGCCCCGCTGCCGGACGACGGCGACCTCGTCCTCGTCGTCGGCCCCGAGGGCGGTGTCTCGCCGGACGAGATCGACGCCTTCGCCGCGGCGGGGGCCAAACCGTACCGCCTGGGCCCGACCGTGCTCCGGACCTCCACGGCGGGGGTCGCCGCTACGGCGCTGCTGCTGGGCCGCACAGGCCGCTGGGGCTAAGAGGGCCCGGCAGTAGGCGGGGCGGCGTCGCGGGCCGAGCTGTGACATCAGCCGACTCCGTCGGCGGGCTCGCCTGGCGGCGTTGTCGTCGGTCGCCGCAGCTCCGCTGTGTCTTCCTCCTCCGCCTTGCCAGACTCGGCCCTCGCCCCGCTCCTTCACCCACCCCGCCTACTGCCGGGCCCTCTAAGAGCCATCCCGTAGGGCTTCTCGCAGCACACCATGGGGAAAGACGGCCCACTTCGGGCCGCCCATTCCGGCGGATCATGAACGATCCCTTCGCCGCCGCCGCGCCCGCCGCAGAGCGGCTGATGTCACGCGCCGGCGCGGTGACCGCCCATGATCCGCCGGAATGGCCCCGGTGGCGAGCAGATCGTAGATCCAAAACGGTCGTCATGAGGCCGATTCGTGGTTAATGTGGCGACGTGACGCAGCCTTCGTACCTCCGGTATCCGCATCTGCACGGCGAGTTGATCACGTTCACGGCCGAGGACGACGTCTGGGTGGCGCCGCTCGGCGGGGGGCGGGGGTGGCGGGTGAGCGCGGACAACATGCCGGTGGATCATCCGCGGATCTCGCCGGACGGGGAGTGGGTGGCCTGGACGTCGACCCGCGACGGCGCACCGGAGGTGCATGTCGCGCCGGTGGACGGCGGGCCGTCGAGGCGGCTGACGTACTGGGGGAGCAGACGGACCTCGGTGCGGGGCTGGACGGCCGCGGGCGAGGTGCTGGCGATCAGCGCCTACGGTCAGGCGTCGTCGCGCCGGAGCTGGGCGTGGGCGGTACCGGTGGACGGGGCGCCGGGGCGGACTCTGCCGTACGGGCCGGTGGGGGACGTGGCGTACGGGCCGGAGGGCGCGGTGCTGCTGGTGTCGGCCGGGATGGGCCGGGAGGCGGCGGCGTGGAAACGGTACCGGGGCGGGACGGCGGGGAAGCTGTGGCTGCGGAGCACGGAGGGCGCGGAGTTCGAGCGGCTGCATGAGGACCTGGACGGGAATGTGGAGTCCGGGATGTGGGTGGGGGAGAGGATCGCCTTTCTCTCCGACCACGAGGGCGTCGGGGCGGTCTATTCGAGCCTCCCGGACGGCACCGAGCTGCGCCGGCACAGCCCGGTCGACGGCTTCTACGCGCGCCACGCGGCAACGGACGGCACCCGGGTCGTGTACGTCTGCGCCGGGGAACTCTGGCTGCTGGACGATCTCGCCGAAGCCACCCCCCGCAAGCTCGACGTACGCCTCGGCGGCCAGCGCACCGACCTCCAGCCGCACCCCATCCGCGCCGCCCACCACCTCAACGACGCGCGCCCCGACCACACCGGCCGCGGAAGCGTGGTCGAGGTACGGGGCACCGTTCACTGGGTCACCCACCGGAGCGGCCCGGCCCGGGCGCTCGCCGCCGGGCCGGGGGTGCGGAACCGGTTGCCGCGGACCTTCGGGGGCGAGGGCGACCAGCAGGTCGTATGGGTCACCGACGCGGAGGGCGAGGACGCGCTGGAGGTCGCCCCGGCGGCCGGCACGGCGCCCGGCACGCCACCGCGCCGGCTGGCGGCGGGGCGGCTGGGCCGGGTCCTGGGGATGACCGTCTCGCCGGACGGCCACCGGATCGCCGTGGCGTCGCACGACGGCCGGATC
The DNA here is from genome assembly GCF_005047355.1 of Actinacidiphila oryziradicis. Lineage (GTDB taxonomy): Bacteria > Actinomycetota > Actinomycetes > Streptomycetales > Streptomycetaceae > Actinacidiphila > Actinacidiphila oryziradicis. The sequence continues at coordinate 51,983 of NZ_SUMC01000011.1, forward strand.
CTGCTCGTCGAGACGCAGACCGGCGAGGTGCGGACCGTGGAGACGACCGAGCACGGGCACGCCACCGGCCTGACCTTCTCGCCCGACTCCGGCTGGCTGGCCTGGTCCCACCCGGGGCCCGGCGAGCTGCGCCAGCTGAAGCTGGCGGCCACGGCGGATCTCGCCGTCACCGAGGCCACTCCGCTGCGCTTCCGGGACCTCTCGCCCGCCTTCACCTCCGACGGCAAGCACCTGGCGTTCCTGTCCGAGCGGGCCTTCGACCCCATCTATGACGAGCATGTCTTCGACCTGTCCTTCCTCGGCGCCTGCCGCCCGCATCTGATCACCCTGGCGGCCACCACCCCTTCGCCGTTCGGCCCGCAACGGCACGGCCGTCCCGTCGACCCCGCCGCCGAGGAGAAGAAGGAAGCGGACGGTCAGGACGACTCCGGCAAGGGGAAGACGGAGGGGGAGGGCGAGGACCGGCCCCGTACGCCGGTCACCCGCGTCGACGCCGAGGGGCTCGCCGACCGCATCATCCCCTTCCCGGTCGAGGCCGCCCGCTACTCCACGCTCCGTGCGGCCAAGGACGGCGTGCTGTGGCTGCGCCATCCGCTGCGCGGAGTCCTGGGCGCGGCCCTTGCCACGCCCGAGTCCGAGCCGCCCGGCAGCGCGCTGGAGCGCTACGACCTCAAGCAGCTCCGTATCGAGGAACTCGCCGACTCCGCGGATGACTTCGCGGTCAGTGGCGACGGCAACAAGGTGCTCATCACCTCCGGCACCCGGGTGCGGGTCGGCTCAGCCGACCACAAGTCGGTGCCCGCGGAGGACGACTCCGACAGCAATGTCGCCGTCGACCTCTCGCGGATCCGCGTCACCGTACGGCCGCAGGACGAGTGGCGGCAGATGTACGACGAGGCCCACCGTCTCATGCGTGACAACTTCTGGCGCCCCGACATGGGCGGCGTCGACTGGGACGCGGTACGGGACCGCTACCGCCCGGTCCTGGACCGCGTCGCCACCCACAGCGACCTCGTGGACTTGTTCTACGAGGTCGTCGGCGAGCTCAACACCTCGCACGCCTATGTGATGCCCTCCGGCGGCCATGGGAACGGCCTGCACCGCCAGGGTCTGCTGGGCGCCGACATCTCCCGCGACGCCGAGGGGCTGTGGCGGATCGACCGCGTCCTGCCCTCGGAGACCTCCGACCCGCAGGCCCGCTCACCACTGGCCGCCCCCGGCGTCGCCGTGCGCGCGGGCGACGCCGTCCTGGCCGTCGACGGGCACCCCGTCGACCCGTTCACCGGTCCCGGCCCGCTCCTCATCGGCGCCGCCCGTAAGCCCGTCGAGCTCACCATCGCCCCGGCGGGCGGCGGAGCCGTACGGCACGCCGTCGTCGTACCGATCGCGGACGAGGAGGCGCTGCGCTACCACGACTGGGTCGCCGGACGGCGCGCCTACGTCCACGAACAGTCCGGCGGGCGGCTGGGGTACCTGCATGTACCCGACATGGTCGGTTCCGGCTGGGCGCAGCTCCACCGCGATCTGCGGGTCGAGGTCGCCCGGGAGGGGCTGGTCGTCGACGTCCGGGAGAACAGCGGTGGCCACACCTCGCAGCTCGTCGTGGAGAAGCTTGCCCGGCGGATCGTCGGCTGGGACCTGCCGCGTGGGCTCCCCGCCTACAGCTACCCGCAGGACGCGCCGCGCGGGCCCGTTGTCGCCGTGGCCAACGAGTTCTCCGGGTCGGACGGCGACATCGTCAACGCCGCCATCAAGGCCCTCGGCATCGGCCCGGTCGTCGGCACCCGCACCTGGGGCGGCGTCGTCGGCATCGACTCCCGCTACCGGCTGGTCGACGGCACCCTCGTCACCCAGCCGAAGTACGCCTTCTGGCTGGAGGGCCAGGGCTGGGACGTCGAGAACCACGGCGTCGACCCGGATGTCGAGGTCCTCCACACCCCCGACGACTGGGCCGCCGGCCGAGACCCCCAGCTCGACACCGCCATCCGCCTCGCCCTCGACGCGCTGGCGGTGACCCCGGCCAAGTCCCCGCCGCCACTGCCCTAGCCTGGGACCCGTCCGGGTGCCTACGCCGATACGATGCCGTTCGTTGTCATCGCACGTCATCAACTCGAAAACCGGAGAGGGAGACGCCATGGCGGGAGAACCGCAGGCAGACTGCCTGTTCTGCAAGATCGTGTCGGGCAGCATTCCAGCGACCGTCGTCCGTGAGACCGAGACCACCGTCGCGTTCCGGGACATAAACCCACAGGCCCCCACCCACGTCCTCGTCATCCCCAAGGTGCACTATCCGGACGCCGCCTCCCTCGCCGCCGCCGAGCCGCAGATCACCGCGGACCTGCTGCGCGAGGCCGGCGAGGTCGCCGCCGACGACAAGGTGGACAGCACCGGCTACCGCGTCGTCTTCAACACCGGCCCCGGCGCCGGCCAGACGGTCTTCCACGCGCATGCCCACGTCCTGGGCGGGCGCGGCCTCGACTGGCCTCCCGGGTAGCGCATCTGTGTCCGTACGCGAACTGGTCGTGCTCGGCACCGCCAGCCAGGTCCCGACCCGTCACCGGAACCACAACGGCTACCTGCTGCGCTGGGACACCGAGGGCCTGCTCTTCGACCCCGGCGAGGGCACCCAGCGTCAGATGCTGCGCGCCGGGGTGGCCGCGCACGACATCACCAGGATCTGTGTCACGCACTTCCACGGCGACCACAGCCTGGGCCTGGCCGGGGTGATCCAGCGCATCAACCTCGACCGGGTGCCGCATCCGGTGGCGGCCCACTACCCGCTGTCCGGGCAGCGGTTCTTCGACCGGCTGCGCTACGCGACCGCCTACCGCGAGACGGTCAAGCTCCGCGAGGAGCCGGTGCGGGCGGACGGCGTGCTCGCCCGGACCGCCGGGTTCGTACTCGAGACGCGGAAGCTCTCGCACCCCGTCGAGGCGTACGGCTACCGGCTCACCGAGCCGGACGGCCGCCGGATGCTGCCCGACCGGCTGGCGGCGCACGGCATCGCCGGTCCGGACGTCGGGCGGCTCCAGCGCGAAGGCGTGCTCGGCGGGGTCACCCTGGACGAGGTGAGCGAGGAGCGGCGCGGGCAGCGTTTCGCGTTCGTCATGGACACCCGGGAGTGCAAGGGGGTGGACGCGCTGGCGGAAGGGTGTGACATGCTCGTCATCGAGTCGACGTTTCTGGACGAGGACGCGGCGCTGGCCAAGGACTACGGCCACCTCACAGCGGGGCAGGCGGCGCGGGCGGCGGTCAACGGGCGGGTACGGCATTTGGTGCTGACGCACTTTTCGCAGCGCTACCCGGACCCGGAGTTGTTCGCGCGGCAGGCGCGGGCGGCCGGCTTCGACGGCGAGCTCACCGTGGCCCAGGACCTGATGCGGGTCCCGGTGCCACGGCGCCGGTAGCGCGGGCCTGTGGCCGATGTGCGGGCCGGTGGTCGGTGTTGTGCCCACCCTCCCCCAGCTACCTCCCCCGGCCTTCGGCCGGGAGGTGCCCCCATCTCGCTTCGTTCGCCCTGCGGAACGCCTGCCCACAACTGGTTGACGTCTCAGTCCTCAGTGGCAGCCGCCGCCACCGCGGCCGTCCCGCCGGAAGCGGTGAGCACACCGGCGCCCGTGGTTCTCGCGAGCGAGATCGGCAGGTTCTTGGCCGAGGACTCCAGGCCCGCCGTGAGGGCCGGGGTCCAGTTGACGGTCGTCTTGATCTTCTTTGACGAGCTCGCGGTGGCGTTGTGGGCGGCGTCGAGATCGGTCGCGGTGCCGTTGACGAGGTTGCCGCTGCCCGCGATGGCGCCGGTGCCGTCGCCGCTGAAGAGACTGGAGGCTTTGCGGCCGCCGGCAAGCTTCCAGTAGTTGTCCTGGGCGACGACCTGGGCGCCGGCCCGGGAGTCGATGCTGTAGCTGTGCGCGTAGCCGTTGAGCTTCGTGGTGTCGAAGTAGTTGTTGTAGACGTCCACCTGGCCGATCCGGGCCAGCGGTGCGCGCTGCACGATTCCCGCGTAGACGTTGTGGTGGATCGAGACCCGCAGCTTGCTCGCGTCGTCCGTGTCGCTGCTGCCGATCAGTGTCGTCTTGTCGTGGCTGGTGAAACGGTTCCGCTCCACCGTCACCAGGTCCGAGCCCTTGGTGATGTCCAGCAGGCCATCATGCACCTGGTACTCGCGTCCGAAGTAGGTCTTCTCGGCGCTGTCGTACATCGGGCCGTCGGTGAAGGTGTTGTGGTCGGCCCAGACATGAGTCGCGCCCCGCAGCGTGACGGTGTCGTACTCGGAGTTCCAGTTGCCCGTCGGGCCGTCCGTCGGGTCCCACTGAGGGAAGCAGTCCTCGGGGCTGTCGAGGGTCAGATTCCGCACGATGACGTTGTTGACGTTCTTCAGCATCAGGTTGCCGCCGACGATCTTGGCATTGCTCCCCGGGACACCCACGATCGTGGTGTTGGCCGGCACCGTGATCTGCACGTTCTTCGCCTGCTTGGCCGCGGCGGCGGCGCGGGCGGTCTCCTGCGTGCCGGAGGGCACCTTTCTCCGGCCCCACGACGACGGGGCGTACGCCTTGAGGTAGGCGGTCAGTGAATATCCCGTACCGGAGGCGTAGCCGGCGCAGCTCACGGTGCTGCCGGAGCTGTCGGTGTTCGCATTGATGGTGCCCTCGATCTGGACGATCTTGGGGATGGTGTTCGAAGCGCTGCCGAGAGCCTTCACCAGCTGAGCCCGGGTCGACACCGTGAAGATCTGCGCCGCCGCGGCGTCCGAGCCACCCGTCGTGCCGGTGCCGCTCGCGGCCCAGCCGTCCTCGGCGGGCAGTACCTGGTGGGCCAGGTCGGTGGCGGCGTGCGCGCTCATCACCAGGGGTATCGCGCCGAGTCCGGCGGCAGCCACGGCTGCGGCGGAGAACACTGCCGTGCGGCGTCCGGCACGCGACCGGCGGTGTCGGGCGGCGGCGGAGGAGGGCTTGGACACCAGGGGACGTCCTTCATCAGAGGATCCTTCACCCATGAGTGACCGCCGTGGCCGAAAAGGTTGCCGTTAGAATCAGTAATTCCCCGACACGGTGTCCCAGCAGCGTGTCCCGTGCCCCGTGCCCCGTGCCCCGTGTCCCCTGCTCCCGGCGAAGTGATCTCCTGTGCCCATTCCCAAGGCTGAACTCCATCTCCACATCGAAGGCACCCTCGAACCCGAGCTCGCCTTCGCCCTCGCCGAACGCAACGGGGTACAGCTCCCCTACGCCACCACCGACGAGCTGCGCCGGGCCTACTCCTTCACGGACCTGCAGTCCTTCCTGGATCTCTACTACGCCCTCATGGCCGTCCTCCGCACCGAGGACGACTTCGCCGACCTCGCCGACGCCTATCTCGCCCGCGCCGCCGGGCAGGGCGTCCGGCACGCCGAGATCTTCTTCGACCCCCAGGCCCACACCGCCCGCGGTGTCGACATCGGCACCGTCATCGAGGGACTTGCCCGCGCCCTGGACCGGAGCGAGGAGCGGCACGGCATCACCACCCAGCTGATCCTTTGCTTCCTTCGCGACGAGTCCGCCGAGTCCGCTCTCGACACCCTCAAGGCGGCCGCCCCCTACCTGCACCACCTCTCCGCCGTCGGCCTGGACTCCGCCGAGGTCGGCAACCCGCCGTCCAAATTCCGCGAGGTCTACGAAGCCGCCGCCGAGGCCGGGCTGCGCCGGGTCGCCCACGCCGGGGAGGAGGGCCCGCCCTCGTACATCTGGGAAGCCCTGGACATCCTCGGTGTCCAGCGTGTCGACCACGGCATCCGGTGCGTGGAGGACCCGGCTCTCGTCGCCCGCCTCGTCCGCGACCGGATCCCGCTGACCGTCTGCCCCCTGTCGAACGTCCGCCTCCGCTGCGTCGACACCCTCGCCGACCACCCCCTCCCGCGCATGCTCGACGCGGGTCTCCTCGTCACCGTCAGCTCCGACGACCCCGCCTACTTCGGCGGCTACGCGGGCGACAACTTCGACGCCGTCCGCCACGCCCTTCCACTGGACGAGGATGCCCTCCGCACACTGGCCCGCAACTCCTTCCTGGCCGCCTTCCTGGACGCCGACGAGGCGCGCCGGGCGGCGTATCTCGCCGAGGTGGAGGCGTACGACTTCGGCGGGGAAGGCTGACTTCGGCGGGGAGGGCGGAGGAAAGACCACGAGCGAGCCGCCCGGCCGGTCCGTCGTTCGGAGCGGTGCGGCGGTGCGGGACCCGCACGAGATCACGCGCTCGGTGCAGGTCATCGTCTCGTACGACGAGGTGGCGGATTCCCGTAAGACGATCCTGGGACTCATCGACGCCGGCATGACGCACATCGTCCTGAGCCTCAGGGGGCCCTGTCCGCAAGGCGTTGCGCAATGGCTGGCCGACGAGATCATCGCGCCCGTCCGGGCTACGCCTGGTGGCGGGGCCCTTATGCCCGGCTGAATCGATGCACAGTGGGCGTAAGGGCCCCGTCATGGGCTGGTCAGTGGCCTCGGGCGATCCAATCCGCCAGGTTCGGGGCCTCGGCGGCGATCGTTGTCGAGTCACCGTGTCCGGTGCGGACTTCGGTCTCGGGCGGCAGCGCCAGGAGCCGGTCCCGGATGGAGTCGATGATGGTCGGGAAGTGCGAGAAGGACCGCCCGGTCGCGCCCGGGCCACCGGCGAAGAGGGTGTCGCCGGTGAAGACGGTGCCCAGGGCCGGGGCGTAGAGGCAGACGGCGCCGGGGGCGTGCCCCGGTGTGTGGAGGACGGTGAGCTCCACACCGGCGACGGTCAGGACCTGGCCGTCCGTCAGCTCGCCGTCCGGGGCGCGCTCGGGGTGCGTCTGCTTCCAGAGCGGCAGGTCGTCGCCGTGGAGCAGGATCGGTGCCCCCGTGCGCTCGGCCAGTGCCGGGGCCGCGTCGATGTGGTCGTTGTGGGCGTGGGTGGAGACGATGGCGACCAGCCGCCGGTCCCCGACGGCTGCCGCGATCGCGTCCGCGTCGTGCGCGGCGTCGATGACGAGGGCCTCCGCGTCGTCGCCGACGATCCAGACGTTGTTGTCCACGTCCCAGGTCCCGCCGTCCAGCGAGAACGTCCCGGAGGTCACCAGGTGCTCGATGCCGGCCGCCATCAGAACAACACCACCGAACGCAGCACGTCGCCGCCGTGCATCCGCTCGAAGGCCTTCTCGATCTCATCGAGGGCGATGGTCTCGGTCACGAAGGCGTCCAGGTCCAGCCGCCCCTGCAGATGCAGATCGATGAGCATGGGGAAGTCACGGGAGGGCAGGCAGTCGCCGTACCAGCTGGACTTGAGCGCGCCGCCCCGCCCGAAGACATCGAGGAGCGGCAGCTCCAGCTTCATCTCCGGCGTCGGCACACCGACCAGGACCACGGTGCCGGCCAGGTCGCGGGCGTAGAAGGCCTGCTTGTACGTCTCCGGGCGGCCGACCGCGTCGATGACGACATCGGCGCCGTTTCCGCCGGTGAGCGCGCGGATCGCCTCGACGGGGTCGTTGTCCCGCGAGTTCACGGTGTGGGTGGCACCCATGCGCTGGGCGGTACTGAGCTTGCGGTCGTCGATGTCGACGGCGATGATCTTCGCCGCCCCCGCCAGCCGCGCGCCCGCGATGGCCGCGTCGCCGACTCCGCCGCAGCCGATGACGGCGACGGAGTCGCCACGTCCCACCGCGCCGGTGTTGATCGCGGCGCCGATGCCCGCCATGACGCCGCAGCCCAGTAGCCCGGCGACGGCGGGCGAGACGCTCGGGTCGACCTTCGTACACTGCCCGGCGGCGACCAGCGTCTTATCCGCGAAGGCGCCGATGCCCAGGGCCGGGGACAGCTCGGTGCCATCCGTGAGGGTCATCTTCTGCTTGGCGTTGTGGGTGTTGAAGCAGTACCAGGGGCGCCCGCGCAGGCAGGCCCGGCACTGGCCGCAGACGGCACGCCAGTTGAGGATCACGAAATCACCCGGGGTGACATCGGTCACACCGTCCCCGACCGATTCCACGATGCCCGCGGCCTCGTGGCCGAGGAGGAAGGGGAAGTCGTCGTTGATGCCGCCCTGCTTGTAGTGCAGGTCGGTGTGGCACACGCCGCACGCCTGGATCCGCACCACCGCCTCGCCCGGCCCGGGGTCCGGGACGATGATCGTCTCGACCCGCACGGGTTCGTTCTTGCCCGGTGCGATGACACCACGTACTTCCTGCGCCATGGGTACGGCCCTTCTCGTCGATCACATAACGGAACCACTCTGCGCGTCGCGGAGCCGCGCGTCCAACATCCGGGAGCGATGAGATTCAGCTGTCGGGGTGCTGAATCGGGCGGTCCATGAGGCCCATGAGGGCCCGGGCGCCCCCGCTGGGGCGTCCTGTGGCCGGTACCGCCACCGCGACCTTCCACTCCGTACGTTCGGCCAGCGGCACCGAGCAGAGCCCGCGGGCCTGCTCCTTGGCGGTCACCGGGCGGGGCACCACGGCTACGCCCAGACCGCGTACGACCAGGTCGAGGAGGGTGTAGACATCATTGACCTGCATCGCCACCTGCCGGGTCACGCCCGCTGCGGCGAACGCGGCGTCCGCCGCCTGCCGGGCGCCCCAGTCCGGGTGCAGGTCGACAAAGACCTCGGGCCCGATGTGGTCCAGCGGCACCGGGCCGTCGTGCCCGGCCAGCGGATGGTCCGCGCGGCACAGCAGCACCATCGGCTCCTCGGTGACGGGCTGCAGCCGCACCCCGTCGTAGGGGCCCTCGTACACCACAAAGGCCAGGTCGAGTGTGCCCCGCCGGACCTGCTCAAGGAGCCGGGCCGAGCCGGCCTGCTCCATGTGCACCTCCAGGCCCGGGTGCCGCACGCGGAGCTCGGCAAGGAGTGCTGCCGCGTCGACGACCCCCATGCACTGCTCGGTGCCGACCGCCAGCCGGCCCGAGAGCAGCCCGCTCACCGCCGCCACGGCCTCCCGGGCGGCAGCCGCGGCGGCGAGGGTGCGGCGCGCCTCGACCAGCAGCGCATGCCCGGCCTCGGTGAGGCTGACCCGCCGGGTGGAGCGGATGAACAGATCGGCGCCGAGCTCCCGCTCCAGGGACCGTACGGAGGCCGACAGTCCGGACTGGGCAATGCGCAGCCGCTCGGCGGCGCGGGTGAAGTGCTGCTCCTCGCAGACCGCGACGAAGTGCTGAAGATGTCTGAGCTCCACGATTCAGCATCTCATGTGCTGATTTCCGTCAGATTCCGAGGGTGACGCGATCACCCCTCGTCATCGCGCGTAGACAGTCCTTGACCAGGCATGATCAAAGGTCTAGGTTCGCGGCGTCAACGTGCCCTGAGTGGCCGGGCATTCCCTTGAGCCGCGTGTGCCCGTCCGGCGATTCGAAGGAGCCATACATGGCCCTGTCCCGTCTGTCCGCGCGCACCCGCGCCCTCGCCGTTACGGTCGCCGCGGCGGCGGTCGGCGCCACCCTCTACGGGGTCGGCGCGGCAACGGCGGACACCTCCGTACCCCGCAGTGACAAGGAGATCCCCAACCTGACCAACGTCGTCACCGAGATCAAGGCGTACTACGGCGACACCGTCGACACCTCCGGCGAGCACTACGCCTCCGCCGACAGCAGCTACGCCAAGCAGCTCGCCGGCATCGAGAAGACGGCCACGGAGTACCTGATGCACGCGGTCGGGCACGGCAGGGTCAACGGCCGGGGGAAGACCGCTGCCAAGCCGGCCATCGTGCTCGACGTCGACGACACCTCCCTGCTCACGTACAACTACGAGCTGGAGGCGGGCTTCAACTACAACGCCGTCGCCAACGACACGTACATCCAGAACAAGGACATGGCCGCCGTCTTCGGCATGCCGGCCCTGGCGAACTGGGCCAAGGACCAGGGCATCACCGTCTTCTGGATCACCGGCCGCCCGGAGACCCAGCGCACGGCGAGCGTCCGGAACCTGGGCGCCGTGGGCTACAAGGCGTCCGCCGACAGCGATCACTTCTATCTGAAGAACAAGGTCGCGACGGACTACCTGCCCTGCTCGGTCCCGACCTGGACCTGTACGACGGTGGACTACAAGTCGGGCACCCGTGCACACATCGAGTCGCTCGGCTACGACATCCTCGCCAATTTCGGCGACCAGTACAGCGACCTGAGTGGCGGCTACGCCGACAAGGGCTTCAAGCTGCCGAACCCCATGTACTACATCTCCTAAGAATCTCTCCTGAGAATCTTCCGAGTGCAAGCGCTTACCAGGGGCACATCCGTCCGTTGGATGTGTCCCTCAGGCCTCCCGAGGCCTCATGCTGGTGACGATGACAAAATCACCTGCGTCCAGACGCCATCTGCCCACCAGTCCCTTCAACGTTCCGGTACCCCCGCCCCGCGATGAGCGGTTCGCCCCGGCGGACCGGGTCACACACGATGTGTACGGCCTCGGCACGATCATCAGCGTCGAGGACGAGATCGCGGTGCTCGTCGATTTCGGCTCCCGTCGGGTACGTATCACCAAGCCCTATCCCAAGCTGACCAAGCTCTGACCGGCGGCTCAGCCGAACTCGTCGCCTCCACCTCAGCGCGATACGCCGGAAGGAGTTGCGGGCCGGCGGACCGCCGCCCCCGCCCGCTCGCCCCTTGCCCGGGAGGCGATCGGGCGGGTGGGCGGACCGGGCCGCCGACGGTCCGTGCGCCGGACGTCGTATTCGTGCACAGTGTGTGCATAGGTGCTGCACCCGAGTGCGCAGGCAACGAACGAACCGAAGGGGACCGTGGGGTGCCCGACCAGTACGACCGGTACGACCTCCCGCTCGATCCGCCCGTGCGTTTGGTCGCGGCCGAAGTCGCGGCCGAGGCCGTGGCCGAGGCCGTGGCCGACCTCGATCCGCTCGCCGCGGTCCGGGCGCCGGGCGACCCGGCGACGGATGTGTATCTGACCGGGACCGTCTTCCTGGACATCATCTTCACCGGCCTCGACAGCGCGCCCGTGCGGGGCACGGAATCGTGGGCCAGGGGCATGGGCTCCAGCCCGGGCGGCATCGCGAACATGGCCACCGCCCTGGCCCGGCTGGGCCTGCGCACCTCTCTCGCCGCGGGTTTCGGTGACGACGTGTACGGCGACTACTGCTGGGACAGCCTCGCCACCGGCGAGGGCATCGACCTGACCGGGTCCCGGCGGATCTCCGGCTGGCACTCACCCGTCACCGTGTCCATGGCGTACGAGGGCGAACGCACCATGGTCAGCCACGGCCACGAGGCCCCGCCGCCGCTGGACGAGGCCGTGCCGCAGTGCCCGCCGCCGGCCAGGGCGTGCGTGGCGTCGCTGACAGCGGGCGGTGCCGGGTCCGCCGGCGCCGGCAGGGAACGGTGGATCGCGACCGCGGCGGGTAACGGCAGCCGGATCTTCGCGGATGTCGGGTGGGACGAATCGGGCCGCTGGGATCTGGCGGACCTCGCCGACCTGGAGCACTGCGAGGCGTTCCTGCCGAACGCGGCAGAGGCCATGTCCTACACCCATACCGCCTGCCCGCGCGCAGCCGCCCGCAAGCTGGCCGAACTCGTGCCGCTCGCCGTGGTCACGCTGGGCTCGGAGGGCGCGTACGCCGTCGACTCCGCCACCGGCGAGACCGCCGAGGTCCCGGCGCTGGTGGTCGAGACCCTGGACCCGACGGGCGCCGGGGATGTCTTCGTCGCCGGGTTCGTCACCGGCACCCTCGCCGGCTGGCCGCTGGCCGACCGGCTCGCCTTCGCGAGCCTGACGGCAGCCCTGTCGGTGCAGGAATTCGGCGGCTCGCTGTCCGCGCCCGGGTGGAGCGAGATCGCCGCCTGGTGGCAGCACGCCAAGGCCTACGAGCGCCGCTACGGCTTCCTCGACGACCTGCTCCCGGCCGGCACCAGGCCGGGAGCGTTGCGCCGGGCGGTCCCCACCATCGGCTTCCGCCGGGGATAACCGGGCGACAGCCGGACAACAGCCTGGCGCAAGAGCCCGTAAAACCTCTCGGAGCACCACCAGTACCGTCGTACCCTGGAGGCCCAGGCCCCTGGGCATGTCAATCAGCAGAAGGCGGGATGAGCAGGCCTAGAGCCGGCCCATGACTCAGACACGGACAACGCAGCAGACAAGCGCGAACTTCGTCGTACCGGCGAAGCACCCCATGGTCACTGTGCTGGGCTCGGGAGACGCGCTGCTGCGCGTGATCGAGGAGGCATTCCCGGCCGTCGACATCCATGTACGCGGCAATGAGGTGAGCGCGACCGGCGACCGCACAGAGGTCGCCCTGGTCCAGCGTCTCTTCGACGAGATGATGCTGGTACTCCGCACCGGCCAGCCGATGACGGAGGACGCCGTTGAGCGGTCCATCGCCATGCTGCGCGCCGATGAGGAGGTGGCGGAGACCCCGGCGGAGGTGCTCACCCAGAACATCCTCTCCAATCGCGGCCGCACCATCCGCCCCAAGACCCTCAACCAGAAGCGCTATGTCGACGCCATCGACAAGCACACCATCGTCTTCGGCATCGGCCCGGCCGGCACCGGCAAGACCTACCTCGCCATGGCCAAGGCGGTCCAGGCCCTGCAGGCCAAGCAGGTCAACCGGATCATCCTGACCCGCCCGGCCGTCGAAGCCGGTGAGCGGCTCGGCTTCCTGCCCGGCACGCTCTACGAGAAGATCGACCCCTATCTGCGGCCGTTGTACGACGCGCTGCACGACATGATCGACCCGGATTCGATCCCCCGGCTGATGGCCGCCGGCACGATCGAGGTCGCCCCGCTCGCGTATATGCGCGGCCGGACGCTCAACGACGCGTTCATCATCCTCGACGAGGCGCAGAACACCAGCGCCGAGCAGATGAAGATGTTCCTCACCCGGCTCGGTTTCGAATCGAAGATCGTCATCACCGGCGACATCACCCAGATCGACCTCCCGGGCGGCGGCACGAAGAGCGGTCTGCGCCAGGTCCAGGAGATCCTGGAAGGTGTCGAGGACGTTCATTTCTCGCGCCTCACGAGCACGGATGTCGTACGCCATAAGCTGGTCGGGCGCATCGTGGATGCGTACGAGCGGTTCGACGACCGCAACGGCATCCGACACGAAAACGGCAACGGCCGTCGTAACTAACCGAGAGTAGCCACCGAACCACCATGGCGATCGACGTCAACAACGAGTCCGGCTGGGAACTCGACGAGCAGGCGGTGCTCGACATCGCCCGCTACGCCCTCCAGCGGATGCGCATCCACTCGCTCTCCGAGCTGTCGGTGATCGCCGTCGACGCCGACGCGATGGAACAGCTCCACATCCAGTGGATGGACGAGCCAGGCCCGACCGACGTCATGTCCTTCCCGATGGACGAACTCCGTCCCGGGAAGGACGACGAGGAGCCCCCGCAGGGCCTGCTCGGCGACATCGTCCTGTGCCCCGAAGTAGCGAAGAAACAGGGCGAGGAAGCCCCCACCAAGCACTCCATGGACGAGGAGCTCCAGCTCCTCACCGTGCACGGGGTTCTGCACCTGCTCGGCTACGACCACGAGGAGCGGGACGAGAAGGCCGAGATGTTCGGCCTCCAGGCCGCCATCCTCGATGACTGGCGCGCCGAGCGCGGTCTGACGGGCCCTTCCCCGGCCCCCACCACCACCCACTGACGGGGCCGGGCCCACCATGCTGATCTCAGCGGTCCTGCTGGTCATCGTCGCCTGGCTCGCCGCCTGCGCCGAGGCCGGTCTCGCCCGCACGTCGCGCTTCCGCGCAGAGGAGGCCGTACGGTCCGGCCGGCGCGGGGCTGACAAACTGCTCGCCGTCACCGCGGATCCCACCCGGTACCTCAATGTGGCCCTGCTCGTGCGGGTCGCCTGCGAGATGGCTGCCGCCGTGCTGGTCACGGTCGTCTGCGTACGGCACTTCGACCGGACCTGGCAGGCGCTCGCCGTCGCCATCGGCGTGATGGTGCTCGTGTCGTACGTCGCCGTCGGAGTCTCCCCGCGTACCATCGGCCGCCAGCACCCGCTCAACACGGCCACCGCCGCGGCGTATGTGCTGTTGCCGCTGGCCCGCGTCATGGGGCCCATCCCCAAGCTGCTGATCCTGCTCGGCAACGCCCTCACCCCCGGCAAGGGCTTCAAACGCGGCCCCTTCGCCTCCGAGGCCGAGCTGCGGGCGCTGGTCGATCTTGCCGAGTCCGAGTCGCTCATCCAGGACGAGGAGCGCCGCATGGTGCACTCCGTCTTCGAGCTCGGCGACACCCTGGTACGTGAGGTCATGGTGCCCCGCACCGACCTGATCGCCATCGAGCGTTTCAAGACCGTCCGCCAGGCCATGACCCTCGCGCTGCGTTCCGGTTTCTCCCGCATCCCGGTCACCGGGGAGTCGGAGGACGACATCGTCGGCATCGTCTACCTCAAGGACCTCGCCCGGCGCGTCCACATCAACCGCGAGTCCGAGACCGACCCGGTCTCGTCGGTGATGCGGCCCGCCGCGTTTGTGCCGGACACGAAGAACGCCGGTGACCTGCTGCGTGAGATGCAGCGCGACCGCAACCATGTCGCCGTTGTCATCGACGAATACGGCGGCACGGCGGGCATCGTCACCATCGAGGACATCCTGGAGGAGATCGTCGGCGAGATCACCGACGAGTACGACCGTGAGCTTCCGCCGGTCGAGGATCTCGGCAACGGCTCCTACCGCGTCACCTCCCGCCTCGATCTCGGCGATCTCGGCGACCTCTACGGCGTCTACCTCGACGACGAGGACGTCGAGACCGTCGGCGGCCTCCTCGCCAAGACCCTCGGGCGCGTCCCCATCCCCGGCGCCTCCGCCATCGTCGGCCTCCCCGGCGACGCCTCCGCCCCCGACCTCCCCGCTGCGCTCCGGCTCACCGCGGAAACCCCGGCCGGCCGGCGCAACCGCATCGGCGCGGTCCTGGTCGAGCCTGTCCCGGCGGCGGACGCGTCCGGCGCCGGCGCCGACGCCGACGCCGAACCGGGGTCGGCGGTGCCGGCGGAGTAGGCGTTCCGTCTGTCGGGGTGCGCTGTGTTGTCGGTTGGGTCGGTGTCGCCTCCGGGGTGACTCTCCCCCAACCTTCGGCCGGGAGGTGCCCCCACCAGCTACCTCCCCGCCGAAGGCTGGGGGAGGTAGCTGGGGGAGGAACCGGCACGCGCGGCAGAGGGGCCGGGACCGTGCTGGTCCGGCAGGGCTAACCCAGCCGGTCCGGCGTTTGAGGACGGAGCGGCAACCCCGGCAGAGGGGACGCAACCCGCGCCGGGGGTACCCGGTGCCGCACCGGCCAGCCCGGCGAGGGCTACCCGGCGATCCAGGTCTTGCCGGCCCGCTCGCGGGCACCGGCGAACGCGTCCGCGGCGTCGTCGAAGGCGAATGTGTCGGTGATCGCGACGCTCGGCCTGACCCGGTCCGCGACGACGTCCCCCAGCGCGGCCTGGAAGTCGGCCGGGTGATCGTAGATCAGCGAGCCGCGCACGGTGTACTGGCCCCGCACGACCTGCTCCATGGTGATCGGCAGCGGTGCGGGCGTGAGGCCGACCATGGTGATAGTGGCGCCGGCGGCCAGACGTCCGAGGCCCGCGGCGAGCGCCGGGGCGACGCCGGTGGTCTCGAACAGCCACAGGAAATCCTTGTCGTCGTCCGTGGTGGCGGCGCCGAGCTCGACGATGCGCCGCAGGCGGCCCGGGTGCGGCTCGATGACGACCGGCTCCACTCCGAGGGCGAGCAGGGACTGGCTGACCAGCAGGCCCTGGGCGCCGCCGCCGAGCACCAGAGCGCGTTCGCCCTTGGTTATTGCGCTGCGCTTGACGGCCGTACGGGCCACGGTGAACGGCTCGAAGCACGCGAGGTCCTCGACCGCCAGTTCTTCCGGTACGACATGGGTGTACTCGGCGGGGGCGGCGAAGCGTTCGGCGAGGATGCCCGGGGTGTTCATGCCGACGATGGCGCGGTCGGTGCACGCGGACGTCAGCCCGCGCTTGCAGTTGGCGCACTCCAGGCACGAATAGTTCGGCTCGATGACGACGCGCTGACCGGCCTCGCGGTTGGTCACTTCGGCGCCGACCGTCACGATGCGGCCGAATGCCTCGTGACCGACGACCCACGGGGTGCTGGGCAGCTCGCGGTGGCCGTCGTAGAGGGAGAGGTCGGAGCCGCAGACGCCCAGCCCCTCCAGGGCGACGACGACGTCCTTGGGGCCTGCGGCCGGCTCCGGCCAGTCTCTGACGACTTCGAGCTGGTGAGTGCCGGTGAGCACAGCGGCCTTCATGGAGACTCCTCGATGGGGATGCCACAACTAATGTACGGACTGGTTCGTTATGAGTCAACTTCTTGGGACTCTGTCCGCGTAAGCTCGCCCCCATGAGTGACGCCGCCGCGCTGGACCCCGAAGACCGCAAGATCATTACCCTGGCCCGCTCCGCGAGGGCCCGCAACGGCGTGCCCGAGGGTGCGGCGGTGCGGGACGAGACGGGCCGTACCTACGTGGCCGGGACGGTCGCCCTCGAATCGCTGCGGCTCAGCGCGTTGCAGACGGCGGTCGCCATGGCTGTCGCGAGCGGTGCCGAATCGCTCGAGGCCGCCGCCGTGGTCTCCGGGGCGGAGGCGGTCTCCGCCGAAGACCGCGCGGCCGTACGCGATCTCGGCGGCCCGGACACCCCGGTTCTCCTCGCGGGGCCGGACGGCACGCTGCGGTCCGCGGTCACGGCCGGGTAGTGCGCGCCGTTGCGCCTGCGGCGACAGGCTGCACATCGGCCACCGGGGAATCGGGGAGAATGGGCGCCATGAGCGTTCGCAACAGCAACCCCACCCCCGCCCACCGGGCCGGCTTCGCCTGCTTCGTCGGCCGCCCCAACGCCGGCAAGTCCACCCTGACGAACGCTCTGGTGGGGACGAAGGTCGCGATTACCTCCAGTCGTCCGCAGACCACCCGCCACACAGTGCGCGGCATCGTCCACCGCCCGGACGCCCAGTTGGTGCTCGTCGACACCCCGGGTCTGCACAAGCCGCGCACCCTGCTCGGCGAGCGGCTCAACGATGTCGTACGGGCGACCTGGGCCGAGGTCGACGTCATCGGCTTCTGTCTGCCCGCCGACCAGAAGCTCGGCCCCGGAGACAAGTACATCGCCAAGGAGCTCGCGGAGGTCCGTAAGACCCCCAAGGTCGCGATCGTCACCAAGACCGACCTGGTGGAGTCCAAGCAGCTCGCCGAGCAGCTCATCGCCATCGACCAGATCGGCCGGGAACTCGGCATCGAATGGGCCGAGATCATCCCGGTCTCGGCCGTCGGCGGCCAGCAGGTCGAACTCCTCGCCGACCTGCTCGTCCCGCTGCTCCCGGAGAGCCCGGCGCTGTACCCGGAAGGCGACCTCACGGACGAGCCCGAGCAGGTCATGGTCGCGGAACTCATCCGCGAGGCCGCGCTGGAGGGCGTACGGGACGAGCTGCCGCACTCGATCGCGGTGGTCGTCGAGGAGATGATCCCGCGCGAGGACCGGCCCAAGGACCGGCCGCTGCTCGACATTCACGCGAACATCTACATCGAGCGGACCAGCCAGAAGGGCATCATCATCGGGCCGAAGGGGTCCCGGCTGAAGGACGTGGGCACCAAGTCCCGCAAGCACATCGAGGCGCTGCTCGGCACGCCGGTCTTCCTCGACCTTCATGTGAAGGTGGCGAAGGACTGGCAGCGGGACCCGAAGCAACTGCGCAAGCTGGGCTTCTGAGGGCAGGCCCCCTGGGGCCGAGCGGTGCGAGGGTGGCAGGTGAGATCGAGGGTGCTGGGGGATCGTCTCCCCCAGCACCTACGCCCCTTCCTTCAGTAGCATCCGCACCAGCTGCCGCTGCGCCTCGGTCAGGTGCGGGTCGGCGCAGTGGACCGTGCGGCCGCCGGCGGTGATCTCGTAGTGGAAGCCGTCCGGCACTCCGTGCGGGGTCGTGCCGGCCCGGCACGCGCCCAGGGCGGAGTGGGCGAGGGCCTCGATATGAGTGGCGTCGGGCCGCCCGGCGGTGTCGAGGACGGCCCGGCGCTGGATGCCGGCGAAACCGCCCGAACGCAGCACTTCTATACGCATGCAGGTGCACCTACCCCTGTACGGGCGGTTGAGCGCCTTCCGGCACCGGGTTCTGGCGCGGCACATCGGCGCCGGAGGCTGCGGCGACGGGGTCATTGACAGGGACGCCCACCTGGGACCAGGCCTTGAGCACGGCGTCGTGCTCGGCCCCGTCGCCGTACCTGGACTTGGCCGCGGCCACCGTCAGCCGGGCGAACTCGGCGAAGTCCGCGCGGGGCGAGAGTGTGCCGCCGGTGAGGACGTCGTACCAGACCTGGCCGGCGCCCTCCCAGGCATGGCCGCCGATGGCTGCCGCCGCGAGATAGAAGGCGTGGTTGGGGATGCCGGAGTTGAGGTGGACGCCGCCGTTGTCCTGCCCGGTGCGGACGTAACCGGCCATGGTGGCGGGCTGCGGGTCCTTGCCGAGGACATCGTCGTCGTAGGCGGTTCCCGGGGCCTTCATGGACCTCAGTGCGACGCCCTGGACGCGCGGCGCGAGGAGCCCGGCGCCGATCAGCCAGTCGGCCTGGTCGGCGGTCTGCTGGAGCGCGTACTGCTTGACGAGCGAGCCGAAGACATCGGAGATCGACTCGTTGAGGGCGCCGGACTGGCTGAAGTACTCCAGATTCGCGGTGCTGGCGGTGACGCCGTGGGTCAGTTCGTGGCCGATGACGTCGACGGGGAGGGTGAAGTCCAGGAAGATCTGGCCGTCGCCGTCGCCGAAAACCATCTGCTCGCCGTTCCAGAAGGCGTTGTTGTAGTCCTGGCTGTAGTGGACGGATGCGATGAGCGGCAGGCCGGAATCGTCGATGGAGTGCCGGTTGTACGCCTTGAGGTACAGCTCGAAGGTGGCGCCGAGGCCGTCGTAGGCGCGGTTGACGGTCTGGTCCTTGGACGCCTTTTCGCCCTCGCCGCGGACCTTCTTGCCGGGCAGGTCCTCATGGTGCTTGGCGTCGTAGATCGTGCGCTTGGCCTGGTCCGACGGGGCCCCGGTGGCCATCGGCCGCACCGCGCTGACGGTGAGCAGGCGGCGGCGGGTGCGCTGTGCGGCGTCGCGCTCCAGGGTGCGGCGGGCGGGCTCGGCCAGCGACTGGTCCTCATTGCGGGAGACCTTGTCGAGGATGTGCGGCGGAACGATCGTGCAGAAAGTCGGCGTGTGAGAGTGCGCGTGTGTAGGCGTGGCGTTCATGCACGGCAATGTGGCACGCCGCAATCGGGTTGTCACTGGGCGCAGTGATTATTGCTGAAAAAGGAGGAAGATCAGGGAATTGGCGGACACGAGGGGCCGTCTTGCATAGTGGGACGTACCCCCGCCCGGCTGCGTGATCGGGGACGGGCTCGGCTAGGCTTGATCACATCATGCGTTTCGGGCTGCTTCTCCTTAGCTGCCGCGGCGAGGGTCTGTAGTCGTAGGCCGACCCCCTCCCCGCGGAGTCTGGCGTTGCGCATCCGCCGTAGTCGGCCGTTCAGCTTACGAAGCTACGAAGCCGAATTCCGAGGAGCCCCGCATCATGTCCAACCCCAATACCGTCGGCCGTCCCACGCCCATTACCGCCGCGACAGCCCGCCAGCGCCCGACCGCGATGCCGGTCCACAAGTACAAGCCGTACGAGGCCGTCGACATCCCGGACCGCACCTGGCCGGATGCCCGGATCACCAAGGCCCCGCGCTGGCTGTCGACCGATCTGCGGGACGGCAACCAGGCCCTGATCGACCCGATGTCACCGGTCCGCAAGCGCGCGATGTTCGACCTGCTGGTGAAGCTGGGCTACAAGGAGATCGAGGTCGGCTTCCCGTCCTCCGGCGAGACGGACTTCGGCTTTGTACGCTCCATCATCGAAGAGGGCGCGATCCCCGAGGATGTGACGATCTCCGTCCTGACGCAGGCCCGCGAGGAGCTCATCGAGCGCACCGTCGAGGCGCTGCGCGGCGCCCCCCGGGCCACTGTGCACCTGTACAACGCCACGGCGCCGACCTTCCGCCGGGTCGTTTTCCGGGGCACGAAGGAGCAGGTCAAGGCTATCGCGGTGGACGGTACCCGGCTGGTGATGGAGTATGCCGACAAGATCCTGGGCGATGAGACGGTGTTCGGCTACCAGTACTCGCCGGAGATCTTCACCGACACCGAGCTGGACTTCGCCCTGGAGGTCTGCGAGGGCGTCATGGACGTTTGGCAGCCGGAGGCCGGCCGCGAGATCATCCTCAACCTGCCGGCGACCGTGGAGCGCTCCACCCCCTCCACCCACGCCGACCGCTTCGAGTGGATGTCGCGGAATCTGTCGCGCCGTGAGGACGTCTGCCTCTCCGTTCACCCGCACAACGACCGGGGCACTGCCGTGGCCGCCGCCGAACTGGCCATCATGGCGGGCGCCGACCGCATCGAGGGGTGCCTGTTCGGTCAGGGCGAGCGGACCGGAAACGTCGACCTGGTCACCCTGGGCATGAATCTCTTCTCGCAGGGCGTGGACCCGCAGATCGACTTCTCCGAGATCGACGAGATCCGCCGCACCGCTGAGTACTGCAACCAGATGGAGGTCCACCCGCGCCATCCCTACGCGGGCGACCTGGTCTACACCTCCTTCTCCGGCTCCCACCAGGACGCCATCAAGAAGGGCTTCGAGGCCATGGAGGCCGACGCGGCCGCCGCCGGCAAGAGCGTGGACGACCTGGAGTGGGCCGTCCCGTACCTGCCGATCGACCCCAAGGACGTCGGCCGCTCCTACGAGGCCGTCATCCGGGTCAACTCCCAGTCCGGCAAGGGCGGTATCGCGTATGTCCTGAAGAACGACCACAAGCTGGACCTGCCGCGCCGCATGCAGATCGAGTTCTCGCGCATCATCCAGGCCAAGACCGACTCCGAGGGCGGCGAGATCACCCCCGCCGAGATCTGGTCCGTCTTCGAGAACGAGTACCTGCCCACCCCGGAGAACACCTGGGGCCGGATCACGCTGCGCACCGCCCACACCTCGACCTCCACCGGCGGCGGCGACGCGCTGACCGTCGAGGCGGTCGTCGACGGCGAGGCCGTCACCCTGACCGGCACCGGCAACGGACCGATCTCCGCCTTCTTCGACGCCCTGGCCGGTGTCGGGGTCGACGCACGGCTGCTGGACTACAGCGAGCACACCATGAGCGAGGGGGCCAGCGCCCAGGCGGCCTCTTACATCGAGTGTGCCATCGACGGCAAGGTGCTGTGGGGCATCGGCATCGACCCCAACACCACCCGCGCGTCGATCAAGGCCGTCGTCTCTGCGGTCAACCGCGCTGCCCGGTAATTACGCCGCCCGGTGCACCGGCGGTGGCCCCTGAAAAGCAGGCGCCGCCGCCGGTTCCGGGATTTGCCCCGTACGCGCTACTGACGCGGCGTCGCTGGTGTGGCTAACATCACGGCCATACGGCGACGTTGCCGAGGCGTTACGCCTGCGTGCGCGCCGTATCGGGATATTCCGGGTAGACCGGACGGACGGCGGCCGGAGGGTGCCAGGTGCTCCAGATCAAGGGCTTGTGCGTCGTGGGCGTGCGTACCGTCTGGCACACCGACGGCGATGGTGACGGCGACTTCTTCTGCCCAGGCTGCGGCGGCGACCGCGGCTACCGCCGTCGCACCGGCACCCGCCGCCTCATCTTCCTCGGCCTACCTCTTCTGCCTTTCCGGCCTCTCCGGTCCCTCCCGTCACCAGGAAGCGTCAGAACCGTCGTCGAATGTGTCGGCTGCCTCACCCACTTCGCCCCCGAAGCCGTGGACCGCCCCACCACCACCCTCTTCTCCGCCATGCTCCGCGACGCCGTCCACACCGTCGCCCTCGCTCTCCTCGCCGCCGGCGGCGCCACCACCGCCCCCGCCCGCAACGCCGCCGTCTGCGCCGTCCGCTCCGCCGGCTTCATCGACTGCACCGAGGACCAGCTCCTGGGCCTGCTGGCCGCCATCGTCGCCGACGAAGGCCGCTTCCCCGGAGCCGCCGACGACTGGGGGCCCGACGGCCTCGCCGACGCCCTCGACGGCTGCGGCAGCTGGCTCTCCATCGAGCTCCACGAAGCCCTCGAACCCCTCGCCCGCCACCTCGCCCCCCAGGGCTGCGAACGCATCCTCCTCCAAGGCGCCCGCATCGCCCTCGCCGACGGCCCCTACCTCCCCGCCGAACGCGAAGCCCTCATGGCCGTCGGCCGCTGCCTCGGCATGGCCTGCGACGACGCCACCCGCGTCCTGGAAGCGGCGGCCCGTACGCCGTCCTGAGACGCGTTAAGTGCAGGTGTGCTTCGCTCCCTTGTGGTCACACAGACACAAGCGGGCTGGCTGCGGATGAGGGGGAGGGTGCACTTCTCGTCGGCCGGGTACGGACGGGTGGGGTGGGGGGTGATCTTCAGGTGCTTGGGTGGCTCTTGTTCGGTGGGTGCGCTTCGGCGGAGGTTGGGCCTGTGTCCTTGCCCGCGAGCTCGTCCGCCCTTGCTCTCCACGGCCGCAGCATGCCGGCCGCGTGGTCGGCAGGCTGCGGTGGCCCGCCGCGGTGGGGCCGAGCGGCTGAGGGCGGCGACGGCGTACCAATGCCCGCAGCCGAGGGGAAGTGCCGTGATGACATCGGCTGTGCGGGAGAATAAGGCCACGGGTCTGCTCCAGGCAGCGCCATCGTCTGCGCACCCAGAAACTGTCAGCCGCTCTCGGTCCTGACGGGCCGGCTCGTCTCTCATCCAGGGGCAGAGCCATGGTTGACCAGCCCGAGTTGTCACGAATATTGGAGGAGGCGCATTCGATGGCTACGTTCGATTCAAGCGAGCAGACCCACCCCGCCGTGCTTCCTCAGCGGCGGGCACTGGAACCGCAGGGAGCAGACAACCCCGAGAGCAGGGGCGAAACGGCCCTGCGGCTCCGCCAAGCGGTTTTTGGCGGCGCTGGTGTCGAACATGGGCGAGGGGAGACCCGGGCGTTCCGCCCTCGCAGCAAGAAGTATTTTGGGTACCAGACCGGCGACCTCGTCCGCGCCGTCGTCCCCACGGGCAAGGGATCCGGGACGCATGTCGGGCGCGTCTGCGTTCGTGTCACCGGCAGCTTCGACATCACGACGTCATCCGGACGGATGGCAGGCATTAACCACCGCGATATCCGGCTTCTCCAGCGCGGGGGCGGCTACGGCTATACGGCCCGGACCGAGGCTCAAGGAGTGTCAGGATGAGTCTCTTCCGCGACGACGGCATCGTGCTGCGGACGCAGAAGCTGGGTGAGGCGGACCGGATCATTACGCTGCTCACCCGCCGGCACGGCAGGGTGCGGGCGGTGGCGCGGGGGGTGCGGCGGACGAAGTCGAAGTTCGGGGCGCGGCTGGAACCCTTCTCGCATGTGGATGTGCAGTTCTTCGCGCGGGGCGGCGAACTGATCGGCCGTGGTCTGCCCTTGTGTACGCAGGGTGAGACGATCGCCCCGTACGGTGGCCGGATCGTGGCTGATTACGCCCGATACACCGCCGGCACGGCGATGTTGGAGACGGCGGAACGATTCACCGATCATGAGGGCGAGCCGGCGGTGCAGCAGTATCTGCTGCTGGTAGGGGGCTTGCGGACGCTGGCGGCGGGGGAGCACGAGCCGCGGCTGGTGATGGACGCGTTTCTGCTGCGGTCGTTGGCGGTGAACGGATATGCGCCGAGCTTTGACGATTGCGCCAAGTGCGGACTGGCCGGGCCCAACCGCTTCTTTTCGGTCGCTGCGGGAGGAGTGGTATGCGGCGAGTGCCGGCCGCCCGGAAGCGTCGTACCCTCGCAGGAGTCGATTGCGCTCCTCGGGGCGCTGCTCGGCGGGGACTGGGAGACCGCGGACGCGTGCGAGCCGCGGCACTGCCGTGAGGGCAGCGGGCTGGTGGCCGCGTATCTGCAGTGGCATCTGGAGCGCGGGCTGCGCTCGCTCAGGTTCGTGGAGAAGTAGTGGAACAGAAGTCGCAGAGAAGCGGCGACGCAGAAAATAGGAGAGGCACGCGCATGGCTGTACGCGGGATTCTGAGCCGTTCCCGACGCGAGTACCAGGTCCCTGCCCCGCATCCCTCCGGCGCGCGGCCTCCCAAGATCCAGAGCGAGCTGGTGCCCAAGCACGTCGCGATCGTGATGGACGGCAACGGTCGCTGGGCCAAGGACCGCGGGCTGCCGCGCACCGAGGGCCACAAGGTGGGTGAGTCGGTCGTCCTGGATGTGCTCAGGGGCGGCTTGGAGATGGGCATCAAGAACCTGTCCCTGTACGCCTTCTCGACCGAGAACTGGAAGCGGTCGCCCGACGAGGTCCGCTTCCTGATGAACTTCAACCGGGATGTCATCCGGCGCCGGCGGGACGAGATGGACGCGATGGGCATCCGCATCCGCTGGGTGGGGCGGATGCCGAGGCTGTGGAAGTCCGTGGTGCAGGAACTGCAGGTCGCGCAGGAGCAGACCCGCGACAACGACGCCATGACGCTCTACTTCTGCGTGAATTACGGCGGCCGTGCGGAGATCGCGGACGCGGCGGCGGCGTTGGCCGCGGACATAAGGGCGGGGAGGCTCGACCCGTCCAAGGTCAACGAGAAGACCCTGGCGAAGTACATGTACTTCCCCGACATGCCGGACGTGGACCTCTTCGTCCGCCCCTCGGGCGAGCAGCGGACCTCCAACTTCCTGATCTGGCAGTCCGCTTACGCGGAGATGGTCTTCCAGGACGTCCTGTGGCCCGATTTCGACCGCCGTGATCTGTGGCGGGCCTGCCTGGAGTACGCGTCACGGGACCGCCGCTTCGGCGGGGCGCTGCCGAACGGGGACGAGCTCGCCGAGGACGAGTAGGGGGACGACGGAGGCGGCACGGCTGCGCGACAGCCTTGACCGGGACCTGCGCCCGTCGGCGGGGACAGACGGCGGCCGGTCCTGGGCGGCCGCCGTTTCAGGGGACGGCGCAGTCAGGCGAGTCAGTCAGGCGCCCGCGCACTCCGCGCAGGTACCGAAGACCTCCACCGTGTGTGCCACGTTCACGAAGCCGTGGTCGGCGGCGATCGCCTCGGCCCACTTCTCGACCGCGGGGCCCTCGACCTCCACGGCCTTGCCGCAGACGCGGCAGACGAGGTGGTGGTGGTGGCCGTCGCTGCAACGGCGGTAGACGGACTCGCCGTCGTCGGTGCGGAGCACATCGACCTCGCCGGCGTCGGCGAGGGACTGGAGGGTGCGGTAGACGGTGGTGAGGCCGACGGAGTCGCCGCGGTGCTTGAGCAGGTCGTGGAGGTCCTGGGCGCTACGGAATTCGTCGACCTCCGACAGTGCGGCAGCCACAGCGGCGCGCTGCCGGGTCGAGCGCCCGCGGACGGGGGGCTTGGCGGTGGTCACCGGTGCCTCCTTCTCGGTCGTCTCATCGGGGTCATTGTGCCAGGCCGTGCGGCTCTGACGCGCATGTCCTTCAGACACGCACATCGTCGGCGGTGGCACGAGCCGGCGGCACCTCCAGGGTGCACCCTTCCTCGGCCACCGCGGCCGCCTTTGCGCGCTTTCGGGCCAGCGGGGTGGCCAGCGCGGCGAGGACGATGAAGATGCCGATGGCGAGCAGCACGATGGTCGCACCGGACGGCACATCGACGTAGAACGAGGTGACCGTGCCGGAGAAGGTGACGGCGACGCCGATGCCGATGGCGAGGGCGAAGGTGGTCACGAAGCTGCGCGAGATCTGCTGGGCGGCGGCGACCGGGATCACCATGAGGGCACTGACCAGCAGCAGCCCCACGACCCGCATGGCGACGGTAACGGTGACCGCGGCGGTGACGGCGACCAGCAGGTTCAGCAGCCGGACCGGGAGGCCGGTGACGCGGGCGAACTCCTCGTCCTGGGAGATGGCGAAGAGCTGGCGGCGCAGGCCGACGGTGACGAGCACCACGAAGGCGGCGAGGAGCCAGATGGTGGTGATGTCGCTGGGGGAGACGGTGGTGATGGAGCCGAAGAGGTAGCTGGTGAGGTTGGCGTTGGAGCCGTTGGGGGCGAGGCTGGTGAACATGACACCGGCCGCCATGCCGCCGTAGAAGAGCATGGCGAGGGCGATGTCGCCGCGGGTCTTGCCGTACCAGCGGATGAGCTCCATGACGACGGCGCCGAGAACGGCTACGGCGGTGGCCATCCAGACCGGGTTCGTGCTGAGCAGGAAGCCGAGGCCGACGCCGGTGAGGGCGACATGGCCGATGCCGTCGCCCATGAGGGCCTGGCGGCGCTGGACGAGGTAGATGCCGATGGCGGGGGCGGTGATGCCGACCAGGACGGCGGCGATCAGGGCCCGCTGCATGAAGGCGTAGCTGAGGATGTCCATCAGGTGAGCAGTCCCGTCCGGATCGGGTGCGCGGCGGCGTCAGCGTGCGGGTGTACATGGTCGTGGCCGGGGAGCGCGTGCTGGCCCAGGGCCTGCGGTGGCGGGCCGTCGTGGACGACGCAGCCGTCCCGCAGTACGACCGCGCGGTCGATGAGCGGCTCCAGCGGGCCCAGCTCGTGGAGGACGAGCAGCACGGTGGCGCCGGCGCCGACCTGCTCGCGCAGCGTCCCGGCCAGCACTTCCTGGCTGGCGAGGTCGACGCCGGCCATCGGCTCGTCCATGATCAGGAGTTCGGGTTCGGAGGCCAGGGCGCGGGCGATGAGCACCCGCTGGTGCTGGCCGCCGGAGAGCGCGTCGACGGAGTCCCCGGCCCGGTCGGCCATGCCGACCAGCTCGATCGCCCGCTCCACGGCGCGGCGGTCGGCCTTGCGGGGCAGGCGCAGCTTCGTGCGGGCCAGCCGCCCGGCCGACACGACCTCGCGCACGGTGGCGGGCACACCGCTGGCGGCGGTGGTGCGCTGCGGTACGTAGCCGATCCTGGCCCAGTCGCGGAAGCGCCGCTGCGGGGTGCCGAACAGCTCCAGTTCGCCGCCGGTGAGCGGCACCTGGCCGACCACGGCGCGCACGGCCGTGGACTTGCCGGAGCCGTTGGCGCCGAGCAGCGCGACGACCTCGCCGCGGCCGACGGTGAGGTCGATTCCGCGCAGCACCGGTCGCGAGCCCAGGGCGGCATGGGCCCCGCGCAGGGATATGACGGGCTCCGTACGCCCGGGACGCTCCGCTCGCTCCATAAGAGGTCCGCCTCCGTTACTTGGTGCCGAGGGCGCTCTGCAGCGCCTTGAGGTTGCTCTGCTGGACCTGGAAGTAGTCGCCGCCCCTGGACTTGGAAGTGATGCCCTCGATGGGGTCGAGCACATCGGTCTTCAGCCCGAGGTCGCCCGCCAGGGTCCTGGCGGTCTTGTCATTCACCAGGGTCTCGAAGAAGACGGTGGTGACATGGTGTTTCTCGGCCACGGCGTGCAGCGCCTTCATACGGGCCGCGCTGGGCTCGGACTCGGGGTCGATGCCGCTGATCGCCTCCTCCACCAGGCCGTACCGCTCGGCGAGGTAGCCGAAGGCGGCGTGGGTGGTGATGAAGGTGTCGGAGACGCGGTTCTTCAGCCCGGTCCGGAATTCGGTGCTGAGTGCGTCGAGCTTCTTCACGAGTGTGGCGGTGTTCTTCTCGTACGTGGTGGCGTGGGCCGGGTCGGCTTTGGCGAGGGTCTTCCCGACGCCCTTGGCGACCTCGGCGTACTTGACCGGATCGAGCCAGATGTGGGGGTCGGCGCCGGAGTCGCTCTCCGAGGTTGTGCGGGCCTTGGCCCGGCCGTCGACCTCGGTGCCGTGGTCCTCGAGGGTGGTGAGCTTGGCGGCGTCGGCGGTGTACTTCACACCGGACTGGGCGACGGCGGCATCGACGGCGGGCTGGAGGCCCTTGAGGTAGACGATGACGCCGGATTCGCCGAGCTTGGCGGTCTGCAGCGGGGTGAGCTCCAGGTCGTGCGGCTCGGTGCCGGCCTTGGTCAGGTCGGTCACCGAGACATGGGTGGCGCCGATCTCCTTTGCGAGGTATTCCAGGGGGTAGAAGGATGCAGTGACCCTCAGTTTGCCGCCGTTCCAGCCGCTCGCCGTGCCGAAGGAGGAGCAGGCGCTGAGGGCCAGCATGCCTAGTGCGACGGCTCCTGCGACGGCGGCGGTGGGTATGAGGGAACGACCTGTCTTCATGACACCCATTTTCAACAAATGTGGAAACGATTGTCAATTGACCCCGATTCCGGGCACGCTCCCGGGGCCGTGCCCGGAACCGATTTGATACCGCCCCCTCACCCGCCGGTAATCTGAGGTATTCGCCGGACGCGAGTTCGTGAGCAGGCTCCGGCGGACACTCCATCGACCGCTTCGTCGTACTGAAGAGAGCACCGTGGCCGCCGACAAGATCGACACCATCGTCAGCCTGAGCAAGCGCCGTGGCTTCGTATTCCCCTGCAGTGAGATCTACGGTGGCCAGCGCGCCGCCTGGGACTACGGGCCGCTCGGCGTCGAGCTCAAGGAGAACATCAAGCGCCAGTGGTGGCGCTCCATGGTCACCTCGCGCGACGACGTGGTCGGCTTGGACTCGTCCGTGATCCTGGCCCGCGAGGTCTGGGAGGCCTCCGGCCACGTCGCCACGTTCACCGACCCGCTCACCGAGTGCACCTCCTGCCACAAGCGCTTCCGCGCGGACCACCTGGAAGAGGCGTACGAGGCCAAGCACGGCCACGCCCCCGCAGGCGGCCTCGCCGAACTGAACTGCCCGCACTGCGGCAACAAGGGCACCTTCACCGAGCCCAAGCAGTTCTCCGGCCTGCTGCAGACCACGCTCGGCGTCACCCAGGACACCTCCGGCACCGCCTACCTGCGCCCGGAAACCGCCCAGGGCATCTTCATCAACTTCGCCGCCGTCCAGCAGACCTCGCGCAAGAAGCCGCCGTTCGGCATCGCCCAGACCGGCAAGTCCTTCCGTAACGAGATCACGCCGGGCAACTTCATCTTCCGGACCCGTGAGTTCGAGCAGATGGAGATGGAGTTCTTCGTCAAGCCCGGCGAGGACGAGACCTGGCACGAGTACTGGATGCAGCAGCGCTGGGACTGGTACCGCGACCTCGGCATCCGCGAGGAGAACATCCGCTGGTTCGAGCACGCCAAGGAGAAGCTCTCCCACTACGCGAAGCGGACCGTCGACATCGAGTACCGCTTCAACTTCGGCGGCAACGAGTTCTCCGAGCTGGAGGGCATCGCCAACCGGACCGACTTCGACCTCAAGGCCCACTCCGAGGCCTCCGGCACCGACCTGTCGTACTTCGACCAGGAGGCCGGTGAGCGCTACTTCCCCTACGTCATCGAGCCCGCTGCCGGCCTCAACCGCGCCATGCTGGCCTTCCTCCTCGACGCCTACAACGAGGACGAGGCGCCCAACGCCAAGGGCGTGCTCGAGAAGCGCACCGTGCTGCGGCTGGACCCGCGGCTCGCCCCGGTGAAGGTCGCGGTGCTCCCGCTCTCCCGGAACCCGCAGCTCTCCCCGAAGGCCAAGGGCCTCGCGGCGGACCTGCGCCGCAACTGGAACATCGACTTCGACGACGCGGGCGCCATCGGCCGCCGCTACCGCCGCCAGGACGAGATCGGCACGCCCTTCTGCGTGACGGTCGACTTCGACACCCTGGACGACAACGCGGTGACGGTGCGCGAGCGCGACACGATGAAGCAGGAGCGGGTCTCGCTGGACCAGGTGCAGTCCTATCTGGGCAGCCGTCTGCTCGGCTGCTGACGCAGGTCTGGGCTTTCTGGTGTCTGGCGCCGCGGATGGACTCTCGCGGCGCCAGAGCCCGTTCACGAGGGGGACCCCATAGGAAGCGTCACGCACCGCATCACCGCCACTCGCGAGGACGGCGAGGTCTTCCAGGTGAGCTACGGCTACGGGCGCTACCGGCGCCGCTATGTCACCTGTGACCACTGTGAATGGCGGGAGCAGATCACCTGGGGCGGAGCCGCGGCCAAGGCCCTTGACCACCTGGCCGGCACCCACGGGGCGTCCGGCGCCCAGAATATGAGTGCCGACCGGGCCACCATGAACCAAACGCTGGTGATCATGATCGTCTGCTTCGCCGTCGCGGCGCTGCTCCTGGTGATCGCCGTGAGCTGAGCGGTCCCCTCAGGCGTGCAGCCCGCGCACCACGAGATTGCACAGCGTGGCGAAGGCGTCGTCTATCCCCGGCGCCGTCCACTGGCCCGCGTGGGCAGGATCGTGGAAGAGGGAGGTGGCGTCCCAGACGGCGCGGGCGGTCGGGGCCGGATCGGTGGGGGCGAACTCGCCCTGCGCCACTCCGTCCTCCACTATCCGGGTAAGTTGGCCGACCATCGTCTCGACGTGACGTTCGACCGTCGTGCTGTTCTCGGCGGCCAGGCTCAGATACGTCGCGAACAGCTCCGGATCGACGCCCGCCTTGCGGCGCTTCGCGGCGAACAGTGTCGCCAGCCACTCACGCAGCCGCTCCGGCGCGGGGCCGGAGCCCTTGGTGATCGCCGACAGCTCGGCGTGCGCCTGGTCCAGCCAGCGCTCGGTCACGGCCTCGCGCAGCGCCGCCTTTGTGCGGAAGTGCCGGTAGACGCTGCCATGGCTGACCCCGAGCACCCGCGCGACATCCACCACGGTGGCCTTGGCGGGGCCGTAGCGGCGCAGCACGTCCTCGGTGGCCTCAAGGATGCGTTCGGGGGTCAGCGTCTCGGGCGGCATGGTGTCAGGCCTCTTCTCACTTCTCGCTGTCCAGCTGGGCCATCTGCGAGGCCGGGTAGCGCTCGCCGGAGGCAGAGCCGACCGGGACCGCCCTTTCCACGGCCGTGAGGTCCTCGGCATCGAGGGTGACTTCGAGCGCGCGGAGCGACTCGGCCAGCCGGTCCCGGCGGCGGGCGCCGACCAGCGGGACTATGTCCTCGCCGCGCGACAGCACCCAGGCGATCGCGGTCTGGGCGACCGTAACACCCTTGGCTTCGGCGATCTTTCGCAATGTCTCGACAAGGTCCAGGTTGCGGTCCAGATTCTCGCCGGAGAAGCGCGGGCTCATGCCCCGGAAGTCGTTCGCGGCGAGCTGCCGGTCACGGGTCCAGTGACCACTGAGCAGACCCCGGGACAGGACGCCGTACGCGGTGATGGATATCCCGAGCTCCCGGGTCGTCGGGAGGATCTCGTCCTCGATGCCCCGCTCGAAGAGTGAGTACTCGATCTGCAGATCGCTGATCGGTGCGACCGCCGCCGCCCGGCGGATGGTGTCCGCCCCGACCTCGGACAGTCCGATGTGACGGACGTAACCCGCCTCGACCTGTTCGGCGATGGCGCCGACCGTCTCCTCGATCGGGACCTGGGGATCTACGCGGGCGATCCGGTAGACATCGATGTGGTCGGTGCCGAGGCGCTGGAGCGAGTACGCGAGGAAGTTCTTCACGGCGGCCGGACGGCCGTCGTAGCCGGACCAGCCCCCTGCCGCGTCACGCAGCGCGCCGAACTTGACGCTGGTGAGTGCCTTCTCGCGGTTGGCGCTGCCGGTGCTGCGCAGGGCTTCGCCGATGAGCATCTCGTTATGGCCCATGCCGTAGAAGTCGCCGGTGTCGAGCAGCGTGATCCCGGCGTCGAGCGCCGCATGGATGGTCGCGATGGATTCCGTGCGGTCGGCTTCGCCGTACAGCGCGGACATCCCCATGCAGCCGAGGCCGAGAGCGGAGACAGTGGGGCCGGTGGTGCCAAGGGTGCGGTTTCGCATGGGGTTCTCCTCGAAGCCGGAGCAGACGCGATGACTCCTCCACGATGGAACATGGACTGACAGATGTCAATATCTGTCAGTCCAACTAGTGTATCGAGGGCCGGCCCCGGGAGGCTGTGCAGCATTCGCAGAGCCCGCTCGCGGACGCGCCACCGCGCCCGTGCCGGGCGCGCGCGGGGCGGGGCAGGGGCGCGGAAGGACGGTTCGGACCGAGCATCCTTTCGCCGACGTCGCCGGCTCTCAGATCACCGCCCGCGGCAGCCTCAGGCTCAGGCCGACGGTGAGTACGACCGCCGCCAGCTGGACGAGCAGGGTGATGACAAGCGCCTCCCGCATACCGGCCGAAGCGGCCAGCGACAGGAAGAGAGTGCCGAGAGTCGCCACGCCGAGCGCCAGAGCGGACTGCTGAGTGGTGACCATGACCCCGCTGCCCACTCCGGCCCGCTCGGTCGGCACCTCGGCGAGGACGATCCGGAAGAGCACCGGAAGCTGCAGTCCCTGGCCGAAGCCGCACACGGCCATACCCGGAAGCAGCTCCATCCAGCCGAGGCCGGACCAGTCCCGCAGAGCGGCCGTCACGAGCAGCGCCAGGCCGAGCCCCTGGAGCACCCCGCCGGCGGTGACGACCCGGCTGCCGTACTTCCGCACCAGACGCGGACCCATCAGCGAGGCGGCGAAGAAGGTCACGGCCATCGGTGCCAGCGCCGTACCCGCGGCGACGGGGCCGAAGTGCCGCCCCTGTTGCAGGCCCACCGCCATCACCAGCATGAAACCGCCGAAGCCGACGGAGAACGGGACCACCAACGGCAGCCCGCGCCGCATGCCGGGCAGAGCGAACAGGCTCGGCGGCACCAGCGGACTGCCGCCGAGCCGGTCCGCCCGGCGCTCCACAAGGTAGAACGCGGCCGCGGCGAAGGGGAACGCCGCCAGCGAGAGCCAGGTCCACAGCGGCCAGCCGGCCGCCTGCCCCTCGGTCAGCGGCGCCAGCAGCGTGACCAGCGAAACGGCCAGCAGCGCCGTCCCCGGCACATCGACCGGCGCGGGGCGGGCGGACCGGGTCTCCGGCACCGTACGGACCGCCAGGACCAGACCGAGCACCGCGACCGGCACATTCACCAGGAACACCGCGCGCCAGCCGGTGCCCGCGATGTCAGCGGCGACCAGCACGCCGCCGAGGATCTGCCCGGCGACCATGGACAGGCCGGCCGTGGCCCCGTACAGGCTCAGCGCCCGGGCCCGCCGGGGCCCGGCGGTGGCGGACTGGATGGTCGCCAGCACCTGCGGCAGCATCAGCGCCGCCGAGGCACCCTGTGCCACCCGGGCCGCGACCAGCGACCACGCGTCCGGCGCGAGCCCGCAGGCCAGCGAGGTCAGGCCGAAGGCGGCCATCCCGGCGAGAAAGAGCCTGCGGCGGCCGAACATGTCTCCCAGCCGGCCGCCCAGTACCAGCAGCACCGCGTACGCGGTGCCGTAACCAGCGACCACCAGCTCCAGGAGCGCGGCGCCGGCGCTCAGGTCGCGGTCGATGGTGGGGAGTGCGACATTGACTATGAAGAAGTCAATCAGCGGCAGGGCGGCGCCGACCAGCACGGTGAACAACCCGAGCGCGCTGAGCACCGGGCCTGCGGGCGCCACCGGGGCCGCAGCGGTAGGCGCGCCGATGCGGGCCACTCGGGGCAGGACCTCGGCCCGCGAGCGGAGACCGGGCGTAACGGAGGGGAGGTTGCGTTCCAGTTCCAGTGGATTGGTCACGCAACCAACCATCACCCCATTCCCAAGGGGGTACCAGAGAGCGTTTATCCAGGTATAAGAACCACCTGGCAACTGGCTGAGTCTTCAGGCACCCTGGAACCATGCCCACCACTGTCGCGGCCCGCCAGGAACTCGCCTCCTTCCTCCGCAGCCGCCGCGAGCGGATCGCACCCGAACAGGTCGGCCTGCCGCCGGGCCGCCGCCGACGCACCCCCGGGCTGCGCCGCGAGGAGGTCGCCCAGCTCGCCGCCGTCGGTGTCACCTGGTACACCTGGCTTGAGCAGGCCCGCGAGATCCAGGTCTCCTCGCAGGTCGCCGATGCCATCGCCCGCGCTCTGCAGCTCGACCCCAACGAGCGAGCGCACCTCTTCGTCCTGTCCGGGACCCCCGACCCCAACCCGCTCGCCGAGTGCCCCGGCATGTCGCAGCCGGTGCGCGAGATGCTGGAGCGGCTGGAGCCGCTGCCGGCCGCGGTGGTCAACAGCCGCTGCGACGTGATCGCCCACAACCGCACCTACGGACGACTCGTCGATGACCTCGATGCCCTGCCCTTCGAGGACCGCAACATCATGTGGCTTGCCTTCACCCACCCAGTCTGGCGCGAGGCCCTGGTCGACCACGACGAGACGATCCGGATGCTGGTCGCCAAATACCGCTCCGCGATGGCCGAGCACCTCGCCGAGCCGGCCTGGAAAGCCCTCGTCAAGCGCCTCCAGCAGGCCTCACCCGAATTCTGCGAGGTCTGGGAACGGCACGAGGTGCTGCAGCCCGAGAACCGCGTCAAGCGCTACCTCAACCCCCAGGTCGGCCTCCTCACCTTCGACTACACCAACCTCTGGCTCGGCCCCCACCAAGGCCCCCGCCTCATCACCTACACCCCGGCCGACGACGCCACCCGCGCACGCCTCCAGCGGCTCTACGAGCTCACCCTGACGCCTGTGGCCGTGCCTGCCTGAGCCGCTCCCGCGCCTCCATCAACGCGAATCCCAGCAGATTCAGCCCCCGCCACTGCTCCGGGTCCGCCGCCCTCTCGTCATCGGCCGGCAGCCCGATGCCCCATATCCGGTCCAGCGGGCTCGCCTCGACCAGCACCCGCGAGCCGGTGCCCAGCAGGAAGCCACCCAGGCCCGGTTCCTGGCCGAACTTGGCCACATTGCCCTCGACGACCAGGGCCGCCCGGTGCCGTACCCACACGTCCTCGCGGAAGCCGCGCACCTGTCGGCCCAACTTCTTGGCCTCGCCCGGCGACCGCGCCGCGACGATGCGCGCGGCGGCCTCCTCGTCCCCGAACAGCCGTGCCTTGCCGGCCATCATCCAGTGCTCCGCCGTGGCGTAGGCGATGCCGTCCACCGTGACCACCGACGGCCACCACTGGCTCAGGCAGCTTGCCCCGACACTCCCCTCCCGTTCTGGCCGATGCCCCCAGAACATCAGGTACTCGGGCCGCGCCCCGCGCCTGGTGAGAGCGGCGAGTTCCTCGCGGCCACGGGTCTGTGCCGCTTCGATCCGCTGGGCGCCGTATGTGTTTTGAGTCCCCGTCATGCCTCAGATCGTCGCACCAGGGTCTGACAGCGGGCATCTTCATTTCCGCCGCCGCGCGGTTCGCCTTCGTGGCGCTCTCCGCGCAGCTTCGCCGTGATCCGCTCCAGCGCCGCCAGGTCGGCCGCGCCCAAATCGCGCAGCGCGGGGGGCGGGGCGTCCAGGATGCGTCCCGCTTCGGCGGCGGCGGCCGCGCCCGCGTCCGTCACTCTCACGATCTTGGCGCGGCGGTCGGTGGGATGAGGCGTGCGCTCCACAAGCCCGCGCTTGGCGAGGTCGTCGACGACGAGGGTGATGTACGGGCGGTCGGTCAACAGGTCGTCCGCGAGGTCGGCTAGCTTGGCGGGGGAGGCGGCGATCCGGCGCAGGGCCTTGATGCGGAAGAAGCTCATGCCGAGGGCTTCGGCAACCTCTTTGCGGCGCTCGTTGCGGTCGAGGACCAGGTCACGCAGATCGCGCCAGACGCCGATGGCGGTTTCCTCGGCCGGAGTGTCCGCAGTGGTCATGGCGTGCTCACCGGGACCTTGGGACTGTCGGAGATGAGGTGGGCGGCGGCGCGTTCCGCGGTCCCGGCGGCCCAGCGGCCGGTGGTGAGGGCGCCGAGGATGAGCACGGCGGCGCCGCAGAAGGCGATGATCCACCAGCCGGCGATGTCCAGCCCGGCGGCGATGGTGGCCCCGATGACCGCGACGCCGAGGGACTGGCCGACCTGGCGGCTGGTGGAGGCGACGGCCGCCGCGACCCCGGCCTGCTCGCGGGGCATGCCGGAGACGGCGGTGTTCGTGATGGGCGCGTTGACGAAGCCGAAGCCTATGCCGAAGAGCACGTACGCGGTGAAGAGCTTCGGGTTCGACGACTCGGCGTCGAAGCCCGCGAAGAGCACGCCGCTCGCGGTCATCGCCGTACCGGCGAGCAGCAGCGACAGGCGTGGCCCCCGGTTGCCGACGATGCGCCCGGAGATGGGCGCGAAGATCAGTGCCATGGCGGCCATCGGCAGCATGTGCAGCCCGGCGTCGAGGGCGGAGAGCCCTCGGGTGTCCTGCAGATACAGGGTGTTGAGGAAGAGGAAGCCGCCGAGCGCGGCGAAGGCGTTCACCGCTATCACCGTCGCCCCGCTGAAGGGCGCGCTGCGGAAGAAGCGCAGCTCGATCAGCGGCTCCACGCGGCGCCGTTCGTACGCCAGCAGCCCGCCCAACGAGCAGACGGCGACGGCGGCACAGCCCAGTATCAGTGGCGAGGTCCAGCCGGCTCCGGAGCCCTCGATGATCCCGTACGTCACCGAGCCGAGCAGCGCGATGACGAGCAGCTGCCCGACCGGGTCCACCCGGCGCGGCTTCGGGGCCCGCGACTCGGGCACATAGCGTGTGGTGAGGACCAGTGCGGCCAGCCCGATGGGCACATTGATCCAGAACACGGACCGCCAGCTGGAGAACTGGACCAGGGCGCCCCCGATGATGGGCCCGGCGGCCATGCTGATGCCGACGACGCCGCCCCACACCCCGATCGCGCGGGCCCGCTCCTTCGGATCGGTGAAGGTGTTGGTGATGATCGACATCGCCACGGGGTTGAGCATCGAGCCGCCGACGGCCTGCACCATCCGGAAGACCACCAGCCACCCCAGACTCGGTGCGAGGCTGCACAGCGCGGAGCCGGCCGTGAAGAGCACCAGACCGGTCTGGAAGACGCGGCGCCGGCCGATCCGGTCGGCGGTCGAACCGGAGAGCATCAGCAGCGCGGCCAGCACCAGAGTGTAGGCGTCGATCGTCCACTGAAGGCCGGGGACGGAGGCGTGCAGGTCCTTGCGCATCGCGGGCAGCGCGACATTGAGGATGGTGTTGTCGAGGCTGACCAACAGCAGGCTCATGCAGCAGATCGCCAGGATGATCATCCGCCGACGGCGGTCCAGGCTCGGCTCAGGCATCGGAATCCCGGGAGTAGGTAGTGGCGCAGAGTAGTTAGTTGTAGTCGTGTAATCAGTTCAAGCTACATCAAAATGCCCGAACCCGGAAACCCGAGACGGGTGCGGGAGAATGGGCCCCATGACCACACACGCCACCACCGCCACGCCACTCCGGATCGGCCCGCACACCGTGTGGCCGCCAGTGGTGCTGGCACCGATGGCCGGAATCACCAACGCGCCCTTCCGCACCTTGTGCCGCGAGTTCAGCGGCGGCAAGGGCCAGCAGGCCCCGGTCGCGGAGCCGCGACGCCGCGCTCCCCGCCACCGGGGCCTCTTCGTCTCCGAGATGATCACGACCCGCGCGCTGGTCGAGCGGAACGAAAAGACCATGCACCTGATCCACTTCGACGGCACCGAGAAACCCCGCTCCATCCAGCTCTACGGAGTCGACCCGGTCACCGTCGGCAAGGCCGTCCGCATGATCGTCGACGAGGACCTCGCCGACCACATCGACCTCAACTTCGGCTGCCCCGTCCCCAAGGTGACCCGCAAGGGCGGCGGCTCGGCCCTCCCGTACAAGCGGAATCTGCTGCGCTCCATCCTGCGCGAGGCTGTCGGCAACGCCGGGGAGCTGCCGGTCACCATCAAGATGCGCAAAGGTATCGACGACGACCACCTCACCTACCTCGACGCCGGCCGGATCGCCGTCGAGGAGGGCGTCACCGCCGTCGCCCTCCATGGCCGCACCGCCGCCCAGCACTACGGCGGCACAGCCGACTGGGACGCCATCGCCCGTCTGAAGGAGCACGTCCCGGAGATCCCGGTGCTGGGCAACGGGGACATCTGGTGCGCGGACGACGCGGTGCGCATGATGCGCGCCACCGGCTGCGACGGCGTCGTGGTCGGCCGCGGCTGCCTGGGCCGGCCGTGGCTCTTCGCCGACCTGGTGGCCGCGTTCGACGACGGCGGCGGGGGCCAGGCAAGGCCGACGTTCAAGGAGGTCGCCGGCGTCATGCTGCGCCACGCCGGGCTGCTGGGGGAGTGGCTGGACGACGAGGCACGCGGTGTCATCGACTTCCGCAAGCATGTGCCCTGGTACACCAAGGGCTTCTCGGTCGGTTCCGAAGCGCGGCGGAATCTGGCGATGGCCTCGTCACTCGCCGAGCTCGACGATCACCTTTCCGGGCTGGACCTCGACCAGGAATGGCCGGAACGCGCCGAAGGCCCGCGTGGCCGCACCGCCGCCGGCAAGCGGGTCGTCCTGCCGGACGGCTGGCTGAAGGACCCTTACGACTGCGCCGCGGTCAGCGCCGACGCGGAACTGGACACCTCGGGCGGCTGACCGGGGCCGGACAGGACAGCTGGTCCGCTAGTCCGCGCCCTCCGCTATCAGGTCCAGGGCCGTGGCCGCCGTCCAGCTGAAGCTGCGGATGCCGCGGCCGTCGCCGGTGTGCGGGTCCACGTACTCGGCGAAGCCCGTGCGGCCGGCGGCCTCCAGGAGGTCCTCGCGCAGGCGCTTGGCGTCCAGGGTCGCCCCGTAGGAGCGCAGGCCGCGGTGGAGCAGCCAGCCCACGTTGAACCAGGAGGGCCCCCGCCAGTAGCGGGCCGGGTCGAAGGCGGAGCCGGTGAGGTCGTAGCTGGGGACCATGTGGACGCGGCCCAGTGCGAAGTTGTCGCCGCGGAGGGTGTCCAGGAGGGAGCGGACGACGGGTTCGGGGAGGTCCGCGACGATCAGGGGGACGAGACCGGCCACGCTGCCCTCGCCGATCAGTGCGTCGGAGCCGTCAGCGCCGTCGGCGCGCAGGTCACGGCAGCGGAAGAGGCCGGATTCGGGGTCGTAGAGGCGCTCCAGCAGGGCGGCGGTGATGGCCTGGGCCCGTGCGCGGTGGAAGCCGGGGTCCTTGCCGATCGCCGCGGCGATGTCGGCGAGGGCGTACTCGGAGGCGGCCAGCAGGCCGTTGAGGCAGGGGTCCTCGACGGCGAAGGCGTGTTCGGTGCGGGCGTCGTCGTAGTCGTGGTCGCGGTAGTCCGTGCAGAGCCGGACGTAGCGGCCGTAGTCGAGGTCGGTGGGGCGGTCGGCGGCATCGGAGTGGGTGAGGTCGCGGCGCTCGTACGAGCCGGGGTCGGCGGGGGCGATCCGGGCGAGCGGGCTGTCCCAGCAGGGGCTGTTGTCCATCCCGGACTCCCAGGGATGGACGATCGAGGCGAGGCCGCTGCCGCCGAGGTCGCGGGGGCCCAGGAGGTAGTCGTGCCAGGCGGCCAGCCGAGGGTAGAGGCGGTGCAGGAAGCCGCGGTCCAGCGAGTCATTGGGGTCGGTACGGTGCACCTCCCAGGCGGCCAGGGCGTGCACGGGCGGCTGGATGATGCCGGAGGTGTTGATGAGCCCGGCCTCGCCCGGCACGCCGGCCTGCCAGAAGTCGGGGCCGGGGAAGTAGGCGTCGGCGGGGACGGAGTCGTTGAAGACGATGTGGGGCACCCGGCCGTCCGCCCACTGGGCGGCGAAGAGGGTCTCCAGCTCCCGCCCGGCGCGGCGCGGGGACAGGTGTCTGAGGCCGATGGCGATGAAGGCCGAGTCCCAGCTCCACTGGTGCGGATACAGGGTGCGGGAGGGGACGGTCGAGCCGCCGGCCCAGTTGCCGAGCAGGACCCAGGCCGCGACCCGGTGCAGCCGGCCCCAGCTGTCCGGGGCCGCAGCGATCCAGGGCTTGCCGCGATCGTTCGGAGTACGGGGCATAGATGCGCATTCCAGCAGCCCGAGCGGTGGTGGTGCAACTGCGAGCGCTCGGCGTCCGGAAAGTGAGACCACCCGGGTGATTCTCGCCACTCTGATCACCGCTCCGCTCATTCGAGCGCTCAGTTGAAATGAACACCTCTCTAATGAGTGGCACTGGGTGTCATCGTTGTCTAATTCACTTGATCGATGAATGAGTGCGCTCCGTAACGGAGGCGGACGCCGCTGATCACTCGTGGCGCTGATGTGTTCGACTCTTGAAGAGACTCAAGCATGGGCTGCGACCCCCCTCTGCTTTCGATGTTTCGGCGGATGGGTGGTTACGGCCGTGTGACGTGGTGATGGACGCACTGCGGCGCCTTGGAGATGGGTACGCTCCCCGCCGTCAGGGCATCCCGGCCGCGAGGAGCGAGTCCCGTGTCGGAAGATCAAGTAAGCAAGAAGTTCGTTTATGACTTCACTGAGGGCAACAAGGACCTCAAGGACCTGCTCGGTGGCAAGGGCGCGAACCTTGCCGAGATGACCAACCTCGGTCTGCCCGTCCCTCCGGGCTTCACGATCACCACCGAGGCGTGCAAGGTCTATCTGGAGACGGGTGCCGAACCGGTGGCGCTAAGCAACGAGGTGAGTGCGCACCTCGAAGCGCTCGAGCGGCAGATGGGCAAGCGGCTCGGCCAGCCGGACAACCCCCTCCTGGTGTCCGTCCGCTCCGGGGCGAAGTTCTCCATGCCCGGCATGATGGACACCGTCCTCAACATCGGCCTGTCCGATGCCTCGGTCGCCGGGCTCGCCGCCCAGGCGGGCAATGAGCGCTTCGCGTGGGATTCCTACCGCCGCCTCATCCAGATGTTCGGCAAGACCGTCCTCGGCGTGGACGGCGAACTCTTCGAGGAGGCGCTGGACGAGGCCAAACGAGCCAAGAACACGCCCAACGACCTCGACCTGGACGCGGGGGACCTGGAACGGCTCGTCGATCACTTCAAGGAGATCGTCGCCAAGCAGACCGGCCACGAATTCCCGCAGGAGCCGCGCGAGCAGATGGACCTCGCGGTCCGCGCGGTCTTCGACTCGTGGAACACCGACCGCGCCAAGCTCTACCGGCGCCAGGAGCGCATCCCCGGCGACCTGGGCACCGCGGTCAACATCTGCTCCATGGTCTTCGGCAACCTGGGGGCCGACTCCGGCACCGGCGTCGCCTTCACCCGCGACCCGGCCAGCGGCCACCAGGGCGTCTACGGCGACTACCTGCAGAACGCGCAGGGCGAGGACGTTGTCGCGGGCATCCGCAACACGGTCCCGCTCGCCGATCTGGAGCAGCTCGACAAATCGTCGTACGACCAGCTCATGCAGATCATGAGCACCCTCGAGACGCACTACAAAGACCTGTGCGACATCGAGTTCACCATCGAGCGCGGCAAGCTGTGGATGCTCCAGACCCGCGTCGGCAAGCGGACGGCGGCAGCCGCCTTCCGGATCGCCACCCAGCTCGTCGACCAGGGCCTCATCGACGAGGCGGAAGCCCTCCAGCGGGTGAACGGCGCCCAGCTCGCCCAGCTGATGTTTCCCCGGTTCGAGGAGCACGCCAAGAGCCAGCGCATCGGGTGGGGCATCGCCGCCTCCCCGGGCGCGGCGGTCGGCAAGGCCGTTTTCGACTCGTACACCGCCGTCAAGTGGTCCCGCTCCGGCGAGAAGGTCATCCTCATCCGCCGGGAGACCAACCCCGACGACCTCAACGGCATGATCGCCGCCGAGGGCATCCTCACCTCGCGCGGTGGCAAGACCTCGCATGCCGCCGTCGTCGCCCGGGGCATGGGCAAGACCTGCGTCTGCGGCGCCGAGGAGCTCGAGGTCGACACCAAGCGGCGCCGGATGACCGTACCTGGGGGTGCCGTGATCGAGGAGGGCGATGTCGTCTCCATCGACGGCTCCTCGGGCAAGGTCTACGTCGGCGAGGTGCCGGTCGTCCCGTCCCCCGTCGTCGAGTACTTCGAGGGTCGTATGCACGCGGGCGCCGACGACGCCGACGAGCTGGTCCAGGCAGTGCACCGAATGATGGCCTACGCCGACCGGGTACGCCGCCTGCGCGTACGGGCCAACGCCGACAATGCCGAGGACGCCAGCCGCGCCCGGCGCTTCGGTGCCCAGGGCATCGGGCTGTGCCGCACCGAACACATGTTCCTGGGTGAGCGCCGCGAGCTGGTCGAGCGGCTCATCCTCGCCGACACCGACGCCGAGCGCGATGAGGCACTGAGTGCCTTGCTGCCGCTGCAGAAGGCCGACTTCATCGAGCTCCTCGAAGCGATGGACGGCCTGCCGGTGACCGTACGCCTCCTCGACCCGCCGCTGCACGAATTCCTGCCGGACATCACCGAACTGTCGGTGCGCGTCGCCCTCGCCGAGTCCCGCAAGGACTCCAACGAGAACGACCTCCGCCTACTCCAGGCCGTCCACAGGCTCCATGAGCAGAACCCCATGCTGGGCCTTCGCGGCGTCCGGCTCGGCCTTGTCATCCCGGGCCTGTTCGCCATGCAGGTCCGGGCCATCGCCGAGGCCGCCGCCCACCGCAGAAACGTCAAGGGTGATCCCCGCCCCGAGATCATGATCCCGCTCGTCGGCACCGTCCAGGAGCTGGAGATCGTCCGCGACGAGGCCGAGAAGGTCATCGCCGAGGTCCAGGCCGCCACCGGCACCGACCTCAAGATCACCCTCGGCACGATGATCGAACTCCCGCGCGCCGCCATCACCGCCGGACAGATCGCCGAGGCCGCCGAGTTCTTCTCCTTCGGCACCAATGACCTCACCCAGACCGTCTGGGGTTTCTCCCGCGACGACGTAGAGGCCTCCTTCTTCACCGCCTACCTCGAAAAGGGCATCTTCGGCGTCTCCCCCTTCGAGACCATCGACCGCGAAGGCGTCGGCGCTCTCGTCCGCTCCGCCTCCGAAGCGGGCCGTGCCACCCGCCCCGGCCTCAAACTCGGCGTCTGCGGCGAGCATGGCGGCGACCCGGAGTCCGTCCACTTCTTCCACGAGGTCGGCCTGGACTACGTCTCCTGCTCGCCCTTCCGCATCCCCGTCGCCCGCCTGGAGGCAGGCCGCGCCGCGGCCGGGAAAAGGAGCAGCGACAGCCGGTAGGGCCGTAGGGCTTGGCCCCATAGACCATTTCCACCCTCACCGGGGGCGGCGCCTCGTGCGGAGGTGCCGCCCCCGCTTTATTGTTCGGTCGAGGCAACCTGACGCGTGTGCCGACAGGTTGACCGGATGTGAGAGAGACGACGCGGGCAACGGCCCGATGGCGAGCGGTCGGCGACCGTGGGCGGGCGGAATCACCTCGTAGGAGAGCCTTTGTCCTGCTCGTCGTGGGGACGGCGCTTGCCGGATGCGGTGCGCCCGTGAGCGGTGTCGCGAACAGTGAGCCTGCGGCAGTGTTCAGCGCCCCGGCGAACGACGTCAGCGCCGGCCCGTCGTCCGCGGCGGGAGCGGGAGCGCGGCTCCGCCAAAGCGACGTCCTCGCGGGCAGCGGCGGCCCTCGCAGCGGACAGCGGCGCGAGTCCTGCGGCCGCCCGAATACGGTTCACGGCCCAGATCGGCCAGCGATACGCCTCCAACGGGCGGGCTCCGCTCTCTGACGCCTGACGTCACATCAGCTTTCCAGCAGCGTCTTCAGCCCGGCCAGGCGCTCCTTCCAGAACGCCTTGTACGCCACCATCGAGTCGCCGTCCGGCAGCTTGGTGTGCGAGAGCGAGATCTGTGACTTCGCCGTGCTCCGCACGACCACGTACACGCTCACCCGGCTGGTGCCGCCGTCCCAGTCGGCGGTCACGGACTTCGCCGGGCGGGAGGTGCGTACGGTGAAGTCCCCGTCCGGCAGCCACAGGCGGCGCAGTTCCGCGTCGGTGAACGCGTCGGTGACGCGGACCGGCGGGACGTTGATCGTCTTGTTGCCGCTGGCCTGGAAGTCGCCCTCGCAGGTCTGCCCCGCGGCGCGCATTCCGCGCGACTGCTCATAGCCGTTGGTGATGGACTGGGCGTGCCAGCCCCGCACGCCATGGGCCTGTACCAGGTGCCGGGCTATCTCGGTGTGGCTGTGTCTCGTGGCGCCCCACGAGTCGAGTGCGGCAAACCACACGGACCACCCGCGGCCCGTGCTTTTGCGCAGTGCGTCGTCCGACAGGTGGCTGGTCACGGCTCGACGCTAGGCGCCCTGGCCGGGCGGGGCAAGTGCGGGCCGCCGGCCGATGCCCGTGCCCGAGTCGCCGGGCGTCCGCTCCCCGCTCCCCACCCGTCGGTTCGGCCTGGCGGCGGGCGGCTGGGCCTGCCGAACCGCCCGCTGCTCGGGCGGGCAGGCGAGCGGGCGGCAAAGCCCGCGACGGAGGAGGCTTGGCCTCAAAGCCCCGCGTAGGAGACGCCTGTCAGCTGCTCGGAGGCGGCCCAAAGCAGCTCGCCCGTGCGGTCGTTGAGTGTCCAGGAGGCGCGGCGGGAGCGGGCGGGCTCGCCGCGCATGCCGAGGAGGCGGGGGCCGGTGTAGGAGTCGGGGAGGACGCCGGGGGCGGTGGCGGCGTAGAGGGCGGGGAGGGCTCCCGCGTCCGCGGATTGGGCGAAGACACCGTTGGCGAGCTCCCACATGCGCCGGCGGGCGCGGTGGCCCTCCAGCTTGGAGCTTTCGGTCTGGAGGTTGGTGGACGCGTAGCCGGGGTGCGCGGCGGCGGCTGTGAGGCCGGCGCCGGCGGCCTCGACGCGCCGGGCCAACTCATGGACGAAGAGCAGGTTCGCGCTTTTCGAGCGGCTGTAGGCGCTCCAGCGGCGGTAGCGGCGCTCGCTGTTGAGGTCGCCGAGATCGACGTTGGCGGCGGTGTGCATCCAGCTGGACAGGCTGACGACGCGCGCGCCGGGTGTGGCGAGGAGATGCGGCAGCAGGAGCCCGGTGAGGGCGAAGTGCCCGAGGTGGTTGACCCCGAACTGGGTCTCGAAGCCGTCGGCGGTCTTGGCGTACGGCAGTGCCATCACACCGGCGTTGTTGATCAGCAGGTCCAGTCGCTCGTCGTCGTAATCCTTGGCGAAGGCCCGCACGGTGGACAGGTCCCCGAGATCCAGATGCCGGTACCCCACCCGGGCGGAGGGCACTTCACTCTGGAGCCGCTCCACCGCCTCCTTGCCGCGCAGCTCGTTGCGGCAGGCGAGCAGTATCCTTGCCCCTTTCCGGGCGAGTTCACGAGCGGTGCAGTAGCCGATGCCGCTGTTCGCGCCGGTGACGACGGCGGTGCGGCCGCTCTGGTCGGGGATGTCGTGCACGTTCCAGGCCATGGTGTCTCCGGTGCCTCTCTGTGGTCCCCCCGTTGTCGTGCCCAGCGCGGCCAGGTTAAGCGGAGCACCGGCTACCGGTCGACGCCCAGGCGCCGGGC
The DNA here is from genome assembly GCF_005047355.1 of Actinacidiphila oryziradicis. GTDB lineage: Bacteria > Actinomycetota > Actinomycetes > Streptomycetales > Streptomycetaceae > Actinacidiphila > Actinacidiphila oryziradicis. The sequence continues at coordinate 96,906 of NZ_SUMC01000011.1, forward strand.
GCATGCCGAACGCCCCCTGCGGCGCGAGGCGGCAGGGGGCGGGAGTCAGGGCTGAGCCACGTCAGGTGTGGGGCGGCTTCTCGTCATTGCCGAACTGCTCGTTGAGCTTCTGCTGACCGGTGTCAACCTGGTGGGTGTATTTGTCGCCGGTCTTCTTGTCGGTCATGTCGCCGGCTTTTTCGACGCCCTGGCGGGTCTGGTGCGGGTGACCCTTGATCATGTCTTTGATCTTGTCGAGCATGGACATGGCTGTCCCTTCTTGCCGGTATGTCGTACTCCACCCCAGGATCGCCGTAAGGGGCGGAATGTGCATCCGGAACCTGATGGAACCGGACAAATCTCGTCACTTCACCTGGACCTCGCAGGTCAGGTGCCTGCGGTGGTCCACCGCCCGTTCGCCGCCGGTCAGCGTCAGCTGCACTGTGTGGCGTACGTCGACGGACGAGGTGGCCAGCCGCAGCTCCAGGGCGCCGGGCTCGACGATGCGCAGGCCCTCGCGGACCGTGTACGAGGCAAGGTCGGCGTGAAAAGCGAAGCGGACCCCGGCCGTCGCGCCCGGGTCCAGTGGCACCCGGGCGTAGCCGATCAGACGGACGACCGGGCGCACGGGCTGCTCAGCCGGCTAGCCTGCGGCGCTTTCCCCTCCCCGCCCCTTCCCGGCTGCGTCCGACATGCGGCCGCCGCCGCGTGCAGGGCTCCGCCCCCAGACTCGGGTCCTGAAACGCCGGACGGGCCGGAATCAGGTCAGCCGGATGCGGCGACACGGCCGCCGACGTCGACCGAGCCGTCCGGGCGCGGGCGGGTGAGGAGCTGGGAGCCGGTGCCCTGACGGATGTCGAGCGGTATGCCGAGCTCGGCGGTGAGGATGATGGCGGCGGCGCCCGTCGCCTCGTCCTCGACGATGCCGTCACCCCGGCGGGGGAACGCCCGAGCCCGGACCCGGCCGGTCGCCTCGTCCGCCCAGGCCCAGGCGTAGAGCCAGCCTTCGCCGGGCGGAGGTGCGGGCAGAGCGTCTATCTCGGCGACGGACGCGTACTGCTCGGTCCGCCGTCCGGGGGCCCACTCCGCGCGCCCACGGATCCAGGTGAAGTCACCTTCCGCCCAAGTGGGCACTTCCCCGGCCGCCGGCCGGAGCAGGCCCGCCTTCAGCAGCCACCCGGTGCCGACAAGCGGGTGCCCGGCGAAGGGCAGAGGCACGCTGGGAGTGTAGATGTCCACTTCGCCGCGCGCTTCGTCGTCGATGAAGACGGTCTCGCTGTAGCCCAGCTTCGCGGCCAGCTTCTGTCGCGCTTCGCTGCCGGGCACGGCGGCTCCGTCGCGTACGACGCCGAGCAGATTGCCGCCACGGCCGTCCGGCCCGAAGAAGACCCGCAGCACCACAAGATCGGTCATGCGGATCATTGAATCACCGGGCTCTGACAGTGAAGGCCGGCACCGACACGGAGTCATCGTCGAGGCACTGGCCCGTCGCCAGGTCGAACCGCTGCTTGAGCAGCGGGGAGGCCACGAAGTGCCGGCCGTCGGCCGTGGAGCCGAGCAGGCCGCGCGAGAGGACGTACGCCCCGGTGAACGGATCGCGGTTCTCGACCGCGTAGAGCGTGCCGTGGCGGTCGGCGAAGACGGCGGCCTGGTTGCCGTCCGGCAGCAGTGCCGCCACGCCGCGGCCGGGGGTGAGGAGGTCGCGGTCGCAGACGGCGAACCATTCTTCGGCGAGGAGGAGTTCGACGGTCATGAGCCGGCCGTCCCTTCGAGGGAGAGGGTGCGTACGGGAAGGACCGGCCCGGCGAGGAGCCGCAGGTCGGGCTTGACCTGATCGCGCTCGGGGACGAATTTCACGGACGGGTCTGGGACATCGGGGGCGTTCACGAAGGAGACGAAGCGGCGCAGGCGCTCGGGGTCGTTGAGGGTGTCGGCCCATTCGTCGCGGTAGTTGGCGATGTGGGCGGCCATCAGCGCTTCGAGTTCGTCGCAGATGCCGAGCGAATCGTGCACGACGACGTCCCGTATGTGGCCGAGGCCGCCGTCGACGCGCTCCAGCCAGGTGGAGGTGCGCTCCAGGCGGTCGGCGGTGCGGATGTAGAACATCAGGAAGCGGTCGATGAGCCGGACGAGTTCGGCGTCGCTCAGGTCCTGGGCGAGCAGGTCCGCGTGGCGCGGGGTGGCGCCGCCATTGCCGCCGACGTAGAGGTTCCAGCCGCTCGCGGTGGCGATGACACCGAAGTCCTTGCTCTGCGCCTCCGCGCACTCGCGTGCGCAGCCGGAGACCGCTGACTTGAGCTTGTGCGGTGAGCGCAGCCCCCGGTAGCGCAGCTCAAGGTCGATGGCCATCCGGACGCTGTCCTGGACGCCGTAGCGGCACCAGCTCTGGCCGACGCAGGATTTCACGGTGCGCAGCGACTTGCCGTAGGCGTGTCCGGACTCGAAGCCGGCGTCGACCAGCCGGGTCCAGATCATGGGGAGCTGTTCGACCCGGGCGCCGAACATGTCGATGCGCTGGCCGCCGGTGATCTTTGTGTAGAGGCCGAAGTCGCGGGCCACCTCGCCGATCACGATGAGCTTCTCGGGGGTGATCTCGCCGCCCGGGATGCGCGGCACGATCGAGTACGAGCCGTTCTTCTGCAGGTTGGCGAGGAAGTGGTCGTTGGTGTCCTGCAGCGCGGCCTGCTCGCCGTCCAGGATGTGCCCGGACGCGCCGACGGCCGGGGCCAGGGAGGCGATGACCGAGGCGACGACAGGCTTGCAGATCTCGCAGCCGTCGCCGCCACGGGCGGTGTCGCGGCCGTGGTGGTCGAGGAGTTCGGCGTACGTGGTGATGCGCAGCGCCCGTACGATCTCGTACAGCTCGGCGCGGGTGAAGGCGAAGCAGCCGCACAGCCCCTGGTCGGCGGCGGGCGGCAGCAGTTGGCCCAGTACCTTCACGCAACTGCCGCAGCCGGTGCCGGCTTTCGTGCACTTCCGCACTTCGGGGACCGTGGTGCAGGAGTGCTCGGTGATGGCTGCCAGGATGGTGCCCTTGGTGACGTTGTGGCAGCTGCAGATGACCGCCTCGTCGGGGAGCGAGGAGACGCCGAGCGCGACCGGCGCACCCGATCCGGCGGGCAGCACCAGCTGCCCGGGGGAGACCGGGGGCACGGACCCGGTGAGCGGGCGGAGCGTGCCGTAGGAGTCGGCGTCGCCGACGAGGATGCCGCCGAGCAGGACGCCCTCGGGGGAGACGACGAGCTTCTTGTAGACGCCGGAGCGGGAGTCGGAGTAGAGGACGTCCAGGCAGCCGGGGGTGGCGCCGTGCGCGTCGCCGAAGGACGCCACGTCGACGCCGAGGAGCTTGAGCTTGGTGGAGAGGTCGGCGCCGTCGAAGGTACCTGCCTCGCCCGCGATGGCGTTGGCGGCGACCTCGGCCATCTGGTAGCCGGGGGCGACCAGCCCGTACACCCGGCCGTCGGAGGCGAGCGCGCACTCACCGATGGCGTAGACAGCCTCGTCCGCCGTACGGCACCGCTCGTCGACGACGATGCCGCCGCGTTCGCCGACCGGCAGCCCGCACTCGCGGGCGAGCTGGTCCCGGGGCCGTACGCCCGCCGAGAAGACGACGAGATCGGCGTCGAGAGCGGAGCCGTCGGACAACGACATCCCGGTGACCGAGCCGTCCGGGCCGGTCACGATCTCCTGGGTGCCGACGCCCGTGTGCACGATCAGTCCCATGTCCTCGACGGTGCGGCGCAGCGCGGCCCCGCCGCCCTCGTCGACCTGGAGGGACATCAGGCGCGGGTTGAACTCCACGATGTGCGTGGTCAGCCCCAGCCCCTTCAGCGCGCCGGCCGCCTCCAGGCCGAGCAGCCCGCCGCCGACCACCGCGCCGGTGCGCGAGGTCATGGCGTACTCCTCGATCGCGAGGAGGTCCTCGACCGTGCGGTAGACGAAGCAGCCGGCCGCGTCCTTGCCGGGGACGGGTGGCACGAAGGGGTACGAGCCGGTGGCGAGGACCAGGGTGTCGTACGCGACGGTCAGCCCGGAGCGGGCGGTCACGGTCCGCGCTTCGCGGTCGATGGTGACCGCCGGGTCGCCGAGGTGGAGCTCGATGCCGTGCTTCTCCATGAACCCGGCCTCGACGAGAGAGAGCCCCTCAGGGGTCGTTCCGGAGAAGTACGAGGTCAGCTGGACGCGGTCGTACGCGGGGCGCGGCTCCTCGCAGAGCACGATCACCCGGGCGCGCGAGGTCAGGTCCCGGTCGGCCAGCGCCTCCAGGAATCGCTGTCCGACCATCCCGTGGCCGACCAGCACGATCGTGGGCGTGGTCATCGTCAGGACCCTCCGTCGTTGGTGAGCAGGTGAAGCAGTGGGGTTGGGCCGGAGGGCAGCGGTTCGTCGCTCTCCCAGGTGCGGGCGAGGGTGCCCACAGCGGCGAGGTCGCCGAGCAGGATGCCGCCGACCAGGCGGTCGCCGCGCATCACGACCTTGCGGTACGCGCCTTTTGTCGCGTCCGAGAGGCGCAGCACGTCGTCGCCGGGGGCAGGCACGGGGTCGCCGAAGGCGGCGATGTCGAGGGGGCCGGGACCGTTCAGGGTGAGCCGGGTGAGCGTCCGGGTGCCGGTGTAGCGGGACAACTCAGCCCGTCCGGCGTTTGAGGACCGGGGGGTCCATGGGGGCGGGGCCTCCCTGGTTTCGGGAAGGTGGGGGCACCTCCCAGCGGTAGCTGGGGGAGGGCCAGGGGAGAGGCCCGCCGCAGGCGCGCCCGCCGCGAGAATGCGCGCCAGCACATCCGCCTGCTCGCGGGCCGGGCCCGCCAGGCCGTACACGACACCGGCGTGCTGGGCGCAGTCGCCGATCGCGTAGATGTCCGGGTCGCAGGTGCGCAGCTCGTCATCCACGACAATGCCCTTGGCGACGTCCAGCCCGGCCGCCTGAGCGAGGCCCACCCGGGGCCGTACGCCGCAGGCGAGCACCACCACGTCGGCGTCGAGCCGGTAGCCGTCGGCCAGTTCGACCTGATGGCAACGGCCCTGTCGCAGACCGCGCACCCGGCACTCGGTGTGGACCTCAATGCCGAGCGATTCCAGATGCGTGCGCAGCAGCTTCGCGGCGGCCTCATCGAGATGCCGCTCCATGAGGTACTCGCCCTCCTGGGCCAGCACCACCTGCGCCCCGCGCGCGGCCAGCGCCCGCGCCGCCGAGACGCCGAGCAGCCCGCCGCCGATCACCACGGCCCGTATGCCTTCCCCGGCCAGCGCCTGCGACAGCGCCAGGCAGTCGTCCATCGTCCGGAAGGCGTGCACCCCGGGCGGCAGTTCGCGCTGCCCCTCCTCGTACAGCCCCCGCAGCGGCGGCAGTACGGGGTTCGAGCCCGTCGCCAGCACCAGCGCGTCATACGGGACCGTGCTTCCGTCGTCGCAGCGCACCACCCGGTCGCCCCGGTCGATCCGCACCACCCGCACCCCGCACCGGACCGCACCCCCGGGGACCTCCGGCAGCGCCACGACTTCCGGTGCGTACCGCCCCGCCAGCACCTCGGCGAGCAGCACCCGGTTGTACGGCGCGTGCTGCTCCTCGCCGATCAGCGTGACGTCCACGTCGCCACACGGCGCGAGCTGTTGCGCGAGGCGCGCCCCCGCCATTCCGCCGCCGACCACCGCAATCTTCATGCTTACGAGCGTGCGGGGCGGCTGTTTCCCGGCAGCATCCTGGCGGTTTCCCGAAAGGAACAGTGCCCTCAGCGGGCGCTGAGCCGGGCTGTGAGACTACGGATGCTTGGGAGTCAGGCGACGGAGAAGGAGGAGGTGTCCAGCGTGAAGTCGAACGGCTCAGGGATGTGGATCTTCTGGCCGAACTCCACGGTCGAGCTGGACTGATAGCCGTGGTCGGACGGTGCGGAGAACACCGAGACGGTTTCCTTCTGCATGTCGACCAGGAGATAGACCGGCACTCCCGCCTTGCCGTAGGCCTCCAGCTTGTCGCCCCAGTCATTGCCACGAGTGGAACCGGAGGTCAGCTCGGCTGCCAGGGAGAGCGCCTCGCCGGGGAGCCGGATACTGTCCACGACTACTGCGTCCGCATCAGCCACATGAATGTCCGGTCCGAAAGCACGGCTTACGGAGGGGAAGACGTACAGGCACGGGGCGACGTCCGCGACGTGGTTCTCCGGCGCATGTTGGTTGAGCTGGCGAGTCAGGCTCCGCATGATTGGCAGATAGGCCCCCTTCGACCACGGCGACATGACGATGCTCTCCCCGACGATCTCTACCTTGAACCCCTCCGGAATGCGTTGATCGAGGTCCTCAAGTATGTCGAGCAGACGGGGGAAGGGCAGCGGCAACTCGGCGGCAGAAGACATCGGCGCATCCAATGTGGCGGTCACTAGGCGGCCCTCCCCATAAGCGTTCGTAGACGCGTCCAGCGTAACCGCCGTACGGGTGAGCCGGGCCCGCATTCACTCCGGAGAGTGACCGGCTGCTTCCACCCGCACCGCGCACACCTTGAACTCCGGCATCCGGGACGTCGGGTCGAGGGCGGGATTGGTGAGCGTATTCGCCCGCCCCTCGCCCGCCCAGTGAAACGGCATGAACACCGTGTCGGCCCGGATCGCCCGGCTGATCAGCGCGGGGGCGACCGCACGGCCGCGCCGGGAGGTGACGGCGACCGGCTCGCCGTCGGCTATCCCGAGGAGGTCGGCGAGGCGGGGGTGGAGCTGGACGTACGGGCCGGGGGCGGCGGCGTTGAGCTCGGGGACGCGGCGGGTCTGGGCGCCGGACTGGTAGTGGGTGAGGACCCGGCCGGTCGTCAGATACAGGGGGTAGTCGGCGTCGGGCTCCTCGGCCGAGGGGCGGTGGAGTACGGGGATGAAGCGGGCCCGGCCGTCAGGGGTCGCGAACCGGTCGAGGAAGAGCCGTGGGGTGCCCGGATGGGCCCCAGCCCCAGCCCCAGCCCCAGCCCCAGCGGAAGCGTCGGGACAGGGCCAGAAGACTCCGTCCTCCGCAGCGATCCGCTCGTAAGTGATCCCGGAGTAGTCGGCCGGCCCGCCGGCCGAGGCACGGCGCAGCTCGTCGAAGACCTCCTCCGGGTCCGTGGGGAAGCCCTTCTCCCAGCCGAGCCGGGCGGCGAGCCCGTGCAGGACGTCGAGGTCGCTGCGGACCCCCGGCGGCGGGTCGATCGCCTTGCGGCGCAGCAGGACCCGGCCCTCCAGGTTGGTCGTGGTGCCGGTCTCCTCGGCCCACTGCGTGACGGGGAGCACCACATCCGCCATCGCGGCCGTCTCCGAGAGGACGACATCGCACACCGCGAGGAAGTCCAGCGAGGCGATCCGCTCCGTGATGTGCGCGGCGCGAGGTGCCGAGACCACCGGGTTGGACCCCATCAGCAGCAGAGCCTTCACGTCCCCGCCGAGTGCGTCCAGTAGCTCGTAGGCGCTGCGGCCGGGCGCCGGCAGGTCGTCGGCGTCGACGCCCCAGACCCCGGCGACATGCGCGCGTGCCGCCGGGTCGTCGAGCTTGCGGTAGCCGGGTAGTTGGTCGGCCTTCTGGCCGTGCTCGCGGCCGCCCTGTCCATTGCCCTGGCCGGTGAGGCAGCCGTAGCCGGACAGGGGGCGCCCGGCGCGCCCGGTGGCCAGGCAGAGGTTGATCCAGGCGCTGACGGTGTCGGTGCCCTTGGACTGCTGCTCGGGGCCGCGTGCGGTGAGCACCATGCTGTCCGGCGCACCGCAGAACATCGCGACGGCCTCGCGCAGTTGCGGCACCGGCACGCCGGTGATCCGCTCCACCAGCTCGGGCCAGTGGGAGATCGCCGCCGAGCGGGCGTTCTCCCAGCCGGTCGTGCGGCCGGCGATGAAGCCCTCGTCGAGGAGCCCGTCGGCGACCACGAGGTGCAGGAGCCCCAGCGCCAGCGCCAGGTCCGTCCCCGGCCGGGGTTGTAGATGCAGGTCGGCCTGTTCGGCGGTGCGGGTCCGGCGCGGGTCGACGACGATCAGCTTGCCGCCGTTCTCCCTCAGCCGGGTGAAGTAGCGCAGCGCGGGCGGCATCGTCTCGGCGGGATTGGACCCGACGAGGATCACGCACCCGGTCCTCGGGATGTCCTCCAGCGGGAACGGCAGCCCCCGGTCCAGCCCGAAGGCCCTCTGGTGCGCGGCCGCGGCCGACGACATGCAGAACCGTCCGTTGTAGTCGATCTGCGAGGTCCGCAGCACGACCCGGGCGAACTTCCCCAGCGCGTACGCCTTCTCGTTGGTCAGCCCGCCACCCCCGAACACCCCCACCGCGTCGGGCCCATGACCTGCCCGTGCCCGCACCAGCCTTTCGGCGACCCGGTCCAGGGCCTCCTCCCAGCCGGCCGGTTCGAGCCGACCCGTGGTGCGGCTGCGGATCAGCGGCCCGGTCAGCCGCACGCGAGAGGAGAGCACTTCGGGCGCTGTGCGGCCCTTGCCGCACAGCGCGCCCCTGTTCACGGGGAAGTCGGCCCACTCCACCACCTCGACGCCGCCCTCGGACGGCCTGAGTCCCATGCCGCACTGCAGGGCGCAGTAGGGGCAATGCGTGTCGATTGCGGGGGTGCTCATGGCCGTCAGCATGCTTCCGGCGTGTTTCGCTGCGTCCGCCCCCGGGTTACGCCGCCGGTAAACCCCCCTCAGCGCGCGGCGACCCGCGCTGTGAGGGCTCGGGCCACTCCCGGCTCCTTCGGTCCGAGGAGATGCGGATCGGGCGTGAACACGGCGTCGTAGGCCGCCTTCCCGGCACCCGCGACCTCCCGTGCGCCGCCGTACCACCATGTGACGTCGTGTCGCTCGTCCACGCCGATCCCGTACGCGTCGATGCCCGCAGCGGCGCACAGTGCCAACGCCCGGCGTATGTGAAAGCCCTGGCTGACCAGGATCGCCCGGTCCACGCCGAAGATCCGCTTGGCGCGGTCGCAGGAGTCCCAGGTGTCGAAGCCCGCGTAGTCCAGCACGATCTTGGCCGCAGGCACGCCGTGCTTCTCCAGATACGCACGCATGGTGGTCGGCTCGTCGTAGTCGGTGCGGCTGTTGTCACCGGTGACAAGGATCGCCTTGATCTTCTTGTCCTGGTACAGCTCCGCCGCCGCGTCCAGCCGATGCGCCAGATACGGCGACGGCCCGGACGGCGTCAGCCCCGCCCCGAACACCACCGCCACTGGTGCCTGCGGCACATCCGCCAACGTCCGCACCCGCCCCGAGGCCGAGGCCTGCAACCACGCGCCCGGCAGCAGCGCCAGCACCACACCGAGCATCACGATCTGCACGAGGCGCCGCCATCCGCGCCTCGTACTCGGCATCCGCAGCCGTAGCCGTAGTAGCTTGCGCACACGCCCTCCCCTGGCCATCGCTGGTCCCCCGTCCCATGATCCGACGCACAGCGGTCCGGCACGGTTGCGCCAATCCCGATGGCAATCACTCTAAGTGACTCCCTGACAACGCCCCACAAGCGGTGCGGCAGCATGGCCACGTGCGCCACGATGACCGCCCCCGCCTGTCGTTCTTCGTCTACGGCACGCTCCGCCCCGGCGAGGCCAACCACGACTCGCTGCTTCGCGGGCGGATCGAGTCCGAGGTCCCAGCCGTGCTGTCCGGCGCGGCCCTGTACGACGGGCCGGGGTACCCGTACGCCTTCGACGACCCCGACGGCGGCCGGGTCATCAGCCGGGTCGTCGGCGAACTGATCGAGCCGCTGCCGGAGCTCTACGACCAGGTGCTCGCCGACCTGGACCGGCTGGAGGAGTACGTACCGGGAAGGGACGCCAACCTGTACGAACGGGTCGCCCGCGAGGTGCGCGCAAACGGCCCGGGAACGGTCACCGCGTGGGTGTACCTGGCCGGGGCGGCCCTGGAGCGCGCGCTGCGGGCCGACGGGCGGCGCATCCCAGGCGGGGACTGGAAGCGTCGCTGACGCGGTCTGGCTGGCGCTCAGTGCTGCACTGGAACGCCCCGGCAGGGCATGCTGCGGTCTGCCCAGGAAGGTGCAACCGGCGGCGTCGCACGCGGTCTCCGTAACCCGGGCGTGGTCATGACGTATGAGCCCCCGTCCCGCCCGTCACACTGGTGTCTCAAATATCCTGACAGGTTCCTCACCATCGCCGCTACGGGGCGGTGAAGTCGCCGAAATCAGCCGTGATGCTCGCGCAACTGCCCCGCAACCCCGCTCCGCCACACTCGGACCATGACGGCATCCGTAACCACTCACCGCAGCGGTCCCGGACCGGAACACTTCGACAGTACGGCGCAGATCATGTCCCAGATCACGGCCCAGCTCAGCAGCCAGCTCTCCGGGCTGGCCCGGCCGCCCGCCAGCCGCTGCCCCCCGGCTCTCGTCGCGGTGGCGCACGGCAGCCGCGATCCCGGGGCGCTGCGTACCGCGAAGGCCCTCCTCGCCCGGGTCCACGCCCTGCGCCCGGACGTGCCGGTGCGGCTCGGCCACATCGAGCTGAACGAGCCGCCGCTCGACGACACCCTCGCCGCGCTGCGGGGCGAGGCCGTACTCGTCCCGCTCCTGCTCGGCCGCGGCTACCACGTCAAGCAGGACCTGCCCCAGGCCCTCGCCCGCGCCCCGCACCTCCAGGGCCGCATCGCGGCGCCGCTTGGCCCGCACCCGCTGCTCGCGGAGGCCCTGCACGCCCGCCTCGTGGAGGCCGGATACCGCCATGGTCACCGTACGAGTCCCCGATCCGCGGTCATCCTCGCCGCCGCAGGCTCCCGTGATCCCGACTCCGCCCGGGACACGGACCAGGCCGCCGCCCTCCTGAGCGCCCGCCTCGGCGGCATCCCCGTACTCCCAGCCTTCGCCTCCGCGGGCGGCGCGACGGTCGCCGACTCGGTCCGGATCCTCACCTCACGGGGCCACCACCGCATCGCCCTGGCCTCGTACTTCACCGCCCCCGGCCGCTTCGCCACCGAGACCGCCGCAGCGGCGCCCTGGCTCACAGCGGCGCCGTTGGGGGCGCACCCCGCCATGGCCAGGCTCGTCCTGGACCGTTACGACCAGGCGCTCGCGGCCCACGCCGGCCAGGGGGACAGCCTGCGACTGGCCACCTTGTAACGGCGCCGCCGGGGGCCAGTTGTCACTGCGGAGAGTTACCGTCAGCGTATGGACGGGAACCACCAGGCGGCAGCCGCCGAAGCAGCCGCCGAAGCAGCAGCGGCCGCATCTTCATCCGCACCTCAGCAGCAGCTCGGGCCGTATGAGCGTTACGGCCCTTACAGCCGGGCGGACATGGAGAGGTATGTGGCCGAGCCGGACAAGCGGCCGGGCCGGACGGCTTACCAGCGGGACCGGGCCAGGGTGCTTCACTCCGCGGGATTGCGCCGGCTGGCAGGCAAGACGCAGGTGGTCGACCCGGTGGACAACCAGTCCGCGGTCAATACGAGCCCGCGTACCCGCCTCACGCACAGCCTGGAGTGCGCGCAGGTCGGCCGGGAGTTGGGGGCGGCGCTGGGTTGCGACCCGGATCTGGTGGAGACGGCGTGCCTGGCGCACGATCTGGGCCATCCGCCGTTCGGCCACAACGGCGAGCTGGTGCTCGCCGAAATCGCCGAGGACTGCGGCGGCTTCGAGGGCAACGCGCAGTCGCTGCGCATTCTGACCCGTCTCGAACCGAAGCGGTTCGTGCACTGCAGCGACGGCAGCATGGTGAGCGTAGGGCTGAATCTCACCCGGGCCGCGCTCGACGCCGCCACCAAGTACCCCTGGTCGCGGGGCGGCCACCCGACGACTCCCGGCAGCCCCAAGTTCGGGGTGTACGAGGACGATGTGCCGGTGTTCGAATGGCTCCGCGACGGCGCGCCGAGCGACCGTACGTGCTTCGAGGCGCAGGTAATGGACTGGGCCGACGACGTCGCGTACTCCGTGCACGACGTGGAGGACGGCCTGCACGCCGGCCACCTCGACCCGGACCTCCTCCTCGCCGCGCCGGAACGGCGCGAGATCTTCCGGGTCGCCGCCGCCCGCTATGCGCCAGGCGCGGCGCCGGAGGAGCTGGCGGAGGCGCTGGACCGCCTCCTGGACCAGGTGTGGTGGCCGCACGGCTACGACGGCTCGGCCCTCGCGCAGGCCCGGCTGAAGGACACGACCTCCCAGCTGATCGGCCGCTTCTGCCTCGCCGCCGAGCGCGCCACCCGCGAGGCGTACGGCACGGGCCGGCTGACCCGGTACGGGGCGGAGCTGATGGTGCCCCGCGAGCAGCGGCTGGAGTGCGCGGTGCTGAAGGCGGTCGCGGACCGGTACGTCATGCAGCGCGAGGCACAGGAGCGGCGCCGCGCCCGGCAGCGGATCGTGATCGGGGAGCTGGCGCAGGCGCTGCTGGCCCGTGCGCCCGACGGGCTGGACCCGCAGTTCCGGGGGATATACGAGGCGGCGTCCGACGACCGGGCGCGGCAGCGGGCGGTGGTGGACCAGATCGCGTCACTGACGGACGCGTCGGCGACCGTGCTGCACGCGCATCTCACCGGCGGCCGTTAGGGCCTGTCCGGCCGTGGGCGGCCACGGCGGCCACCGGTGGCTGGTGGGAGCATCTTTCGGCCGAAGGCTGGGGGAGAGCGTCGCACGGCGGCGAAAGCGCCGTTCATGATCGGGGGACACGGCCCCGGGAGCGCGCTCCCGGGGCCGCACCTCAGTCAGTCGGCGCGGCGCTCTTCACGTGGGCCTTACTCTGAGGGAGGCTCACTGGGACGGTATATGCCGGAGGCCGGGGCAGCAGCAGCAAGGAGGCGCCAAGTGGTGGACGCAGATCAGACCTTCGTCATCGTTGGAGGGGGGCTTGCGGGGGCGAAGGCCGCCGAGACGCTCCGTTCCGAGGGGTTCACCGGGCGAGTGATACTCATTGGCGACGAACGCGACCACCCATATGAGCGGCCTCCACTCTCCAAGGGCTTCCTGATCGGCAACGAGGAGCGCGACTCGGTCTTCGTACAGCAGCCCGGCTGGTACGCCGAGCACGATGTCGAACTGCACCTGGGCCAGCCGGTCGTCCATCTCGACCGTGCCACGAAGTGTGTCACCCTCGGCGACGGCGCCACCCTCCCGTACGACAAGCTGCTGCTCACAACCGGTAGCGAGCCCCGCCGCCTCGACATCCCCGGCACCGACCTGGCCGGCGTCCACCACCTGCGTCGGCTTGCCCACGCCGAGCGCCTGAAGCATGTCCTGACCTCGCTCGGCCGGGAGAACGGCCAACTGGTGATCGCGGGCGCGGGCTGGATCGGCCTGGAGGTGGCGGCAGCGGCGCGCGGTTACGGCGTCGAGGTCACCATCGTCGCGCCGGCGCCGACGCCACTGCACTCGGTGCTCGGCCCGGAGCTCGGCGAGGTCTTCGCCGACCTGCACCGCGAGCACGGCGTGCGCTTCCACTTCGGTGCCCGGCTCACCGAGATCACCGGCCAGGACGGCATGGTGCTCGCCGTGCAGACCGACGACGGCGAGGAGCACCCCGCCCACGACGTCCTCGCCGCCATCGGCGCCGCTCCGCGCACCGCCCTCGCCGAGGCGGCGGGCCTGGAGCTCGCCGACCGGGCGGCGGGCGGCGGCATCGCCGTCGACTCCTCGCTGCGCACCTCGGACCCGGACATCTACGCCGCCGGGGATGTCGCCAACGCCCAGCACCCGCTCCTGGGCGGGCGGCTACGCGTCGAGCACTGGGCGAACGCCCTCAACGGCGGCCCGGTCGCCGCCCGCGCGATGCTCGGCCAGGACGTGGTCTACGACCGGGTGCCGTACTTCTTCACCGACCAGTACGACCTGGGCATGGAGTTCTCCGGCCACGCCGCTCCCGGCACGTACGACCAGGTGCTGGCCCGTGGCGATGTCGGCAAGCGGCAGTTCATCGCCTTCTGGCTCAGTGACGGCCGGGTACTGGCCGGGATGAATGTAAACGTATGGGATGTAACGGACCCCATTCAGCAGCTGATCCGCTCCGGCCGCCAGATCGACCCGGACCGGCTGTCCGACCCCTCCGTGCCGCTCAGTGACCTCCTGGACTAGGGCCTGTCCGGTCGATCTCCGTGGAGGAAGGAGCGGGGTCTGGCGCCTGTGATCGCAAGGCGGAGGAGGGAGGCGACGCGGAGCGTCGTCGACCGACGACAACGCCGCGAGCTCCCCCAGCCTTCGGCCGGGAGGTGCCCCCAGTGCCAGGGCACGCGACGCCGCGGAGATCGACCGGGCAGGCCCTAGGCCCTGCCCGCTGCCCGGCTGCCCAGGCGGCGTTCCCCGGTGTGCGCAACGCGGCGCGGCGGGACACGCTGCCCTGGGCGGAGGAGCCGGTGCTGATGCCGCCAGCGCCGGACGTTCGGGACGAGCGTCCTCGAACTCCCGCGACGGTGGATGCCACTTGGCCGGGCACGGCCTGAGCTCGCGGTTGAGCGGGTTCACCGCCAGGTGCTCGACGGTGGTGCCTTCACCACGGGCGGTCGGCCGGGCAGCCCACCGGCAACGTCCCGCAGGGCCGACTCGCACCGGACCACCCTTTCGGGTCCCCCGGTCCGGTCCCGTACGGCGCCCGGCGATGGCGACTCGTAACATGTCGGTCATGGAGCCCCCCACCAAGATCGTGCCCGTCGGCGAGATCTTCGCCCTGAGATGGGCCGTTCTGCGTACCGGCCTGCCGCGGGAGACCGCCGTCTATCCGGAGGACGCCCAGGAGGGCACCTTCCATGTCGCGGCCTACGACGACGCGGGCACCGTGGCCGGCTGCGTGACTTTCTTCCCGGAGCCCTTCCCCCGTGAGACGGTGTTCCCCGGTGAGACGGTGTTCCCCGGCGAGGCCGCGGCACCGGCCTACCGATTCCGTGGCATGGCCAGCGCCCCCGAGGTCCGGGGCCAGGGCTACGGCGCCGCGGTGCTGCGCGCCGGGCTCGCCGAGGCGGCGGTCCGGGGCGCGCGGCTGGCCTGGTGCAACGGCCGTACGTCCGCCCGTGGCTTCTACGAGCACCAGGGCTTCAACGCGACCGGCGAGGAGTTCGAGATCGCGCCGATCGGCCCGCACCACGTATTCGTCACGAAGCTGGGCTGAGCCGCGATGATCGGGCCGGGAATCAGTGTCGTACCCGGACCGTAGACTTCACCCGTGGCAGGGCGGATCAGGGATGAGGACGTCAAGGCGGTTCGGGACGCGGTCCCGATCGACGCCGTCGTTTCGGAGTACCTCCAGCTGAGGAATGCGGGCGGCGGCAACCTCAAGGGCCTGTGCCCCTTCCACGACGAGAAGTCTCCGTCCTTCCAGGTCAGCCCCAGCAAGGGGCTCTACCACTGCTTCGGCTGCGGGGAAGGCGGCGACACCATCACCTTCGTGATGAAGGTCGACCACCTCTCCTTCACCGAAGTCATCGAGCGCCTCGCCGGCCAGGTCGGCATCACCCTGCACTACGAGGAGGGCGGCCCGACCCCCGGCCGCCAGCAGGGTGAGCGGATCCGCCTCATCGAGGCGCACAAGGCGGCGGCGCAGTTCTACGCAGAGCAGATGGGCGGCGCCGAAGCCGAGATCGGCCGCAAGTTCCTCGCCGAGCGGGGCTTCGACCAGTCGGCCGCCGAGCACTTCGGTGTGGGCTACGCGCCCGCAGGCTGGGACCACCTCACCCGCTTTCTGCGCGGCAAGGGCTTCTCCGACAAAGAGCTGATCACCTCCGGCCTCGCCTCCGAGAACCGCCGGGGCGGCGCCATCGACCGCTTCCGGGGGCGCCTGGTCTGGCCGATCCGCGACATCACCGGCGATGTCATCGGCTTCGGTGCCCGCAAGCTCCGTGAGGACGACCAGGGCCCGAAGTACCTCAACACTTCCGAGACCCCGCTCTATCGGAAGTCTCAGGTCCTGTACGGGATCGACCTCGCGAAGAAGGAGATCGCCAAGACCAGCCAGGCGGTCGTCGTCGAGGGCTACACCGATGTCATGGCCTGCCATCTCGCCGGGATCACCACCGCCATCGCCACCTGCGGCACCGCCTTCGGCGGCGACCACATCAAGATCCTCCGCCGGCTGCTGATGGACAACTCAAATGCCGAGGTCGTCTTCACCTTCGACGGCGACGCCGCCGGCCAGAAGGCGGCGTTGCGCGCCTTCGAGGACGATCAGAAGTTCGCCGCCGAGACGTCCATCGCCATCACCCCCGGCGGCATGGACCCCTGCGAACTCCGCCTCGCAGAAGGCGACGCCGCCGTGGCCCGGCTCGTCGAGAACCGCACCCCTCTCTTCGCCTTCGCACTGCGGACCACGGTCGCCCGCTACAACCTCGACACGGCGGAGGGCCGCGCCTCGGCCCTGGAGGCCGGTGCTCCCATCGTCGCCGGCATCAAGAACTCCGCCATCCAGCACGAGTACGCCGTCCAGCTGGCCGGCATGCTCGGCATCCTGGACTCGCAGTTCGTCGTCCGCCGGGTCTCCCAGCTCGCCCGCTGGCAGCGCGACCGCAAGCAGTCCGGCGCCGCCGCGCCCGCTTCCCGTACGTACGCGCAAGCGCAGTCCGCGCCGGCCTCGCAGGCCCCCCGGGGTCCCCGGCTCGACCTGCGCAGCCCCGCCCACCGCGTCGAGCGCGAGCTGATCAAGCTCGCCCTCCAGTACCCTCACCTGGTCTCCCCGGCCTTCGATGCCTACGGTGAGGACGAGTTCACCGCCGTTCCCTACGCCGCGGTCCGCCGCGTCATCGCGGAGGCCGGTGGTGCCGAGTTCGCGGATGACGACTACCTCACCCGGGTTCGCGATGTCGCCCCCGACGACACGGTTCGCGGGATGGTCACCGAGCTGGCGGTTGAGCCCGTCATGCACAAGGCCCCCGACATCTACGCCGGCGAGGTGCTGGTCCGAGTGCGCCTGCTGGCCGTCGAGCGCCGTGTCGGCGAGGTCCGCGCCTCCCTCTCCCGCCTCGGCCCGCACGCCGACCCCGACCAGGCCAACGCTGTACAGAACGAGCTGTGGGCCCTTCAGCAGTACGGCCAGCGCCTGCGCGAACAGGGCGCTCGAGCCCTGTAACGACGGGGGCACGCCCGGACGCGGTGCGTCACCGAGCTCGTAGAAAGTCGCCGCACACCTCTCGTGGCGGGGGTGTGCGGTGCGCCACACTGGTTGGCGGTGCCTGAGTCCTCGGAGCGCGGAACCCCCGATTCCATGGGGGACCCGCACATGGCGAACTCCTGGACGGACAGCGGCGGAGCAGCCGCGACCGTTCCGCTGTTGCGCGCCTCCGAGTCCGTGACTGTGCTCACTGTGGAGGCCGCCCCCGTGCCCGTACAGACCCCGACCACGACCCCGCCCCCCAGCCCGGCTCTGACAACCCTGACGGCGGCCCTCACCCAAAGGGTCCCGGAGCAGAACCACGTCACGATCCACCCAGAGGTGGTGGCCGAGGAGGACCCAGCCCCTGCCTTCGACTCAGCCTTCGACGCCGAGGCCGACGCTGCCCCCGCCTCCGCTGCTCCGGGACGGAAGCCCCGCGAGGAAGTCGCCGGCCCGTCCGCCGATCTCTTCCGCCAGTACCTGCGCGAGATCGGCCGGATAGCGCTGCTCACCGCGGTCGAGGAGGTCGAACTCGCCCGCCGCGTCGAAGCGGGCCTGTTCGCCGAGGAGAAGCTCAACAGCACCCCTGACCTCGACTCGCAGCTGGCCGTCGACCTCGACCGGCTGGTCGTCCTCGGCCGCATGGCCAAGCGCCGGCTCATAGAGGCCAATCTCCGGCTCGTCGTCTCGGTCGCCAAACGCTACGTGGGCCGCGGCCTGACCATGCTCGACCTCGTCCAGGAGGGCAATCTCGGGCTGATCCGCGCCGTCGAGAAGTTCGACTACGCCCGTGGCTACAAGTTCTCGACGTACGCGACCTGGTGGATCCGCCAGGCGATGAGCCGCGCACTCGCCGACCAGGCCCGGACCATCCGGGTGCCCGTTCATGTCGTCGAGCTGATCAACCGCGTCATCCGCGTCCAGCGCCGGCTCCTGCAGGAACGCGGGTACGAGCCCACCACCGAGGAGGTCGCCGCCCACCTCGACCTTCCGCCCGTCCGCGTCAGCGAAGTCCTCCGGCTCGCGCAGGAGCCGGTCTCGCTGCACGCGCCGGTCGGCGAGGAGGATGATGTCGCCCTCGGCGACCTCATAGAGGACGGCGACGCCACCTCGCCGGTGGAATCGGCGGCATTCCTGCTGCTCCGCGAGCACTTGGAGGCGGTGCTCTCCACCCTCGGGGAGCGCGAGCGCAAGGTCGTCCAGCTCCGCTACGGGCTCGCGGACGGGCGCCCGCGCACGCTGGAGGAGATAGGGCGCATCTTCGGAGTCACAAGGGAGCGGATACGGCAGATCGAGTCCAAGACCCTCAACAAGCTGCGCGACCACGCCTTCGCGGACCAGCTGCGCGGCTACCTCGACTAGCGGTTGGTGGGCAGGCGTTCCGCAAGGCGAGCGGAGCGAGATGGGGGCACCTCCTGGGGGCACCTCCCGGCCGAAGGTTGGGGGAGGTAGCTGGGGGAGGGTGGGCACAAACCCGGCCACCGGCCCGCACATAGAAAACAGGGGCCCGGGGCAGAGCCCCCCACGCGGCGCCAGCCGCATATCGAACGCAGCCGGGAAGGGGCGGGTCAGGGGAGAGAGCCCGCCCCCGGTTCCCCTGGCCGCCCCAAGCCGTCTCAGTCCACCTCCGCCACCGCCTGCGCGAACTGCGACGCGTACAGCCGCGCGTACGCGCCCTCCGCCGCCAGCAGCTCCTCATGCGTACCGTGCTCGACGATCGAGCCCGACTCCATCACCAGAATGACGTCCGCGTCCCGGATCGTGGAGAGCCGGTGCGCGATCACAAAGCTGGTCCGGCCGTGCGACAGGGTGGCCATCGCCCGCTGGATGAGCACCTCGGTACGGGTGTCGACGGAGCTGGTCGCCTCGTCCAGCACCAGGATCACCGGGTCCGACAGGAAGGCACGGGCGATGGTGATCAGCTGCTTCTCGCCGGCGCTGATGCCGGCCCCCTCGTCCTCGATGACGGTGGCGTAGCCGTCCGGCAGGGTGCGTACGAACCGGTCGGCGTGGGCGGCCCGGGCGGCTTCCTCGACCTGCTCCCGCGTCGCGCCCTCGCTCCCGTACGCGATGTTGTCCGCGATGGTGCCGCCGAACAGCCAGGTGTCCTGCAGCACCATGCCGATGGAGGAGCGCAGTTCCTCCCGGGACATCGTGGCGACGTCGGTCCCGTCCAGAGTGATGCGCCCGCCGGTCACCTCGTAGAACCGCATGAGCAGGTTGACGAGGGTGGTCTTACCGGCACCGGTGGGCCCGACGATGGCGACGGTGTGCCCGGGATCGACGACGAGCGACAGGTCCTCGATGAGCGGCTTGTCCGGCTCGTACCGGAAGGCCACCGACTCGAAGCCGACACGCCCGGCCAGTTCCTGAGGCCGCGCCAAAAGCGCCGGGTCCGGCGACTGTTCGGGCGCGTCGAGCAGCTCGAAGATCCGCTCCGCCGACGCGACCCCGGACTGCACCAGGTTGGACATGCTCGCCACCTGCGTGAGGGGCTGGCTGAACTGCCGCGAGTACTGGATGAAGGCCTGTACGTCGCCGATGGACAGCGCCCCGGCGGCGACCCGCAGCCCGCCGATGACCGCGACCAGCACATAGTTCAGGTTTCCGATGAACATCATCGAGGGCTGGATGATCCCGGAGATGAACTGCGCCCGGAAACCGGAGCGGTACAGCGCCTCGTTCTGCTCGCGGAAGGCGGTCGCGGACTCCTCCGCGCGTCCGAAGACCTTGACCAGGGCGTGCCCGGTGTACATCTCCTCGATGTGCGCGTTGAGCTTGCCGGTGATCCTCCACTGCTTCACGAACTGCGGCTGCGCCCGCTTGCCGACAGCCGTCGCGACGACGACCGACACCGGCACCGTGACCAGGGCGATGAGCGCCAGCAGCGGTGAGATCCAGAACATCATCACCAGGATGCCCACGATCATCAGCAGCGAGTTGGTGATCTGGGTCATCGTCTGCTGCATGGTCTGGGCGACATTGTCGATGTCGTTGGTGGCACGGCTGAGTACCTCGCCGCGTGCCTGCCGGTCGAAGTACGACAACGGCAGCCGCGCCAGCTTCTCCTCGACGTCCCCCCGCAGCCGGAAGACCGTCCGCTGGATGACCTTGGTCGCCAGCCGGCCCTGGAAGACCCAGAAGACCCCGCCCAGCGCGTACACGCCGAGCACGGCGAGCAACACCGCGCCCACCGCGCCGAAATCGATGCCGTGCCCCGGCGTGAAGTCCGTCGAGCCGAGCATGTCGGCGAGGGTGCCATGACCCTGCTGCCGCAACCGCGCGACGGCCTCCGCCTTGGTCGTCCCGCCCTGCATCTGCCGCCCGATCACCCCGGCGAAGATCAGGTCCGTGGCGCGGCCCATGATCTTCGGGCCGACGACGTTCAGGGCGGTGCTGATGACACCGAGCGCCAGCACCGCGTACATACCCACGCGGTCCGGTCGCATCAGCCCGAGCATCCGCTTGCCGGAACCCTTGAAGTCCATGGACTTCTCCGTGGGCTGGCCACCCATCATGCGCATGGGCCCGGCGGCCGGAGCGGGCCCCCGTTTGGAAGTACCCGGGGCACTCTGGGTGGTCACGCCGCCTCCTGCTCGGTGAGCTGGGAGAGCACGATCTCCCGGTATGTCGGGTTGTCCGCCATCAGTTCATGGTGGGTGCCGGTGCCGACGACCTGGCCCTCGTCGAGGACCACGATGCGGTCGGCCTCGCGGATGGTGCTGACCCGCTGGGCGACGATGACGACCGTCGCCTCGGCCGTCTCATGGGCCAGCGCGGCCCGCAGCGCGGCGTCGGTGGCGTAGTCGAGCGCCGAGAAGGCGTCATCGAAGAGGTAGATCTCCGGCCGCCGCACCAGCACCCGCGCGATCGCCAGCCGCTGCCGCTGACCGCCGGAGACATTCGTGCCGCCCTGCGCGATCGGGGCGTCGAGCCCACCCTCCAGCCGCTCCACGAAGTCCCGCGCCTGCGCGACCTCCAGGGCGTGCCAGAGCTCCTCGTCCGTCGCGTCCGGATTGCCGTAGCGCAGGTTCGAGGCGACCGTCCCGGAGAAGAGATACGGCTTCTGCGGTACGAGGCCGACGGTTTCGGCGAGCAGTGCCGGTTCCAGCTCCCGGACATCCGTGCCGTCCACCAGCACCTCGCCGCCGGTCGCGTCGAACAGCCGCGGGATGAGCCCCAGCAGGGTCGTCTTGCCGCTGCCGGTGGAGCCGATCACGGCCGTGGTCTCGCCGGGCCGGGCCACCAGGTCAATGCCGCGCAGCACGGCGACCTCGGCGCCCGGGTAGCGGAACTCGGCGTCGCGGAGCTCCAGATGGCCGTGCCGGCTCAGGAGCCGGACCGGGGAAGCCGGTGGCACGACGCTCGAATCGGTTTCGAGCACCTCCTGGATGCGCTCCGCGCAGACCTCGGCGCGCGGCAGCATCATGAACATGAAAGTTGCCATCATGACCGACATAAGGATCTGCATCAGGTAGCTGAGGAACGCCGTCAGGGCGCCGATCTGCATGTTGCCGCTGTCGATCCGCTGCGCGCCGAACCACAGCACCGCGACACTGGAGGCGTTCACCACCGTCATCACAAGGGGGAACATCAGCGCCATCAGCCGACCGGTGGCGAGCGACATCTCGGTCAGCTCTTCGTTGGCGACCGCGAAGCGCTTGCGCTCGTAGTCGTCCTTGACGAAGGCCCTGATCACCCGGATACCGGTGATCTGCTCACGCAGCACCCGGTTCACCGTGTCAAGACGTTCCTGCATGGTGCGGAAAAGCGGCCGCATACGCCGCACGATGAGGGTGACCAGCACGCCGAGCACCGGTACCACCGCCAGCAACAGCGAGGAGAGCGGCACATCCTGGCCGAGGGCCATGACGATGCCGCCGACGCACATGATCGGTGCCGAGACCATCAGGGTGAGGGTCATCAGCACCAGCATCTGCACCTGCTGGACGTCATTGGTCGTACGCGTAATAAGAGAAGGCGCCCCGAACTGTCCGACCTCGCGGGCCGAGAAGCTCTGCACCCGGTCGAAGACCGAGGCCCGGATGTCGCGGCCGACCGCCATGGAGGTGCGCGCCCCGAAGTAGACCGCGCCAAGCGCGCAGACGACCTGGAGGACGGTGACGGCGATCATGATGCCGCCCAGCCGGAGGATGTAGCCGGTGTCGCCCTTGACCACACCGTTGTCGATGATGTCGGCGTTGAGGGTGGGCAGATAGAGCGTGGCGATCGTCTGCACGAGCTGGAGCAGCATGAGCAGGGTGATGGGCTGTTTGTAGGGATGGAGATGTGAACGGAGAAGTCGGATCAGCACGCGGAAATCTCTCGGAGTCGATGTGACCGGCGGGCGATCCTATCTTCTGATGTTTGGCTGCTGCATTCGATTAAACGCCGGAAAAGGCGCCCGGGTGGGTCTGGTCCCGGACCGCCGCGTACTGCTGGCGCACCGCCTGCCCGATCGGCGCGTCGTCCTCGCCCGGCTCCAGCAGCTCGTGCCCGTACGGCTGCCACCGCGGCGGTTCCGCCGCTGACCCGGCCCCCGACCGCGACGCCGACCCGTACACCGCGCCCAGCGACCACGCCGCCTGCCGGGCCGCCCCCAGCGCCGCGTACTCCGCTGGCTGCGGCAGCACGATCCGCGCCCCCAGCAGCGCCGGCGCCATCGACCGCACCGCCGGCAACTCACCCGCCGGGCCCAGCAGGAACACCCGCCGAACCTCCACCCCGCGCCCGCGCAGCACATCCAGCGCGTCCGCCAGCCCGCACAGCATCCCCTCGAACGCCGCCCGCGCCATATGCTCCGGCTTCATGCTCTCCCGCCGCAGCCCGGCCAGCGTCCCGGCGGTGTGCGGCAGGTCGGGAGTGCGCTCACCCTCCAGATACGGCAGCAGCACCAGCCCGTACGAACCCGGCGTGGACCGCATCGCCAGCGCCGACAGCCCGGCCAGATCCGTCCCCAGCAGTTCGGCGGTCCCGCGCAGCACCCGTACGGCATTGCGGGTGTGCACCACCGGCAGATGCCGCCCGGTCGCGTCCGCGAACGAGGTGATCGTCCCGCTCGCGTCGCTCAGCGCCTCGCCATGCACCGCGAACACCGTCCCCGAAGCCCCCAGCGACACCACCGCGTCCCCCGGCCCCAGGCCAAGACCCAGCGCCGCCGCCATGTTGTCGCCCGTACCCGCCGAGATCAGCAGCCCTTCCGGGGTCTGCCCGGCAGGCTCCGCCGGACCCAGCACCTCCGGCAGCGCCACCTCGTGCCCCAGCGCCAGCTTCACCAGATCACTCCGGTACTCCCCGGTCGCCGCCGACCAGTACCCCGTACCCGAAGCGTCGCCCCGGTCCGTCGTACGCCGCTGCGGCCGGCCCAGCAGCTGCCACACCAGCCAGTCGTGCGGCAGCAGCACCTCCGCCGTCCGCCGCGCCGCCGCCGGCTCGTGCTGCGCCAGCCACCGCAGCTTCGCCACCGGATACGCCGCCTGCGGCACCGCCCCGACCGCCTCCGCCCAGCCCGCCGGCCCGCCCAGCGCCTCCGTCAGATCGGCTGCCTGTATCTGCGCCCGCTTGTCGTTCCACAGCAGCGCCGGCCGCACCAGCGCCCCGCCCGCGTCCATCGCCAGCATCCCGTGCCGCTGCCCCGACACCCCGATGGCGCGTACGCCCTCCAGGACCCCGTCCTTGGCCGCCTCGCCCAGCGACATCAGCCACGCCTGCGGATCGATCTCCGTCTGCGGTGCCTCGCCGCCCCCGCTCACAGGGTGTGCGGCATGGCCATGCCGCAGCACCGCGCCCGTTTCCGCGTCACATACGACGACGGTCGTCCCGCTGGCTGAGCTGTCGATGCCCGCAACTATCCCCATGCGGGGAAATGATGCCTTACGGCGTGCGGCGCACTAAATCTGCCCCGCCCCCCGACCTCGCACCGGGTCACGTATTGCTCGTGCCCCAGCCGTCCTCCACCGCCGCACCCTTCCGTCGCAGCCGCTTCACCTGCGCCGTCACGCTCGCCGGCACCTTGTCCCCGACCTTCCCCTTCACCGCGTCCACAGCCTTCAGAGCCGCCCCCCGCCCCGTCTGCCCCGCGGTCTCCGCCGCATTCCGCACCGCCGGATTGTGCGCCACCCGCTGCGCACTCTTCCGCAGCTGCTCGTACCTCTCCCGCCCGGCCCGCGCCCCCAGCACGTACCCGACGGCGACTCCCGTGATGAACGTCAGCCGGTAGCGCATGGTTCAACCCTTCCTCGGACCCAGTGCGGACGACCACTCCTCTGCCGCCTACCCGCAGTAGCCGAGGGACAACCCCGGCGATACCGGTTGGCGAACCACCCCCTCACTTGCGCTAATGTATGTGTCGCAGCGAGTGCACGCCCGCCGGGAGGCCGGAAGTGGGTGCAATCGGTGCACGCCAAGCAATCCCCTGTAGCTCAATTGGCAGAGCAGCCGGCTGTTAACCGGCAGGTTACTGGTTCGAGTCCAGTCGGGGGAGCGCAGTCCCCTGTAGCTCAATTGGCAGAGCATTCGGCTGTTAACCGGAGGGTTGCTGGTTCGAGTCCAGCCGGGGGAGCAGGACGATGAGGACCCCCTCGGGGGTCCTTTTTCGTACCCATGGGAACCGTTCACCCAGTGATCGAAGTCCACCGTACGAGGTGTCTGTGACCCGCAGGGGCGACAGATCGTATGAGCAGCTATGCTGCGGCAGACGACGTGCCCAGCACGCTGTACGGGGCGGTAGCTCAGCCGGTTAGAGCAGCGGACTCATAATCCGTCGGTCGTGGGTTCGAGTCCCACCCGCCCCACTTTGATGGTCGGTAAGAAACGCTTTGACCTGCGGAAACGCCCCTTCGGGTGGCTCGCTTGGTCTAGGTGGGGGGCAACGGATTTAGTTCGTAGGTCGCGGGTTTGTGAATCTGGTGCCCGGAGCGGTCGATCTGCAACCGTAAAGCCTGTGACCTGCGCATTTGTGATCGCGGGGCGTTCGGAACGGTTGCCTGCTGGGTCCTGAAAGGTTGCGCTGGCCTCAAGGGGAGCCCCAGGGGAGCCCGTCTGTGCAGGGAGTGTGCACGGGCTGCCCCGCTGGCCCGGACCGTGGCGGGTACGAGTTCGGTGCCGGTGTGGGGAGGTGCCTGTGTCTACGGCCATGAGGAAGCACCTGGTGTCGGGGTGACGGACGCGCTGCAGGCCGCCGGATGGACCTGGCGCGGCATCGCCTCCCGGCACAAGCCGGTCTCCCGACCGCAGCGGGGCCGCCTGAAGCAGTCGTGCGAGTACATCGTCTGGGCACCAAGGGCCCGGTCGACGCGGACCGAAACCCCGTCTACCTGCCCGGCCTCTACACCGCGAGTCAGCTGAGGAAGCCGGGCGCACATCAGCCAGAAGCCCGTCGATGTCATGCAGGAGCTGGTCAAGATCTGCCCGCCAGGCGGCACCGTCCTGGACCCCTTCAGGATCCACGGGCGTCGCCGCGCTGAGTGAGGGGCGACGGTTCGTGGGCATCGAACTGTCGGGCCACTGCGCTTTGACCTGCGGGGAGGGCAATGCGCCGAAGATCCATACGTAGCCCGCGGCGGCCAGACGCTGGTTCTTCACCCTGCGGTGGCGCACGCTGTGGCTCTTGCCGCGTTTGGCCGGAGGCCGTCGGGAGCATGCGTCACTGAATGATGGGCAAAAGGGTCATATGGGCGCCCTTCGTTTGTTGGTGGACCGCCTTCTGGAGCAGCCATCGGGGCGGGGGCTGGTGGCGATCCCGCTCATGCTGATCCTGGGCGGCCCACGCTTTGTCCCCACCGGATGTCCGCCTGGGTTCCCTTCTTGTGATCGCGCCCGCCCTCACGCCCTCGTTTGCCGGGCCCCGGCTGACCGCTCTGTTCGGGCTCCTGGCCGTGATCGTCCTGGTGTCACCGAGGCTCTGCGCGGCATGTTGGCGACGATGCACACCCACGCGCAGCTCGAGACCCTGCTGGACCTCCTCGCGGCCGAACCGCAGCTCGTCGCCGCCCGGCCAGGCCAGCCCCTGACCGGAAGCGGCCCTACCCCGTCATTTCTC
The DNA here is from genome assembly GCF_005047355.1 of Actinacidiphila oryziradicis. Classification (GTDB taxonomy): domain Bacteria; phylum Actinomycetota; class Actinomycetes; order Streptomycetales; family Streptomycetaceae; genus Actinacidiphila; species Actinacidiphila oryziradicis. The sequence continues at coordinate 122,917 of NZ_SUMC01000011.1, forward strand.
CCGCCGCACCTCGATCAGCAAAGCCTGCTCGGGGTTGAGGGTTGGCATGGGTACTCCGGCGACCGCCAGCACGGCTCCCGGCAGTTCGATCCAGTCCTGTACCGCTTCGGTGAGCCAGGCCGGGCTGCTGGTCTGGTGGAAGGAGGGCAGGCCGAGGTCGGTGCGTACGCGTACCTGGTAGCGGGTGTCGGCGTAGAGTCCGGGCAGGCGTACGCGTCCTGACTGGCCTTCGGGTGAAGTCGCCACGCGCGCCCAGCAGTAGATGGCGGCCGACCCGTCGTGGGCGACCACGCCGTGCAGCAGCCGGGCCTCGTCCTCCAGGTCGGCGCGGACCGTACGGCCGCCGTGCAGCAGCGGGCGCAGCTCGCGGTAGAGCGCGGTCCAGGCGGTGAGCCGGGCCAGCTCCTCGGGCGGGCACTGGGTGATGTCCTGCTCGATGCCGGGGTGCCCGAACAGCGCGGTGGTCAGCCGGAAGGCGTCGGAGCTGATCCGGGCGGTGGTGTGGCTGGGCGAGGGGCCGAAGTGGGCGCCGATCAGCTCGGGCGGCAGGAGTTGGGCCGTCCAGCGCTGGATGGACTGGCGTTCCACGGGGTCGTTGCAGTCCGATGCCCACACCCGGTCGGTCCTGGCGAGGATGCCCAGGTCGATCCGGCCGCCGCCGCTGGCGCAGCTCTCGATCTCCAGACCGGGGTGGCGTTCCTTGAGCGCGTCCAGCAGCCGGTAGAGGGCGTCCACCTGGGCGTGCGCGGCTGGGCGGTCGTCGGGGCCGTGCACGGGCTCGTGCAGCTCGCGGTTGTGGTCCCACTTCAGGAACGCGATGCCGTACGTGTCGACGAGCCTGTCGAGGGACTTGAGCAGGTACGTGAACACCTCGGGGTTGGCGATGTCCAGAGCGTACTGGTTGCGGGCGGTGGGGCCGACGCCCGCGGCCGGGCCGAGCACCCAGTTGGGGTGCTCGCGGGCCAGGTCGGAGTCGAGGTTGACCATCTCCGGCTCGACCCACAGCCCGAAGTCCATGCCGAGGGCGCGTACGTGGTCCACCAGCGGGCTCAGCCCGTCCGGCCAGACCGCGGGGTCGACCGTCCAGTCGCCGAGCCCGGCGTTGTCCGCGCGGCGACCGGAGAACCAGCCGTCGTCCAGCACGAAGCGCTCGACGCCGACCTCGGCGGCCCGGTCGGCCAGCCGCAGCAGCCGGTCGAGGTCGTGGTCGAAGTAGACGGCCTCCCAGCTGTTAAGGACGAGAGGGCGGGGCGCGGACGGGTGGTTGGGCCGGGCTCGCATCAGGGTGTGGAAGCGGTCGGCGAGGCCGTCGAGTCCTTCGGCGGACCAGGCGAAGTGGCAGGCCGGGGTGCGGTAGGTCTGACCGGGCTCGAGGCGGATCTCGCCCGCCCGAAGCAACTCGCCGCCGCCGAGTACGGAGGCGTGGGTGCCCGCGCCTTCCGGTAGCTGCTCGACTAGGTAGCGCTGGTCGCCGCTCCAGCCGACATGCACCCCCCACACCTCGCCGGCACCGAAGCCGAAGCCGGGTACGCCGACGGCGAGCAGGTAGGGCGAGTCGAGGCCCGGCTTGCCGCGCCGCACCTCGCGGGAGTGGACGCCGTGGGCGATGGTCCGCCGCTGGGGAGAGCGCTCCCGGCTCCACTTGCCAGTGAAGTCGAGGATCTCGGTGGCGCGTCGGGGCAGCGGCAGAAGTGTGAGGACCTGCGCGAGGTCGTACGGCGCCGGATCGCCCTCGGTACGGCGGGTGATTCCCGAGGCGACGGAGAGAACTCCGGACGGGCCCAGCGTGTAGGTGAGGGTGATGTCGAGGTCGGAGGAGGCGTCCGTCAGTTCGACCTGTATCTCGCCACTGCCGTCCGACTCCTGACGATAGGTCGTGCCGGTCGTGGTGAGCCGGGGGGCGGCAGCGGTGCCCGCGAGGTGGCCGTGGTGGGCGGGCGTGCCCGACCAGCCGTCGGCCTCGGTGGGCCACACGGTGAAGTGGCGGGGGACGTCCACGGAGTTGTTGAGAATCGCGGGCTCGGCGGTCAGGCTCAGCGCTGCGAAGTCCGCGTCGGTCAGCTCGCCGAGGTCCGCGCCCCAGTGGAGGACTCTGGGTACCGGCTCGGTGAGTTCCACGGTGAAGCAGGTGCCGGCCGCGCGCAGGGAGATGATCCGCGCGGGGGTGGTGGGCATGGAGAGACCTTTCCTGATCTGCGGCCGGACGTGCGGTGGGTAGGCACGTCCGGCCGCAGAGCGTCTACAGAGGTGGTGCGTCAGTTCTTCTGGGTGAGTACGGTGTGGCTCTGGCTCTGCATCTGTGCGAAGACGCTGTCGTTCTTCTGACCGGAGAAGTACGCCTCGAACAGCGGCTCGACCGCGGCCTGCAGGGCCGCACCGTTACGGAAGTCCGGGGCCGGGTAGAGAGTCTTGTTCTTGAGCATGTCGGTGAACACCGACAGATCGATGCCCTGGCTCTTGAGAGCCTTCGCGGAGGCGTCCATGGAAGCGGGGATGGACGGGAAGAAGGTGCCGGTCGTCGACGCCTTGGACTGGCAGGCTTCCGAACCCATATAGGAGACCCACTTCCAGGCCAGGTCGGGGTTCTTGGTGCCCGACCAGATGTTGTTGCCGTTGGAGTTGCTCATCACGGAGCGGGTCTTGCCGTCGGGGCCGAGCGGGGTGGGGGCGATGCCGACCTTGAGGTTCGGGATCTTGGCGAGGGTGGATGCCTCCCAGGAGCCGCTGGTCTCCATGGCGACCTTGCCGGAGGCGAGCAGGTCGATGTCCGAGGCTACGGACGACCCGAGCTTGGGCGCGTACCCCTTGTTCACCAGGGTACGGATCCAGTCCATCGTCTTCACGAACTGCGGATCGTTGTAGTTCAGGGATGTGGGCCAGCTCCCGTTGTTGCTCAGCCGCCAGCCGGTGGTGGAGATGAAGGGGCTCCAGGTGGTCTGGCCCAGGAAGTCCTTGGCAGCCATCTGGCCGAAGCCGTATGTCTTGATGTGGTTTTTGTCGAAGCCGGGCTGGTCGCCGCGGCGGCCGCTGGTGTCCACTGTCAGGTGGGCGATCATCTTTCCGATGGTGCCGCCGTTGTCGGGGTTCCAGTTGAGGTTGTCGGCATCCTGCTGGGTGTAGCCGGCCTTGGCGAGCGCGTCGGCGTTGAAGAACAGGCCGGCAGCGGCCCAGTCCAGGGGCAGGCCGTACTGTTTTCCGTCGGTGTACTTCCACGAGTCCACCCCGACGGAGAAGCGGGACAGGTCGAAGTTGTCCTTCTTGATGTAGCTGTCCAGCGGCAGCAACTGGTTCTGGTCGGCATACTGCTGGAGGTACGTGACGCTGTCCTGGAAGGCGTCGGGGGCGTTGCCCGCGACGAACCCGGCGGTGAGCTTCGTGAAGTAGTCCGTGACACCGTACTGCGAGATCTTCACGGTCACGCCGGGGTTGGCCTTCTCGAAGTCCGTCGCGCAGACCTGGTACGCGGCGGCCTGCTTGTCGTCCCAGGTCCACCAGTTGACGGTCTTGGAGCCGGAGGCGGAGCTGGAGCTGCTGCCGGAGCAGGCCGAGACCACGGCGGCCAGAGTGAGGGCAGCGCCCAGCGCCGCGACCTTACGAACTCTCGTCATTTCTTCTTTCACTTTCTTTGAGTGGGTCGACTGTCCAGGAGAGCGGTGAGGAGGTCAGCGCACTGGACGGTCTTTGGGCGGCTCTGGGCCTGTGCCCTGGATCAGGGCGCCGAAGGCGGCGGCGACAGCGCCGCCGCGAGTGCCGGAGCACTCGGTAAACTCGTTTACTTAATGCCGGAGAAGCCAATGGAGTTGACGATGCGTTTACCGAAGGCGAGGAAGAGGAGAAGCATCGGCAGGGCGGCGATGAGGGCGGCGGCCATCAGTCCGGCCCAGTCGGGGGCGGCTGTCGGCGAGGACTGTTTGAACACGCCCAGTGCGAGGGTCAGCGGCTGCACGTCCTGGGAACTGGTGACCAGCAACGGCCAGAAATAGTCGTTCCAGGCGTTGACGAACATCAGCAGCGAAACCGTCGCGATCGGTGCGGATGACATGGGCAGGACGATCCGGAAGAAGATCCGCAGTGGTCCGGCGCCGTCGATGATCGCGGCTTCCTCGATTTCGCTGCTGAGCCCGAGCATGAACTGCCGCAGGAAGAACAGCGTGAACGCCTGGAAAAGTCCCCCGGGCAGGATCAGCCCGCCAAACGTGTTCGTCAATCCAAGGTCTTTGATCAACACGAAGTTCGGCAGCAGCATGAAGACGCTGGGAACCATCAGGGCGCTGATGAGGACGTTGAAGACGAGGTTGCGGCCGCGCCAGTGCAGCCGGGAGAAGGCGTAGGCGCCGGCGGAGGAGAACAGCACGATCAGGACGGTCTGGCTGGTCGCGTAGATCACGGAGTTGCGCAGGTACAGGGGAATGTCCAGGAAGGCGCCGGAGCCGCCTTGGGCCTGGGCCTGCGCGGGGGAGGCGATGCCCAGGGCGCGTTCGAAGGCCCCCCAGGTGAAGCCGACCGGCAGCGGCGAAGAAGGATGACTTGCCAGCAAGTAGTTGTTGGACAGCGCGGTGCGCAGGATCCAGTAGAACGGGAAGAGCGTGATGACCACGACGACGGCGAGATACGTCCACGCCACGATCCGGCCGGGCGAGAGCTTGCGGGACCGGCTCGGGGAACCCGGACGCTGCCCGTTCCGCGTGGGTGCGAGGGTGACGGCCATGACAGCCTCCTTCAGTTCAGGTCGGATTCGTTGGCGCGGGCGAGCCGTAGCTGGGTGAAGGTGACCGCGATGAGCAGGGCGAACAGGGCCAGCGACATGGTCGCGGCGTAGCCGAAGTCGAACTGGCTGAAGGCCTTGTTGTAGATGTACATCTGCAGCACGTTGGAGGCGTAGGCCGGGCCGCCCTTGGTGGTGACCTGCACGATGTCGAAGACCTGGAAGGAGTTGATGACGGTCAGTACGACGACCATCACCAGGATCGGGCGCAGCAAGGGCACGGTCAGGCGACGGAACATCTGCCACTCGCCGGCGCCGTCGACCCGGCCGGCTTCGTAGATGGTCGGCGGGATGGTCTGCAGACCGGCAAAGATCAGCAGGGCGTAATAGCCCATCCACTTCCAGACGCTGATCGCGGCGATGGAGGGGATCGCCCAGTTGCCGCTGCCGAAGAAGTCTATGGAGTGGCCGGTCAGATGCTGCAACGCGATGTCGATGATCCCCAGCTGGGGGTCGAGCATCCACTGCCACACCAGCGCGGCGATCACGTTGGAGATTAGGAACGGCAGCAGGATGACGCCGCGCAGTGCCGAGGAGCGGGTGACCCGGTGCAGCACCACGGCCGTCACCAGCGACACCAGCGTGCCGAACACCACCGACAGAATGACGAAGTACACCGTGACCCACAGCGAGTGCCAGAAGACGTCGTCGTGGATCATCTCGCGGAGGTTGGCCAGGCCAACCCAGTTCGGCGGGGAGAGGACGTGGAAATCGGTGAAGCTGAGGTAGATCCCGCGGAAGGTCGGATAGGCGTAGAAGATCAGGAAGCCGACGACCGACGGGATGATGAGCAGCAGCGCGACCGGCAGGTCCCTGCGGCGGGCCGCGGCCGACCTGGTGGGCGTGCCCCGCCGCACCTTCGCAGGCTTGTCGTCCTTCTTCGTGAGCGGTGAGGTGACCGTGGTGGCCACCGCGCCGGCTGCGCCGGACGGCGGTTTTACCGGCGTCATGTGGTTGCCCTGGGGTGTGACCACCACGGCACTCTCCTTTGCGTGTTGCGTGATGCGTGTTGCGGGTAAGACGATGAGGTCGAGATCGCGTTAGGCCGTGTCCGTCCGATCACGAGCGGCCCTTTCGCCGCCCCTCCCAGCCTGGCGGCTGGGTGGGGGTCCTCCCCCTGGCTTCGCCGGGGGGACCCTCACCGGCCGAAGGCTGGGGGGTCCTCCCCCCGGCGCGGCACCCCGGCGTTGCCGAGACGCCCGAACAGAGCCACTGTGCAAGCGCTCCGGCGCCTTGCGATGCACCGTGCCTGGGGGTCCCCCCAGCCTTCGGCCGGGGGACCCCCACCCGGCGTCCAGCTGGGGGAGCGACGCCTTGACCGCACGTGATCGGCTGGACTCGGCGTTGTTAGACGGTGAGCTTGTCGATGTCGGGTGCCCAGTCCGTCGGGTTGGTGAAGGTCAGGGTGTTGCTGCCTGCCTTCAGAGGAATGGGCACGGTGATGGACTGCGCGGTGTCCCAGGTGTTTTCGTTGGTGCCGGACAGCGGGACCTGGATGGTCTTGTCGCCCACGGTGATGTCGATGATTCGGCTGGAGTCGCCGTCGACGTAGTCGAGCCTCATCAGGTAGCTGCCGTCTTTGGGCGCGGTGACGTTGTTGATGGCTACGGAACCCCAACTGAGATTGGTGACCTTCTTGCCGTCGGAGCAGCCCGAGCAGTCGACGACGCTCGCGCTGCCGGTGAGGGTGTTGCCCGACGCCTCGGCCTCGTAGCCGGTCGGCCCGCCGGCCGCCGGCGTTGTGACGGCGACGGCCTTGCTCGGGACGGACCTCTGGCCCTTGGTGTCGTGCGCGACGACGGTGAAGGCGTAGTCGGTGGCCGAGCTCAGACCGCTGACGGTGGTGGTGGTGCCGCCGCTGGTGGTGGCGACCTTCTTGCCGTTCGCGTAGACGGTGTAGCCGGTGGCGGGTGAGGCGCCGGTGTTCACCTTGTCCCAGGCCAGCGACACGCTGCTCGCGGTGGAGGCGGTGCCGTGCACGGCGAGCGGGGTGCCGGGTGCGCTGCTGTTCTTCGGGGTGATCGTGAACAGCCGCGAGCCGTGCGACGGGAGGTTCTCGGTGAGGCTACCCGAGACGCTGCCGAGGTTCTTGTGGCTCCACAGGTCGCGTACCGACGCCTTGCCGCTGATACCCAGGTCGGAGAAGTCCGCGGTGACGTCGCTGGAGCCGGCCCCCAAGTTGAACAGGGCCACGGTGTAGCTGCCGTCGGCGTTGCGGGCGTACCAGACCTGTTGGTCACTGGTCTGGCTGACCGGTTTGGCCGGGTTGCCGGCCTGGTCGACCGCGATGACCTCGTCGTTGGTGAGCAGCGACAGGCCGTACGAATCGAGCTTGGTCAGGTCGTCACCGGAGTACAGCGGCGCGGACTCGATCGCCCACAAGGTGGCGTAGCTCTGCCTCTCGGCATCGGTGATGCCGTCCATGGCGCCGACGCCCACGTCGAGGGCGTCGAGGTTGTTCCAGTGGCCGGGGCCCGCGTCGGGAATCCACTGGACGACGTCGTTCCAGCGCCCCTTGACGGAGTTGTTCCACGTCACCAGCGAGTTGCAGTAGCACTCGACGTCGGTGTCGACCCGCCAGCCGTTGGAGTTGGCCTTCCACACGTCGGCCTGGGTGTGGCTCAGCGACCACGACAAGGTGAGCTGGATTGGGCGGCCCGTCTGCTGCAGCGCTGTGTGGAACGCCTTCACGTCGGGGGTGTTGTCGTGGGCCGCGTCGCCCTGCCACGAGCCCGGGCCCACACCGTCGACCTTCAGGAAGTCCACGCCCCAGTCGGCCAGTTCATCGGCGACGGAGTCGATGTACTTCTGCGAGCACGGGTTGCTGAAATCCATCTGGTACGCGGATGTCCACCCATTGGTCTTGCGTAGGTCGGGGTAGACGATGTCTGCGGTCGTGCAGCCGGGTGCGTTGTAGATCGGGGTCTTGCCGTCGTTGTACGCCGCGGGGTCGAGGCCGACCGCCAGATAGAGGCCAAACTTGAGGCCCTTGGCGTGTACGTAGTCCCCCAGGGACTTCATGCCGTCGGGGAACGTGGAGCTGTTCGCTATCGGGCGGCCGTACTGGTCGAAGCCGTTGGTCCAGCCCGCGTCGACGTTGACGTACTCGTAGCCGTGGGACTTCAGCTTCGAGGCCATCACGTCGGCCTGCTGCTTGATGTGGGCCTCGGTGAGCCAGCTGAACCCGCCGTAGCCGGGGGAGCTGGTTGCCTCCAGGCTCCAACTGCTCCAGCCCATGTACGGCTTGGCGGCCAGGACAGGTGTGCCGCTATGGCCTCCACTGACGTGAGAGGTTGCGGCCGCGGACGCGGCGGTCGGCGCCGTGAACGACGCCGCGGACGCGGCGGTCGGCACTGCGAACCACGCCGCGAGAGCGGTGGCGGCGATGACGGGCAGGGTACGTAGCCTGATGCTTTTGGATCGCGGTCTGTGGTGTGACGAATATGCGGGTCTTGCTGGACGAACCATGGGTTACTCCATCTCGGCGCGAAATGGCACAGCGGGCCCCTGACGAGTCCCTGTAGTGCCCATGCACGGTCAGCCGCATGACGAATTGGTTGGCTGGGGCAGTTCGGGCCTGCCCCCCCGTACCCCTCTCAGCGGTGGTCGTCCCGGAGCACCAGCGGAGGGTGACAACAACGCGGTCGGCTGGGCAAAAAACCGGCCGCTACCTGCATCGGAGGACCGTCTCATCCACCTGAAGCGAGGTGCGGCGAATGTAGTCAGGCTTTCCTTCCAGCGTCAACATATTGCGCAACGCGAATGATGAATATTCGTCAAAGGAATGACTCCGACTGGCCAGATAGCGGGTGAAGAAGCCACTATCCAGGCGTGATGGAACGGCTTTCTTATTTTCTGGTGGAAATGTATGGTCGCCGAATGATGCTCGCCGACCAGCCGCCCGCGGCCGCCCTGGTCTTCCAGACCCTGCTCGCCCACGGCCCCCTGAGCCGGGCCGAGGTCGGCCGCCGTACCGGGCTGTCACCCGGCGCGGTCACGAAGGTGGCCACCCCCCTGCTGGCCGACGGCTGGATCGCCGAGCTGGGTCGGCCCGCCGTGGAGCGGGCACACGGCCGCCCCGCCACACTGATCTCGGTACGCGCGCAGCGCGCCCGCTTCTTCGGTGTGAAGATCACGGCGGACGAGCTGATCGGCGTCGTCACCGACCTCGCCGCGCAGCCGCTCGCCACCGCCCGGGCCGCCTTCGCCTCGCGTGATGTGGGCACTGTCGTACTCGCCATCGCCCGGCTGATCGAGCGGCTGCGGAGCGAGGTGGGCGCGCTGGAGGAGGGCGTGGTGCACAGTGTCGGCGTCACCATCTCCGGGGACGTGGACGGCCAGAACGGCACCGTGCAGTACTCGCCGTTTCTTAACTGGCGCCGGGTGCCGCTCGCCCAGCTCGTCGAGACCGCCACCGGCATCCCGACGGTGATTGAGAACGACGTACGGGCGCTGACCGTCGCCGAGCAGTGGTTCGGCGCCGGGGCCGGCTTGTCGTCCTTCGCGCTGGTCACCGTGGGCGCCGGCATCGGCTGCGGGCTGTCCATCGGCGGCCGGGTGGTCGCGGGTGCGCACGGGGTGTCAGGAGAGATCGGACATCTGCCGGTCGGCGGCAGCAACCGCGTATGCACCTGCGGCAACACCGGTTGCGTCGAAGCCGTCGCCTCCACCCACGCCATCACCGAACAAGCCCGCCAGGCCGGCGGCAACCCCACCCTGACCATGGACGAAGCAGTCGGACTCGCGCACGCCGGCGACCCCGCCGTACGCGCCGTCTTCTCCCGGGCCGGACACGCCATGGGACTCGCCCTGGCCTCCGTCGCCAACCTCATCGGCCCCGAACGCATCGTCATCTCCGGCGAGGGCGTGGCCTCCTACGCCCTCTACGAGGACCAGATCCGGCAGACCTTCGGCGCCCAGGCGTTCGGTGCGGCCGCCGACTGCGACCTTGTGGTCAGGCCGCTGCCCTTCGAGGAATGGGCCCGCGGCGGGGCTGCGGTCGCCGCCCAGCACCTCTTCGCCCCCACCAAGTGACGCTTCCGGATTACGTCCGCCCTCCCGCACACATCTCGTCTGGTCCGGCGAACCACGAACACCGTCGGCCGTCCGGTTCCATCACCTCCTGGAAAGTGCATGACATGCTGAACCTTGCTTCCGAGTGGATATCCCGCGGCACCGGCATTCCGTCCGGCGCTCTCTGGTACGCCCGCCCGGCCACCCGCTGGTTCGAGGCGCTCCCCATCGGCAACGGCCGCCTCGGCGGAATGGTCTACGGCGGTACCGACCGGGAGAGAATCCAGCTGTCGGAGTCGACGGCGTGGTCCGGCGAGCCGTCGACGGCCGATGTGAGCCCCACCGCACAGCAGTACCTCGCGTACATCCGCGAACTTCTCTTCGCAGGCCGCCATGCCGAGGCACAGCAGCTCGCCACCGAGCACCTCCTGGGCAGACCGGAGTCGTTCGGAACCAACCTGCCCCTGCCCGAGGTGCAGCTGGATTTCCTCTCCGAGACTCCGGTCCGGGACTACCGCCGGACCCTGGATCTGGACACGGGCGTCGCATCCATCACCTACGAACAGGACGGCGCACGTAACACGCGCGCCGTGCTCGCCTCGAATCCGCACGGCCTCATCGCGGTCCGTCTCACCGCCGACCGGCCAGGCTCGATCGGATTCTCCCTCGCGATCCAGGACGGGGTGATTCCCGGACGCATCGTGGCCACTGACACCGGCGTCGTCCTTCGCGGCCATGCCTATGAGAACCTCCACAGCAACGGACAGCAGGGTGTCGCCCTGGAGATCCATACACGCCTCGAAGCCGAGGGTGGATCCGTCCGCTGTGTCGACGACACGCTGCACCTGGAGGGCGCGGACGCGGCAGTGGTCTACGTCGCCGTCGGTACGAGTTGGGCGGGCGACGATCCGGCGTCCCGGGCGAACGCACTCCTGTCAGCGGCCCTGGACGCTGGGTACGCGGCGGTCCGCGCCGCGCACATCGCGGATCACCAGGGCCTGATGCGGCGGGTCTCCATCGATCTGGGGAGTGCACAGGGCGACGCGGCGGCTCTGCCGACCGACGAACGCCGTGCCCGGTTCGCCTCTGGGGAAGCCGATGACGGACTCATCGCGCTGTACTTCCAGTTCGGCCGCTACCTGACCGTAGCCGGTTCCCGCCGTAACTCACCTCTCCCGCTGGCTCTCCAGGGACTCTGGAACGACGGTCTGGCCAGCAGCGCGTCCTGGACGAACGACTTCCACCTCGACATGAACACGCAGCAGAACTACTGGGCGGCCGAGCCGACGAACCTCGCCGAGTGCCAGGAGCCGCTGTTCCGCCTCATCGAGACCACAGCCGCACACGGGCGTACGACCGCCACAGCGATATACGGCGCTCCCGGGTGGGTCGCGCACACCGTCACCAACGCCTGGGGCTACACCGCCCCCGGTTCGGGCATCGGGTGGGGCTTGAACGTGACGGGAGGGGCTTGGATCGCCCTCCAACTGTGGGAGCACTACCAGTACGGAGGCGACGAGGTCTTCCTGCGTGAGCGGGTGTACCCGGTCTTCCGGGAGGCCGCCGAGTTCTTCCTGGCCTATCTGGTGGCGGAGCCGGAACACGGCTGGCTTGTCGCCGGCCCGTCGGAATCCCCGGAGAACTGGTATCTGGCGCCTGACGGCAGCCGGTGCTCGATCTCCATGGGATCCACCGCCGACCGGGTCTTCGTAGAGGCCGTGCTGCGTATCTGCGCCGAGAGCGCTGAGCTACTCGATGTCGATGTCGAGCTCAGGGCCCGGATCGCTTCGGCGCGCCGCTTGCTGCCGCCGTTCCAGATCGGGCGGCACGGACAGCTGCAGGAGTGGCTGCACGACTTCGAGGAGGCCGATCCCAGCCACCGCCACACCTCGCATCTGAGCGCTCTCTTCCCGGAACGGCAGGTCACGCCGCGGGACACGCCGGCCCTGGCACGTGCCGCGGAGGTCACGATCGAGCGCAGGCAGCAGGCCCCAGGCTGGGAGCAGACGGAGTGGGTCGAGGCTAACTTCACCGTCTATTTCGCCCGCCTGCTCAAGGGCGACCAGGCCCTTGCGCACCTCACGAACCTGATCACCGACGCGAGCGAGGCCAACTTGATGTCCTACTCCGCCGGCGGGGTGGCCGGGGCGGCGCAGAACATCTACTCCTTCGACGGCAACGCGGGAGGGACCGCCGGGATCGCTGAGATGCTGCTGCAGTCCGATGGCGACCAGATCGAACTGCTGCCGGCACTCCCGGCGAGCTGGCGGGACGGGTACATCTGCGGACTGCGGGCCCGCGGAGGCTTCACCGTCGATCTTCGCTGGCGCGACGGGCGCCTCGACGCCGCGCGTATACACTCCTCCGCGGCCGGAAGCACCCGACTGCGCTACGGCCAGGAGATCCTTGAGGTGACGCTCGACAAAGGGGAAGCGGTTGCCGTCGGCTTGAGCTGACGACAACCGCTTCCCCCGATGGTCACTGGGCGATCTGACCGCCATCGACGAGAAGGGTCTGCCCGGTGACCGCGGACCCGTCGAGCGCGATGAACGCCACGGCTGAGGCGATCTCATCGGCCTCCAGCAGTCGGCGCATCGGGATCTGCTCGATCCACTGCGTCATCCGCTCCGGGTCGTCCATCCCGACCGTGTCGAGGATCGGAGTGCGGGTGCGGCCCGGCGCGACGGCGTTCACCCGTACTCCGTACTGCGCCCACTCGACCGCGAGCGACCGTGCCATCTGGGCCACTCCCGCCTTCGCGACGTCGTAGGCGACGTGGTACTCGGGGTTGGAGCCGATGAAGGCCGCGATGGAGGAGATGTTCACGATCGATCCGGACCGCTGGCGCACGAAGTGCCGGCCGAACTCGCGGCAGGCCACGAAGGTACCGGTCAGGTCGACGCTGAGGATGCGGTTCCACACCTCGTCGGTCACGTCGAGCGCGGCATCCTCATGAGCGATCCCCGCGTTGTTGACAAGGATGTCGACGTGTCCGAATCTCCGTACCACCTCGTTGGCCGTCGCGGTGACGGCCAACGGGTCCGAGACGTCGAGCGGCAGGAACGCGCAGCCCAGTTCCTTCGCCGCGGCGGCTCCTGTCTCCGGATTGCGGTCGGTGACGACGACGCGCACGCCGCGGGGCGCCAGGGCCGCGGCGATGGCGTAGCCGATCCCCTGGCCGGCGCCGGTGACGACAGCCACTTTCTCGTCGGAGCGGTGCAGTTGCGACTCGGACATTTCAATCTCTTTCCCTGGATCTACGAAGGCTCTGCGGGCCGTCGGGCGGCTCTCGTCGTGGAATGGATGCCGTCACACCGTCCTGGTGCCTCCCACTCCCGGAATCTGCCAGCGGGCCCGCGCGGACGGATCGATGGCGGTCGAGGCGCCGGGACTCTGCGGGCGCTCCATCAAGCCCTCGCGGACGACACTCCGCTCGACGAACGCCTCCTGGGTCCACGGGATGAACTCGACGAGGGGAGGCACTTCGGAAAGGACGGTGCCCACCAGGTGTTGGTGCACCTGCATCATGTCGCCGGCGTGTGGAGCCAAGCGCAGTCCTCTCGATGCGGCATGGCTGGCGATCTGCAGCCACTCCGTGACGCCGCCGACCCGGGTGACGTCGGCTTGCACGACCCGAATGGCGTCCGCCGCCACGAAGGAGGCGAACTGGTGGTAGGAGTAGATGCTCTCTCCGGCAGCGACATCCAGCCGGGTAGACGCCTGCAGGCGGGCGTGTGCCTGGAGATCGTCGGCATGGAACGGCTCCTCGACCCAGTCCATCGCTACTTCCTCAAAGGCGGGCATGATCTTGTTCGCCGTCGACAAGTCCCAGCGCTGGTTGGCATCGCACATCAGAGTGACGTCGTCTCCGATCGCCCGGCGGACGGCACGCGCCCGTCGTGCGTCCTCCCTCCAGTCGGGGCGGCCCACCTTGATCTTCACCCGGGACCATCCTCGGTCGATCAGCGACGTGAGGTCCCGGACCAAATCGGCATCGGTAAGGTTGAGCCAGCCCCCATCGGTGTTGTACGCCTCGACGCTGTCCGGTGTCCCGCCGAGAAGTCGCCACAGGGGCATGCCCGCGCGCTGCGCGGCGAGGTCCCACAGGGCGATGTCGACCATCGCCAAGGCCATGTGGATGACGCCGGCCCGGCCCATCCAATGCGTCGGCAGCCAGTAGAGGCGCTTCCAGGTGCCCAGGATGTCCTCCGACGAGGTGTCGAGGAGAGCGTCGGCGTAGTAGGAGGTGATCACGTCGGAGAGGAGTTCAGGGGCGCAGTGGATACCGGAGATCCCGGTCCCGACACGGCCGTCGGCGGTGCGGATCTCCACCACGGGCACTGTCCAGTGCGCCAGGGCGGCCGTGGCGTCGGCGATGGGCCTCTTGAGGGGCACGGCGAGGGCGTACGTCTCGACGGACGTGATTACAGCACCGTCGTCGCCACGCAGGAGGTCGGCGCCGTGCGCGGACAGGAGCCCGCGGGCGGTACCGAAGGGAGTCTGATCGGTCATTCCTCCAGTCGGCCATGGCGGCTGGGGCTCGTCAATGCCGAGATGCGGATGCGGGTGATCTGCCGCGCAGATGTCGCCCCGATGGATACTTGCGCTGACAGTGGTCTAGCTGTTGCGCTGAGGAGGTTTCGTAAATGGCACTTGAGCTGGCGTGGCTGCGCACGTGGGTTGAAGTCGTGGACGCCGGCGGCTTCACGCGAGCAGCCGAGCACATGCACTTGTCGCAGCCGCGGGTCTCGGCGCACATCGCGAGTCTCGAACGAGAACTGGGATGCTCTCTGATCGAACGCCGGATCAGACCGCTCACCCTCACCGACGACGGCCGTGCCTTGCTGTCCAGGGCTCGGGCCGTCCTCGCGGCCGCCGACGAACTGGTCACCGCGCGCCAGACCGACCGCGGAACCATCTCGGGAACCGTAAGCGTCGCGAGTTTCGCCAGCGGAAGCTCCGAATTTCTCCCAGGCGTCATCACCAAGCTGTGGGAAGAGCATTCGCAGATCCATGTCGCGGTGCTCGACGGAGATGTCGGCTTCATCGAGGCGGCACTGTCCGAGCGTCGGGTTTCGGTGGCGCTCCGTCCGATCCGGCCCGAGCCTCACGATCAAGCGTTCACCATGCGCCCGCTGTGGCGAGAGCCGTTCGTCATGCTCGCGCCGACCGGCCACCCGCTGCTCGAAAAGAGCGAAGTCGACCTGCGCGATTTCGCGAATCAGAGGGTAATCACCATCGGCAATCCGCTTGCTAACACGGTGGTCGGCTATGAGGCCGAAGTCGAGCTGAGCGTCAAGGACATGGTCGCCCCCTACGGCACCATTTCCCATCAGCCGACGACACTCGGCGCCATGGTGCGAGCCGGACACGGTATCGGAATCATCAACTATCTGGGTGCGGTGATGATCCAGCGTGAGGGCATGGAAATGCGGCCCATCCGCGACCTTCACCGATACCGCGATGTCGGCATCTGGTGGCATTCCGAACGTCCCCTGGGTGCGGCTGCCCAGGCGTTTATCCGCGCGGCCATCCGGGCACCTCGGCCAGAGGGCACAACGGCTATTCCGCCGCCCTGAATCACCCTGCACTATTCGCAGTGCGGATATCGGCCATCCGTGACTCACCATTGACGTGGTCGCTGTCCCGGGCGAGGTTGGTCCGCAGTAGCCTGCAACGGGACAGCAGCGCGGTTGCCGGCTGTGGGAAAGCAAAGGACGGAGTCGGCATGGCCAGTGTTCGGACCTACTCGGATCTCGATGTCGCGGTTCGCAGCGACACGTCGGACGTGGGCGAGGGACCCGTCTTCGATCCTCGCACCGGCCGGCTTGTGTGGGTCGACATCTACGGCTGCAAGGTGTTCGAGGACGACCTGTCGAGCGGTCGGCAGACCGTGACCGAGGTCAGCATGATGGTCGGTGCAGTCGCGCCGCGTGCCGACCATGAAGGCTTCGTCGCCGCGGTGGCCGATGGATTCGGCTTCATCGCCGACGGCGAGCTGAAGATGGTCGACCAGGTCCTGCCCGAACCGAACCTCCGCATGAACGACGGCAAGGTGGACTCGCGGGGACGGTTCTGGGCCGGCAGCAACGACCTCGAGTTCGCCTCCGGGCAGGGACGGCTGCACCGCTGGGACGGCGAGTCCCCGAGCGTCGTCGTCGTGGGCGGCTTGGTGCTGCCGAACGGACTGGGCTGGAACGCCGAGGACACCGTGATGTACCTCGCCGACAGCTACGCCAACCTGCTGTACAGGGCGGACTTCCATCCGGAAGCAGGGGACCTCGGTCGTTTTGACACCCTCGCGGAGACCGAGGGACCGGGCGTTCCCGACGGCCTGGCGGTCGACGTGGACGGGTGCTTGTGGGTGGCCATGCACGGAGGCCGTGAGGTACGCCGATACGATCCGACCGGGCGCGTGGTCGGGGTCGTTCCGGTGCCCGTCCTGCAGCCGTCGAGCTGTGTCTTCGGTCCGGATGGCCGTCTGTACATCACCTCCGCGCGCAACGGGTTGTCTCCCGAGGCACTGGCGCGCTCCCCACTGTCAGGTTCCGTTTTCGTCGTCGAGACCGGCACCACGGGGGTTCCCGTGCAGCCGTTCCGCGCCTGAACCGCCGGGAGTTTCGATGGCACGCGTACTGATTACCGGGGCCAGCGATGGGCTGGGGCTGGCTGCCGCACGCTCCCTCATCGCTGACGGGCATGCGGTGACCGCCCATGTACGAAGCGAGCGGCGGGCCGACGAGGTCAGCGATCGGCTGGCCGGAGCCGAAGCCGTCATCACCGGCGACCTGGCCGACCGTCAGGAGACCGTCGATGTAGCCCGGCAGGCCAACCTGCTCGGACGCTTCGACGCAGTTATCCACAACGCCGGAATCGGATCGAACGAACCGAAGAAGATCACCACCCGCGACGGCAACGCGCATGTCCTCGCCATCAACGCGCTGGCCCCCTTCCTGCTGACTGCCCTGATCGAACGGCCGAAGCGGCTGGTCTACGTCACCAGCGGTATGCACCTCCAAGGCACTGCCGACGTGCGGGACATGAACTGGGAAACCCGCCCGTGGGACGCAGAGCAGGCCTACGCGGACAGCAAGCTCGTCATGATCACCCTGGCGTTCGCCGTCGCGCGGATCTGGCCGGACGTGTTCGCCAACGCGATGGAGCCAGGATGGGTGCCGACGAAGATGGCGGGCTACAACGCGCCGGACGACCTGTCGCTGGGGCACGTCACGCAGGTCTGGCTTGCGGTCGGCGGCGATCCACGAGCCGCGGTCACCGGCCGCTACTTCTACCACCAGCAAGAGCAGGAACCACTTCCCCTCGCACATGATGAGCGGTTCCAGGACGAGGTGCTCAAGGCCATGGAAGCGCTGACCTCCGTAGTGCTGCCTCGTTGACGTACCTGCCGCCGACTGCCGAGCGCCCGGCACCTGACTCGTGAGCGTCTGGGCAGCACCACGAAGCGGCGACCCCCAGGTGTTCGGCCACCCGCATCGTGCGGGTGGCCGACTCCTTACCGCCGGTGGCGTTGCCTCTCGCGTCCACTACAAGTGAGCGCGGGATCAGCCGACGACGTCATCGTCTACCAGCGCAACGTCACCGATTCGCCGCGCCCCAGCCGTACGGTCCGGGTCACTCCACCGGCGGCGACCTCGGTGGTACGGCCGCCCACGCTGCGGATCACCGCTTCCCTGGCCTTGCCGTTGCCCCAGGACAGGTCGACGGTGAAGCCGCCGCGGGCGCCGACACCGGTGATCTGCCCGTGCTCGGCCCACGCGTCGGGCAGCGCGGGAAGCAACTCGATCCGGCCGGGGCGGGAGTACAGCAGCATGTCGACCACCGCCGACGGAGTGCCGAAGTTCGCCTCGATCTGGAAGATGCTGCTGGTGGAATCGAGCGGCCAGATGTCGAAGAGGTTGAGGGCCGATCCGCCGGTGCTGCCCGTCGAGGGCCGCAGGTTCGTAAGGATCATCTGGTACGCCTTCTCGCCGTCCTTGAATCTGGCCCAGCACAGGGCACGCCAGGCGTTGGCCCAGCCGTACGGGGCCGTGCCGCGGGCGACGAGCAGGTTCCGAACCCCGGTGATGAGGTCGGCGGGCGAGGACTCCAGGCTGATGCGGTCGCCGGGGAAGAAGCCGATGAGCGGCGAGAGGTGGCGGTGCTGGACTTCGCCGAGGTTGTCCGGCGTCATCCACTCCTCCAGCCAGCCGGTGGTGGGGCTGACCTGCGGGAGATAGAGGCGGTCACGCAGGCCGTCGATGACCCGCCGGTAGGCCGAGTCCTTGCCGAGTGTCGCACTCGCGGTGTGGAAGTTGGTGAACAGCGCCCACACCAGTTCTTGAGCGTAGGTGATGCCCATGGCGTCCTGTGGTCCGTGCTCGGGTGACCAGTCCTTGTCGTCCACGAGGACCTCGCGCGGCTGTCCGGTGACGGGGTCGGTGACGGTGACGGTGACCAGCCGGGCCTCCCAGAACTCGCAGGCGCCCTTGAGCAGCGGGTAGATGCGAGCGAGCAGCCGGGTGTCCTGCGTGTACTCGTAGTGCTCGAAGATCGTGTTCACAAGCCAGGCACTCCCGGCCGGGTGCCACTGCCAGCCTGAGCCGCCGTAGATGTTGGTGGAGATGCCAATGGTCCAGCCGGCCACCTTGCCCGAGGAGTTGCGGAAGCGGTTGCGCGGGTCGTTGAAGAGCCGCACCGTGTTGTCGCTCCAGGAGGGCAGCTGGGCCAGGCAGTAGTCGGTGAGCGCGTCGAAGCAGCCGGGTAGGCCGGTCCGGTCGGGCATCCAGTAGTTCATCTGGATATTGATGTCGGTGTGATAGTCGCCCATCCACCCGGGACTGTTGGTGTCGATCCACGACGCCTGCAGACCCATCGGCAAGCTGTCACGCGAGCCGCAGATCATCAGGTAGCGGCCGAACTGAAGGTAGGACGCCTCTAGTTCGGGATCGGGTGCGGCGCCGTCCTGGGCGCGGGCCTGGAGGCGGGTCCAGGTGTCGAGTTGGCGCTGCTGTTTGGTCGAGGTTCCGAGCGACAGCGTCATGGCGTCGAAGAGGCGGCGGTAGTCGGCGATGTGGGTGTTACGCAGGCTATCGGGCGCGTGGCGGGCTGCCGCAGAGACCTTTTCCCGGGCCAGAGCCTGAGGATCGACGGACGGGTCGCGGTAGCCGCGGGAGAAGTCGGGGGAGTAGTCGGTGCCGCCGCTGAAGATGACAGTCAGGTCGGCGCAGCCGGTGAAGTCCACGCCGGCGGCGTTGGCTTCCACCTGCCCGGTGCGGCTGACCGCCGTGATGGCGGCGCCGTAGCGCAGGCCGTTGTCGAAGGTGGCGCCGAAGGAAGCGGTGGCGTCGGAGGTGTTGGCGACGTTGTTTTCGCCGTGGGTGCCGGCCAGGGTGATCCGACCGGTGTAGGTGCCGCCGCCGCTCTGCGAGAAGCGCACGACCACGACATCATCAGGGTGGCTGGCGTACACCTCGCGCCGGTATGTCACGCCTTTCTGCGTGTAGGAGGCGGTGACCAGGCCGTTGCTGAGGTCCAGGGTGCGGCGGTAGCCGGTGACGGAGTCCAGGGTGTGGCCGGGTATCTCGACGGTGAGGTGGGCGAGTTGGGTGAGCGAGCCGAACGTCACCGGGTCATAGGGGAACTGGCCGTCGCTGCTGAGCACGTCGTTGCGCCCGCCGCCACTCCACAGGGTGGCGTCGGTGATGTAGATCGCTTCGTTGGCGGGGTCCCCGCTGACGAGGGCGCCGAGCCGTCCATTGCCGATGGGCAGGCCCTGCTGGATCATGTTGTCCGCGGCTGCGGGCGCCGTATACCACAGGCACACCGCTGTGCTGTCGTCCACCCGGGGATCGGTGGCGGGCCGGTCCGGCTCGGCCGCGGCGGCGGTGAAGGCCGGGAGTCCGGCGAAAGCGGCGAGGGATCCCGCGGCACCGGCGCCGGTCAGCGCAAGAAAGTTCCGACGACTTGGGGACTGAGGGCGGGCAGGCTGGCGTGAGCTCATGAGGGCTACTCCTCCTGGGGAGTTCTGATACGCATCAGGTGCTGTCCAGAAACGCAGGAGCAACATAGATCCACTGATTAGGCAGCTCAAGTTCCCTGACATTCGCATAGGACATCCCATGTATTCGTGGAATGTCAGTGGCGTCGGCCTCGGCTCAACTCAGTTGTGCCTCACCTTGGTGCTGGCGGCGCCGACCCGGCACCGTGGTCGAGGTGCGTGGGGAGGTTCCGGCTCTGCCCCGATGCGGCCTCCGGCCGCCGCGACCGGGCGTTATTCCCGTTGCGGATGGCCCAAATCCCAAAGTCGTCGTTGTTACGCGCATATTTCCCGTGACTAAATGTGTTCCGTATTCGAACCTCTGGGCAGCGTGCACCGCACGTTTAGGAAGGATAGGGATGGGACTAGACGCCTCTGCCGACGCGTTCGGCGTGCTGTCGCCAGCGCTGGTGGACCTGCCGCCCGGCGACGCCGGTTCTGTGATCACGTCCGTGGAGACCTATGCGTTGGCCGTGCCCCTCAAGCAGCCGATCGCCGATTCCACAGCGTCGCTGCGGTCCTGGATCGTTCCGGTGGTCGAGATCCGCACCGCGGACGGACGTGTCGGAACGGGCATCTCCGGGGTGCACTGCGGTCCGGAGTTGCTGTGCGACGTCATCAGCCGCTACTACGCGCCCGCGTTGCTTGGAGCCGCGTCCGAGGACATTCTCGGGACCTGGAAGCGGTTGTACTGGCTTCCCACCCATTGGCTCGGCCGGGCCGGCGTTGTGCACATGGCACTGGCGATGGTCGACATCGCGCTGTGGGATCTCGCGGCGCAACGGGCCGGGGTACCGCTGTGGCGGCTGCTGGGCGGCAGCGCCGAGGCGATCGAGACCTACAACACCGACGGAGGCTGGTTGAACTATCCGGTCGAGACGCTGGTGCGGGATGTGAACTCGCTGATCGATCGCGGCTGGCATCGAGTGAAAGTCAAGGTTGGCAAGTCTGACTGGCGTGAGGACGCCCAGCGGGTACGGGCAGTTCGCCGAGCGATCGGCGACGACATCACGCTGATGTGCGACGCAAACCAGCGCTGGGATCTGTCGACGGCCGGCCGGCTTCTGCCGGTTCTGGAAGAGGTCGGCATGGACTGGATCGAAGAACCCTTGCATGCCGACGCTCTGGACGGGCACGCCCGACTGCAACGGGACACGCGCGTCGACATCGCCGCCGGGGAGAGCCTGTACTCCTACCACCACTTTGCCAGCTTCATTGCGGCCGACGCGATTCGCGTGGTGCAGGTGGATGTGACGCGAGTCGGCGGTGTCACCGAATGGCTTCAGGTCGCTCAGCATGCGGCCGCGCGCGGGTTGCGGATCGCCCCGCATGCCGGCGACATGATGCAGGTACACCAGCACCTCGTCGGCACGGCGCTGAGTGACGTGCCACCGCTGGTCGAGTTCATCCCGTGGACGCAGGACGCGTTCGAGCAACGCAGCGTGGTGCACGAGGGCTACCTGGAGCGTCCGCAATTTCCCGGTGCGTCGACGGCCATCCATCGCGACGCCCGCCGCCAATGGCAGATCCGCGGTGTCGGCCGCGTCACCGATCAGGGCGGTACCGCCGCCAAGCCGCACCGGCTCCCAACGATCAACGCCCGTAGCGAAGGAGAAGCTCAGTGAAGCGCAGGACCGGTTTTGCTCTTATGGCCTCGACACTGGCCGCCTTGTTGCTCCTCAGCGCGTGTGGCAGCGGGAGCTCCCCGGGCGACGGGGGATCCGGCAGCGGCAAGAAGCTGGTGATCGGCGACGTCCTCTTCGACACCGACGCCTACCAGATCGCCCAGCAGAAGCAGATGCAGAAGTACGCCGACAGCCTGGGCATCAAAATCATCTTCGAGAATCAGCAGGGGCAGGGCACTAAGGCACCTGACCTGATGCAGGCCCTGCAGACCCGCGGCGTCGACGGCATCATCATGCAGCCGGCCAACGCGAACGTCGCCGTTCCGCTCGTCAGGCAGGCTCAGGCCCAGAAGGTTCCGGTACTCGGCTGGGCGATCCCGTTCGGGGCTGGAGTGACTGCACCGTACGTCGGGCTGGAGGAGAAGGCGGAGACCGAGGCCGCCGGCAAGGCCGCTGCCCAATACGTTCAGAAGAACTTCCCGGGACAGCCCGTCAAGGTGTTGATCGTCACGATCACCGGCGTCTCCTCTTGTTCCGACGACCGGATGGGGCCCTTCGAGCAGGGAGTCAAGTCCGTCGCACCGAACGCCCAGATCACGACCGTCAACGGCGGGGCCGATCGGAACACGGCGGTGACCGTCGCACAGGATGCCCTCCAGCGCGACAAGGGCTACAACATCGCCACCGGCTGCAACTCCGACATGGCGATGGGGGCCCTGCAAGCCTTCAAGTCCGCGGGCCTGGGCGGGGCGACAAACAAGAAGCCCGACCACACCTACTTCTACAGCATCAATGGAACCGACGAGGAACTGCGCGCGCTGACCGACCCGACCTCACCCCTGATGGCCGATCTCGGGCTGACCCCTAAAGAGGTGGCCAAGACCTTGATCGACACCATGGAGCAGATGATCAGCGGCAAGATCCCGGCGTACAGCAACCACACCGTCAACGTCCCCGACAAGCCGCTCGGGCCCGACTGCACCGCCGCGAACGACTTCAACAAGTCCGAGTACTTCGCGACAACGAACCTGCCCTGTGTCGGCAACTGAGCCGATACCCGGCGCGACGTGCCTACGGACACACGAGTAACACGGAGGAGTCACTATGGACACGGCAGGCGGCACCGACCTGCTCGTGGTCGACGAGCTGACCAAGAGCTACGACGGTGTTCAGGCGCTGCGAGGTGCGAACCTCGTGGTCAAGCGCGGAGAGATCCATGCGCTCCTCGGCGAGAACGGGGCCGGTAAGTCCACCCTGATCAAGAGCCTCGCCGGCGCCGTCAAACCCGACTCGGGAACGATCACATTCGAGGGAGAGGGCGTCGAGTTCGGCTCGCGAGCCGACTCGATGAGCCGCGGCATCAGCGTCATCTTCCAGCACGCCAACCTGGTTCCGCAGCTGACGGTCGCGGAGAATGTCGTACTCGGCAACGAGCAACGGCTGTTCGGCTATCTCCGCGATGGCCGGCAGCGGCAGGCAACCAACGAAGTCCTGGCTCGTCTGGGCATGAGCATCGACCTGAACCGGACCGCCGCGAGCCTGAGTGCCGGCGAACGACAGCTCGTCGAGATCGCTCGTGCGCTGCTGCAGCAGACGAAATTGTTGATCCTCGACGAGCCCACCGCCTCACTGGGAACCGAAGAGGTGGAGCACCTGCATCACGTGCTGCTCGAGCTACGCGACAGCGGCATCGGCATCATCTACGTCTCGCACCGGCTGGAGGAGGTGCTCTCCGTCAGCGACCGGCTGACCGTCCTGCGCGATGGCCGAACCGTCGGCACCAAAAGCGCCGCCGAGACGAGCACCGCCGACGTCATCCAGTTGATGATCGGCCGCGACGCCTCCCACGTCTTCCGCAAGACCTCTGATGCCCGTGAGGAGATCGCGCTCAGGGTGCGAGACCTGACCACCCCGAGCGGGCTCCAAGGCGTCAGCTTCGACCTGCACGCCGGCGAGATCCTCGGCGTCTACGGACTGCTCGGCTCCGGCCGTACCGAACTCGCCCGCGCCATCTACGGAGCCGACCCGATCGACGGCGGCATGATCGAGACACCCACCGCGCCGACCGGGCGCAAGAGGAATCCCTATCGAGCCGCCCGTGCGGGCATCGGCCTCGTGCCGGAGGAACGCACCACCCAGGCGATGTTCCCGTTGCTGTCGATCACCGAGAACATGAGCTCGGGGAAGCCTTGGCTCTCCACCAAATGGGGTGTCATTCGCAACCGGCAGCGTCGCCACCTCGTCGAGGAGATGGCTGGGCGGGTTCGGCTCAAGGCGGCATCGCCGGGTCAGAGCATCGCCGCGCTCTCCGGCGGAAACCAGCAGAAGGTCATTCTCGGACGATGGATGCTCGGCGGCTCCAGCCTGCTCATCCTCGACGACCCCACCGTCGGAGTCGACATCGGCGCCAAGGAGGAGATCTACCGACTCATCTCGGAGCTGACCGCGGACGGCACGGCGGTTCTGCTGCTGTCCTCCGAACTGCCCGAGGTACTCGGCCTGTCCGATCGCGTCATCGTCCTCTTCCACGGTGCGGTCGCCGCCACATACACCAGCAATGACATTTCCGAACAGGCGCTGCTGCGCGCGGCGCATGGGGAGGCAGCATGACCAGTCTTGAAAGCGTCGCCGACGAAACCGTCCCAGCACAAAGGTCCCCGATGTGGGCCGGGTTGGGGATCTGGTTCGCGCGGCCCACGAGCAAGACGCTGGTCATGAACATCGGCATCCTCATCGTCCTGAGCGTGTGGCTGTCCTTCGCGACCAGTCAGTTCACGACGTCCCGGAACATCACCAACGTCCTCGGCCAGATCTCCTTCATCGGGATGTCCGCCTGCCTGGTCACTCTCGTCATGATCGCCGGCGGCCTGGACCTTTCCATCGGCTCCATCATCGCCGTCGCCGGCGTGACTGCCGCCAAGTTCGTCGCCGAAGCCCACTGGCCTCTCGGATGGGCGTTTCTCATGGGCGTCCTGGCCGGCGGCGTCATCGGAGCCCTCAACGCCCTCCTCATCGTGGGGATGAAGATCAACCCAGTGATCACCACGCTCGGCACCATGTACATCGGCCGGGGTCTGGCGAACGTCGTCGCTGGTGGATCCCCGGTCATCGGTGTGCCGCTCTCCTTCAACAATCTGGCAACCTCTGCCGTGGGACCGGTCCCCGTCCCAGTCGCGATCTTCGCCGTGATCGCCCTCATCATGATCTTCGTCGAACGCAAGACCATCCTCGGTCGGTGGACCATCGCCAGCGGAGGAAATCAAGAGGCGGCTCGCCTCTCGGGAATCCCGATCAACCGTACCCGAGTCACGCTCTACATACTGTCCGGCCTCGCGGCCGGCGTCGCGGGCATCCTCATGAACTCCCGCATCGCCACCGGCGACCCGAATTCCGGCACTGGCTTCGAATTCGACGTCATCGTCGCCGTCGTCCTCGGCGGTACCGCCATCACCGGCGGACAGGGAACGATCATCGGTTCGATCGTCGGCGTCCTGATCGTGGGCGTCCTGAACAACGGCCTCAACCTGCTGGGCGTGTCGACGTTCTACCAGAACATCGTCCAAGGCGGTGTGCTCATTTTCGCCGTCGGCATCGACGAGGTGTTCCGGCATACCTGGCGCACCATCCTTAAACGACAGCGGCACTAAAGCCGCTACCAGAGTCAAGCCCAACACAGCAACGAGAGAAAGGGAGGACTGCCCATGTCCGCCACCCCACGAGAAGTGGCCGAATCCTACTGGCGCGCCGAGGAAAGCCGAGACATCACGCGTATCCTGTCCCACTTCCATGAGGACGCCGTCTTCCATCCCGTATCCGGTCCACTCAAAGGCCACGCCGAGATCCGCACCTTCTACGACGGCATGGGCGACGCCTTCCCCGGCCTGGAAGTAACCATCACCCACGAAATCTGCTCCGGTGATGAGGCGTGCCTCGAATGGGAAGCGGTCCTCATCGACCATGACGGCGTGCGGATCCCTATCCGAGGCGTCAACGTCGTGCATATACACGACGGCAAATTCGACTCGGTCCGCGCCTACTTCGACCCCACGCAGTTCCCGACGACAGGCGGCCAACAGTGATCGACTTGTACGCGACCCACCAGATCGGCGACACCGAGCTGCGCCTGCCGCGGATCGGACTCGGCACCGCCTCGCTCGGCAACTTCCTGCGCCCCGTCACCGACAAAGACGCCACGGCGGTCATCACGCGAGCATTGGAACGCGGCACGCGTTACCTCGACACCGCCCCGCTGTACGGACACGGCCTCGCTGAACAGCGCGTCCGAGCGGCGATCGCCGGCATTCCTCGCGACGAGCTCGTGATCTCCACCAAGGTCGGCCGGCTTTTGCGCGAAGACGCGCCCCACGACGAGAGTCAATACTTCAACGGGGAACCGTTCTACAAGAACGTCCCATCCGCGGGCCCGGTCTGGGACTTCAGTGAGAAAGGTGTCCGCCAGTCGGTAGAGGAAAGCATGCAGCGCGTCGGTGTCGATCGGTTCGACATCCTTCACCTGCACGACCCCGACGAGCATTTCGAGCAGGCAAGCACCACCGGGTACAACGCCCTGAGCAAACTCCGGGCCGACGGCAAGGTTCAGGCCATCGGCGCAGGCATGAACCGCACCGCGGTCCTGACGGAACTCGTCCGCGACTGCGACCTCGACGTCATCCTCCTCGCCGGCCGATACACGTTGCTCGACCAAACCGGGATGGACGAGCTCCTTCCCATGTGCGCACGGCGCAAGACCTCAGTCGTCGCCGGGGGAGTGTTCAACAGCGGCATCCTCATCGACCCGGAGCCGGGTACGACCTTCGACTACGTTCCCGCGTCCCCAGAAGTCCTCGAACGCGCGCGCCGCATCCGCAGCATCTGCGCCCGCCACGACATCCCCATGGCCGCTGCCGCCGTACAGTTCCCTCTTGCCCACCCCCAGGTGTGCAGCGTGCTCCTCGGGCCCAGATCACTCGACGAACTCGACATGGACCTCGGGCTCCTGTCCGTCGACATCCCCTCGGCCCTCTGGGCTGACCTTCGCGCGGATAACCTGATCCGGCCCGATGCACCCTGCCCAGAGTAGAGAGGCTCGCCCGATGAACGATCGTATTGAACGTATCGATGCTCACCACCACTTTTGGGATCCGGACCGTTATGCCTACCCCTGGATGGCCGGCCGTGAGATGGACCCCGTACGGAGAGCATTCGGGCCAGGCGATATGCAGCCGCTGCTCGACGCCGCCGATATCACCGGAACCGTACTCGTCCAGACCTTGTCAGACGGGGGTGAGACCCGGGAATTCCTCCGGCTCGCGGCCTCGACACCATTCGTCCGCGGAGTCGTCGGCTGGGTCGACCTCACCTCGCCGCAGGTAGGGGACGCCCTGGACGCCCTACTCGCCGACGATAACGGCCGGTTCCTCGTTGGCATCCGCCACCAGGTACACGACGAACGCGACCCGAACTGGCTGTGCCGGGACGACGTGCGCCGCGGCCTGCGAGCCGTAGCCGACCGCGGCCTCAGCTACGACCTTCTGGTACGTGCGCGCGAACTACCGGCAGCGGTCGCGACGGTCAAGGCGCTGCCGGAGCTGAACTTCGTCGTGGACCACATCGCCAAGCCGACGATCGCCGCAGGCGCCGACGGCCTCTGGGCCCAGTGGATGCCGGCCCTTGCCCAATGCCCCAACGTGACGGTGAAGCTCTCCGGCATGATCACCGAGGCGGCCTGGGCCTCCTGGACCCCCAATGATCTCCGGCCGTTCGTCAGTCGCATCTACCAGTGGTTCGGCGCGGACCGCCTCATGTTCGGATCCGACTGGCCCGTCTGCCTGCTCGCCGGCACCTACGAGTCTGTTATCGAGGGGTTGACCGCTGCCATCGGCACACTGAGCGCAGCCGAGATCGCGGCGCTCTTCGGCGGCACGGCTCACGCCTTCTACCGTCTGGGGGACCGTACGGTCTCCAGTGGTGCCTGATTGGTTTCGGGTCTCCAGCACGTCGGCGAGAGCAATGCTCAGTACTTGTGGATCAGCCCTGGAGGGCACGCGGAAGGCGTACCTTCCCGATTGATCCTGTGATGGTCACCGAGTAGGCCGGCGTTGCGAGCGCCGGTCGGGAAGGGTGAAGCCCGTGCTCACCGTAGTGAATGACGACGCCTCCACGCGAGACGGCTCCCTGACCGACGACATCGTTCGTGAGGGCGCGCGACGGATGCTGGCCGCAGCACTGGAGGCGGAAGTCGACGCCTACATCGCCAAGTTGGCCGAGGAGCGGGACGAGCGGGGTCACCGCCTGGTCGTCCGCAACGGCCATCACCAGCCCCGGAGGGTCACCACCTCGGCCGGATCGGTCGAGGTCCGCGCGCATCGCGTCAATGACAAGCGGGTGGACGAGAAGACGGGTGAGCGTCGGCGGTTCTGCTCCAAGCACAATCGACGTCCTCCAGACGGGCAACCCCGCACCCATTTTCCCGGCCCCGGGGTGAGGCCGACAGGCCTCGGGATGACTGGGTTCACAGGAGCCGTAAGGAAACAACCTGTTGCTCTTTCTCGCCCTGCTCGTTGACTTGGTATGAGCATATCGAGCGAGGTCCGTGGGCAACTCGTCTTACGGTTCAGGTACTGTTCCCCCACTTGAACGAACGGCAGCAGCGGCTGGTCCTGGGCCAGGAGGCCCGACTTTTAGGGCACGGCGGGGTGCGGGCGGTGGCCCGGGCAGCCCAGGTCAGCGAGACGACCGTCCGCAACGGGGTGTTCGAGTTGGAGGCCAGCGGGGATCCGCTGCCAGCCGGTCGGTCCAGGAGGCCTGGTGGGGGACGGCGCTCTGCCGAAGTACTGGACCCGGTTCTGCTGTCGGCGCTGCTGGGGCTGGTCGAGCCGGATGAGCGCGGGGATCCGATGTCACCGCTGCGGTGGACGACCAAGTCGCTGCGCAACCTGGCCGAGGAGCTGACCCGGCAGGGGCATCCGGTTTCGGCGTCGACGGTGGGCCGGCTGTTGAAGGGGCAGGGCTTCAGCCTGCAGGCCAATACCAAAACGTTGGAGGGCAAGCAGCACCCTGACCGGGACGTCCAGTTTCGCTATATCAACGAGCAGGTCAAGGCGCATCAGGCGGCCGGGCAGCCGGTGATCAGCGTCGACGCGAAGAAGAAGGAACAGCTCGGCCACCTGCCCAACACCGGACGCCAGTGGCGGCCCAAAGGCGACCCGGTCGAGGTCGAGGACCACAGCTTCTTCTTCACCGGGCCGGACGTTCCGCACGCCATCCCCTTCGGCATCTACGACATCACGGCCGATCGCGGCTGGGTGAACGTCGGTGTCGATCACAACACCTCGGCCTTCGCCGTTTCTTCGATCCGCGGTTGGTGGCGGGCGCGTGGCCGCCAGGACTACCCGGATGCGGCCCGGCTGCTGGTCACCGCCGATGCCGGCGGCTCCAACAGCTGCCGCTACCGGTTATGGAAGGCCGAACTCGCCGACTTCGCCGTGGAGACGGGCCTGGCTGTCACGGTCTGCGACTTTCCTCCAGGCACAAGCAAGTGGAACAAGATCGAGCACCGGTTGTTCTCCCACATCACGATGAACTGGCGCGGCAAACCCCTGACCAGCCACGAGGTAGTCGTCAACCTGATCGCCGCCACCCACACCCGAGCCGGACTGCGCGTGGACGCCGCCTTGGACACCAGCGTCTACCCACTGGGCGTGTCCGTCAGCAAGGAACGCATGAACGCCCTACCGCTCACACCCCACGCCGAGCGAGGGACATGGAACTACACGATCCACCCCGCCGAGCAGGACGCGCAGTCCGTCACTGGGACCGAGGACCGCGACAGCATCAGGGCCCGGGCCCTGAACACCCTGGCCGACCCGCGCCTGACCGGCATGAGCCGAGGCGAGCCGGACGCGCTGACCGCCGATCTGGCCCCGGCACAGGCAGCCCGGGCCGAGCAGCGCTTCTTCGAGCAGCGCGGTGGAGCGCGGCGCCAGGCCAGGGGCAAGCACGGCCGATCCTTGCTTACCGGCGCCGACCAAGTCCTGATCGCGGTCGTCTACCTGCGACAGATCTGCTCCCAGCTTGTGCTGTCCGAGATGCTGGAGGTCAGCACAGGCCCGATCGCCGCCGCGATCAGCGAGACCGGCAGACTGCTGAACGAGCGCAGACACCGGATCGAGCCCACCGTCGTGCGCTTCACCAGCGCCGGTGCTCTCAGGGACTTCCTGGCGACCGACACCACGCCAACACGGCCGAACCGCCTCGCGAGCCTCGGCGACCCGGCCTTGACCGGCATGAGCTTCCAGGCGCTGACCAAATTGATCGAGCGGCTGTCCGTGCGGCAGGCCGCCTCGGCCGAGCGCCGCAAATACCGACAGCGCGGTGGAGACCGGCAGTTCGGAGCACGCGGTGGCATCTTCCAAGAGAAGATCACCGACGCCGAACGAGTCCTGGCGACCATCCCCTGCCTGCGCAAGGTATGCGGCCGCGACGTGGTGGCCGAACTGTTCGAAGTGAGCCGACGCACCATCGGCAACGCCATCGTATGGGTCCGCCCGTTGCTGGAGGAGGACGGATACTCCGCCACCCATTCCGCATCGCGCTATTCCAGCACGGCAGAACTCGCGACCGTAATCGCCAGGTTGAATCCTTACGGCTCCACAAAACTGCCAACGTGATCGACTCCATGCCCAAGTCCGCGCAGCCCGCGGCGAAGAAGGCTCTGCAGGACATCTACAACGCCGAGGACCGCGACCACGCCGAGCAGGCGATCCGGGTGTTCACCAAGCTCTACCGGGCGAAGTTCCCCAAGGCCGTCGTGAAGGTCACCGACGATCAGGACGAACTGCTGGCGTTCTACGACTATCCCGCCGAGCACTGGATCCACCTGCGCACGACGAATCCGATCGTTAGTCGACCTTTGCCACCGTCCGGCTGCGGACCAAGGTCACCAAGGGAGCCGGCTCCCGCGCCGCCGGGCTCGCGATGGTCTTCAAGCTCGTCGAGTCCGTCCAGGCCCGCTGGCGAGCCATCAATGGCGCCCATTTGGTGCCACTCGTCCGCGCGGGGGCCCGCTTCGAACGCGGACTCCTGGTCGAGCGTCAGGATCAGGCGGCATGAGCACCGATGTCTTGGGTGAGGACGAGCCGCGGGAGCACGTCCGGTTCGCCGCCTACCTGCATGCGTTGGAACAGGTCACGGACGACGACGAGCTCGCCCTAGTCACCGAGGTCCTCACGGACCCGGACCCGACGATGGCGCAGTCTGTGATCGCGCGGCACCTGGACGGGCGGGCGACCGACATGCTCGAAAGGCCGGAGTACGTGTCATGGGCGCAGGCCATGGCCAGGGCCGTGGAACCGCGCCCCTTTCTGGTTCAGCGGCTCCACGAGTGGTCGCTGTTCAGGGCGATCTCCTTGGCGCAGCCGTGGGTTCCCAGTCCGCTGACCGGCTCGTCGAACTGGCTGCAACGCAAGATCGTCGAGAGGCCGAGGTCAACGCCTGCGTGCTGGCATCCGGAACGAGGCTGAGTTCTTTGCCCCGCTCGAAGCAGAGAACGTGCTGGTCCGCAAACGGTTCAGTGACCGCAAAACCCGGGCGAGGCGACCGGGTACGCGGTCGCCTCGCCCGGGTCCTTGCTACCGAGTGTGGCCCGCAGGCAGGGCCTGCTTCAGGTGTTCCAGGTTCGCACCTTGCCGAGTCGGACCAGCGGGTCGACCGCTGGTGGGCGATCAGCTCACGTTCCCGCCAGCGCCCCGCCAATGCCACCGATGCTGAAGTAGCGCCGGAACACCGCGAAAACGATCGTCGGTGGCGCGAGCATAAGAACGGCGGAAGCCATGACAGGTCCCCAAGACACCTGGTTCTCCTGGAAAAACTGCTGGATGCCGATGGGGAGCGTGAACTCGGCGTCGCTGCGCAGGAAAACCAGGGCGACCAGGTAGTCGTTCCAGGAGGCGAGGAAGCTGAAGATCGCGACCGACATGACTCCGGGCAGCGAATTGGGCAGAATGATCCGCCAGAATCCTCCGAACAACGTCGCTCCGTCGACCCACGCGGCCTCTTCCAGTGAGTGCGGGATCGTGTCGAAATAGGAGGACATCATCCAGCATCCGATCGGGATCGCACTCGACACGTAGACGATCACCAGGCCCGGCAGGTCGTCGACGAGTCCGACCGAGGAGAACATGATGAACAGCGGTACGACGAAGACAATGACCGGCAGCGACTGGATGACGAACAGGAGCAGCGAGTAGCCCGACACGAGTCGGGACCGGGACCGTGAGATCACGTAGCCGGCCGGCGCCCCGATGAGGACGGCAACGGCCGAGGTGACGATCGAGACGATGACGCTGTTCATGAGGTAGCGCAGCATGTTCGTTTGCGCGAACACGACTCGGAAGTTGTCGAGGGTGAGGCTGTCACCGTTGACGAATCCGTTTCCGTTCGGCGTGAGGGCCTTGAGAAAGATGTCGAAGAAGGGGATAAGGACGATCACGGTGAACACGGTCATGACGACGGTG
Organism: Actinacidiphila oryziradicis; assembly: GCF_005047355.1. GTDB lineage: Bacteria > Actinomycetota > Actinomycetes > Streptomycetales > Streptomycetaceae > Actinacidiphila > Actinacidiphila oryziradicis. The sequence goes on from NZ_SUMC01000011.1 coordinate 154,870, forward strand.
ATCACCCAGCTTCGGGACCGGCGTTTCCGTGGCTCGGCCGTGATCCTGGGGGTGCCGGCCCGTGTGGCTGTGTGACTCGTTGTGGTCATTGCTGCTCCACTTCAGGCGACCGTGAAGGACCGTCGGATCATGCGGTACAGGAACACCGACACCGCGACCAGACAGACCGTGATCAGGAGTGCGACGGCGATCCCGAGCCCGGGTGTGAACTCGGAGAACGCCAGGTTGTAGGCGTAGACGATCATCGTCTGGGTGGCACCCACCGGCCCACCGCCGGTGAGCAGCCACACACTGGGAAAGTCGTTGATCGTGAAGATCGACATCAGGATCCAGCACACATAGGTCGAGCGGGCGGTCACCGGCAGGGTGATCCTGACGAACTGCTGCCAGCGTGTGGCTCCGTCGATCCGGGCGGCCTCGTAGACGTTCTGGTCGACGCTCTCCAGAGCGGAGCCCATCATGATGAGAGTGAACGGGAAGCTGATCCAGATCTTGAACAGGCAGACCGTGACCTGCGCCAGCACGGGGTCGCCGAGGAACAGCACGTTGTTGCCGAGGCCGAGGGCGCGGAACAGGGACGGAACGGCCCCGTTGGAGGTGCCGAGCAGCAACGCCCAGCTCATCGATGTGACGACGACCGGCGCGATCCACGGCAGCAGTAGGAGCACGCGAAACACGGCGCGGCCCGGGAACCTGATCTGCAGCACGACGGCCAGCACCACACCCAGGGCCCAGCTACCGAACACGGATGCCACGACGAAGATGGCCGTGAACCGTGTCGACGCCCAGAACGCCGGGTCTTTCAGCACCGTGCTGAAATTGCCGAGTCCGACGAAAGCGCCCTGCTGGATGAGGCTGCCGTCGTGCAGCGCGGCATTGATGGCGTAGGCGAGCGGATAGGCGTTGATCAGCGCGACCAGGATCAGTGACGGCAACAGCAGCGACGAATAGGTGAATCTGGTTCTCGTCGCGCCTTTCCGCTTTCGTTGTCGGACAACGCGCGCGGTGCCCAACTCATGGGTAATTCCAACCATACCGGTGCGACTCCTTGCAGACTTGCGGTGCCCGAACCAACGGCAGCCGGTCCCGTGCGGGACCGGCTGCCGCGTCACTTGCTGTAGTGCAGCCTCTCGTAGCTGTCCTGCAACTGCTGCAGGATGGCGCGTGGGCTCAGCTTGGCTTGGACGACCTGCGCGGTGAACGTCGCGGTGACCGGAGCGCCTTCGATGGAGTTCAGTGCTGGGAACGATTCCGGCGACCTGGTGGCGATCGACTTGGCGATCGGCACCCAGTCGTTGAGGAGCACCTGGGAGGAAGCGCTGTTCTTGACCCCGGCGACCTGTTGGAAGCTCTTGCGGGCGGGGAGGCGGTTGTAGGTGCCGTCGCCGAACGCCGGCTTGATCGCGTCCAGGAGCCAGACCACGAAGTCTTCCACGTCGGACACGTTCGAGGCGCCCTTGTACATCATCAGTGGGTCCACCCATTGGAGGGCGCCCTTGTCGCCGTGCGGTCCGGTCAACGGCTTCATCACGGCGGACTTCACGTTCGGGAAGCTCTGAAGATCGCTGTTCGGCCCCGCCATCATCATCCCCAGCTGTCCGGAGGCGAAGTCCTGAGCGGACTGGACCGACGTGTAGCTCACGTTGGTCGGGTTGATGTACCCGTCCTTGACCAGGCTCTGGAGGAACTCGACGGCTTCGATGTTGCGGTCGGTGACGCACTCGGGCTTGCCTTGCTCGTTAAACCAGCCGCCGCCGTTGTTGACCAGCCACGTCAGCACTTCCTGGTATCCGGTTTCCTTGGGGCTCCCGGGTATCGAGTAGCCGAAGACGCCGATCTTTTTGAGCGCCCGGCAGGTAGCTCGGAACTCGTCCCACGTAGTCGGCACGTCCGTTCCGGCCTTCGCCAACAGGTCGGGGCGATACCACAGGCCGTTGATGGAGATGTGGTATGGAACCGCGACGTAGGAGCCCTGGTACTTGAGGGAGTCGATGGTGCCGGGCAGGAAGTCGTCGTAGGTGCCCGACTTCTTGAGCTTGGCGACGATGCCGTCGGCCGGTTCGATCGCGCCCTGCTGGAAGAACTGGAAGGGCTGAAAAGAGGCGCCGGAGCTTACCGCGGGTGCCTTCCGGGCCGCGATTGCGGATGTGAACGTCTGGTACCAGTTCGTCCAGGGGATATTCTGGTACTTCGCGGATGCCCCGTCGGACGGGTGCCAGCCGCCGACGAGCTTGCCTACGTTCTGGGCGTAGTCCGTGCCGCCCCACTGCATGTCCCAGAACGTGAACCGCGCTCCGGCGGCGGCCGACTTGCCGCCCGCGCCGCACGCGGCCAGCAGGGCCATAGTGCCCAGACCGGCGGCGCCACCGAGGACGCCGCGACGGGACACCGCGGCCGCAGCTGGTGAGAATCGGGATGCCATCGTTTGCTCCTTATCCTTTTTGCCTGTCAGGAACATCCCGGTTATCGGACCCGAAGCCGGACCGTGCTAATGAGGGCCTCACGGCGTTCCGCGGGAACGGTGACGGAAATCGTGTCGCCGTCGCCGAGGATCTTCGCCGGCACCGGGCCGGCGTCGGTCAGCAGAGTGGCTTCGACGTCGCGGGCGTGCTGTCCTTCCGGCAGGTCCACGAAGAAGGATGTTGGCGCGTCACCGTTGAGCAGGTGGACGTAGTGCGCGCCGTCCGCACCGACCGTCGATGTGAACGCGTGGCGCAGCGAGTCACGGCCGTCGATGTCGGCGACCTGCAGCTGCCCGGCACGGGTCTGGTAGATGCCTTCGCCGTTGCGGGACAGCCAATCCCCCATCGCGCGCAGATTCTGCTGCGCCGGCAGCGGGATCGTGCCCTGCGGAGTGGGGCCGACGTTCAGCAGGAACGTCGCGCCGGAACCGGCCCCGCGCACCAGCATCGTGAGGAGTTCCCGGACGTCGCGGTACTTGTGGTCGTCCTTGTGGAAGCCGTAAGCGATCGTCGACGTCGTCTGACAGGTTTCCCTGGCTTCGAGCGTGAGCGGGGTGACGTTGATCTCATTGGTGTTCTCACCGGGGAGATCGCCTTCGAAGCCCTGCACGTCCTCCCCGGGCTGCGGCGCCGCGTGGTGATTGTGCATGATCACCGCGTTGGGCTGCAGAGTGTGGATCTTGTCGTAGAGTTCCGGCAGCTGGAAGTCGCCGCTCGGCCCGAACCAGTTCTTCTCCCTGTTGGTCGCCCATTCAGCGGGCCAGTATCCGTCGATCCAGTACTCGGCGACGTCACCGTACTGTGTGGACAGTTCTTCGACCTGGCCGTGCAGGAAGCCGACGTAGTCCTCCCACGCGAGGCCGCTGCGCTCGCGCAGGGCGGCCCGATAGGCGGGATGGTGCCAGTCGAGCAGGGAGACGTAGAACCCGAGACGGACACCATGACGGTCGCAGGCGGCACGCAGCTCCACCATCGGGTCACGCCCGAACGGGGTCTTGGTCACCTTGTAATCACTCAGCGCGGTGTCGTACATCGAGAAGCCGTCGTGGTGCCGCGAAGTGATGGTGATGAACCGCTGGCCGGCGTCGGCCGCCAGCCGCACCCAGGCGTCCGCGTCGAACTCCTCGCCCTCGAACCGGTTGGCCAGGACCTCGTAGTCCGCTACGGACCTCCGGTCGCGGAACATCGCCCACTCGTGAGCGCCGACAAGCGAATACAGCCCCCAGTGGACGAACATCCCGAACCTGTCGTCCTGGTAACGCTTCAGGCCATCGGGAGATGCTTGCTTGAATGCCATCGTTGTATTGCTCGCTCTCTTGCTGCGTGTTCGTCTTCGTACACGCTCCGGGAAAGCACGATAGATCGCCGGACGACAGCGGCGACAGCGCGAGATGCGGATGGGAACATTCGCAAATCGTGATGTACACCGGCCGACTGTACGCGTAATATGAACCGCCGCACCGCCGGTTTGGTTGCCGAGCGAAGGAGTGCATGACAAAGCGTTTCACCGGGCGCGTCGCCGCGAAACCAGGATCTTGTGCAGCAGCGGCGGTCCGCGTTGGTTCGGCTGGTGCGCGAGGAGGGAACGGTGTCGGTTGCCGACCTTGCCGCGATGTTCCGAGTCTCGCAGGAGACGATCGGCCGCGATCTGCGGTACCTCGAAAGCCGGCGAAGCGTAGTTCGCAGCTACGGTTCCGTGCGCGTCGTCGAGAGCGACGTGTTCGAGACTGGGATCGGGTATCGCGAACAGAACGAGACTGCCGAAAAGCTCCGCATCGCCGAGGGGGCCGCACGTCGGCTCGGAGACGCACGCACCATCTTCATCGACGAGGGATCTCTTCCGACCGGTTGCGAAGGCCCTGCCCACCGATCAACCGCTCACTGTCCTCATGGCGTCGAACCCGGTCGTCACAGCGTTGGTGCCGTGCCCGTCGATTGAGGTGATCATGATCGGCGGGCGGGTCCGCAGGACGACGCTCGGCACCGTGGATCAGTGGGCCACCGATATGCTCCGCGGCCTCTAAGTTCGGCCGATCCGCGTTCGTACGCTTCGGGCGGGTCGAGGACTTCGAGGCTCTCATCACCGGAATTTAGATGCCCGTGTCAACCGCCCGACGCTACACAACGCTCGGCGCGGAGCTGGTGCGCGTCTAAGGCTCTCGCGGGGCACTCCTCGAACTCCGGTCACCCCGGAAATAGAATCGGTCAGTTCACCGGCCGTGGCTCGGCAACTGCCGGAGATATAGGGGCGAGACGCGACCCGGAATCACACAAGAAGCGGTCATGAAGAGCGGAACACTGGGCTAACCTGCGCGGTTATTTCCATGGCAAGCTTCCCGACAAGGCGATCAGCACCCCGGGGCGACAGCACCGTTTGAACGAAGGAGGGGCACGACGCGGTGCAGCCCGGACCGGCGACGCCATGGACGTCGGGTCCGCGTGGCGCACCTCATCATGGGCGCGGGAGCCAGCGCCTTCGTACCGATTACTCCGCTCCCGCTCATGGTCGCGTTCGCGCCGCGCGAGACCGGAAAGCAGAGCACACACCAAGGAACCGCCCAATGACCTTCATCGCCGGTAATGCGACCAGCTTCCCTTCGGTCCCCGCCCCGGCCTACGATCGCTCACGCGTCACGACGGGCATCGTGCACTTCGGCCTCGGCAACTTCCACCGCGCGCACCAAGCGATGTTCATCGACGGGCTCATGACCGCGGGGCAGGCGTACGACTGGGGCATCTGTGGTGTCGGCGTCCTGCCGGGAGACATCCGCATGCGCGACGTCCTTCGCGCGCAGGACTTCTTGTACACGCTGGTTCTCAAGCACGGCGACGGCTCACTTGAGCCGCGGGTCATCGGTTCCATCCACGACTACCTGTTCGCCCCCGACGACCCGGAGGCCGTGATCGCCAAACTTGCCGCGCCGACCACCCGGATCGTTTCGCTCACCGTGACAGAAGGCGGGTACAACGTCGAACGCACAACCGGTGAGTTCGATGTCACCAATCCTGCCGTGCTGCGGGATGCGGCGACCCCTCGTGCCCCGCTCACAGTGTTCGGGCTCATCGTCGAAGGGCTGGCGCGCCGACGGTCCGCGGGAGTCCCCCCGTTCACTGTCATGTCGTGCGACAACCTCCCCGGCAACGGCCACGTTGCCAAGCGGGCCATCGTGACGTACGCGACACTCGTCGACGCCGACCTCGCACGGTGGATAGCCAAGGAGGTAGCGTTCCCCAACTCGATGGTCGACCGCATCACGCCGGTAACCACCGATGAAGACCGCGCCATGGTCAAGCGGGAGTTCGGCATCAACGACGGATGGCCAGTGGTTGCGGAACCCTTCGTGCAGTGGGCTGTCGAGGATCGGTTCACGCTCGGGCGCCCCGCCTACGAGAACGTGGGCGTCCAGGTTGTCGACGACGTCGAACCCTACGAACTGATGAAGCTCCGTCTCCTGAACGCGAGTCACCAGGGCATGGCGTACTTCGGCACGTTGCTCGGCCACACATACGCCCATGAGGCCGCTGGAAACCCGCTCATCGCGGCGTACCTGCGCCGGTACATGGACGACGAGGTCCGCCCGACGCTCCAGCCGGTGCCCGGCATCGACCTCGACGACTACATCGCGTCGTTGTTCGAACGGTTCACGAACCCGCATGTCGCCGATACGCTCGCACGACTGTGCGTGGACTCCTCCGACCGGATCCCCAAGTTCGTGCTTCCCACCATCCGCGCCAACCTCGCCTCCGGTGGCCCCGTCGCACTGGGTGCCGCTCTCGTCGCGAGTTGGGCGCGGTACGTCGAAGGCACCAGTGAGAGTGGCCGGCAGATCACGGTCGTCGATGAGCTGCGGGACGAGCTCGTCCCGCTCGCGCTCCAACAGCACGACGCCCCGACCACTTTCATCGAGTACGGACCGGTGTTCGACGACCTCGCCGCCGAAGAGCGATTCCGCGACGCCTATACGGCGGCCCTGGAAGGTCTGCACCGGAACGGTTCGAGCGCCGTGCTGGCCTCCCTACTGGGTCGGTGAGGCTTTCATTCACATCGCGGAAGAACACGGCAGGGCCAGGAAGTATGTGGGGCCGCCCCCCGAATGCCCCGCGCACTACTCCGATCCCGCGCGTGACGCTGACGGCTTGTGGTGCGGGGTGGAGAAATCCTCGACGACGACCGCGTGGAAGGTGCGCGGGCCATGCACGCCTTCGGCACTCCACCTCTCCGCCGGGCGGAGCCGAAGTCCCGCCATGCCACCGTCGACAACCAGCGCGGTGCTGGTGACCGAGCTGAGCAGCTTCAGGCTGCTGAGTCCGGAACGCCGGTACGACATGGCGCCGCACCGGTCGTCGCGGGGCCGGTAGGGAGGGATGATGCCCACGGTGAGGAAGACGCCTTCTTGGTCCGCCGGGCCGGTCAGGTGTTGTCGGTGGAGAGCCTCAGCGTCACGATCTCGAACGGGCGCAGCGTCAGCTCGATGCGGCCGTCCGCTACCGCCACCGGGGACTTCGGCCGCTCCAGCAGGTCGCACGCCTCGGCCCGCCGCACACCGAACGCTGTGATCAGCCCGGCCCGGACCCGGCTGCCGTGCGCCTCGTGGAGCCGGACGACCACGTCACCACTCGCGTCGTCCGCCAACTTGACGGCGGTGACCACTACCGCGTCGTGGTCCACGCTCACCAGCGGGGCCACCTGCGCGTCGCCAGGCACCAGGCGTTCGGGCAGGTTGATCCAGTAGCCCTCCCGCACCGCGTCGCCGATCCGTGCGCCGGGCACCAGGGCGTAGCGGAAGCGGTGCAGGCCCTGATCGGTCTGCGGGTCGGGGAAGCGCGGCGCCCGCAGCAGTGAGAGCCGGACCGTCGTGGTGGTGCCGGGCGCGTCGTCGTCCGCTGGGCGCACGGTACGGGTGACGTCGTGCCCATAGGTGGAGTCGTTGACCAGCGCCACACCCCAGCCGGGCTCGGCGAAGTGGACGAAGCGGTGGTTGCACGCCTCGAACTTCGCGGTTTCCCAACTGGTGTTGGTGTGGGTGGGACGGTACAGGTGACCGAACTGGGTTTCGGCGGCGTACCGGTCGGTGTGGATGTCCAGCAAGAAGGCGGCCTTGAGGAACTTCTCGGTCTCGTGCCAGTCGACCTCGGTGTCGATGTCCAACCGCTTGACGCCTGCTGTCAGTGTGAGGGTCTGCACCACCCGGGAGGCGCCGAAGGACCGGGCAACGCGGACTGACACGGCGTCGGGCGTCTCGGTGAGTACGGTGAGTTCGTCCACGTCCGTCAGGTTGGTAACGGTGTTGCGGTAGAACTGGTCGACGTCCCAGGCATCCCACATGTTGGGGAAGTCGGGGTGGATCTGCAACAGGTTCGCGGCCTCGCCGGGAGCGACGGTCTCGCGGTCGGCCGCCACGTCGAAGGCGGACACCACGAGCCCGCGCTCGTCGACGGCGACGCGAACCAGGCCGTTGTCGAGCAGATATCCCCCGCCGGCTCGGGCCGAGACGGCGCAGCCGCCGGCGGCCGCGGACGCCGGTCGCGCCCCACCGGCCGCGACGCCGCCGCGGGCGTGCGGTGCCGCGTTGAAGACGACCTCGCCGCCGGCTGTCACGTCTCCGGCCAGGGCGCGCTGCGCGGCCGCGATGAGGGCGTTCAGCTCATCGGCCACGGCGGCGTAGGTTTTCGCGGCCTCCCGGTGCACCCAGGCGATGGAGGAGCCGGGCAGGATGTCGTGGAACTGGTGCAGCAGCACCGTCTTCCAGATCTTGTCCAGATCCTGGTAGGGGTAGGGGAATCCGGTGCGAACGGCCGCGGTGGCCGCCCACAGCTCGGCCTCGCGGAGCAGGTGCTCGCTGCGACGGTTGCCCTGCTTGGTCTTCGCCTGGCTGGTGAGCGTGCCCCGGTGCAGTTCGAGGTACAGCTCTCCTGTCCACACGGGAGCGTGCGGGTATTCGGCCTGGGCCTTGGCGAAGAAGTCGGCGGGCCTTTCCCACTCGACGGTGGCCGATCCTTCAAGGTTGCGCAGCCGGGCCGCCTTGGCGATCATCTCGCGGGTGGTACCACCGCCGCCGTCACCCCAGCCGGACGGCGCCAGAGAGTGCCGGGCGGAACCCTTGTCTTTGAAGTTCCGTGCGGCGTGCGCGATCTCACTGCCCTTCATCGAGCAGGTGTAGGTGTCGACGGGCGGGAAGTGGGTGAAGATCCGGGTGCCGTCGATGCCCTCCCACCAGAAGGTGTGGTGCGGGAACTTGTTGATCTGGCTCCAGGAGATCTTCTGGGTCAGTAGCCACTTGGACCCTGCCGCCTTGATGATCTGCGGCAGCCCGGCCGCGAAGCCGAACGTGTCCGGCAGCCACGCCTCCTCGTTCTCCACACCGAACTCGTCGAGGAAGAACCGCTTGCCGTGCACGAACTGACGTGCCATCGCCTCAGAGCCGGGCATGTTGGTGTCCGACTCCACCCACATGCCGCCGGTCGGCACGAACCGCCCTTCGGCGACGGCGTCCTTCACCCGCGCGTAGACCTCGGGGCGGTGCTCCTTGATCCAGGCGTACTGCTGTGCCTGGGACATGGTGTAGATGAAATTCGGCTCGTCCTCCAGCAGCGATGTCATGTTCGCCGTGGTGCGTGCCACCTTGCGGACCGTCTCGCGCAACGGCCACAGCCACGCGGAGTCGATGTGCGCGTGGCCGACCGCGCTGATCCGGTGCGCGGACGGCACCGCGGGCGCTGCGAGCACTCCGGTCAGCCGTTCACGGGCCTGCGCGGCGGTGCCGCCCACGTCCTGGAGGTCGACCGCGTCGAGCGCGCGGTCGACAGCGCGCAGGATCTCCCAGCGGCGGGCGGTGTCCACCGGCAGCTCGGCCATCAGCTCGCCCAGCACCTCAAGGTCGTGGACGAGCTCCCACACCGTACGGTCGAAGACGGCCAGATCCAGCCGGCCCAGTTTGTACTGCGGCTCGGTGCCGGCTGTTTCCTTGTCGCCCAGCGTGGTGGGAACGAAGGGGTGGTAGTCCAGGATAACCGGGTTGGAGGCGGCCTCGACGTGCAGCAGCACCTGCTCCCCGCCGGCCGCCGGGGATCCGATGCGCACCCACTGGTTGCGGGGGTTGATGCCTTTGACGGGCGAGCCGTCGGGCCGGTAGACGAGCCCCTCGCACTGGAAACCCGGCATATTCTCGTCGAACCCGAGGTCAATCAGTGCTTCCACGGTGTTGCCGGCCCACTCCTGCGGGACGGTGCCGGAGACCGTTATCCAGCTGGTGCCCCAGGGGGCGCCCCACGCGTCGCCGACCGCGATCGGAGTACGGGGGGCGGCGAGCCCCTCGGCGACGGGAACGGGTTCGCCCGGCGCGTTCCAGATGCCGACGTCGAGCGGCACGGAGGCGGGGTAGACGGCGGGGCGGATCCGCTCGTCGAGGACACGCTTGAGACGGGATTCGATGAGATTGCGGTCGTCGTGCATGGTCGTGACTCCGGGATGAAGGTGGGGCGAATCAGAATCGGGGGACGTCGTCCGGGGTGATGACCTCGGTGATGCTGCAGGCGGCGAGGTGGGCGCGACGAGGTATTCGGCAAGCGCACCCTTGCGGGAGCTCCCGGCGCGGGTCTTACTGCCGGACTCAGTAGCGGAACGGGTAGCCGTCCCGCACGAAGGTGATGTCCAGCGGCCGTCGGCGTGGGTATGCGGCAGGTGGCCTCGGCGTGGTGCCACGGGCCGCCCACCTGGATCGTCAGGCGGTCGGCCCGTGGCACCGCCGACGCCGGCCGCTCTGGGAGGAGTTACTGCGCCTGCTCGTCTGGCATCGTGACGAGCTTCTCGAAGAGGAATTCGTGCTTCAGGAACGACGTGTCGTACTCATGCCCTGGATAGGGCGGAATCAGCTGCGCCGCCTGGATCAACCGCCACCCGTCCCGTAGGGCGTCGACGCCCGTCTTGTAAGGCGGTTCGTCGCTGTCCCCGGTGGTCGGCGACGTGAGCCCCGTACCGTCGTAGACGGACCACCCGACCACTTCGGCATCGAGGGCGGACGTGCCCAGATAGAGCACCAGGACCTGCTGGCGGACGGCGGTCATACGGCACTCCTCTGCGGGCGGTTGGAGGTCCGGGTCACCCAGTACTCCAAGTCGAAAGACTCGTCGCCGGTCAGGGCGCGCCAGAGCTTGATCCGGTTGTACATCTCCAGCCGGGCCGTGGCGGGCTCGTACCAGGGGAAGGAGCGTAGCAACTCTTCCGCCACGGCCGGATCGCCGAGATCAGCGGTGTCCCAGAGCAGTCGCTGCCGCACGGTCGGATTGAAGCGGATCTTGAACATGTAGCGGAGAACATCGCTGTCGTTGCGCCGCCCGCCGTGCCAGATCCCGTGGTGCAGAAACACCACAGTGCCCGCAGGGCATACCAATCGGCTCTGCCCGAGCAGATTCTGGTACCGCCCCGTGTCGGTCTCGTTGATCCGCCGCAGATGGGAGCCCGGCACACTCAGTGTGCCACCCATCTCCGGGGTGACGTCCTGCGGGTAATACATCATCTGGACGTCGAAGGCGTCAGGCCGTACATCGATGATCGCGTCGCCGTGCAGCGGCTGGGCGTCGCCCCCGCGTGGCTCGCGGACGTGCACGAAGTGGTGGTCGATGGTCGGATCGGGGCCGACAAGACTACGCAGGGCGCCTGCCACCTCGGGGAGTTCGACGAGGCGGCGGGCGAAAGAGCCCTCCGGGTAGGCCTCGGGCACGGGTATGCCGTAGGGGACAGCGGGGATCCCCGCCGCGAGGACGCCGAGCGCCTCCGCGTTCATCTCCTCCGGGACGACCGCGTCGATACGCAACGAACCGTGCGCGACGAAGTGGGCCATCTGGACGGAGGTCAACAAGTAGTCACTGGTTGCCATGCGTCAAAACTAGGCGGCAGGCTCTGCCCACGCGTAGGTCGTACTCACCCACTACTGGTAGTATTTCACCATGCGCAGAGTATCGGTCCATCTGGACGCACCCCCGCAGGTCGTCAATATCGGCGTCGGCGTCCATGGCCCGGCAGGCCATACGGATGTGTTCCGCCTCCCCGACCTGTGGCAGCTGCACCTCTACCGCTACGTCGCCGATCTGACTGTCGAGGGCACTCCGTACGCCATCCGCCCCGGCCGGGTCAGTCTCGTACCGCCGGCGACGACCGTCCGGTACCACTACCACGGGGATCGCCCGGAGCACCTCTACGCGCACTTGCGCCTGCCTGCCACCGGCACCCCGCGATCCCTCCCCGTGATGCAGGACGCCGGGGCCGAGCTGTCCGCCCTCAACGCGGCGTTGCTGCAAGCCATCGCCGCCGTCCCCACCGCGCCCGGCCGGGTCACCGCCGAGGTCTGGGCGGCCCTGTGGCGGATCGCCCACCTCACGCCCCCGCTCCCGCAATCGGGCCCGCACCCCGCCTTCACGGCCGCGGTCACGCACATCGAGTCGCATCTCGCGAGCCCGCTTACCATCCCCGTCGTCGCCCGCGCCGCGGGGATCTCGCACAATCACCTCACCCGGCTCTTCCGCGCCGAGACCGGCGGCACTGTCGTCGCCTACATCCGCCGCCGCCGCCTGGAGCGGGCCCGGCATCTGCTGTGCGAGTCGACCCTCTCCATTCCGGCGATCGCGGCCGCTGTCGGCGTCCCTGACCTTCAGGCATTCAACAAGGCCTGTCACCGGGAACTCGGCGGTTCGCCCCGGGCAGTGCGAGGGCGCAGCGGGGGCGGCGACGTCGCGTAGAAGACGGGAATCAACTCCACCACGTGACGCGGAGGGGATGGTCCTTGGTCTTCGTGTACTCCGCCCCGGAACCCGCGATGTCAGAGCAGGCGGGGCTGGTGGCCGACGACCCATGCGTCGTGCCCGGGCGGGCACACGAAGACGTCGCCGGGGCCGACCTGGCCCTCCGCGTTCTCGTGGAGCGGCGTCGCAGTCGTTCAGAGCGTGCCTTCGACTGGCTCGACACCGACAGGGCGAGGTAGCGGATCAGCCGGGTGTCCGCGAGCCAGCGGGTGATGACCGGGAGCCGTGGTCACCGTCCTCCGCCGATCAAGCGCCACACCGTTGGGGGCGCGTTCTACGGATCGATCCGGTCCGGATTCCGGGAGCACGTCCATTGCGGGCGAGAGAGGCCGGGCCAGTTGCACGGCGGATGATTTCCATCCTTTTGTCACGCTTCAGGAGCGCCCCAGGCTCAACGGGTCGCCTGCTCGACCAGCTCGAGCAGATGCCGGTACGGGTGGCCGGTCGCCCGGCTCATGCCGAGCTCGCAGGTGCGGTTGGTCGAGGCGTACGCGGCGTACGTACGCCCGGAGAGGGCCGCGGCCTCCCGTGCGGTGGCGGACGCCGTCAGCTCTGGATGCAACATCCCCCGGTCCCCGGCGAAGGCGCAGCATCCCCAGTCGGCGGGGACGGCCACCTCCTCGGCGATGGCTGCGGCGACGGCCGTCAGAGCCTCGTTGGCTCCGAGCCGGGTGGAGGAACAGGTCGGGTGCAGCGCGAGGGATGGGAGCCGATCGGTGACCGTGAGCCCCGGCAGCACCTGCTCGTGTACGAACACCACCGCGTCGATCACGCGGATCCCGCTGCCGTCCAGGAGCTGCTCCAGCCCCTCCGTACAGGAGGCGGCGTCGGAGACCACCGGCAGGCTGCCCTGGCCGGTCGCCTCCAGCAGGGCTGCGACGACCCGTTGCCGCATCTCGCGGTAGCCGGCCGTCATGCCCTTGGACTTCCAGGGGGTACCGCAGCACAGGCCCTTGATCGCAGCCGGGACCGTGAGCCGGATCTCAGCCCGCTCGCAAAGCGCCAGGAACGCTTCGCCGACCCCGGACGAGTCCTGCGCGGGGCCGAAGATCGAGCCGATGCAGGCCGGGAAGTAGACCGCGTGCGGCTCGTGAGCCTGCTGCGGGCGGCGGCGCGTACCTCCCGAAGGGAGATCCATGTCCCACTGCGGCACGTTGTCGGGACCCAGCAGCCGGCGGGCGGCGGCGGACGCCGTACTCGCGGATCTGGGCAGCTTGGCGGCCACGGTCAGCGCCCGGGCCCCGGCCCCGGTGACGGCGCCCCAGTGCTCGGCGGCCTGGCCCCAGGCCGCCTGCGAGAAACGGCCGCGTTGCTCGGCCCGGAGCCGTTTGACCAGTTCGCCGGTGTCGATGAGGACGGGGCAGGCGGTCTGGCACATGCCGTCGGCCGCGCAGGTGTCGATGCCGTCGTAGGCGTAGTCCCGTTCCAGCTCGCCTGCCAGGGCGGTGTCCCCGGCGGCCTCGGCGGCGGCCAGTTCGCGCCGCAGCACGATCCGCTGCCGGGGCGTGAGGGTGAGGTCCTTGCTGGGGCAGACGGGTTCGCAGTAACCGCACTCCACACAGCGGTCGACTTCCGCCTCCACCTGGGGAGTGCTCTTCAGGTCACGGAGGTGGATCTCGGGGTCGCCTTCCATCAGCACACCGGGGTTGAGCACCCGGTGCGGGTCGCACAGCTCCTTGACGGCGCGCATCACCTCGTACAGCTCGTCGCCGTACTGGCGGGCGACGTACGGGGCCATGATCCGGCCGGTTCCGTGCTCGGCCTTGAGAGTGCCGCCGTGGGCGAGCACGAGATCGACCATGTCGTCGGTGAAGTCGATGTACCGCTGCGGGCGTGCTTCCTTGCCGAAACGCTCGTTCAACAGGAAGTGGATGTTGCCGTCCTTGGCGTGGCCGAAGATGACGCTGTCCTCATAGCCGTGCTGGTCGAACAGGGACAGCAGGCTCTCGCACGTGTCGGCCAGCGAGGGGACCGGGACCGCGATGTCCTCGAGCAGGGCGGTCGTACCGGACGGCCGTGCCCCGGCGACGGCCGCGTACAGGCCCTTGCGCACATGCCAGAGCCCGGCGCGTACCTTGGCGTCCGAGGTGAGCCGGGCGGGCGCGGCGAGCGGCAGCCCGGCCAGCAGCTTCGCGGCCGCCGCGGTTCGTACGGCCAGGGCCTCGGCCGCGTCCTCCTGGTACTCCACCAGCAGCGCGGCGTGGCCTTCGACCGTCAGCTTCCGCAGCATCTCGTCGGCCTTCGGGTCCTGCTGGGCGACGCGGAGCGAGGCCGCGTCGAGCAGCTCGACGGTCGCCGGTCCGTCGGCGACCAGGGCAGGGAGTGAACCGGTCGCGGCGCGCAGGTCAGGGAAGACCAGCAGTCCGGTCGCGGCGTGCGGGCGGACTGGAACGGTCCGGAAGGTGGCTTCGGCGACGAAGGCCAGCGTGCCCTCGCTGCCGACGACCAGGTGGGCGAGGATGTCCACCGGACGGGTGTGGTCCAGGAACGAGTTGACCCCATAACCCATCGTGTTCTTGAGCGCGAACTGCCGTTCGATGATGCGGACCGAGCCGGGATTGTCCCGCACCCGGTCCCGCAGCACTCCGAGTCCCTGGTGCAGCGCCGGCTCCAACGCGCGCAGCCGCTCGTCGGCGTCGGAAGCGCCGGTGTCGATGACGCTGCCGCTCGGCAGCACCAGGACCAGCGACTCCAACGTGCGGTAGGTGTTGAACTCCGTACCGCAGGCCATGCCGCTGGAGTTGTTGGCGACCATGCCGCCGATGGTGCAGGCCGACTCACTCGCCGGATCCGGGCCGAGCTTGCGCCGGTACGGGGCCAGCCGGGCGTTCACCTGGCGCACCGTCGCGCCGGGCTGCACCCGCACCCGGGCCCCGCCGTCCAGGACCTCCACCTCGCGGAAGTGCCGCCGGGTGTCGACCAGTACCCCGCCGGAGAGGGCCTGGCCGCTGAGGCTGGTGCCGCCGGACCGGAACGTCAGCGGCGTACCCTGCCGGGCGGCCACCCGGAGCAGCTCCGCGAGCTGCTCGGCACCGGCCGGGGCGACGACGGCCTGCGGGACCAGCAGATAGTGCGAGGCGTCATGGGCCATGGCAAGCCGGTCGACGGCGCGGGTACGCACCCCGCCCGGCACGGCCGCTTCGAGCGCGAGGAGCAGTGTGGGATCGGTGGGATTCATCGGCTGGGGGCCACGATCTGCCGCTGGGCGCCGAGAGCGCCGATACCGAGACTGATGACATCGCCGGGCCGCAGGAAGACCGGCGGGTTCATGCCCATGCCGACGCCGGGCGGTGTCCCCGTGTTGATCAGGTCGCCGGGTTCGAGCACCATGAACTGGCTGAGGTAGTGCACCAGGTGGTAGACGTCGAACAGCATGGTGGCGGTGTTGCCGCGCTGCCGTGGCTCGCCGTTGACGTCCAGCCACAGGTCGAGGCTCCGGACGTCGTCGATCTCGTCCGGTGTGACCAGGTACGGGCCGCAAGGGTTGAACGTCTCGCAGGACTTCCCCTTGGACCACTGGCCGCCCCGCTCCAGCTGGAACGCGCGCTCACTGACGTCGTTGCAGACGACGAAACCGGCGATCGTGTCGCGGGCGGCGTTTAGATCGGGCAGGTACCGGCAGCGGCTTCCGATCACGATGCCGAGCTCCACCTCCCAGTCGGACTTGTCGCTGCCGCGGGGCAGCAGTACGGGGTCGTTCGGGCCGATGAGGGTATTGGGCGCCTTGGTGAAGACGATCGGTTCGGCCGGGACGGCCTGGCCGGTCTCTTCGGCGTGGTCGCGGTAGTTGAGGCCGATACACAGGATCTGGTGCGGCCGGGCGATCGGGGCGCCGATCCGCTGGCCGTTCAGCGGCCGGGGTTCGGCGGTCAGCCGGCCGTCGCGGCGCAGGGCCTCGAGGCGGCGGAGACCGCCGGAGGCGAAGAACGCCTCGTTGAAGTCGTCGACATGGTCGGACACGTCGAGGTACGTGTCGTCGTCGATGCGGAGGGCGGGGCGTTCGGCGCCGACGGCGCCGACTCTCATCAAGTACATGGGAGTCCTTCTGGACACGGCTCTTGGGGCTGGGGGTGCAGCGGGGGTTCAGTCGCAGTCGGTCGGTTGCAGGGCGACGACGCCGTCGGGCAGGTCCGCTTCGTCGATGGCGCGCAGGAACGCGCGCACTGCCTGGTCGCGCGAGCGGCGCTGGTTCCAGAACAGTGCGACGTGCCGGTAGGCCGTCGGTGATTCGATCGGCCGGGTGACCAGGCCGTCGGTGCTGGTGGTGGTCAGGGCCAGGGTGTTGATGAGCCCGATACCGAACGCCGAGCGGACCAGGGCGACCAGGGTGGCCGGCTGGTCGGTCAGGTAGGCGATGGTCGCCCGGGCGGCCTCGGCTCCGAGGACGCGCCGCAGATCGAAGCCGCCGCCTTCCTCTTCGGTGCCCGAGGGGTTGCCGATCAGCGGGTTGGCCAGCAGGTCCGGCACTGTAACGGCGCGCTGTGCGGACAAGGGGTGATCGGCACGCATGACGGCGACGATGGGTTCGCGCCAGATCGGGCGGGTACACAGGCCCGCCTCGCGGGTCGCGGGCAGCAGCGGCCGGAATCCGACGTCGACGGTGCCGGCCACGAGTGCCGCTTCCAGCGAGGCGGCGGTGCCTTCCATGAGTGTCGCGGTGACGCCAGGGTGGTGTCCGCTGAGGGCTCGAAGGACTGACGGCAGGTAGCTGCAGCTGACGCTGGGGTAGCTGCCGACTACCATCCGGACCACGGCCAGATCGATCGTGTTCCGGACGGCTTCCACTCCCTGGCGCAGGTGTCCGAGCGCGGCCTCGGCGTAGGGGCGGAACAGCTCGCCGGCCGGGGTCAGCGTGGTCGGCCGGGACTTGCGGTCGAACAGTTTCGCGCCCAGGGCGTGTTCCAGTGCGGCGATGTGGGCGCTGACCCGGGATTGCGACAGGTGCAGCGTCATGGTCGCCGCACCGAAGCCGCCCTGTTCCGCGACTACGAGGAAGCTGTGCAGCCACGCGGTCTGGATCGATGCGGTCTCGCGCAGCAGCGCATGGCTCAGGTGCTCGCCGGTGGATTCACCAGACATGAGCCACCTATCCATTGTCGTCGCCGACGAGGCCGCCGGAGAGCCAGGCGCTGGTAGCGGCGTCGTGAGGACGATTGTATGAGCGCTGGGCAATGGGGTGTTCTCGACCATGGCTCATGCCGCAGTCATGCCGCCGTCGACGACCAGCGCGGAGCCGTTGATGAACCGTCCGGACGGCGAGGCGACGAACGCTATGACGTCGGCGATCTCCTGCGGTGTGCCCATCCGGCCGTCGAGCTGCCGGGCGGCCATCTGCCGGCGGGTGGCGTCCGGATCCGGCGCGCCCTCGATGATCTTCTCGATCCATTCCGTCTCCACCGTGCCGGGGCACACGGCCACACAGCGGATCCCCTGAGCCGCGTGGTCGACTGCGACGGCGCGGGTCAGGCCCACCAGCCCGGCCTTGGAGGCGCAGTACGCTGCCCGGCGCTGGATCCCCACGACCGCCGCGGTGGAGGCGACGTTGACGATGACGCCGGCGCCGCGGTCGAGCATCAGCGGCAGCAGTGCCCGGGTCATCAGGAACGCGCCGGTGAGGTTGACGCCGATGATCCGGTCCCAGTCCTCGTCGCTGGTGTCCACCACGCTGGCGGCGACGCCGACGCCCGCGACGTTGGCCAGCACCGCCGGGGTGCCGACGGTCAGCGCGATCTGCCGGGCCACGTCGCCCAGAGCGTGGGCGTCCCGCAGGTCGGCGCGGAAGGTGGTGCCCTTCGCTCCGGTCTCGGCCAGCCGTGCGGAGGCGTCGGCCAGGCCCTGCTCGTCGACGTCGATGAGGACGAGCTGGAAGCCGTCGTGGGCCAGGCGCAGCGCCGTGGCTCGGCCTATGCCGGATGCGGCGCCGGTGACTACGGCGATCGGGGGTGCGGGCGTTGTCACTGGTACCGCCTTCCGGGCAGCGAGCCGTCCATGGAGTAGCCGCCGTCCACGTCCAAGGCGGCGCCGGTGGTGTAGCGGGCCTCGTCCGAGGCCAGGTAGCAGATCGCCGCGGCGACCCACTCGGGCTGCGCGACCTCACCGAGCGGGATCTTGTCCGACAAGGCGGCGAGGACTTCGGGCGTGTAGATGGGCCGGCTCATCCCCGACCAGGTCGCGCCGGGCCGCACCGCGTTCACGGTGATCCCGTGCGCTGCGAGCTCGGACGCCATGGTGCGGGTCATCGCCTCCAGGCCGCCCTTGGAGGCGGTGTAGGGCGCCGCGTCCGGCTCGGAGACGACGGCGTGTACGGACGACACGTTGACGATCCGGCCTCGTACCCCTGCCTTCACCATCAGCGCGGCGGCGGCCTGGCACAGGAAGAACACGCCGCCGAGGTTGACCGACAGAACCCGGTCCCAGTCGGCGCGGGTGACCGCGAGCATCGGGGCGATCTTGAGGATGCCCGCCGCGTTGACCAGGATGTCGAGACGGCCGTGGGCCGCGTCTACCGAGTCGATGATCGTCGCGGGGGCGTCGGGGTCGGCGACATCGGCCGTCAGGGTCGTGACGTTGCCGGCGTACTCGGCCGGCCACGGCTCGCTGTGGCGCAGGTCGACGGCGGTGACCAGGGCGCCTTCTTCGAGCAGCCGCAGGGCCGTGGCCCGGCCGATGCCCGAGTCCGCGCCGGTGACCACGGCGATCTTGTTGTGGAATCTCATGCGGGTCCGATCGAAGCGACAGGGGTGGTGAACAGGTTGGCCGGGCGGCCCCGGTGCGTGGTCTCGGCGCGCAGCACTGAGCCGGACAGCGGCCACCGGGCCAGCTGTGTCTCGGTCAGTTCGCGGGAGGCGCTGGTGATGAACATGGTGGTCAGGTCGGGGCCGCCGAAGGTGAGGCTGGTCGGCCGCAGAACCGGGACCGAGTGCGTCTGGCGAACGGTGCCGTCGGGGTCGAAGCAGGTGATGTTCGCGCCGTCCCAGAAGGCACACCACAACCTGCCCTCGCCGTCCACCGCGATCCCGTCGGGGATGCCGTCAACGGCCCGCGTGTCGGCGAAGGCCTCCCCAGGATCCTCGGTGAGGGCGAGGCAGCCGACCTCGCTTTCCACCGGCGTCTCCGGGGTCTCGCCCGCCAGGCCACGGCGCAGGATGCGCCTGCCGAGGATGTCCACACACACCAGCGTCTCGGTACGGGCGTCCCAGCGCGGCCCTTCCGCCAGCCGGTACCGTCCGGCATCGAACACCGTCGCGATCACAGCACCGCTCCGATCCGCCACGGGGCGATCTCCTCAGTGCCGAACCCGAGCAGCTCGGACTTGCTCGGCTCGCCCGACGCCAGGTCCACCAGGCGCTCGAACAGCCTGATGCCTGCGGCGATCTGCTCCTCGCGGGTGAACGCCGCCCCGGCGTCGAAGTCCATGTCGCCGACCATGTGCCGGTACAGCCGGCTGGTCGTGGCGATCTTGAGGCAGGGGGCCGGGCGGGATCCGAACACCGAACCGCGTCCGGTGGTGAAGGCCAGCAGGTTCGCCCCGCCTGCCACCATGCCGGTCGCCGATACCGGGTCGTAGCCGGGGGTGTCCATATAGGTCAGACCCGGGGCCTCGACACGCTGGGCGTAGTCGACGACTGCCCGCAGCGGGCTGCTGCCGCCCTTGAGGACCGCGCCAAGCGACTTCTCCCAGATGGTGGTGATGCCCCCGTCGCGGTTGCCGCGCGAGGGATTGTTGTCCAACTCGGCGCCGCTGGCGCGGACGTACTCCTTCCACCACTCCAGGATCTCGTCGAGGCGATCGGCCAGGCCCGCCTCGGCGGCCCGCGCTGCGAGCAGATGCTCGGCCCCGAAGATCTCCGGGGTCTCCCCGAGGATCGCCCGGCCGCCCGCGGCGACCAGCAGGTCGGCGGCCACTCCCAGGACGGGGTTGGCGGTCAGGCCGGAGTAGGCGTCGCTGCCGCCGCACTGCAGGCCCAGGATGAGTCCGGACAGCGGCAGCGGCTCCCGGCGAAGTCCGGCGACCCCTTCTGCGATCACCGCGACCCGGCGCAGCGCCTCGTTCACCGTCGCGGCGGACCCGCCCAGCTCCTGGATGGTCAGCTGCTCGACCGGTCGGGGCAGGTCCTCCAGGAAGTGCTCGGGTTGGTTGACCTCACAGCCCAGGCTGACGGAAACGACCCCGACCAGGTTGGGATGGGCGGCATAGCCGTGCAAGGTACGGCGCAAGATCTCATCGCCCCGGCCGCCCTCCGCCAGGCCGCAGCCCAGGTCGTGGCCCAGGGCGATCACCCCGTCCAGGCCGGGGGTCCCGGCGTGCGCGGCCTCCGCGGCCTGGGCGACCATCCGGGACACCGTGGCTGCACAGTTCACCGACGGCAGGATTCCGATGTAGTTACGGGTTGCCACAGCGCCGCCGGGCCGCTTGTAGCCAAGGAAATAGTCGCGCGTCGGGGCCACCGGCGGCGTCCACGCGACGGTGGTCTGCCGGGCGTCCATGCGATTGGGCGAGGCCGCACCCCTGACCGCGACGTTGTGGACGTGGACATGGCTGCCCGGGGTGATCGGAGCCGTCGCGTACCCGATCACGGCACCGTATTTCACGATCGCCTGGCCCGCCGGGATGTCGGTCAGCGCGACCTTGTGGCCGGCCGGGATGTCCTGGGCGATCGGGATCCGCGCCGGACCGGCGTCGCAGGTCGCCCCCTCGCGTAGATCAACCAAGGTCAACCCGACGTTGTCGGCGCTGCGGTCGGCCACCAGCAGTCGGGGCCGCCCCAAAGGCGGCACAGGGCCGGCCGTCGTCTCATTCACTCGAGCTCCTTCAAACTGACGTGCGGAGTCCGCTGCCGAAACCGGCGCCTGTCGCTGTTGTGTCGCAAACGCTAGGCGGCGGCTGCTGCTGTCGTGAAGCGTGACAAACGGATGGAAACATCTGTCAGACGACTGACACAGTCAATTGCGCGGGCAATCGGCCATCCACCCGGAATCCGGATCGCATCGATCCGTAACACGTGTCGGCGACAACTCGCGCTTCGCGCACCCGTTCCCCATGATTACGTTCAACCGACGACCACCCCGAGAGGAGCATGATGATCGGCACGAAGACGCCCCTCGATCAGATCGAGCCGGCGAACGGCCGCCGCCAGGCGCGGTGCGCCCGATGAACTCCGCCGTCCGGGCGCCGGTGCCGGTCTTCGCGATCCGCGGCATCGCCCTGCACGACATCTTCTTCCTGTCCGACCGGCCACACTGGTTCCGGAAGTACCGAGACCCGGCAACCGACACCACAGGCGTCTTGAGCGTTGCGTCTCCTCGGCGCTCTCCGCCGTCCGTACGTCGTGCCTGGACCTCTCGGGCCACGTTGAGGAGAGTCCGGCGGACGAAGAAGTTCGTCGGCTGACGTCCGGGATTACGCTTCATGTTGTGTGACATTGTGTCCCACAACTCCTGACCTGCTTCTTTGTCCACCAAGCCGTTGCTCCGCAGCTCCTCGCGGTTACGCTGAGCTAGCTTTCGGATGGTGGAGTACCCCACCTCGAAGTAGTCGGCCACGTCCTGCGTAGTGGCGTGGATGCCATCAGGGCAGAGGGCGAGGGCCTTCACTTTGTCCAGAACGTCGTCCCGGTCCATGTACCGGGAGCGGACGACCCGGCGGACGTAGAAGACGGATGGCGGACGCCCAGGCTTACGCTTCGTGTTAGGGACCGCGGTGGTCCCCAACACTCGACCTGCGGGTTCTCGCCATTACCACTCAGGATGAGTAGCAATTCGTCGCCTTGAACCTCGGCCATGGAGCCCGTTCACGATCAGCTCATCGGCCCCGCACCGCCCGGCACTGGCGGCACAGCGGAGTCTGCCGGGCCTTGTCGACCATTCCCCGCCGCCAACCCCCTACCCCCGGCGCCTTGCCGCACAGGGCCGCGCCGCCGCCATGGAGGGGTCGGACCGACCGCAGCAGGTGGCGGGCCCCGGTGCTGTCGAGGTAAACCCCATGGGCGATCTCCGGCGGCTGATTCATGTGCTCTCCCGCCGGGTTGGTCCCCTTTAGTGACCTCAGTAACTTGGGACGAACCGGACACCGGATCGACCGGCACGGCCGTATCGCCCCGCCGATGAACCGCCGTAACCGGAAGACGGGCATCATCGAGCCGATTGGCGACCCGTCCGGTCGGCTCACCGCCCAGGCCGCCGCGCAGGTCGTCGAGCGCGCCGCCGACGCCGCCGGACTGAAAGGACAGTGGACCGGGCACTCCCTGCGCCGCGGCTTCGCCACCGCCGCCCGTAAGGCTGGCCACGACATCGTGAGCATCGGACGCCACGGCGGATGGGCCGACGGCTCCAAGGCGCTCCTCGGCTACTTCGAGGACGTCGACAAGTGGGAGGACAACCCGGTTACCGGGACGGGCCTGTGACCCGGCGCGGCCGGAGGCCGGACCTGATGCCCGCACCGTGCGTACCAGGTCCGGCGGGGCCGTTCAGCCGAGCTTGCCTGCTGCCGTCTCGTACTCGCCGGCCTGCTTGGGCGTGAGGAATCGGGAGACGCGGACCACGGTGCTGCCGTGGACGTAGTCGTATTCGGTGAGGGCAGGCATGCTCTTGGTGACGGCCTGGATGTACTTGGCGCGGGCCGTGGCGTCGGCCGGATCGCTGAAGACTTCTATGGCGCCGCCGAGTTCGACATCACCCTTGCTGAAGCCCGAGGTATCGGCCTTGGCGATGCGGCTGTCGGCGAACGTGATCTTCGACGTGTACTGGTTGGGTCGGCCGAGCAGGTGGTTGCTGTCGTTGGCGGCCGTGACTGTGCCGGTGAGCCGCGCCGTGGTGACGGTCTTGGCGAGCCCAGTGAATGCCGTGGTGGCGGTGAGCGGTGTGCTGGCGGCGGTGGAGCTTTGGGCCGCGGCCGGGCTGCTGGCGGCGGGCGTGCTCGTGCTGGCGCTACTTCCGCATCCTGCGAGGAGCAGAACGGCGGCGGCTGCGGATAGCACGGTGGTGCGGGTGTGGTGCATTGGTCCCTCTCTAGTGTGTGACGACCCATTCGAGCGGAACGGCCGCTGTGGGGGAAGTGGTGTTGCTGTTCCGTGACGCTACGGTTTGGGCACAGAGGCGGCTATCGTGAGGCGCCCTTCAAGGTGATTACGGCTCCGGCCAAGGTGGTCACGAAGACGGCCAGGCCGCGGGCCGTCACGACCACCCACGCGGCCGCTCAGGCGCCGGTGGCGACGTGTGCCTCACATACGGTCGGGACGTGTGCCGCCGGGTCGCCGCATCCGGCCGGGGCGATGGCGCAGTGCACGGATGGCAGCATCAGCTTCTCGGCGCATTTCCAGGGGACGTGCAGCCGCCACGGCGGTGGCGTCGAGTACTGGTACCAGTAGGCAGAAAGCCGACCCGTGCCTGAGCGCCTGTTCGAACAAGAGGAAGGCACCCTACGAGAGGGCGGCCGACACCTGCGCGAGGCAGGGAAGGAAGCAGCGCAAGGAGCAGCGGAAGCAATGAAGGCGTCGGCGTAACGGCGCAGCTGACCCCGGACGCACGAAAGCCCCCCCGCCGGCGTCCCGGGCGGTGCCTTCGCCCTGCTCGGTCAGACCGGCACCAGCGCTGTCCGGTGCCACTGATCCTTGACCGATTGCCACTGAAGATGGACCACTGCGCGGTTCGTGCCATCGAACCTTGACCACCCTGGTCAGAGCCTTGCTGGGCGGTGTCAGACCCTTGCTGGATGATCTGGCCATGCTGATCGCGACCAACGAGCGTGGCCATGTGGTGAAACGCCCGTCCAAGCCTGCTATCGGGACGATGCTGGCCAACCTTCGACGGGGGAACGCCCACATGGTCCTGGAGCGGGTGGATGAGGAACAACCTGGCAGCTGGTACATCCAGGTCCTGCTCCGCGACAACAACACCTTCCAGCTCGAATACCGGGACGGCGTCGCTGAGCTGCACTATCAGACGCAGACAATCTCTCAGGACAAGGTCCTCGGGGCGCTGCTCGGTTGGGCCGGGGCAAAGCCAGGCTGGCGAGACGGCTTCATGTGGAACAACATCGCCGCCGAGTTCAGCCCCCAGTGCCCGTGATACCCCGGAGCCGTCCGGCGGCGCGGGGCCATCGACGGGTGCGGAATCGGCCTGACCAGGGTGGTCAAGGTTCGATGGCACGAACCGCGCAGTGGTCCATCTTCAGTGGCAATCTGTCCCGTCTCAAATGATCTGGTCTGTTGACGGCGCTGTGACCTGCGGCGACCAGATCAATTGAGACGCCGGGTTGCCGGAAATCTCAGGTGATCTGGTCCCGGAAGGATGGATGGCGGGTGCCGTCTCAGTTGATCTGGTTCGGTTCCGTCGTTTCGAACTGATACCACGCCTGGGTGGTCAGCCACGCCTGGTAGTCCCTGAAGATCCGGGCGAGGCCGTCCGGTCGCTCACGCGCGTGGAAGAACTCGCTCAGGAGTCGGTAGAGAGTGATCACGGCGTCGGTTTCGGCCCTGGGTGTGAGCGGGTGGATCCAGCCTCCTGGCGCGAGGTGGCGGACCAGGGCGGCCCAGGTCATGTCGTGGCCTCGGCCGAGGCGGACCACGAGCCATTCCTGGAAACCGGTGAGCATGTGCCAGGAAGTACCGGCGTCCAGGCCGAGGATGAAGGCGGTGGCCGTGGCGAAGGTGCCATCGATGCCGTGCCTGGCGGGTTCCCGGCGAACGGCGGTCAGCAGGGCCCGGTGGTGCTTGAAGACGCCCGGCTGGAAGGTCTGCCGGGATTCTGCGAGGGAGTTCCCCGAGGTGCGTCCTGGGTGGCTGGTCAAGGTGTCCGGGTTCTTGAGCGGATGGCTGGACATGTAGCGGTGGACGGTGGCGTAGGCGACGGTGGCGTCGTGTTCGTCCAGCAGACGTTCCCAGACCAGCCGGACCGGGGGCAGTTGGCCCGCGTGGGTGGCGGCGTGCTCGTCGAGGATGGCGTCGATGGCGGGGCCGACTCGACCCTTCGCGGGGCCTTCGATGGCCGGACGCTGTTTGCGGGGCGGCGGTGTGGGCGAGGCCAGGGCCTGGCGGACAATGTGCTGGCTGACGTGATGCAGCTTCGCCAGCCGCTGGACCGACAGTTCTCCAGCGGCAACGTCTTCACGGATCGCTGCGAAGAGTGCGGGCTTGTCCGCACTGGTTGTGACGTGACGCTTGGGCCTGGCCGGCTCCTCTCGCTTCCGTCGCACCAGGTCGATCAGCGCTCTTTCCAGGGCGTCTTGCTGACGGCCAGTGGCAGCGGCGAGCCGGTCGGCTCGGGGACGTTTCCCACATCCGTAGTCCGGCGGTCCGACGAGGTATCCCCGCAGGTAGCTGGGCTTGAGATGATTGGCGCGGGCCAGGCGGCGGATGTAGGAGTCGGTGGTCTCCCCGCTCCTGGGTCGAGGGCGGGCCGGTAGCAGGCGAGGTCGATCACCGTCGTCAGTGCCAGCCGTCATGAGGCGGGCTTGGCCTTCCGGGTCTGGGCGGCGCGATCGAGCTTGACGCGTTCCAGCGACTGTCGGGTGATCTTCTCGGTTTCGTCCAGGATGGCGTCGATGGCGGCTCCGCGGATGAGGTGGGAGAGGCTGCCGATCATGCCACCGGTGCGCTGGTGGAGATAACCGGACAGCCCTTCCAGGGTCTTCGGCTGGTGGTGGTGCAGCCGCAGGGCCGCCTCGAAGGTGCTGACCAGGCCGGTCCATTCCTGGGTGCGGGGGAAGGGAACGGTGTCGATGACCGCGAAGCGCCCGGCGATCTGCCGACCGCGGGTGCCGTTGAACAGCCCGTTTGCCTCCAGGTCCACCCCCGCATAGACGAAAGTGGCCGGGATCCGTTCAGAGAAGTACTTCAACGTGTCCGAGACCTCAGCGCCGTTTCTGGTCGCAAGCGAGAGATTGTGCAACTCGTCGACACACACGACGCTCACTCTCGCGTCGATCAGGACGCCGCAGACCGCCTCGATGACGTCGGTGATGTTGGCACGGGTGGTGACGGGAAGGCCCAGGAAGCGGGCGAACTCGACGGCCAGCATGCGCGACGTCGCGGCGGGCGGGACGGTGACGTAGACCACCGGGATCCGGTCGAAGCCCGGGTGCTGACGCCGGTCGATGACCTCGATGGTCTTGCCGAACTGGGTGAGTGCGGTGGTCTTTCCGGTCCCGGCCGCGCCGGACAGGATCAGGCCCCGGCGGGCGCTGATCGCGTGCCGGTTGAGCAGGGTCAGGCGCCTGCCGGCGTGCACGACCGTGCGCAAGGTTGAGGTCGCGGCCACGGTCAGGCGCGTGTGGTAGTCGAGGCGGCCGTCGTCGTAGTCCAGCCGTCCGTCGTCGTCCAGGTCGGCGAGTTGGTTCTCGGTCAGGAGGTCGGGCGGGGCCGGGTCCTGGGTGGTGAACTCCCGCCAGCCCTCCAGGGTGGTGAGGTAGCGGTGCAGGTCTTCGCGGTCCAGGGCGCGTCGCCATCCGTGCTGCCGACCTGGGTCCGAGTCCTGGCCGGGGGTGAGGCCGGTCGCGGTCACCATCGCTTGTCCGCCTCCTTGAAGGGGTCGAAGACGCCGAGCGGGATGACCTTCGCGATCGGCTCGTCGTCTGTGCCGTCCACTGCCTCGTCACCGTGGAGAGGCGGATCGTGCTCGGCGACTGGAGGCGGCTCTGGCCTGGGCGGATGCGGTCCGGTGCTCTCGGCGGCGGCTCGGGTCCGGGCCGCGACGCGCCGGTCGCGCTTGGATGGCCGTGCGGCATGTCCGTCGCCCTGGTCGGTCGGTCCCTGGTTGGCTCTGACCAGGAGCTTGGCGACGGCCTGGGCGGTCTCCTGTTCGGTCGGTGTCGGGTTGTCCTTGCTCCGCAGGTCGGCTGCCGCGTGGTCCCAGGCCAGGTCGCCGAAGGGCTGCGGGACGCTGCCGAGGTGCTTCCAGGGGACCGGGATCCAGCCGGTCTCCCAGTGGTGGCGCATCCAGATCCAGCCAGCGTCGTAGGGGTCGCGGTGGATCTCCCACAGGTTCTGCTTGCGCGTGACGCCGGAGGGCTGGCGCCGGAACGGACCCAGGTCGGGGCAGTCGTAGACCCGGTTGTTGATTTTGATGCCGTAGGAGTTGACGACTCGCCAGGTCGCGGGCAGCAGTTCGACGTAGTCGTCGCCGCTCAAAGCGAGGGGGACGTAGCCGGCGCTCTCGACCAGGGCGGCGTACTTCTGGTTCGGTGTGAAGGTCCGGCCGGGGACGCCCGGGTCGCGGAGCCCGTCATGGGGCCTGTTCTGCCACTTGGCGATAAGCCACTCGTCCAGGAAGTCCTGGATCTCCAGCATCGACCACAGCGGTTCGTCCTCCACGCCTCGGCCGCGGTGTTCGGCGGTCCGGCCGAGGTAACCGGAGACGAACTGGCAGAACAGCGTGGCCACCGATTCAAGTGTGCGTTCGATATGGGGCTTCTCCGCCGGGGAGCGTGGGTGGCAGGGCTGAAAGGTGATCTCCAGGGTGCGGTAGGCGGAGCGGAAGTTGTCCGAGATGAACGCCTTGCCCCGGTCGCAGACGATGGTCTCCGGGATGATCACCGGCCGGGCCGCAGCGTGCTCCAGGCGCTCGTCCAGGGACAGCAGCCTGCGGTGTGGCAGCACCGAACGGGACATCTCCAGGGCCTGGACCCAGCCGGGCCGCATCGGCTCGGGGGTCAGCGCGCGGGCCAGCAGCAGCGAGGCGTCCACCGACTTGGTCGTCGGCCGCACCACCGCCGCGGCAACGGTGCGCGTCGCCAGGTCAACGAGGGCGCTGAGCTCAACCCTCCCGGGAACCCCGTCGTCCAGCCGCACCAGCACGTCCAGCGGGGTGGAGTCGATCTGCATCAGCTCGCCCGGCGCCGCGACCGACTCGTAACGGAACGGCCCCTCGGGCTGGTCGGCCAACGAGCGGCGCGTGCGGGCCGAACCGGTCACGTGGACTCCGTGCGACAGCTTCTCGAAGAGCCGGTAGAACGTGGCCCGCGACGGCATCTCCACCACGCCCTGGCCGTGTTCGGCGTCCAGGATCCGCTCGGTCCGCCAGCGCGCGTGCTCGATCGTGCGGGTGGAGGCCGGGACGCTCTCACCGATCGCCTGGCGGATAGCCGCCACCACCCTCGCATCGGCCCGCCCCAGCAGCGAAGCGTGCGGGGCGAGCCGGTGGTCCACCACCGCCGCGATCCCGCCGGCCTCGTACTGCTGGCGCTTGCGCTTGACCGTCCGCGCCGTGACCTCCTCGCCCAGCGCAACCAGCTCGGCCGCCTTCGCCCGCTCGCGTTCCGCCAGCGAACGGCCGGCCGGATCGTACTCGGGCTTGACCCGGGCCCCGGCTGGGGCGTCGGGCGGCAGACCGGTGAGGAGTTCGACCAAGTGCCGCTGCCACCACAAAGCGCGCTCGGCCACCGGCCCGGGCAGACGGTCCAGCGAAGCAGCCGAACCCAGCGCTGCCCGGTCGCCGACCCCGAGCACCGCGAAGTCCTCAGCCGACTGCAGGTGGACCTGGTCGACGAGCATTCCCGTGCCGAGCGCGTCGGCCAGCCGGACCCGCATCCCGGTCAGGCCGACCACGGCATAGGTGCGCTCCTGGAACCTGACCCGGTCACCGAGCCGCAGCCGACCGGGCCGCGCAGAGTTCACAGCCGACCCCGGGACGTCAGGTGCACCGGGGTGTCGGTGCCCAGCGGGTCCATCACCAGGTCCGCCGCCAGTTCCTGCCGCCAGAGCAGGTGGTAGAGCACCGGCAGCACGGCCAGCCGGTCCCCGACCTGCTCGGCCCCGGCGAGCAGGGGCAGGGGTTCGGCGAAGACTTTCCGCAGCCGGTCCGCCACCGGCGCGCGATGGCAGCGGCCGTGGCGGTAGCGCGACAGCCAGCGCAGGTTCACCCGGTAGGGCTGGTGCAGGTCACCGATGTGGCGGAACTGCCAGCCGACCCCCTCGCAGACGCGTGCGGTGAACGCGAAGACCTCGGCAGTGACCTCGTCGACCAGGTCCTCCGGTCGCACGTCGACAACGACACCTGTGCCGTCCAGCAACCGGGCGAAGTAATCCGGGGTATGCCCGCGCTCCCGCTCCCCGTCCGTCCAGGTGAGACGGAAGGGCTGCGAGGCCAGCGCGACGACAGCGGGATCGAAGTCCAGCGCCATCGCCGCGTCCCGCTCCACCCACGACTCGTAGCCCACCTGAGTCCGCGAGGTGGCCACCCAGTACTCACCAGTGAAGTTCTTCCGCCCCTTGAACGAGGCGAACGACCGCACCGGCGAGGCCAACTCGAAGGGCTCCCCCCACCAGCACGTCAACGGCCCGGAACGCTCGACACCGTCGGCGTCGACGAACCCGACCTCGACGCCCGAGGCGTACTCCCGGGCAGAGGCCCTCAACGCCGACCCGTCCATCGACACCCCCAGCCGCGATCTCCCCTTCACTGCGAGGGTGAGGCACCACGAGGACGCCCACGACAGAGAGCCGGTTGCCGTCACCCGAAAAGGTGACAACTCGTCTCAAACAATCTGGTCGACGCAGGCCAGCAGGGACTTGACTGCTTCTGGGGAGCTCACTCCCGGCTGGAGAGAGGGGCACGCAGCTCGACGCGGAGTCGGATGGACGTGTCGATGGGCAGTCCCATGCCGGCGTAGCGAAGATCCTTTGAGTAGCGTGCGATGAGGTCGAGATCCCGTAGCTGCCGCTGCAGCTCGGAGGCCAGTGCCTCGTCCGTATCGACGGGGAGTTCGTCTTCTTCCTGCTCAGCCAGATACTGAAGATGCTGGTCGATGGCCTCCACTGCCCGACCGCTGGTCCAGACGGCGAAATCCTGGCAGGTGAACAGGTAGGCATGCGCGGCATACAACGCCGCCGCTGCAGCCGACTCGTCCGCGTCATCAGGCCCGTCCTGACCGTCGTTGTGGCAGTACTCGCTGAGCATGTACTCGGCGACACCGCGCTTGACGGCCGAAAAGGCGGTCGAGTCACCGAGAACGCCCTCCCAAACGGAATTCAGCAGGGGCCGCAAGCTCACAGTGAACGACGCCTGCTCGTCCTCCGGCAGTGCCTCGTGCCAGCCCATCAGGCGTTCCGCGACACCGGCGGCGAACACCCCACGCTCGCCAGACGACACCGACTTCAGTCGCTCCTCCACCAGCGCCGAAAGCTCCTGCCACGTATCCATTCGAGCCACCCCAGAGTCGCGATACCAACGTGCTCACGCCAGCCAGGGCGATCATCGCAGTCACCAGTGACAACGCCACACCCGAGCCCCCAGCGGCCTCTGCGCTCATCAGCGAAGGCTGCCTCCCTCCGACGGGTGTCCTGACGGACCAGATCATCTGAGACGACGAGCGAATCGGACCAGATCATCTGAGACCGGGACCAGATCGCGTGAGACGGGACAATCGGTCAAGGATCAGTGGCACCGGACAGCGCTGTCTCGTCTCGCCGAAGGTTGAGCGTGTCTCATCGAAGGCTGAGCGGTGAGCGGGGTCCGGTCGAGTTCTTACGACACGGGTTCGAACACTGTGTTCCACGCCCTGGCGAGCACTTCGCCGACGGGACCGTCCGTCAGCTGTGGCGCGCCGAACCTCATCGCCGCATCAAGCAGCGCAAAAAGGGCGCTCGTCCATGGCTCCCCCAGAACCTCATTCCCATCTTCGTCCACGGTGAGAGAATCCGAACCGGCGCAGGACCGAGCAGCGGTGAGAACGACGTGGTGGATCGCGAGGAACCCGTATCCCACCGGTGATCTCGAAGGGCCGGCCCCGGGATAAGCCAGAGCCGATCCGTGACGCCAGGTCCGGTAGGGGGCACCGTTCGGCTGGTCGGCGAGCCACCGGCCCCATGCCTTGCCGTACTCCAGGCCGGCTGTGGTATCCCGGGCGGAGGCA
This sequence comes from Actinacidiphila oryziradicis, assembly GCF_005047355.1. Classification (GTDB taxonomy): domain Bacteria; phylum Actinomycetota; class Actinomycetes; order Streptomycetales; family Streptomycetaceae; genus Actinacidiphila; species Actinacidiphila oryziradicis. The sequence continues at coordinate 185,977 of NZ_SUMC01000011.1, forward strand.
AGCCTTCGCGCACGTTCCTCATCCAGGGCGAGCCCGGCTTCCAGGACACGGACCACAGCGTCGCCCCGCGGTCCGAAGAGCACCGACGGCGGGATCTCCTCCAACAGGTCGACAGCGATGGCGCGGGCGAATCCCGTATTCGCCCCCGTATTCGCCCGCGCCATCGCGGCGCGCTCCTCGTCCGTTGCCCCGGGCACCACCCGGGCCCGGAACAGCCGACCGGGCCAGTGCTGCGCGAAGACCTGCTCCAGCGTGCGGCCGACCAGGATGTACGGCGGCTCGAACGACGGCAGTACGACCCGGGCACCGGCCGCCGCCTTCAGGTAGCCAGGAGCTTCCTCATCAACGAAGACGAAACCCTCGACGGGATACACATCCGCCGACTCCCCCACTGCCACCCCTACCGGCTAAGACTCGCACCCACTCAAACTCCGATGCGACGAATCTACCGGTCACCGAGGTTCGGTGAGAATGCTCAACCTTCGATGCGACAGCACAAGCGCCCATCATCTGGCCGACTCCACGCCGCGCGGCTACGCTCGAATATATGTACGAGTTGCCGCCGGATTTGGAGCGCCTGCGGGTGATCCGTGTCTACCTGCAGATGCAGCTCGCCGCGGTCGACGCGAAGATTCAGCAGGCCAAGAAGGTCGCAGCGCAGCCACCGGAGCCACGTACCGAGCTGGCGTGGCGGCTGCAGCACGTGCCCAACCCCGACGGCGACACTGGCCACGGCGTGGTTCACCGTGACAGTTGCCGCGTCAAAGGCGGCGGACGGCTCGACCGGAAGGCGCTGGATCTGGCGTCACGACGTGCAGCATCTGCCAACCGGAACGCGGCCTCGACCCGTGACCGGCCCCGGACGCGCGAAGGGCACGGCAGGGCCGACGGCGACGGTCAGCGATCTGTGGGTGGGGGCGGTCCGCTGGTGTGGAGCTGTCGGTGGCCGTTGAAGGGGTGGGCCGTGATATGCGGCCGGTGGAGGTGGTGGGAGGCGGTGCGTTCGATGACCAGGAGGGCGGCGTCGTCGTCGAGTCGCCCACCGGTGTGAGCGAGCAGGTCGCGGTGGATGTGGTGCAGCAGGGCGTCGGGGCCGGATGCGGGGAGGGAGGCGACCCGTTCGGCGAGAGGGTAGAAGTCTCGGTCGGGTGAGCGGGCTTCGATGACGCCGTCGGTGTAGAGCACGAGCAGGTCGCCGGTTTCGAAGATGAACGGGTCGACGGCGCGGCTGGGGATGGGCGGTTCGGA
>NZ_SUMC01000110.1 GCF_005047355.1 Actinacidiphila oryziradicis
CGGCAGGTCGAAGAGGCGGCCGAGGTCCTGGCCCATGTGCCTCGGGTGGCGCCCGTCCTCCGGGACGGCCGAGGCGCCGAGCACGCGGAGGACTGCGCCGACTGCTGGGAGTGGCGGCCGTCCTCTCTACTCCGGCCTATGAGATAGGGCCGAGGCTCACCACCACATCCCGGGCACCCGAGCACGTCCGGCTGACGCTATGCGGGTCACGCCCAGTTGAGTCCCAGTTCGGCGAGGACCGCGAGCTTGTCCGCGGTGAGCTTGGCCCGCCTTGACTTGGTGTTCGACAGGAACACCCCCAGCTTCACCTCTCCCGAGCCGTCCTCCAGCGCCTCAACGTGGCCTCTGGGGACGGTCACAGAGCCCGTACGGGTCTTGTACTGGCGCAACCGCTACGCCTCGTTCGAAGGCTCCAGAGGCGCCCCCAGCGCCCTTCGCGGACGTCGGGGCCGGGGCGGTGGTGGGCTCGACGCCGAGCTGCTCCAGACGTTCTCGCTGCTCTGGCATCAGGCTCTTCCAGACGACGTGCTGACGCTGCTTGGTCAGCCATTTCCCGACGTCCTGGCCGTGCAGGGTGACGCCGGGCAGGATCTCGGCGAGGGTGGTGATGTTCGGCGTGGTTTTTTCTGTGGGTTCGTCGCTAGGTTTCAGTGGGTGCTGGGGATGTGTTCGCGCTGGTAGTGGCGAGGGGCCGGGGGGTGGTGCTGAACGGTTCACGCCGGTTTTTTGCTGAAGAGTGGCGCTGAACGCCGTGTAAGTGGGACGCCGAGTGCATGGGCTGGCAAACCTGAAGCGTTGGGTTTTCCGTCGTGTGTGTGGTTCTGGTCGGTGTGTCGGGATGGAGATGTCGCTGCCTGCGCAGCCTGTGGTGTCAGGCGTGGTGGAGGTGGTGGAGATGCCGGATGGTGACGGCCGGCTGCTGCGGGAGGTGGTGGTGGCTCGGTTTGCGGCGCTGGACGGGCGGGGGAGTTGTCGTCGGCCCACGTTCGGCTGGCTGCGTCGGCTGCGGGGGTCACCAGACGGACGGTGTGGAACTGGTTGGCTGTAGCTCGCCGGGAGGGGCCCGGCAGAAGTGATCAAGATCGCTTCGGTCGGGCTTCTTCGTGTGCGCGGGGTGGCTCCCGGGTTCGGTCCCGCTTCCGGGCGCGGTCTACCCCGGCCCCCGGGGGGAACGACACGAGCGCCAGAGGAGGTGTCCGATGTGACGGCTGCGCCGCCGTCAGCGGAGCCCCAGCCGGTTGCGAAGAAGGCGCCGTTCGGGCTCGGTGGGCGCGAGGTCGAGTGCCGCGCGATAACTGTCGTCGGCCTCCGCTGCGCGGCCGGCGCGTCGCAAGAGGTCTGCACGCGTCGCGTGCAACAGGTAGTACCCGTTCAGCTGCCCGGTCTCGGCGATCGCGTCGACCAGGGGTAACGCCGCGTGGGGGCCGTCGGCCATGCCGATGGCGACGGCGTGGTTCAGATCCACGATCACGCTTGGCGCCACGAGCGCGAGTTGCTCGTACAACCCGATGATCTGTGGCCAGTCGGTTTGGGCCGCGACCGGCGCGGTGGCGTGGCAGGCCGCGATGGCTGCCTGGATCTGGTACGGGCCGGCCCGGCGCCGTCGCAGCGTTCGTTCGAGGATCGTGGTGCCCTCGGCGATCTGAGTTTGTTCCCACAGCGAGCGATCCTGCTCCTCCAGGGTGACCAGTTCGCCGTTCGCGTCGATGCGCGCCGGCCGCCGGGCGTCATGCAGCAGCATCAGCGCGAGCATGCCGTGCGCCTCGGGTTCGTCGGGCATCAACACCGTGAGCACGCGGGCGAGACGGATGGCCTCCTGGGTCAGCCGGGTCTTTCGCGGGTCTCCGTATCCCTCGTTGAACAGCAGGTAGAGCACGTGGAGTACGGCGGGAAGGCGGTCCGGCAGCATGTGTGCGGGTGGCACGCGAAACGGGATGCCTGCGTGGGCGACCTTCCGTTTGGCTCGGAAGAGGCGTTGGCCCATGGTGCGTTCCGGCACCAGGAACGCCCGCGCGATCTCGGCGGTGCTCATCCCGGTCAGACTCCGCAGGGTCAAGGCCACCTGAGCATCGAGATTCAGCGACGGATGACAGCAGGTGAACATGAGCTCAAGGCGCTCGTCCGGGATCTCGCTGTCGTTGACGTAGGGGGGCGCCTGCTCCGGTTCCATCGCGGCCACCTCTCGCAGCTTCGCCGCCTCGGTCGATGCGCGACGCATCCGGTCGATGGCGCGGTTGCGTGCGACAGTGGTGAGCCAGGCCAGTGGTTGGGTCGGTATGCCTGATTCCGGCCACTTCTGGAGTGCCTGCGTGAACGCGTCCTGTGCACACTCTTCGGCCAGGTCCCAGTCGCCACCGGTGAACCGGATCATGGTGGCCACGATCCGGCTCCAACCGTCGGCGTAGATCCCGGCGATGTGGTCCTTCACCTGGGCTTTCACCAGTCCTCGCCGTCCGTCAGTTGTGGTTACTCGTCCTCGTCGTCGGGCCAGAACGGGCGCAGTTCGATCATCCCGCTCCAAGCCATCGGGTGCTTGGACGCGACGTCGATGGCCTCGTCGAGGTCGGCGCACTCGAGAATGTCGAAGCCGGCGATCTGGTCCTTGGTCTCCGCGTACGGTCCGTCGGTCAGCAGCACCTCCCGGTTGCGGACGCGAACCGTGGTGGCGTCGCTCGCCGGCCGGGTGCGGTTGCCCATCAGCCGGATCCCCTTGCCGTCCGTTTCCGTGACCCAGTCCTGGACATCCGGGGCGCCGTCGTCCTGGCCGGGGGTGTAGTTCGGGTCCGTGCACACCAACATCAGGTACTTCATCGGGTTGCTCCGTTCGCGTTATCGGCGGTGACCATCGCGCCGATCGTGGTGGTCATGTTTCGGCACAGCGTGACGAGACGGCGGTTGAGCGCCTGCGGATCGGCCTCGGCTCCCACTCGGGCGCCGGTGATGCCGGGACCGTGCGTGAACGAGTGACAAACCTGGGTGCTTCCCGGCTTGCCGCCCTCTCGCAGCTCATAGCGCCACCTCGAGCCGACCAGGCCGGAATCGTCGAGAACCGTCCAGGCGAAGGTGCGCGGTCGCTCCGCTTCGATGACCACACAGGTCACCGTACTGACAGGTCCGTCGGCATGGCGGTTGCGGGCGGTGAATCGGGCACCCGCGAACGGGCCGAGGGCACCGTCGTCCCAGGTGCCTCTCATCGCCTCCGGGCTCCACTCACCGATCTGGTCCACCGCGGTGACCAACTCCCACATCCGCTCCCGCGGTATCTCGACGGTCAGGGCAATCGCTACCTGTGTACCAGTGACGACGTCCATGAGCGGTCTCCTTTCCCGTTCGTCATGGGGATGACGAACGGGAAAGCGCTCCACTACAGGTTCGCGTGAAGACTTTTGCCCAGCGGTCAGCCCAGCGCATCCGGCGCGACCGCGCCGGATGCGCTGGCCGTCTTGCCAGCCTGGAGCGCACCACGCCCGGGCGCTGGATGGAAGGCACCACCCAAGACAGGTGGCAGGACCGCTACCGTGGCCAGCCAATCCAGCGAGCGCTACGCCGGGCACCGGGTCTGGGAGGGAGCGCGCGGCACCATCGGGGGCACGTTCCCGTTCTGGTCGCGCTACCGCTACACCCGCAGCGAGCGCTTTCCGACGCTGCACGTCGTCCTGGCGGGCAAGGCGGAGCACCTGCTGGACAACCGCCGCCAGGCGCTCGCCAAGGCCGTACGCGGCATCACCGTCGCGGTCCTCGTGACCACCCTGCCCCGGCTCCAGCGCGGCGAGCCCTGGTACGAGATCGGCGTCGACGACCCGCACCGCCGCCGCAAGCGCTACCCCGAACCCGCCGGCCGCTGAAAGGCGCGCCTGACGCCGGGCAAGCCTTCCTGCGAGAGGGGGCTTGCCCGGTGCAGCATGCCAGGGTGAGGAAGCGAGGTGACCAGGTGCGGGTGTTCGACATGGGCGAGACGGTCGTGCGGCGGGACATGTACTGCGGCCGCGTGTGGAGCGAGCAGGCGCTGCGCGTCATCGCCGACACTGACACGGCGCTGGTGACCGCGTGCCGTCCCGGCGCGGAGGCTCTGTGGCCGTCGCTGTACGCCAAGGCCCGCGCCCGAGCCGGAGCGGTACGAGCGCGTGCACCCGCCGGTCCTGCTCGTCTTCCACCAGGTCGGCAAGCGCTCCGCCAAGAGCCAGATGTCGAAGGTCGCCGACCTCACCCACCCCCACTGGCAAGGCATCTGGACGGAGGGCAACTACCACTCCTACGACGGCCGCATCCCGATCGTGGCGACCACGCTGGAGTTGCTGCGCGAACACGGCCCGGCCTGGCTCTGTACGAAACCAAACTCACCTACGAAGCCATGGAGAAGCCCCCGGCGACCGCTGGTGCAGAGCGGGCCGCCGGGGGCTTCATGGTGGTCGCCCGGAGCCGACGGGGCTTGCGTGAAACCTTGCACGGAAGTCGTTGAACAGACCGTGCCCAGATCTCCCGGTCGAGCGGTGAGCGTCTGGATGACGAGGCTGCGGTGTGCAGGTGCGAGGGTTCCCGCGCGGTTCGGCTGACGGCTCGGCGAGGTGTCTTCTCTCTTCGCGGCCTTCCTCGCTGGCGTCTTCCCGTCGGGATCCGACGCTGCGCCCTGGGAGCGGGCGTCGACGTGGCCACCATGGTCACTGCTGGTATCCGGGGTGGACGCCTGGCATGAGACCTTGTTGGGCGGCTATGGCTTGGAGTAGTCCGGCGAGCTGTGCGCGCTGAGTGTCGCTGAGCGCGGCGCAGATGTCGTCCTCGTGTGAGGAGCCGAGCCTGCGCATCTCGGTCATGACGTGTGTGCCTTCAGGGGTGAGGTGCAGTGCGTAGTTGCGGCGGTCCTGTGGGTTTCGCCGCCGTTCGATGAGCCCTTTGCGTTCCAGGTTGTCGACCAGTGCGACGACCCGGCTCGGCACGACTCCCAGTTCCTCGGCCAGGGACTGCTGGCTGCGCCCCGGCTGGGTGGCGATCATGCGCAGGAGTCCGACATCGGCGGGGATCACCCCGAGTTCGCTGATTCGCTCGCCGAATCGTGCCGCGGCGTGCGCACCCACCTGTGCGAGCAGGAACGCCGTTCCCCTCGTCCGGGGCTGCGCCGATCCGCCGTCGCGGCCGGTGTGCGGTTGTGCGGTCATGGAGTAATGGTAGCGTCAGGGAATGGTTCTATGCTATGAATAGTTCACCAGAGAGAACGGATGGCCGGGGAAGCCGGTGGTGGCCCGCCGTGCGACCCGGACCTGGCCGACAAGGTCATCCACGGCATTACCCGACGGTGATGCGTGGTCACAGAATCTGCCTGCACCATGGACATGAAAGGGAAATGGCGAATGAGGATCAAAACTGGGGCAATTGTTTCACTGGTAGCCGCAGCGGCCATCACGCAGTCGGTGATATCCGCGCCTTCCGCAAGTGCAGCTTCCCAATACTTGATTAAGAACGTTGCGACTGGAAAGTGCCTCCAGGGCACGGACAACGGACAGCTGTACGCGTACAGCGTCAAGATGGTTACCTGCAATAGTGGGAGCTCCACCCAGCACTGGGGTCAGGCAGGCAGCAAGATCATGATGGTACGCAGCGGCGGCTCGGCCAGTCAGATATGCCTCAGCGTGCCCAAGAGCCCGAGCGGGGACTTCGCCCGTACGGTGGTCACTGTCGGCTGTGGTACATCTGGCTATCAGCAGACCATGCAGTTCGGCGTCACGTCGAACTACCCCCTCGCCCCCGCCGGTAACCCGAACTGCTATATCGGCCACTATTCGACAGGTGACACATGGGCGTCCTGCTATGTGAACGATGGAAGCTACACGCGCTGGACCTGGATCGCCGCCTAGCAGCAATTCTGCGATCCCCTCTCGGACGTCCGGGCCTCCTGTGACGCTCGGGGAATTACACCCGGATACTTCCTCTCGATGCGGGAAGAGGTATCCGGGTGCGGGGACGCAACTAGCTATCGCGTCACCGGTCCACAGCAAGGACGTCACCACGACCACGAAGATCAAATCAACCTGAGGTCCCGTCGGCACGGCGGAATCCCCCGACCAGCGAGTAGGCGAGGGTCATCTCGGCGCCGGTGATCCAGTACAGGAGCACTGTGTTCGTCTGAGCGATCGTCAACTGGTTGAAGCGGGGGGGACCGCATAAACCGTCAGGAACAGCCGACAACGACGTGCAGTGACCTGCAGCGATAGAAACAGCGTTCCGAGATCAGCAGCCGCGCGTTTCGAAGGAGTTCGCCAGCGGCCCGCTGACCTGCGGTGATCGAGTTTCGCACAAGCCCCAGCCGACGGGGGGGGCGGCGCCGGGCGACGATCAGGGGGAAGACGCTGGTTGTCGCTTCCACGGCGGGCACGGCGTCCTGGAGCCGGTCCAGCCTCTCGTACAGCGCACGCAGCATGCGGGCCTTGTTCTGCACCCCGTGCAGGTTCCGGGACCGCTGCGGCAGACGGCCGTCGGCCTCGCCCAGCACGATTTCGGCGAGCAGGCGCCGGCCGTCGTCGTCGGGCAGCCTGCTCGCGTACTCGCGCACATCGGCGGCGACCGCGTGGGCGGCTCCGGTCAGCAGCAGCCCGACCTGTTCGTACCCCGACTACGCCTCGCTCCTGGTCCGCCCGGACAACACCGGCGGCCGCGGCCTGTACGACCGCCTCGGCTACACGTACGCGGGCCCGTACCGCAACGAGCCCGGCGGCCCGGTCTACGACCTGCTGCTCCTCCAGGTCGACAGCGAGGCCGTCGCGCGGTGACCACACGCCCCGTGCGCTCGCCGAAGTCGTCCTCCGTCAGGCGGAAGGCCTGCTGTCCACAACGCTGGAGGGCACCGTGCGCTGCGTCCAGAACCGCGCCCGCCTCGTCCGCGCGCTCTACGAACGGCTTGATCGCCTGGAGGTCGCGCAGGGAGGCGCCGTGCCGTCGGAGTGCGTGGCCGCGAGGCGGGCCGGTTACTCGCTGAGCTCCTGCACGATGGCCTGGAGCACGGCTTCGTTTGCCTCGATCTTCATGGGGATCACCACGCCCACCACGGCGTGCTGCGGGTTGTTCGGGCCCGCGAGCAGGACCGGCGTGGGCTCCTCACTCACGATACGCAGGACGCTGCGATCGGCGGCCCCTTCGAGCCGGTAGCCCTCCTGCAGGCGTGACAGCCACTCGTGGTGCACTGCCACGGCCCTGCCATTCACCGCGCCGATCCGGGCACCTGCCGTCGACCAGTTCGACCACCTGACCTCGCTCCAGCCGGATCCGGCGTCCGGGAGGATGCCGGAGAGGTCAGGGTGATCCTCGCCCAGCCACTTCGGAAAGGCGTGCTTGCGGATCACCCACTGCCCGTCCTTGTTCACCACGCTCGGATCGAGACCGACGATCGCGCGCATGTCGAGAGCGACATGGCCGTCGGTGATCCGGTCGCCGTGTACCCAAACGGCGTTTTTGTTGACGACCCAGTCACACAGTCGTTTGGCTCTATAGGTGAGAAGTGGGGTCTGGCACAGATCTTGGGGAGCGGTCGCAGAGGGTGATGACCGTGTTCGAGTGGAGCGTCGTGCGCCGGTGCGAGCGATCGGGTTGACGCGCCTACCCAACCGTCAGTGACGCTCCATCAGGTCTGGAACTGGCCGTGGCGGGCGGGGGCACGGGTGCGGACGGTCGGACATGGACCTCGAAGAATCCTGCTGGACCGCGTTGGTGTTCGCGGGCCTCGACGACGAGCTCGTTGTCGAGACGGCCCGGTCGTCTCTGGGACTGGTGTGCATCACCGGGCGCCGTCGGGCGGCGCGTGAGAAGTGCCCGGACTGCGGACGGTGCTGCGGCCGCGTCCACGATCGCTACCTCCGGCGGGTTCGCGACCTTCCGCTGGGCGGCCGGCCCGTGGTCATCACGCTGCTGGTACGCCGTTTCATCTGCGACAACAAGCAGTGTGCCCGCCGGACGTTCGCCGAGGGGTTCTCACAGCTGACCACTCCGTACGCCCGCTGCACGCGGCGCTTGGGTGCCTGGCTGGAGGCGATCGGACTGGCGCTCGCCGGTCGGGCCGGGGCCCGGCTTGCCACGTCCCTCGGCATCGTGGCGGGCCGCATGACGTTCCTGCGGCGGGTGATGGCGCTGCCCGATCCCGAGCGTGGAGTGCCGCGGGTCCTCGGGGTGGACGATTTCGCCACCCGCCGCGGATATGTGTACGCGACTGTGATCACCAACGGTGAGACGCATCAGGTCATCGACGTGCTGCCGGGGCGCGAGGCGGGTCCGCTGGCCGCCTGGCTGGCTGAGCACCCCGGCGTCGAGATCATCTGCAGGGACCGGGCCGGCGCCTACGCAGAAGGCGCGCGGCGCGGCGCCCCGGACGCGGTCCAGGTCGCCGACCGCTTCCATCTCTGGCAGAACCTCGGCCAGGCCGTGGAGAAGACCGTCGGCGCACACCGCTCCTGCCTGCGCGAACCCGTCCCGCAGCCGCAGCCGGTAGAGGACACCCAGTCGGTGGATGACGCGGTGCCCACCGGGCGCCGGGCGGAACGCAAACGGGCCGCGCATGCCCAGGTCCACGAGCTGATCGCCCAGGGACACAGCCTCCGGGCGATCGCCCGGCACCTCGGCTGGGGCCGGCGCACCGTGCTGAACTACGCGCACGCCGCCCGCTGGCAGGACATGATCACCGGGATGCCGCCGCGGCCGAGCAAACTCGATCCCTACAAGCCCTACCTGCAACACCGCTGGTCGGAAGGGTGCACCAACGCCCTCGCCCTGCACCGCGAGATCACCGCACAGGGCTACCCCGACGGGTACGCCTCCGTCCGCGACTACCTGGCTTCCTTCCGCCCCACCCCAACCGCCCCAGCCCCCGCACCGCCGAGCGTCCGCCAGGTCACCGGATGGCTCACCCGCCACCCCGTCACCCTCAGCGAGGAAGACCGGCAACACCTCAAGGCAATCCTGTCCCGATGCCCTGAACTGGAGACCGCCCACCAGCACATCCGCGACTTCGGCGCGATCCTCACCTGCCGCCTCGGCTCCCTGCTCCCCGACTGGATCGACGCCGTCATCCACGACGACCTGCCCGGACTGGCCGGCTTCGCCCGCAGCATGAACAACGACTTCGACGCCGTCACCGCCGGCCTCACCCTGCCCTGGAACTCGGGCAGCACCGAAGGCGCCGTGAACCGCATCAAGAAGATCAAAAGGCAGCTCTACGGGCGCGCCGGATTCGAACTCCTCCGCAAGATGATCCTGCTCTCGTGACCCTCCGCGACCGCTCCCCAAGATCTGTGCCAGACCCCAGTCGTCACTGACGCAGCCAGTCGTTCCCTCGCCGCCGACGACACTCGTGCTCCCTCGTGAGATCGATGATTCCCCTCACGGTAACTGCGGGAGTCCCGCGCGATCTGGGGCGGTCTCCCCCGAGCAGATGCTCAGCGCCGACTGGCCCGCCTACATCCAGGGCCTCATCGACCGCGGCGCGATCCGCCCCCGTAGCCGGCCGCGTACGGCACGACGAGCCCTCCAAAGCTTTCTGCGGAGCATCCTCCCGCCCCGCCCCGCCGTCCATCCCCCACTCGAGTGAAGCCCGGCGGCCAGCTCGTCCCGGTCATGTGCGCCCGGGGCTCCCAGAGGCTGGGGTCAAGACGACCAGGGTCACTTTGACCGGGGCGTCCCCAATGCCGGTGTGTCCTGGGGCGCGGCGGTTGGCCCTGTTGTCCGTGTCCGTTGTGATCGTGGCGTGGGCGGGGTGGGGGGAACTTTACTGGTGGCCGCCGGTATTCACTCGTACGAGTGAGAGCATGGGGCGTGTGCGCGCCGTGTGCGCCGTCGGCAAACTGTGACGTGTGCCACGGCGTCACTGTTGCGTCGGGTGTCGATGGGGCCTCGCCCAGAACAAACGCACAGCTCACCACTGGTGACACAAGGTCATGGAAGATCACGTTCCGCATCGCTGGTGTATCTGTCCGTGATTTTCCTGCGGATGCGCATGCGTTTTCTTGCGTCAAGGCGGCTTAGGTGGTGTTCAGGTCTCTTTGGCCTACGGCGCCCGGGCTGTCCGCCGGGTGTCGCCCACCGAGTCTTCGAAGAAGAGGACCCTCGTGAACAACCTGTTTGAGGACGGGAGTCTGCCCGTCAGGACACCGCTCTCGCTCCCCCTGGAGTTCGAGGCGCACTACATCACCAACCAGGAGGCGTACCACCAGTACGCGCTGGTCCATCTGGGAACCTTCGAGGCCGCTGAGGAAGCGGTCCACCGGGCCTTCCTGGAAACGCTGAGGCACTGGGACGAGCTGCTGACGGAGAGCAACCTCCAGCAGCAGACGTGGGCCATCGTGCGACGGGTCGTCATATCGCAGGCCCTGCTGCACACGCAGGCCAGGCTCACGGACAGCGACGACCGGCTGCACCAGGCGCTCGCCCACCTGCCGTCCAAGCAGTTCGACGCCCTTGTGCTGCGCTACTGGATGCGTAAGAGCACCGACGACGTCGCCTGGTACATGGGCATCACCGACAGCACCGTCGACTACCGCTGCCGCCGGGGCCGTGAGCGCCTGTACCAGGTGCTCAACCGGCCTGGCCAGGCGAAGAAAACCGACGCCACCCCGCGCAGGACAAGGAAAAAGGTGAGCGGCACATGACCGCCATTGACAAGCTGCTGACCGACGCGGCCCCGCCGGTCCGCGAGCACCGCTTCGACGTCGCCGCCGGACTGCGACGCCTGGCCGAGGACGCCGGCTACACCTTGCCGAGCTTGGAGGTGCAGCGAGCCTCGCAGGCCGGCCAGCGGCTGAACGTCGTCGCCCGCTGGTGGCTGACCCGCCCCGACGCGGCCGCCCATATCGACAGGCTCGTAGGCGAGCTGGACGAGGCCACCCCCGCCCCCCACGACACCACCGTGCCCCTGGACGTCCACGGCACCCAGGTCTTCGCCTGCCTGCTGCACCTCACCGGCCATCCCGAAAGCGCCCAGTTCTGGTGGGAGCTGGCCGCCGGCGCTGAACTCCGCGGCGCCGCCTACTGTCTCCATCTGCACCACGTCAGCTGGGGCGAGGAACGCGAGGCGGCGCACTGGCTGCTGCAGGCCAAGCGCGAACGCGACCAAGAAGCTGGAGGCGACGGCGTCCACGAGGGCACCGAGGGCCTGGACGACCTGTTCTTCGAGAAGTTCGAGCAGTTCGTCCGCCACCAGGACGCCACCGCTGCCGCCCCGACCGCCGACCTCGACGCAGAAGTGGACCGCCTCGCCGAAGGCGAAGACGGCGGACTCGTGGGCCACCCCGACCAACAACTCGCCGACCGGCTCCACGCCTTCGCCGGCCGCCACTGACAAACCCGGAAACCAGCAAGGAGCCCAGCTCCCAGACCCCGGTTCCTACGCCAACGGGTCGAGACGGGCCCCTCGCGACGATGCTCCCCCAGCGAGAGGAACACCCCACCGTGAAGAATAAGCCCAACCCCCACCCCCCGGATGAAAACAAACAAACCGACCAACTGCGGCAATGGTTCGCCCGCCGCCGGCACATCATCGCCGCCAACGTGCTGCGCGGCGCCTGCTACGGCATCGGCACCGGTGCCGTGGGCTTCGGATTCTGGTGGATCGAACACCGCCCCTGACACCGCAGACGGACGCCTCCGGGCAAGCCGAGGCAAGGGCATGCGCCCCATCATCCACGCAGCCTTCTCGGTAGCCCTTGCCCGCCGCAACAATGCCCACGGCCTGAACGACCCCGGGACCCCTTATTGAGTTGTGTGCTGGTTTCTAATCGGTGGTGGCCGTGGTGGGGGTGCGGCCGATGTCGCGGTCCTTGAGCCGGTAGGAGCGCGAGGCGACCCAGCGGCGAGTGGCGTTGTCCGAGCTGGGAGAGTAGCCGTGCCGGTGCCCGGCAGTGTCGGCCACGGGTGGCTGGTACTGCCGGGCGGTGCGGGCTCAGTAGCGGTGTCGGGCCCACAGGACAGCGAGGCTGACGGCGGTGGCGCCGGCGCTGTACGAGGCCCCGCGGACGGCGTACAGGGCGGCGGTGCGCCGGTACCGAAGGGCCTGGCGGATGATGCGTCGGGCCCGGCAGTGCAACGAGTTGTGCATGCACGAGGTGTTGCACTTACGATTCATACGACGTGATTCCTCCTTGGCTTATGGGCGGGTGAGGGCACGGCGAGGAGAGCCCCTCCGACCCAGGTTTTCGACGACTCGGGGTTGGAGCAGGGCTCTCTTCGTGTGCGAGAACCACCTTAAGGCGTCTCAGCAGTAACTCGACGCCCAGAGCGTGTCGTTGCACTCCAGAGGGCCAGCGGGGGGTGGACTCAGTTGGTACTGGAGTGGAAGGACTTGATACTCAGTTAGAACCTGTGGCACCGAAGTGTGAGACCGGTCACGTACTCCGGGCTCTGCTCACGAGTTTTCGCGCCCGCGGCTGTGCCTGGGTGGTGGGTGGGGCGGGTCCCGGACGACGCCCCACAGCAGGAAGAACAGAGAAGTGGGGGGGCAGGCCAGCGGGGCGGCGTTCGAGGAGATCGGGCGCCCCGGGTGTCCTCGCGCGCGACAGCGGGGCCGCGCGCGATGGCGGGGCCGCGCGCGATGGCGGGCAGACGAGCTGCCCGGCCCGGGCCACTGTGGCAGCGGAAAACTGGGGGAAGGGTGTCTGTGCCGCGTGCGAGCCTGTTCTCATGCTTTCGCTGAGATATATCCCCCCGCCCACACCGGCCCGATACGGCCGTTTGGAGCAGGAGGTCTCGCAGAACCCGCAGCAGCTCAAAGCCGACCAGCACGTCGTGTCCCGGGTACTTCTCGACCAGTTTGCTGAGCCGGTCGGGCCGAAGGGCGAGCGCAAGGTCAGCATCCTGAACCGCGCGTACATGCATGCCAAGCCGACCGCGCGGGGCCCGGCAGGCTGCGGGAAATTCCGGCACTTCGTGCGCTACGCCTCGGACTCCAGTGAGGCCGCCTGGATGGCTACGGAGACCCGGCTGCGCGAAGCACTCGACGCTGCGGACAACGGCACGTTCTTCGACCGGCTGCGCCACTCCGACACCGTCCGTGACGCGATCGTGCTGCACCTGGTGCGGAGCATCCCCATGCTGATCGTCTCCGACCAGACGTGGCGCAACCGCCACACCGCGCACGTCGACCAGTGGATGCGGCACGGCCGTGATGCCCTGTTCTGGATGCACCGCGCCCGCTTCGGCTGGTCCCCGAGCAGCGACCAGGAACTGCAGGTCATGGCCGAGGACTTGATCTCCAGAGTTGCTACGCAGATGGACAGCGGCCTGTACTTCCGCGTCACGGTCGTGGAACGGTTCCAGCGCTTCAGCCGCATGCTCGCCGACGAGCCGGTGGAACTGCGCCGGCCTGCCTCAGGCGAGCTGCTGATCAGCGACGTGCCCGCCCTCGCGCTGCGCGACGGGTACTTGGGCACGGGTCCCCTCGACGGCCTCGGGTTGGCGAACTGCGACGAGCTCGTCCTGCCGCTGGGGCCGCGGCTAATGGCCGTCCTAGGCGCCGGCCACGGCTACACCACGATGGGCACCGACGACGTGGACCGCTACAACACCGCCCAGGTCCGGGCGGCCGCCGACTACGTGTACCTGCGGCCCGGCAGCGGCCTTGAGACCTTCGCCCGGGCCGCGGGCACCCCGCAATGGCCCAACCGAATTCCGCTCCACCTCCGGCAGGGGGACCTCCCAGCCACCTTCCTCCGGCAGCCCGAACCCACCCGCTGACGCACCCCCGTGAGTCAGTTCTCGGTGAACAGCAGCCGCTCGATCGCGGCGGGCCCCATCACGCAGCCGCCCACTCCAGTCCGAGGTCGGCCAGCGGCTGGAGCTGGTCCGCGGTGAGCTTGGCGCGCCTGCTCTTGGCGTTCGGCAAGAACACCCCCAGCCGTACGTGAGACCCGTCCTGAAGTGTTTCCGTGTGGGCCCGGGGGACCGCCGCTGGCGACTTGGCTGTCAGCTGGCGGTGAGTTCGAGGAAGTCACGGACGCTCCTGGCGCGTGTGTTACACCCCCGCGTTTCAGACCCCCGTCGATGTCCCCGGGCGGTGTCAGTGGCCGCCGGTAGCCTCGCGCGGGTGATGGTGGGCACCGAAGACACGAGGCTGGTCGTCCTGCGCGGGAACAGCGCCTCGGGCAAGTCGTCCGTTGCGGCCGGCATCCGCGACCGCTTCGGCCGCGGTCTGGCTCTGGTCGGCCAGGACAATCTGCGCCGGGTCGTTCTGCGCGAGCGGGACCGACCGGGCGGGGCGAACATCGGCCTGATCGACACCGTCGCCCGCTACGCCCTGGACGCCGGGTATCACGTCGTCCTGGAGGGCATCCTCTACGCCGACCACTACGGCGCCATGCTCGCCCAGCTACGCGCCGACCATCGCGGCCCGACCCACGGCTACTACCTGCACGTGCCGTTCGAGGAAACCCTCGCCCGCCACGCCACCAAGCCGATCGCGAACGAGGTCGGCAAGACGGAGCTGCGCGACTGGTACCGGGAACTCGATCTGCTGCCCGGCGGCATCGAGACGGTCATCGGCGCAGACAGCGCCCTGACCGAGACGGTCGACCGCATCCTGCTCGACACCGGCCTGGCCGGCCTTCCCGCGCTGGAGCGCTGACAGCACGAGACCTCGGGAATCTGCCATGACGTCCCGGGGTCTCTCTGTGCACTTCGCTGACCGACTGGCTGCGCGGCCGAGCACGGCCACTTCTGCGCGCCCAACCCTGGGCGGCGGTTTCACGGCTGGTTGAGGGCGGCTATGCACGTGGGGCAGGCCATGCCGGTATTGCGTCCATAGCGGTGGATAGGCGCGGCGCAGCGTATGCAGGGGCCGATCTCCCAGGGTGGGCAGTGCAATTCTTGGGCGATGGCGTTTCGTTCGTTGGGGGTTAGTCGTAGCTGGACGGGGTTGCGGGGTGCGCGGTAGAGGGAGGCGGGTGCTTCGTCGAAGGTGTGCAGGCCCGTGGCTGCTGCGGTGTCGCGGCGGGGCCGACGGCCGGGGACGGGTTGGCCGGGTTCGCCGTAGCGGCAGGAGCTGTCGAGTTCTTGTTCGGTGAAGGAGATCGGTTCGTCCGGGTCGGGGTCGTCGGTATCGGTGCCGTTCTGTTCGCCGACGATGGCGTGCCATTTCTCGACGTCGGCGGCGGGCGCCCACAGGTAGGCGGCGTGCCGTGCGTCGTGGCGGTTGCGGGTGCGTACGGGGACGTGTTCGCCGTCGGCGCTGGTGACCACCAGCTCGTCCAGGGCGGTGGCCCGCTCCTGAGGCAGGCACAGCGCCGGCGGGAACCACCCGCTGTGGAACCTCCCGCACGCCCCGCCGGTCTCCGGGCAGGCACGTTCGGCCGCATCAGTGCACTTCCACACCTGCAGATGTCGCACGCCGCCGCGGACCAGCAGGGTCAGGCGGGAGGCGATGTCCTGCCAGGGCACGTCGTCGACCCGCGCCCAGGGAGCCCGGTCGATCAGCGCGGCGCGCTCGTCACCGGTCACCCACAGCGGCGTGATGCCGCCTTCCCGGGCAGCCGTGGAGCGGCGTCGGACGGTGGTGGCGCTGACGGGGGAGTATTGCGCCTGCCATCCGATCCTGCGGCCGCCGGGCCCGGTCACCAGCACGTCGGTGACCGGGCGGCCGTCCGCGCCCTTGGCCTCGGTCTGCGCGTCCAGGCCGTGCCGGGAGGCTGCGCGGGCGATGCGCTCCTTCATCGCCTTGCGCTTGTCGCTCTCCTCGGGCGTGGCGACATGCGTGACCGGCAGGTGGGCGGCGACCAGTACGACCTTGTCGCCCAGTCGTTGGCGGCGGATGAACATCCAGGGCGTCTTGTCGGCGAGCGCACACTGGCACTCACCGCCCTGGCGGTCCCGCAGGCACTGCAGAAGCGTCCGCTCCCGCTGGCCGACCGGTGTGAGGACTTCCTCCATCAGGCCCGGTCGGTGCGGCTGCCCGAGATCGCTCTTGGACAGTTCGACGATGACGCCATAGCCGGTGTGGAATACCCCGTTGGCCATAAAAATGACGGTAAGGTCCGCGATCGGCTGTGGGAAGACCGCATCCGCGGACCACGCGGTTTGGTGTTCGACAAGAACACTCGAGCCGCACGGACGTCCCGTCCGGAGGTGTCTCGGTGTAGGCCCTGCGGACCGTCATAGAGCCCCAGCTCGAAGGCTCCGGACCGAGCCATTCCATGGATGCTTCGGGTGCACTGCATTGCTCATACCAGGCTAAGAGCTGGACAACGCTCAGGCTCGGCACGGACGACAAAGACCCCTGGTTCCTCCGGCTCAGAGGCGTAACAGACCCGTTCCTCCCAGTCTGCGGGCCAACGGGTGCCTAGGCTCCATCGCACTCCTTCGAGCGGCACCCACTCCAGATCAAGGCTGCTCAGGTCGCAGCCTTGGAAGTCGCTTCCGACCGGGGTGAGCGCAGTGTGGGCCAACCGCACCTCGCTGGCTAGCAGCACCACGAATCGACGGGCGCGAGGAAGGTCGGCAGGAAGTTGGTAGGAGAACCTGTCGGTCATAGCACGCACTATGGGGAGGAGCTGGTCATGACCGTGTGCCAGAGCACGGGCCCGGGCGAGTCCGTAGCTGAGATCGCGTCTCAGGGCGTGCGCCCAACGACCCGCCTGAGCGAGTCCGCCTTCTTTCAGCGCTTCAGCGAGGGCTTGGGCGTCATCAGCTGCCTCAGCAAGGGACCGGAGGATCTCCAAGAGTGCGCCGCGCAATTCCATCCGCGTGGCAGGAATCCAAGTCCGTAGTTCCCGGGCCGCGTCCACGAGAGGCATCGGACATTCATGCCGCTCAGGGGTCGGTGTTCTGGGGACGATGGCGTTACTACAAAGGGCCTGCAATTCCGCAGCAGTGGCAGCACCCTCCTTCTCGTGGGTTCCTGGGCCCGGCCCTGCGCGGAGAGCTGCGCCGTAGAAAGAAAGCGCTGGATAGGCGCGGTCGGCGACCACAGCCAACGTTTCAGGGTCTTCCGCTTGGAATGGCTCATAAGGAGGCAGAACAACTCTGACGCCCACGAGCTTCTCCAGCGTGTCGTGAGCAGGATTACCCAGCAGCCAATACCGGAACAAAGGCTCGGAGCTCAGCCGGTGCTCTCCCGTAGCCACATGATTGGCCCACCGTGCAGAATCGAGAACGCGGGCAGCGTCCCCGTGTCCCCATTCGGCTGCCTTACGCAACCAGTGCACCACCAACAGACCCAACTCGACGGTCTTGCCAATCCCTACGGTGTGGTGGATGCCCAGCCCGGGCGCGTCGTCCTCCGCGTGGCACTGACGCTGCTCCAAAAGCACCCTGGCGAGGCGGAACGCTGCTCCAGGGTGTTCGTGCTCAACTGCTTCTTCGTACCAAGTCCTCGCAGTGTCCCAATCAGCTCGCGTGACGGCACGGTTGCCTAGCCGATACGCGTCGTTTCCGGGCATCGCCTTGATGGAGTCCAGGGGCCCGGGCGGGCAGAGTCCGCCCGGGACGCCGGCCCCCTCAGGGCGGTCCCAGGAGTCGCTGCGGCGCGCGGCAGCGGCCAGTACCGCCGCGAACCCCACACTGCTGGGCCGATAGGCGTGTGCCTCATCGATGACAGTCACGGCGATGTCCTTGTGCTCGGCTCCATCCATCTCGTTCACCTGTCACTCACCGTCCCTTTCGAGTTCGCTGACGAGGGCGCGTCGTACGTTGGGGATGGCCTTGCGCCGGTTGGAGCGCACCGTGGCCGGAACGACGGACAGCAAGGTGGCGATCTCCGCGTCCTCGCGCCCGGCGAGCTGATGGGTCAGCGTTGCGCACTGTTTCGGCTCCAGGCCATCGATCGCCCGGCCCAGGGCAGCTGCGGTCGGCTGATCCAGGTCCGGGGAGGTCGACCCGACCCGGTTGTTGTCCATCCAGGCCCTGTTGGCGCGCTCTTCCCGCTTGCGACGACGGAACAGGTCCCGGGCCAGGTTCTTGGCAGTCTGCCGGACGTATCCAGCGGCCCGTGATGGATCCAACCCCGCCCACCTTGGAAGGAGCTTCTCGAAGGCCACCTGGACGATGTCTTCACTGTCGGCAATCGACAGGCTGAAGTTCGATCTGAGCATCGCCATCAGGCCTGGACCGATATTGGTGTGGAGGTCTTCGCAGGCGCGAAGTTGTTCGGCGCTCAGCCCGTAGGGCAGTTCGACTGGATCGGGCGGGTTCACCACGGGTGGCGGTCCTCCCGCTGGGCGTAACAGTGGATGGTCAAGGTACTGCCGTCAGCGGCCTCTTCGCGTACGGCAGTTCCAGCGGGGGTGTTCTTCAGCGCCGCCTGCAGGCGCCACCGCCGTTCACGGTCGAGGCGCTCACGGGCGCGCTGGCGGAGAGCCTCAGCAAGGAGCTCGCTGATGCCGGCCCTGCGGAGGGCCATGCAGACAGCGGTGATCGCGGTCGTGCTGACTGTCAGTATCGCGGTGATGTCCGAGGTGGTCATGTGAAGGGGCGGCCCTTGGCGTCGGTGGAAGAAGTTGGAGGTGAGGCGCGCACTCACCTCTCCTACGCCTGGCCCCGCCCAGGCGTGCACTCCTGCGACCGAGATATTTTGACATCTGCAGCGCACGCCCTCGTGGATCCCATCCGTGGCGTGGACCGGAGCCGTGACAGGCGGGGGCTGGCTGCGGCTCCTCCAAGGCCATGGAGACCTTGTACGGCCGGTATCGCCGGACCTACAGCGGCCGGGCGCGCTGAAGGTTGAGCAGCGTGCGGGGCAGTCCAAGGTCTCCCAGAGCCTTGTCGATGGTGGACTTCATCGGGTCGCCCGCGAGCAGCGGGCTGATCGCCGCTGCCGCCTGAAGCAGAGCCACAGGAATCCATAGCCGCTCTGCGCTGATGTCCGCCTCACCGCCCTTGGGTTCCGTGGTGAACTTCAGCTTGCCGTCGTCCACGATCAGGAACGCGTCGGCGGTCGCACCCGTGGTGTGGGAGTAGGCGGACTGGTGCCGGTAGACGGGGTAGACGTCAGCCGTCCCGTACGCGCGGACCATCGTGTCGAAGTTCTTCAGCTCGCCGAACAGCTTGCGGTGGATCCGCTCGCTTTCGGCGTTAGCGAACACGAGCGGATCCGCTGACGCCACGGGCGTCGGCTCCGGCAGATTCCAGGTCTCATTGACGTTCTCGGCGAGCTTCCGACGGTGCTCGCTCCAGTAATCGGAGAGCGCGACAACAGCCGGCACACCGTTGTCGGCCAGCCAGTTCATCGCGTAAGCGTGCCCCATGAGGTTACGCATCAACGGCGCCGCTTCCACGGTGTAGCCCTGGTCGTACAGCGAGACCAAGGCCTGCGCGGTCCTGTTGGTGAACTGCCACCAGCCCATGAGCGGCTGGACAACCTCCTGGTGCTCGACCAGCACCCGCACCCCCTGGCTGGTGACCTTCTCCGCTGCGCGCAGAATCACCGGCACTGTCGCCCGGCAACGCCGGAGGCACCGCTCGTTGGGGCCGAACTCGTAGACCATGACGCGAAACCTACCGACGACCACCAGATGAGAAGTAGCGATATTCGCCGTTCAGGGCGGCACCAGTCCCGTGGCGCCGCCCCCGACTACGCTGCGCAGTCGAGCCCGAGGGCGGCCAGCTGCTGGCGCTTGTCGGCAGCCAGCTTGCCGCGCCTCGATTTTGTGTTCGACAGGAACACACCCAGTTTCACAGCATGCTCCTGGCCATCGACCACAACGGTCTCGACGTGGGTCCTGGGGACGGTCACAGAGCCCGTGCGGGTCTTGTATTTGCGCATGCAGGGCCGCTGCGCCCCGCTCGAAGGCCCCAGCAGGGCTCTCAGAGCCCTCCACTCGAGGGCGGCCGACATCGGCTGCCCCGGTCGAGGCCGCGTTGTCGCGACGCCCCCTGCGCGGTTAGCGTGCGGGGATGGAGATCCGAGTGGGCCAGGTGGTGGTCCACTACGTGGAGCACGGGACCGGTCGACCCGTGCTGGTACTCCACGGCGCCGGCGTCGACCACCGCGAGGCTGAGGCTTGCTTCGAGCTGGTTTTCGACGGCGTTGCGGGGCTGCGGCGGATCTATCCTGACCTCCCTGGAATGGGCCGGACAATATCGCTCCCGAAACGCTGCGCAGCGCCGACGACGTCCTCGACACGCTGCTCAACTTCGCCGACGAGGTCATTGGCGGGACTGCGCACCTCCTCATCGGTCACTCGGCGGGCGCGTACTACGCGCAGGCGATGGCCGCGAGGCGCCCGGCGCAGGTCGCTGGTCTGGCGCTCGTCTGTCCGTTGTTGCCAGGACTGCGCGACGTTCCAGAGCACCGCGTCGTCGCCGGATCGGGTGAGATCGGTGACGACGTCTTCCGGAGCTACTTCGTGATCCAAACCCCGGAGATGCTCGAATGGTACGAACGTTACGTCGCCCCAGCCGCCGCGCTCGTCGACCAGGCAGCGCTCGAGCGAATCGGCGAACGGTGGGCGCTCACCCCCGATCACGCGCCGGCTTACGCGGGTCCGACAGTGGTCGTGGCGGGGCGGCTGGACTCGACGGTCGGGTATGCCGCCGCTACCGACCTCGTCGACCACTACCCGCACGCCTCGCTCGCCGTGGTCGACGACGCGGGACATGCCCTACTCCACGAGCAACCGGAACTCCTGCGCGCCCTCCTCTCTGAGTGGCTCGCGCGCGTCGAGCGCTCGAGCTGACCCGAGACAGGCTCGGCCCAGATCAGCATGGTTGCCGGGTTGAGCGCGGGTGGAATGTAGGGCCAGCACCGTCGGCGACCGGTCCAGGTCTACGGCGAGTCACCCAGCAGCGGCGTCGCTCAAGCCGCGTGACAGCCGATCCACAAGTCTTGACTATTCCTCCCACGGTGACCCGAAGGGCAATGCCTGGCTATGTGCTCTGCTTGGCCGCCTCGTGGCGCTTACTGCGTGATTCCGCCATGCGGCGGCGCTGCGCGGGCTGGGCGTAGAGGATGACAGTCGCCTCGGCAACCAGGTCGGCTATGTCGGCGAGTTCTTCGGCGGAGTATTCGACGCCGTGGTGCACGCTGTCGTTGCCAACGACGCGGGTTTCGTCCAGGGCGGTGATGACGTCCGCAGGCAGTCCCTTGGCCGCAAGCTCTTGGATCTTGCCGTGCAGGGTGTGATGTGTGGCGCCCTGGTCCTTGCACAGCTCCTCTACCGCGGAGCGGTAACCCACCCCCGCCAGCCGCGCTGCACCGGCGTTCTCCGCCCGTGATGCCTCTTCGTACGCGCTGCGGATCCGGTCAGGTACGTCGGTGTGTAGCACCCGTGGTGGGGGCGCCGGCCAGACCACCAGACGGCTTAGTTCCTCAGTGCGAGCGTCCTTTCCTCACCCCGTGCGTCGGCACTCAATGACTTCCAGGATCGAGCGACCGCACAGCTGACAGACCCAACACTCCTGCTGTGTCCAGGCACCATGCGGATGGACGTTCAGGTACCCCTCTTTGGCGTCGAAGTCGCTCCACTCGTACTCACGACTTTCTGGGGCGATCATGCGCTGATCTCCCAGATCCATCATTGTTCCGGTCGCGCAATCCGGGTAGGGGCACACGGCTCTGCGCTTCCCAAGCGAAGTCAAGTCCTGCTCACTCATCAGGGCACTGTAGTGCGACGGCCAATCCGGTGCACCGGCATTTGACCCCGCCAACGGTCTGCCTTCATGCAGCTCTGCGTTCTCTCACTGGCTGCTGAAGAATTCATCCGAACCCACGCCCACCTCACCGTCGCCCGCGTAGCTGGATAGTCCGCCCCAGCACCGACATCCGCTCTCCCCGCGGGCTCACCACGCCGGTGACTATGGTGCCGCCCGCTTCGTTGAGCCGTCATGGCAAAACTTTCCTCTCCCGAC
Source organism: Actinacidiphila oryziradicis (assembly GCF_005047355.1). Classification (GTDB taxonomy): domain Bacteria; phylum Actinomycetota; class Actinomycetes; order Streptomycetales; family Streptomycetaceae; genus Actinacidiphila; species Actinacidiphila oryziradicis. The sequence continues at coordinate 21,802 of NZ_SUMC01000110.1, forward strand.
GACATTGAGGCCGCCCGCCCGCCCGCTGGCGGCTTCACGCGTGATCAGCTTGCTGCCTGGAACGGGGGAAGTTCGCCAGCGATGAGCTGCGCTGGCTGGGTGCCGAGCGGGAGCCACCACAGCAGGTCAACCACACCGGGGTATCGGTCGAGGTGCGGCTGGACCGCGGCGCGCACGGTCGCGGGGTGGGACGCCATCCAGACGGTGTCATTACCGGCATCGGGGCGGCGCTCCTGGTCCAGCAGGAGCATCACCGGATAGCCGGCGTCCTTCGCCCGCCGGAGCTGCCGGGTGAGCTTCTTGTCCAGGGCCGCTCCGATGCCCTCCTCGATCTGCTGGCTGACCAACGGGTTGCCGGTCATGGTCTGAAAGACGGACAGACCGACGATTCCAGAGGGTGTGTTCGGCATGATCTGCACGCTGGTGAAGCCGTCGGAACCCCACCGGTTCCTGCGGTCCGCGGCGGCGGCGTGGGCCATGTCCAGGACGGAGTCGTAGTACGCGGCGGCCTGCGGGCCGGTGTGGGGCTGGTAGGAGACTGCCAGCGCAACGCCCGCGTCATGGGCTATGCCCTCCAGCGGCTCCTGTAGGTGCTTCTCGCCCATGGCCCGCGCCCCGGGGATACGGCTGTCTCTGGACAGAAGGCAGTGGTCGACAGCCCACTCGGTGCCGTCCAGGGTCACGATGGCGTCCACGGTCAGCAGATGACCGGTGCCACGGTCGGGATGCGCGGTGACGGCTGCCGTGTGGCCGAAGCCGATGAGGGTCCGCACGAGCGCGTCGAGAGCGCGGTCCTCGTGCGCGGTCTTGGACACTCAGTCCTCCCTGCGTGGCAGGCACGGCACGGTACCAGGCAGGCGGGACAAGGTCCCGATGGGAAAAGGCTGCGAGATGCTGACCTCACTCAGTATCCGCTCCGCATGACGTCCCACGTCCTTGTGGCCGTCCGTTGCCGCGGCCGGGGACGGACGCGGGGTAGGGGATAGGCCGGCCTTCTCGCTACGCCCAGGGCGTCCCGTCGGTGAGCTGGCCGGCGGTGGGTGAGCGTGGTCAGTCGAAGTCTGGTTCCCAGTCGGGGTCTTCCTCGTGTCCATCAAGGAGCTGCGCAGATATGCCCGCCAGCTCGAGCTCATCGCGAGATAGATCGAGTTCGCACACTGGGCAGGTGAAGTGGCGCGGGAGGAACCAGACGTCGCCGTAGTCCCCGGACCAGTCCCGGCCACGGACGCCCCCCGGGCTGTCGCAGGCGGGGCAGGCGGCCGGCACGACCAGCCCCCACACAGGCAGCGCTGTGAGACTCCGGATTACCTCATCACGTTCCTCGTCAGACGCACTCGAGAAGCGCTTCTCGAAGAGGTGCTTCGCACGACGGATCTTGCTGTCGTAGCGGATCTGCAGTTCAGTGATCGACTCCTGTACCAATTGCTTGCTCAGTTCGAGGTGGTGCCCCCAGAACGATTCAGGAGATCGCGGCATCGCCGCAAGGAGATCCTCCACGAACATGATTCCCGCAGCCAGGAGATCTCGGCAGGCGCTGGCAGGCTGTCCCCAACCCATGTGTGTGATCCCGTTGCGGGTATCCCGCAACAGTTTCAAATCACCGCCCTTTCGGGCTGGCTCCCTCTCTGTCAAAGTGTGATGAGTCGGGTAAAGTGACCGATTCATTCAGTCGAGGGCGGAGAAGGAGGAGTGCCCGAAGTGGCCAGCAGCAACGACCACCAGGCCCCGGATCCGCAGGTAGAGCCCCGTTCCACCGCGCCCCGCCGGTATTCGGCGGCATACAAGGCGAAGATCCTCGCCGAGTACGAGACCTTGAATAAACAGGACAAAGGTGCCCTGCTGCGCCGCGAGGGCCTGTACTCCTCGCTGATCACTACCTGGCGTCAGCAGCGGGACAAGGGCGCCGAGACCGCACTGGCCGCACCCTCGGGGCGACCGAAGGCCGATCCGAGGGACAAAGAGATCGCCCGGCTGAAAGGCCAAGTTGCCCGGCTGGAAACCGAGTTGGGCAAGGCCCGCACCGTGATCGAGGTGCAGGGAAAACTCTCCGCGCTGCTCGACGAACTCGCCACGGACAGCGCAACGGGGAACGGCGAGACCACGTGACCATCCCCACGGATACGGATACGGATACGGATACGGATACGGACACGGGACGGGATCCGGCGGCGGGCTCGGTCTTCGAGGATGCCAGCGCCCAGGCCCTGGAGGACCTCACGGCGGTGGTCGGCCGGGTCCAGGCGTGCACCGCACTCGGCGTGAGCCGGGCCACCTACTACCGCCACCACCGTCACAGCCCCGCCCCGGTGCGACCGCCTCGGCGGGAGCGCCGTCGTCATCCGCGCGCGCTCGAAGCAGCCGAGGAAGAGCGCGTCCTTG